>CAWDZD010000033.1:0-31659 GCA_963806465.1 uncultured Alphaproteobacteria bacterium | reverse complement strand
TTTGCTCGCCTCTCAGGGCCGCGGCCCTCGTGCGCTCGTCTCTCCTCGCTATGGCCTCGGGTGCTGGTCCTCGAAGAATGTTAGAAGTTCTTGCTTGGCGTCGGCAAAGTCGTGTTGATCGTTGGTCTGCTGACCCCAGGCGCCGCGGACCAGTTGTTCGAGACTTTCTGGAAGCAGCCAGCGTACGCCCTGACGTCGAAGCTACAACGGCCAGCGTTGGCCACCTTCGCCGCCATCAGATCATCTATTTCGAGGCGCAGAACAACGGCTCTCTCCAATCTAACTTCCTCAGCGGGGCTCATGGCCTTCGAGATCGATGCTGAGCCATCGCGCCGTGTCGACGCGAAGTTGCTCGTGGATGGTGGTCTTGGTCACGATGCCGACTCAGGAACGACATGCGTATCGCGAAGCGGCGACGCTGCTCCGGGCGCGACTTCTGCCTCGACTAGTCCGGAAACGATGCGGCTCCTTTTACTCAGTCCGATCTTCGCGGCAACGCGGACCATCGCCGACACTGCAGTGGCGTGAGTCTCAGAAAGATCGATCTCTTGGCCCAACGCCTAGCGAGTATTCAGATCGTTCATGATACCACTGAACCCACGAAGCCTTCGATCAAACTCAACTCTACCGTGCTAAGCTGATCAGGCTGCCCCCAAGCTCGGACTGGATGCGCGGGAGGTGAGATTGACAAACAGCTTAGCCGCGTTGGACCGCTGATCCAAGGCTCCCGCGCGTCAATAGCTGGGGCTTTACCCGTCGATGCTTCCTCTTCGGCTTGGTCCCGGCCTGGGGCTGGCTGTAGGCTGTCTGGGGAAGACTCCCATGCTCTTAATCAATCCAAGTCCGCGCACATTGGCCAGCAGGTTGTCCCGTGAGGGTTATTCCGGGCCGACAAGCAAGAAACCCCGACGGAAACGACCCGCCAGAAACCCTTACTATCATCGACACTTCCGACCGCGGGTTTGGCCGATGCAATAATTCATATGTATTCAGCATAACTAGGGCTAGTATGCCGCTCTAAATTCTTTAATCTTTTTAACTAGTTAGTGCAGCTGTCTTAACGGAAGATAATCCCCGGTTTTCTAGCGCCTCAAATTTTAGGAGCATCCTGGGTCTCGGCCAGCACTTCGGCCCATTTAAACCTGCATTTCAGCTCTAGATTTCGGTATCCAGCAGGGGGTTTCGCGCGCTCTACGGATTGCGGATTGCAGGGCCTCAGATCGTGGGCATTGAGGGCTTGGATCGACGGTCTCGAGCCTCGGATTTTTTCTCGCGCGTAGAGGATAACCCGTCGTGATTCTCGGTCGCGACCGTCGTGTAGAAACGGTCAAGGAGAGCAACCAAAACAGAGGGGGACCTGCCCTAGCTCACCTGCCTCGCAGGTCGGGCCAGTGGCGGTCCTGGCCGGGGGTGGCAGGCCAGGAAAAGCAATGGGGCTATAAGTGCATCAGTATTTTATGAGGGTTTTCAGTATGGCCTGGACACCCAGGTCACCGAGGTCACCCGTTCTGGGAATGAGCTCAATCAATTATTTTTTATTTAGAGACCAGGAAACGGGTGTTCTGGGTGACCTGGGTGGCCAGATGGAACTTTAGGTTTCGTAGGGAACTCTCCTCAGCCCAGGGTGCCTCTGCCGCTGCCGGCGGCTCCGGCTTGACGATTTTGACCAATACCTCGGTTGTAGTGGCGGCCACGCTTTCCGGCGTCCAATCTCCCTTCTCTACGCCCACGACGGTTTCCTTCGCGTCACCCACCCGGAAGTGGTGTGTCAGTGTTGATCATGCCCGACCTTGAGATGGCGTGTGTTAGGTGATTTTCGTTCACTTCATCCAGATGTTGAAGCGCACGAAATTTTGATTGAGGACCTCCACGTTAATTCGGTCTTACAGTCTTCCTTGAACTCGTCGACGACGCGCTCGGTCTCGCTCCTCATAGCGCGAAGCGCATTCTGCTTAGCTTCGTCATTGGTGCCAACTCGCCCGGCTTGAAGCCGCCGATATCTATCGTCTCAAAAGGTGCCTAATCGACGCGACTGAATCGGCATCGTCGAGCAGGCCATATAGTCGCTCGTAGTATTCCGGTTTCTGTCTCACTGTCGGATTGGCGATGACGATCACCCTCCGGTCGAAGGCGTCGAATGGGATCGCATCTAAGTAGTTAGAGAATTCCAGCCAGCGGCAGCAGTTTTTCTCGATGCTCTGAAGCCCTACTTAAGTTGATGTGCCGGGTTCCTGGGTGATGAGCTGCTTGGGTTTCTCCGCGCGCACGTATCTTTTTTCGCCGCTACCTTCGCGAGCCTCGTCGACGATGGCTCGGAGTTTCTGCGACAGTCGGCCGGTAGAGCCGCCGTCAAACACTCCGGCAAAGAGACGCCAGCTGCGACATGGCCTCGAAGCGCCCTGACAAGCATCGACGCCAAGAGGTTCCTGCCGATGCCGGTTTTGCGCGATCATCAGGTACGCGGTGTGGGGCAATATTTCCGGTCGCTGGACTATGTGCGCTAGCCACTGGAGGAAGCGGATGCGCTCCGCCTCGATCGGCACCAGGTACGCGACGTCCTCTAGGAACGGCTTAGCTCGCTCCTGCCAATCTGCCGGCACATCCATCATGGTGATCATGCCGCGCCAGGTGTTGAAGGCCTTCTCCGTCGTCTCCGGCGATTGGCAGATTTGCGGCTCGCCCGGTACCCAGGCCAGGACGTCTACGGTCATCGCGCCGGGGTCGAGCGATCCAGAACCGCAAAGCCGTACCCCTTTTTTGGTCCTGTTGTTTTCATCCCACCGTGATGCGACGCCGCATACTCGGCAGTAGCGTTTTCTTTCTTGCGGATTTTGCCAGTGGCGCGATCGACCATGGCGCTGTACTCGCCGATGAACACTGATCTGTCGAGCATCCGGGCAAGGTCAGCACAGCCGGGAAGATCGGTTCGGTGACGTCGTCGCCGATGGTTACATTCTCGGCGATCTGTTTCTGCCCGGCGTTTCTTTTCATCATCATTGCTGCCGGTTAAACCCGCTTTGATGTCAATGACTTTATCGTCGGTCATGATGCATGTCCCATCATTAAGAGGTCGTTGAGGTCTTCTTCCGGGCTGCTGCTTCGAACGCCACCCAGCGCTCACTTTATCCATCGCGAATAGGCGGCCGCGGCGCCCCAGTTCTCCGGCCTCATCGCCGTCGACCAGGACCTGCGGCCGACCGGTCACCTCCTTCGGCAGCACCAGCTTGCCGAGGTTGATAACAATTCATCGCCGACCATGCGGCCTTGCCGGCGACCATCGCCGACATGCAGGTCTCTATGCCCTCGCCGATCCACAGCTCCTCGCTGACCGGCGACAGCCTGATCGCAGAGCCGCCGATGACGCCGCGCGTCCCCCCACGGTCGTGATAGTTGCCTTACCGCCGGCCCAGCTCAGCCGGGTCTGGTGAATGCCAAGTGAACGCCCCTCTGTGATCAGTGACCACGGCGACCATCGCCCTTATGCTTGCTCTGCTTTCGTGATGCCACAGCCGAGGACGAACCTGTCGCCGGGGCCGCAGCGGCACGGTGATGGCGCGTCCCCTCAGATATTTCTCGACCAGCGTGCCGTCGGCCGGCTTGGTGTCTTCGAGAAGTCCCACCGCGTCCTCGGTTCGCATCCAACCTTCCTCCCTCGACATCTCCGGCAGGCCGAGCTTCTTGAGGATTTGCTTCTTGACCAGCCACGGGTTGCCCGGGCATCCGTATACCCAGAACGCTTCCGGTCGCGACGGATCGGAGAACGTCAGCGTCGTGGCGCCGATGATCACCTTATCGCCGTTGACCACCCGGCCCTTGAGCACCCGGGTATGGCATCGAGCGTGTCCTGAAGCGCGAACGCTTTCGTGGTTGCGAAATGAGAGTTCTTCGATGGCACTCATGACAGCACCCGGACGCGCACCGCGGCGCGCAGTAATCGCCGTGTAGAGCCACCGCCGCCAGCGGTCGGCGCGGAACACAAGGCTTTGATCGTCGACAAATACCGAGCCCCACTCGTGGTCCCGCCTCACGCACAGTCAGCGCGTAGCCAAAGGTGAACGGGTTCATCGGCAAGTCTGTCGCTTCTGGTTAAATTGGCGGCGATCCCTCGGTCTTGCGCGACGACAGTTGCCGGCTGCCCCGAGATTATTCCCGACTTCAACTGACGCGACGCGCCGTCTGGGGTCGCCTGCTTCACCGTCCACAGCGTGCCGTTGAGCAGTCCGATCTTGTGGTCGTTCTTTGGAGCAAAGTATTTTCTTGCCGGCATTCGGCAGCGGGCCGCCGTGGCCGAGCAGCTGGCGAATGCGCTTGTTGAGGCGCCGCCGCTTGCGGTGCGTGCCGCGCAAATCACCTGGTCGGAGTTCAGGTTCTTCACAGCCACGGCGCCGCGTCGAGGACCCCGCTGTCGCCGTAGCTGCCATAGGTCAATGGCCGTCTCCCCACTTCGGCCGCCAATTCAATGCTCGCCCAGCCGGCCGCCTGGCGGTGAATTTCGGCCGAGCTGAAAATCCGGCTCGCGGTCGGCGTAGAAGCCTCCGTCGCCAGGCCATCGGCGGCAGTCTCCAGCCTCGTCGCCGAGTGCGAGGATTGGCATGCCGAACGAAAGCAAATGCTGCGCCATCCGCGTCCCGACCATGCTGGCCTCGTCGATGATCACTAGCTTGGCCTCGGCGAGCCCGCTCGCCGCGTCGACGCGAGGACCGAGAAAACAGCCACGGAAAAGATGGGCGGCACCTTCCTCGGCAGTCCGAGGGCGAATGGGAGGGCGGCGTTTCGTACTCGGTTTCGATCTTTGGGTGGTATGAGTGAGCTTCATTGGTGGTGGCGTTGGCACGCCCCTTGTGCCGCAATACCGCGGCGGCCTTGCCGGTATAGGCGGCATAGATGACGCCGCCGCCGATTAGCTCGTCGAGGGTAGCTGGCCAAAGTTGATTTGCCGGTGCCGGCGTAACCGGTCAGGTAGAAAACCGGACGGCTGGGGCGTCTCATCCAATTCAATATCATGTTCATCGCCGCAAGCTGCTGCGGTGACCAATCTAAATCGGCTGAAGCCCGCGGGCGCGCGTAGAGCGTTCCCACCACGGCGCGCCCTTCTAGACAGAGCCTTGCCGGCGTTGGCAGCGTGGAGCAGTCGCTTGGTCGACTCGCCGTCTGGATCGCAAGCATCGTCGCGCGGGACGCTAAAGATGCCGGGTGGGCCGAAGCGCGCGTTTCGCGCTCGGACTTCGACTTCGGCGTCCAGGCCCGGGTATCTTCAGCATCAACGCGGCGTGCTTGGCCTGATCCTCGGTCACCGTGCCGCGGGTTTGCCGTCGAGGTCGAAGCGCTCGGCGCCGGCCGCGCAGGCCGCCAAATAGAACTGGTTGTTGACGTAGACCGCGCACCGCCGCGTGACCCGGTCGACGGTGGCAACGCCGGCGAGGGCAGCTATGAGTTTGAGGTGGACTTTTAGTTCCAGCGGTCGGCGGTTCTGGCCGTGGCAGCAAAACGCCTTGGGCCAGCCGCTCTTCAAAGTGAGCGATCAATGTTGCTCTGGAACGTCAGCATCCTCCGGGCTAAGCTAGAAGAAATAGTCGTAGTGTCTTGATGCTTGACCTCATCATGATCACTAATTGCCCCGGGCGGAGGTTCACCGCTCGGGGTTTCGCTTTTCTGGTTCCTGGCCATCGCGGCCCTCCTTCAGGATGGGCCGAACCGAACCTCAAAATAAAAAAGGCCCCGGCTGGCGCTGCTGCGCTCGAACTCGGCAACCTTGTGGCTCGGCCGGCATCCCCTTGAGGTTGGGGGCCCGGGCCGGCGGGTCGAGGATCGCCGTCGCTGGACAACGACCTCTTCCATCGAGGGGGCCACTTCCACCGTTATCTTGCCGGGAAACTACTTGTTGATGACCTCATCTGATTGAACCACCCATCACTGAATCAGTCTAACTCACTGCCGGGGCCATTGTCCATACTTAGCGCGCGGCGCGGCGGCGGATCGCGGTCGTTTCGATGTCGAACTTGTGCGCGGCGGAGACAGTCCCGCTCGACGATGACCCTGATTTGGGCGAGATGGAGCTCGGCGGGGTGAGACATCGATCACAACGCCGCTAGGGTTGGACAATCTGGAGGAAAGTTGTTCACGTAGCGGCTCTTGAGGAGCTCCCGGCAGGTTGGACTTCGACAAGTGCCTGCAAATGGCTTAGAAAGAGCATCCAGAGCGGATTGCACTGTTCATGTGATTTTTGGTGGGTCCCCGCCTTCGCGGGGACGAGCGGAGTGTGTCAACGCGGCACGGAGCGCCCTTGTCAGAGAATGTCGCAGACGAACGCCTGACCCGGGCCCTGACCGCGTTCCTGCGGCAGGAAGTGCAGGCGCCGGCGATCGCCGTGACCGACTTCCTCGACATGATCATCGAGGACGCGCGCACCGCCCAGCCCGAAAGCATGCTGGCCGACCTCAATCGCATGCGCAGCGCCAGCGTACAGCTTAATGCGTTCGTCAAAAGCCTCATCCAGGATTTCATCCGCCGACCGGCAGACCAGCGAAACGCCGGAAGCGTTTCATCGCCGCTTGCGTCACGACCTGCGCAACCCGCTGAATGCAATCAAAGGCTATAGCGAGCTCCTGATAGAGGATATGGACGCGGATCATGGCCAGCCGCTGCGCCTGGACCTGATCAAGCTCAAGGAGTCCGCCGACCAACTGCTCGGCCAGATCGACGCCATGGCCGCCTTGGCGGGACGGGAGGAAGGCGCATCGCAGGTCGATGGCAGCCGGACCTTCAAGCTCGATCTCGTAGCCGACGTTCTGCGCGCCGTGGAGCCGCTGGCGGCGGGCGGCGCCAGCGAATCCGCACAGTCGAGCCGCATCCTCGTCGTCGACGACAATGCCTCCAATCGCGACGTGCTCGAGCGCCGCCTGGTGCGCGAAGGACATCAGGTCGTGACCGCCGCCAACGGCGCCGCGGCACTCGAGCTGGTCGGCAGTGAGACGTTCGACCTCGTTCTCCTCGATCTGATCATGCCGGAAATGAGCGGGTTCGAGGTGCTGCGCCGGCTCAAGGCGGCGCAGCATAGCGGCGACATCCCGGTTATCGTCATCTCGGCGCTCGACGAACTCGACAGCGTGGTGCGCTGCATCGAAGCCGGCGCCGAGGATTACCTGACCAAGCCGTTCAATCCAATATTGCTGCGGGCGCGTATCGGCGCGTCGCTGGAAAAGAAATGGCTGCGCGATCGGGAAAAGCAATTTGTCGCCGATCTGCAGCAGGAGAAAGCGCGCTCGGAGACTTTGCTCCTCAACATTTTGCCGCGCAGTATTGTCGACCGCATGCGCAACGGCGAAATGGTGATCGCCGACAGCATCAGCGAGGCGACGATCCTGTTTTGCGACCTGGTCGGTTTCACCACGCTCAGCGCGGATTTGACGGCCGGCCGCACCGTCGACTTTCTCAGCAAAATTTTTTCCGAATTCGACCGCCTCGCCGCCGACCACGGCGTGGAGAAGATCAAGACCATCGGCGACGCCTATATGGTCGCCGCCGGCATTCCGGACGTGCAAGCCGACCACGCCGAACGCATTGCCACGCTGGCGCCGCGCATGCTCGAGTTGGTGTCGGCCATTGCCGACACCACCGGCCTAAAGCTTAAGGCGCGCATCGGCATCCATAGCGGTCCGATTACCGCCGGCGTGATCGGCACGCACAAGTTTGTCTATGACGTCTGGGGCGACACGGTGAATACCGCGAGCCGCATGGAATCCCACTCGGTGCCGGGCCGCATCCAAGTTTCGTCGGTGACACGCGCCCTGCTGGGTGACCGTTTCAAGCTCGAGCCTCGCGGCCTGATCGACATCAAAGGCAAGGGAATGATGGAAACGTTTTTCCTGAATGCCGCCGCGCCGTAGTGGAGAAGCCGACCGGCAGCATCACCAGAGCCAGCGCGGCGTGCTCCCAGGCGTCGTTTCGATTGTTCGAGATGGCGTTGAAAATCCTGCCCTGGCGGCGGGCCTAACGTTCCTCGCTACTGACGTCCGCTTTGTGCCATGGACTTGTCCCGCAGCTGCGTGCGTCATCGGCGGAGCGTATCCAGCTCGCGATAATCGGGCGGCACATCCGTCACCGGGCGGCCACCGCGCACAACCAAGCGTGCGCCGCGTGGCCGCGACAGCAGCTCGGACCAGGACCGCGCGCGAAAAAGTATGAAGTCTGCGTCTCGGCCGTGCGCCAGCGCGCTGCCGATGGCGGTCCTCATGACGGTGGCAGGCGTGGCGGTGACTGCCCGCGCCCACCCGCCAAGCGGACTATCAAGCTGGGCGATGCGGACCGCCTGGGCAAAAACCTCGATCGGATCAAGGTCCCCGTAAGCGTAGAACGGATCGCGGATATTGTCGCTGGCGAGCGCCACTGGCACGCCTGCCGCCGCAAGCTCCTTCAGCAATGTGACACCGCGCCAATGCGGGGTGCGCGCGGCTGCCTGACGATCCTGCAAGTACATATTGCACATGGGAAGCGAGACGACTGCCACGCCCGCGGCCGCCACGCGATCAATGGTGTGCTCTGCATCCCTCTCCGGGCGGCACGCCAAGCTGCAGCAATGGCCGGCGGTCACCCGGCCTTGCCAGCCAACCCGAATTGTAGTCTCGGCGATCGCTGCCAGACCGTTGGAGTTTGGGTTGTCCGTCTCGTCGGCGTGGAAATCAAGATCTAGATCACGATCCCGCGCCAACGTGAAAACGCGTTCGAGCGCGCGACTAGGGTCGGGATCGTCGATAACGACCGCGCCCAGAATGCCGCCGTGGTCGGCAACGAGATCAGCAAGACGCTCGCCCTCCTCGCCCAGATAATTGTCGAGCATCGCTAGGGAAACGCCTTGCAGCGCGACGCGCCCGGCCCAGCGATCCCGCATCTTGGCCAGCACCGGCCAGCTGATGGTCGCCTGCGGGCCGAACGAGTCTATGTGCGTACGCACGGCTCCGGTGCCGTAGGCAAACGCACAACGCAGCGCAAAGTCCATGCGCGCGGCGACGTCGTCCGCAGTCCAGTTGGCCTCGCGGTCTTTAGCGACAATGGTAAGCGCATCTCGCCAATTGCCGCTGGAATTCGGCGCGCGAGACCAGATCTGGCCCTTATCCAAATGCGTGTGCAGATCAACGCAGAGCGGCCACATCATCCCGCCATCAAGGTCGATCTCTGGTAGATCATCGGCCACGGTCAAGTCGGCGCGCATGCCGGTGTTTATTTGGCGGATTTTTCCGCCGACAATTGTCAGCGAGGCCGCGACAAGCGCATCCGATCCGGAGTCGCCACCATGCTTTGCATCAAGAAGACACGACGGGATGGTCGCATTGATGAGACGATAGCCATCGCGTGGAAAAGAGTCGGCGGTTGGAAAGATCGAGACTGTCGTCATCGCAGACGCTCAGACGTCCACTTTTGCTGCGTGACAGATGCCGACCCGCAATCGCGAACCGCAGTTTCCGCCGTGCCGCACGCCGAGTGTGACGATACGCGCCTGGGCAGCCGACGCCGCCGTGGGATTCTGTCCGGTACCGGGATTGACCGGGTAGGCAGGGAAACACGCGCCCGCAACAGAGAGCCGTAGGCGCTCACCGGGCTTGATGGTTGCGCATGTGGCGCGTAGCGGAATTTCGACCGGCTGGTTCAAGTTGGTCCCCGGTTTGACGAGGCGATAGCCCTGGGCAAGCGGCAACGCTTCGCCTTGCGGTGCCACGCGTGAGAGCACGCAACTGACGTCAAAGCTTGGTGCGTCGGCGCAGAGCCACAATTCCGCGGCAACGTCGCCCGCGATCGTGATCGGTTCGACAGCCGGTTCGGTGGTGAAGGTGAGCACGTCCGGGCGGCCATCAACCACGGACCGATCGGCCGGGCCTGACGGCGTGCCATAGGCGCCGCCAACCGCGGCAACCGGCCGCCAAGGGTCATGAACGACGAAGTCTGTTCCCTCTCGCGAGGGCGGCTCAAAGCCGAGCTTGCCATCGCTGTCATCGATCGACGCGCGACCACTTCCGTGCAGAAAGAAGTGGGTCGCTTGGTTGGCGGGCCACGATGCCGAGCGCCGCCACGCGTTCTCTCCCATATCAAACAGTCGGACCGCAGGTTCTGATAGAAGCCCGGTGTCCTCGCCTTTGAGCCAATGGTCGAACCAGCGGACTTGCAGTTGATCGATGTCGCTAGTCGCATTTGGTCCGAAATCATGGCCGCCAACCCTGCGAGTCCACGGAAAATGCGTCCAAGGACCGATCGTAAGTCGTGTCCGCTTGGGCGCCTTGGCGGCGAAATGCTTGAAAGCGGCAATGGTGCCGGGTAAATGCGAATCGTACCACCCGCCAATGAACAACATCGGCAAGCTCACGGATCGCGCGCGAAAAGCCGGCGATATGTCCTGCCAGTAGCTGCTGCCCGGGCGATTATTGAGCCAAGCTTCGTAATGGGTGTGATGACCGAAGCGAGCGAGAAAATCGGGCCGCGCGGCGACCGGCGAATGAAAAGACATGCCGCGAGAAAAGCGAAAAAGAACATCGAACGCTTCGCGGTCGCCGGCGAGCCGCGCGGTCTCCGCGCCGATCTGAGTTGCCCAACCGAGCCCGGCAGCAAGGCAAAAGGCGTCATTTTCGTAGGCCCAGTCGGCGCCGATATCCCAGCCGATCATCGCCGGCGCGAGCGCTTTGAGGGCGGCCGCGCCGGATGACGCCGCAAGCAGTTGGTTGGTGCCTTGATAGGAAAAACCGTACATGCCGACCGCGCCCGACGAGCCCGGCAACGAAGAGGCCCAAGCGATGGTGTCCTCGCCATCGGCGACATCGTCGGCAAACAAGCGGAACGCGCCTTCGGAGGTGCCACGGCCCCGCACGTCTTGGATGACAACGGTATAGCCCTGAGCTGCGTACCAGGTGGGATGGGCATAACAGATGGTGGACGCAATTTGCCGCCCGTATGGCTGCCGCATCAGCAGAACCGGAAATGAGCCCGTACTCTTAGGCCGATAGACGTCGGCATCGAGCCGCACGCCGTCGCGTGTCCGCATCGAGGCGGTTTCCGGCAATGGCGCGGCCATGCGCTAGTTCTCCCGGCCGACCGCGCTTTCGTGCCACTTGCGCAACAGCAGTGTCTCCACGGCGGACAAGCCGAAAAAGATAATAACGCCGAGCGCCGACAAAAGAAGCAGCGCCGCGAACATGCGGGGAATGTTGAGCCGGTTAGATGATTCAATAATGCGCCAGGCAAGCCCGGTACCCGTTCCCGAGCCTGCAACAAACTCGGCCACGACCGTCCCGATCAGCGCCAGTCCGCCGGAGATTTTCATGCCGCCAAGCAGGTATGGCATGGCGCTCGGCAGCTGGAGGTAACGCAGCCGCTGCCACCGCGAGGCGTGATAAAGATCGAACAGATTCAGTAGATTGTGGTCGACGCTCTTCATGCCGAGCGTGGTGTTGGACAGGATCGGAAAAAACGCCACGATCGTGGCAAGGATCAACAGGGCGCGCTCGGTATGATCGAGCCCGACCCAGATCAGAATGAAGGGCGCAATCGACACGATCGGCGTCACCTGCAGCACGACGGCATACGGGAACAAGCTGATTTCGAACAGACGCGATTGTGTGAACAGAATCGCGCCGGTGACGCCGAGCACCAGGGCGACAAAGAACGCCGCGATGGTAATTTGCAGAGTTTTCCACATCGACGCGCCCAATGTGGCGTAATCAGTCAGCAGCGCGTCGAGGATCTTCGAAGGCGGTGGCAACACGAATTTTGGCACCTCGAGCCAGTGGACGAGAAACTCCCAGACGCCGAGGAAGATGATGCCGATGATGACCGGCACAACAATGCGCGCGACGCGCGACGTCGCCTGGCCGGTTACCGGCGCCCCGCTGGTCTGTTCGGTTTCCATCACTACTTTCCGGGCTCCACCATCGTCCGTTTCAGCTCGGCCGAGGTCTCGCGGCAGAATTCATTGTAGACGGGTGAGGTTCGAAAGGAATTGTCGCGCGGATAAGGCGCGTCAATCGTGATCTCGGTCATGATCCGGCCTGGCCGAGCGTTCATGACCGCGATGCGGTTCGACAGATAGACCGACTCATAAACGCTGTGCGTAACAAAGATCACCGTCCATCTTTGCTGTTGCCACAAGGCGAGCAAATCGTTGTTGAGCTTGAAACGGGTAATTTCATCCAACGCGGCGAATGGCTCGTCCATCAGTAATACGCGCGGCTTTACCGCCAGCGCACGCGCGATCGAAACTCTCATTTTCATGCCGCCCGACAATTCGCGCGGATAATGTTGGGCGAATTTCTCGAGTCCGACCATGGCGACGACCTCGGCGATCCGCTCGGCGGCGTCGCGGCGGCTGACGCCGGCAATCTTCAGCGGCAAATAAACATTGTCGAACACCGTCGCCCAGGGCATCAAGGTCGGCTCTTGAAACACGAAACCCAGGCTGCGCTGCGGTTCGCCGCTGACGTCGTAACGCGCCTGCGTCCAGTCGATGACGCCGGACGACGCTGCACCGAGGCCCGCGATCATCCGCAACAAGGTGGATTTGCCGCAGCCGGACGGGCCTAAAAGGCTCAAGAACTCGCCGCTGCGGACGTCGAGCTTGACGTCGGCGAGCGCCACGGTGCCGTTCTGATACGTCTT
Source organism: uncultured Alphaproteobacteria bacterium (assembly GCA_963806465.1). Taxonomy (GTDB): domain Bacteria; phylum Pseudomonadota; class Alphaproteobacteria; order Rhizobiales; family Xanthobacteraceae; genus BOG-931. The sequence continues at coordinate 19,023 of CAWDZD010000033.1, read as the reverse complement.
GCTGACGCCGTCGATGCGGATAAGCGGTCGTTTGATCTCACCCGCTTCGCTGGCGGCGGCCTTCTGCGCGAGCACCGAAGCGGTATTCGCCATCACCTGACCCGTGGCGGGAATCTGTGCATTGTGGCGGAGTGGACTGACCAGTTGGGATCAGGCTGATGCCGGAAGCGGCTCCGAAAGGAATCACTCCAATCGGTTGAGGCAAAAGCTTTTTCCATTATTTGTCCGCCACGAGACGCTGACTCCAAACAGCAAATCTCGTACCAGCGGGCTCAAATCGACCGGCAATGCTTTCTCTTGTATGCCGCTGGCAATAGCCTGCAATTTCAGCAGCGTTTGATGAATTCTTGAGCTGTCCTTCGCTGCAGATTGCATTGGAGTCCTGGCTCAACTGCTGCGCGGCCGGCGGGCGCTCCAACACTGTTTTGGCATCGTTGATGCTCAGGACCACGATCATCGGCAAAGGCAGCTCTCGTTCGGCATAGAGGATCCAGGAATGCCCCGCTTCCCCCGCAAACTTTGGCAAGACATGACGACGGCTGATTTTGCCACCATCGAGCGCGAACGCGTCATTGCCGTGCTGCCTGTCGCGGCCATCGAGCAACACGGGCCGCACCTGCCGGTCAGTGTCGACGCCACGATCGTCAGCGGCATCGTCGCTCGCCTTGTTGCGCTCGTGCCGGACGATCTGCCGGTGACATTCCTGCCATTGATGGCGGTGGGAAAGTCGAACGAGCATATCGCGTTTCCGGGCACACTGACGTTGTCGGCGGAAACGCTCATCCGATTGTGGACCGAGATCGGCGAAAGCGTCGCGCGGGCCGGCGTCCGCAAACTCGTGCTGCTCAACGGCCACGGTGGACAACCGCAGATTATGGACATTGTCGCACGCGACCTACGGGTAAGGCTTAAGATGTTCGTGGTCGCCCTAAGTTACTGGGCCGTCGGCATGCCGGAGGGCCTTTTTCCAGCCGCCGAAGCGGAGCACGGCATCCACGCGGGCTCCAGCGAGACATCAGTGATGCTGCATTTGCGCCCGGAACTAGTCCGCGACGAAGAAAGGCGCGATTTCGTTCCCGCTTCAGTCGCGATTGCCAAGGATTATAAATATTTGCGGCCCGAGGGTCGCGGGGTCGGCTTCGGCTGGCAGACCCAGGACCTGCATGCTTCTGGCGCATGCGGCAACGCACTCGATGCCGATGCCGCACGCGGCCACAAGATCGTGGAGCATGTCGCTTCTCGCATCGTGGAGTTGTTGCGCGAGATCGACGCATATCCGCTCGCCGCACTGCGCGACATCTGACCCCGTTTCCACAACTTGAACGGAGCGTCGCTCACCGGCAGGCCCGGCGTGCCGCTTTACCAGCCGCCGAACGGCATTTTTGCCGACGGAATCGGCATGTTTTTTGCACTTCTTCAATGACCTTAGCGAGGGGAAAGAGCATGCGTGCATCGAATAAGTTCATCGCCGGGACCTTGGCTCTTGCAGCTGCAAGCTTCGCCGTTGGCGCGCAAGCCAATGACAAGATCGTGCTGGGCACGAACTGGCTCGCCCAGGCCGAACACGGGGGCTACTATCAGGCCAAGGCGGAAGGCTATTACGACGCTGCCGGCCTCGACGTGACGATCAAAATGGGCGGTCCGCAAGTCAACACCGCGCAACTCTTGATCGCCGGCGCGCTCGACTTCGCGATGATTTCCAACTCCTTCATCCCCGTCAACATGGTGAAGGAGAACATCCCGTTCGTTGCCGTCGCCTCGATGTTCCAAAAGGATCCGCAAATTCTGATGGCGCACAAGGAACTCGGGCTCAAAACACTGGCCGACATCAAAGGCCGACCAGTCGCGATCTCGACCGATGCGGTCGATACTTATTGGAAGTTCCTTAAAGTCGCTTTCGGCTTCACCGACGATCAGATCCGCCCCTACAGCTTCAGTGTCGCGCCGTTTTTGGTCGATAAGGCGCTCATTCAACAAGGCTACCTCACCAACGAGCCGTTTCGTGTCAAGGAGGCCGGCGTTACGCCGGATGTCTTTTTGCTCGCCGACTACGGCTATGCTTCGTACTCCGAGCTACTGATGTGCTCGAAAAAGATGGTGATGGAGCACCCCGATCTGGTGAGGCGCTTTGTCGAAGCCTCGATCAAGGGCTATGCGACCTTCATGCACGGCCCGCACGACAAAGCGGTGGCGCTGATCAAGAAAGACAATCCCGACTACACCGACAAGGCGGCGGCCGAGGCTGTCGAGGCTATGAACGGTTCAGGCCTCCTCGAATCCGGCAGCGCCATGACCTTGGGCATTGGCTCGATGACCGACGAGCGTTGGAAGGAATTCTTCGACTCCATGGTCAAGGCCGGAGTCTATTCGCCGTCGCTTGACTATAAATCTTCCTACACGCTGCAGTTCGTCAACCAGAAGGTGGGGAAATAGCGATGACGCTCGTTTCGGAAGCTGCGGCGAGGACCAGCGGCACGGTTCCGGTTATCGATATCAGTGGCTACTTTGGCGGCTCCGCTAGCGACAAGCAGCGCATCGCGCAAGAGATCGGCGAGGCTTGCCGCACCATCGGCTTCCTCCTCATCACCGGTCACGGCGTTCCCGACGAGCTGATTCATCGTACTGAGGCGACCGGGCGCGCTTTTTTTGATCTGCCGTTGGAAGTGAAAAAGCGCTTTGGCACGCCCGATCCGAATATCTATCGCGGCTACTACGCCGTCGAGACCAACGCGGTCGCCTATAGCCGCGACGATCGTGCCGCAGCGCCCGACTATCGAGAGCTTTTTTCCATCAACCGGGTGACCATCGACCCAGACGATCCTTATTACACTTCGCCTTTAGGCAAGCGTATCTTTGCGCCCAACATCTGGCCGCAAGGTATTCCGGGACTCCGTGAAGCCTGGACCGAATATTACCACGCGATGGACAATCTCGCGACCAACCTCATGCGTTTGTTCGCGCTCGCTCTCGATCTGAATGAGACCTGGTTCGACGACAAAGTCGACAAGCACATGACCAATTTCGTCGTCAGCAATTATCCGGACCAGCCGCACGAGCTGCCGGACGGGCAGCTTCGCGCCGGCGCCCACACCGACTACGGCTCGATGACGATCATCAAGGCCGAGGACAAGCCGGGCGGCCTGGAAGTGCTCGATGCGCAAGGGCAATGGCGTCCGGTGCTGATCGTGCCCGGTACGCTTGTCGTCAACCTCGGTGACCTGATGGCGCAATGGACCAATGACCGCTGGGTCTCGACCATGCATCGCGTCGTCAATCCGCCTCGCGACAAATCCATGAGCAGCCGCCGGCAGTCGCTGATCTTCTTCCATCAGCCGAACTACGATGCGCTGATTGAATGCCTGCCGACGTGTCTTGACAACGGCCGCGCGAAATACGCGCCGACCACTTCGGGTGAGCACCTGCTCATGAAAATGCAGAAGATGCAGGACGTCGCCAAGCGCGCTTCGTAGGCGGCGACGGAACGGACGCGCCGATCAAAAGATGCGCCTTGGCCGCCCGGCTCGCCGAAGGCAGAATAGCGCCTCGGCCCCGCCGAGGCAGGTGATCAGGCGCCGCTGCGATTTGCGCAGCTGCGGCGCCCGGACAGCCGGAGACACCAATAATGAACGCGCCGACGAAAGTCCCTGACCGCGGCTACGATTTGGCTGCTTTGGTCGCCGCGCTCGGCGATGTGCCGATCGAAACCGATCCGAAGATCGTTCACCGGAAGTCGCGCGACTTCTTCTGGTTCAGCCCGGTGCTCAAGCGCCAGCTGCGGGACAAAGTCGCGGACCTGGTGGCCGTTCCGCGCGACGAAGCTGACGTCATGCGCGTCGCCAGTGCGGCGGCCCGTCACCGCGTGCCGATCACCATCCGCGGCGGCGGCACCGGCAATTACGGCCAATGCGTGCCGGTCCAAGGCGGTCTGATACTCGACATGAGCGTGCTCAGCGCCATCGAGTGGCAGAACGGTGCGCTGCTGCGCGTTGGCGCGGGACGCAAAATGCATCTCATCGACGCAGAGACACGAAAGCAGGGCTTTGAGCTGCGGATGCATCCGTCGACCAAGCGCATGGCGTCGATCGGCGGCTTCGCCGCAGGTGGTTCGGGCGGCATCGGATCAGTGACGTACGGCGGCTTGCGCGAGCTCGGCAACATCATGGGGGCGCGCGTCATCAGTGTTGAGGAGAGCCCGCGCGCGTTCGAATTGAAAGGCGATGCCGCACTCAAAATCTGCCACGGCTGGGGCACGACTGGCATCATCACTGCGTTGGAAATGCCGCTGGCGCCGGCGTTCACCTGGATCGATTTGATTGTCGCTTTCGACGACTTCATGGCCGCCGTTCGATTTGGCCACGAGGTCGCGCTTGCCGACGGCGTGGTGAAAAAGCTGGTGACACCGCTCGATTGGCCGATCCCGACCTTTTTTCCGGGCATGGATCGCTATTTCCCCAAAGGCTGCGCCGCGGTTATTGCCATGATCGCCGATCATTCGATCGAACCGTTCCTGTCGCTCGCCAGCGCGCACAAGGGCAACATTACCTACCGCCAGCCGACCGATGAAGCGATGGGCGCGCGGCCGCTCTACGAGCTCACTTGGAACCACACCACCCTGCACGCGCTCAATGTCGATCGAGACATGACCTACCTTCAGGCGCTCTACCCCGCGTCGGGCTTCATCGAGAAAGTGGCGGAAATGGCCGCCTTGTTCCCGCCCGATGAAGTGATCCAGCATTTCGAGTTTACGCGCTACGCGGGTCAAGTGACCGGCTCAGGGCTGCCGCTGATAAAATACACCACCGACGAACGGCTCAATGAAATCATGGCGATTTATCGAAGCCATGGTGTCTTTATTGCCGATCCTCATATTTGGATGCTCGAAGACAGCGCCGGATACAAGAGTGCGGACGCCGACCTGATGGGCTTCAAACGCGAGGTCGATCCGCTGGGAATCTGCAATCCGGGCAAGATGAGAACCTACGTCCCAGTGCGATGACCGAGGTTTTCAAATTCGCACGGACTTACCCTCGCCGAGAGGTGTTGCCGCACCGCTGATCAGCTGATCCCAGAACTTGACGGAGAAGGAAATTACGTCGTGCTGATGCATCACTTGTTGACCGATGGAGCCGCGCGCGAGCCGGACAAGATCGCGTTTCGGTGGGTGGACCGCAACAAGACGCTGACCTACGCGCAGTCGGTAGAGGCTACCGAGCATTTTGCCGGCGCCCTGCATCACCTTGGCATTCGCGCCGGCGACCGGGTCACGACTTTCGCCCACAACGGCATGGACTATCTGATCGGGCTTTTTGCTTGTTGGCGCATCGGCGCGATCGCCGCCCTGGTGAATGTCCGGTTTGCCGACGAGCTAGAATATTATTTCAACGACCACACCCCACGCCTGGTGATCTACACCCATGATATGGGTGACGCAGTCCGGCGGGCGGCGCGGCAAAGTCAATCCGTTGAGACGCTCGTCTGCATGGATGGCCCGCAGGAAAACGCCGAGAGCCTTCCCGAGTTGCTGGCGGCCAAGTTTGCAGCGCCGCCGGATCCGGGCGACGAGGACGCTATCGCCCACCTCTCCTACACCTCAGGGACTTCCGGACGGCCCAAGGGCGCGTGTCTCGCGCACGAACCGACGATGCGTGCCACGCGCTGCATTGCCGAAAGGTTGCGACTATCGCCGGAAGATTCCTGCTTCGGTCCCACCGCGCTGTCAAGCTCCTATCAGCTAGTCGCCAATTTGCTACCGGCACTGCATCGCGTCATCACGGTCAGTGTAATGGGCCGCTGGACGCAACAAACCGGGTGGGATGCCATGGACGCAACCGGCGCGACGGCGTTCGCCGCCAACCCGACATTGCTTTCGGAAGTATTAGTCGAGTCACGCCAGCGCGGACGCACGCCGGGGCGTTTGCGCTATGGCATGTCGGGCGGCGGTCCGGTGCCGGCGGCGTTGAAGAAGGCGTGGCGCGACGATCTCAAATTGCCTTTGGTCGAGAGCTATGGACAGAGCGAGCTCGGCGGTTTCGTCGGCCTCGGTTTTCCAGAGCTCGAACCGGACCGGCGGTTAGGTGCGATCGGACCGCCGCTCCCGGACAAGGAAGTGCGCATCTTTGATGTTGATGGGCACGAGGTTTCGATTGGCCAGGTCGGCGAGATCTGCCTCCGCGGCGGCTTTATGAAAGGCTATTGGGGACGGCCCGAAAAGACCGCGGAGACGCTGCGCGGCGGCTGGCTGCATACGGGCGATGCCGGGCTTGTGGACCGCGAAGGCTACGTCACGATGCGTGGACGTTTCTCGGAATTGATCAAGGTCGGCAACGTCACCTGGTTTCCACGCGACGTCGAAGACGCGCTGTGCGAAATCGCTGGCGTATTGCAAGCTTCAGTCGTCGGACTACCCGACGCCTCGCTCGGCACCCGCCCGATCGGATGCGTGACCGTCGCCTCCGGCACGAACATCGACGAAGCAGCGGCGCGCGCCGGCTTGCAGACAAAACTTCCCCGCTACGACTTGTCACCGCTGATTATAAAAATTGTTTCGGAGTTTCCAATGACGCCAACGGGCAAGATTTCCAAGGCGCAACTGGCCGAACGCTTGTCCGCATTAAGCGCCTAATCTTTCGGACCCTGGCATCGCGCAACCCTCGGCCTTAGAGAATGGGCAAAGCGCTGCCTTGTCGCCGACGGCGGCCGGGTAATGAAAAAAGATCAAGCCGCGCCGGTCGGGGCGCCGCCGTTTAACGTGTTTTCGCGCCGACGGTCTGCCAGTTACAAGCACGCTCGAAGGCGTCGGCGACACGATAGAGCGTCGATTCCTGCCAATGCTTGGCGATCAGCATTAGGCCAATTGGCCGATCACCTTCGCCGAACCCGCAAGGCAGCGAAATCGCAGGATGATGCGTGATGTTAAAGGGGCAGGTGTTGGTGATTTGCTCCCAGCTGTGCTGCATCAGCGCTTGCATCGGTGCGTCGGGGGCCGGAATTTTAGACGCCATCATGCGCGTCGTCGGCATCAAGAGAACATCGTATTGGGCCAGCGGCGCGTCGTAGGCCGCGCGCAGCGGCCGGCGCAGATTTTGCGCCTTGAAGTAGAAGTAGCCGCGATAATATTTGTCCGTATAGGCCGCGAGCAGCATGCCGACCTTGACGGTGTCCGGTAGCTCATTGGCGCGATCGCGCAACGCGCCGAGCCGCCCGGCAAGCGACAGCGGATAAACGCCCTCGATATTGCGCGGCAGCAGGCTCGTAATCATGGCGTGCAGCGTTCCTTCGAGCGCGATCCCCGACCAGACCGGGATGCCGATCGGATGCCAGGGAATGGAAATTTCGTCGACCTTGGCGCCGATGCTTTCGAGAACCTTGGCGGCCGCGCGCACACCTGCGTCCACGTCGGGATGCGAGTCGTATTGTCCGAAGCCTTCCTGCACCACGCCGATTTTCATTCCGGCGATGCTTTGGCCGATCGACTTGGTGTAATTGTCGACCTTGAGACCGCGCTGCCGGGAATTGTAGCCGTCCTCGCCCGCCATCACTTCCAGAAACAGTGCGTTGTCAGCGGCCGTCGCGGTTAGCGGTCCCGCATGATCGATCGTCGGATCCATGCCCATAATGCCGGTATAAGGGACGAGGCCCCAGGTCGGCTTGATGCCGACGACGCCGGACAGCGATGCGGGAATGCGGATCGAGCCGGCCTGATCGCCGCCGGTCGCCATGTCGACCTCGCCGGCGGCGACGAGAGCGCCCGAACCGGTGGAAGAGCCGCCCGGCGTATGACCCCAGGCCCGCGGATTGTGAACCGGCCCGGAAATGCTGGTCGCGGCGCCGCCCGAGAAGGAAAAATATTCGCACACTGACTTGCCGACGATTTCGGCGCCGGCGTCAAGGAGCCGCGTGATGACCGGCGCGTCGAATTCCGGCACGAAGCCCTCGAGCACCGAAGCGCCGTTGGTCAATGGAACACCGGCCAGCGCATAGGTGTCCTTCACCGCTACCTTCTTGCCCGCAAGCTTCCCGCCGCTCGCACCTTTGATGTGAGTCTTGGCAATCCAGGCGCCGTATTTGTTTTCGTCGCCCATCGGACGGTAGTAGGCGCCGCGTGGATATTTCACCGCAGGCACGTCATCCGGCAGCGACGCCAGTACCCGGTAGCCATCGCCAAAAGGCCGGATGAAATCGATGAACGACTTGGCATATTCGTCGGTCACTTCAAAGCCGAGACTGTCCCCCAATCTGCGGACCTGATCGGTCGAGGGTAACTTAAAGGACATCGATCTTTCCTCCGTCGGCAGCGAGAACAAAAACACCGGTTGCATAGGCTGCGTGCGCAGCGCCCGACACCATACTAAGTGCCCTGCACAATCGCCGTGATCGGGGGCATTTTTCTTCTCGACAATGTAGTTAGCACGCGGGCCGGCAGCTTCGCTTGGCTGAACGTGCCCGGGCCTTGTCTGTGCGCGCCAAGTCCAGCCACAGCCGCCAATAGCGGCGCCGGACGCATGGCACAACGCTTGCTTCTGTTTGATGGTCCGAGACCGGTGAACTCGACTGGAGCCACCCGGATGCTCAACATGCACAATATCGCGGCATTCCGAGACAACGATTGCTTCGAGCACTGGCACGAGGTCACCTGCCGCAACTATTCGATCACCGAATATCGCCGGCCCGTGATCGGTCCGTTCCGCGGGCGCATAGCGGCGCGACGGTTCGGCGCCCTCACCGTCAGCGACGTCCACTCATCATTCTCCGATTGTGGGATCGAGGTAACGCGCGGATCAGGCGATATTCGCAAAGACCCGCGTGACCACTTTATGTTGTATCTGGTCTCCTGCGGGGTCGTCGGTATCGATCAGGACGGGCGCAGCGCCCGCGTCGGCGCCGGCGATCTTTTCATCTACGACCAGGCCCAGCCTTTCAAGCTCGAGTTTGGCGGCTATTCCCGCGGCATCGTCTTAACCATCCCGCGGCCGCTGATGGTCTCGCGTGTCCCGACCTCCCATCGGCTGACTGCGCGCCGCATTGACGGCGGATCGAAGCTTGGCGGGCTGACAGCAAGCGTCGTGCGGCAGATCGTCGAATTCGATATCGGGCTGGAGGAGAAAGCCGCAAGCCGCGTCGGCGCTTCGACGCTCGACATTCTTGCAACAACGCTGGAAGTCGAGCTTGCCGGCGCGACAGAATCCAACGGCGGCTGTGATATTCGGTTGCATCAGGTGAAGCGCTACGTCCTGGACCATCTGGACGATGCCGACATGACCGTAGAGACCATCGCCACTGCCCATAAGGTCGCTCCGCGTACGCTGCACCGGCTGTTTTCAGTCGAGGGCACCACACCGATCCGCTGGCTATGGCAACAACGCCTTGCCGCCAGTTACAAAGCGCTGGCCGAGGGCCGCGTCCGACAGGTCACTGACGCGGCATTAAGCTTTGGCTTCACCGACATCTCCCATTTCAGCCGCGCATTCAAAAAACAGTTCGGCTGCTCCCCTCATACGCTGATGCGTCGATAGAACGACGCAATCCTCCGCATGGCAACCAGAGTCCATCGTCTGGCATTCCAAGACAAGCGGGCAAGTCAGAGGCCGCGCTATCGTCTTGTCGGACAAGTAACTCGTTCAATTAACGCGACGTTTTCTGCGAAGATCGGCGAAAACAACAGGTAGCAAGAGGAGTGTGGTCATGGGGATTAGCCGTAGAACATTGCTTGCGAGCGGGGCAGCGGCGGCAATTTGTACGCCCGCAATGATACGCGGCGCGGCCGCCGCCGGCGACCCGATTGTCGTCGCCAGCATGTACGACCTGTCGGGTGGCCTCGAAGCCGCAGGCAAGCCGATGTACGACGTGCTGAATTTCGCCGTCGACGAAATGAACGCCGCGGGCGGGCTGCTCGGCCGCGAAATCAAAGTGGTCAGTTTCGACACCCAGACCAACATGCAGCTTTACGCGCAATATGCGCAGGAAGCGGCGTTGAAGAACAAGGTCGCGGTCGTGCACGGCGGCATCACGTCGGCGTCGCGCGAAGTGATCCGACCGGTGCTCGACAAATACAAGACGCTTTACTTCTACGACATGCCGTACGAAGGCGGCGTCTGCGACCGCAACATCTTCATCGACGGTCTCACGCCGGCGCACAACACCGAGGTGCTGGTCGGCCATGGCTTGAAGAACTGGGGCAAGAAGGTCTACACGCTCGCCGCCGACTACAACTATGGGCAAATCACATCGGACTGGGTGAAGAAATACGTCAAGGACGGTGGTGGTGAAGTTCTCGGCACCGAGTACTTTCCGCTCGACGCCACCAACTTCGGCAGCACGATTTCGAAAATCCAGGCCGCAAAACCCGACTGGATCATGACCGTTCTGGTCGGCGGCGGCCCGATCTCGTTCTACCGGCAATTCCACGCCGCCGGCCTGTCGGGAAAGATTCCAATCGCGTCAACGACCTTCGGCGGCGCCAACGACCAGCTGGTGTTGACGCCCGAGGAAAGCGACGGCATCGTGGTTGCCTACAACTACATCGAAAGCCTCGACAATCCGGTGAACAAGGAGTTCCTGCAGAAATTCCGCGCCAAATACGGCGCCGACTATCCGCCCATCTCCGACCTCACCATGTCGAGCTATCAGGGCATGTTGCTGTGGGCCGCAGGCGTGAAAAAGGCCGGCACCATCGACCGCGACAAAATGATCGAGGCACTCGAAAGCGGTATCAGCATCGACGGGCCAAGCGGCAAAGTCACGCTCGACCCGGCGACGCATCACGCCATCTTCGACGTTCATCTCGCCGTGTTCAAAGACAAGAAGATGAACCTGCTCGAGACCTTCCCGCAGCGTAAGCCGGCCGATACCGCCGCGGTGTGCGATCTGAAGAAAAATCCGCGCGAGGCCAAGCAATACATCATCAAAGTGAATTGAGCGGTCAGCGACGAAGCCAGCGCCGCGCGGCATCGCGGCGGCGCTGGCTGTTGATTTTTCCCGCTCGGCAGTAACCGGAGGGTTTGTTTGGACCTCGTGGCCATCGTTGCGATCGATTTCGTCTATGCCATCGCGACTCTGGCGCTGATCAGCCTGGGCCTCGCCATCGTGTTCGGGATGATGCGCATCATCAACTTGGCGCATGGCGAGTTCATGGTGATGGGGAGCTATAGCGCCGCCGTCGCCGTGCATCACGGTGTCAATATCTGGCTGGCGATCCTGGTCGTGGCGCCGGTCGCGGTCGGGATTATCGGCGTCATCCTGGAGCGTCTGATCATCCGTCATCTTTATGGCCGCATGGTCGAAACCATGCTGGCGACATGGGGGCTCAGTCTCTTCGTCGTCGGCATTCTGACCATGATCTTCGGCGACATCACCGAAGGCGTGCCGACGCCGCTGCCGGGGATCAAGATCGGCGCCTACCAAACCAGCGGCTATAGCCTGTTCGTGATCGCGCTGACGGTCGCGACATTGTTCGGTGTTTACGTGATCCTGCGCTCGAGCCGGCTCGGTCTCCTGGCGCGTGGAACGATGCAGAATGCCGAAATGGCCGCTGCGCTGGGCACCGACACCTCGCGCATCTATGCGGTGACCTTTGCGTTCGGAGCGGCGCTCGCCGGGCTCGCCGGCGGCGTGCTGGCGCCGGTTTCGGGCGTGTTTCCGACCATCGGCGGCTCCTACATCGGCCGCGCCTTCATCACCGTCATCAGCGGAGGCACCGCCCCGCTCGCCGGCACGGCTTCCGCGTCCCTCCTGTTTGGCACCATTAATCAAATCGCCACCTTCCTGACCAACCCGGTCTATGGCGAAGTGGCGCTGCTGCTCGCTGCGATCGTGCTGATCCGCATCCTGCCGCAAGGCATCACCGGACGCTATTTGCGGGGAAGTCTATGATCGCGGTGTTGCGCGCGAACCGCGGGATGGTCGCTGTAGGCCTGATCGGTGTCGCCCTCTTGATCGCGCTGCCGCTCGCGCTCGATCTGTTCGACCTGCTGCAAATCACGCTATACGCCATCCTCGCCATTCTGGCGCTCAGCCTTGCCTTCATCTGGGGTTATGGCGGCATCCTGTGCTTCGGGCATTCCGCTTTTTTCGGGCTCGGCGCCTATACCTATGCGGTCGCCGTGATCAATATCGGCGAGAGCACGGCCCCTCTTTTGCTGGCGATGCTGCTGCCGGCAGCGCTCGCGGCGGCACTCGGCTACTTCATGTTCTATGCCCGCATCAGCGACATCTATGTCGGCGTCATCACGCTGACGCTCACCTTAATCTTCTACAATTGCATCAACGCCACCGCCGGTTCGGCCTACCGCATCGGCGACGCGTACTTGGGCGGCTTCAACGGCATGCCCAATATTCCGTCGCTTAACATTCCCTTTCTGCCCGATGAGACCCTCGAGCCTGTCGGCATGTTCCTCCTGTGCGGCGGGCTGCTGCTGGTCGTCTATTTTGCCCTACACGCGCTGCTGGCAACGCGCTTCGGGCGGGTACTGGTCGCCATTCGCGAGAATGAGCAGCGCGTCGAGTTCCTCGGCTACGACGCGCGGCTGCACAAGCTCGCGGCCTTTGCCATCGGCGGGGCGCTCGCGGGGCTCGCCGGCTGCCTTTATGTCGCGTGGGGTAATTATGTCAGCCCGCCGGTGTTTAGTGTCGTGCAGTCGGCGCAGATCATCATCTGGCTGATGGTCGGAGGCAGCGGAACGCTGCTTGGTCCGGTGTTGGGCGCGATCGCGATTTCCTGGCTGACGCTCAAGATCGGCACCCAGCAGCTCGTCAATGCGAGTGTCATCCTCGGCGCGGTGCTGTTGGTCTTCGTGCTACTCGTGCCGCGTGGCGTGGCGCCGATGGTGACGGACACGCTGGTGCCCTGGCTCCGCAGCTTGCGCCGCCCGGCGGCGGCCTCGCACGAAATCGCGCAACAAGGCAAAGCATGAGCGCTCCGCTTATCGAGACGCGCGGATTGAGCAAATATTTCGGCGGCGTCCAGGCCGTCCGCAATATCGACTTTTCCCTGGCCGAGGGCGAACTGCGCTGTCTGATCGGGCCGAACGGAGCGGGCAAAAGTACTTTTTTCAAGCTTTTGACCGGCCAGATCAAACCAACGGGCGGCGCGGTGCGGTTTCGCGGCACTGACATTGCAAGCTTGCAGCCGCATCAAATTGCGCGGCTCGGGATCGGCATAAAGACGCAGGTGCCGAGCGTCTTCAATGGACTCACTGCCCGTCAAAATCTATGGGTGGCAGCGGCTCGGCATGACCGGCGGAAGAACGCGGACGCCGCGGTCGAGACACAGATCGAGCGCTTCGGACTAAACCGTTTCGTCGACAAGCCCGTGGGCCAACTCGCGCACGGCCAGCGTCAATGGGTGGAGCTTGCGCTGGTCCTGTGCGGTAAGCCCAATCTCATACTCCTGGACGAGCCGGCGGCCGGCATGACCGAAGAAGAGCGCGTGCGAACCGCTGAGATCATTCGGGAGATCAATCGCGAGCACCCGCTGATTGTCGTGGAGCATGACATGTCGTTCATCCGCACCATCGCGCGACGAATTACCGTGTTCGATCGCGGCAGCGTTCTGATGGAGGGCGATGTCGATGAGGTGTTCGGCAGTCAAGCGGTGCGCAATGTCTATCTAGGCAACCAGGCTGCAGCGTGATCCTCGAAATCGACAATTTGCACGCCGGCTACGGCCGCATCCCGGTGCTGTCCGGCATTAATTTCAAGGTCGCCGAACACGAGGTCATCGGCGTGCTTGGTCACAACGGGATGGGCAAGACGACGCTACTCAAGACCTTGATCGGCCAGGTCCCGCTGACCGGCGGCAGCATCCGCTTTAGCGGCGTCAGCGTCGGTTCGATGCCGTCGTTTCGGCGGGCGCGTGCCGGCATGGGCTATGTGCCGCAAGGCCGCGCCATATTTCCCAATCTGACGGTCCATGAAAACCTGCGCATGGGTTTTATCGAGAACGGCATCAATTCCGAGGAAAACACGCTCAACGACGTGCTGGCACGCTTTCCGCGCCTCGACTCGCTGCTCGACCGCCAAGGCGCTACGCTGTCCGGCGGTGAGCAACAGATCCTGGCCCTGGCGCGCTCTCTTTGCGGCGCGCCGAAGCTGTTGCTGCTGGATGAGCCGACCGAAGGAATTCAGCCGTCGATCGTAGAGGAAATCCTGGAAATCCTGGTCGGTCTGCACCGCCATCAGGGCTTGGCGATCGTCGTCGTCGAGCAGAGCCTCGATTTCATCCGCCGCTTGTCCAATCGCGTCTTGCTGATCGAGAAGGGTATGATCATGGGCGAAGTCCTGCCGGATGCGCTCAAGCAATCGGCGTCACTTGGGAGTTTTGTTGCTGCGGAGTGAGCGCCTTCCGCGCCATGACCCGCCGCGCACAGCCGCAGCATTAAGAAACGAAGGAGTTGACCCGTGTCCGCAGAAAGCAAGGTCAAGATCGCTCATCTCGCCGGCCCCACCGCGACTATTCAGAATTCGCCGCCGCTTGTCACCTCCAACAAGGCGCGCCGCAAGTACGGGCTGCCGCCGCGCAAAAATCCGGACGGCAGCGAGCAGCGCTTCGATGTGCTGCGCGCGCAGCGCCTCGCGGCGTCGGCGAAAGTATATGTCGAGTGTTTCTCCGCGCACCCACTGGAAGCTGACGCGGCCGAGCTCTACGGCCCTCCGGACGGTTATCTCGACGCCAAGGGCGTCTTCCACAAGGAGCGGACCGGCCCCGACGACAAGGCGGTGTTCGAGATCGAATTGCAACCCGACGACGGCTTGTATCCGCTGCCGTATATGGCGCGCCAGACAAACGGCCAGGCCTGGGAGGAAGAATGCACCACACCCGGCGCGGCGCCCGAGCACGCGCGCCAAGGTTTCTATCCCGACGGTTCGCGCAGCTTCGAAGAGATCGACCGCTTGTCGGTCGGCGCAGCCGGAGTCGGCAATCTGATCTCGTCGTTTGCCGACGTGGACTTCTACCGGGTGCTGCCAACTGGAGGTTACACCAAAGGCCTGGCGGCCGCTCGTCGTACCGATATTGGCGAGGGCGACATCCCACCCGAAGTACGCAGCAAGGATTTTTTCGCCTACAAGCCGTTTCACATCGGCGAGTTGCCAGCACGCCCGGCGCTAGCGAAGCTCACCAATGCGACGCGACGCGTGCTGGCGACCGGAAAATACGACGGCGCGATCTTTACCCAGGGCAGTCCGCAGGTCGAGGAGAGCGCGTATTGGTTCAACCTGTTGATGGATACGACCATCCCGATTTGCGGCAACTCGGCGCAGCGGCCGCATGGCGAGATCAGCAACGACGGAGCGAAGAACCTGACCGACTCGGTCGAGTACATTGCTTCCCGTGTTTGGGCCGACGATCAGGGACGCAATCGCGCCGGCGTGATCGTGCTGCAGGAACAGCAAATCTTCGCCGCCCGTGAAGTCATGAAAGTCGATGCGCGGCCGGGCGGCTACGTCGCGACCGGCGGCCACGGCGGCATTCTCGGCGGCATGGGCTATCACGGCGCCGCCGTGCTGCATTACTTACCGGCGCTCAAGCACACCTATCGTTCCGAGGTAAATTTGAGCAAAATCCCCACCTCGGTGCCGGTGGTCTGCGTCAAAGGAAGGTCGCTGACGCTTATCGAAACCAAGATCAGAGATGGAAGCGGCGACTTGCTGGAAGCCGCCATTCCATCGGTGTCGATCGTGAAAGACGGCGGCTATTTTGCCGAAGAATACTTCGACGATCCGTCGGTGACGGCCGATCTGGTCGCGCTGGTCGAGCAAAAATTGCGCGCTGGGCGCCTGGCGGGCTTCGTCGCCGAGGGCTTGACGCCTTATGGCACCATGACCTCTTCGGTCCGTCAGGCGGTGCTGCACAAGGCGGTGTATGCAGGATTGCCTGTCGTGCGCGTCGGCCGCGGCAGTCCCGAAGGCTTTGCCGACCCGCATGACTATTTTATTGCCGGCTCCAACCTGACCTCGACCAAAGCCCGGATGTTGTTGATGGCGTGTCTCCTAAGGTTCGGAAGCCTGCCGCCAGCCAAAGATCCGGACAATCCGAACGCTGAGGAACTTGCCTCGACGCGAAAAGCGGTGGCGGCATATCAGAGTATCTTCGACACGCACTGATACCCTCCCGCGTCGCCCTTTGACCGGGACATTGAGCACCGACTAGCCCTCGACCCGATAGGACTGGGGGAGCGCCGAAAGCGCATCGGCTAGTTGGCGAAGCCGCAACGCATCGCCGCCGTGAACGACGATTTTCACGCAGGTATTGAGTTTCTCATCCCTACCGACATCGATGTCGGCGGCCGCGTCCTTGCCGAACAGCCGATCGATCTCGAGCCGAGCTCTTTCC
This sequence comes from uncultured Alphaproteobacteria bacterium, assembly GCA_963806465.1. GTDB lineage: Bacteria > Pseudomonadota > Alphaproteobacteria > Rhizobiales > Xanthobacteraceae > BOG-931. Next base: position 2,696 of record CAWDZD010000033.1, on the reverse strand, counting down.
TTGATGGCGAGATCCCTCAAGTCAGGCTTGAAAATCTTGCCTACGGCGGTAACCGGCAAGCGGTCGAGAACGACGACACGCTTGGGCTTTGCCGGCGGTTCCATGACATTGCGTTCGAGATGCTGCTCAAGCGCGCTCAGATCGATCGTGTGTCCAGGCGCCGCGACAACGAACAGAATCGGCACCTCGCCGGCATACTGGTCGGGCATGCCGACGGCGGAACTGATCTGCACGCCCGGAAATTCGTTGGCGACGTCTTCGATCGCCGCCGGATCGATATTGTGTCCGCTGCGCACGATCAGATCCTTGGCGCGTCCCGTCAAAATCAACCGCTCATCTTCCGCCAGGTAGCCGATGTCCCCGGTGGCCAGCCAGCCGTCTTCGGCGAGCACGCCGATGTTGTGTTGCGGATCGACGTAGCCCGGAAACACTTGCGGTCCTTGAACCATCACCAAGCCGCTCATAAGCTTGGGACACTCGCGCAGTTTCTCGGGACTCTGCAGAGACACGATCTTGGTCCTGGCGTAAGGCGCCCGGAAGCCGACGCTTCCGGCGAGTGGTTCGCCGCGACCAGGATTGAAGGCGACCGCGGCTGCGGTCTCGGTCATGCCGTAGGTTTCGAACAACGTGATGCCGGTCCGCTGCTGGAACCGCTCCCCGACGGCCTTGGGCAGCACCGCGCCGCCGGTAAGCGCCATGCGTACCGAAGAAATATCGCGGCCTCCGATGGGCACTTCCGCCAGCGCGGCGATCGACGTGGGCACTCCGCTGACAATCGTCGCACGATAACGTTCGACGATGCCCCAGTAGTTGTGGATCACCTTTGGACTTCTGAGGCTGTGGGTCGAAGGGATGATGACATGGCCACCGGCGGCAAGGACCGACAGCCCTGCCGTGATCGTGCCGCCGACATGGAACAGCGGGAAGCCCTCGATCGCCGTATCCAACTCATCGAGACCGTGAACCTGAGCGAAGCTCCATGCGGCATGAATTTGATTGCCGTGGGTCAAGCGGACAAGTTTCGGGCGGCCGGTCGTGCCGCCGGTATGGAACAGGGCGCATACCGTGTTGCGATCGGCGGCGACCGGAAACTCAAGGACGTCACTTTGCGCCGCGACCGCCTCGTCGAAGCCGATCATCTTGCGGCTTGGATCGCTCTTGCCGCCGACCACCAAAACGAAGCGCAGTGACGGCACACGCTCGATCACCGTCTTGGCTTTCTGCCAGATCGCCGGGTCGTCCGCTTCGGACGGTATCACCAGCACCTCGGCGTTTTCTGCGACCAGCAGATCGGCCACCGCGTCGACACTGAGGAGATAATTGATCGAGCTGGCGACCCCGGCGACTTGGGCGCCGAGCAGGGCGGGCGGCATTTGCGCCAATGCGGGGCAGAGGAAGGCAACCGCGCCGCTCTCGGCGGTCACGCCGAGCGAGCGGAAGAGATTGGCGGCCTGCGATAGTCTGCCGAGCAGTTCCCGGTGCGATAACTGAGCCGCGGCCTCATCGATGTCGCCGGTCTTCATCACCGTCAGTGCCGGGCGGTCCGGATGAAGCAGCGCGGTTGCCTCGAACACCTGATAAAGGTTGCGAGAGGGTACGACCTCGTCGTAGGGCTCGCGCTCCAACGCCACGATATCTGCGATCGTCCTGATGGGCGTGGTGAACCTCGTTGTCTTCGGCGTTCGCGCCATCGTCGTCACCGGTGCCGTCCTTTGGCAATGTTTCAGCGAACCGCGGCACACATTATAGTCTGTTCTGTCGCCTCGTTGCCTGCGAACTCTTTGACAATTCGTCCCTGGCACGACACCAGAATCTCGCTCGACATCTCCATTACCTCTTCAGACTAATCGGAATGTCCGCGTCCGAATGGGTTTGGGATCGGAGTTTGCAGCGCAGCTACGATGTCCTTACGCGACCGGAGCTTAACAAGCTATCGGTTACGGAGGTTGCGCATCGACTTGGATTTAACAGTTCTTCTCATTTCAGCACGGCGTTTTCGCCGAAAGTTTGGGGATCCGTCCTTCCGATGTCGGGCGACGGTGATGCCGGCCAGCCGGAAAGCTTGGCTCACCACGTATAGGCGGAACGCGTCGACGCGAGAGCCGAGCTCGGTGCGAGTGGTGGTGAACCCGTGATTGGAGAAGGCGACCGAGGCTCGAGGCATTGACGCGCGGCCTCGAGGCCACGCAGCTGCATCAAAGCGCTGATGCGGTTGACACCGGCTGCAGAAATCTCGTTGACGGATATTCTTCATCAGTGGGCTGAGTAGGTGGCGCCGCCACGTACGTGCCCTTCAGCGCCCAATCAAGGCATTCGATCAGACGGTCGTCACTAAAAGGCTTTCTGAGGAAACGACACGAGGCGGTCTCCGTTGCGGCAGCACCGGCCTCTTCGGCGGAAAGCGCACTCATCAAAATTATCGGCTTGCAATAGCCTGCTTCAATCAAGTGGTGCCGAAGATCGACTCCGGTGATCCCGGGCATCTGCAGGTCGGTGATGACGCAATGGGACTCGGCAACGCGATCAGATCCCAGATACTCCTCGGCCGACGAAAACGTTTCCGCTTCATGACCAAGCGACCGAACGAGACTCTTGATTGCCTCTCGAACGGACCGGTCATCGTCGATGATGGAAATCATTGCGGCCTCTTAGGACGGTTTTGAAATTTTAGGGTTGAAAACTTTAACTAAAGCTTA
>CAWDZD010000032.1:0-19056 GCA_963806465.1 uncultured Alphaproteobacteria bacterium | reverse complement strand
CCGCGCCCGAGCAAAGCGGTATAGAACTCCCCGCTCGCTTTCGGGCTATCGACGTAGAGGAGGACAAAGTTCGGCTGTGCCGTGTTTGATTGTGCTGTCATGGGACATCTCCGATCGCTTGATGGCGCGACCGTAATCCGCGGCACTGTCAGTTTCTGGCAGTAGCCATCCGTCATGCCCGGGCATAGCCGTTCGAAGAACGGCGTCGCTTTCGCTCGCCTATCGCCTGGGCATCCCGATCGCGTGGCACAGCGCCCGACTAAGCGGGATGGCCGGGACGAGCCCGGCCATGACGCGCCGGGTGCGGTCCTACGGCGGTGCCGGAATGTCTTCCGCCAGCCGCCACTCCTTCAATAGCGCCGCCCGACGGCGTGGATAGCGCGTCTCGGCGACGGCAAGGCTTGCGATCCGATCGGTGCGGAAATGGCGAAAATCCTTGCGCAGCTCGCACCAGGCGATCACCACATGCACCTTGTCGAAAAAGCCGAGCGCGAACGGCCAGATGGTGCGCTGCGACTGCGCGCCGTGTCCGTCGCGATAGCGGATCGACATCTTGCGCTCGCTGCGGATCGCTTTGCGGACGACGGCGAGATCAACGTCACCGGCACTGACCCGCGCGGCCGGCCCGGCCAGCAAGTTCGCCGCCTCGAGATTGTCGCGCAGCGCCGCCGGCAGCACCGCGGCGATTTTCGCGATCGCGTTGCGCGCCGCCGAGCCGAGCAGATCGTCGCCGCGATCGGCGACCCAGCGTGAGCCGAGCACCAAAGCCTCGATCTCGTCCTCGGAAAACATCAGCGGCGGCAGAATGAAGCCGGGGCGAGACCTCCATAACCGAGCCCCGGCTCGCCCTCGATGTCGGCGCCCTGCGCCTGCAACGTGGCGATGTCGCGGTAGAGCGTGCGCATGCTGACGTTGAGCTCTGCCGCCAGCGCCTTGCCGGTCACCGGCCGGCGATAACGCCGCAGCGTTTGCAGCAGACTGAACAGGCGTTCCGAGCGAGACGTCGTGGAAATGTCAGCAAACGCGGCAAACGTCGGGGTCGCTAAGGAGCGGAGCGCCGTGCCCACGCGCAGCGGTTCGCCTGACGTTCCGCGTGGGCTTCGCTGCGCTCAGCCCACCCTACAATGGTCGCAATATTAGCGACGATCTCTTGACAATCGTCCTTGTTACAGTTACCTATAGTGGACGAATCTCGCTCACGTGCCAGGACGCCAGCCGGTCACGCCGGCTGGCGGAGCGAGGGCGGTTCCCGCGGGCTTTAGGTTCGTCACCTTGGCTCCCGGGCGGCTCAGGGAAAACGTCCGGCCGGCACTATGACCGGTCTGCGGCCATGCCGCTGGACTGGGACAGGCGGGCGCCTTTAACTTTTTTTTCTTAGCCGCGTCCCAGGAAGAACGTTTCTGGAGCTGAGCGGTGGCGTTCGTTCGCTGCCGCAAGCGCGGTCGTGGGACGCCGACAGGCGAGCGCGCTGCGCTCAGCGCGCGACCGCATCCCGAAGGATGCGGACGGAAGGCTACGCGTCTATCGGCGTCTCGCCGTCCTGTTTTTATTTGGCCCAACGTGATCTGGAGGCAGCCGGAATCCACCGCAGGCGCCTCATGACGGGATCAGGTTCGGCTTCTTGCGCGTCGTATTGGCAAAACTCGGACGCACATGCGTCGCGAGAACGATTTTCTATTTCGTCATTGCCGGGCTTGACCCGGCAATCCATGCGGAGCGCCAACTCGCTGAGAGATTTGGCCCGATCGTTTGCGTAACCGCACCTCGGCACGGACCACCGGGTCAAGCCCGGTGGTGACGACAAAGAGAGCGGGGCGGGGCGAGTTGCATCCCCCCTCCCCGCTGCGCGGGGCGGGATGAAGTGCGGGTTGCGCCAGGCGCCGGCAGCGGCCACATGTTCCGATGGCGCCCGCGCTTCGATCGAGGCTCGCGGGCGTCGTTCTCGACCGGCCCCACGATAGCCTTTATGGCGCCGCAGGAGCGTGAATGTGACTGAGCATGATCCGGAAAATGCCTGCCCCGGACTTGATCCGGGGTGGAAGCCGGTTTTCCGAAAAGATCATGCTCCACTAAAGAATGATGCGGGGTTAGCGGCGGTGGAGGACGGCACCACACCATTGCGTCGGCGTGACCTGTTGGCGCTGATCGGCACGCTCGCCGGCAGCACGGCGATGTATCACGCCATCACCAGCCTCGGCTTTGCGTCGGACTCCGCTTACCAGGGCCCGATCCAGCTCTCTGGCGACGCCAAGGGCGCGTCCGTGATGATCCTCGGCGCCGGTCTCGCCGGCATGACCGCGGCGCTCGAGCTGCGCAAGGCCGGATCCAAGGTTGCGGTGCTGGAATTCAATCAGCGGCCGGGCGGTCGCAACTGGACACTGCGCGGCGGCGACACTTATGTCGAGCTCGGCGGCCAGAAGCAGGTCTGCGAATTCGACGACGGACTTTATCTCAATCCCGGGCCGTGGCGACTCCGTATCATCACCGCGCGCTGCTCGACTACTGCAAGCGCCTCAATGTCGCGATCGAGCCTTTCGTCCAGCTCAATCACAATGCCTTGCTGCATGCCTCCGGCTCGTTCGGCGGCGAGCCGCAGCGTATTCGCGCCATCAAGGCCGATTTCCAGGGACAGGTGTCCGAGTTGCTCGCCAAGGCCACCGCGCAGGGCCGGCTCGATGAAGAAGTCTCGACACAAGACAAGGAGATGCTGCTGCAGGCGCTCAAATCGTGGGGCGCGCTCGACAGCAATTATGCCTACAAGGCCAACCTGATTTCCGCCGATGTTCGCGGTTACGCCAAGGGTCCCGGCGGCGGCCTCGACGCAGCGCCGGTCGCCGGCGAGCCGATCGGCCTGTCTGAGATATTGAAATCGCGGCTGTGGCGATATCTGCAGACTTTCGCCTCGCATTCATTCCAGACCACGATGTTCCAGCCGGTCGGCGGCATGGACATGATCGGCAAGGCCTTCGCCAGGGAACTCGGCGCGTCTTCGCTACGACAGCAAGGTGATCCGGATTCAGCAGGGCAGCGACGGCGTCACTGTCAGCTATGTCAGCGCCACCAAACCCGAAGCCGTGCAAATGGCCAAAGCCGACTGGTGTGTCTGCACCATTCCGCTCTCGATCCTCAGTCAGATCCCGATCGATGTCGGGGCGCCGATGAAGGCGGCATCGACGCGGTGCCCTATCTGTCGGCGGTCAAAATCGGCCTGCAATTCAAGCGCCGGTTCTGGGAGGAAGACGAGGCGATCTATGGCGGCATCAGCTATACCGACTTGCCGATCCGGCAGATCGCCTATCCGAATTACGGGCTCAATCGCGGCGGCCGGGCGTCTGTTGGGCGCCTACATTGTCGAGGGCGCGAACGCCTACGAATTCACCTCCATGACGCCGGCGGACAGAGTAGCGCGAGCCGTCGCGCTCGGCGCGCGCATCCATCCGCAATACCCGGCCGAGTTCGAAAACGGCGTTGCGGTCGCCTGGCATCGCGTGCCGTCGGCACTCGGCTGCGCCGGCTATTGGACCGAGGAAGCGCGCGCGCAGCATTACAACGATCTCTGCCAGATCGACGGCCGGATCGTACTCGCCGGCGAGCACGCGTCGTACATTCCGGTGTGGCAGGAGGGCGCGATCCTCTCATCGCTCAACGCCATCACGCGGCTGCACGAGCGTGTCGTCAAAACGTAGAGCCTCATAGAGCGATGTCAGCGAAGCGCGCCAACCCCATGCGGCATCTGCCACAGTCACCTGCCGGGCTGTTGGTCCCCGTCGTGGCGGCTATCGCTGTGTTGCTTGGCCTCGGCGCGCGGCGGCGCTGGCGCAAAATCCGGCGCACGCTTCGTCTGCAGCCAATCTGAGCACCGGCTTCGCGTTTTCCGAAGCCGGCGGCGAAGAATTGTATGCCAACGTTTGCCAGGGCTGCCACATGCCGGACGGCAAGGGAGCGGTTGGTGCCGGCGCCTATCCGGCGCTCGCCGGCGACAAGGCGCTCGAAGCCGCCGGATATCCAGTCCTCATCGTCGTCCATGGCCAGCACGGCATGCCGCCGGTCGGCATGATGATGACCGACGATCAGGTTGCCGCAGTCGTGAACTATGTGCGGACGCACTTCGGCAACGACTACCGGGATGCGGTGACGGCCGCCGACGTCAAAGCCGTCCGCTGATGAAAATGTTGTTCCTGGAAATGCGGAGCAGATGATGAAAAATAGATCATTCCTAGTCCTGGGCGCCCTGCTTCTCGGCGTCGGCCCGGCCGGCGCAGAGGTGGTAAGACACCCGATCCCGAATTCTAACTTCCCGATTGCCCAGTCGGTCGAAGTCTCGGGCAACACCACGACCTACTATGTCAGCGGCCAGGTCCCGCCGCTCGTGAACAAAGACGCCGATCCGGCGAGCCCGCAAGCTTACGGCGACACCAAGACCCAGACGCTCGGCGTCCTCAACAAGATCAAGGGCATCCTCGAGGGGCTTGGGCTCGGCATGGGCGACGTGGTCAAGATGCAGGTATTCCTGGTCAACGACGCGCGGGCGCCGATGGACTTCAAGGCCTTCATGGAGGGCTACACCCAATTCTTCGGCGGCGATCAGCCGAACTTGCCGGCACGCGCCGTGGTCGGCGTCGCCGCTCTCGCCAATCCGGGATTTCTGGTCGAGATCGAAGTCGTCGCTGTCAAGAATGCTAAATGAAGCTTGTGCTAAACGCGCCTTGGCCATGCTTAGCGTCCGAGGTGCTTGCCGGAAAGCCGAAGTCGCTGCAGATTTGGAATTGATTTGAGAGGTGATGATGTTCAGCCGATCCGTACGTTTGCTCGTTCTCGCGCTCGGCCTGCTCGCCGGCGCCGCGCACGCCGAAACTCTGCCGCTGCCCGGCAATCTGACCGATCTCAATTCCGAGGAGGGCGAGCGGTACTTCAGCGAAAGCGGCGCGCTCGCGACTTTCTTCTCGATCGCCGACAATTTCGTCACCCAGAAGACGCAAGCCTATTGCGGCGTCGCCAGCATCGTCATGGTCCTCAACGCGGCCGGCGTGCCGGCGCCGACGACGCCGGAATATCAGCCCTACCACGTCTTTACCCAGGACAATCTGCTTGATGAGCGCACCGACGCGGTGCTGCCGCGTGAAGTTCTGGCGAGGCAGGGCATGACGCTCGACCAGCTTGGCGGGCTGCTTTTGCTTCATCCGCTGACCATCGAGGTTCACCACGCCGCCGACGGCAGTCTCGATGCTTTCCGCACCGCCGCGCGCGACCACCTCGCGGCCAGGAATCATTTCGTGGTCGTGAATTATTTGCGCAAAGCGCTCGGGCAGCAGACCGGAGGCCACATCTCGCCGCTTGCGGCCTACGACGCCAAGGAGGACCGCTTTCTGATTTTGGATGTGGCGCGCTACAAGTATCCGCCGGTCTGGGTCAAGGCATCCGATTTGTTCGACGCCATGAACACGACCGACGCGGCCAACGGCAACAAGACGCGCGGCTATGTCCTGGTTGCCAAGGCCGGCGGGCCCACGACCGGCGCGGCGCCGCCGACGCCGGTGCAGTAGGCCGGCGTGTTGCACACACTCAAAGCTGTCCGCGCCGGCTGTTTGATCGATGAATAGGCGGCCTCTCCCAAAGCTGGCGTTCGCGCTGGTCGCCGTGCTGGCCTTGCCGCTATTGGCGCGCGGCGAAAGCCCGCGGATCGCGCCGACGCAGGCGGTCGTTGCTAGCAACGGCATGGTGGTGGCGCAGGAGGCGATCGCGGCGCGAGTGGGCGCCGAGATTCTGCAAAACGGCGGCAACGCCATCGACGCCGCGGTCGCGACAGGCTTCGCCATGGCCGTGACTTACCCGCGCGCCGGCAATATCGGCGGCGGCGGCTTCATGGTGATTCATCTTGCCAATGGCCAGGATACCACCATCGACTATCGCGAGACCGCGCCGGCGGCGATCAACGCCAAATCCTTCCTCGACGCTCAGGGCAATGCCGATCCGCAGAAATCGCGCGACTCCGCGCTCGCCATCGGCGTGCCGGGCACGGTCGCGGGCCTGGCGCTCGCCGCGCGGAAATACGGCTCCGGCAAATTCACGCTGGCCGATCTGATCAAGCCCGCGATCGCGCTGGCGCGCGACGGCATTGCGGTCGCCGACGACACCGCGGATTCGCTGCCGGTAGATCTGCCGCGCATCGTGCGCTGGCCGTCGTCGGCATCAATCTTCGCCAGGGCCGACGGCAGCGCGCTGGCGCCCGGCGATCGTCTCGTGCAAACCGATCTCGCCGCCACGCTCACTGCGATCGCGCAAAGCGGACCGCAAGCATTCTACAGCGGCGACATCGCGCAGAAGATCGCCGCGGCGGTGCAGGCTTCAGGCGGCGTCATGACCGCCGACGATCTCAAAAATTATCGCGCCATCGAACGCGCGCCGGTGCGCGGCACGTATCGCGGCTACGACATCGTCTCGATGCCGCCGCCGTCGTCCGGCGGCGTCGTGCTGATCGAGATGCTCAATATCCTGGAAGGCTACGATCTGGCGCGCGCGGACCAGACCCAGGCGCTGTTCCTGATCATCGAGGCGATGAAGCGCGCCTATGCGGACCGCGCCTATTTTCTCGGCGATCCGGACGCGGTGAAAGTACCGGTAGGGCGGCTGATCTCCAAGAGCTACGCCGCCGAGTGGCGCGCCACCATCGATCCGGCGCACGCCACCGCGGCGAAGGACATCCATCCCACCGCGATGCCGACGAAATCCGAAGGCCGCAATACCACGCACTTTTCGGTCGTCGACCGCTTCGGCAACGCCGTCGCCAACACCTACACGCTGAATTTCAGCTACGGCGTCGGCCTGGTCGCCGCCGGCACCGGCCTCCTGCTCAACAACGAGCTTGACGATTTCGCCGCCAAGCCGGATGCGCCGAACGCCTACGGCCTCCTCGGCTTCGAGGCCAACGCGCCCGGCCCAGGCAAACGACCATTGTCATCAATGACGCCGACCATCGTGCTCAAGGACGGTAAGCCGTTTTTGGTTACCGGATCGCCCGGCGGCAGCCGCATCATCAGCACGGTGCTGCAGGTGGTCGTCAACGTGATCGACCGCGGCATGGATATCGGCGCCGCGGTTTCGGCGCCGCGCCTGCACCATCAATGGATGCCTGATTTCGTGTACGCCGAGCCGGGATTTCCCGATGACGTCGTCGCGGCACTGGTGGCGCGCGGCGATACGGTGATGGTGCGCAAGTTTGTGAGCTCGGCCAACTCGATCCTGGTGACGCCGTCAGGCTTTGCCGGCGCCGCCGATCCGCGCACCCGCGGCGCGCTGGCGGCGGGCTATTGATGCTACGTGTAGCCGCCGTTGGCGCGCACGGTCTGGGCGTTGATCCAGCCGCCTTGCGGACCGGCGAGGAACGAGACCAGGTTGGCGATGTCGTCGGGTTTCGCCAAGCCGCTCCAGCGCGGCAAGCTTGGCGAGACGCTGGATTTGCTCTTCGTTCTTGCCTTCGAAAAACAGCTCCGTCGCGGTCGGACCAGGCGCCACCGCATTGACGGTGATGCCGCGCCCGCGCAACTCATGCGCCAGGATGCGGGTCAACACTTCGACTGCGGCCTTCGATGCGGCGTAGGGACCATAATTCGGAAAGTTCATGCCCAGTACGCTGGTCGACATCGTGATGATGCGGCCGCCGTCGGCGACGCGCTTGGCGGCCTGTTGCAGCACGTTGAACGTGCCGCGCACGTTGACGGCGAAAACCGCATCGAAGTCCTCGACGCGGCCCGAAGCTATCGGGAAGAGCTTCATGATGCCGGCGCTGTTCACCACGGCGCCGACAGCGCCGAAAGCCTTCTCGGCTTCGTCAAACAGACGCGCCATGTCGGCCGGATCGGCGACGTCGCCCTGCACGGCGACGGCACGGCCGCCATGGCCGGTAATTTCGTTGACGACCTCCGCCGCCTTGTCGCGGTTGCCGGCATAATTGACGACCGCGGCAAAGCCGTCGCGCGCCAGACGCAGCGCCACCGCGCGGCCGATGCCGCGCGACGCGCCGGTGACGATGGCGTTACGCGGCGGAAGACTGCTCATCTCACTTTCTCCTGTCTGCTAGCGGACACGCTGCTTCGGGCGGGAATTGACCGGTCGCTTGTTCGGCGCGCGCACGCGCCGATGCGGCGCAATCGCCGGCTGCTCGCCGCTGGCGACCCATTCGTCATAAAATTCGAGTTTGGCATCGATGAGCGTCTGGGCCTCTGTCCATCGCGCGATGTTTTCCTGCACGCGGGCGCGATGCGCGGCGAGGAGCGCGCGGCGCTGTTTCAAGGTGCTGCTGCCCTGTTTCACCAGTGCGGTGTATTCGCGCATCTGCGCGATCGACATGCCGGTGCAGCGCAGCCGGTCCATGAGATCGAGCCAGCCGACATGATGCTCGCTGTAGACCCGCCGGCCGCCATTGTCGCGGGCAACGCCCGGCATCAATCCTTGCGCTTCGTACCAGCGGATGGCGTGGACGCTGCGTCCGGTGCGGCTCGCGACATCACCGATATGCAGGCTGTGCGGCATCGTCGGTCCCTGTGCTTACGCCGCTTGCGGCGGGAGCAGCGCGGTCGCGACCAATTCCGTATCGAGATATTCGGTGAGCTCGGTAAGCCTGCCGTCGACCATCCGGCAGACCCAGCAATAGCTGTTGTTGTACGGCTTGCCGGCCTTGGTCGTGACCCTGCCGCGGCACTCGACGACGACGCAATCGCCTTCGGCGACGATGCGGTGCAATGCATTGGTATAGCGGTCGGCGAACTGCGCGAACACGGGCTGCAGCAGCTTCTTCTGCACCGTCTCCTTGCCGCGATAGGTCCCGGACCACGGCGTCGTGCCGGTGATGGTCCAGCGGAAATCCTCGGCCAGACATTCGATGAAACGGCGGCCATCGCCGACCGCCAGTCCGGCGAAAATATCCGCCATCAATTGCTTGTTCTCGGCCGCGCCCATGATGCTCTCCTTCACCGGGCACTGCGCCCGCGCATCGCCGCACTGAACATGCTAGAGCACGCTCTAGGTCAAGAGCAAATTTCGACGCCCGAGGGAGGAATGCATGAACGGCAGCGATCCGGTCGCCAGGTTGCGGATCGGTTTGATCGGCTCCGGCTTCATCGCCAATTTTCATCTCCAGGCGCTGCTCAGCGTCCGCCACGTCAGCGTCACCGGCATCTTTAGCCCGACGGCGGCGCATCGCGAGGCGCTGGCGGCTAAAGCCAACGCGCTCGAGCTTGGCCCGTGCCGCGCCTTCGCGTCGCTCGAAGCCATGCTGCTGTCCGGCGAGGTCGACGCGGTATGGATTGGCGTGCCGAACTTCGCGCGGCTCGACACCATGCGCGAAATCCATCGGCTGGTGACGGCGCGCTGGGCGAAGCTTATCGGCGTGGCTTGCGAAAAGCCGCTCGGCCGCACGCTCTCCGAAGCGCGCGAAATGCTCCGCCTCGCCGAAGACGCCAAGCTGCTGCACGGCTATCTGGAGAACCAGGTGTTCTCCAGCGCCGTTCAGCGCGGCAAGGACATCGTGTGGCGTCGCGCCGTGCCGGCGTGCGGCAGGCCCTATCTGGCGCGCGCGGCCGAGGAGCATAGCGGGCCGCACATGCCGTGGTTCTGGCAGGGCCGGCGCCAAGGCGGCGGCGTGCTCTCGGACATGACCTGTCATAGCGTCGAGGTCGGGCGCTTCCTGCTCACCAAGCCCGGCGCGCCGCGCAGCGATCTCAAGCTCGTCAGCGCCAGCGCCACGGTCGGCAATCTGAAATGGACGCGGCCGGCATATGTGAAACGGCTGAAAGAGATGATGGGCCCGGAAGTCGACTACGCATCGCGGCCGGCGGAAGATTTCGCCCGCGGCGCGCTGACTTTCGTCGACCCCGACGGCCACGAGGTCATGGTCGAGGCGACCAACTCCTGGGCCTATGTCGGCGCCGGCTTGCGCATCGTGATCGAGCTCCTTGGCCCCGAATATTCGATGGAATTCTCCTCACTCAATACCGGGCTGAAAGTCTTTTTGTCGCGCGACGTGACCGGCGGCCAGGGCGAGGACCTGGTCGAGAAGCAGAACGCCGAGCAGGGACTGATGCCGGTTGTCGAGAACGAAGCCGACATCTACGGCTATGTCGGCGAGAACCGCCACATGGTCGACGCGTTCCGCCATCGCCGCCAGCCGATCGAGACCTTTCACGACGGCGTTGCGGTCGCCGAAATGCTGATGGCGCTCTATCGCTCCGCCGAGATCGGCCAGGTCGTCACCTTCCCGGCGCCGGAGCTGGAGAGCTATGTGCCGCGCGTGGCGCGACCGTAGCGCGGCGCAAGCTTGCGCTTACGAACCGATCGCCGCGGCTTGGCCACCGCAGCTGAGCGCTGCGACTACGTCGCCGCCGCGGACCATCGGGCGCGAATCATCGCGAATTCGGCGATGCGGGTCGCCAGCTACTTTGACAAAAAGTTCATGATCTCAGTGGCTTGAAGTAACTCGTTGACCGCGATGACTGTCGATAGGCATTTCATCCTAGCCTACGAGAGGGACGATGACCTATCACATGTGGCGGCTCAGCGAGGCCGGCCCAGACAACTTGGGCCTCGCCTGTACCGACGACGGGTTATTCCTTGGCGGGACGCCGCTGATTGAGCGACACGACGGCCGCTTTGTTGTTCGCGACCGCGATGAGATCGAGCGGCTGTTGCGGCGCGGCCATCGGTACATCGGGGAGGCCGATCGGCTGATGCCCGGGCTCGCGGCCGTCGCGCGTGCGCTCAACGCCGGCGATCGATGTCTTGCGCGGATCGCGGCCGTGCATCTGAGGCTTCCCGACTTGCCAATCCAGCGGCGCGCGACGCGATGGAGGCCGAGGATTCGCTGATCAAATACGCACGCGATGGAGGCAGTCTCGACTGGAATCCGGCGCTGCATCCGCGCACCGGCACGCCGCCCAATCCTGGCTGGTTCGCGCCGACCGGCAGCGAAAGTCACAACTCGCCGGGAGTGCGCGTTGCGGAGAACGACGACCCGACGCGGCGATCAGATGCGTCGTCCGATGCCGTCGAAAACTGGGTCCACCTACCGCCCGGCAAGTATGTCAACGACGAACTGGCCGATTTTGTCGAATGGATCGCGAACGCTAGGCCAGAAGACGAACAAGCCATTAGGGCGGAGATTAAACGTTATTACTACGACGTCGGCGATTTACACGGCGGGAACGCGCTCACTGCCGCTTTGAGTCGGGCCTTGCAGCCGGGCGTCTCTCTTGAAGATCGTAAGTTCATCGCCGAATGGGTCTCGCGCTACGCTCAGTACGATCCCGCGGTATTCGGTCAAGACACAGATCTCATCTACAGCGTGCTCGGTTTTTTGTCGCCGTGGCTGCTTGGCAGAGCACTGCCGAAGCTGCCGGCAATCCCACCCGAAATTGAGTTCGAGACGGCGCAACTTGCGCTATCAGCAGAGCAACGTGCTGCTATATGGAAGCTTACCCCGACCACTCGCGGAAAGGTCATTGATAAGCTCTTACGCCGGGGCGATTTGCATGACCTATCTCGAACCATTGATGACTTTGTCGATAATGTTGCGATCAGCAATAAATCTATCGACTTAAATGCCGCCACCTACCAAAGGTCGCCCATTCTTTCGTCTAGGGTGAACCAGTATCTTGAAAAGCTGGAAAAATATGCCGGCACAGACTGGGGAGGTGACAAAATTCGCGAAATCCCAAATTGCCGGTCGTGTACTCCGCTTGATAATTCCTAAGGCTAGCATGACTGCGGTACAGCGCGAGGTGATCGAGGCCGCAACCAAAATCGCGAGGAGCAAAGGCCTTCGGCTCGTTGTCACGGAATTCTAATTCTAGGAGAGACCGATGCTTTGTCACTTGTATTTAAGGAAGGGCAAGGTATTCATCCCGACCTTTGGTCGCGTTCCCGGAGGCCCGTATCGTGATATCGAGCCGGTAGCGGTCGTCGATGTTTCGAACGCAGATGGTTTGCGCCAGTCCTTCCGCGAGACAATCGCCCGAGGTAATCCGCCAGTCGGCCCATATCCGCGTCCCAATCCTCCCCCGGTCGTCGTCAAGCACGCCGGCGTGAAAAGCTGGGGAGCTTTTGCGCGCGGAGCGTCACCCTGGGTTATCGAAGAACGGGACGGCAAATACCAGATTGTCGGCCATCGGCGAGAGCCGAATAACTGGGCAGAAGATCCCGAGCAGACGGTAGATTTTCCAACCGGAACGACACTGGATCAGGTGATCGACCGTATGATCGCGATCCTGCAGGAAGCGGCGTGACATTAGGCCAGCGCTCGCTAACCCTCCCGCAGCAGCGCCGCCGCGCCGAGCAGACCGGGATAGGGCCGCACGATGACGTAGGTCGGAATCGCGGCGAGATAGCTGCGCATGCGGCCCTTGGCTTCGAAGCGGGCGCGGAATTCCGACTGCGCGAAGATCGCGCCGAGCTTCGGCACGATGCCGCCGGCAATATAGATGCCGCCGCGGGCACCGAGCGTCAGCGCCAGATTGCCGGCGACGGTGCCGAGCATGGCGCAGAATATCGTCGTTGCCTCGCGGGTGCGCGGATCGTCGTTCCAGGTTCGGGCGCTGGTGATCTGGTCGGGCGTGTAGGACGCGGCCGGCGTGCCGGCAAGCTCGCACAGCGCGTTGTAGAGATTCACCAGACCTGGACCCGACAACAGCCGCTCGGCGGACACATGATCGTAACGCCTGCGCATCAAGTCGAGGATCGCGCTTTCCTGCGCCGTCATCGCCGCCATGGTGACGTGGCCGCCCTCGGCGGCGATGGTCACGGCGCCGCTACCCGACGAAGCCAGGCCGCCGACGCCGAGCCCAGTGCCAGGTCCGATGATCCCGACCGGCGCGCCCTCGACCGCAATGCCATGGCCGATCGGAATGCGATCGTCATCGCCGAGAAACGGAATCGCCGCTGCGTTGGCGGCGAAATCGTTGATGACGTGCAGCTGTTTGAGCCCGAGATGACGCCGCAGTTGCTCGACCGAAAACGTCCAAGCGCGATTGGTCAGCGTGATCTCATCGCCGGTAACGGGCGAAGCGACCGCCAGCACCGCCTCGGCCGGGCGCGTGGCCGGCGATTGCTCGGCGAGGTAGGCGGTGAGCGCGTCGGCGAGCGAGGGATAATCGTCCAGCGCGCAAACCCGCGCCGTCGCGGTCTTGCCGCCGGGAAACACCAGCGCAAAGCGCGCATTGGTGGCGCCGATGTCGCCGATCAGGCCGACACCGGCATCGCGCCTCTCCGCCAGCGTGTCCGGTGTGACGCGGTCCTCAATCGAACTCATGCGCGGCGGAGAGCCCTGTTGGTTTCGCGGCGATATGCGTTTTCACAGCCACGAAACTTTCACGGCTCGCGGACTGGGAGTCAATCCAGGAACGTGAAAGGAACCCCGGCGAGTTCCGCAACGATCAGGGCATGGACCAGTTCAAGCCGGCCACGCTCCGCAGCAGCGCGCGGCGATCCTTGACGACGCCGATGACGACGCCGAGCCGCTCGATATTGGCGACGACCTTGCCGTCGAGCGCGCGGTCGCAATTGTTGTTGGTCGGCGCGATGAAGAATTCCGCCTTGTGCGGATCACGCGTCAATTCGAGACGCACGTCGGCCTGCTTCTCGAACGGCAGCTTCTCGCCGCATACCGCGACCAGATAGCGATGCCGCGGCGGCGTCTTACCGGCCACGCCTTCGGTGCGGTCGAGGAAATGCTCGAGGTCGTCGATCGCCTCCGGCATGATGTTGACCCAGTAATCGGTGTCATAGCGTCGCGAGGCGCCGGCCAGTCCGCCGACCAGCGGATTGAAGAACAGATACTCGTCCGGGTGCAGCCGATAGAGCGTGGTCGCGTCAAAGCCGAAGCCCAACACCACCAGCGCCAGTGCGCCCGCTGCGACGAAGCGGCTGCGGGTTTCGAGCCGGGTAAGCGCGGCGTCGAGCCCCAAGCCGGCGAGCACCGCAATCGGCGGCACCGTGAACAGAAAATGCCGCATGCCGGAGAAAGCCGGCCCGTGCGCGATGACGTCGCAAATCAACGGCAGGAATGCCGCGAGCGCGATAAAGGCCGTCTCCTTTCGCCAGGCGATATTTATTGGGCGCGCCACATTGGCCGCCGGCCCCGCCGCGCGCTGCGGCAGGGCGGCAAAAACCAGCGACAGCGCCGCGCCGATCAGCAGCACCAGCGTGAGCTTGATGGCAACGTAGGTCGGGATGTAAGTCCGCGGCACGTCGGACATGTAGTAAACGTGGCCGTCAAGGACGGTCTGGATCTTGTAGTGGAAGTCGGCGAATTCAAAGAGCGCACGCAGCGGATTGAGCGGCGCCAACGCGGCCCACGGCCATGAAGCGATCATGATCACGTAGGCAATCGCGAAAGCCGCCGTCAGCGGCAGCGCGGAACGGGCGGCAAAACCCAGCACGGCGCGCCACGATTTGCGCCAGCCGATCGGCGCATACAGCGCGACAACAAACAACGCGTAGATGACGAGAAACACACCGAGGATGCGAATGCCGAGCGCGCAGCCGCAGAGCACGCCGAACAGAACCACCAGGCTCCAACGCGGGCGCGGCAGCTGCCGTCCGATCAGCACCAGGAGATAGGTCGCGGCCATCATCGCGGCGGCGAATGGAATGTCCTTGGTGTGGTTGAACATCGCGCCATACCAGGTGCCGCACAGCGCGATCGCCGCCGCCGCCAGCAGCCCGGCGCGCGGCCCGCCGATGGTGCGCGCGGTCGCCCAGACCGCGGCAATGCCGCCGACGCCGGTCAGCGCCGTCAGCAGGTGGCGCACGGCATAGATGTCGAGTGGCAGCAGCTTTTCCAGACCGACCGCAATGAGGTCGAACAGGCCGCCGTAGAGATAGAGATTTCTGAAATGAAACAAAGCCTCGTCGGTAAATCCGCTGCGGTAATAGGCGATGATCAACTCGGCATAGTGCTGTTGCACTTCCTCGTCGTTCGAGATCGCGTAGTCACCAAAGGTGAAGGCGACCAGAAGGACGAGGCAGCCGAGGAGCGCCATCGCCGCTAGATCGTAACGATCGGCGCGCGCCAATGCCCGCCGCGAGCGCCTCAGAGCTTCGCGGCAGCGATCGCCAAGCCGGCGCGACGGACTTGTTGCGCCCGCAGCGCCCCCGGGCGTCACCGACGTTTCCTCACCCGACCACCTGGTAGTATCGCGCAACAAAAACCCTCCGTGTCGCGTCAGCGAGCCGCGGCACAAATTAACGGGCCGAACCTGAAAGTTAGCTGAAGGCACCGATCGCACGCTGCGTCACGGCGCCGCGTGCACCGGCAACAACCGGTAAGACACCCAATATTCGCGGCAGCGCTCACGCTATTGCGGTCCCCAACCCGAGCAATTTCATGGCGTTATCCTTAAGGACCAGCGGCCGCACCTCCGGCTTGATGTCGAGCTTGTCGAAGTCGCTGAGCCAGCGATCGGGCCGAATGACGGGCCAGTCCGAACCGAACAGCATTTTGTGTTTCAGCAGGGAGTTGACGTATCTGACCAGGATCGGCGGGAAATATTTGGGCGACCAGCCTGAAAGGTCGATATAGACGTTGGGCTTATGCTGCGCAACCGACAGTGCCTCTTCCTGCCACGGGAACGACGGATGGGCGAGAATGATCGGCATTTCGGGAAAATCGACGGCCACGTCGTCGACATACATCGGATTTGAGTATTTCAGCCGGATTCCGGCGCCGCCGGGCATGCCCGAACCAACCCCGGTCTGGCCGGTATGAAATAGCGCCGGCAGCCCGGATTCGGCGATCGCTTCATACAACACATAGGCGTTGCGGTCGTTCGGATAGAAGCCCTGCATCGAGGGATGGAATTTGAAGCCGCGGACGCCGAATTCGCGAATGAGCCGGCGCGCCTCGCGCGCGCCCGCCTTGCCCTTGGCCGGATCGATGCTGGCAAACGGGATCAGCACGTCGCTGTTGGCGGCGGCTTTTTCCGCGACCTCCTCGTTCGGATAACGGCGATAGCCGGTCTCGCGCTCGGCATCGACCGGGAAGATCACCGCGCCGATCTTGCGCTCGCGATAATAGCTCGCGGTCTCCTCGATGGTCGGGCGATTGTTTGGTTGATTGAAATAAATCGCCATCTGCGCCTGCAGGTCGTCGTAGCCGTCGTCGGGATGCGTGCCGCACGGCTCTTCGGCGTGGGTGTGGACGTCGATCGCGACCAACTCGTTGACATTCACGTCACGCTCTCCGGAACTTCGCTGGCGCTTCCCAGGACTCTCAGAAGCTCTGGCGCCGATAGTGGACCATATGAAGGCGACACCGTACAGCGGCGACGCGATCACTGCCGCAGCGCAGCAAGCACGTCCTCGGGACGTTCGCTCATCAGCATATGGCCGGCGCCCTCGATCATGACGAGCCGGCAGCCCGGAATGGCCGCCGCGATGGCTTTGCCGCCCTTGAACGGGGTCATCACATCGCGGCTGCCTTGGATGACAATGGACGGGACGGTGACCTTGGCAGCCGCGGCGAGTGCGTCCGTATAAGTGTTGCAAGCGGACAGGTCGGCGAAAATGATGCCGGGGCGCGCGCGTTCCAGGAGGCGCTCGGCGCCGCCGAGCATCCACAAGCCCGGCGCCAAGGAGCCGCCGAGCGTTGCGCGGTAGCCTTCGCCCCAGATCGACATCATGTCGATGGCCGCGTGGTCGTCGGCTTTCGCCGCATTGAGCAAATCGTCCGACACCCGCATCGGCGCCGCCGTAGCGATCAAGCCAAGGCCGCTGACTTTGCCAGGATGGCGCGCAGCAGTCTCGAGCGCGATCAGCGTTCCCATAGAATGACCGACGATCCGCGCTTTAGCGACACCGGCCGCGTCGATCAACGCCGCCGCCCAGTCGGCCAGCGCCGCGATGGACGAAAGCGGCGTGCCGGTCGAGCGACCGTGTCCGGGCAAGTCTGGCGCCAGCACGCCAAAACCGTGGTGGGCGAAAGATCGCGCGAGCAGCGCCCACACCGAATGATCCATGCCGGCGCCGTGCAAAAAGACGATTGCGGGCAGCGCCGGGTCGAACTTCTTGCCGCCGGTTGCGACGTGCGTGTCGGAGCCGTTGACGACCACGCGCATCGTTCAACCTTTCTGCGAGGCGCGCAGCGCCTGGCCGAGATCATCGAGAATATCGACCGCCGCTTCGAGGCCGACGGAAATGCGAATGAGCTCCTCGCCGACGCCGGCCGCAGCAAGCGCCGCCGCATCCATCTGCTGATGCGTGGTGCTCGCCGGATGGATGACCAGCGTCTTGGCGTCGCCGACATTGGCAAGATGGCTGGCGAGCCGCACTGCTTCGACGAATTTGCGCCCGGCGGCGCGGCCGCCCTTGATGCCGAAGCTGACGATCGAGCCGGCGCCCTTCGGCAACAGCGTCTGCGCCAGCGCGTGATCTGGATGGGATTCGAGCGAAGGATGCAGCACCCAATCGACCGCGGGATTTTTGCTTAAGGCCGCCACGACGGTTGCGGTGTTTTCCATGTGCCGTTCCATGCGCAGCGGCAGCGTCTCCAGTCCCTGCAGCAGATGAAACGCGTTGGTCGGCGATAGGCACGCGCCGAAGTCGCGCAAGCCTTCGGCCCGCGCCCGCATGATAAAGGCGGTCGGGCCGAACTCTTCGGCGAAGACGATGCCGTGATAGCCGGCATACGGCTCGGTCAAGGTCGAAAACTTGGCCGACGCCTGCCAGTCGAAGCGGCCGCCATCGACAATGACGCCGCCGATGGCGATGCCGTGGCCGCCGATCCATTTGGTGATCGAATGCCAGACGATATCGGCGCCGAGCGTGAGCGGGCGGCTCAAATACGGCGATGCGAAAGTGTTGTCGACAAGGAGCGGAATGCCGGCGCCGTGCGCGATGTCCGCGACCTTGGGAATGTCGAGCACTTCGAGGCCCGGATTGCCGATGGTCTCGCCGATGAAGAGCCGGGTGCGCTCCCCGATCGCGGCGCGGAAGCCATCGAGATCGCGCGGCTTGACGAACGTGGTGGTGATGCCGAAGCGCGGCAGCGTGTGGGTCAAGAGATTGATGCTGCCGCCATAGAGCGAGGCCGACGCGACGATATGGTCGCCGCTATTGAGTAGCGTGGCGATGGCAAGATGCATCGCCGCCATGCCGCTCGCCGTGCACACCGCGCCGACGCCGTCTTCGAGCGCCGCCAACCGCTCTTCCAGCACTGCCGTGGTCGGATTGGAGATGCGCGTGTAGATGTGGCCGGCGCGTTCCAGATTGAACAGTCCGGCGGCGTGATCGGCATCGTCGAACACGTACGACGTGGTCTGATAGATCGGCACCGCGCGTGAGCGCGTGACCGGATCGGGGTGCTGACCGGCATGCAGGCTCAAGGTCTCGAACGCAGGCGGTTTCGGCGCGGGCATTGTTCCTCGCAAATGTGCAATGCCCGATATGCTCGCATTGAAACCGCGCCCTGCCAATGCGGGATAGATGCCCGGTCTCGCAGACTTGGAGCGCGCCTCGTCTATCGCCTTGGGCCTGCGCTCCAACCCGCGCTCGGCCGCCACCTTTCGCCGAGACAAGCCGCAACACTGGATACGCTGCCGGCTGAACTGATCGCGAACTCAGCCGCCGAATGACGTTGCCGCGCCCCCTACAAATACCGGCCTTCGCGTGCGCGTGCACCCGAGCGGCCCGCGCCGGACCCTTGCCACTGGCTCAATGATCGCAAGAACATGCGCACCATTCCGCATCGCCTCGACAAGGCCTGATATGTCGCGGTCGAGAACGAGAGCGACTTCCGCGGGCGATGGTCGATCGACGGCAGACGCCTCGTCGTGTATGCGCGCAAGCGATTTGCCTTATTATCATCCCGAACACACGAAGCGTTCGCACAGCCAACCCTTCATCTTTCGCATAGCCGGCGCTTCGGAGATTCCAGAACGTCGATCTAATTGCCGACGAGCTAATGACTATCCATCGCATCGACCAAAGATGGCGAGGAGATGTCAAAAAGCAAGCGCAGCAACTGCGCTACTGCATAATTCAAGCTCGCGAATATTTCGCCGCTGCCGCGAC
>CAWDZD010000031.1:0-85864 GCA_963806465.1 uncultured Alphaproteobacteria bacterium | reverse complement strand
GGACTTAGTGCGAGCGACCAACTCGTTTGGTTTGTCAGGTCAGCCAGCGAAACCGCGTTAGGACCGACAGGTTTCATTTGAAGGTGCGTGAGCGAGTATGCCGTTTTTACCCTTACACCGCTTAGTCCGCTTTTGGGACTATTTCGGACCTGACAGTCGGCGAGCCCCAACTCGCTGGTGCCCTAACCACTGACCGCGTGCTATCGTCAACATCCTGTCCTGAGCCTTGGGGCGGCGATGAGGCGGCGCGAATTATCACCTTGCTCGTCGGTGCGACTGCCGTTTGGCCGCTCACCGCACGCGCGCAGCAATCCGGTCAGTTGCGACGCATCGCCGTCCTCGGCGACGCCTCTTCGGTCTGGAGTGTATGGATTGCTGCTTTTACAGAGCGTCTACGCGAACTCGGCTGGATCGAGGGTCGCACGGTCGTGATCGAGTCTCGCTTCTCGGAAGGACGCCCCGAGCGCGTCGCAGAGGCCGCGGCGGAGTTCGTACAGCAGAAGGCAGACGTGATTGTTACCTATGGCGCCGCCGCTCTCACATTCAAGCAGGCGACAGCTTCCATCCCCATCGTCCTTGCCGTCGCGAACGATCCGGTTGGCATCGGCCTCGTCGCGAGCCTTTCGCATCCGGGCGGTAACGTCACTGGGTTGTCGATCCAACAGAACGATACCCACGGCAAGCGGCTCGAACTCTTGCGTGAGGTTGTCCCTGGTCTGCGCCGGTTGGCAATTTTGTTTGATGCTGGCTATCCCGCGACCGTGCTGGAAATGGGCAACGTTCAGGTTGAGGCTCGAAACTTCGGCCTCGAGGTCGCCGCGCATGGTATCCGACGCTTAGAGGATATTGCGCCCTTGTTCGATGCTCTGAAAGGCCAGGCGGACGCACTTTATGTCGTGGAAAATGCTCTGACTTCCGTCAATACCATGTCCATCGTCACGCTTGCGCTCAACGCTCGGTTGCCTACGATCTACACTAACGCCACTACCGCCAGAGCCGGGGGCTCATCTCTTACGGACGAAGTTTTCCGGCTATGTTCCAGCGTGCAGCCGACTTTGTCGATAAAATCCTACGCGGGGCAAAGCCCGGCGAACTACCGGTCGAGCAGCCGACGAAATTCGATCTCGTTATCAATCTCAAGACCGCCAGCGCGCTCGGCCTTACTATTCCGCATAACTTGCTCGTGCTCGCCGACGAGGTGATCGAATGAAGTTGACGACTTCTCGTTCTGGCCCGTCGCGACCGATTTCACATTAGGACCCGACGGCAGCTTTCGGGCGAAAGCGGAACTGGATCGGGCGGCAGAGCCCGCTGCCTCTGTCGAAAATGACCCGAACCGGACTATCAGCCGAAAGGGCACGGGGAGCCCCAATCATCCCTCCGGCACGCCCGCCTTGCGCATGCCCTCGATGATGCGTTCGCGCTGAGCGAGATAGGTGGGATTGTCAGACTGCACACCGGCACGATAGCGGGCGAGTGTGAAGCCTGGAGCGAGCGCAAGCCCGGGCTGAACCGCTTGCCGCGCCTCATCGAGCCGACCGAGTTGCGCCAAGGCCGCGGCGAGCCAGAAATGTGCGAGTGGATAATTTCGGTTGGCCTCAATGGAGCGGCGCGCCCACTGAGCGGCCTCCGCATCGGCGCCGAGATTCAGCTTTGTGGCGGCCACGCGTGCCATCCATTGGTATGCGAAGCTATCGCGTGGGGACAGCCGGAGCGCTTCCTGGACATGGGCCTCGCTCTCCTCAGCGCGACCGGCAAAAGCCTTGCCGGCCCCGATGAACGCGTGCGCATTTGCGAGGTTGCGGTCAAGTGCCAGCGCCCGTTCGGCCTCGGCAATGCCTTGGGTCACACGGTTCGTGAAGATTTGCACGCAACCCAATACGAAGTGAGCGAATGCGTGATTGGGCGCCAACGACAAGACTTTTGTCGCGGCTGTTTCAGCTGCGGCCAGGTGTTGCGCTCCGTCATCGCTCAGGAACAAAATGCCGCGCATGGCGTCCGTCCAAGCCGCGCCGAGTAGCGCGTCGACATTGCCAGGGTCGCGCGCTAGAGCGCGCTCGAAATAGCCCCGTGCCTGCGTGAGGATTTCCTGGCTCTGTCCTTTGTGCCAGCAGGCGGTGCCCTGGAAATACAGGTCCATCGCGTCGGGATCGGGCGCTCGCTCGGCGCGCCGCGCCTCGGCGGCGACGAGTTCGGCGTCGAGCTGCCGCGCCAGCCGCGCGACGATTTCGTCCTGCATGTCGAAAAGATCTGCCAAGGGCTTGTCGAACCGTTCGGCCCACAGATGATTGCCGGTTTCGGCATCGATGAGCTGGACATTGACGCGCATGCGGTTGCCGCCGCGCTGCACCGAGCCTTCGAGCACATAGCGGACGTTAAGTTCGCGGCCGATCTGCTTCACATCATTGGGCTTACCCTTGTAGGTGAAAGCGGTGTTGCGGGCGATCACGAACGAGCCAGCGATGCGCGAGAGATCGGTGGTAAGGCTCTCGGTCACGCCATCGACGAAATAGTCCTGTTCGGGATCGCCGCCGATGTTGGTGAAGGGAAGGACCACGATCGAGAGGTGTGGTGGCCCGGGTTTCCCGGGCGTGGCGTCGGCGCGCGCAAGCGCATAGACGCGGATCGGCCTCGCGATATTCTTTAAGGACTGCTCACCGCGATCGACGAAATTTTGGGCGACCTTGTCTCGCACCTGCTCATAGGCGGCGTGCGAGAGGCTGATACCGCCGGGATCGGCGATCCCCTCGATGCGCGCGGCATGTTGACGCCGTCGCCCATGAGGTCGCCGTCTGCCTCCTCGACCACGTCGCCTAGATGGATGCCGACGCGGAACTCGATCTTGCGCTCGGGCGGCAGGCCGGCGTTACGCTCGACCATACCGTTCTGAACCTCGATGGCGCAGCGCACGGCGTCGACCACGCTACGAAATTCGACAAGCGCGCCATCGCCCGTCCGCTTCACGACGCGCCCGTGATGGGCGGCGATGGCTGGGTCGACAAGATCGCTCCGCAGCCCTCGGAGTCGCGCTAGTGTGCGATCCTCCTCGGCGCCGGCGAGCCTGCTGTACCCGACCACGTCGGCCGCTAGGATCGCCGCGAGTTTTCGGGTCTCCGCCATGACCTCCTGCCGCAATCCGTATCGCAAAGACGGGTTTCGGCCCGCCGAAATGTGCAGAAGATATCACGCCCCAGCACCGAGTTCCGTGACCTAAATCGGGTGCCCCGAGCGAGCGGGGGAATGTCGCCGTTTGGCCCATCACGACCATTTCTCATCAGGACCTGACGTCAGCTTTCGGGGCGAAGCGGAAGTGGGCTGGGCGGCAGAGTTCGCTGCCTCGGTCGAAAATGACCATGCAGCGAGGCTAGCCATCCCAGCGAGTGAGTTCCCGCCAACATCCAGCAACGGAGGAGACCGATCCGTTGAAAGCCTGGAAGTAAAAGTTCCCCGAAGGCTGCGTTCCAGTCTGATCCGTACAGGGGGGCGACAACCACCTGGTTCGCGATTTTACGGCCGGCTCGGGCTTGTGCGTAGCTAGCATGAGATTGCGACTTGCTTGGGGGCACTTGGCGGGGCCCACGCCTGCACGCGACCGTTATTCACTGCTATTTAGTGCGGCGGCATTAGGGGAAGCCCCAGCGCGGCGGGCTCACTCGCGCGCTAGGGCCCCGGTACAGTGCGACACCCTGAGAAATCCCCGTCCCACTGCCCCGACTGCAAAGATAACCTGGGGCCGTTAGCATCGGCTTAAGCGCCGCAGCCGGGAAAGAAAAGCCCGGCTAGAACGGATCCGACCGGGGCGAGTTTGGCTTTGCCTGCGAGGGCACAAGCGGGCGACCCATTCACGCCGAACGGATGCGGGAGTTAACCGAGGCCCGAAAGCAAAAAGAACCCCGGTGGTAGTGTCGCTACACCGGGGTTCTCCTGCCAGCTCAGGACATTTCCAAACCAACGGTGTCCCGGGTCAAAACTTACTGCTGAAAAAGCGAGCGCGATCTTAACATCGTCGCGGCCCGGCGGCCGGCGGCGATGTGGCAGCAGCCTAATTGGTGCTGTGGAGAACTCACTGCGGCGCAGCACGGGCCGGTTGCGAATCAGATACCCTCGCCCTGCCAGCGCGAGATGTTCTCCTTCCGCGCGCTGGCGGCACTGATGTCAGCAACTAAAGCCCCGGCAGTCGGGGCTATTTTTTTGGGATCTTAAAGGGGAAAAGAGCCGCCGGACAGCGCGACCCATCCGAGCGGCTCCCACGCCGGGTTGCTGCCGCTGAGGTGGCAGAGTTTTGGTGCAGCTCGGCGTGTCATCCTAAAAAAGGCACCAGCCCCGCCAACCCCACAAAGTCGAGATGGCGAAGTTACCCGCAGCAATAGCCTTTCATGCGGTCTTTTTTGCTGGCCGATAGCGTGTGTCTTTTACGCCCTGCAGCGCGATGAAAGAGCGAAATGGTTCGGGAACGAAGGGCAGGTCTGACGGGGGTAGAGGCATTGCGACAACTTCTGCTTTAGCAATCACGATCGGTGGTCCTTTTTCTCATCAAGTCCCGCCACCTAACCCGCGCTTGGAGGATCTTTACCCTGACCAGCAATTTCGAAACCGCCTCGACTTTGTTGCAGCGCATGAGTTTCCGCCGCTGGCCCCAGGAGGCGCTGCGAGAAAGCGCACGAAGATCCGGCGCCTGGTCGACTCCAACATCATCGGTATTTTCTTTTCGGGCTTGAACGGTCGGGTTCTTGAGGCCAATGACGCGTTTCTTCATCTCGTAGGACATGATCGGGACGACTCGTTTCGGGTCGCATACGCTGGACGGACTTGACCCCACCGGAATGGCGCGAGCGCGACAGGCGCGCCTTGGCGGAACTGCAGCTCAAATACGATTGCTCAGCCGTACGAGAAGGAGTTTTCCCGAAAAGATGGCAGCCGCGTACGCGTGCTGATTGGAGGCGCGCTGTTCGAAGGGGCGGAACGAAGGCGTCGCGTTCGTCGTCGACTTGACGGAGCGCAAGCGCGCCGAGGAAGCGTTGCGGGAAAGCGAACGAAGTGCACGCTCAGCAATTGACGGGATAGCCGCTCTCTTTGCGATCTTGGCCCCGAACGGTGAACCCGAAAACGTCGATCGCGACTCTCGAGCATTTCGAATCGTTTGAAGAGCTGAAGAACTGGGGAACAACCGATGCGGTGATCCCGAGACCTTCCCCGTGTTATTCAGCTTGATAAGGAGGACTGGCCTCGGGCTTCCCGACAACTTCGAACTACGCCTGCGGCGCTACGACGGCGAATATCGCTCGTTTGAAACCCGCGTCGTCCCGATACGCTATGACTTAGGCGCATCGAGCGGCTGCCATGTCCGCGTGGATAGACTAGAACCGAAGCGCGAAGCGCCGCAGGCGTGGTCGCAAGACCGCCTACAAGCCGGCGGGATCAGTTGCGCCTCAATCGACGGCTACGACGAAGAGGTCTCGGAAACTGAAAACCGGATGCCTCTGCCGCTCCGCTGGCTCCCGCGCAGCCAAATTCAGTTACTGGTACGCCGCTACGGATTCCCTATGGCAATAAGGATGTCGCTCTGAAGCTCGGCGCCCGCTATCGCTCGGGTGGATGGTATGCCCCGCCAGGAGTTGATCTTTCTCCATTCGGGGAGCGCGGATGGCTGTACGGCGTGTGCTCACCCCTCCGTTAGCTCCAATCCCTGCTGCGTCAGCGCGTCTTGTTCTCGTTTAGAAGCCAAAGAACTTTTCGCGCAGCGCGTCTTCGTATCGCCTCTTGGCGACCTTTACCTTGCTGCGAATTTCGTCTTCTTTAAAGTGTGCTTGCTCCCATTTATCGACTTCAGCTATCGAATGATCGACTGACGCTATCGCCCCTTCCTGCTTGATCGCAGCTATCCATCCTCGACTGCCACTGATAAGCGTTCTGCATTTGATCGAGATCCAAAGCGTCATTTGGCATTCGAGACCTCCACGGTTAGCTGCCGATAAGGTGACGTGAGGCAGGCCGATTCCGGTCCCGACCCATTTCTACGTTCCCCGCGTTGCGCATCAATGTGACCGGCGGTGGTGGCAAAGCGGTACAAAGGGCAGTTTTAATTTCGAAAAAAGTTTTCCATCTGCGCAACGCACGCTAATCAGGAATATCGAGCAACAGATTGTCTTTTAGGATTTATTTTTTTCCGTGCTCTTCGAGATGGGCCTTCACCGCCTCTTCAGCGTGTCCTCTGCCGTGAATTACGTGGCCCCAGCTAGGTGCGCGTGGTGTGCAGCCTTCTCGTGACTTCCAGCCTCGTGATGCTTAGCCGCTTCCCCGTGATGGCGCGCGGCGTGCGTCAAATGTTCTGATGCTTTCTTGTGATGCTCTGAAGCTTTCTTTGACATGTAATGTTCTCCATTTGAGGTGAGTTGGTTAGTTGACAAAAATACCGCGAGCGGGAAGTCAAATCTGAGCAAAATCGCTCAATCGTTTTGCAGTACAGAGAAGCGTGCTTTGGTCATACTCACAATTACGCTACGCCATTCCATGAATGTCGAGGCTTTCTCATAGGCAATGAGCGTGATCTTCGAGATCAATCGAGACTTCCTGTACCAAGTTGAGCTTGTTTGCGATCAACGATGACGTCGCCAATCGGCCTCTCAGGCCTTTCCGAGAATGAGATCGGATGCGCGCGGATATCCATGATGGCCAGGGACACCAACGCTCCACTCACGGGCCGGATACAGAAGCGCGAGACCAATTAACTCCAGATCATCAGATCCCGCTTGCAACACACGGCCGGTCCATACAAATGGGTCATTCACGACCGATGCATTCAGTAGCCGTGCCGATCAATGTCCGTTGTTACTCCAATAGCGACATCATCGTTCGGCGCAGCGAAGTGACGCTAAGGGCCAATTCCAGACTCGCGCACTTCAGCAAAAGCATTGCCCGTGATCACTTCGTCCGCAAGCGACAGGAACGATGCTGGGATTTGTCAGACCGCGCGCTCTGGCGGGTCTTGAGATTGACGGCAAGTCAAACTTAGTCGGCTGCTCGACCGGGATATCGCCAGACTTCGTTCTACTCAGACTACGATATCATTAGCAAACGGCGGGCCTGCTCGATGGTCGCGCGCGCATGTTCCGCAAGCTGCTCATCCGAAGCGCTGCTGATTGGGTGGCCGATGATGACGAATTTGTATCCCGGCATGCCAAGAACCCGGCACATCAGTTCGGCCGCGCTGGCAAAGCGTTCCGTCATCACGCCTATGGCCGGTACCCCTTGCCGCTCCGCTGCTATCGAATCGTGCAAACTGCACGATGAGCAGCTACCTCAATCGCCGACACCGGTGACAACGGCGTGCCACTTCTTGATCTCATCGACGATGTGGGCGTCGGCCGGCGCGCTGTAGTTCGACTTCGTCCGCCACATGACGTGGCGACGCCTAAGCTCCTCGCGCAGCATGCGATCGAGGTGAGTGAAATAGCCCTTGGTGCCCTCTTTGCCGTTCGAGATGAACCCGATGGTCTTGCCCTTGAAGCGACGACGGCCGCGCCGCCGGCTGGCCGCCGGCTTCCTTCATCTCATTCGTCGGATCGAGCACGCGAAGTGATCATTGGCTGAACTCCCGCTCGTTGCTCCGCTGCGGTCCCACCGACGTTGCGACTCTACTCAGCCCTTTGGCGGCTCGCAATCGACGCAGGCGCCGATAGCTGCCGTGACTGCCTTGGTCTTGCTGCCCATCCAGGGCGGAATGACCGCGCCGAAGCCGCCGGCCGGACCCCCTGCAGCCACGACCAGGAGATGATCCGGCGATTCGAGCGCGGCATGGATACGCGTCGCCGCGGTCGCGCACTATGGAGCCCTTTCCGACGTCGGCCCATTCCGCGCGGCGGACGCGCGCGCGCTCGTACAGGAATTCGGCGATGTCGCGCTTGGTCCAGCCTGCGCGCTCTGGATATGCTCGCGCAGCTGTTTCGGGATCACGATGGCGTAGTTGCCGCCATAGATCGAGTAATGGCGCTGGTTCGCCCGCATCTCCGCAGCGAACGTCTCCAGAATTTCCCGCGGGTCCGTGGTCCACTCGTTCATGATCTGACGCGGCGCCATGGCCGCCATGACGGTAACGGCAGAGACACCTTCCGGGATGCCGCGGACGACCGACAGCGGCTGCCAGTCGGTGTCCTCCTCATCCTCGGCAAGGCAGTATGAAAACTTGCCAGGATGGCCGAGCGTCGTGCGGTCGATGCCGCCGGGGCGCACGTCGAGCAGATTGATCAGCGCCAGCCGCAGGGCACGGCCGATGACCGCGGTTGCGCGATCGCTGTTGGCCAGGGCATTGAAGCTGGGGTTCGCTCCGATCTCAAGACGGACCGGCCCATTGATGATGACCAGGATGGCGCATCCGCCGGTGCTGGACGTCACGCCGTGGAGAAGAAACTCCTCCTTCATCATCGCCTGCCACGCTGTCGCGACGACGGGAAAGTGCATGGGCAGGCAACCGGCCATGACCGCATTGATGGCGAGCTTCTCGGCAGTGATCGGTTGGGCGCGAACCGGCTCGATCCCGATGAGTTGGTCCGGCGGCATCAAGGCCCATTCCAGGCAAGCCTCGACCGCCGCCTCGGTCGGCGGGCACCACGGGCAGGCCATCCGTCCAGCCGTTGCTGTGATAGAATTCCTGTGCGGCGGCGAAATCGTCGACGTCGTAAACCTTTGAGGTCAATGCCGCCTTGATCGATCGGTGCATGACATCGTCCGCAGTTTGCAAGCCAGCGACACTGAGGAACGTTCGCGCGGATGATACACAGGCGACCATTCAATTCAAACGGTCTTCGCCTTTGAGAATTTGTCCGGGCTACTTCCCGTTTGTTTCGTCCCCTGGCCCGAGCCGCATGCGCAATTCGAAGAATTGCGGCACCGCCAAGATTTCCAGATACTCGACCGGCGCATTCTGCTCGTTGAAATGGATGCGCTCGATCTGCAGCAAAGGTGAGCCGACTTCGATTGCCAGTCGCGACGCGACGACCGGCTCGGCGAGAGTGGCGGATACCCATTGCTCTCCCGCCTTGAGACGAATGCCGGCGTCCTCGAGCAAATCGAAGATCGGCCGCTTTTCCATGTCGGCGGCGCCAAAGCGTCGACCGATCGCTTCCGGTATGTAGCTCGTGACGTATAGGATCGGTCGCTTCTTGAGCCGGCGCACGCGAATAGCGCGCTGGAACACCGCGTCGTCCTCGGCAGCAAACAATTCCTGGACGTGCCTCGGCGGTTTCTCAAAACCGAATTCGATGACCTGGACTATGGTCGAGCGCCCAATCTCATGAATGTGGGTGACCATGTCCGACATCGACGTGCGGATCGGCGTCGCCGTGCCGGTCTCGCGAACGAAGGTCCCGATCCCTTGCCGCTTCTTGATGAGACCGCCCGCGTGCAACGCCGCCAGGGCGTTGCGCACCGTGGTGCGTGAGACATTGAATATCCGCGCCAGATCGTCCTCGCTCGGCAGCATGGCGCCGACATCGTAGCGGCGCGACAGGATACGGTCGCGCAACACCAGGAACACCTGCTGGTGCAGCGGATTGCCAAGCTGTCTGCTGACAGGAACGGCTTTGGTCAAAGGGCCGTGCCCGGCCGTCTTTCGTCCTATTAATGTCGCGGTCATCTTACACCGAGGGCGCCGGCGGATAAGCGAAGGGCCGTGCGCGGCGCTCCCGCGCCAGGAATGCTTCTATGTGATTCTGATCCTGCAACGTCACGGCTAACTCGTCCAAGCCTTCCAGCAAAGCGCGGCGGCGGAACTCGGGCAGCGAAATCTGGACGATCCGCCCCGACGGCGCCATGAGCATGTTTGCGGATAGATCGACGGTGAATAGGGCGGCCGGCGCGCCGGGCGCCGCTTCCGCGGCGAGCTCGCGGACAATTGCTGCCGGCAATGTCAGCGGCAGCAGCGCATTGGCATAACAATTGTTGGTGAAAATCTCGGCAATGCTCGGCGCGATGATGCAACGGATGCCAAATTCCTTGAGCATCCATACGGCGGACTCGCGCGAACTGCCGCAGCCGAAATTGGCGCCGGCGATCAGCACCCTGACATCGCGGAATTTCGGCTGGTTCAACACGAAGCCGGGAATCTCATTGCCGTTTTCGTCGTAACGCCAGTTGGCGAACAAATCCTCGGCGAGCTTGGAGGCTCCTTTTTCGGAGAACTCGGTGGTGCCGCCGCGCCGCGGCAAGCGCGATCCGGGCGAAATCGAATCGGTATCGATGTTGTCGCGGAGAAGTGGCGCCGCGGCGCCGATCAGGGTGGTGAATGGCTCGGCCATCAGCTCAGCTCCCGCACGTCGGCGATATAGCCCGCGACCGCGGCCGCGGCTGCCATCGCCGGGCTTGCCAGATGGGTGCGGCTGCCGGGCCCTTGTCGGCCGACAAAATTCCGATTGGTCGTCGAGACGACGCGCTGCCTGGGCGAAGCGATCTCGCGCATGAGATCGCCGGATGCCGCGCACATCGAACATCCCGGCCGGCCCCATTGGAAACCGGCGGCGCGAAAAATGTCGGCGAGGCCCTCCGCCTCCGCCGCACGCCGCACCGGCTCGGAGCCGGGCGATATCCAGGCCGTGACATTCGGCGCAATCTTGCGGCCGCGCGCAACGCTCGCTGCCTCGCGCAGATCGGAGAGGCGTCCGTTGACACATGAGCCGATGAAGACAAGATCGATCGGCGTGCCCTTGATCGGTGTTCCGGCGGTCAGGCCGAGATAGTCCAGAGCGGCTTGGGCGGATATTGCGGTTTCACCGCCGGCCGCGTCGGGCTGCGGAATATTTTCGCTGATCCCGATCACCTGCCCCGGATTCGTGCCCCATGTGATCTGCGGTTCGATCGACGAAACGTCGATCGTTCGCTCAACGGCGAATGCCGCGCCCTGGTCCGAATGGAGCGTCTTCCAGTCGCGCAGCGCCTCCTCCCATCGATCGTCGCGCGGCGCGAACGGCCGTCCTTTCAGATAGGCTAACGTGTTGTCGTCGGGCGCGATCAAACCGAAACGTGCGCCGAGCTCGACCGCCATGTTGCAAACGGTGAAGCGGCCCTCCATCGGCATGCGCGCGATGACTGGCCCGGCGAACTCGACCGCATAGCCGGCCGCTCCGGCTACACCAAGACGTCCGATCGTATGGAGAATAATGTCCTTCGCGGTGACGCTGTCGGACACGGCGCCTTCGAGCGCAATGCGCATCGCCGCAGGCTTTCGCTGCACGCTCGCCTGCGTCGCCAAGACGTGCACCAGTTCCGACTGGCCGATGCCCCAGGCGAGCGCGCCCATCGCGCCGAGCGTGCAGGTATGGCTGTCGCCGCATGCGATGGTCAGGCCCGGCAGCGCCAAGCCCTGTTCGGCGGCGATGATGTGAACGATGCCATGATTGGCGTCGCCGACGTCGAACAAGTGGAATCCGTGGGTCGCTGAGTTTTCCCGCAAGTTCTTGACGTAATCGTTGTGCAGGCCGCGCGGGTCAGCGTCGGCGTTCCACAGCGTCGCCACCGTGTGATCGGCGGTGGCGAAGGTGAGCTCGGGATGCTTAAGCGGCAGGCCGCGGCGATTGAGCGTGAGGAAGCCGCGGCCGGCGAGATCGTTGAGTAGATGCCGGTCGACGAACAAAAGATGGAATCCCTCGCCGAGATCAGCGATCGAATGCCGTTGCCAGAGCTTATCGAGCAAGGTCAGCGCCACAAGCGATCTCCCGGCATCGGCGGTGTTTCACCGCGGCCGATATTTGTCTTCGATCCGCGACCAATCGGCAAAGCCGACAATGTCCTTGAATTGATCGAGGCCGATGGCGTTTGGCGGCGCGCCAAAGCGGCCGGCGCGGATATCTTCCATCGCGCTCCGCATGGCCGCGGCGGCGCGCAGTACAAGCGTAATGCCGTAGCCGATGATGCCGAAGCCGAGCTCGCCATACTCTTGCGGTGTAAGGATCGGCGAGCGGCCGCCCTCCAGCGGATTGGCCAAGAGCGGCACGTCGAAATGCTTACCGATGGTCGCCATCTCCTCCACCGATTCCGGCGCCTCGATAAACAGACCGTCGGCGCCGGCGCGCAAATAGGCTTCGGCGCGCCGGAGCGCTTCGTCCAGTCCGAGCACCGCGCGCGAATCCGTCCGCGCCAGGATGAAGGTGTTCGGATCGATGCGTTCGCCGACAACGGCGCGCACCTTCGCTTCCATGTCGACCTGCGGCACCACCGACTTGCCGGCCATGTGACCGCAACGCTTCGGCCAGGTCTGGTCCTCAATCATCAGCGCGCTGGCGCCCATGCGCTCGTAGCTCTGGACCGTGTGCACGGCGTTTTTCACATCGCCATAACCGTCGTCGATGTCGATCAAAGCCGGCAGGCTCGTCGCCTGCAGGATGTCGCGCACCGCTGCCGAAATGTCGCCGAAAGCGCGCAGCCCGAGATCGGGAACGCCGAAGCGCGAACCGACGATGGAAAAGCCGCTGACAAAACACGCCGCGCAACCGGCGCGCTCGATCAGGCGGGCGCTCAGCGCGTCGTAGGCGCCGAACAAGATCAGCGGCTGTTCCGCTTTCAATGCAGAGCGAAAGTCTGGTTTCATCTTTGCGCCGCCTCTTGCCCCGAAACCTTATTGAACGCAACCCGCCACCCTTGACGGGCAGCCGGCCAATGTAGTTGTATTAAGGTAGATACGACAAGATAACCGGCCTGTAAACGATTCCGGCGAGTCGTCCGGGACAAGCAGGCGCATCAGGGAGGGTAGAGATGAGCGCCAGCGCGGACAGCTATGACTTCATTGTCGTCGGGTGCGGCGCGGCGGGACTGTCGGCGGCGGTGAATTACGTCGAAACTGCCAAGCTGCAAGGGCGTACGCCCCGCGTTGCAGTGCTCGAAAGCGCACCGAAAGAACAACGCGGCGGTGCGACCCGTTGGACCACGGCCCGGTTTCGCGCGCGCGAAGACTTCAGCCTCGATCCACATTTCGTCGGCAAAGTGGCGAAAGTATCCAAAGGATTATCCGACCTGGACTATTGCCGCGTGTTGGAACGGGAAGTGCCGGCCACGCTGCGCTTCCTCGAAGGCAACGGCGTGAAACTCCTGCACTACGGTCCGCCGGTGGCGATGGGGGTCGAGCACGAAGTCACGCCCGAGGGCGGCGGGAAGGCGATTGTCGAGGCCTTGGTCAGTTCCGTTGAAAAGACCGGCAGCGCTGAAATTCATTATCAAACCGAAGCGGTGCGGCTCAGTCTCGGTGCCGATGGCCGCGTGCACGGCGTGGTCGTGCGCGGCGAGGATGGATTGCAGCGGACGCTGAGCGGTCGCGCAGTGGTGCTCGCGTGCGGCGGCTTTGAGGGCAACAAGGAGATGCTCACGCGCTATCTCGGGGCCAATGCCTGCGATCTGCCATTGCTGGCGCCGGGCCTGGCGTTCAACCAAGGCGCCGGCATCATGATGGCTATGGACATCGGCGCCGGTATCTCCGGTCAGTTCGATATGATCCACACCGAACTGGTCGATCGCCGCACTACGCGGCCGGATGCATACATCTACGCCCATCCGTTCGGCATCGTCGTCAACGAGCACGGCAAGCGCTTCTACGACGAAGGGCAAGGCACCTTCGAGGAGACGTTCGAGCTGATCGCCTTCGAGGTCTGGCGCAATCAGAACCAGAGTGCATACTTCATCGCCGACCAGACCATCACCAGCCACAAGGGCATTATGGTCTTGTTCGACAGCGACAAGCCGCCGGTGGAAGCCGCGACCATATCTGAATTGGCGAAGCTCCTCGGCCTCGATCCGGCGCAATTGGCGCGAACCGTCGACGAGTACAACGCCGCGATCGGTCCCGGCGAATTCGATCCTTACAAACGCGATGGCAAACGCACGCAGGGTCTTACGCCGGAAAAATCGAACTGGGCTTATCGGCTCGAGAAGCCGCCCTACTTCGCCTATCCGCTGACCTCGGCGATCTGTTTCACTTATGGCGGCATCCGCACCGACTTGGATGCGCGGGTCGTCACGGCCAACGGGGTTCCGCTGCCGGGCCTTTACGCCGCCGGCGAGATCGTCGGTTTATTCTATCACGAGTACCCGGCCGGCACGTCGGTGTTGCGTTCGCTGACCTTCGGCCGCATCGCCGGCATTCATGCGGCGAAAGCAAGCTTCGCGAATCGATGATCAAAATTTCCGAACTGCTGGTGCGCAAGCCCGGCATAAGCCGCGCCGCGTTCCATGATTATTGGCAACGCGTGCACGGCCCGCTGGTGATGTCGATAACCGACATCCGGCGTCACGTCGTCAAGTATGTCCAGTCGCACACGCAGCCCGACTGGTTTGGCTTTCTCGCCGGCGACGGGCCGCTTTACGACGGCGTTGCGGAGGTCTGGTGTGAAAGCATCGAGGCTGCGCAGAAGATGTTCGAGGAGCCGAAATTCGCGGAGCTGGTAACACCCGACGAAAGGCAATTCCTCGACATGGACGGGACGGTCATCCTCCTGATGTCGCAGCATCTGGTCTATCAGCGGCCCGCGGCGCCGATTCACGGCGGCGTAAAGCTATTCGAGCTACCGGTGCGCCGCCGCGACATGAGCCGATCCGAATGCCAGCATTATTGGCGAGAGACTCACGGGCCGCTGGTGCTGGGCGCCATCGACATGATCAAGCCGCTTCGCCGCTACGTTCAGTCCCACAGTCTCGCCGACGGCATCGGCGGGTTATCGCCAATGCGTTACGACGGGATGGCCGAGCTTTGGTTCGACAACGCCGAGGACTTAGAGGCATGCTTCGGCCGGCAATATATGGACGTCGTCCACCCCGACGAGCCGAATTTCGTCGATCCCGACGCGCAGCAGCGCATTGGTCGCCAAGGAATATCTGATCTACGAACGCGCCTAGGCCGCGTTTTCACGCCGAGTTGGCCTGAACTTTTGTATCGTGTTCTTTTTCTCCTTCAGCATCAGAAAAAACTCAGTGAACAAACCGTGGGGCCGAAACGAGGAGGCCGCGGGGCTTTATCGCGCTTGTCCTGATCGCGCCAGTGCTATCGATCTCGTCACAAATCAAAATCCTGGATTGGCAAACCGAAATAGGCCTGGGCGATGCGCGACGCAGCGAAATCAGGCTGATGTACCGGGTTGTTCCGGAAGGTGGCGAAGTCGCGGAAGAAGCGTTGCATCGGCTGCCCGTCGCGGATGCTCGCTGAGCTAGAGGCGCGAAAAAGATCATATCCCGCCTCCCAGGCGATCCGAGACGCCTGATGTTGCATACCCATCAGTAGCATCGTTTCCTTGCCAGTGAACTGGCCAGTTCCGTCCGTCGCGCGATCTGGCGAATTCGACATAGAGCTCGCCGGTGCGCAGCAGGACGGCTTCCGCGGCGTTAGTCATCGCCAGCGCCAGACCGAAGATGCGCTGCCAATCATGGTGCTGGTATTTGAAAATCGGTTGGGCGGAGAGCAGCGGTTTGCTGGTGCGAATATGCTTCTCAAATTCCTCGAGCGCAGCCCAGGCAGCGCCGACTTGCGAGCAAGCAAGCTCGCCCGCACCGAACGCCATGAAGATGCCGTTGTAGAGCGGGTTTCCATGCACGTTGACGCCCGGCATATTGCCCGCACCGTCATCGCCGATGATCGTTTCGTCCACGAATTCCTCGGGAATGAAAGCATCCTTGATGACGACGCTGTTTGATCCGCTGCCCTTGAGACCAAACATGTCGTGCCAATCATCAAGCATCTCAAATTGGTCGCGTGGCACCACAAGGCTAACCATCTTTCGTGTTGGCCCGCCGGGATGCGATCCCTTAAGAGGCGCCATACCCATGAAATGGGTCGCGTAAGGAACGCCCGAGGCATAACGCCATTTGCCTTTGATGCGATAACCCCCGGGCACGGCGAGGCATTCGGCATCCGGCGAGGGACCGCTCGGGGAGTAAGGTGCGATGAAATGGCCGTCTTGGCCAAAAATTTTAGCTTGCACCGTTTCGTTAAAATTGGTGCCGATTTGCAGTGCATGGCCGGAGGCGAGGCAGAGGCACCAGCCTATCCCTGGATCGCCGCTGGCGATTTCCACCATAGTCTTGAAGAACGTGCGGATATCGAATTCATAACCGCCGAAACGTCGCGGCTGTAGGCAGCGGTAAAATCCGGCTTTGACGAATTCGTTATGCAAGGCCTCTGAATAGTAGCCGCGTCGCTCTGCCGCCTCTGCTTCCTCTCTTACCATCGAGCGGAGCGCCCGGGCTCGCGCAATCATCTCCTCTGGCTTAAGATCGGGCTCAGGCACCGGCACTTTCGTCGGCCTCGTCGCATCCATTGTTCTTTCCTCCCAACTTCAAAGATCACACCGCGCGAAGCTGATCCTGACAGACCTTCGCCGATGGCAAATTCCCTTTCACCGTAAATACTCTCACGAGTGGCTGCAATGCGGACACCCGCTCACCCTCCAGCATGTACTGTGCATTGGGAGATGCATGATGGCGCGATGACATTCACAACCGCCATCGTATGATGAGCAGCCGTTGAGACCCATCTCATTGGTAACGTCCGCAAGGGGTCATCAACGTAAATGGCGGCTCTAGCTTTTAATGTCGGCTTCACCCTCAACATCATACATTCATTTGAGTTCGGCACGTCAGTTTCGGGCGACTAGGCGACAAATCGAACCGACGCGATAGCGGCAGTTTAATAATGATCAAAGGGTGAGATAGCCGCGCTCACCATACGGAAATCCGGCAAGCTCAGCGTTGCCGTTATCGGTATACGTGAAATATGCCCTCACTTCGGCGATTCTCGCGTCGCGCATGACGTACCACTCACTTCCACGCAACATCAACCGTGCTTTGGTCGCTTTCGGAGTCCAGTTACAGCTCCATTCGCTTACGACTTCGTCGCCCTACGCGCCGGCCATCCATCACGCGAGCATTAAGACCGCAAAAAGATAAGAGGAGCCAACACGGCTCCTCTTTAGATTGACCCACAAATTCTTCAGACACTAGACCCGAGCATCGAGCGACACGCCCAAACTAAACGCCTTTTGACGGGTGGCGCCTTCGCTGCGCTTAAGTGTCTTCGCGATTTTACCGGCGCGTGTCCTTTTCCGAGCAAGACTCTTTAAGGTTCGCACATCTGCGGTCGTCCAAGAACGTCGTTTTCCGTTTTTTTTCATGAACTATGTCCCGGTTGTGAGAGGGTGTCGCTTACTGCAATAAAAGGCGGCGTGTACACCTTTGCCACATCCAAACGAAAAACGAACGCACAGAAAACCTTAGTGACCAGTCGAGCCTGTATCATCCCAAACACAGGCGTGAGCGATTTTGTTTCTAACTTCAGATACAGCTCCAAGATCGAAATTCCCCTCCTTCACTTTGCCATCGGATCGCGTGGTCCTGATTGTCACTTTTCCATCATCCGGCAAGGATTGAATGAACGCCACAGCGTCTGGGGCAAAGGCGGCGCGGCCATTCATTGACGCCTTCCAAACTTCTTTTATTCGGTTTTGGTCATTGATCTGCAATTGCACGTCAACTGACTTATAGCCAAGGTAATTGTATTTCGTCGAAAATGCAGCTTCGGTGATCTGGTCTTTGCAGCGCAAAATCAGTACGGTGTCGCCTGCCAAATTCGCTGCGACGACTTGGGGACTGCCATTCGTTGGCGAATTGCTTTCCTCGATTGACCAGTTCCCTTCATTCGCTGGCTTGTCCGCTTGTGGTGGCAGCGCATCCGATGCGGTCGATCCGAAAATCAAGAAAAGAGCGCCTATTGCGACCAAGAGTTGGGACCGTTTGCCACGGTATGACATAAAGCATCCTTATAAGTCCTGCTGCTGTAATCACGGAACGTGCATGGACCCTGGGGTGTTCCGTCCTATGCGCGACTCAGGAGGTACATATGGCGAAGCGTAAGAAACGTGCGGCGACCACGCGTTCGACCCGGAAAAAGCGGACGCCGGTGAAGCGCCGGACAACTGCCAAACGGCGGACGACTGCAAAACGAGGTACTGCCACCAAGCGCCGGGCAAGTGCCAAACGCCATCCGGCTGCGAAGCGGCGACCGCCCGCCGGGCGTGCAAGTGCTGCTAAACCCAGACCGCCCCGGAAACTTGACGCAGCAAGCATCCCAGTGGCGCAACCAGGAAATGACCCCGGAAGAAACGCAGAGCGGATCGCCACCGCCGGAAGATACGCTCGCAACTGACGAAGCTCAGTAGGTCGCTACCAGTTCTTCCTGCCGCCACTGCCGCCAGGGATTGACGAACAGTCCTACCAGCCCAGCGTCACCCTTCGCGTGTACAGGCGGACCATTGTCCGGCGCGATCTTCGCAATGACTTCGTCACGTGTCAGTCCAGGCGGCAGTTCCTTGAATCGAAATCGGTAGATGGGGTAATCGGCCGACGAGCTTGTGGATAGCTGAAGATTTTGGGTGCTGCGCTTCAGGCTGATGGTGAAACGAGGTCACCGTGGTTACGGGCCTCAAGCATCAGAAGGAGAAGCGCAGCATGGACCATTTTGCCGGACTGGACGTATCGGTCAAGGAGACCAGCGTCTGCATTGTGGATGACACGGGCAGGATTGTTCGGGAAGTGAAGGTAGCCAGCGAACCCGAAGCGTTGTTGACGGCACTGAAGAACCCCTCCTATCACTTCAAGCGGATTGGATTGGAAGCCGGGCCACTTTCGCAATGGCTGTTCAGCGCTCTGGCCGAAGCAGAGTTGCCGGTGGTCTGTGTTGAGACGCGGCACATGCAGGCGGTGCTGAAGGCACAGATCAACAAGACGGACCGCAACGATGCGCGCGGCATCGCGCAGATGATGCGGGTGGGGCTTTACCGCCCGGTGCATGTGAAGACGCTACGCAGCCAGAAACTGCGGATGATGCTGACCCATCGCAAGTTGCTTCAGTCGAAGGCCATCGCCATCGAGAACGATCTACGGGGTACTTTACGCAACTTCGGTCTCAAGGTCGGCATCGCCGGGAAGACGAGTTGAGGCCCGCATCAAAGAGCTGGTCGAGAACCTTCCCGACCTGGCCGAGTTGGTCGAACGAATGCTCGTTGTCCGGCGGACGCTGCGCGAACAGATCGTCATCCTGCATCGCCGTTTACTGGCCATCGTCCGGGATGATGAGGTGTGCCGGCGCTTGATGACGACCCCCGGTGTCGGTCCGGTGGTGGCGCTGACCTATGGTGCCACCGTCGATGTGCCTGCTCGGTTCGAAGTCCAAGTCAGTCGGCGCGGTATTTGGACTGACGTGTTCCAAGTATCAGATCCGCCGGATCGATTGGAGCGGCAGAATATTCACGCTGCGGAGATGAAATGATGCGGACGATGCTCTACGAGGCGGCCCAGGTCATGCTGACCCGCACCAACAAGTGGTCGTGGCTCAGGCCTGGGCGATGCAGATCGCCAGGCGCCGCGGCATCAAAAAGGCGATCGTGGCTCTCGGCACGCCGCTTGGCCGTGATCCTGAGCAATCCGGAGGCGCTCTGTGGTCTCTTTCGCCGTCAGAGACTTCGATTTCTTCGGCGGTGTATTGCCCGTGTCTTTGTCGCATAAAGCGATGAGGAAATACAAATTCGGCTCGCCGTGCCGTCGGACGGTTGCCACAAGCACAGGCCCACGGCCAAGGTGTGATCCGCGGCGCTGCCGATATGCGGCGGCAAATCGCGGCGGAGATTTCTTTTCGAAGATGCGCATTTGGTTTTTCTTTCAGTTCTTGACGGCGAAATCGTCGGGCAGTTGCCATCGCCACAGGCCGTCCTTGCCCTTGTCTCTCTGGCGAGGACTTTGAGTTCGGCTTTCGCGCGGAATAGCGTTCGCACGGCAGATGCCGTTGGCCTCGGCGGCGTCCTCGATCTCGGTCTTGGCCACCGGGCCGTCGGCCAGCATGTCGACGAGGAATTTCTTGGCCTCGTCGCGCGCCGCCGGCGACTTGTTGTCGGCTGCCGCCTGCATCGCCTCCATGGCGGTGACGTCGACGTGCTGCGTCCCAGAGAATGTGCGGCGCCCATGATCGCCTTCCCGGTTTCCGGTCGGTGCCGACCTGGCGACGCCGAAACGGAAGGCCAGCGTCTTGATTGCTTGTTCTTGATGCGAGGTTGTTCTTGGCGCGCACCAGAGTTTGCGCTTGTTCTCGGCGTCGTCGATCACGCCGTAGACGTGCCGCGCAGTGGCGGCGAAGGCGAGGCTGTCGGAGATGCGCAGCAACGCGTTGGTGATGTCGATCTTCTTGTTGAAATGCATCACCCCGACGATCGCGACCTGCAGCTCGGCGGCGAGTTCGACCAGCGGCCCCAGCACCGCGCGCACGTCGGTGGTGCGGAAGCTGTCGACCTTGCCGACGCCGAGATAGGCGGAGATCGGATCGATCAGCACCAGCCTGACGTCGCCGATCTCGACGATCTTCTGCCGCAGCAGTCGAGGTCGGTGACGAGGCTGAACATGCGGTCCCGGCCGTCGGCGCGCACCATCTTGACGATTTCGATGCGCTCGAGATCGGCGCCGGCGGCGGCCAGCCGCGGCACCACGGTGTCGGCGATGTCGTCTTCGGCGGTAAGCAGGATGACGTTGCCCTGCGGGGCGATGCCTTCGCCGCACGGCCATCGCGCCGCGTGTGATCTGCGCGCCGCGATGTCGCAAAGCAACTGCCCTTTGCCTTCGTCGGGCAGTCCGACGATGAGTCCGAGCTTGCCGAGCGCGAAGCGATTGCTCCAGAGCCAGTCGAGCGCCTCCATTTCGAAGGTCGAGGCGCGCGCGCTTGCGAGCGTTCGGTCCGGCTTCTTCTTGGCTGGCGCCTTCTCCAGCGCCCGCTCGATCTGCCGCTCGATATCGCGGCCGCACCGCCCGGCTGCTCGGCGCAGTGCGCGTGGATGGCGCTGCCGTTGTCGGCGGCGAGCATGGCCGCGGCGATCGCGGCGCGAGCCAGCCCCCGCGCAGGGCTGCCGTGACGAACTTAAACATCAATTCGCTGCGCGTATCGTAGCCGCCGACGGCTTGCCCGACGCCGGGGTCGGGGAGCGACAACAGCGACAGCAGCGCCGGCGTCAATTCGGCCGTGCCGCCTGCGTCCGCGCCGTTTCCGCTGCCCGCGGCCGTTGACGCCGTCTCGCGAAACGCGTCGAGCGCGTATGCGGCGCCGTTGAAAGCTATCAGCTTGCTCCGGCAGGGCGTCCGGCCGGAGCGAGAGTTTTGCTTTCGTGGGCAGGTTGGCGGTGCCGGGCAGGCGAAGGATGCGGTCGATGTTCTGCGTGCCGGCTGCGCCGAGGCTTTCATCGTCGCCGCCATGCGCGACTCGACGGCCCTGATCGCCTCCTTCGCCTCGCTGGAAATTCCTTCGCCACCGGCGCGGCCAGCTCGATCCGCTCGCGCAACCGCCACAGCCCCTGAATGCAGTTGCCGGAGTCGACGATCGCGGTGGGGACGGGCACGCCCGCGCCGTCGAGCTGCGCCAGATGCGCGCCTTCGCGGCCTCGGGCGTCTCGCCGTGGTTCGGATCGAGGTCGGCGAGCAGATACTCGACGGCCGCGATGTCGTCTTGGCCGCCTTCTTGCTCGCGCCGCGCGCGTCGGATTGACCAGATGGTCGGATCTTGTCCCGCTTTCCTCCCACTTGCGCACGAACGCGCGGACGGCATCGAGCATTGTCCGCGGTGACGGCCCGGCCCTTGTCGTTGTCGACGTTCGGTTGAACGCGTTCAACAGCCACGGCCCGCCGGGGCGGAGCTGTTCGAGAAATTCCGCGGCCTCGGCGTCGGCGTCGGTCTTCATGCTGGGCTCCGGGTCCGCGACGCGCTCGGCGCCGGGAATGACGAACTGATCTTTGCCGTCGGCGCCCGGCTCCGACGCGTAAATCGGCAAAATCTCCGCGCGCGGCGACGCGCGTTGCAGAATGCGGGATCGACATGTCGTCGGGGATCGACATGTCGCGCGCCGGCGCATGATCGTCGCCGAGATCGGTGCGGCCGTCCGCCTTCGGCGCGGTCGGCGGCTGATTGCCGTAGCGCTGGCCGCGCCACACCTCGGCGACGATCGGGATTTCCATCGCCGCGGCCCAGGCCGGCGGCTCGGTCATCAGCGCGCGGAATTCCTCGATCGAGCCGAAGCCCGCCGGGACTTCGGCGATGATTTCGTCGTGCACCGTCAAAATGACCGCGTATCCCGCGGCCTCGATCCGCTGCATGGCGGCCGCGAGCAGGTCGCGGGCGATGCCCGACACCGCGCGCGCGGTGAAGAGCCCGTACCACCCATCCTTGTCGCCCCAGGCGCCTTCGCCGCCGCTGCCGTCGTCGTTCTTGTCCTTGTTCTTGAACGTGACCTGCGGCTTGCCGAAGCGGCCGGGCGCGAT
The DNA here is from genome assembly GCA_963806465.1 of uncultured Alphaproteobacteria bacterium. GTDB lineage: Bacteria > Pseudomonadota > Alphaproteobacteria > Rhizobiales > Xanthobacteraceae > BOG-931. Next base: position 63,550 of record CAWDZD010000031.1, on the reverse strand, counting down.
CGCGCCTCGGGGAAGACGATGCGGCGGCCGCTCGGCAGGATCAACAGAGGTCGCCGCCGGCGAACTCGCAGGCGAGCAACGCTTTCTGGCCGACCACGCGCTCGCCGGTGCGCATCGCCTTATGCAGCGACCTTTCCAGCGCGTGCCAAAACCGCACCGTGGCGGGGTGCTGATCGCGCCACGCGATCTTGAACTCCTCGACCTCGGCGTCGCCGTAGGTGTTGCTGCTGTCGAAGCGGCGCCACGCGCCGAGGCCGCCGCCGTAGCCGAAGCTGAGGTCGCCCTTCTTGCCGATCTGACGGTCGGCATCGTCCGCCGGCGTCACCTCGCGCCCCAGGATGCGGGTCGCGGTCTTGCAATACACGTCGAGCGCGGGTCGCCGGTGCGGTCGTATTCGCGGAACGCGTCGAGCTTCCATTGCTCGCCGGCGAGCATGCTGAGCATGCGGCTCTCGATTTGCGAAAAATCGCCGGCGATCAATTCGCGCCGGGCGCCGCGCAGATCATGCTGCGAGAGCACGTCGCCGATGACTTCGAGCGGCGTCAGCGACGCGCCACCTACGGCGCGCACGCGCGCGGCGTCGCCGGCGAGAATTGCTTCGATCGCCTTGGGTCGAGGTCTTCGATCTGCGGCCGCGGCAAGTTCTGCGGTTGAACTCTCCGGCCGGCCCAGCGCCCGGTGCTGGCGCCGTGATATTGCAGCGTGCCGCGCAAGCGGTGGTCGGCGTCCATGCCGGCCATAAAGGCGTCGCAGCTTGTGCACGGCGGCGGCTCCGCCCTCGCGGCGCAGTTCGAGCAGCCGGCGCGCGTCGCCGTCGCCGTTGATCGCCAGCAAGGCGGCGACCGTGCGCTTGTCGAGGCTCGAACGTCGTGGCCGCGCTCCTGCAGATACGCGACGATCCGCGCGACCTGACCGACGGAGTGATCCGGCCGCCGGTGAGCGCGGAAATCTCGGCGTTGATCTCGGCTCGGGCTTCGAGCACGAGCCGCTGCGCCGCTTCGGTCGATCGCGGTCGGCGTGAAAGCCGCGTCGATTGATCGTCGCGTCGAGAACCCACAGAGCCTGCTCGCTCTCCGACAGCGGCGGCAATCGCCGGTATATCTCGCGCTCGACTTCCACGTCGCGCCGACAATATTCCGCCAGCCGCGCCCGGTGCACCGGATTGTCGAGCCAATGTATCTGATCGGGTTCTCGCCCTTGCGCGGCCGGCGCGGCTTGCACATCCGCAGCATCAGCGCGTGGCCGTCGGCGTCCTTGCGTATCGGCAGGTCGAGCGCGACCGCGGTGCCTTGAGCGAGCCCGGCCGGGCGACGGCGAGCGCCATCCCCATCGTGCAGCGGTGCCGCTCGATCGGCACCAGCGGCCAGCCGAAGCGCGGCCCGAGCAGGCGCGTCTCGATCGCGGTCTCGAATTGATCGCTGTGCGCGGCGACGAGCCAATCCGGATCGCGCGCCGCGGCGATGAATTCCTCCGGCATCGGCTCGCCGGGCGTCCACTCCGCACCGGGCCGTCGTCGACCGCGTAGCAACGCGAGCACCTCGGTCGTCGGATCGGCGGCGTAGCGCCACGCGCCGGTCCTGGCCAAGTCGACCGTCGATCTGGTTTCCACGTCGCGATGCAGCACGGTCACGGTGCGCCTCAAGCGTCAGAGCGGCAAGTTGTCGTCGGGAGTCGTGAGTGCTTCGATTTGCTGTTGCTGCGGGCCGAACGCGCGCCACGCGGTGATCGCGAATTCCGGCCGCTGTTTCACGCCGTATCGCGTCTTCATCGGCCGAGATTTTGAGCGTCACCACCGGCAGCACGCCCGCTGCCGTGCAGCATGCGGCCCATTCGAACCTTGGCGCGCAACGCCTCGGTCGCGAGCTTGGCGCCGATGGTGCCGGAGATGAACGTTAGGACCGAGCCGTCCGCGGGATCGAGCAAATAGATCACGTAGGCCAAATTCCAAGGCGGCCGCTTGGTGCCGTCGACGTTGGACTGCCAGTCCGATTGCGGGATCGCGGCGTTTAGTTCTGCGCAATCGGGCAGCTCTTCGCCCGGCCGCTTGGCGATCGTCTCGACCGGAAACCCGCCGCTCCATCGCTGCAATGCGGACGTGACGCCCAGTGCGATCAAGCCGGTAGCGCGCGCCAGCGGCTCGCCGCCGGCGGACCAACGCCCGTCGACGCATTTCAAGATCGAGCCGCGGATTATCGTGTCGCCCGCGTCGCCGTCGAAGCCGACCGCCGGCAAATTTGTTTCGTTGCTCATTGCGATTGCTCTTTGTCGTTTATTCGCGAAGGTGACGGCGGCCGCGGTGCCGCCGTCATCGTTCTTGTTGGTCGCCGCGCCTTACATGTAGCGGGACGTTTCCACGGGATTGCGCGCCCGAACGAATTCGCGGAACCAACCGCCGACGCGCTCGGCCGCGGGGGTGACGTTGTCGAAGGCAAGGTCCGGGTCGACACGCTCGGAATTCGTTGCCATTCCGTAGGAGGCGAGTCCTCAAGGCGTCGTCGGCGATGACGCCGATTTCGAGCAACGACCGCTGGCCGCGCTCCAGCTGATCGACGAAGCAATGGACGCGGCCGGCCGCTTCGAGAACTTCCGAGCATCTTTGGTCTTCGTCCGGTGGCGCTTCGCGGTCGTACGCGAACTCGACCAGCGCTTTCAGGTCGGCGTGTTGCAGGTCTTCGATTTCACGATCGGGCATGGCGCCCTCCTTTAGACTCCGCCGGCGGTGCCGGCTGTTGCCCCGCTTGGGCGGGAATTCGTGGCGATTTCCTTCTTCGTCGTAGCGGACGTTCGGTGCCGCGAGGACGGCGGCGCGGCCGCGAGCCGCGACCGCAAGAGAGGCGACCGTCGGCAAATGGTTCCGTAATTCATGGGGGCGTCGTTGAAGTCAGTGCAATTTAGTTGCCGCCCGAGCCGACGCTCCAAACAGAGGATGCACAAGTAGCCCCGTTCGTCCTCCATTCCCGGCACAGCCGCGCATGCCTGCGACCAGACCAAAGTCGAAGACCATGAAGCCTTCGAAATCGCCGCGGCAGTCGTTGCAGCAATCGCCGGAATGCCTGATCAGGCGCCAGCCGAGCTCCGTGTCGTCGTTGTGCTCGTTGCCCCCACCCGCGCGAACCTGAACTTGCGCCAGCGGCTGGGCTGCCGGGGGGTGGCCGCGCAATGGCATTGATGCGCAGGGCGAGGATCGACCCAGGGGTCGTCGGAGAAGAAATAGCCTTCGCCGAGTTCGCGCAGCTCACGCTCGTCAGGTTGACGCGAAATCGCGAGGCGATTGAAAGCGAGCGCTGGGCGCCGACGGCTGGCCGGAGTTTTATTCACGCTTGCTTGCTCCCTCGGCCGATTGCATGCCGGCTCGTGCTGATTTGATTGCGCTGCAGGCGCCAACCGCCGCCGCGGCCGTAAATGTGCAAGCCAGTGCCGCGAAGCGCTTGGTTAAGCCCCCAGACGTGCGCCTTGAGCGTGTGGATCGAATGCGCGCGCGAGTTCGTTGGCGAACACGATCTCGAACAAATCGCGCGCGGCGATGCCGGCGGGGCCGGCGCGCTCGATCACGTCGAGAATGCGGGCTTTCAATTCGGTCAGCCGGACGCCGTGCCGAATGTTGGCGGTCGATTGTCCGCAGACCCCGCAATATCCGCCGCTCGCACGCACGTGACGCTCCGACAAAAGCGGCACCGGCATTTGCGCCGGTGCCCGAGTTTCACTATTCGCGTTTATTCCGCGGCCTCGACCGCGCATGCGGCGTCGAGCACGCGGTCGATGCCGGCCGTGCGCACGAAAGCCAGTAACTTGTCGTTGTCGATGCCGGCCTTCTGCTTCTTCAGAAGCGAGAAGGATGTCGTGGTGTCGACGCCGGTCATGATGTCGGCGCGCTGGAACACCGTCAGTTTGCGCGCGACGGCAATGTAAGCCACCGTCACGCGCAGCATGCTCACAAGCTGGGCGACGTTCGGCTTGAACGGCCCGGGCTCGTCGAGGATGTTCGCCGCCAAGCAGGCCCGCTGGCGGGCGTCGAGGAAGCGCAACGCCCGCCCGTCGAGCGAGGTTGCGAACTTATTCCCATTGCTATAAAGCATGGGCATTCTCCTTCAGGTTTACGGCCTCTTGGCGGGTTTCGGCGGTCTCAACGCCGACCCCGCCTACCTCCCGCGATTCGGCCGATTCGCGAGGGTCTCCGCCGCGTCTCCGCGGGCGCAGAAATGCGAAAAGCCGGCGCAAGCCGGCCCCTTCCTTTCTCCTTTAAGCCTTGGCGGTCTTGGTCTCGGCGAGCATGAGGGCGTCCTTGACGCGCATGCCGAGGCGACGGTTCGAGAGGTGGATGAGCTTGTCCTTGTGACGCCTCTTTAGGGTGTCGTCCGAACACTCGACAGCCTCGACGCTTCAGGCAGCGGCACGATGCGCAACAGCTCGATTGCGCTGAGCTTCTCCGACGACGACATAATGAGTTCTCCGCACGACGGCGCAACGCGGCGCCAGTTCACGCAGCAGAAGAACATTCAGAGGCGGGAGCCGTAGATGAAAACAACGCGACGCGCTATTTTCACCGGTGAAAATAGTGAGCCGCGTTATTTTCCCCGGTGAGAAACGGCGATGCGCCAGTGATCCCGCTGCCAGCGGTGCGCCGCGTCGAGATTTGTTTGATCTGATTGCGCAGCACATCAACATCGGACTCGCCGGAAACAAGCGCTCGCCGATCTCGGCGTTCGACGCGTCGGCTTCCTTGAAGTCGAGCAAGCGCAGATAGTCCCGAAACTTATTAAGCCGCGTGCGCACGTCTTTAGCATGCTCACGTCCGGCTGCGGCTCGATCCCTCTTCGCCGCCAGTTGCAGGGCGCGCCGGGCGCCTTTCATCTGCGGATCGAGCGGCAGCGACACGTCGAACTCGATCAGCATCTTGGGCTCGACCACCGGCACTTGCTGCACTTCGACGAAGACGACGCCGAGCGCCTCGTAGTGCGGCGGCAGATCGAGGCGCGGGTCCAGCGTGACGTTGATGGCGTAACCGGGATAATCGGGGTCGGCGGAATGAACGGGAAGGCTCGAAACCTTGGATTCATCGCGCAGCCCTCCCACGGCGGCACCCAGTGAAGCGTGCGGCCTTCTTGCTGCGCACGGCGCGAGGCCGCCATGTTCTCGTGGTGCAGCGCCGCCGCGTCGAATCCGCCGCGGCCGTCGAGCCACGGCTCAACCAGCTTGCGCCAAGCCGTTCGGTAGTCAGTGCGCCGCCGCAGGAATTGCCACGCCCATTGCTCCACCGTCGTCGACTCCGGCGCGGGATAGGCGCCGGCGTCGTGCGGGTCCGGGGTGCCCCATTCGCTCACAACGCCGACCGCAGCGCCAGCACCTTGCGCTTGCGCCCCTCGGTGATGGCGGCGACGTGCTCGGACCACATGATGAGCGCGTTCGCCATTTCGGCGCGGTACGAATATCGATCGTAGATCGCCTGCACGCCGCCTTGCGCGTGACCGACCAGCCGCTCGGCCACGTGCGGCGGCACGCCGAGGCGGCCGAGGCCGGATCGGAACGTGCGTCGCAGGTCGTGGATGGTCCAAGGCGGCTCGATCGGCTCGGCGATGCGCTGGCGCAGCGCCGCCATGGCGATCGACCACGAGGTGAAGCCGGTCGCGCCGAAAACGAAGTCACTGTCGCGACGCGGCACCGATCGCAGGATCGCGATCGCCGCGTCCGGCAGCGCCAGTTCGAGCGTGTTGCCGCCCTTGGTCCGATCGCCCGCGATGGTCAGCGTGCCGGCGTCGAGGTCGATTTCGCTCCACTTGAGGCCGCCGATCTCCTGGCGCCGGCAACCGAGCAGGATCAGCAAGCGGACGATCTGGTCGAAGCTGCGGTCGCCGTCGTCGCAGGCGTTCCACACGAGCCGCAGCTCGCTGTCGCTGAGAATCCGGTCGCGCGACGGCACGTCGGCGTCGGGCACGTTCGTGCCTACGACCGGATTGCTGTCGCACAAGCCCTCGCGCATTCCCCAGGCGAACGCGGCCGACAAGTACGAGCGCGCCCGACTGGACGAGTTTTTGCCGCTGTCCTTGGTCACGCCGTGCAATATGATCGACACGTCCGAGCGCGTGACCGAGTCGACCGGCCGGTCGCGGAGCGGCTCCCACGTGCCCTTCAAGTACCGATTCATTTCGGCGATCGACTTCTCGCGAACGACGCCGCGCCGGCTGTCCACGTACGCATCGGCCACGCGCGCGAGCGTCACCTTGGCGCTCGCCGCCTTGGCCTTGACCGCGGCGCGATCGGCGGCCGGGTCTTGCCCCAGCTCGATCTGGGCGAAGCGCTTGCGCGCGATCGAGCGCGCGTCGTCGAGCGAAACCTGACGCACGTCGCCAAGCTTCTCGCGCCGTTGCTGCCCGTTGATCCGATATTGGACGAGCCACGACTTCTTGCCGGCGCGGATGCGCACGCCGAAGCCGGGCAAGGTGTCATCCCAAACGACACAGTCGGGCTTGTCGGCGGTGAGCGCGGTCACCGTACCCTTGCTGAGCTTCACGATTGACCTCCAATCAGCGGCTGGTTTTGGTAACAACCGGGTAGCAAGATGGCGCTACCCGGTGCGTTTTCGTGCCGCCGTCCGTCACGTGCTATGGCAGGCTTTGCCCGATTACGCAAGGCTTTTGCGCTCTCCTGCGTCATCGTGCCGGGTAGCCGCCGCTACTGACGTATCAACTGCTGATGCTCGCCGGGAGCCTGCTCGTTTTCCTGTCGCCGCAAAGCGCCAGCATGACGCTGATCGGTGTTGCGCTAAACCTCGGCGAAGTAGGGGCGTCGATCTTTGCGCTGGCTACGCTAAGGCCCGCGAGCCCAGCGCGGCACGAATGAACTTTCCGCTTGCTTCGGCCGCTCCGGGCGTTCCGTCTATCATCGGTCCCGGACGGGCTCGGTATCACCGCTGTGCCTTCTTGCGCGGCGCGCGCGGTTACCCATTTCGCCTTGAGATAGGATAATCACTGCAACAAGTTAGCTGGCCGAAGCCTTCGGCAAGGAAGCCGTCATGTCCATCCGACCCGTCAAACGCATCGTTGCATCGAAGCCCACGATCGAGGGCGCCGGCGTGCATCTGCGCCGTGCTTTCGGCTTCGGCGACACCACCGAGTTCGATCCGTTCCTGCTGCTCGACGATTTCCGCAACGACCGGCCGGACGAATATCGCGCCGGCTTCCCGTGGCATCCGCATCGCGGCATCGAGACCATCACCTATGTGCTCGCCGGGAACGTCGAGCACGGCGACAGCCTGGGCAACCGCGGCAATCTCGCCGCCGGCGACGTGCAGTGGATGACCGCCGGGCGCGGCATCCTGCATCAGGAAATGCCGCAGGGCGACGAAAAGGGCCGCATGCACGGCTTCCAGCTCTGGGCCAATCTGCCGTCGTCGCTGAAGATGACGGCGCCGCGCTATCAGGACATCAAGGCCGGCGAAGTGCCCGAAGTCATCGATGACGACGGCACCCGCGTGCGCGTGGTGTGCGGCGATTTCTGGGGCAAGCGGGGCCCGGTCGAGGGCGTCGCTGCCGACCCGCGCTATCTCGACATCTTCGTGCCGCCGGGAAAACGCAAGACGCTCGCGGTCGAGCTCGAGCGTCATGCCTTCGCCTATGTGTTCGAGGGCTCGGGGAGTTTCCGCGCGGCGTCGGAGCCGTTCGGCGTGCTGACCGAGAGGACCGATGGCTCAAACGAGATCCTGGTCCGCGAGCAGACCGGCAATCGCTCGCTGGTGTTGTTTGACTCCGGCGACGAAGTCACGGTGCAGGCCGGCGACGAAGGCATCCGCTTCATCCTCGTGTCCGGCAAGCCGATCAATGAGCCGGTGGCGTGGCACGGCCCGATCGTGATGAATTCGCAGGCCGAGTTGCAGCAGGCTTTTAGCGAGCTGCGGCAAGGGACGTTTATTACATAACCGCGCTACGGACCGTTTGTCATGGCCGGGCTTGTCCCGGCCATCCCGCTCAACAATGCTCCGTCGTGCAAAGTGATCGGGATGCCCGGCACAAGGCCGGGCATGACGGCGTGTTACGCCGGCAGTGCGCGGCGAATGAGCCCGCGTTGCGGATCGTAGCCGATCACCGCGAGCAGAAAGAACAAGACCGCCGTGCCGATCACCACCAGAGCGGAGACGGGCTCGAATGCGCCGTAAAGCGCGAAACGGATCAGTTCCACTGCATAGGTGAACGGATTGGCGAGCGACACGTAATAGAGCGCCGCCGAGCCGCCCTCACGCAGCCGCCACAGCGGATAGAGCGCCGAGGAAAAGAAGAACATCGGAAACATCACGAAGTTCATCGCGCCGGCGAAATTCTCCACCTGACGGATATAGACCGACAGGAACAGCCACAGCGCGCCAAGCATCAGCCCAGACAGGATCAGGGCCGGCAGAACCGCAAGCCAACCGAGCGGATCGAAGGTGACGTCGAACAGGATGCAGACCGCGAGGAACACGTAGCAGGTGATGACCGACAGCGCGGTGCCGGCCACGAGCTTGCAGGCCAGCAGCACCCAGCGCGGCAGCGGCGCCGTCAGCAGGAGCCGCATCACGCCCATCTCGCGGTCATAGACCATCGACAATGACGACTGCATGGCGTGAAACAAAAGGATCATGCCGAGCAGGCCCGGCACGATATAGACTTGGTACGTAATGTAGGTCTTGTAGGGCGGAATGATCGACACGCCGAACACGTTGTAGAAACCGGCGGCGAACACCGCGAGCCAGATCAAGGGGCGCACCAGCGCCGACAACAGCCGGCCGCGCTGTTGCACGAATTTCATCAATTCCCGCACGGTGACGGCGCGTAGCGCGCGCAGGGTGTGGGTGAGGGGCATTCGATTAGACTCCTATGCCGCCTTGATTGCACCGCCGCCAAGCTAGAGCCTATGAAGGGGCCGGGGCAAGTTGAGAGGACGGATGACCAAGGGCGAAGGCGCGCCGGCGCTTCTCCTCGACACTGTCGTCAAGACCTATGGCGTGATCCGCGCCGTGGATGGCGTGTCGTTCCAAGCCGTGGCCGGCGAGTTCGTCGCGCTGCTCGGCCCAAACGGCGCCGGTAAGACCACGCTGTTCCAGCTTTTGTCCGGCTTGTTCGTGCCGGATTCGGGCCGCATCGAAATCATGGGCCACGACATGCGGCGCGATCCGGTGCCGGCTTTGGCCAAGCTCGGCATTGTGTTTCAGCAGCCGACACTCGATCTCGAGCTCACGGTGACCGGCAATCTGTTGTTTCACGCCGGCCTGCATGGCATCCCGCGCGCCGTCGCCAAGGCGCGGATCGAGAACGAGCTGGCGCGGCTTGGCCTCGCCGAGCGCGCCCACGACAAAGCGGCGCAGCTCAGTGGCGGCAACCGCCGTCGCGTCGAGCTGGCGCGCGCGCTGCTGCACCAGCCGCGCGTATTGCTGATGGATGAGCCGACCGTCGGCCTCGATCCGGGCAGCCGCAGCGAACTCCTCAAGCTCATTCTCAGTTTGCGTGCCGAACGCTCGGTGGCCGTGCTCTGGGCGACGCATCTGTGCGACGAGGTGCCCAACGCCGATCGCGTGATCATCCTGCATCATGGCAAGGTGCTGGCGGACACGACCCCGGCCAGCCTGGTCGCGCAGGCCGGCGCGACGACGATCGAGCAAGCGTTTTTAGCGATGACCGGGGCGGAGTGACGCTGCAAAAACGCACTTCGGCTTCGTCATGCCCGGCCTTGTGCCGGGCATCCACGTCTTGGCCGAGAAGCAAAAAGTCGTGGATGGCCGGGACAAGCCCGGCCATGACGTGCTTAGAGGTCACGCATCGATTTCAGATGCCGCATCACCTTGGCGCGGAGCGCCGCCTGCGCATCGGCGCTCCACTTGCGAAAACCCTCGCCGGATTTGAAGCCGAGCTTGTTGTCGGCGACGAGCTTTTGCAGATAGGGCGATGGTCCCGGCCGGCGGTCGATCGCCGGCAGCACGATGTTGTGGATCGCCAGCGTCAGATCGGTGCCGACCAGGTCGGCGTTTTCCAGAGGGCCGAGCACCGGCAGGCGGCGGCCGAACGACGCCTTGACCACCTCGTCAACGGTCTGCGCATCGCAGATGCCATGCTCGACGAGCGAAATGGCCTCGCGCCAGAGCGCATGCTGCAAGCGGTTGCCGATGAAGCCCGGCACATCCTTTTTCACATGCGCCGGCTGCTTGCCGGCCGCGGTATGCAATTCCATCGTCCACGCGATTGCCTCAGGCGACGTCCATTTCGTCTCGATCACTTCCACCAGCGGCACGAGGAATGGCGGATTCCACCAATGGGTTCCGAGCGCGCGCTTGCGCGCAGTAAGGTTCTGCATGATCGCGGTGATCGGGATCACCGACGTGTTGCTGGCTAGGATCGTGTCGCGACGAACATGGCGTTCGATCTCGGCAAAGAGCTTCTGCTTGAGCGGCAAATCCTCCGACACCGCCTCGACCACGTAATCGGCGTCGCGCACCGCTTCGGCAAGATCGGCGCATGGCCGCAGCCGCGCGAGCGCACTCTCGTCCTCGCCGAGGTCGCGCAGATTGGCGGCGATGCGCGATTTGGCGGTGTCGAGATTTTGCGCAAACGAATCGGTGATGGTGACGTCGTGCCCGGCGATGGCGAACACTTGCGCGATGCCATGGCCCATGAGGCCGGCGCCGATGACGGCGATGCGCGCCTTCGCCGGTGCGGTGCGCATCTTAGCCCGCTGTGTAGCCGCCGTCGGCGTACAGGATGTGGCCGGTATAGAAGTCGGAGGCTTTCGAGGCGAGGAACAGCAGCGGGCCGGCGAGATCGGACGGCTCGCCGAGCCGCCCTTTGGGCACGCGCGTCAAAAAGCCCTTGCGCACCGTGGTGGCGCGCTCGTTGTCCTCGAACATCCATTGCGTCAGCGGCGAACGGAAGACCGTCGGGCCGAGCGCGTTGACGGTGATCCCGGTCTCGCCCCATTCGCAGCCGAGCGCCTTGGTGATGCCGTCGACCGCAGATTTGGAGGCGCAATAGGCGGTATAGCCGGCGGGATGGCCAAGGAGGCCGCGCGCCGACGACATCAGGATCACCTTGCCGCCGCCGCCCTGCTTGATCATCTGCCGGCCGGCGGCGCGCGCCATCAGCCAGGATTGGGTGACATTGGCGTCGATGATTTCCAGAAAGTCCGCGGCCGGCTGATCGACGATCTTGGACACCTTGTTGAGGCCGGAAGCGACCACCAGGATGTCGATGCGGCCGAAGCGATCGACCGCGGCTTTGATGATAGCGTCGCAGTTTGCCTCCGAGCTCGGCCGCTTGGCGACGATCTCGGTCTTGCCGCCGAGCTCAGCGCAAGCATCGGCGACCCTTTTCACTTCGGCGGCATTGCCGGCGGCAAGCACGACATTGGCGCCGGCGCCGGCGAGCACCTTGGCGGCGAGTGCGCCAAACGCGCCGGATGCGCCGGTCACGATAGCGGTCTTGCCGCGCACGTCGAACAGCGACAGGGGATTTTTCAAAAAGTCTTCGGACATGGCGGGCTCACAACTGAACACTGGATGTTTGCGTCATGGCCGGGCTCGTCCCGGCCATCTCGTTTAGGCGGGCACTGCGCCTTGCTAAGCGGGATGCCCAGCAAATAGGCGAGCGAAGCGACGCCGTTCTGCGAACGACTATCGCCGGGCATGACGCCTACACGTCACTTCGGCGCCGGCGCGATGGCGACCAGGATCGAGCACAGTTCGTTGCTGCGGTTGATGATCTCGCGGTTTTCGTTGGGGCCGATGAAGCATGAATCGTGCTTCTTCAACACCGTCTCCTTGCCATCGACGATGACCGTGAGTTCACCAGCGAGCACGAAATACACTTTCTCCGGCGGCGAAGCGTCCGGCCCGGCGCCGCCGCCGGGCAGGAAGTGCGACACGCCGACGATCAGGCTCTGGCTGCCGCCGGCTTCGGCGCCGAACACGCGCAGCGTCGAACAGGCGCGGTGATTGGGCGCGTCATAGCCCTTGATGTCGGAGAAACGCTTGACCTGCATCAGAACTTCTCCCCCTTCTCGATGCGGTAGCTGCTTTTCGGATCAGTGATGGCGACCAGACGGATGATGCAGCCGTCGCCGCGGTCCCAGTTCCATGGGAAGAACGCGAAGGTGCAGCGCCGGCTGGTGACCTTGTCGATGTCGCCGCCGACATTCTCGATGCCCAGGATGCCGTTCTTGAACAGGATTCGGTGCACCGGCTCCCACTCCGGAAAGTCGTCCTTCCAGTCGCGGCCGCCGGACCATTTCTTGTACTCGCCGGCGAGATGCGGATGCAGCGGGCCGTTGCGCTGCGGGCCGATCGCGGTCGCCAGCGGATGGTCGTTGGCCTGGGTGTCGTGGCCGACCACCTTGACCTTTTTCTCGACGAACCATTCGCCGGCCGACGGCACGAAGCCGGGCGCGTAACAGAAATAGTCCTCGCTGTCTTCGTACTTTTTGTGCCAGCCGGTATTGACGATGACGACGTCGCGCGGCCGCACCACCTTGCCGGCGGCGGCTTCCAGATCGTCGTAGGTGATCGGCTCCCACTTTTTCTTCGGAATCGAGACGACGATGCCCGAGCCGAAAAAGTGCGGCAGCGGCACCTCGTCGATGAACGGCGTGCCCTGCACGACATGCGCCGGCGCGTCGATATGCGTGGTGTTGTGCATGCTGGTGGTGATGCGCTGCGACAGCACGCCCGACTTCGCCATGTAGTGGATGCGTTCGATCTTGACGTCTTCGAAATACGGCCAGTTCGGCGACTGATAGCCGAAACGATGCGACAGGTTGTAGAACGACAACCCCATCGCGTTGTTCTCGTTTTCCTCAAACGAGACACCGCGAATTTTCTTCGTCACGCTAACCCTCCCGCGTTTCCTTAAGGTCCCGCCGGCTTGTTGGCGGCGTTGGACCCGTCATAATAAACCGTGTACCATGATATGGTACATCTGTATCGAATTCCGGTTGCCGGGACAAGCCGGCCGGCTGGTCGTCAGGCCGCGGCCGCCAGCAAGTGGCGCTCCAGCGCCTCTTTGGTGGCGAGGAGCCGCGCCACGATCGTCCGCTGGTGCTTGTAGAAACGCTGTGTTGGAACCGGCACCGAGATGGCGACGATATTGCCCGCCGGGTCGCGGGTGATGACGCCGGCGGCGCAAATGCCGAGCGCATGCTCCTCGCGGTCGATGGCGACGCCGGTCTTGCGCACGGTTTTCAGGTCGCGCAGCAAGTCGTCGAGCCGTGTGAAGGTGCGGGGTGTGCGCTGCTCGTATTCGGTGCCGATCAGCGCGGCGATCGCGGCATTGTCGAGGCTGGCGAGATAAGCCTTGCCGTTGGCGGTGCAGTGCAGCGGAAAGGTTTCGCCGACCGCGGACACGGTGCGCAGCCGCTGCGAGCCGATCACCTGATCGATGAAGACCAGGTGATCCTTCTTGATCACGGAGAGGTCCACGGTCTCTTTGAGCTCGCTCGACAGCTGAGTCAGATAGGGTCGCGCCACGGCGACGAAATCGGTGCGCGCCGAAGCGGCGAGCCGCAGGATGGTCGGTCCAAGCCGCACCCGGCCGGTCGGCGACGCGGCGATCAAGAATTTTTCCGCCTCCAGCGCGGCAACGATCCGCTGCACCGTGGAGCGCGCCAGGTTCACGCGCTGGGCGATCTGGCCGAGGCTCAAGCCCGCGGCTTCGTCTTCCAGCGCGCGCAGGATGGCGGCGGCCCGCGCAATCACCTGCACCTGGCTTTGCGACTGCGGTGCTTTCGCTTCGGCCTTGTCGCTCAACACCCGCCCCCCGACCGCCTTCACTCCGTGTCCGCGCCCGGCCCTGTCGCCTCGGTCCCCGTCGTCCGTGTCCCCGATCATGTGCTTCGCCGTGTCTGCGATCTGGTGCGCATCGTTGCTGCCGCGTTTCCACTTTGATACAGGATTGCCGCCATGCGGTACAGCAGATGCCGTAAAGTTGAGCGCATGCCGGGAGCAACATGGTCCGTAAAATCGCACTCGAAGAGCATTTCCTGTCGCCCGGGCTCGAAGATTATTGGCTGCCCACGATTGCCAACGTCGATCCGAAAGTGGCGGATGGACTCTACGCGCGGCTGACAGATTTCGGCGATACGCGGCTTAACGCGATGGACAGCGCCGGCGTCACGCGCGCCATCCTGTCGATTGCCGGGCCAGGTGTGCAGAGCGAGCCCGATGCCGCGATAGCGCGGCGCCGGGCCGCCGAATCGAACGATTTTCTGGCGGGTGAGATCGCCAAGCACCCAGAACGCTATTCCGGCTTTGGTCATCTGCCGATGCAGGATCCGCGCGCCGCGGCCGACGAGCTCGAACGCTGCCTGCGCGAGCTGAAATTCTGCGGCGCCATGATCAACGGCCACACCAACGGCCAGTATCTCGATCATCCCGCGCTGCATCCGTTCTGGGAACGAGCCGAGGCGCTGGGCGCGACCATCTACATCCATCCGACCGATCCGATCGCGCCGTCGCCGGCGCTCGCCGGTGTCGAGGGCTTGCGCCGTGCCACCTGGGAGTGGGGCTTCGAAACCGGCTCGCACGCCTTGCGGCTGGTTTTCTCTGGACTGTTCGATCGATTCCCGCGGGCGCGGGTTGCGCTCGGCCATCTCGGCGAGACGCTGCCGTTCCTGCTGTGGCGCTTCGATAGCCGCGCCAAGCTCTACGGTGTGAAGCTCGCAAAGAAGCCGTCCGACTACATCAGGCAGAACATCGTCGTCACCACGTCAGGCATGTGCGCGACCGAGCCGCTCGACTGCACAATTGCCGCGCTCGGCAAGGACCGGGTGATGTTCGCCGCCGATTATCCATTCGAGCAGGCGGCCGAAGCCGGCGAATTTTTGGACCAGACACCGCTGCCGGAGCCGGTGCGCGAAGACATCGCGTTCAGGAATGCGATGCGCGATTTGCGGCTGCCGGCGCCGCCATAGAGCGGGCATTCGCCGTAAGCCGGTCGATCATTGTTGGTTTGTTAGAGCCAACCGGCCTTTGCGAGCATTTCCCTGCGTTCGTCCTCGGTGAACTCGATCGCAAACCGTCCGAGCGTCCGCTGCCCTTTTGCAATTGCTACGACTGCGATGATGCTTGTAACGAGTGTTTCGCTCTCGGCCGCCTTCAATTCCCGCAGGCCAATTTCGACGAGCCGCGTCCAAGCGATCTCGTAGGATTTCCGGAAATCTGCCGGCAGTTTGGGATTGCGGGGGTCGTCGCGCGCTAGTTCGACGATGGCAGCAAGCAGGTAAGTGTTCCAATCCGGAACGCTCCGTCGCTCGTGGATTCGCACCAGATGAGGTACCGCGGCAAATGATGCTTCGCCAATATCGCCCTGGTGATGCAGTTCGTTCCAGAGTTCGTCCCAAGCGTTGTCGACGTCGGTGCCGCGTTCGAGCGCGAGCAACGCTCTGCGGGGGTCGTACGGGACTCGATAGCCGCCGAGGAGGCGCGTCCATCGTCGGTCATTGAGGTGCAGGCCATCAAGGCTCATGCGATCAGGCTCGTCGCCAGCACCCGTTGGTGCTTTTCATTGACCGTCATCACGCAGGCCTGACCTAGTCGGAGGCTGACGCACCTCACGGCAGCTCTTGGCTATGCGAGCGGATCGGCCGGCAGACCGAGCCGGAACTTGCCGTGATTCTCGTACGCCGTGTCGCTCATCACCTGATGGATGCCGGCGGTGTTGAGGTCGCGTAAGAGCCGGCCGATCACATGCGGATGATGCAGGCCGGTGGCGCCGGCAAAATGAAAAGCCACGGTGGCGGTCGCGACCGCCACGTCGGTGGCATGGAGCGCGATGGCGCGGACGTCGGCGATATCGGCGCCGTCGGGCAGTTCGCCGCCATTGACCTTGTCCCATAATTGCCCGTAGCGCTCGTGCATCAGCGCGCGCGCGGCGCGGAGCTTCAGATCGGCTTCGGCAATCTGGCGATGCACCACCTGACGTTCGTCGAGCTTCGAGGAGCGAAACGTGCCGCGCGTCGTCGTCGCGATCTTGATCAATTCGTCGAGCGCGCGCCGCGCCGCGCCGATGGCGACGCTGCCGTGCTCCTTGGCGACATAGCTGAACGGCGGCAGCAGATAAGACGGGCCGCCGCGCCGCGGCTTCGGCTTGAGTAAATCCCACACGAAACTGAAATGCTCGGGCAGATGATAGTTCTCGACCGAGAAGTCGACGCTGCCGGTGCCGCGCAGTCCGGTGACGCCGCCCCAATTGTCGTAGAGCGTGGCGTCCTTCGCCGGCAGTGCCGAGAACATCACAATCGGCCGGCCGCCATTCTCGGCCTCGCTGCCCTCGACCACGGTGCCGCCGACCACCCACTCGGAATGGCGGATGCCGCTATTGAAGCGCCAGCGGCCGTTGAGCCGGAAGCCGCCCGGCTCGCGCACCGCGCGGCCGGCGGGGAAGAAGGAAATCGACGCGGTCGGGATTTGCCCGTTGGCGAACACCACATCGAGACCGGCCTGCGGCAGGAACGCGCCGAGTGAGGCGATGCCGGTGGTGCCGACCATGGTGCACCAGGCGCTGGTGAAGTCATGGTAGGCGAGGCCTTCGAGCACCAGCATCTCGGTGAGCGGATCGGCCTCGGCGCCGCCGACGGCCATCGGCAGCTTCAGGCGGAACATGCCGGCGTCGCGCAATGCGGCGACGGCTTCCGGCGCCAGCGTTCCGAGCTCTTCGCTCTTTGCTCCAGACGCCTGCAAGGTTGGGCCGATGCGCGCGACCTCTTCGAGCAGAAATTTCCGCTTCGCGTCGCGGTCCTTGGGAAACTCCTTGATCATGTCGCTCTCCCCCTTTTGCGCGGCGGCTTCATATGTTTCGGCCTGGCGGGCAGCACCAGCGGCCTCGCATGATTGCCACCCAATAGTGGACAATACTCATTTATGAATACCAGTCAATTACAGATGCATAAGATGACTCGCCCCTGAATACCGCGACGATCTTACCTGCAAAGATCTTGAGTAAAATGCCGAATCTATTTGGCAATTCAGCGTCTTTCGGCTAGTACACCGCTCAGATATGATCGTGATTCGGAAATGAACGGAGACGAAATGTCGGCGATGCAGGTGGCCGAGACGCGGACCGATCGGCGCAAACGACGTAACCGTCAGGCACTGATCGAGGCCGGCTATGAGGTCATGGCGCAAAAAGGGATCGACGCCGCCACCATGTCGGAGATCGCCGACCTGGCCGACGTCGGCGCCGGTACGGTCTACAATTATTTCGCGTCGAAAGACGAACTGGCGATGTGCGTGATGGAGCAGGTGATGGATCGCCTCGCCCAGCGCATCGAAGCCGTGACCAATAGCTTCTCCGATCCGGCACAAGTTTACGCGTTCGGCATACGCACCGTCATGACGGCGGCGACCACCGATCTGCGATGGCGCTCGCTGTTGCGGCGTTCGGAAGTCATCGCCGACGCGATGTATCGCGTCATGGGGCCGTATGCGATTCGCGATATTCGCAACGCCGTCACTGCCGGGCGATATCGCGTCGAGGACCCTGAACTGGCTTGGCGACAAGCCACTCACGCCATCGTCGGCTTCAGCCTCGCCGTCTGCGACAGGAATATTCCGCGGGGAAAGATCGACGAAGCCGTGGTAAATCTGCTCGGCATGGTTGGTCTCAACCGCGACGAGGCTTGGGAAATTGCCAAGCGGCCTTGTCCCGAGCTTCCCGGCGAGTAAGCTTTCGCGTCGCTGACGCCGCCGCCAAGCCTGCAAAAAGCCAAGCCCGCGCTGCCTGCAAACATTTTCATGACCAAAGTTCTCGTCCTCGATCCTCACGCCGAGATTTACCGCGATCGGCTGCGAGCGGAATTCCCGTCGCTGCAATTCGTGCTGGCGCACGATGCCGGCGAGTTGCCCGGCGACCTTTCCGATATTGACGTCCTGATCTCGTTCGCCATCGAGCTGACGGACGAGTTTTATCAGCGCGCCAACGCGCTCCAATGGGTGCAGTGCCTGGCGACCGGTGTCGACCATGTGCTGCGCTGTCCGTCGCTCAAGGCTCGGACCTTGCTGACCAGCGGCCGCGGCATTCACGGCGCGCCGATGCGCGAGACCATCGTGTTTCTGATGATGGGCGCTGCCCGCGACGCGCGGCGGCTCGCCAAGGCGCAACAGGCCCACCTCTGGGACCGGCATTACTGGAGCCTGTTCACCGGCAAGACCGCGGTGATTGTCGGCGTCGGTGTCATCGGCATCGCCACCGCCAACCTGCTCAAAGCGTTCGAGATGCACGTCATCGGCGTCACCCGCACGCCGCGCACCGCCGAAGGCTTTGACGAGATGATGCCGACGAACCGGCTAAAAGAGGCCGCCGGCCGTGCCGATTTCCTCATCAACATTTTGCCGGCGACCAAGGACAATCTCTTGCTGTTCGACCGTGCGGTATTCGCCGTCATGAAGCCTTCGGCCTATTATATCAGCGCCGGCCGCGGCCAGACCGTCGACGAGCCGGCGCTGATCGAGGCGTTGCGCGACCACCGCATCGCCGGCGCCGGCCTCGATGTTTTTCAGACCGAGCCGCTGCCGCCGGACAGTCCATTCTGGGACTTGCCGAACGCGTTCGTGCTGCCGCATCTCGGCGGCTATACCAGCGAGTACGAGGATCTGATCATGCCGCTGATCGTCGAGAATATGCGGCTGTTCCTTGCCGGCCGGCAAAGCGGGATGCAGAATATCGTCGCGCAGGAACTGTAGCTCGGATTGAGCAAAGCGAAATCCGGGAACGCACGCACAACCGAAACGCCGATCCTGGGTTTCGCTCCGCTCAACCCAGGCTACATTTCTCACGCCGGCGGCGTGCCGTTCGCGGCCAATACTTCGCCGGCGAGATAAAGCGAGCCGGTGATGAGGACGCGCGGCGCCGGCTCAAGCTCAAGCTTGCCGGCAGTGGCGAGCGCGCTCTCGATCGTGTCGCGCGCGATCGCCGGAATGCCGATGGTCTTGGCGACGCCCGCCAACTCCGCCGCCGACAGCGCCTTGTCCTGGTGAATCGGAACGGTGATGACGCGGCGCGCCAAGCCGGAAAAATTGCGCAGAAAGCCTTCGCTGTCCTTGGTCGAAAGCATGCCGACGATCAGCACGAGCGGCCGCGATACGCGCTCCTCGAGGTCGGCCAGCGCGGCGGCGATGGCGCGCCCGCCATCGGCATTGTGACCGCCGTCAAGCCAGAGCTCGCTCTCCGGCGGCAGCAAGGCCGCAAGCCGGCCCTGCGCCAGCCGCTGCATGCGCGCCGGCCAATCGACATGGATCATGCCGGCCTCGAAGGCGGCCGCGGGCAATTTGAGGCCGCCGGCGCGCAAAGCCGCGATGGCGGCGCCGGCATTCTCGAACTGATGGCGGCCGTAAAGCTTTGGCGCCGGCAGGTCGAGCAGGCCGTCGTCGTCCTGATAGACCAGCCGTCCGCGCTCTTCCGTCGCCGTCCAATCTTCGCCGGCGATGGCGAGCGGCGCTTTCGCCCGCGCCGCCTGCCGCTCGATGACGGCCAATGCCTCGCGCGGCTGGCTCGCGATCACCGCCGGAACGCCGGCTTTGAGAATGCCGGCTTTCTCGGCGGCGATCGCTTCGATCGTGTCGCCGAGGAAATCGCGATGGTCGAGCGACACGCGCGTGATCACGCTGGCGATCGGCTTTTCCACCACGTTGGTGGCGTCAAGCCGGCCGCCGAGACCCACTTCAAGCAGCAGCACATCGGCCGGATGCCGCTCGAACAGCAGAAGCGCTGCCGCGGTCTCCATCTCGAACACGGTGATCGGCTCGCCGCCATTTTTGGTCTCACATTCCGACAACGCGTCGGCGAGCTCATGGTCTTCGACCAATGCGCCGCCGCCCGGCCGGCCGAGGCGGAAGCGCTCGTTGAGCCGGACCAGATTGGGCGAGGTATAGACGTGCACGCGCTTGCCGGCAGCTTCGAGGATGGCGCGGGCGAACGCGATGGTCGAGCCTTTACCGTTGGTTCCGGCGACGTGGATCACCGGCGGCAGATGCCGCTCCGGATGGCCGAGCGCCGCCAGCAAGCGTTCGATGCGATTGAGCGACAGGTCGATGCGCTTGGGATGCAGCGCGAACAAGCGCGCCTGGATAGCGCTGATCGGCGCGCCGCCGGAAGGCGGTGCGTTCACGCCGGCGCCGGCAGGCTGATGCGGGGCTTCGCCGCCTCGGCCGGCGCTTTGAGCAAAATCCGGCACAGCCGCGCGATGGTGGCGCGCAAGTCGCGGCGATCCACCACCATATCGACCATGCCATGGTCGCGCAGATATTCGGCGCGCTGGAAACCTTCCGGCAGCTTTTCGCGGATGGTCTGCTCGATGACGCGCGGGCCGGCGAAGCCGATCAGCGCGCCGGGCTCGGCGATGTGCACGTCGCCAAGCATCGCGTAAGACGCGGTGACGCCGCCGGTGGTCGGATTGGTGAGTACGACGATATACGGCTTGCGCGTTTCCTGCAGGTTCTGCACCGCGATGGTGGCGCGCGGCATCTGCATCAGCGAAAGGATGCCTTCCTGCATGCGCGCACCGCCCGAGGCGGCAAACAGCACGAACGGGCAGCCCTTCTCCACCGCGGTATCGAGGCCTTTGATCACCGCTTCGCCTGCCGCCATGCCGAGCGAGCCGCCCATGAAATCAAAATCCTGCACACCGACCACCACGGCAAGCCCATCGAGCTTGCCATAGCCGAGCTTCACGGCGTCGTTCTGGCCGGTCTTGCTGCGTGCGTCCTTGAGCCGGTCGATGTAGCGGCGCTCGTCACGGAATTTCAGCGGATCGAGCGCCACTTCCGGCAGCGCGATATCGAACCAGGTCTCGTTGTCGAACATCGATTTGAGACGCGCCGTCGGACTCATGCGCATGTGGTAGTTGGAGCCAGGAATGACGAACAGGTTCGCCTCGACGTCCTTGTAGAAGACGAGCTGACCGGTTTCCGGACATTTGATCCAGAGATTCTCCGGCACCTCGCGGCGGAGCATGCCGCGGATCTTCGGCCGTACGACGTTGGAAATCCAATTCATGGTCCTACTTCAGCATCCGGTCATCGAGCGCGCAGCGCGCTTTTTTATATCGCACTTCCGTGCCGTCCGGCTACCGTTGCACGTGCGCGTTGCAGTTCGCCGCATCTGGAATGCGTGACGGAGTTTGGTATTCTCCCAAGCATACTTGTTGCGCTTATGTGGGGCGCGGATGGGGCCGTCCCAAGCAATGGATTGAAGAAATGCGTGGCGGACGATTGATTTTTGTCGGGCTGTTCATGGTGGCGCTGGCCGGCTGCGGCCAAGGGCAGAAAGGCGATCCCGGTGTCACCGGGCCGCCAGGACCGCAGGGCGAGCCCGGCGTCGCCGGTCCGCCCGGCCCGGTGGGGCCAGCCGGCCCGCCGGGACCCCAAGGCGAGCCGGGACCGCCCAGTCCGACGCTCCGCGTCGTCCGCAACAACTGCTTGGGCGGAACTTGCACCGCGGGCTGCCGCGGCGACGAACTGCTGGTCAGTGCGTATTGCGGGCCGTCGCGGAGTCAGCCGACATTCCTGGATGAGCGGCAGGTCTCGTGCGGCATCGAGGCCAATACGGCCAACGGACCGGCGGTCGCGTTTTGCGCGCAGGCGCCGCCATGATGCGGCGCGTCAGCGCGTGACCAGGGCCAGGCCGAGCGCGACCAGCACCGCCGCGGCGCCCTTCTGCACGAGGTCGCGAAACGACAGCGTTTCGCCGGCCAGATGGGGGAATAGCAGGTTGAGCGCGACGCCGAACAAGAACACGAACAATGTGGTGGTCGAGGTGATCGCCTGCACGATGGCGAGCGGCGCGAACATCAGCGCGTAGCGGCTGCCCAATCCGCCGCCGAGATTGATCAGCTTGTTCGACCCCTCGATGGTCGAGAGTGCGGCCGCGTTGGCGCGCCGCAACCACCACCGCCCAGATGAAAAAAAGTTAATATTTGAGGCGGCGTCGCGCCCATAGCCGGCCCGACCCGGGACGCAATTTCGCCGCTCTCGGCCCTGGAGTACACGCGCAACCGTGACTAGGCGGACACTCGTCTATTTGGTAAGCCGAGCGTAAGGAAACTGTGCGTACGATGGTGCTGGGCAGGTGTCGAAGGCGTCGGCGTAGCGGCGAACTGGAAACGTAAGAATGAAGAAAATCTTGGCCGCAGGCCGGATGTTGGCAGTCTTGGCGTTAGGTGTTGTGGCAGGTGCGCAGGGCGCCGCCGCGGCCGATCTTTCGCTGGCGCCGCTTTATAAGGCGCCGCCGGTGGAGATAGCGCCGGTCTACAACTGGACCGGATTCTATCTTGGCGCCAATGGCGGCGGCGGTTGGGGCCACTCGTTCTGGAACGCCAATACGACCGGGATCAATCTCTCGGGCGGTCAGGCTGGCGGCACACTCGGCTACAACCGGCAGCTCGGCAATGTGGTGTTCGGCCTCGAGGGCGACATCGACTGGTCGGGCTTCAACGGCACTAATACGACTGTGGGATGCCCTGGCGGCTGCAGCACCAGCGACTCCTGGCTGTCCACGGTGCGTGGCCGCATTGGCTATTCGTTCGACCGTGTGATGCCTTACGCCACCGGCGGTCTCGCGGTCGGCGATATCCGCGCTGCGGCGCCGGGCTTTGCCGGCGGCACCTCTACCAATGCCGGCTGGACGCTCGGCGGCGGTGTCGAAGTGGCGCTGCCCGGCAACTGGAGCGCCAAGGCCGAATATCTGCGGGTCGATCTCGGCGGCTTCAACTGCACCGGCTGCAGCGCGGCGCCACCGACCAACAATGTCACGCTGCAGGAGAACGTGTTTCGCGCCGGCGTGAATTACCATTTCGGCTGGGGCAAATAGCTCCAACGGCCGCAGTACCTGGCCGGTCGACGCGCCCACAACCGCAGATAGTGCTGATTTTAGCGACGCCGGCAATAAGGCCTTAGGACTAAGCTGATACCAACGCGTCGGTCCGCGCGCAGGGGCGTGGGGGAACGCGCAATGCCGACGCTCACGGCTTCCCATTTCATGCCGATCTGCCGACACTGTTCGCGGTGACGTTTTTCGTCACCGTGGTGGGCGGGCTGCTGCTGCTGTTTACCTTTCTGCAAAACCGCAATACGCCGGCGCTGGCCTTCTGGGGGACAGGATATCTGGTCGGCGCAACCGGGGCGGCGTTGATCGGTGGAGCTGGTGCGGGCATTCCCAATGCGTGGTCGGTCTGTGCCGCCAATGCGCTGGTGTGCGGCGCCTACGCTTTCATGTGGAGCGGCGCGCGAAGCTTCGAGGGCCGACGTGTCTCCATAGCCCTTTTGGTGGCGGGCCCGGCAATCTGGATCGTCGCCTTTCAGTTCGACGGCTTTGCGCAATCGATGACGGCCCGGATCGGGTTGGTCTCCACGATCAGCGCGACCTATGCGCTCCTGAGCGCCTGCGAGCTCTGGTACGCGCGCGACCGCGATCTCATCTCGCGCTGCCGACTTTGCTGCTGGTCGTCGGCCATGCGG
This sequence comes from uncultured Alphaproteobacteria bacterium, assembly GCA_963806465.1. GTDB lineage: Bacteria > Pseudomonadota > Alphaproteobacteria > Rhizobiales > Xanthobacteraceae > BOG-931. The sequence continues at coordinate 40,092 of CAWDZD010000031.1, read as the reverse complement.
GCTTTCTGCTGGCACGCATAGCGTTCGCGCCGACGCTGGCAGCGTCAACCATGAGCGGCCATACGGAGAGCACGGCGGTGACGGTAATAGCGTTCGAAGCGCTGTTTGCCGCCTTCTGCCTACCGTTCCTGCGTGTCGCCATGTCGAAGGAGCGCGCCGAGTTCGAGCAGCGCAAGGCGGCGCTGACCGATTCGCTGACCGGCGTCGCCAATCGCCGCGCGTTCTTCGATCACGGCAATCCATTGCTGGAAGGCGCTATCGCCGAGCGCCGCCCGGTCGCTCTCTTGCTGTTCGATCTCGATCGCTTCAAGGAGATCAATGACAGCGCGGGCCATCAGGCTGGCGACCGCGTACTGCAGGCGTTCTGCGACCTGGTCGGCGCCTCGATCCGGCCCGGCGATCTGTTCGGCCGGCTGGGCGGCGAGGAATTCGCCTATCTGCTGGTGGATGCGTCGATGGCGCAAGCGCTGCATGCCGCCGAACGGTTGCGGCGCGACTTCGCGGCCGTCAGCTTCCCGCATCTGGTCGTCAATCCGACGGTGAGCGTCGGCGTGGCGATGGCGAATGAGGCCGGGCGCAGCCTGTCGACGCTGTTGGCGCTCGCCGACCGGGCGCTCTATCGCGCCAAGGCCGACGGCCGCAACCGCGTGGCGCCGGCGCCTTTGGTCCTGGTCGAGGCCAAGGGCGAAACCGTAAGCCGAGCGGTCGAAAGATCGACGGGGATCGCAACAACCGTCGCGGGTTAAAGAGCTGAGCCTTGGAGGAATATGACTCACAACCGTTCCCGTCGATGAATTCGGCGCTGCCCGCTTGTCTGGTTCCCTGCAACTGACGTTTTCGCGGGGGGAATGCGAACGGTTCCGGCAACCGATTTCTAAATTTTCAAAACAACCCCGTGCAAAGGCGGATATATTTTTAATCTTCATTTTTTTAAAATTGCGACCTACCCTTTACGTTGCGGTTTGATTGTGCAATTGTTTTGCTCGCCTGGGCAGGCCTCAAATTGGGAGGTTTTGCTTTGGCCAAAGGCAAGCCCGACCGTCCGCGGATCGGACAGACGCATCGCGCAGCCGATAAGCCCGAGCGGGGCGTTCGCGAGATAGCACCCCGACAGCCAGCCAAGCAGGCGCTGGGCGCGGCTCAATTTTCGAAACCATCATCAGACGACAAGAAGGATGCCTATGCCGCGCTTACGGACGCGCTCGGGACCACGAATCCCGACTTCGTAGAAGGACTTTTCGGCCACCTGCTTGATGCCTGCGCGCGAGGCGCAGGAAAATATGACAAGAGCGAGCTTTTCTTCATGCTCGCCGTGATCACAGAAAAAAAGGCCAAAGATCCGTTAGTGGCCATGCAGCTGGCGCAAATGGGGGCCGTGCACGCCGCCTTGATGAAAGCCGCGGGCGAGGTCGCGCAGGCTGAGTTCCTTCCGCACAAGGAATTCGCAATGCGCGCGGTCAACCAACTGGGGCGCACCTTCGCGGCGCAATTAGATGGCCTCAAGCGCTACCTCAGCGCTCCGCTGCACAACGTTAGCGTCTCGGTGAGCGAGGGCGGACAGGCCATCGTCGGCACCGTGACGCAAGCTGCGGATCGAGCCGCACCGGCCGCTGCGGCCAACGTGAGGCCAGCGATTAGCGATGCGCGCCGGGTTCCGATGGAGACCCTTCGCGATGACGAACGGATAACTCTCCCACTGAGGGTACCACTGCGGAAACGAACGAACGTCGCCAGTCAACCTGATACCGAGGACAAAGCACGTCAATCGTGAGACGTGGAAGTTGGAAGATGACCATGATCGCTCGTGATGACCAGGCTGGAGTGGATTCGGAGCTCGCCACTGATGCTGGTGGCCAGGCGATGAAACTGACATTTCACAAATGGGATGACACGACGACTTATTACACCTTGGAGGCGGGCGCCGATGAAGCACGAGCTCACATGCGTGCTTTTGGAACCAAGGAGCCAGATTTTTTTTCGGGCTGCTTCAACAAATCGTCAACGCCGGTTCGAAGGGCAAGTATCCCGACGAAACGGGTGTCAAATTTATGCTGGCCTTTATTAGAAGTCGGCAGCCGCGCGATGAATTTGAAGCGACGATGTTAAGTCAAATGGCGGCGACGCAATTGGCCATCATGAGGTTTACGAATCGACTCGCCCATGCCGAGACGCTGCAGGAGCAGGATAGCGCCGAGCGCACGCTCAACAAGCTGATACGAACATTTAACATGCAGGTCGAGACGTTCCAGCTCTATCGTTTTGCCAACGAAAGGAAGGCGTTAGGTCAACATTTGCCGGTGAGTCACGGAGGCCAGACGATCATCGGGTCTGTGCGTGAGGAAGAGAAGCGCGCGGAATTGACGCCGTTACTGTCGAATGCGCGGCAAAGCCCGACGCCGATTATCGACGAATCGGCACGTAGACCGCGGACTCTCAAGCGGAGCCAACATAAATGATCAGCATCGAGCACAATACTGGGCCAATGCTCTCAAGCCCCCGTTGCGGCGCCAAAACAAGGTCAGGCAGCCCCTGCAATGCTCCCGCGGTTCGCGGCAAAAAGCGGTGTCGCATGCACGGCGGCGCGCCGGGATCCGGCGCTCCACGCGGTAACCAAAACGCGCTCAAGCATGGTCGGTTTACGCGACAAGCCCTCGTTGAACGTCGACAGCTGCGGGATCTGCTTCGCCAGTCGCGGGCGTTGATTTCGGCAAATGATGTCACCGCTCAGTGCCGAACCGAAAACTTGAGTGGGTGAAATCGCGCATTACGTTCCTGGGCAGCACGCGATCGGCCGCAACATCTGAGCTAACAGGTACGTCTTGGCTCCACCGGTAGCACGGGAGCCTATTTCTTGTCGTCCCTCTTGCCTCTAGCCGCAAGCGCGAACTTCAGCAAGCGGCGAATCGCTTCCGAGCGCGAGGGCTTGTCACTCTGCTGCTTAGCCCATGAATCAACGGCGGACCTCAATGCGGCAGGGAGGCGCATGGCCAACACCGGAGCTTGACCGGTCGCCGGTCGGCCGCGTTTTTTTCGTAATACGGGAATTGACTTCTCCAAATATTCGTATTACGTAAAATCAAAGCGAGCCGATGGGAAGTGGCAACTTTCCACCGGCTCTAACCCAAGCCACGGAGGTACCCATGGCTCAGGCTGATTGCCTGCGTACTCCAGTTCGCGCTCTTAGCCCAGACGCGCGCGCGAGGGCATCCACAAATCTGAGTACTGGAGTAGTCGAATCTCGCACGGGCTCCTGTCGACCCCTAATCTGTCGAGAGGCAGCGCATGAGTGCGATACCTCAAGCCGCTCAGCGGCGCTCCTTTATAGGCGGATCGGATGCCCGGATTATCATGGGGGCGGATGAAGCGGCTTTACTCTGGCTCTGGCGGCAAAAGCGCGGGCAGACCGAGCAGGAGGATTTGTCGGCCAATCTGCTGGTGCAACTCGGCTTGGCGACGGAAAACCTGAATTGGCGCTGGTATGAGACCAACAGCGGCCATCAGGTGATCGATATTCAAAGGCATATCCGCCACCCAACTCTGCACTGGATGGGAGCGACGCTCGACGGCCGAGTGGAAGCGACCGGTGCCGTTTTCGAGGCGAAATTTATGCTGCCGTGGTCGTTCTCGGAAGAAGGTGCGGTCGAAAAGTATGCGCCACAGCTGCAGCACAACATGTGGGTGATCGCAGCAAGGGAGGCGGTGCTTTCGATCATTACCGGTGGCGGCAAATGGGTCGAAATCAAGACCCATGCCGACCCGCTCTACCAGCACCTTATCGTCACGGCCGAACGGAAGTTCTGGCGCTGCGTCGAGAGCGGCGAGCCCCCTGTCCTGTTCGGCGTCGATCCGCCGAAGCCGCGGGTCGAGGCGGTCCGGATCGTCGATATGAACAGCTCTAATGCTTGGGCAGACTTTGCGGGCGCTTTCCTACGGACCCGCTCCGCGCATCTGGAGCACGAGGCGGCGAAGGCCGAACTGAGGGCGTTGGTGCCGGCAGACGCGCAGCAAGCGATGGGTCATGGCATCCGAGCCAAACGTTCAAAGTCCGGTGCCATCAGCTTCGACATCCTTAGCATGGAGGGCGACCGTGCGGCGGACCAGTGACACGATTGGCGCACTGGCGGGAGCGCTCGCCAAGGCGCAGACGGAGCTGGTCAATCCAGAGAAGTCGCTGGTGGCGACCATCCGGGAGGAAGGCCCGCGCGGACGGGAACAGACCTTCCGCTACGCGCCGCTTTCAAGCGGGCTTGAGATTGTGCGCAAAGTCCTCGGTCAGCATGAAATTGCGACCGTGCAGACGACGTCCATCGATCAACCAGCCGGTCTGGTCAATCTCACGACGGTCTTGGCCCACGCCTCGGGAGAGTGGATCGCCTCCGACTGGCCAGTATGCCCGGTCGCCGAAACGGCCTCTCCACGCCGCATGGGGGCTGCACTGACCTACGCACGGCGGTACGCGCTGTTTGCGCTTGTCGGGATTGCCGGCGAAGACGACCTAGACGCTCCTGACCTTCAGGTGGCTGTCAGCGAGGGCGGGCCCGAAAGGCCGAAAGCGAACGGTAGTGACCATTTGCATCGCGGGCGAGCGCACGAGCAGCAAGCGATACCGCGCCCGGAGCAAACGATCTCTGAGCGCGGCAGGAAACCAGTACCGAAACAAGCTGAAGCCACTCTCGGATTGCACGCGTCCGCCAAATTGCGTGAGCAGTTGGTCGCCGAGATCAGGCACTTGGGCGCTCCTGAGGATGCCGCGGAATGGGTACGCCAGAGGCTACCGGAAAAGAACCGGCTGCGGGCATCTGATGCGGCGCAGGTGGAGGCCCTGTTCGAAGCAAAGCTTGCCCAGTTGACGGCCTTCAGCGCTGCGGCTGCCGAAGTCGAGGACGAACACCCGGTGGAGCGATCAGCGTCTGCAGAGGCAGAGAGAGATTTACAGTCTGACGAAGCAGGGGAAGCCGTCGATAAGAGTGTGCTCGCGCTCCCGGAACCTAAGCGGATTCGCGATCGCGACCACGTGCGGCTCGTAACAACTCGCCCATGCCTTGTGTGCGGCAGGCTTCCTTCGGATCCTCATCATCTCCGGTTCGCGCAAAGCCGCGCCTTGTCCCGCAAGGTAAGTGACGAGTTTGCCGTTCCATTGTGCCGCGGCCATCATCGCGAACTGCATCGGCATGGCGACGAAGCGGCTTGGTGGGGTCGGCTCGAAATTGATGTATTGGAGGTCGCGCGCGCTCTCTGGCTTGAGTCACATCCGCTTCCGATCACGTTGAAGGCTGCGCCGCGCAATCTTGCTTCCCATGCCGGCAAACTTCAACCGGCCCCCGGGCAGAAAAGCGATAATGCACCGCTTTCGGAGGTAAAGACGACTTGAACATCGACGAGCAAATGGCCGAGGTCGCGATCAAGTCCTTTATCAGGGAAATCCTCGATCGGCTGGACCGCGCGGCCGCAGTGGCGAAGGCGGCCCACGCCCGCGCAGATGCCAGCAACGTCGACGAGGCAGTCGAGATCGCGCTCGATATCGAACAGCCTATGTATGAAGCGAACACACTATCTGGACGCGGCGGGCTTGATCAGCTGTGTAGGCAGGCGCTGAGTCTCAGAAAAACCAACTATCCGAAACCGACCGCCGCAATCCCGGCTGCCTATAGCAGAATTTGCGTGCAGGACAGGCATTATCGCCTGCCCGGCGTGCACACCGTGGCGCTCACCGACCCGCAAAGCCGTTTCGGCGGCGGCCACCAGAATATCGCCGCCGTGCTCGCTGAGGCGGAGCAGCTTGGCATTCCGCGGGTGCTGCAGAAAGGGGGCGAATAGCGAGCAGGGGCCGCCAACTATTCGCTACTCGCTACTTACTATTCGCGTGTTTCAATGCAGATGAACGAGGCTTTGCAGGTGGGCCTGGAGGAAGCTCGCGGTCATACCGGGGATGGCGACGCTGTCCCCGTGACCGAGCTCGAGCACCGCGTCGCTGTGCGCATCGATTGTGACCGCAGCCGCCAATGCTTGCGCGCTCTGCACGTTCGCGAAGTGGTCGAGCCCAATGGTATTGGCCTGCGGATTGAAGTTGTTGATGGTTTCTGCGCCTTCGCCGGGGTGGAAGAGGAACGTGTCGTTGCCGGGCCCGCCGATCGAGACGGCGGGATGGGAGGAAGCCGTCGATACCGCGGGATCAGTGATTAGCGTGTTGCCGTTGACGGTGCAAATCTGCAGCTGTCCGTTGAAATCATCAAAGGCGAACGCTGCGGTCTCGCATCCATTCTTAAGCTCTAGCGTCACGTTGCTACCGCAAACCGTCTCCGACTCCACCGTCCAGGTACCGGTCAACTCGATACCATCCGAGTGGGCCAAGTTTGATCTAGTGCCGGCAAAGTCATTCACTGTAACGTCGAGGCCGTTCGGGTCATTGAAAATGACCTCGCCGTACGCCGTACCGGAGCCGTTGTTGAACGTTATTTGGCTAATGTCCGCTGCCGCAGCAAAATCTATTGTGCCGCCCTTGACCAACGCAGTCCCTCCGCCGGTCACCGGATCATCGACAAGCAACCTGCCGCCATTTACTGCTTCCAGCGTTCCCAAATTGGTCATGGTTTCGCCAGTATGGATGGCCAGCGTCTGCCCGCAGATATTGGCATCTATGATGCCGTTGTTGATCAGCGAAAGAGCGCCGTCACAGCTGCCGATTGTGCCAGCGCCGTCAATTGTGCCCAAATTGTCGAGTGTGCCCGTGTCGCCGATGATTTTGGCGCCCGGGCCATCGAGGGTGAACGTGCCGCAGCCTTGCAACGTGATCGTGCCGTCGACGGTGATCGTTTCTTTCAGGTCAACGTCCGTGCCATGATTAGCCTGTATGACGGTACCATCGGCGAGGGTGATGCCGTCGAGCGTGCTGGTTCCTCCCACATTCTCGATAATTGCGCCGTCGCGCGATTCGAGCGTGCCTCCGACAATGGTTGCGTCGATGAGCTCGACCCGTGCATCGCAGCCGATCGCTGCGATCGTGCCACCATCGTTCATGACGACGGTATGTTCGAGGTCAACCGTGCTGTGGTGACCTTTCGCTTCCATCGTGCTGTCGCCGGTGTTTGTGACCCAGGCGTGATTGAATATCACCGTGCCGCCGTCCGTCGCCTCGATGAAGCTGTTGTGCGTATTCGTGACGTCCGAATACGCGATGTCGACCAGCCCGCCTTTGGTCGCGGCGATCGTGCTGCAATGGTCGTTCGTGACTCTGTCGGCATCGAACTTGACCGTGCCGAAATCGGCGGCGACGATCATGGCACCATGCTGGTTGACCACCCCGTCATCGCAGAACACGAGCGTGCCGCAAGCTTCGGCCCTGATCTCAGCAAGGCTGCCGTCGTTGATGACTTTCGAGGCAAAGACATCCACCGACCCGCCGTCCTTAGCCAGCACAGCCCCGGCATTGCCGAGGAGGCCGTAAGAAAAAATGATCGCGCTGCAAAGACCGACCGCTTCGATCGTGCCACTGTTGCCGACGATGGAATTTTTAAGTTCGATCGTGCCGTGGCGGGTGGCGTCGATCTTGCCGCTGTTCAGATTATGAACGGTGGCGTCGTCGAACGAGATCAAGCCGCCGTCCTTGCCGAGAATTGTGCCCGCGTTAAACACCCTGGCGTCATCGCAAAACCTAATAATCGAGCCGCAGCCTATGGCCTCGATCATGCCGCCGCTATTCGGCTCCACGGCAAGATCGGCGCCGGCATCGGTGCCGATATTTCCGTTGTCGACGGTGCTGCCATCAAAGTCGATCCGGCCGTGCTCACTGGCGACTATTACCGCCCCAAACTCGTTAGCAACCCGACCGTGCTCGAACGTGACGAGGCCATCCTTCGCCTCGATTGTCGCGCCGGATTTGTTCGTGACGGCTACATTCTCAAACTTCATCGAGCCGTGGTGCATGGCGCCAACGAGACCGCCATTGATCAGGTCGACACTGATTAAATCAATCTCCGACCCGCGGCCGCGCGCCACGATCTTGGCCTCAGGCTGATCGGCCGCGGCAGCTTCGTTGAAAATCGAGCCGCCCTCGAACAGCACCGAGCCGCCATGCTTTGCAGTGATGGCGCCAAAATTATCGAGATTGGCGTCGATGAAATCGACCAAGGAATGAAAATCCCGGGCCTCGATCTGGGCGCCGGATTTATTGGTAATCGCTTCTTCATTGAGGTCGACGGTGCCGCCCTGACGGGCGGCAATGATGCCTTGATTATCGACCGTGCTATCCTCGAAATCGACTGTCGAGCCGGTGCCCACCGCTTCGATTGAGTGGGTGCTGCCGATCGTCGCTGGTCCAGCGATAACGAGCGTTGGCGGATCGCCCTCGACAACGATCGTGCCGTCATCAACAAGACTACCTGTTGTCAGTTGACCGGAAGTGACGTCGAGAATAGCGCCCGGGTCAACCGTCAAAGCACTGACGGCCGTGTTGCCAGGCAGGTCATAGTTCACGGTGCCGGACTGAATGATGACTTGATCGATCGGCGAATCCGGCGCCGATCCCGTGTTCCAGTTCGGATCCGTCGGCCAGTCGCTAGGCCCGCTCGAGTTCCAAATAAAGATCGTTGAAAGCGGAGCAGGAGTGGTCGGCGTGCTGTTGTTGGGAAGAATACCTCCCTGCACCGGCACACTGAAACTTTCGAGAGTTGTGTTAGGACCCTCGCCGCTACTGTTGGGTTGAAAATTGATGGGGAGCGGTTGACCGCCGTTTTCCTGGTTAGGTTGCTGAGGAAGCAGCAAGTTTGGGTTGTCGCCGCTGCCACCGTTGGGCCCCGATCGCGGATTGGCGCCATTGTAGGCACTGATGATTTGATTGAGATCGTCGTAAAAGTGCCGATCATCGAACTGCCGCGAACTTGTTATCGGTTCGACACGCACGTGCGGCGGCAGGCCGCTGCCTTGCGGCTCCAGGTAAGCGATGTATTCGGAACTATCCAAGAGATAGATGACTTGGCCAAAAGTCGCCGAGGTCGGATCCTGGTCGATAATGGCGATGCGGCCGAGGTGGTGACTGCCGTCCAGATCTTCGTGCAGAACCACCGACCAGACATGCCCGAGTTTGGAATTGACGACCGTGGCTTCGCTCTTGAACAGGCCGACCGTGCCGCGGATGCCCATGGTCGCCACGGGCGTCGTGATCTTCATGCCGTCGCCGCTATGGGCGACCTGTCCGGCGACGAAGGCGAAGGTGCCCTCGACGAGGGTGAACAACGCGTTGTTCGGGGCGCCGGCGACATCGTAGGTATAATCGTTGAGCGCCATACGCGTGCCGGCAACGACATCGAGCGCCGTGCCGTCAGGGAAGGCGATGCCGCAGGAGGAATTGGCGGCGGTTTCGATGACGTCGCTTTTGTGAACCGCGTCGCCGACATGAAGCGTGACCGCGGTACCGTTGCGCAGAACAGTGACGTTGCCGACGACCTTTTGCACTTTGCCGATGGCGTCGGGCGGCAGCGTCGGCCCGTTTGCCTGCGCATAATGTCCGGGCGTCGGCGAACCAGCCAACAGATCGACCAGGTCGCCGGAAAGATGCGCGCCATTCGGCGCGTACAACGACGGATGCTTTTCGCTGGCGAAGTAATCTGGGACGATGTGATGATGACCGTCCTGGCCGGTCAGGACGAGATCGGGGCCCGATCGTCCGAAATGCCCGCGGAACAAAAGTTCCGGATCGGGAATGTCGATGCGGTCCGGATGTGATGCGTCAAGATGAAAAACGGACGCACCAATGCCGTAGCCGCCCTCAGTCGAGGACCCATAAGCCATTTCGAGCTCCCCGCCGCGCCCCATCCGAGCGCGAACGATTGGCCGACCCCGTTTCAGGCGTGCGCGCTGTCACCCTTTTGCTGGGCCCCAATGCTCAGCGCGCATGGCGTACAATGCGATATTCCGGCCCCGATCGCAAGAACATCGTAAATAAAGCATGAATCGGCACCGCAAACGAAAATATTTGCGTAAATTCAAATGGTTAAAATGGTTCGCGGAGGCGAAAAGTCCCGCCATTGGCCGATCGGGGTTCTTGCCGCGCCTTGAAAAATCGGGGGAAAATCGCCGATGACCGAGCGCTCGAGCGCGCTACTGACCGATCTCTATCAGATCAACATGATGCAGGCTTATCTGGATCATGGCGAGACCGAAGCCGCGGTTTTTGAGCTTTTCGTCCGTAACCTGCCGGCCCGCCGCGGGTTTTTGGTCGCGGCCGGATTGGAGCAGGCGCTGCATTACCTCGAATCACTGCAGTTTTCGCCTGCCGAAATCGAGTGGCTCAAAAGCACCGGGCGGTTCCGGGCCAACCTGCTCGATTATCTCGCCACGTTGCGGTTTAGCGGCGACGTGCATGCCATGCCAGAGGGCACGGTGTTCTTCGCCAATGAGCCGATCCTGCGGGTCACTGCACCACTGCCGCAGGCGCAATTGGTCGAATCGCGACTGATCAACATTCTGCATTTTCAAACCCTGATCGCCGCCAAGGCCGCGCGGGTGCTGCTGGCGGCGCCGGACAAGGTTCTGGTCGATTTCGGCTTCCGCCGCGCGCACGGCGCCGAAGCCGGCCTGATGGCGGCGCGGGCAAGCTACCTCGTCGGCTTCGCCGGCACCGCGACCGTTCTTGCCGGTCAGGAATTCGGCATTCCGATCTACGGCACCATGGCGCATTCCTTCGTCGAGTCGTTCGACGATGAGGTCGCGGCCTTCGCCGCATTCGCGCAGTCGCGACCGGACAATCTGGTGCTGTTGATCGATACCTATGACACCGAAGCGGCGGCGCGGAAGGTCGTGGCGCTGGCGCCGAAACTCAAGGACGCGGGCGTAACCATTCGCGCCGTTCGCCTCGACTCCGGCGACCTGGTGGCGCTGTCGCGCACCGTGCGAACCATCCTCGATGCCGGCGGCTTGCACGACGTCACGATCTTCGCCAGCGGCGGACTCGATGAGGATTCGCTCGCCGCGTTTGCGCGCCAGCGCGCGCCGATCGACGGCTTCGGCATCGGTACCAACATGACGACGTCCGCCGACGTGCCGGCGCTCGATGTTGTTTATAAATTGCAGGAATATGCCGGGATCGCACGGCGCAAGCGCTCCGCCAGCAAGGCCACCTGGCCCGGACGCAAGCAGATTTGGCGGCGCTACGGCGCCGATGGCCGGATGGCCGGCGACGCGCTCTCGCTCGAAGCCTCGCCTCCATCAGCCGACGCGGAGAGGCGCGGCGAGCCGCTGCTGCAGCTCGTCATGCAGAACGGCCGGCGCGTGCATCCGCCGACATCGCTCGATGATATTCGCCGTCACGCCAAGCATGAGCTTGAACGTTTGCCGGAGCCGTTGCGCCGGCTCGAGCCGGGCGCGGCCTATCCCGTTGAGGTCAGCCGCGAACTTGCGGACCTGGCGGCGGAGATCGACCGCCGCATGCTGGCGCGCGGATCGAAGCCTTAACCAAACGTCTGCTTCGCCCGCTCGCCCGCTCGCCCGGCCTGGGGCAGTGTTCCCAAAAACCGGTTCCATCTATGGACTTATGGCGACGCAGCGATAGGTGTGTGCAACGCACAAAATCGTTGACTCCGGAAAAAAGAGGGCGGAGATTACAAAATTGTAAACAGCGGCAGCCCGCGCCGAAGCTCATCGAAACCATGCGTCATCAATCGGTCGTACCGCCGTCAAGTCTGCCCTCGCTGATGATGCCTTGCCCGGTGTGTTCGGGCCGCATGGTCTACAACGCCAAACGGCCGATCTCATCCGAAGTCGAAGATACCGTCTATGTCTGCCGGCGCTGCGGCGCGGAATTGATCCGCACCTCGGTGCGTCCGGCTTCGCGAAACAGCGCCGAAGCGGCCTAGGTTTTCAAACTACGCCAGCCCCATTTGCCGGAGCCGCGCGCGGCCGACGATGCCGTAGGGATTGGCCATGGTCTCGAACAGCTCGAAGTGATTGTAGCCTTCGGCGACCAGAAGCTCGGCGGTCTTTCCCTTGGCCTTGAGGGCGGCGAAAAAGTCGCGCGATTGGCGCTGGAATTCCGGCGTCTCGGTAGTGCCATAAGCAAGTATTAGCGGCGTGTTGATGCCGTCGATATGGCGCTGCGCGCTCAGCGCGTCTTCCATCTCGTCGGTGAACTTCACGTAGGCCGAACGTGCTGAGCGCCGCACCGGCTCAAGATCGTACATGCCGCCGACCAGGAGCGCGCCTTTGCAGAAATCCGGCGGCAGATTATTGGCGCGCCAGCCACGCGACAGCGCGCAGGAGACGAGGTGCGCGCCCGAGGAGTGCGCCGAAACAAAGAAGCGGTTGCGATCGCCGCCGAAGCTTTCGGCGTTGCTCCAGGCCCAGGCGATGGCGCGGCTCACCTGCTCGGCGAGCGGCATCAGGTCGCCGTTGCTCTGGCCGACATTGATGAAGTCGATCAGCACGGCGTGCGCGCCGGCACCGACAATCGCTTCGGCGGTGCAGGCGGTTTGTGCCGCACTGCTGCGGAGCCAGGCGCCGCCATGGACGAAGACATTGACCGGCGCACTCCCACCCCTGCCTCCCCCGCTTGCGGAGGTGGTGCGATAGACGTCGAGCCTTTCGTGCTCGCTCGGCCCATAGGCGACGCGCTGCGGCTCGCCGAGCGTCTTGCGCGCCACTTCGCTCGCGGTCGCGATCCGGCCGAGGATCACATCCATGTTCGGCGCGTAGGCCGCCTGATTGTAGGCGTCATCGAGCGTCTTCTGGTCCATGTCCCGCCAGACCAGAGGACCGCGGATGGGGGCAGTTTGCTGCATCTTAACTTCCTTTGTCTCCTCTCCCGCACGAGGGGGGAGGGTTTTTGATTACCCCAAATTCAACTCCTTGAAGAAGTCGTTGCCCTTGTCGTCGATGACGATAAAGGCCGGGAAGTCGACCACCTCGATGCGCCAGATTGCTTCCATGCCGAGCTCGGCATACTCCACCGTCTCGACTTTCTTGATGCAATGCTCGGCGAGGTTCGCCGCCGTGCCGCCGATCGAGGCGAGATAGAAACCGCCGTTTTTCTTGCAGGCCTCGCGCACGGTCGCGGCGCGGTTGCCCTTCGCCAGCATCACCATCGAGCCGCCGGCGGCCTGAAAATCGGCGACGAACGAATCCATGCGGCCCGCGGTGGTCGGCCCGAATGCGCCCGAGGCGTAGCCCTCCGGCGTTTTCGCCGGGCCGGCATAATAGACCGGGTGATTTTTGAAATAATCCGGCAGCGGCTCGCCGCGCTCCAGCCGTTCGCGCAATTTGGCGTGCGCGGCGTCGCGCGCCACGATCATCGGCCCGGTCAGCGACAGCCGGGTCTTGATCGGATATCTGGAGAGCTGCGCGAGAATATCCTGCATCGGCTTGTTGAGGTCGATCTTCACCACCTCGCCGCCGAACTTCGAGGCGTCGATGTCCGGCAGGTACCTGGCCGGATTGTGCTCGAGTTCTTCCAGGAACACGCCGTCGCGGGTGATCTTGCCAAGCGCCTGGCGGTCGGCCGAGCACGACACGCCAAGCCCGATCGGCAGCGATGCGCCGTGGCGCGGCAGCCGGATGACGCGGACATCGTGGCAGAAATATTTGCCGCCGAACTGGGCGCCGACGCCGAGCGACTGCGTCATCTTCTGAATCTCGGCTTCCATCTCGCGGTCGCGGAAGGCATGGCCGTCCTCGGAGCCGTGCTCCGGCAGCGTGTCGTAATATTTGCAGGAGGCGAGCTTGACCGTCTTCATCGTCATTTCCGCCGAGGTGCCGCCGATGACGATGGCGAGGTGATAGGGCGGACAGGCGGCGGTGCCGAGCGTCAGCACTTTCTCTTTCAGGAACGCCAAGAGGCGCTCGCGCGACAGGATCGACGGCGTCGCCTGGAACAGAAACGATTTGTTGGCCGAGCCGCCACCCTTGGCGATGAACAAAAACTTGTACGCCAGGTCGGCGTCGCCTGCGCCTTCGGCATAGATTTCGACCTGCGCCGGCATGTTCGAGCGCGTGTTCTTCTCCTCGAACATCGACAACGGCGCGAGTTGCGAGTAGCGCAGATTGCGCTTGAGGTAGGCGTCGCGCGCGCCTTCAGCGAGCGCCGCTTCGTCGGCGCCATCGGTCCAGATCAGCCGGCCCTTCTTGCCCATGATGATCGCGGTGCCGGTGTCCTGGCACATCGGCAGCACGCCGCCGGCGGCGATGTTGGCGTTCTTGAGGAAGTCGTAGGCGACGAACTTGTCGTTGTCGGAGGCTTCCGGGTCCTCGACGATCGCTTTAAGGCTTTGCAGATGCGCGGGGCGCAGCAGGTGATTGATGTCGGTGAAGGCCGCCTCGGCCAATGCGCGCAACGCCGCGCCCGGCACCACCAGCACCTCCTCGCCGAGCACGCTTTCCACCCGCACGCTTTCGGTGGCGATCTTGCGGTACGGCGTCTGGTCCTTGCCGAGCGGAAACAGTGGCGTGTGCTTATACGGCGGCGTCGGATGGGCGGTTACGGGGGCGTTCATGGGATGCCATCGTGGTGCTGAAGTTCAGATAGCTCGATCAGAAGCGATCTTAAAGGCGATCGAGCATTCAATATTTGCATAACCGGCGTCGAACTCCATCGGCTTTTGTCGCCCGGACGGATCAGCCCCGTTGAACCGACGGGCGCGATAGTGCGTATCAACGCAATGCTGTATTATTGCGATCGCAACATGGGGCATGAACGCGCGACGGGTCCGCGATCGCGGGCAATGCTTTTGGGCTGAAAACTGGGCTGATTTCACGGGCAACATCAATAACGGGGGCGACAGATGGCAAGCCGGCAATGGTTTATCGGCCGGGGTGGCAAGCAGGAAGGTCCGTATCCGGATGAGCGGCTGCGCGAACTAATCGCCGGCGGCGGCGTCACGGCGGAGACCCTGGTGTGGACCCAAGGCATGAATGCCTGGGCCAAGGCTTCGGAAGTGCCGGGTTTGATGTTCGGCGCGCCGCGGCCGCCGGCGATGCCGGCGGGGTCGACCACGGCGGTCGCCTACGCCACCGATGCCAGCGGGCCGTTATCGACCCATGTCCGGGTCTGGCCGCTATTCGGCCGGGCTATCGTCGTTGGGATCGCGCAGCTCACCATCATCCCTGCGCCCTGGGTGGTGCCATGGTTCTATCGATGGTTCGTCGATCAGATCGACTTTCCCGGGCAGCAGCGGGTGACGTTCGAGGGCAAGCCCGGAGACATCTGGTACGTCTTCATCTTGAACGCGCTGCTCGGCTATGCCGGATACATCTATAACGGCCTGCAGCTTCTGGCTTTGCCGCTGAGCGTGCTCTTCCTGTTCATGATCCTGCGGTGGTTTTTGCGCAATCTGGCCTGGGACGGCCAAACCACCCAGCTCAGTTTCACCGGAAGCTACTGGCCGCTGCTCGGATGGTACTTGCTGCTGATCGTCTCCTTCCTCTCCATCATCGGCTGGGCCTGGGTCGCCACCGCATGGACGCGCTGGATGTGCAGGAACATCTCAGGCTCAGAGCGGCAGCTGGTCTTCACCGCCAGCGGCGGCGGCTATCTGTGGCGTGTGCTCGTCCTCGCGGTGACGTCGATCTTCCTTATCCCGATACCGTGGATGATGTGCTGGTTCACCCGCTGGTTGATCTCGCAATTCGCGCTGGTTGAGCGAACGCAGGCCGAGTAAGGCAGCTGTCTGGCGAGCGCGTTTTTGGCCCTCCAATCAAAGGAGCGTCAGGAACTCGGCCACCGTCATGCCCGACTGCGCGATGATCCCGCGTAGTGTCCCACGCTTAAGGTCGCCGCTATGCACAGGTACCGTTACCTTGCGCGTGGGATCGGTCGAATGAACCAGTCGACAATGACTGCCGGTCGTTCGCGACACCACAAAACCTGCTCGCTCAAGCGCCCGGATCAAATCACGTGCGGTGAGCGCGGGCAGCCGCTCGTTCATGCCGCCAGCGTGACGGTGACTTCCCGGATGCGCGGCGGTTCACCCTCGGGAATGGGCTCGCCGCGGGCGGCGCAGTCGGCCACGACCAGCCGTATTGCATCTTCCGCCATTGCCAGCGCTTCCCGCTCGTCCTTGCCATAGGTGACAATCTCCGGAATTGCGGGTACGCGCACGGTGAACCCGCCTTCCTCCTCTGGCTCGAGCACCACGGCAAAGGTTCTTTTCTTGTCCACGGCAATCCCTCAGCAAATTTTACGTCGTTATATCATTGTAGTGGCGCGACTGCGAGCGAGGCCGAAGCAGGCACGTCCGTTGTGCTTCGTTTCCCTGCGAGCTGCGCGGCATGCGATGGACAAGAATTAATGCGGCGGACATCGAAGGTAGGCACCGGGGACTTGGCTCAGCCACGCTTGTTCCGCAGCACGACGCAGGCGCCGCCGGCGGCGATGAGCTTGGCGCATAAGGTGTCGAGTGGAGCGCGATTGTCGTCGGCGATGGTGATGATGTAGCGCTGCACCGTGCCCATTCCGGGTATCTGTTTGTGCAGGGCCATCGGCGCGCTATCGCCGATCAGCGATGCGTAACGCTTCTGCACCTCACGGTAAATCGCCCACGCCTTGGCTTCCGACAAATGAGCCGCGATCTGAACGCCCCAGCGCGGGATGTAGGCGGCGATGCGCTGCGCTTGCTCCTTCGGTGCCAGGATCAGATTGGCGAGCCGGGTGCACGGCACGCCTTGCGGGATGGTCGTCTCAGAATTTTGCGGCGGAGATGGCGACGCCCATTCGTCCGCGGTCCAGCCGGTGACGACGGCGACGTAATTGCGCGTCTCGCCAGGGAGCGCGCGGTGATTAGCGAGCCAGGCGCTGACCCGGCCGGGACCGGCATTATAGGCCGCGGCAGCGAGGCCGAGATTGCCGAACTGGTCGCGCAGTTCGCGCAGATACTCGGCCGAATGACGCAACGCCTCGATCGGATCGAACGGATCGGCCAGGCCGTGCCAACTGGCGGTGCGCGGCATGAATTGCGCGATGCCCTCGGCACCCTTGGGGCTTATGGCGAGCGCATTGAACCGGCTCTCCTGCCAGATCACGCGGGCGAAGAATTCGACCGGCAAGGAATTTTCCGCCGCCGCCTGTTCGACGGTGCGGCAGATGTCTTCCGGCGTTGGCGGTTCGGCGCTGGTCGAACTTGGCGCCGCCGGAGGATTTTGTGCGGCCGTCGATGGCGACGCCGACGTGTCGGCCGGCTTCGTTGTCGAGGCTGGCGCACCCGCCGCGGCCGGCGCGTCCGCCGCTTGAGGTGTCGCGCCCGCTCGCGCGCGGGCGTCCGCGCTGCAAAGCGCGAGCGCGCAAACGACCAACGATCCGATCAATCGGGTCATTTCAGATTTACGCGTCAGGTTTCAACGGTCTCGCGCCGGCCGTTACAGCCGGAACAGCCGCTCCGCGTTGCCGTGGGCGATCCGCTCCTTGTCGGCGGCGCTGACCGGGAGTTGCTCGAGAAAGGCGCGCGCCTGCACCATCGACTGATACGGATGATCGGCCGAGAACATAATCCGTTCGACGCCGCCGAGTTCAAGCAGCAAGTCGAGGAAAGCCGGCGGAAAATTAAAACCGCTGAATGTGTAGTGAACGTTTTCGCGCAAATACGCGCTGATCGGGCGTTCAAGCTTTGTCACTGCTTGCGGCATGACATCGAACCTTTGGAACATGAACGGCAGCCCTTCGCCCATGTGGCCGATCACGATCTGCAATTTCGGAAAGCGGTCGAACACGCCCCCGAGGATAAGGCG
This sequence comes from uncultured Alphaproteobacteria bacterium, assembly GCA_963806465.1. Taxonomy (GTDB): domain Bacteria; phylum Pseudomonadota; class Alphaproteobacteria; order Rhizobiales; family Xanthobacteraceae; genus BOG-931. The sequence goes on along the minus strand of CAWDZD010000031.1, from coordinate 22,389 downwards.
GATGACATGGACGGCGGTTTCGATATGCCAGCCCCAGCCCGGGGCCGGCGAGCATTTGCGTGACCAGGGGCGCAAACCCGCCGTATGAGGCTTCGATCACCGGAACCGGCGGCGGTGTCGGATGCAAATAGATCGGGGCGCCAAGTTTTTCCGCACATTCCAGGATCGGCCAGTAGAACTTGTCGTCCAGATAGCGTCCGCGATTGTGTCCGTTGATGACGGCGCCGGCGAATTTCTGCTTGCCGACCCTGTGCTCCAGTTCTCGTGCGGCCTTGTCGGGGGCGGCGGTCGGCAGCGAAGCGAACCCGCCAAAACGGGTGGGATATTTTTTTATTGCGTCGGCGAGGTAATCGTTGGTCTCGTTCGCCAGAACGATCGCCTCGGCCGTTGCCAATTGTTCGGTGCCGGGTGACGTCAGCGACAGCACCTGCATGTCGATGCCGGCGGCGTCCATCTCCGCCAGCCTTTTGTCGCCAATATCGCAGAGCTGCTCGATGAGCTTGATGGCGCGACTGCTGTTGTATCTTTCTGCCTGATCTTTGAGCTCTCGCCCGGGACCGTCGAGAAAACCCGGGGTGGCAAAGTGTTCTTCAAGGGTGATCGTTCGCATCGCCGCTCTTTATCGTTGGTTCGTGTCACGGTAGTGAGTGCGCCAAGTGGATCAGCCGCCGATGCCCTTGCCCCTGAGCGCGGTGCCGATCTCGTCGAGAACCTTCGGATCCTCGATGGTCGCCGGCATGGTCCAGCTGTCGCCGTCGGCGATCTTCTTCATGGTGCCGCGGAGGATCTTGCCCGAGCGGGTCTTCGGCAGCCGGCCGACGGTGATGGCGAGCTTGAATGCCGCGACCGGGCCGATCTTGTCGCGGATGAGCGCGACGCATTCCTTCTCGATCTCGGTCGGCGGCCGGTTGACGCCGGATTTGAGCACGATGAAGCCGCACGGCACTTCGCCCTTGAGTTCGTCCTTGATGCCGAGCACGGCGCATTCGGCGACGTCGATGTGCGACGCCAGCACTTCCTCCATGCCGCCGGTCGAGAGCCGATGGCCGGCGACGTTGATGATGTCGTCGGTGCGGCCCATGACGAAGAGGTAGCCGTCCTCGTCCTTGAAGCCGGCGTCGGAGGTTTTGTAATAGCCGGGAAACTCCGCGAGGTAGCTTTCCCTGAAGCGTTCGTCGGCCTGCCACAGCGTCGGCAGGCAGGCCGGCGGCAGCGGCATCTTGACCACGATCGAGCCCATCTGGTTCGCCTTAACCTCGCGACATGCCTCGTCGACGACGCGGACGTCGTAGCCAGGCATCGCCACGGTCGGCGAGCCGTGCTTGAGCGGCAGCATGCCGAGGCCAACCGGATTGCCGGCGATCGCCCAGCCGGTTTCGGTTTGCCACCAGTGATCGATCACCGGGACGCCGAGCATCTTTTCGGCCCATTCCAGCGTCGGCGGATCGGCGCGTTCGCCGGCGAGGAACAGCGTGCGGAATTTCGACAGATCGTATGGCGCCAGCAGCTTGCCTTCCGGGTCTTCTTTCTTGATGGCGCGAAACGCGGTCGGCGCCGTGAACAACGCGGTCGCGCCGTGCTCGGCGATCACCCGCCAGAACGCGCCGGCGTCCGGCGTTCCGATCGGCTTGCCTTCATAGAGAATCGAGGTGCAGCCGTGCATGAGCGGGCCGTAGACGATGTAGGAATGCCCGACCACCCAGCCGATGTCCGAAGCGGTCCACCACACTTCGCCGGGCTCGACGCCGTAGAGATTTTTCATCGACCATTTGAGCGCGACCATGTGGCCGCCATTGTCGCGTACCACGCCCTTCGGCCGGCCGGTCGTGCCCGACGTGTAGAGAATGTAGAGCGGATCGGTCGCCGTGACCGGAACGCAATCGTAGACCGAACGGGCATGGATCAGTGCGTGATCGCGCACGCTCGCCCAGTCATGATCGCGGCCGGCAATCATCGCCGCTTCGGCCTGCGGCCGTTGCAGGATCAAACAAGCGCCGGGCTTGTGTGCCGCAAGCGTGATCGCTTCGTCGAGCAGCGGCTTATAATGCACGATGCGGCCGGGCTCGATGCCACAGCTGGCGGAGAGGATCACCTTCGGCTTGGCGTCGTCGATGCGGGTCGCCAATTCGCGCGCGGCAAAGCCGCCGAACACCACCGAATGGACAGCGCCGATGCGGGCGCAGGCGAGCATGGCGATGACCGCCTCCGGCACCATCGGCATATAGAGGATGACGCGGTCGCCTTTGTCGACGCCAAGGTCGCGCAACATGGCGGCGAGCACCTGCGTCTCGGTCTGCAGCCGGTGATAGGTGATGGTGCGCTTGGTGCCGGCCAGCGGCGAATCGTAGATGATCGCCGTCTGGTCGCCGCGTCCGGCATTCACCTGGCGGTCGACGGCATTGAAGCAGGTGTTGCACACGCCGCCAGGAAACCAGCGACCATAGATGCCGGCCTTCGGGTCGAAGGTCGCCTTCGGCGTTTCGAACCAGTCGATGTCAGTGGCCGCCTCGGCCCAAAAGCCATCCGGATCACGCTGCCAGCGCGCGTAGACCTCGTGATAGCGGCTTGAACGGGCGTCCATGGCGCTTCCTCCTTTTCGTCACCCTGAGGTGGCCGTGCACAGCACGGCCCTCGAAGGGTGCATGGCCGGGGCCGCTCATCCTTCGAGGCTCGCTCCGCTCGCACCTCAGGATGACGGATCACAAGCTCTTTGCAAGCCGTGCCACAGTCGCAGTCCCGCCATGCAACGCAATTCGCTGGCGCACGCCGCCGCGCTTTGATCTATGTCACGATACCTTTCGCCGGCAACGCGCGCGCACCGTGATCACTGATCCGCTGTTCTATCTCCTTGCCATCCCCGCGGTGACGTTCCTTGGCCTCAGCAAGGGCGGCTTTGCCGGGCTCGGTATGCTGGCGACGCCACTTTTGGCGCTGGTCGTGCCGCCGCTCGAAGGCGCGGCGATCCTGTTGCCGATCCTGATCATCCAGGATGCGATCTCGGTCTGGACCTATCATCGGGCGTGGAGCGCGTGGAATTTGAAGGTGCTGCTACCGGGTTCAGTGCTCGGCGTCGGCGCCGGCTGGCTGTTTGCGCGCTCTTTCTCCAACGCCGCGATCGAGCTGACGGTCGGCTCGATCGCGCTGATTTTCGTCATCTACATGTGGCTCGGCGCCCGGCTGCGCACTTATCTCGGCCGGCCCGAGGTCAAACCGCGGCGCCCGCACGCCGCGATGGGCGTCCTTTGGGGCGCGTTGTCCGCCTTCACCTCGACCTTGATCCAGGTCGGCGCGCCGCCGTTTCAGATCCATATGTTGCCGCAGCGGCTCGACAAGCTCACGCTGGTCGGCACCACGGTGATTTTCTTCACCATCCTGAATTGGATGAAAGTTGTTCCATATTTTGCGCTGGGTCAGTTCTCGGCGCGCAATCTCGCCACGTCGGCTATTCTGCTGCCGCTGGCCGTCGCCACCAATTTTCTCGGCATCTGGCTGGTGCGGATCACGCCGACCGACCGGTTCTACCGCATCGCCTATGTGCTGATGCTGCTGATCGGGGTCGCTTTGCTGTGGCAAGGGGCGAGGGGCCTTGTCTGAAGCGAATGGCGAAATAGCGAATGCTGAATAGTGAACCGTGAATGGCGCGTAGCGAACGAGAGCTAAACTGCCTTCACTATTTCGCTAGCCGCTATTTCCCTCATCGCTATTTTGGTTAGGCTAAGCCTTAAGGGAGGCGACGCTCATGCCGACGCCATACGACACCGACCTCAATCGCAACGCGGCTAATTTTCAGCCGCTGACGCCGCTATCTTTCCTGGCGCGCGCCGCCGAAGTTCATCCTGACACCACTGCGATCATCCACGGCGGGCTGTTCCGCAATTACCGCGACTTCTACACGCGGGCGAAAAAGCTCGCCTCGGCGCTGGCGCGCCGCGGCGTCAAACGCGGCGACACCGTCTCGGTGATGCTCGCCAACACGCCGGCGATGGTCGAGGCGCATTACGGCGTACCGATGACCGGCGCCGTGCTCAATACGCTCAACACCAGGCTTGATGCCGCGATTCTCGGCTTCACGCTCGATCACGCCGAGACCAAGGTGCTGATCGTCGATCGCGAATATTCCAAGGTCATGAAAGACGCGCTGTCGCGCGCCAAAGCCAAGCCGCTGATCATCGACTATGACGATCCGGAATTCACCGGCGCCGGCGAGCGGATCGGCGGCATCGAATACGAAGAACTGCTGCGCGAAGGCGACGCGGAGTTCGCCTGGCTGATGCCGAACGACGAATGGGACGCGATCTCGCTTAACTACACCTCGGGCACGACCGGCGATCCCAAGGGCGTTGTCTATCACCATCGCGGCGCTTATCTGCTCGCGCTCGGCAATGTCATCACCTGCGGCATGAGCAAGCATCCGGTCTATCTGTGGACGCTGCCGATGTTCCATTGCAACGGCTGGTGCTTCCCGTGGACGCTGTCGATTGCCGCCGGCACTCATGTCTGCCTGCGCGCGGTGCGCGCGGCGCCGATCTTCGACGCGATCGCCACCCACAAGGTTACCCACCTGTGCGGCGCGCCGATCGTGATGTCGACCTTGCTCAACGCGTCGGCGCAGGAGAAAAGGCCGCTGCCGCATATCGTGCAGTTCGCTACCGCGGCGGCACCGCCGCCCGAGGCGGTGCTGGCAGCGATGAAAGCCGCCGGCTTCAACGTCACCCATCTCTACGGTCTTACCGAAACCTACGGCCCCGCTACCATCAACGACTGGCACGCCAATTGGGAGGATCTGCCTGCCGAGGAGCAGGCGGCGAAGAAGGCGCGCCAGGGCGTACGCTATCCGGTGCTTGACGCACTCGACGTGCTCGATCCGGAAACCATGCAGCCGGTGCCGCGCGACAGCGAGACGCTCGGCGAGGTGATGTTCCGCGGCAATGTGGTGATGAAGGGCTATCTGAAGAACAAGACGGCGACCGAGGCGGCCTTCGCCGGCGGCTGGTTTCATTCCGGCGATCTCGGCGTCGTGCACCCCGACGGCTACATCCAGCTCAAGGACCGCTCCAAGGACATTATCATTTCCGGCGGCGAGAACATTTCCTCGATCGAAGTCGAAGATGCGCTCTATAAGCATCCGGCGGTGTCCGCGGTCGCGGTGGTGGCGAAGCCCGACGAAAAATGGGGCGAGACGCCGTGCGCCTTCGTCGAGCTGAAATCCGGCGCCAGCGCCACGGCGGAGGAACTGATCGCTTGGTGCCGCTCGCACCTCGCCGGCTACAAATGTCCGCGCTACGTGGTATTCGCCGAGATTCCCAAGACCTCGACCGGCAAGCTGCAGAAATTCAAGCTGCGCGAAGCGGCGAAAGTGGTGTGATCTTCTTTGCCGACCAGTAAGCGACCAACCGACTAGAGATCGGCCAAGCCTGGACCAGAATTTATGCTCAGGACGAAATCAGTTCCCATAGCAAGACCCGCGCACTCGGCTGCTCTTTGAAGCCACACACCAGTTTCCCTGGCCGAGTTGTTCGTGCCGTAATACCAACCGTTACTCAACTTTTCAGCATATTCCTTCACAAGATGCGGCTTGTCGAACAACTGATTTGCATCGCGCGCCACGATCCGGCGGCTCCGGCCCCGAATTCGCGACAGGTTGTCGAGAGTTCCGGCCTTGGCGCGTTCAAGAGCCTTGAGAGCCTCGGCGAGAAGTTCTTTTAGTGACCCACATTCCGACCGTTTGCCCTTTATCTCAAACCAATACTCGCCGCTTCGGCGCGGAAATTTCGTCCCGTATGCCTGAGGCGCTTCGGAGGAGGAGGCCGGGGTCGGGGACGCGGCATACGGCAAAACTCTCTCGTTCGAGAAATCGATCACGTGTGTTGGCCGCAATGGATTGACGCCGAGGACTACTTGCTCGGCTAGAACCTGTACGTGCATCAAGCCCTCCGGGTCCGAAGACTTCAGCAAAGCGGCCAGTTTTGCGGCTGACATAACATTCGCCATTAGGGCCTCCCTTAAATTGCAAGATGCTTCCTTATAAGGAACAATCTTGAATAAATCAAGCTGAAATAGCCAGACACAAACCCGTCGCAACGGATTCGACCAACGGGTCTTGCTAAGCCGCCTCCGCCTCCGTCACTCCCACCACAAGCCGCTTGCCAAGCGCCCGCAAGGCCACTGTGAGCGCCGGCAACTTGGTCGGGTGCTTGGGATCGAGAATCCGGCGCACTTCCTTTTCATCTTTGCCGATGCGGCGTGCCAGTTCGCTCTTGGTAATTCCGGCAGCGGCAAAGGATTCAAGTACCGCGAGCTTGGCCGCGACGTCGGGCGCCACCGAAATCTCGACGAGATCGCGGCCTTTGGCGCGCGCCTTCGGCAACGGCTTTCCGCATTCCAGATAGGCCAGCAATGCCAAGCCGAGCGCTTCCTCGGCCATGGCGCGCGCGTCGGCTTGGCCGCGCCCTTGTGTAATTACCTCAGGAACATCGGGAAACGTCACAACCACATTAATGCGCCGGTTTCCCGGTTCGAAAAGCGCTCGATAGGCGTAAGCCTTCATGGCCATCGTTCTTTCCTCTAGTCCGCCAACCCGAGTTGTTTCCTGATTTTCCTTGCCGTCTTTGGATCGATCTCGCGCGACGGCACCGTGGTCAAGCGATCCCCAATGAACACCATCATGTGGCCGGCCCTTGCCGCGCCATTTTTCGGCTTTGAATGGCAAGCCTTTCTTGCGGGCTTCGTCGCGCAATTCGGCAATGAATTTGTCGCGCTTGTCCATTACCGTGGCGTCGCCGGATATCGGCCATACTCGGACAAAAATGTCCGGATGTCAAAGTGCGATGATTATTGCGGAGTGGGTTAGGTCGAAATTCGATGGAGCAAATACTACATCTGCCCTGCTTGCGCAGGGATCAACGGCCTCAACCCGCCGTCTAACTTATGAAACTAGTGGACGCTGACTTCGTGCTTCAAACGCGCGATTTCGTCCTTGACGTACAATTTGCGCCGTTTGAGTTCTACGACCTGCAAATCATCGGTCGATGGGTGAGTAAGGGCTTCGCTGATTTCCTGCTCTAACGCCTGGTGCCTTCTTTCGAGTTCCGCAAGATGGGATTCAATCGCCATATGGCCGCCTCCGTGCGTCTAATGCCTCCAGACCCCGTCCCTACGATGTTACACCGGTATGACCCGCTGCAAAGATACTCCCTTTGAGCCTGAAAGGAAAATCCCCGCTGTGCACTACGTGTCGGCAGGCTTGTCGGACATTCGGTAAAACGCGATAATCCATAGTAACTTACGGTCAATGACCGAGCCCAAAGGCCGCCGTTTGCGGGCACCCACAGGGACGCCCGGACCGGAGCCGCGGCGCGACCAAGGCGGCGATGACACGAGAGGAAGAAGGCGAGCTTCGGGCGGAACTTGCGCGCCTGCAGCAGGCGCATCGCGACCTCGATGCCGCGATTGCTGCGCTGCAAGCTTCACCAGGTGCTGACGTCATCCAGGTTCAGCGCCTGAAGAAGCGCAAGCTCCATCTGCGCGACCGCATCACCTTCATCGAAGACCAGCTGACGCCAGATATCATCGCTTAAGCGGGGCGCGAAAGCGGCCGTTGTCGGCGCTCCGTTTTGCGCGCGTACATCGCGGCATCGGCCCGCGCCAGCACTTCGGCCGGCGTGTCGAGCGGGCCGACGAACGCAACGCCCGCTGATGCGCCGACCACCATGGTGGACGCGCCCCAACGCACCGGCGTCGCGTAGACCGCCCGCTCCAGCTCGACGGCTTTGGCAACCGCGTCGGCGTCCGGCAAATTCCACAACAGCACGGCGAACTCGTCGCCACCGATCCGCGCGACGACGTCAGAGGCGCGCACCTCGCGAGCGAGCGCCGCGGCAATCGCCTTAAGCACCGCGTCGCCGGCGGCATGGCCATGGCGATCATTCACCGGCTTGAATTCATCGAGATCGAGATAGATCAGCGTCGCATTCGCCGCGTAGCGCTTGACGTACGCCAGCGAGCGCTTGAGCTCGCGCTCAAAGCCGCGGCGATTGAGCGTCTCGGTGAGCGGATCGACGTCGACGCGGCTTTCGAGATCGCTGATGCGGGCGCGAGAGGCTTCGAGATCGGCGGCGAGCCGCTCGACCTCGGCTAAGAGCCGGGCTGCGGCCGTGCGCGGGCGCGGCGGTTGCGCCGCGGACTTTTGGTCGCCGGGCCGACGCAATGATTGCGCCTGGCGGAGCGGCCGCGCCTTGGCTTTCGGCCTTGCCGATTTTTGCTTCACGATCTCCCGGCCCCGAATCAGCACGTAATCCTAGCCCACTGAACCAGCGCCCACGCCGAGCTCCGCTACACCCGATCGAACTGCGACGGATTGTCGCGGATGGCGGCTCAACTTATTAGGAAAGAAGCGGAATTAGAAAGTGCTGCCAGCCGGATCAATCGGCTTGGAGAAACCCGATCGGATCGCGATCGGTGCCGGCGAAGGCGGCGGCCGTCAGCGGGCCGCCAAACATCGCGGCGGTGTCGAGGTTTAGACGATTGCCGCGCCAATCCGGCATGCCGGTGGGCTGCGGCGTGTGACCGTGGACGATCAGACGGCCATGGTCGCGCGCGTCGGAGAGGAATGGCTCGCGGATCCAGATCAAATCGTTATCGCTTTGCGCATGGAGTGGCTTGTCCGGATCGATTCCGGCATGGACGAAAAAACGCTGGCCGTCGTCGTAGTAGAGCGGCAGCGAACGCATCCACGCGACGTGCGCGGGTGGCAAGTCGCTGGCGCGCGCGACGCCATAACTGCGCAACGTTGCCGTGCCGCCTTCGCGCAGCCACAGCTCCTCATCGGCCTCGCCGTCGATGACCTCGAGGGCGACCGCTTCGTGATTGCCCCTCAGCGCGATCACGCGCTCCGTCAGCCGCGATTGCAGGCGCATGACCGTGTCAACGACGCCGGCGCTGTCCGGGCCGCGGTCAATATAGTCGCCGAGAAAGATGAAGCTCGCCGGCCGGCCGTCGGCGTGGCGCTCGCATTGTGCGATCAGGTCACACAACTTTTGCAGCGAGCCGTGAATATCGCCGATGGCGTAGGTTAGCGGTGGTGCGCTCATGACGCCATACGGTGCCGCAATTGAATGATGGCCATAATCAGGCGCAGTTGTTCAGTCCGCGTTCACCATAAAGTGGGAACCTAGAATGCGGGGTCGGCTTGAGTGGTGAAAAAACCAAGCTGTTCGAGGTGATGCCATGAGGAAATTTCTGACTGCCCTGGTGGCGGTGACTGTCATAGGTGCGGCGGCGCTCGCGACGTCAAGTACGGCCGACGCCCGGTGGGGCGGTGGCTGGGGCTGGCGCGGCGGTTGGGGCTGGGGCCCCGGGCCGTTTGTCGCCGGTGCGCTGATCGGCGGTGCATTGGCCGCCGGAGCTTATGGGCCGTACTATTACGGCAACTACGGCTATGGCCCTTATTACCCTTATGCCTCCGGCGCGTATGGACCGTATGGTCCCTACGGCCCCGGGTATGGTGGCTGCCAGCGGGTATGGAACGGCTATTACTGGGTCAGCTCCTGCTATTGATCGCCCGCGACGCTTTAGTAACCAGCTAAATACCGCCTCCTGAGAAAGGGGGCGCTGCCGTTTGCCCGCCAAACGGCAACACCAAACTTCCGCCAAAGATTTCGGTCTTTAGGGAGCGCGGTGGCGGCAAGGAATTCGGGGGTTGGCGGGGACTTCCGCACAATCAAAATTCGGATCGGCGACCCGGCCGGTCTCGCGAGGAGAACACATGCATAAGTCGCTCATTGCGCTTGCGGGCGCTGCGGGCATCGGTGTGGCCGCGCTGGCTGCGCCCGCTCCAGCCAACGCAGGCTGCTACGGCTGCGCCGTCGGCGCCGGCATTCTCGGCGGCGTCGCCGCCGGTGCGATCATCGGCAGCGCGATCGCCAATAGCCCGCCGCCTCCGCCGCCGGGCTATTATCCGCCGCCGCCCGGCTATTATCCGCCGCCGCCTCCCGGTGCGTATGGACCGCCGCCGCCTCCCGGCGCGTATGGGCCACCGCCGCCCGAAGGTGCTCCGCCTCCGCCTCCCGGCGCGTACGGACCGCCGCCCGGAGGTTATCCGCCGCCGCCCGCCTACGCGCAGCTGGCGCCCGGCTGCCACTGGGGCCATCGCAAGGTGTGGGTCGAAGGTTACGGTTATCAATACCGGACCGTTCAGGTCTGTCCTTGATCGCCCGAGATTTGACGTGAGTTCGACCGGCCGGCTTGCTTAAGCCGGCCGGTTTGCTTTTGTGTCATTGTCAGGAGGCGGTCGCGCGCCGCGGCACTCGGCCACCGCTCCCGGCGAAGACAAGCTTGCGAGGAATTGGATCGTGCGATCCCATTCATTCTGGCGCGATGTAAAAGCCGGCGGCGCTGAAAGCGCGCAAGCCTTTGTCCAAGCAGTGGCTCAGCGCGCTATCGCCGGCTCTCATGATTTGGCCGCGCGGGTGTGGCATGAAAAATCGCGGGCGGTCTGGATGCGGTGGGCGATGATCGCACTCACAGCCATCGCCGTCGTCATGGTCTGCCTCTATGTCGGCATGGCCGCGATCCTCTACTTCACGCAGCGGTCAATGATGTATTTCCCGGACCCGGCCCACACGACGCCGGCGCAAGCCGGTCTGCCGCAGGCCACCGAAGTGATGCTGACGGCTTCCGACGGCGGGCGCACCATCGCCTGGCATGTCGCGCCGCGCGACGACAAACCGGTTATTGTTTATTTCCACGGCAATGGCGGCGCCTTGCGCAATCGCGTCGAGCGCTTCGGCAAGCTCAGCCGCGCGGGTCTCGGCCTGGTCGCGGTCGAGTATCGGGGCTTCGGCGGTAATGCGGGTGTGCCGACCGAAGCCGGCCTGATCGCCGATGGCGAAGCCGGTTACGCGTTTGCCGCGACGCATTATCCGACCAAACAGATCGTGCTCTGGGGCGAGTCGCTCGGCACCGCGATCGCGGTGGCTGTCGCGGCGGAAAAGCCGGTCGGCCGCGTGATCCTGGAAGCGCCGTTCACGTCGGCGGCCGCGGTCGCCGCCGCGCACTATTGGTATTTGCCGGTGCGCCTCTTGATGAAGGATCAGTTCCGCTCCGACGAAGCGATCGGAAAAATCACCGCCCCGGTTCTGATCCTGCACGGCGTGCAAGATCGCACCATCGCCTTCGCCATGGGCGAGCGGATGTTCGAACTGACCAGCGCGCCCAAGCACATTGTGCGCTTCCTCGACGGCGACCACGAGGATCTTGACGCGCAAGGCGCTCTGCACGCCGTCGGCCGCTTCCTGGCCGGCGACCTGGACAAGCCGCCGCGTCCCTAGTCGTGGCGCGGCTTCGGCGGCGCCTTGTATCGGGCCGGCCACTTCGGGCCGGACCCGTTGGATCAATCCGCGCTACGCGTCACTGCGGCACGGTCATGATTTCCAGCACGTGTCCGTTTGGATCGCGAAAATAGAGGCCGCGGCCGCCGCCCCAATCGTTGAGCTTGCCGTCGTCGAGGCTCCATGGGGCGCTGCCGAAAGCGATCTTTGCCTCCTTGATCCGGCCGAATATCGCGTCGAATTCGCGATTGCTGACATGGAAGGCGAGGTGGTGGCTTTCAAACTTATTGTCGTCGTCGAACAACAGCGTCAGTGTCTTGTTGATCTTGACCGGAGCGAAATAGCCGCTGCGCCCGCGCTTGAGTCCGAAAATATGGGCGAAGAAATTGGCGGCTTCGGCCTTGTCGCGGGCCGGTACGATGGTGTGGTTGAGCGTGATGGTCATGGGCGCCTGGTACCGCGCTGCGCTTCGTCAAAACGTCTGGTAGGTCTGCCCGGCCTTGCCGCCGACGCGGGCGAAACCGGCCTTGGCCGGCTCGTATTTATCGTTGATGTTGAGCGCCTTGGCGTAGGAGCCGGCGGCCTTGTCCTTTTGTCCGAGGCGCTCGTAGGCGAGCCCGCGGCTGGCCCAGGCTTGCAGGTTTTGCGGCTGCATCTGCACCGCCTCGTCGAGATCGCTCGCCGCCGACTTGGCGTCTCCGAGCGCCAGGTAGCTCAGCGCGCGGGCGACGAACACGTCGGTTTTCTGCGTGGTGAGGCTGAGCGCCGCTGTGAAATCGTCGACGGCGAACTGATGCTGACGCTCGCTCTGATAAAGCAGCCCACGATTGTAATAGGCCTGCGCAGTATCGGGCCGCAGCGCGATGGCCTTGTTGAGGTCGGCCAGCGCCTGCACCGAATTGCCTTGCTGCCGGTAGACCATGCCGCGCCCGACGTAGGCCGCTGCATAGTTGCCGTCGATGCTGATGGCCTTGTTGTAGTCGGCGAGTGCCTGATCCAATTTGGCGTTCTGGCGATGCAGCAGGCCGCGATTGGCATAGGCCTGGGCGTAGTTGGCATCGAGGCTGATCGCCTTGTTGAAATCGGCGAGCGCGGCTTCGGGATTTCCGGAGTTGGCCTCGACCGACCCGCGCAGATTATAGGCTTGCGGATCGTCGGGGTGTTTCTGGATGACCTCGGTCAGCGAGGCGAGGTTCGATTGCGACGGCGGGATCGGCGCGTCACTGTCCGGTGCCGCCAGGTTGACGAGGCCCGAGCAGCCGCCGAGCGCCAGGCTTGCGAGCGCCGGCAACACCAGCGACTGACATCGCTTCGCCAGACGCCGCAACGGCTGATCGCGCTCTACCGCCAGTCGTATCATCCGACGCTCGTGGCACCGCACCGCCCCCCAAAGCCCAACGGTAGAGCAGGGACAGGAGGTGCGAAAGCCCTGTAATCTTGGGTGCGCGTTCTTTCTCGGAAAACAGGCACGCTTAGGATTGGGCCTCGTCCAGCTGTTCCCACGCCATGCCCCAAAAGCAAAAAGCGCGGACCGACGACGCCCGCGCCTCGAGCAAAAATGATCGATGCCTCAGCCGAAGCGGGGAGCGCGGGGCGCACCGGAACGGCCACCGCCGCCGGGGCCGGTGGTCACGGGCTTCGGCTTCATCGGCAACAGGCCCTCGCGCTGCAATTTCTTGCGCGCAAGCTTGCGGGCGCGGCGGATCGCTTCCGCCTTCTCCCGAGCCTTTCTTTCCGAGGGTTTTTCGTAGTGACCGCGGAGCTTCATCTCGCGGAAAATGCCCTCGCGCTGCATCTTCTTCTTCAGCGCCTTGAGGGCCTGGTCGACGTTATTGTCGCGAACGAGAACCTGCACGCATCCTCCTTTTCAGTGCGCTCAGCTAGTGCGCTCGATCAATGGAATGGGGGCGCAAGCGTAAACCGCCTGCGTCACCTTGGCGCGCTCTGTACCAGAATGGCGTGCGAAAGTCCACGGGCGCTGGCCATCAAATAATGGTTCGGCCTGGTGCCGCTATTCATCAAAAACCCGGGTCACATGCCCCATCTTGCGACCGGGGCGGACCTCAGCCTTGCCGTAAAGGTGCAAGGCGGCACCCGGAACGCTGAGCCATCGTCGATAGTCCTCGACCTCGTCGCCGATCAGGTTGATCATTTCCACGCGGCCGCGACGGATCGGCTTGCCAAGTGGCCATCCAGCCACCGCCCGGACATGCTGCTCGAATTGCGACACCGAGGCGCCGTCGAGCGTCCAATGACCGGAATTGTGCACCCGCGGCGCGATCTCGTTGACCAAGAGGCCGCCACCATCGAGCACGAACAGTTCAACGGCCAATACGCCGACATAGCCGAACTTTTGCGCGATCGTCTCGGCGATGCGTTGCGCCTCCTGCGCGGTCGCCTCCGGCACGGCGGCCGGCACGCGCGAGACTTTCAGAATATGGTCGCGGTGCTCGTTCTCGGTCACGTCGAAGCATTCGATCGACCCGTCGTGCCCGCGGGCGGTTACGACCGAGACTTCGCGCGCAAACGGCACGAAGGCTTCGAGGATGCAAGGCTGCCCGCCGGTCTCGCGCCAGGCCGCCTCCGGCGCGCTGCCGCTATCTGATCGTCGCCTGGCCTTTGCCGTCATAGCCGAAGCGACGTGTCTTGAGCACGGCGGGCCGGCCGATCCGCTCCAGCGCCGCGCACAATTCGGCAGGCGTGGCGACCGCCGCGTAGGGCGCCGTGCCGATGCCAAGCCGGGCGACAAAATCCTTCTCGGCCAGGCGGTCCTGGGTCGTCGCCAGCACTTTGGGATCCGGCAGCACTGGAATGCGGGCCGCCAGCAGGGTCACGGCGTCGACCGGGATGTTTTCAAATTCGTAGGTGACGACATCGACGCCGGCCGCGAAACGCGCCAGCGCCTGCTGATCCGTATAGTCGGCAATCGTGACGTCGTGCGCTACATCGAAGGCCGGCGAACGGCGATCGGGCGCAAAGATGTGACACTTGAAGCCAAGCCGTGCCGCGGCCAGCGCCAGCATGCGCCCAAGCTGGCCGCTGCCGAGGATGCCGATCGTGGCTCCGGGCTCGAGCGCGGGCACAACCACGCTCACGCGCCAGGGTCCTTTTTCGTGGCGGGGTCATTGGAGTCGCTCGGCGTCTCCGCGACCGTCGCTGTCTGGCGCTGCCGCCAGGCTTCGAGGCGGCCGCCGAGCGCCGGATCGCTCAGCGCCAAGACGCTCGCCGCCAGCAGCGCGGCGTTGATGGCGCCGGCCTTGCCGATCGCCAGCGTGCCGACCGGAACGCCCGGCGGCATCTGCACGATCGAATAGAGTGAGTCTTGTCCCGACAGCGCCTTCGATTCCACCGGTACACCGAATACCGGCAAGATGGTGAGCGCGGCGGTCATGCCGGGCAAATGCGCCGCGCCGCCGGCGCCGGCGATGATCACTTTGAAGCCTTCCGCTTTCGCACCCTTGGCGAAGGCATAGAGGCGGTCGGGGGTACGGTGCGCCGACACGATGCGCGCGTCGTAGGAGACGCCCAACGCATCGAGCGTTTCGGCGGCGTGCATCATGGTCGCCCAGTCGGACTGGCTGCCCATGATAATGGCGACGGATTTCGCTTCCGGCGGCGGCAAAGACAAATCCCCTGCGCGAAGGAAGCGCCGGATTATAGGCGCGCACCTTCTTGTGACAAGGCCGCGCCTTGCAAAGATGACGGCGCGGTTAAATTGGCGTGGCTTGGCCTTTCGCCTGCCGGCACGCTTTCCATAATTTCGCGGGGGTAACCGGCATGTCGAGATATGCACCGGCGCCGCCCGGGATGGCGTCGGCGACGGCGTTCATCACTGCGGCAATCGAGGCGGTAGTGCCGGCCTCGCCGACGCCCTTGACGCCCAGCGGGTTGGTGGTCGCCCGCACATTGTGCAGCGCATCGCGCACGTCGGGCGGCATGTCGGCCGCTCGCGGCATGGCGTAGTCCTGGAATGATCCGGTTATGAGTTGGCCGGTGTCGTCATAGAACACCTGCTCCATCAGCGCCTGGCCGAGCCCCTGTGCTAGAGCGCCGTGGAGTTGCCCTTCGACGATCATTATGTCGAGCGTATTGCCGCAATCGTCGACCGCTGCGTAGGCGACGACTTCCATATGTCCGGTCTCGGGATCGATTTCGATCTCGGCGACATGCACGCCGTTCGGAAAGGTGAGTGGCGTTTCCGTCGTGGTCTTGGTATCGAGGTCCTCCTCGATCGCGCCGCGCTTTTTCAGCTCGGCGGCGCGGGCGGCGAGATCGAACAGCGCAATTCGCCGGTCCGTGCCGACGACCCCGAACCCCCCGCGCTCATAAACAATGTCACCTTCGGCGGCTTCAAGCACCATCGCCGCAATGCGCGTACCCTTTTTGACGATCAGATCGATGCATTTGACGATCGAGGCGCCCGCCGTCATGGCCGAGCGCGAGCCGACCGAAGCGTAGCCGGCGATCTCCAGGGCCGAGTCACCGTGGCGATGGCGGACCCTGTCAGGAGCAATGCTGAGGCGTTCCGCGATCAGGCGTGGAAATACCGAGGCGTGGCCTTGGCCGGTCGATTGCACATTGAGATTGACGGTCAGCGTGCCGTCGCCGGAAAACGTCAGGCATGCGCCTTCAAGCGGCGAGCCGCCGGAATGCTCCAGCATGCAGGAGATACCGATGCCGCGATATCTGCCGCGCTTTCTTGCTTCGCGCCGCCGCGTCTTGATGCCGTCATAGTCGGCGAGCGCCAGCGCCTTGTCGAAGATCGGCGAGAAGTCGCCGCTGTCATAGGTCGTGCCCACAGCGGTCTTGTACGGCATCGCCGACTTCGGGATCAGATTGCGCCGCCGCAGCTTCGCCGGAGCGATCCCGGTGACGCGCGCGGCTTCTTCGACTACGCGCTCGAGCACGTAATTCGCTTCCGGCCGGCCGGCGCCGCGATAGGGCGCCGTCGCCACGGTGTTGGTGAAGGCGCAGTGCGCGCTAATGTCGATGTGCTTGATGTCGTACATGCACGGCAGGCAGCGGGCGAAATTGAAGGTCGGAATGTTGGCGCCGACGGCGCCGACATAAGCACCGAGATTGCCGATGTTGCGGATGCGAAGCGCCAGAAATCGTCCCTTGTCGTCGAGCGCGAGCTCGGCTTCCGAATAACTGTCGCGCGCCTGGTTGTCGCTCAGAAACGCCTCGGAGCGGCCCGACATCCAGTGGATCGGCCGGCCGAGCTTTCTGGCGCCGATCAGCTGCGCGATGTATTCCGGATAGGGCCCGGTCTTGAGCCCAAACGCGCCGCCGACATCTTCGGTGAGCACGCGCACGCGCTCCTTTGGAATTTGCATGATCGCCGCGATCGGATCGCGCATCGCGGTCGTGCCCTGCGAGCAGACGCGCAGCGTATAGCGCTCGGTCGCCACGTCATAGCTTGCGGTAGCGCCGCGCGTCTCCATCGAGGCGACCGCCATGCGCTGGTTCATCACCGCGATGCGGGCGACGAATTTCGCCGCCGCGAAAATTTCGTCGACACGCCGCGCGTTGGCTTGCGCATCCTGGCTCGGCCCCGGCCAGTCGATCGCGAGGTTGCCGGGCGCCTGCGGCCACACCTGCGGCGCGTCAGACGCGAGCGCCGCCCGCGCGTCGATCACCGGCGTCAGCGGCTCATAGTCGATGGTGACAAGTTCGGCGGCGTCTTGTGCGGCGGCGGCCGTCTCGGCGACCACCATCGCCATCGGCTCGCCGATATGCATCACCCGCTCGGCGGCCAGCGCCGGTCGGTGCGGTACGATCAGCGGCTTGCCGCCGCGTCCCGCCAATGGCGGATGACGTGACAGGCTACCGACGCCTTCCATGTCCTTTGCGGTGAGCACGCCAATCACACCCGCCGCGCTTAGCGCGGCCGTCACGTCGACGCTGACAATGCGGGCAAAAGCGTGCGCCGAGCGGACGAAACACGCGTAAGCCTGCTGCGGCCAAGGCAGGTCGGCCGCGTAGCGGCCGTGGCCGCGCACCAGAACGTCGTCCTCGACGCGCGGCGCATGCGTTGCGCCGCCATCCGTTTTTGCATCCATGCCCTGTTCCGGAATGTGTGTCAGGATAAGGGTCGCGCCCTTATAACCGAAACGGGTCGCCGCCAAGCCGGCCATTTTCCGGTTTTTTGATCGGATCGCACATTTCCTTACTGTCCCGCCGGGGACGCGCGAACAACGCCTCCGTGCCACCGGGTCGCGGCCGAAAGTCGCCAACTGGAACTTGCCAATGCTCCGACCCGGTACTTTCGGGCTCACTTTGCTCTTGGCCATGCTGACAGCGCTCGGCCCGCTGTCGATGGACATGTATCTACCGTCGCTGCCGGATATTTCGCACGCGCTGGCCGCACCCGCGGCACGCACCCAGTTGACGATTTCGAGCTATCTGATCGGCTTTGCCGTCGGCCAGATCGCTTACGGTCCGCTGTCGGATCGTTATGGGCGGCGGCCGGTGCTGCTGGCCGCCATCACGCTCTATTTGACAAGCACGCTCGCCTGCACCGCGGCGCAGTCGGTCGACGTCTTGATCGTCGCGCGGCTCTTACAGGGTGTCGGCGGGTCGGGTGCGATCGTGCTCGCCCGTGCCATCGTGCGCGATCTCTATTCCGGTGTACGGGCGGCGCGCGAATTGTCGCTCATGGGATCGATCAGCGCGTTCGCACCAATCGTGGCGCCGATGATCGGCGGCGTGCTGCAGTCCGCGTTCGGTTGGCGCTCCAGCTTCGTCTGCATGAGCGTTGGCGCGATCGTCGTGATGCTGGTGGCGGTGCGGCTATTGCCGGAAACGCTCCGCCGGCGTCCTGGCGGACCGACGTCGTTGTTCTCGATGGTCCGCGGCTACGGCGCCGTTGCGCGGCACCGCGGGTTTTTGATTTATCTCGGCATCATCACCATCAGCTATGCGGGTTTGTTCGCCTGGGTGTCAGGCGCCTCGGTCGTCCTGCAAAGCGTCTATGGGCTCTCGCCGACGGCATTCGGTTTCACGTTCGCGCTCGGCGCGCTCGGATACATGGCGGGGGCCACCATCGCGGCGCGGCTCGTGGTGCGGCTTGGGCTCGATCGCACCATTGGGGCTGGCGTCATTGTGCTCGCCGCCGGCGGCTTGGCACTGGCGGCGGTCGTGGCTGTGGGGATTCCCGGAATATGGCTGGTGGCGGCCATGGCGCTCTATCTGGCTGGGTTGGGGCTCGCCATGCCGCAGGCCATGGCGGGAGCGCTGACGCCGTTCCCGGACCGTGCCGGCACCGCAGCCTCCTTGATGGGGCTCGTGCAGCAGACGGTCGCCGCCATCGTCGCTGCCGTCATTGGCGGCTATCTGGGCCGCTCCGCCTGGCCGATGACCGGTGTCGTTCTCGCCATGAGTTGCCTGACATTTTTGCTTTGGGCGCTGAGCCGCCGGTTCCGCGCGCATCAGCGCTGAAAAGTTCATCGCAGATTAAGGCAAAGTCAGATTTCCGGCGTTGCCTGCGGCACCGCGTTTGTTAGGATAAAGCCGCGAGCGGTAATTGCGGCAATTGAACTAACGGTTTTCTGGGGCGCCCGCACCGCCGTTTTGGCGGCGAGGCTGAGGAAAAAGTTATGACGCCGGGCGAGCTTTTGAGCCGCCGATCGTTCCTTGTCGGCGTAAGCGCCGTCGGCGGCGGTCTTGCGCTCTCGCTTGCTGTTCCTTTCGAGCCGGTGCGAACAGCCGAGAAAACGTCCGAAGTCAACGCGTGGCTGCTGATCGGATCCGATAATTCGGTCGTGATCCGCATCGCCCGCGCGGAGATGGGGCAGGGCGCGCAGACCGGCCTCGCCATGCTGGTCGCCGAAGAACTCGAATGCGACTGGTCCAAAGTCCGCACCGAATTTGCCTCCCCGCAGGAGAACGTGCGCCGCGGACGGGTCTGGGGTGATATGTCGACCGGCGCCAGCCGCTCGATCGCGTCCTCTCAGTCCTATTTGCGACACGCCGGCGCCATCGCGCGCGAAATGCTCATCGCTGCCGCCGCGGCGCGCTGGAACGTGCCGCCTGCAGATTGTGTCGCGGCCGCGAGCGTGATCACGCACCGGCCGAGCGGTCGCACCGTGATGTTCGGCGCCGTTGCCGAGGACGCAGCACGGGTCGAGCCGCCTGCCGACGTCAAGCTGAAGGATCCGAGCGAATGGAAGCTTGCCGGTACGCCGCGCCGGCGCCTTGACGTGCTCGACAAGGTCACTGCGAAGACGGTGTATGCGATCGATGTGCGGCTGCCGGACATGCTCTATGCCGCGCTGACGCACTGCCCAGCGTTTGGCGGTGTGCTGAAGGCGGCCGATGAAAAAGCGATTGCGAATATGCCGGGCGTGCGGCGCGTGGTGCGGATGCCTGACGCGGTTGCGGTCGTCGCCGATTTGTGGTGGCGGGCAAAACGGGCGCTCGACGCCCTGCCGATCGAATGGGACGCGCGCGGCAACGACCGCGTGTCGAGCGCGAGCGTTGCCGAAGTCGTTCGCTCCGGACTCGACGCGGAGAAGTCGCAGGTCGGTCGGTCCGACGGCGACATTGCGGCCGGGTTGCAACAAGCGGTGCGGCGTGTCGAGGCGGACTACGAGGTCCCATTCCTGGCGCACGCGACCATGGAACCGCAAACCTGCACCGCCCACTTCAAGAATGGCCGCGTTGAGGTCTGGGCGCCGACGCAGGACCCGATGACGGCACTCGCGACCGCGGCGGGTGCCGCCGGCGTGCCGAACGACAACGTCGTGATCCACCGCGTCATGCTCGGCGGCGGTTTCGGGCGCCGTGGCGCGATCCAGGAATACGTCCGCCAAGCCGTGCTGATCGCCAAGGAGGTCGACGCACCGGTCAAGCTCCTGTGGTCGCGCGAAGAGGATATCAGGCACGACTATTATCGGCCCTATGGCATGGCGCGGGTGGTTGGCGGCCTGGGCGCCGATGGCATGCCGATCGCGTGGAAAATCCGGCTGGCCGGCCCGTCTTTCGTCCACGGCCTGGTGCCGGGCTTCGGCATGAGCTTTGTCGATCGCACCTTTCTCTCCGGCCTCGCCGACGAGATGGTCTACGACGTGCCGAATTATCTGGTCGACTACGTGGTGCAGCAATTGCCGGTGCCGCTCGGCGTGTGGCGCGCCATCAACTACACGCAGAACACCTTCTACAAGGAGTTGTTCGTCGACGAGATGGCGCATGCCGCGGGCATGGATCCGTATCTCTACCGCCGGCGCCTGCTGCGCAACGACACCAAACATCTCGCGGTGCTCGATGCCGCGGCCAAGAAGGCGGATTGGTTCAGTCCGCTGCCGCAAGGCGCATGCCGCGGCATCGCCATCACCGCCGCCTGCGGCAGCCTGTGCGCGCAAGTGGTCGAAGCCTCGGTCGAGCGCGGCAACGTGCGCGTCCATCGTGTTGTCTCGGCGCTCGATTCCGGCCATGTCGTCAATCCGATGTCGATCGAGATGCAGACCCAGGGCGCCATCATCTATGCGCTGACGGCGGCGCTGACCGGCGAGATCACCGTCAAGGACGGCGCCGTGGTGCAATCGAACTTCGACGACTATGAGATGCTACGGATGGCGGACGCGCCCAAGGTCGAGACCGTGCTGGTGCCGAGCGGCGACTTCTGGGGCGGCGCCGGCGAGCCGCCGGTACCGCCGTTGGCGCCGGCGCTGTGCAATGCCATCTTCGCCGCCACCGGCAGGCGCATCCGCTCGCTGCCGATCAAGAACCAGGATTTGGGCTAGCCGTCTGATGTCCGGCTGCGGCGTCACGCCTTCGTCCGCGTCTCGGCAATGATATCGAGCGGCAACACGTCGACCGCTCCGCCGGCGACTTTTCTGGTCTTTTCAGTATAGCCCGAGAACAACGGACTCTGCTGCAGCGCCTTGATCGCCTGATCGTCGGCGGCGGTGGCGAGATGCAGGTAATCGGCACTGTCGCGGATCTTCATGCAGCGATAGGCGATTTTTCCCTTCAGCGCCGGGTCATTGTCGAGCCCGGCGATGAACGCGGCGACGTCCTTGTGCCATTCTTCCGGGGACGCATTCTGCAGGCGATAGCGGATCAGAAAAGATTTCATGATTGCACCCTCGCGGCGCGGCAAGACGCGCCCAACCGTTCATCCACAAGACCGTTCGCGTCAACGCGCTGCTGACGTCGCGACGGTGATGCCCAAGATAGGAAGCGAACGAACAACGATGCAAGTATGGACAAAAATGATACTGTAAGATGTCGCCCGCGTATTAGAGCTTTGTCCATCGATGCCAAAAACCACGGCGAAACGGCTGCATCGCTGCGCTGCCTATTTGCGCGAGCTTCTGAACCGGTTTGGCAATCTTGGACTTGCAGCAGCGGCGTACAATGCAGGTCCAGCGCGGGTGAGCGCCTGGCTAACAAACCATCGTGCCTTGCCGGCTGAAACGCACAACTATGTGGCCCTTGTGACCGGCTGGACAGCCGACGAATGGGCATCATCGTCGCCGCCAGAAAGCGCGGAGACAACAATTCCGCAAGGCGTACCTTGCACCCGGCTTGCCAATCTCATCCTCGCCCCGAAAACAGAGCGGCAGCGTACCGCCGCCTATATCCCGCGCTGGGGCATTCAAGTGGCGCGCATTAGTCTGAAAGCACGGCTTGGGCGATCTATCGTGACAGATTGACGCGTTTGGCTTCATTGATCGGCGACCGCGAGCCGATCGTGCTGCATAAAGAAATACCAAGCATGGGCAGGGCAAAGCGGTACATCATAACGATTGCGGATGATGATCGTGGCCCGCTGGACAAATTATGTCAGAAGCTGATAGCCGCAGATACCACCTGCGACGTGCTGCGTAATTCGGTCCGCTAGTGACTACTCAGCATCGCAACTCTGTTTGAGGGAAGCCCAAATTGACGGTGGCACGGTGCAAATGCCCTGTACGTTCTACCGTCATTTCGACAAAGACCGCTTGAGCGACGCGCTCCTTGATCAGGCGCGCTCCAAGAAGGTCCGCTTTCAGGCGACTCCGGACATCATACGAAGCGGGCACCAGGCGCGTCGGTCGCGATTGACCCTAAACGGTCA
>CAWDZD010000030.1:0-55134 GCA_963806465.1 uncultured Alphaproteobacteria bacterium | reverse complement strand
CGACGCTGCACAATCACTATGAATTCCTCGCCCACGGCATGGGGCTGGTCAGCCACGAGGCGCCGCGGCTCACCAATTCCGGCCCGGTGCCGTACGACGCCTATGATGCGCAGCGGCCGCTGGAAGCCGGTATGGTGATTTCGGTCGAGACCACTTTGCTGCACCCGCGCCGCGGCTTCATCAAACTCGAAGATACCGTGGCGGTGACGGCGAACGGACACGAGATCTACGGCAACCGCGCTCGCGGCTGGAATCGCGCCGGCGTTTGAACGGTTTGCGTTTTCACCTCGTCGTGCGATTGAGGCTGTGACCGCGAGCGCGCTCGAGAGCGTCGATGTCGCGGCGGAGCTTGTGCGAATAGCCGAAATATGCGCCGGCGACCGCGACCAAGGATGCGCCGGCGACGCCGAAAACGGTCAGATCCGCGTGCGGCCAGAATTTCCGGATCAGAACGCACGTCACTCCCCAAGCCATGAGGGTGAGGACCGCGCGCGGCAGGAGATAAGCCATGTTGGGATCTCGCAAACGGCAGGGTGATGAAGCGTGCCCGAACTATGGTTAGGATTTGGTAAATTCGGACCGCCCGTTCGGAAGCCGTTGATAATCCTGCGTGAAAGGAAACGTCGCCATGCGTATCGTTGCCCTTGAGGAGCATTTCACCGTCCCGCAGCTGGTACGCCGGATCGATCCCGACGCCATTGCACGGCATGGCTTTCCTGCGGGCTTCGCCGCCAATCTCGCCGACAAATTGTCCATCTCGGCGCCCTTCGCCTTGGCGAGATGGATGAAGCCGGGATCACCGTTCACGTCTGTCTTCCTCCGGCCCCGGCGCCGACCTGATTGACGGCAAGGAAGGTGTCGCGTTTGCGCGCGACATCAATGACGTGCTCGCCAAGGCGGTCGCCACCCATCCGGATCGGTTCGCCGGCTTCGCGCACCTGCCGATGCGAAGTCCACAAGCCGCCGCCGACGAACTCGAGCGCGCAGTCCGCGATCTCGGCTTCTGCGGCGCCCTGATCAATGGCTTGACCGAAGGCCGCTTTCTCGACGATCCGCGCTTCGAGCCGATCCTGGCGCGGGCCGAACAGCTCGACGTGCCGATCTATCTGCATCCCAATTTGCTGCCGCGGGCGGTGTTCGATGCCTATTACGGCGGCTTGCCGGCGATGACCGGCTTTCGTCTCTCGACCGCGGCGTGGGGCTGGCATTCGAAAGTCGCCATTGATGTCCTCCGCCTCGTCCTGTCCGGCGCGCTCGACCGGCATCCCGAGCTGAAGCTCATCGTCGGACACATGGGCGAGGGGCTTGCAGCGATGCTGGTGCGTTCCGACAGATCCTTACCCCCGAGGCGCGAATCTCAAGCGCTCCGTCGGCCAGACGATCCTCGATCATGTCCACGTCACCACCAGCGGATTGTTCACCTGGCCGCCGCTGCAGGCTCTGCTCGCCGTGTTCGGCGCCGACCGCGTCCTGTTTTCGATCGACTATCCTTACAGCAGCAACCGGTTGGGACGGGATTTCCTTGATTTGCTGAAAATGCCGGCGGCGGAGCTCGAGAAGTTTGCCCACGGCAACGCCGACCGCCTGCTAAAGCTGCGGCATGGCTAAGACAAAAGGCTTGCGGCCCAGGCAGCAATGGCCCGTCGCATTTTGCCGCCTTGACAAAGCGCCGCTGAAATCGGCCGACATTCCTGAAAGTCGCGCTCGGGAGGAAAATCATGCGTATTGTTGTCTGCACGCTCGCCGCTTCGCTTTGCCTGGTTTCGGCCGCGCATGCCGACATGTCGGGCGGCAAGGTCAAGATCGGCGTGCTCACCGATCTTTCCGGGCCGTACGAGCAGAATTCCGGCTCCGGCTCGGTCGAAGCGGCCAAGATGGCGGCGGAGGAGTTCGGCAACAAGATCAACGGCGTTCCGGTCGAGATCGTCGCCGCCGATCATCAGAACAAGCCCGATATCGGCGCCGCCATCGCGCGGCGCTGGTTCGATCTCGACGGCGTCGACGCCATCACCGATCTGGTCAATTCGGCGGTCGGCTTCGCCGTTCTGGAAATCGCCAAGGCCAACAACAAGGCGGTGCTGTTGACCAGCGCCGGCTCGGCCGACTTCACCGGCAAGGCCTGCGCGCCCAACAATTCGGTGCATTGGGTCTATGACAGCTACGAGATCGGCTCGGCCATCGGCCAGGCTTTGCCGCAGCTCGGGAAGAGCTGGTTCTTCATCACCGCCGATTATGTGTTCGGCCGCGCGCTGCAGGACGGCGCCACCGCCTTCATCGAGAAGAACGGTGGCAAGGTCGTCGGCTCGGTGCGCGTTCCGCTCGGCACCACCGATTTTTCATCGTTCATGCTGCAGGCGCAGGCCTCGAAAGCCGAGGTCGTGGCGCTGGCGAACGGCGGCGACGACGCCATCAACTCGGTCAAGAGCGCGCGCGAGTTCGGCATTACCGAGACGCAGAAGGTGGTGCCGTTCGGGCTCGAACTCTTTGCCGGCGATCCACGCCACGAGCCTGCAGCTGGCGCAAGGCATGATGTATGTGTCGCCCTGGCTGCCGGATCGTGACGAGGCGGCCAAGGCGTTCTTCGCCAAGTTCAAGGAACGCCGCGGCACTGCGCCATCGACCTTCCAGGTCGGGACTTATTCGGTGGTGCGCAGCTATCTCAAGG
The DNA here is from genome assembly GCA_963806465.1 of uncultured Alphaproteobacteria bacterium. GTDB lineage: Bacteria > Pseudomonadota > Alphaproteobacteria > Rhizobiales > Xanthobacteraceae > BOG-931. The sequence continues at coordinate 52,469 of CAWDZD010000030.1, read as the reverse complement.
CGGCGGAAGCAACCAACTCCGACGATCCGAAAACCGTGATCGCCAAGATGCGCGAGACCAAGGTCGATGACGCGTTCACGCCGAACGGCAAGCTGCGGCCCGACGGGCGCATGATGCATGACGTTTACCTGGTGCAGATCAAGTCGCCGGCGGAATCGAAAAGCGAGTGGGATTTGCTGAAACTCGTCGCCACCATTCCGGGCGACAAAGCATTTCGTCCGCTGGCCGACGGCGGCTGCCCGGCGCTCGCGCAGTGATCTCAACCGTCGTTTAATCGGTTGTCATTCCGGGGCCGAGCGAGCGTCAGTGTCGTATTCCGATTCGGAGCGCTGCCGCGACCGCAGTTGCGATAGCAGACTTGATCGTGGCGCCGTCGTCATGAGATCAGCCAACGACATTGCATCGCGCCGATATCGCGCTTTGAGCCTCGCAAGACAGCCGGCACATCGATCGCATCGTCGATAAACACATCGTGTAGTCCCTGACTTTTTGACACTTGCCCGGTGGCAAAGCCGGGCGTAGCGACTACGTGCCTCTCGAATATCCGAATATTTGTGCAGGAGACTGGCCATGTCGCGTGTGAAGCAATCGCCGAAGCGTGGGCGACGGAGCAGTGCCGTGCCGGTGTTAGGGGCCGCCGGGTTATCCTTAGCGCTGGCGAGCGGGGCGTCCGCGGCAACGGCTAGCCCCGACGCTAATGTCTTGATGCAGAACGCCGGCGCGGGTCACGAAATCACCTTGCGCGAGGAGGAAGTCGCCGACGTCAGCTTGGCGACCTTCTATGTCTTCGACAAGGAAAACGCCGCATCGTTGCGGCCCGGTGTGCGGATAGCCATGGGCATGTGCGGCGGCTGCGCCGGCTGCGGCGGGTGCGCTGGCTGGACCGGCACCTACTACACCGCGCCGGTCTTTGGCGGCGACGGCGATGCGCCGCCGGTCAGGCACAGATACTACGCGCCCAGGCACGTGCAGAAGAAATACTGAAAGCGCACGATCGCCAAAAGTCGGTGCGGGATCGCAACCGTGAAACGTGCCGATCCCGTGTTTTGATTTTCATATCGTGAAGCAGCGGCGCTCCGTGCGACGGCGCGCTCAAAAGACGACGCCGCAAAACGCCGCGAATCATGGCAACATCCCGCATGCGGACTGCGCAACGCGGGTTGAGGCAACATGCGGCTCCTCTTTTATGTGCTCGTCGCGGCGGTGATGTTCGGTCTGTATGCCGGCCAAGCGCAGGCGGCGCCCGCCGGCCTGGCGGGCGAGCGAAAACCGGCAACGTTCACGCAATTGGTGCAAAGCTTTAACGGTGGCCTGTTCGGCGGCCCTTGTCCGTCCGGTCAGTTCCTGGCCTGCTGGACCGAGGTGTACGGCCGGCGATTTTGCGGCTGCTGGAATGGCGGCGACCGTCCCGCCTGTCCGTCGGGCTACTATTACACCTGCCGCGTCGCGCCCGACGGCCGGCCGACCTGCGGCTGTTTTTAGATCGCTCGATCGTCGACAAGACGGATGACGCGAATGGGCGCCGCTCGTGCCTGCGTCACCGGAACGCGGGCATCACCTCTTTCGCGAACAGCTCGACCGAGCGCGAAGCCGCCTCGTAAGGCAGCGAGCCGAAGGCCATGTCGGCGACAAAATAGGTGATGCCGGTCTGTTCGACCGAGTTCTTGACATAGCGGCGCACGGTTTCCGGCGATCCGGCGACGCCCATGCTCATGCCTTCGAGCGACTCGAACTCATCCGGATAGATCATGGCGATCGGGAAGGAGAGGCCGCCCCATTCCCACAGGAACGCCATGTGGTGGCGCCAAAGGCGATAAGCGCTGCGCGCGATGTCGCGCGCCTTGGCATCGCTCTCGGCGACGACAACATGGCGGAACACGCCCATGAGCGGCGTATCGGCGGCATCGTTGCCTTGCGCCTGCCAGGCCGCGCGATACGCATCGGTGATCGCCTTGACGCCGGCATCCGGGACCAACGTCACGATATTGCCCTTGAGCTTTGCGGCGTCGGCGGCGCGCGAGGCCTCGGTCGGTGCGAACCACAACGGCGGGTGCGGTTGCTGCAACGGCTTGGCTGCGATGCGCACGTTTTTATAGCGATAGAACTTGCCATCGTGATTGAGCACGTCCGCGGCCAAGGCCTTGAGGATGATCTCGGTCGCTTCGCGGTTCATCGCCGGCGCGTCTGCCGGCTCGACGTCGAAGCTTCCGATCTCGATCGGCGACGCGCCGCGTCCCAGGCCCAATTCCAGCCGCCCGCGGCTCATATGATCGAGCATCACCACTTCCTCGGCGACGCGCAGTGGATGGTACATCGGCGTGACATAGAGCAGCGGGCCGAAGCGTAACCGCTTGGTCCGCTGCGCCACCGCAGCAAGGAACACGCTGGGCGATGGCGCCATGCCGAGCGGCGTCGAGTGGTGTTCGGCGATGTGATAGGAGCGAAAGCCCGATCGGTCGTATTGCTCGATCAGCTTGAGCCTGGTCTCGAACAGATCGGCGAGCGGAATGCCGTTGTCGTCGAGATGGTCGAAAATGCCGAATTGCAAAGCCACGGCGCCGCCTCCCCGATGATTTTTTGTCGATGGTGAATGCTACTGGCCCGCGGCTGAATTGACCAGCTTGGTAACCCTGCCGCAGCGCCGGCTTTATTTGGGAAAGGGCCCTTCATTTAGGTAAGGCTGCCTTCCCGCGGCCCAACATCCGGCGGGGGATTGGCGACGGACGCCGATGGGCTACGTTGGCCTAGACCAACGTATACCGCGTCCCATCATTTGCGATATCTCGCTGCGACCACAGCACAATCGAGGACGAGCCGGTTTGAAACTAGCGTTGCGGCCGGGTCGGACGCAGCAGAGCTCAGCTCCAGCCGCGCCGGCACCGCGTGGGAGCGCGTTATGGTCAAGAGACTTGCCTCGATCGCTTTGGCGGCAGCTTGCGTCGGCGCCGTGTTCGCCTTTGTGCCGGCGTCGGCGATCGTCGAAGAGGCCTTCGCCACTGCGCGCGGGGCATTCGCCGACAACGCCACGCCGAACCAGCCGCAAGCGCAACGCTCCTGCGAGGATTTGGAGTTCTGGTTCCTCAACGGCGGCTGCGCGAAAGCCCACGTCAAGCATACCGCGCGGACCAAGCACCGCGTCGCCACCAGCCACGTTGCTGTGCACGTCGGAGCAGAAGGCAATTTGGTGAAACGCTAGGTTCGAGCGCTTGGCATCACGCGCTCGTCGCGATCGCGATCCGATCGGTTAGCGGCTGAACCGTACCAACGCCGGTATTCCGGCGTTTTGCATTCCCCAAAAGAGCGGACACGGCGGCCGCTGGCGCTGGCCGCCGCCATGAACCAATTCACCGGTCGGCACGTCCAAGGTGCAGCGAACGCGGCCAAACGCCCATCGGCGCGTGCTGCCGCCATTGTTTGATCGGACGAAGGATGCCGCGTCATGAATAACAGGCGGCTGATCCAAGGGCTGATTGCGCTTTTGTACGGTCTCTTCGTTGGGATCTTCATCGGGTGGAGCGTAGAGCTGTAGCTACCCGGCCACGCTGCTGTCGTCTGGCGGTATCGGTCGCCTTTCGGGATCGCGGTTCTGTTGCTCGCAATCTTTCTTATCTTGCGAACGGGCTACAGTTGGCCGTGGGAAGGCCCTGCCGAAACGGCCCCCATGTCGTCGAAGGCGTATCTGCGCAATCTCATGCCGTGGCTTGTGGTCGTGGTGCTGCTGCTCGTGGTCTTGGTATTTTTCCAGCCGGGATTCAGATAAGCCGCACATTGCGGCCAGGCTGATTGCTCAGCCGCGAAGACGCGGGGAGTTCCACCTGATGTTGCTGGTTTCCTGATCGTGTTCGCGTCGGCGTGAAGCGTCGGTTCGAACAGTCGCGATTGGCGGCGAAGCGCCACGCCTTAGATTGCCAAAGATTAAGCTTCCGGCCACGCAGCGGTAATGCTGGCACCTCATATCACCAGCCGGCCCCGTTTGGAGGCCGTTACTGGACACTGTGTCATGTATGACGAACGCGCCAACAAGTCCGCGCCGAAGCCGCCGCGTTGCGTTGCCTGCGCCCGGCCGATGCAACTCGTTCGCAGAACGCCGCGATTTGGCGGGCTGCCGGATCTCTTTACCTTCCAATGCGAGGGATGTGGCGAGCAGCATATCGAGGAAGGCGACGCGATGGACCGATCAGCCTACCTTGGTTCGTTTCACGCAGCTTAGGCCGGCGGCCGTAGTCGAGCCGCCGCTGCCGCGTTGGCGAGCGAGCAATGATGAGGGCGTGTAAGCGCTAATGCGCCGCCAGCTGATGTCGCGACACTTCGCTGCCGACTATTACTGCATTGCGGAAGGTTCATTCGATTACCTCGTCGGCGGTAGCGAGCAGCGCGGTCGGCATGGTGAGTCCAAGCGCCTTGGCGGTCTTGAGATTGACGACGAGGTCGAACTTGGTCGGCTGCTCGACCGGAAGGTCGCTCGGCTTCGCCCCGCGCAGAATTTTGTCGACATATTCGGCTGCGCGCTGGAACAGAGCTGGAAAGTTTGCTCCGCAGGACATGAGGCCCCCTGCTTGGACATTAACGCGGTTATCGAAGATCGTCGGCAGCCGCGAGCCGAGCGCAAGCGTGACGATCGGCGTTCTATTGGCGAGAATGAGAGTGTCACCCACGACGTAAAGTGCGTCCGCTTGGGATTTAAGAGTTCTCGAAGACGGGTGCAATATCCTCCGCGCGCCGGATTTCGTGTGGCGCGACTTCGAGGCCCAGCGTGCGAGCCACAGCCTGAACCTCGCCCGTCTCCCGCACAGTTGAGGGATAGTCGGCATTAAACATGATTGCCAACCGGCGGAGATTAGGGACCACATCACGCAAGAGTTCGAGCCGCTTGCCGGTCGTATCGGTGTTCTGGAGCGACATTCCAGTGACGCTGCCGCCCGGGCGCGCCAAGCTCTCGACAAAGCCGTTGCCGACCGGATCGCCCGCGATTGCAAAGACGATGGGGATGATCGCTGTCGCCTGCTTTAATGCGGCAACGGCGCCTCCATAAGCGACAATGACGTCGACCTTCTGCCGCACGAACTCGGCCGCAATCTCGGCGACGCGCTCTGGGCGTCCTTCCGACCAGCGATACTCGATCGTAATGGTGCGACCCTCGATCCAGCCGAGTTGACTTAGTCGCTCGACAAAAGCGGCAGTTTCTGCACTCCAACCCGAAGTGTCAGGGGTCAGGAGCCCAACGGTCGGCAGTCTGGCCGGCTGTTTCGCCCACGCGGCGAGCGGCCATCCGACCGCCGCGCCGCCGAGCGCAGCAATGAATTTTCGCCGTCCGATGACGATTGCCATTTGCCCCGTCCCACTGGGTTCGCGGCCGACCGCAGTAAAGGTCGGGATAGCACACCTCAAATCGGATTTCTGTGATCTACTTCACGGCTGCGGCGCAAAATGTCGCTCCTGGCCCTTCTGAGACATTGGGAGCATGTCCGAGTTGAGTCGGGGATGCGCCGGATCACAGACGTTCGTATGCCGCGAAATTCATGTGTACACGCCGTAGTCTCCATCGCGGCCTAGCGTTTTTATACCGGTGTCAACATCCTTGCCTGAGGCTCTTGCTCGGCGACATCACACGTTGCCCGTTTCCGCGGCAATGATTATGTCGTCGTTGGGTGGCGACAACGTTGCGGAGGATCCCAGTGCGGCGACACACAGCGGCCATCGCGACGCGCTCCAAACGAACCGTTTTCGTGCTCGCCATTGTGACTGCCGGGAGCTTCGTCTTCGGCGCGGCGGACGCGCAACAGAGCGAGGCGCGCGGGCAGGCGACGAGCCTTGCGGATAATCTGCATCAAAATTTCATCGCCCAGCAGGAGATCGGTCGCCGATTCCACATCGACCCGGCCAATCTGCCGGCGCCGAAGACGAGCTCGATCGTCACCAACCGGTCCTTGGTCGTGCCTTACAACGGGCAGGTCCCGCAGGTCCCGCCCGGCTTCACCGCGACACCGTTTGCGACCGGTCTGGTCAATCCGAGACGTCTGCTGGTTCTGCCCAATGGCGATGTGCTGGTGGCAGAGCAGAGCGCCGGATATCTGACATTGCTTCGTGATGACGGCAGCGGCCACGCCGAATGGATCGACCGTCATGTCGAAGACCTCAACAGGCCTTATGGGCTGGCGTGGCAGAACGACCACGTCTTGGTCGCCGACCAAGACGGCATCTGGAGCGTGCCGCATATCGTTGGCGCTCTTCGCGCCGGCAGAAGCACGGTGCAACGGGTTGATCAGGTACCGCCCGACGAACGCGAGCCCGTCGCCGGAGCCTATGGCGCGACGCTGATCACCAAGAAAGGCGTGTTCGGCATCGCCATGGGTCACCAGAACCGCCCGCTGGTGATCGACCCCAAGACCGGCGCCTTGTTTGTCGGCATCGGCTCCTCCGGCAATGTCGGCGTCGAGCCGGAGCCCAAGGCGACCATCCAGCGCTTCAATGCCGACGGCTCCAACCAAGCGACATTCTCGTCCGGCATGCGCAATCCGACGGCGCTCGCCATCGAGCCGCAGACCGGCGCGCTCTACGCGCTGGTGCAGGAACGCGACGGCCTCGGCGACCGGCTGCCGTCCGATTACCTCACCCGCGTACAGGAGGGCGGATTCTACGGCTGGCCTTACGCTTATATCGGCAAACATCCGCAAGCCGGCTTCGCCAACCTCGCACCCGACAAAGTGAATGCGACGATCACGCCGGATTTGTTGTTCGAGGCGCATTCGTCGGCGCTGGATATCGTGTTCTACGAAGCCGACCAATTCCCGCCTGACTATAAGGGCCACGCCTTCGTGGCACTCAAAGGCTCATGGAACAGCTCCGAACCCACCGGCTACAAGGTGGTGCGCGTGCCGTTCAAGGATGGTCGGCCGGAAGGTTATTACGAAAATTTCGCCACCGGATTTTGGGTCTCCGGCGAGCAGCGCGCGGAAGTGTGGGGACGTCCCGCGGCGCTCGCGCTCGCCAAGGACGGCTCGCTCTTGGTCGCCGACGACACCGGCGGCACGATCTGGCGCATTGGCTATACGGGCAAGCGCGATGCTACCGGCGCGCCCGCGGCCGGACCGGCGCAAAAGGACGGCGCCCGATGATCGCCCCGAATCGCTGAGCAGCAGTTTCCCAATTTCGCCGGCCCGCTTCTTCCCGATTTCACCGGCGCGCGTCCTCCGCGCTGACCAGCCTCGCAACGATGGTGCTCTGGCCGAATCAGCTGCGCCATGATTAACCGCAGCCGGTACCGCCAATGGAGCGCCAGATGACATGGAGCGCCGATCCGCAGCGCGGGGTGTGGCTGATTCCTTCGCGGGGCAGGCCGCAGAAGCTCGCGCATCTGATGGCCGCACTCAAGGACTCCGATTGCACCACGCCTGGTTTGGTGATCATCCAGCACCATGAGATGGCGGCATACGGCGAGGTGCCGTTACATCCGGGATGGCAACTCGTGGCTGTCGATCCGGAGAGCCAGGGCGACAAGATCCGCGCCATCTGGCCCAGGCTGCATTACCTCGATTGGATCGGCTTGGGCGGCGACGATCAAGTACCGATCACGCCCGGCTGGGACTTGAGGCTTATCAAGGCCCTCAACGGCAGCAATCTGGTTTCCTGCAACGACGACTGGACCATTCATGGCGACGAGCGCCATCCGGCCGGTCGCATCGCGGGTTTCGTCTGCTTCTCCGGTCCGTTACTGCGCGCGATCGGCCACCAGGTCTTCCTGCCGGGGATGCATCACACCTGCTTCGATGACGCTTATGAGCACCTGGATCGCCTCGAGCCATGCCGTGCCATCCTGCACGACGTGCTGATCAAGCACCGGCACTACACGAACTCGCCGGATGTTGCCAAGGACGAGACCTACAGCAAGGCGTACGACTATTACGGTCCCCACGACGAAATGATCTGGCGGGTTTGGCGTGACGGCGGCGACGCGGCCCGCGCCGCGTCGCGCATCCGGGGGCTGAAGGAGCTGCTGCCGCCGTGAGGGTGGCGGGGCGGCCCGCGTGACCCGCTCAACGAGCAGCGCCTGAGCAGCCGACGATCCCTCAGCGATCCTCACTCAGCGGCGAACCGAGCGGCCACGTTGACCGCGAGACTTCGTCCTGGATCGCGGCGTCGATCGCCTCGATCGTCTTTTGAACCTGTTCGAACGCCTGGGCGGCTTGCGTCGTCTTCTGCTGTTCGAAAGGACCAGCAAGGACTTTCGCCAGCTCCGCGCGCTGCCGCGTCAATTCCAGCCGAGCCTTGCGAACGTCATGCACGGTTTCCGTTTCCGGCATGGTGTCAGACTTTCGCGATCAATGTTTGGCTCCCCGGGCCGGATTCGAACCAGCGACCAACCGGTTAACAGCCGGTTGCTCTACCACTGAGCTACCGGGGAATAATGCGGCGGCTCGCGCGCGAATGCTGCCTATAACAAAGCCGTGGCGGCTTTGAAAGCACGCTTTTATCTGGTTCGCCGAGCCAAAACTGCGAAGCAGTGAAGGCTGGAGGCCACGCCCGGAATTGAACCGGGGTAAACGGTTTTGCAGACCGCTGCGTAACCACTCCGCCACGTGGCCCCTGAGCATCGCCGCGGCTTGGCGCCGATGCCCGACAGCCGCGTCTATATCGGAAGGCTGCGGCTCCGACAACGGTGTGTGACGATGCGGCAAATTGGACTGCTTGCCACCCGGCCGCCGCTTGCGTTTTGCCGGACCGTGCCGCACAACCTGCCTGCGAATTCGGGAACCGGTTCGACGGGAATGCTCGCATGTTCGACGCTGCCAATGCGCGCCGGTTAATGGTTGACGGCCAGGTCCGCACCGCCGACGTCACCGACGCAGCGCTGCTCGAGGCGATGCTGACCCTGCCGCGCGAACGGTTCCTGCCGCCGGCGCTTGCGCAACTCGCCTACGTCGATGGTGACATTCCAGTCGCCAAAGGCCGCGCCCTGCTCAAGCCGATGGTGCTGGCGAAGCTCGTTCAAGCGGCCCGTATCGATCCCGGCGACCGCGTCCTCGATGTGGCTTGCGCGACCGGCTATTCGTCGGCCGTCTTGGCAGGGCTTTCCGCCTCGGTCGTGGCGCTGGAAGAGGATCCGGATCTGGCGCGTCAAGCCAGGGAATCGTTGGCGGCGGTCGGCGCCACGGCGGTCGAAGTGGTCACCGGGCCATTGCGCGCCGGCTGGCCGGCCGGCGGCCCCTACGACGTCATTATTCTCAACGGCGCCACCGAAGTCGCCCCCGAGACATTCGGCTCCCAGCTCAAGCCGGACGGCCGCCTGGTGGGCATCTATGGCCGGGCGCCGGCGTCTAAGGCCATGATTTTCCATGTTATTGAGGGCCACTTGGTCGGTCGGCCGGTATTTGACGCCGCCGCCAAGCTTCTGCCGGGTTTTTCGGCGCCGCCCGCGTTCGTTTTCTAGCCGCCTTGGGGCTAGCTGGCCCCCCAGCGACACCTGTGGCGCATATGTGCCATGGGGGAGAAATTTGCGAAGAATCTCAACCGTGGGGTTTCACGCCGCCAGTTCGCCGCATAGTGTCAGATTCGGGTGGCGTCGACTGGCTCGTTTGGCCTCGACGTTGAGTGTTGTCCAAACGACAATCCCCGGGGATGCGGGGAGGGGCAGGGCAGCGTCGTTACATGGGTGTCAGAGGGGTAGGGGCGTATTTTTTGGCGATTGCGGGTCTGTGTCTAGCCGGTGCCGGCCTCGGCATTGGCTGCACCGACGCCGCCGCCGATACGCTTGAATGGGCCATAGTGCAGGCCTACCAGAACAACCCGTCGCTCAACGCGCAACGGGCGTCTTTGCGCGCGACCGACGAGAACGTGCCGCAGGCCTTGTCGGGCTATCGTCCAAAGCTCTCCGTCACCGCCGCCGGCGGCTACAACTACCAGAACTCGAGTTCGGTTTTCCCGCTCGGTGGGGCGCTGGTCGCCAGCCAATTTGGGCAAAATTTCTACTCGCGCACCGTCGGCGCCACCGGCACGTACACGCTCTACAACGGTCTGCAGACGGCGAACCGCACGCGCCAGGCCGAAAGCCAGGTCGACGCCGCGCGCGAGACGCTGCGCGTCACCGAGCAACAGGTGCTGCTCGACGCCGCCACCGCCTACATGAACTTGCTGCGCGATCAGGCGGTGCTCGATTTGCAGCGGCGCAACGTCGAGGTGCTGACCGAACAACTCAAACAGACGCGCGATCGTTTCAATGTTGGCGAGGTGACGCGGACCGACGTGGCGCAAGCCGAATCGCGCCTCGCCGCCGGACGCTCGCAACTTCTCGGCGCTCAGTCGCAATACGTCACCTCGCGCGCCAATTACCGCAGAGTGATCGGCGTCGAGCCGGGCAACCTCGCACCCGGCACCCCGGTCGACCGCTTGTCGCCGAATGTCTTGCCCAAGGCCATTGCGCAAGGCGAGGCGCAAAGCCCCTCCGTGCTCGCCGCCGCCTACGGCGTCGATGTCGCCGAGCTCGCAGTCAAGATCAGCGAAGGCGCTCTGTATCCGAGTGTGACGATCACCGGAAGCGTGCTGCAGGGACAGAACCCGGCTTTCGAAGTGATCAAGTCAACGCAGGGCTCGGTGATCGGACAGTTGACTGTGCCGATCTACCAGGGCGGTGCCGAATATTCGGCTATCCGTCAGTCCAAGGAGACACTCGGTCAGCAGCGGCTGAGCCTCGACATCAATCGCGATCAAGCGCGCGCCACGGTGGTGCAGAGCTGGGGCCAGCTCGATGCCGCCAAGGCGCAAATCGAATCGACGACGGCGCAAGTCAATGCCGCCGAGATCGCGCTTAACGGCGTGCGTGAGGAAGCGCGGGTCGGACAGCGCACGACGCTCGACGTGCTCAACGCCCAGCAGGAGCTGGTCAATGCGCGCGTGGCCCTGGTGACAGCCCAGCACGACCGGGTGGTGGCTTCGTACACCTTGCTGGCAGCGGTCGGCGCGCTGTCGATGCCGCGGCTCGGCCTCAACGTGCTGGTCTATGATCCGATGGTCCACTACCAGCAGGTGCGTGACGCCTGGATGGGCGTGCGCAATCCGGACGGCAGATAGCCGCCGAACCCGCCTTCGGGGCGGGTGGTAACCATCCCGGCGGATTTTGCCGGTGACAGATTGGGTTGCCATCGACTTTCGCCATGACATACTTGCTGGCACCGTTGCATAGTTATGCTGTTGATTCGCGGTCGGCTGCCGGCTTTTGGCAAGGCCGCGGCGGGGGACACGCACCGACTAGATGTGGTGGAGCATGCTCTTTCGGAAAACCGGCCCCCATTTTGGATCGGGTCCCCGGGCAGGCTGTTTCCGATCATGCTCTAAGGCGAGGATGCGCGCATGACGCAGCCGGCGAAATCGCAAGAACCGTCGATGGAGGAGATTCTCGCCTCCATTCGCCGCATCATCGCCGATGACGACGCCAGCAAATCGGCGCAGCGCGTCGCGGAGCCGCCAAAGCCGGCGCCGCGGCCGGCGCCGCCGCCGCGAATGCCCGAGCCTGAACCCGAGCCCGAGCCCGAGCCGATCATTGCGGAAGCTCAGCCCGAAGAATTGCCGATGCCGCCGGAGCCCGAACCCGAGCCCGAGCCCGAGGAAGACCAGGCTTCCGATATTCTCGATCTCACCGAATTCGATGGCGGCTCCTGCCGCGGCACCGCAATTTCGCAAGATCGAAGGCTTCTCCGATGTGAGCTTCGACGAAGCCGAGCCGCCCAGGCCGGCAATGCCGCAGGCCGACGTCTCGAGCCCGCGCTCCAGGCCCGAGAATGGACTGCTTTCGAGCGCCACCAGCGCGGCGGTCGATTCCGCGTTCCACGCCTTGGCGCAGACCGTGTTGGTACAGAACGCGCGCACGCTCGAGGATCTGGTGCGCGAGATGCTGCGTCCGATGCTGAAATCCTGGCTCGACGACAATCTTCCCGGCATGGTCGAGCGCCTGGTGCGAGCCGAGATCGAGCGCGTCGCCCGCGGGCGCTAGCCGCATCTCATTGGTCGCTCGAAACGCCGGCTTTCTGAAGTCCGCAGCTTGATTGTCAGCGCAGCGTTTGGCCCAACATGGCCATGCCGGTTGTGCCGAGCGCGTATGGAAGCGACCATCGATGTCGTTGGGGCTATGTCCCAACCCGTTCGCCAATCGAACTTAGGAGAACGAACCGGTGGCAAACCGGCGATTATTTCACGTGGTGCGTTTGTCGCGCCGGGGCAGCGATTGACCTGAACATGACCGATTTGGCCGCTGAACACTCTACGTCCCATCGCCCACGGTGGGCCGCCGGACCAAAGCTGCGTCAATTCCCGAGCGCCCGAGCGGCAACGCGGCGGTTGCAAATTCTCTCGCCGGGAAGAATGATGGCGGTGCGCGATCAGATGCACGCATCGATCGAACCAGTGGGGCGGAGAACGCCTGTGACATAGCTAAAGTCATCACACCAAAGCGGGCGATAGACCCGTCGAAACGCGAGGTCGTGACCATCACGGCGCGATCATCGCTGGGAGGACATCATGAAACTTACGGTTCGCTTGTTGGCCGTCGTCGCGAGCCTCGCGCTCCCGGGTTTTGTTGCGCAAGCTCAAGCGGCGCCCGATTGCGGCGAGAATACCGGGCAGAAGGCGACCGGCAAACCAATCCCGATCGGCGCGGTCACCTCGATGAGCGGCATCGGCAGCTTCAAGGAAGCCGACGACGCTGCTCGGGCCTACTTCGATTGCGTCAATGCCAATGGCGGCGTTCACGGACGGCCGATCACCTACCACGACGAAGACGATCAGAGTCAGCTCGACGTCGCGGCGCAGGCCGCCAAGAAGCTCGTCGGCGACGAAGGCGTCTACGTGATGATTGGCTCGACGAGCTTCATCGAATGCATCCCCAACGCCAATTATTATCTGAAAGAAAACGTGCTCGAGATCGGGCTCGGCATTCCTTCGCAATGCTTTCAGTCGAAAAACATCGCTGAAGTAAACGCCGGTCCAAGGCAGAGCGGCATCGGCGGCGCCGACTACGCCCGCCGCAAACTCGGCGCCAAGACCCTGGTCTGCTCGATTCCGAAATTTCCCGGCTCCGACTACAGCTGCAATGGACTAGAGGAGTGGGGCAAGAAGTACGGCGTCAAGGTGACCAGCATTTATTCCGACCCGGTTTCTCCCGATTACAGCTCGCTGATCTTGCAGTTCCTGGCGACCGGCGACGATGCGATCATGATCTACGGCACCGACGATACCGGCGCGCGGATCCTCGATGCCGTGGAACAACAAGACGGCGCGGCGAAGATGAAGTGGACGACGCCGACCTCGTATTACACGGTGCGCTTTCCCGGCGCGATCGATGCCAAATATTGGAACGATCGGTTGTGGGTGAACGCCGAGCTGGCGCCGCTCGATTCCAAAGGTAAAGATAATCAAAACTGGATCGCGGTGATGGACGCCTATGGCGGCAAGGCGCTGCGCGACAGCTTCTCGCAAGCCGGCTATATCGCAGCCCGCGTCGCGGTCAACGCCATGCTGTCGATCAAGAATCCGGACGACATCAACCGCAACACGGTGACGGCGGCGATCCAGAACATGAAGCCGTATGATACCGACATCCTGTGCATGCCGTGGTACTGGGGCGGTCCGGAGGCGACCGAGCACAATCCCAACCATGTGACGCGCACCGTGACGTTGCACGACGGCAAGTGGAAGAATCTGGAAGGCTGCATCGCCGATGCCGATCCCGGCCTCGCCAACATCGAGGCTTTGGAGAAGAAGCTGGGAATAAAGATCAACGATCAGGTTCCTCTGAACTAGCGAGATCCCAGCAAGCGCTTCCGCCGCGCCGCGTGGCGCGGCGGATTGTTTCTCTCGCTAACGCCCCAATGTGATGCAGATTAGTTGGCGTTCGCCATGAACTTGCTGCCGTTCATCGTCTCCGGGATCGGCCTTGGCGCCGTGTACGCACTCGCTAGCGTCGGACTGGTGATCCTCTACCGGGCGTCGGGAACGCTGAATTTCGCCTTCGGCGCGTTCGGCGGCGTGTCGGCGTTTCTTGCCTGGCAGTTGACGCAAGAGGGTGTGCCGCTGGCGATCAGCTCGATTGTCGGCATCGCCGCGTCGACCGGCATCGCCTATGCCTATGGCCGAATTTTCGCGCCGCGGCTGGCGCATCGCGATCGGGTGGTGCGCGCGATCGCGACACTCGGTTTGGCGCTGTTCCTGTTCGGCGGCATGGCTTGGTATTGGGGCGTCGGTGTCGCCCGCCGTCTCGTGTTGCCGACGGATCTGGACTTTGTCTTGCTGTTTGGCGTGCGGTTGACTGTGACGCGCCTGATCGCGCTTGGCGTGTCGTTGGCCATGGTCGTCGGCATCGGCTTGTTGCTGGCGCGCACGCGCATCGGCTTGGGCATGCGGGCTCTGGCGAGCGATCGGCATATCAGCGCCGCGATCGGTGTGCGCGTCGTTCAGATCGATTCCATTGCTTGGCTGGTCAACGGCCTGTTCGCCGGCATCGCCGGGATTCTTCTGGCCAACATCAACCGGCTCGATCCGGGTACGCTGACCTTTCTGGTGATCCCGGCGATCGCCGCGGCGATCATGGCGCGCTTGTCATCGCTATGGGGTGCGTTCGTCGGCGGCATCGTCTGCGGCATGATCGAAGCACTGCTGATCGCCACCTCGCCGGAGATCGCCAACCTGCGCAGTGCCGGACCTTATGTGGCGGCCCTGATCTTTCTGACCATCGTCGGCGCCGGTCAGGGCATCGGAGCACGGGAATGACCGAAGTGGCCCGGGCCGATGCGGTACCGCTGGCTGCCGTGGCGAGCGCAACACTATCGCCCCAGTTACGTGCTGCCACGATCGTGGTCGTGGTCGGCGTCGTTTCCGGCATCATCGCGCTGACCTGCGGCGGCTATTGGCTGTCGAATTTCACCCAAGCCTATTGCATGGTTTTGGCGGTGCTCGGCTGCGCACTGCTGTACGGGCAGCTCGGTCTGGTTTCGCTGTGCCAGTGGGCGCTGGTCGGCGTCGGCGGCTGGGTGAGCTTGCGGGTCTATCACTATATTCATCCGCCCTTCTTCGTGACGATCCTCGCCGGCGGCATCGGCGCTTCGGTGATCGGCATGATCTGGGGATTGCCGGCGCTGCGCATGCGCGGACTCTATTTGGCGCTGGTCACACTGATGCTGGCCGGCGCCTTTCAAACGCTCGTTTTCGTTATCAGCTTTCCGGTCGGCGGCCCCGGGTTTCTCGGTCAGGTCGGCGCCAGCGGCAACGACCGCATCAACATGGCGCGGCCGGTGTTCGCTTCGAGCGACACCGGTTATTTCCTGTTCGTCGCCGGCGTGACGGTGCTGTGTATCTTTTTGGTCGAAGCGCATCGCCGCAGCAAGCCGGGACGCGCCTGGGCGTTGATCCGCAAGAACGAACACATGGCGGCCGCCGCCGGCGTGCGGATCGTTTTCTATAAGGCCTGGGCGTTTGCGCTCTCCGGCTTTGTTGCCGGCGTCGCCGGCGCGCTCTTGGCCGGCTTGTTCGGCCAACTCGATGCCTCGGCCTTTCCGACCACGAACTCTATCGTGATTTTCATCGGCACGCTCTTGGGCGGCTACGACGTCTGGCTCGGCGCGTTCCTGGGCGGCCTCCTGACCCGCTTCGTGCCGGCACTGCTGATCGACCTCAACGTCAACACCAATGTCGGCTTCATGATCTTCGGCGCCGCGCTGTTGTTCGCGCTGCGCGACCCACTCGGCCTCGGCGGGCAAATCACGCTCTTGGCCGAGCGGCTCTACCAGCAATTCCAGGGAAAGCGCGCGTCGTGATCAAGATCGACGGGTTGAGCGTGCGCTTCGGCGGCATCAAGCCGCTCGACGAGCTTGACGCCGAATTCGCGGCGCCGATTTGCGGGCTGATCGGCCCCAATGGCGCGGGCAAGACGACGTTGCTCAACGTGCTTTCCGGCTTCGTCACGCCGATCAAAGGCACGATTCTGCTTAACGACACCGCGCTGCTCGGCCTGTCGCCGCGCCGGCGGGTGAGCATGGGGCTGCGCCGCACCTTTCAGCAGGAGCTCGTGGTCGACGAATTGACGGCAACGGAGAATATCCAGGCCGTCGCCGACCACGTCTCGGGCAATCGCGCCAGCGCTCGCCGGCAGGTCGACTTGGCGTTGGAGTTCGTCGGCCTCGGCGACCGCCGCAATATTCTCGGCCGCCGGCTCAATCTTTTCGAACGCCGCATGATCGAGATCGGCAAGACCCTGATCGGCCAGCCGAAGGCCATCCTGTTGGATGAGCCGGGGGCCGGACTGAACGAGGAGGAGACCGACCGGCTCCGCCGGCTCTTGGTCAAGATCCCAACCACGCTCGATTCTCAGCTTGTGCTGATCGACCACGACGCCGACCTGATCGCGTCGGTTTGCGTGGAGACGCTGGTGCTCGATTTCGGCAAGCGTCTGGCCATGGGACCGACCCGCGCGGTGCTCAACGATCCGATCGTGCGCCACGCCTATCTGGGACGTGAGTGATGGCCGCTTCCGAATTGACCGTGCGCAATCTGTTCGTCTCCCGCGGCGGGCGGCCGGTGCTGCGCGACATCTCGCTCAGCGTTCCTCCTGGCGAGATTACGGCGTTGCTCGGCGCCAACGGCGCTGGCAAATCCACGCTGGTTCTGACCATGGCCGGCGTGCTGCCGGCAGTTCGCGGCAGCATTTCCTGCGAGGGTGTTGAGCTACTCGGCCAGTCGCCCGACGCCGTGCGCCGGCACGGCGTGGCGCTGGTGCTCGAAGGCCATCCCGTGCTCACCGGGCTTTCGGTGCGCGAGAACCTCGCCGCCGCCGCGATGATGCACCCGCGGCACCAAGCCGATCGTGAAATCGAAGCGGCGCTCGAAACCTTTCCCGAGTTGCGCGCCCGCCTCTCGACGGCGGCGCAGAATCTTTCCGGCGGCCAGAAGCAGATGGTGGTGATCGCGCAAGGCATGATCGCGCGGCCGCGTTACCTTCTGATCGACGAGTTGTCCTTTGGGCTTGCGCCCTCGATCGTCAACCGGCTGGCCGAGACGATCCAGGCCATCGCCGCCCGCGGTGTCGGCATTCTCCTGATCGAGCAATTCACGACGCTGGCACTGTCGCTGGCCAAGACCGCTTTGGTGCTGGAACGCGGCGAACTGGTGTTCGCCGGCGCTTCCGAAGAACTGCGCCGCAATCCTGAGATTTTGCACGGCGCCTACCTCGCCTCCGGAAGAGGGCCGTCGGCGGATTCCGCTTTTGCGCAAGGAGCTGCAAAATGAAAGCGAGCGAACTTTTCGACGTCGGCGGCCGGGCAACGGTGGTCACCGGTGGCGCCAGCGGCATCGGCCTGGCTTATGCCGAGGTCATGGCCGACAACGGCGCGCGCGTTGCGCTCCTCGATGTCGATCGCGGAGGCCTCGATGCGGCAGTCGCCAAGCTGAAGGCCAAGGGCGGCGATGTCCGCGGCGCCGTCGTCGACGTCACCGACCGGCCGGCGTTGCGCGCCGCCATCGACGGCGCAGCCGATGCATTCGGTCGCCTCGACGTGCTGTTCGCCAATGCGGGTATTGATCCGGGCCCGGCCTTCATCTCGGCGACCGGCCAGCGCGTGGCCGAATACGCGTTCGAGAACGTGGCGGACGAGCGTTGGGACAAGGTGATCGCCACCAATCTGACGTCGGTCTTCAGTTCGATCCGCGCCGCGGTGCCGCACATGAAGAAAAACCGTGAGGGCGGACGCATCATCGTGACCACGTCGATCGCCGGCATACGCCCGGAAGCGATCGTCGGCATGCCCTACATGCCGGCCAAGGCCGGCGCCGGCCACCTGGTGCGACAGGCGGCGCTCGAACTGGCGAAGTACAACATCCTGGTCAACGCGATCGCGCCCGGCCCGTTCGTCACCAACATCGCCGGCGGGCACATGCAAAAGCCCGAAGTGCGCAAGGCGTTCGAACGATGGGTGCCGCTCGGCCGCGCCGCTGAGACGGAAGAGATTCAGGGGATCGCTCTGTTCCTGGCGTCGCCGGCCTCAAAGTACGTGACCGGCACCGAAATCGTCATCGATGGCGGCTGCCTGGTGGGCATCGCCGACTGACGCTACGCGCCCTTGAGCGCGTCCGCGATCTTTGCTGTGTGTTCGGCTAGTACCGCCGGATCTTCCTTGAAGCTCGCCGCCGGCTTAAGCGCCACGCCGATCTTTCGCGGAATGACGTGAACATGGAGGTGGAAAACCACCTGGCCGCCGGCCGGTTCGTTGAATTGCTGGACGGTGAGGCCGTCGGCGGCAAAGGCCTTCATCGCGGCGCGCGCGATCGTCTGCGTTGTCAGGATCAGATGGGTGAGGGCGCCGGCTTCGATGTCGAGAATGTTGCGCGCCGGCGCTTTCGGAATCACCAGGGTGTGGCCCGGCGCCCGCGGCATGATGTCGAGGAAGGCGAACGCCTTGTCGTCCTCGTAGACTTTGTAAGCCGGCAATTCACCGCGGAGGATTTTGGCAAAGACGTTGTTCGGATCGTAGCTGGTCATTTATTTCCTCCGCGACGCGATGCTCGTCACTAACATGTCCGGGAAACGGCCCGGCGCAATCAATCCGTCTCGATCGCGACGTCGTGGCGGTAGGGGCTGGTCGCGGCAAGCTCCTGGCCGACGGCGGCAACATAGGCGCGTTCGCGCTTGAGATAATCGGCAATGCCGCGTCGCAACGCCGGGTCGGCAATATAGTGGGCCGAATAGGTCGTCGCTGGCATGTAGCCGCGGGCGATCTTGTGCTCGCCCTGCGCGCCAGCCTCGACGCGCTTGAGCTTGTTGGCGATCGCGTAATCGATCGCCTGGTAGTAGCACAGCTCGAAGTGCAGGAACGGATGATGCTCGACCGCGCCCCAATGCCGGCCGAATAGAGTTTCCGAGCCGATGAAGTTGATGGCGCCGGCGATCCAGCGCCCGGCGCGCTTGGCCATCACCAACAGGATGCGCTCGCGCATCGCTTCGCCGACCAGCGAGAAGAACGGCCGGGTGAGATAGGGCCGGCCCCATTTGCGCGAGCCGGTTTCCATATAGAAGGCGAAGAAGTGATCCCACACCGCTTCGGTGAGGTCGCCGCCGGTGAGCCAGTGCACGCTGATGCCATTGGCCAACGCGTCGTGGCGCTCGCGGCGGATGGTCTTGCGCTTACGCGCCGCAAGCGCGGCGAGGAAGTCGTCGAACGTGGCGTAGCCGGCATTCTCCCAGTGGAATTGCTGGTCGGTGCGTTGCAGGAAACCGAGTTCGCCGAGGAAACGAAATTCCGGCTCGGTGGCGAAGGTGACGTGGACACCGGAGGCGCCGTCGATGCGGCACAGTTCGACCAATCCGGCGGCGAGAGACTTGCGCGCCTCATCCGCATTCGCACCCGGGCGCACCAACAGGCGGCGTCCGGTCGCCGGCGTGAACGGCACTGCGACCTGTAGCTTCGGGTAGTAGTTGCCGCCGGCGTGAGCGTACGCCTCGGCCCAGCCATGATCGAAAACGTATTCGCCGCGCGAGTGGCTTTTCAGGTAGCAGGGCGCAGCGGCAAGGAGCGCGCCGTCAGCGCCGTGCACCAACAGATGCTGGACCAGCCAGCCGGAATGCCCGCCGACCGATTTGGAGGCCTCCAAAGCCGAAAGAAAAGCGTGCGATAAGAAAGGGTTATATGATGTCTCCTGATCCGGTTCTGGAGCTGCGGCCTCGGCACCCGCGCGCGCCTCGCCCGGCGCCGGATTGGCGCAAGCGTCCCAATCGGCGGCTTTGGCCTCGCTGATTGTGTTGACCGCGACGATGCGCAGTTCACCCGCCGCCTGCCCCGCGCCATCTTTGCACGTCGCGTTGTCGCCGCGTTTCTTATCGGGCGGATTTTCTTGCCGAAAGGATTCATGGCCGAAAGCCTTCGAAAATGATCTGGTCGGCGGAGCGCATCGCGCGTTGATGCTCGGCATCGCTGCGCACCACCCAGGCCATCAGCGGCAGGCACAAAACGTGCCGCGCCAGCCATGGCGCCAGGGCCGGCAGGTCGTTGAACGCATAAGCGACAAAATGCGGCCACCCCGTCAAGGCGGCGGGAAGCAATGAACCCATGCCGTAACGGAGCCACGCCGGCATCTGATCCCAATAGGGATGCGGCCGGTATTTTGCCGCAATAATCCCGCGCGGCAGGCGAGGGGCTTTTTGCCGCAGCCAGGAAAGCTGCATGGGGTCGAAGGACATCGGCGCAGCCGGGCCTTTACAGCCGGCAAGCACCGACGCGACGCGAAGCGGCAGACGGCCGTCGCCGTCGAAACGGCTTTTCAATTCGAGAAGTATCGGCACCCGTCCGTCAACCAGTTCGCACAGTTCGCCGAGTGTCATCATATGCTCGTCGCTGTCGCGGAATGCTATTCGCTTGAGCGCGGCGGCGCTCAATTGATCAAGCCGATCTTGGCCCTCAGTAAGGCGACCGAGCTCGGCGTCATGGTGCACCATCGCTTCACCGTCGGCGCTAATTTGCAGATCGACCTCGATGCCATAGCCGGCATCAACGGCCGCGCGCACCGCGCCCGCGGTATTTTCGATCAGCCCGAGCGCCGTGTCATGCAGCCCGCGATGGGCGATCGGCTTCGCCGTGAGCCAATCGAGGGAGGGCACGACAGCATGATCCGGAAAAGTGGCCGCCGGTTTTCCGAAAAGATCATGCTCCACCATTAAGACACTTCGAACAGCGCCTCGACCTCCATGGCCGCATCTTGCGGCAAGGCGGCGACGCCGACTGTGCTGCGGGCGTGTTTGCCCTTCTCGCCGAAGGCCGCAACCATCAGGTCCGAGGCACCGTTCATCACCTTCGGGCCGTCGGTATAGCCGGCTACCGAATTGACAAAGCCGCCGAGCCGTACGACGCGCACGACCTTGTCGAGATCGCCAAGCGCGACCTTGACCTGCGCCAGCACATTGATGGCGCAGGCCCGCGCCGCTTTCTGGCCGTCTTCGAGCGACACGCCGCCGCCGAGCTGGCCTTTGGCGACCAGCTTGCCTTGGCTGTCGAAGCAAATCTGGCCGGAGATCATGAGCAGATTGCCGGTGCGCACAAACGGAATGTAATTGGCTGACGGGGCGGCCGGGTTGCCGAGGGTTATGCCGAGTTCGCCCAATTTCTTTTCCACGCTGCCGGCCATGCCACCCTCCAAATTGTTTCAAATCTCGACGTTCTTCGCCGATCACAAGCTCTCATGCAAGGGAGCGGTCAGGTTGCGGCGCGCGCCGAAGCTGCCTATCTTCGCCGCCATGCGGACGACAAAATGACGTATGATTCTTGAAGGAACCGGGAGGGGACGACTTCGGTACGGAATGCAAGAGGCTCTCATGGCCGTCATCCACGTCATTGCATCGCGCAGCGCCATCGTCGTCTGCGCGCTGTTTTTTGCAGCGCCGGCGTCGGTCGCCTCCGCCCAGGAAGCGCCGATCGTGCTGGTGCCGCATCGAGCAGTTTACGACCTCGCGCTTGGCAAGGCGCGCGATAACGCCCAGGTCGCGGCGGTGCGCGGGCGCATCCTCTACGACTTCGACGGCAACGCTTGCGAGGGCTATACGCTGCAATTTCGCCAGGTCTCGGAGCTCGACTCCGGCGAGGGCAAGGTCTCCACCAGCGACCTGCGCTCCACCACCTGGGAAGGCGGCGACGCCAAGCGCTTCAAATTCAGCTCGCAGAATTTCCTCGATCAGAATCTCGTCGACACGGTCGACGGCAATGCCGAGCATGGCACCGGCGCCACCGCCGTCAATCTCGCCAAGCCGGAGCAGAAGGCGCTCGACATCGACGCCGCCGTGGTGTTTCCGACCCAGCATATGGTGCGGATCATCGAGGCGGCGCGCGCCGGCAAGGCCTTGCTCGACTTTCCGGTGTTTGACGGTTCCGACACCGGCGAAAAGGTTTTCGATACGCTCACCGTGATCGGCCGCAAGCTGACCGCGGACGACCGCAAGCACGACGACGCTGCCGCCAGCGACACCAAGCTTGCCGCGGTGCCGCGCTGGCCGGTCACGATCTCCTATTTCGACAAAGCCAAAGCTGGGAAAACCACCGAACAGACGCCGGTTTATTCGATCGGCTTCGAGCTGTACGATAACGGCATTTCGCGTGCATTGTCGCTCGACTACAACGACTTCGTCGTCACCGGCAAACTCTCGTCGCTGGAGATCAAGCAGCCGAAGCCTTGTCCGTAGTCGCCGGCTCGGAGCGACGCCCTAAGCTCCTGGGCGCCGGCACGACGCCAATGTATCGACGTTCGGTTCGCAAAAAAGCGTCGAGCGCGCTCAAATCAAGGACGCCAGTGTCGAGGGCGTCAGGGAGAGCTTCATGAAGTCAGCCGTTTCCCGCCGATCCGTTCTTCTGCGGCAATTACGCGCCACTCTCCTTCGAAGCGGACGCGCCCGATTTGCCGGTGCGCGGCGAATTGCCGAAGGACCTTGCCGGGACGCTCTACCGCAACGGTCCCAATCCGCAGTTCGCGCCGCGCGACCATGACCATCACTGGTTCATCGGCGACGGCATGATCCACGCCTTTCACATTGCCGATGGCCGAGTTGGCTATCGCAATCGCTGGGTGCGCACGCCGAAATGGGAGCTGGAGCACCAAGCGC
The DNA here is from genome assembly GCA_963806465.1 of uncultured Alphaproteobacteria bacterium. GTDB lineage: Bacteria > Pseudomonadota > Alphaproteobacteria > Rhizobiales > Xanthobacteraceae > BOG-931. The sequence goes on along the minus strand of CAWDZD010000030.1, from coordinate 29,854 downwards.
ATCAGGCGCTGTTCGGCAGCTGGGGCAATCCGGCAACCACCGACCCGTCGGCTCAAGGTAAGAACGGCGGCGTCGCCAACACCAATATCGTCTGGCACGCGGGCAAATTGTTTGCGCTGGAGGAGGGCCATCGCCCGTTCGCGCTCGATCCGGAGACCTTGGCGGCGCATGGCTATTGGGACTTCAGCGGCGCGTTCCGCGGCACCCGATTCACTGCGCACCCGAAAATCGATCCCGAGACCGGCGAAATGGTTTTCTTCGCTTATTCGGCGGGCGGGCGTTTTTCGCCAACGCTGGCTTATGGCGTGATCGACAAGACCGGCACGCTGCGAAGGTTCGACCAGTTCGACGCGCCCTATGCCAGCATGGTCCATGATTTCATGGTGACGCGGAACTATGTGCTGTTTCCGGTCATGCCGCTGACTGGCAGCATGCAGCGGGCGATGGCGGGCAAGCCGGCCTTCGCGTGGGAGCCGAGCAAGCGCTCTTACGTCGGCGTGATGAAGCGCGACGCCGACGTCTCGTCGGTGCGCTGGTTCGAATGCGATCCCTGCTACGTCTTCCATCCGATGAACGCCTATGAGGATGGCGACAAGATCGTCGGCGATGTCATGCAGTATGACGCGGCGCCGCTGTTTCCCGATCCCGACGGCCGGCCGGGCGATCCCGCCAAGGCGATTGCGCGTCTGACGCGTTGGACGTTCGACCTGACCGCCAACACCAATAGCTTCAAGCGCGAACAGATCGACGATCTGGTCGGCGAGTTTCCGCGCCTCGACGAGCGGCGCGCCGGCCTCGACTATCGCCACGGCTTTTTCGCCGGTAGCAGTGATCCCAAGCTTGGTGATAGCTTCGATACGCTGGCACATGTCGATCTGAACAAGAACAAGCGCTCCGCGTATCGGTTGCCGAGCGGCGATGTGGTCTCGGAGGCGATCTTTGTGCCGCGAAGCGGCGGCGCGGCAGAAGGCGATGGCTATCTGCTGGCGACGGTTTTCCGCGGCGCCGAGAACCGCAGCGACCTGGCGGTATTCGACACGGCAGCGTTGCAGCAGGGCCCGATCGCGGTTGCCGAACTCTCACACCGCGTGCCGTTCGGCTTCCATGGCAACTGGCGGCCGGCGGGCTAAGCTTTGGTCACTTCTCCGGCCCTTCGAATGCCAGTCCCCTGACTACGGCGTCATCGCCGAAGCGGGCGCGCACGCGATCGACCGCGTGCTCGGCTTCCGCGGCGCGGCTGTCGACGAAGTCCACCGGATCGGCATGATCCGCGGTGGTCAGCGCGCTCAAGCCGACGCCGAGGAGACGAAATTTTGTCCCGTCGATCTCGCGCTCCAAGAGCGTGCGGGCGGCGGCGAAAATCTTGCCGGCGAGCTGGGTCGGCGTTGCAAACGATTGCGCCCGCGTGCGGATGCGAAAGTCCGCGGTCTTAAGCTTGAGCGTGACGGTGGCGCCGGCCAGCGCCTTCTCTTTGAGCCGGGCGGAGACCTCTTCGGTCTGCGACCAGAGAATCCGCTCCAGCGCCCGGAAGTCTGAAATGTCTCGTTCGAACGTCGTCTCGGCGGACACGCTCTTGGTTTCCCGATCGGCGCTGACTTTTCGGGTATCGATGCCGCGGGCAAGCCGCGCCAGCCGGCGGCCTTCCTCGCCATAGCGCCGCATCATCTCGACCTCGCTGACCTTTTGCAGGTCGGCGATGCGGGCAAAGCCGTCGCGGGCGAGCCGCGCGGCGCTCACCTTGCCGACGCCGAAGATAAAGCTCACCGGCTTCGGCGCGAGAAAGGCTACCGCTTCGTCGGCGCCCAAAACCGCAAAGCCGCGCGGCTTGTCGAGATCGGACGCGATCTTGGCCAGGAACTTGTTGCATGACAGTCCGATCGAGACAGTGATCGAGAGCTGCTTCTCAACTTCGGCGGCAAAACGCGCCAGCACCTTGGCCGCCGAGAGCCGGTGCAGACGCTCGGTGCCGGAAAGATCGAGGAACGCCTCGTCGATCGACAGCGGCTCGACCAGCGGCGTCAATGCCCGCATCATTTGCCGCACTTCGCGGCCAACGCGGGCATACTTTTCCATGTTCGGCCGCACCACGCGCGCCTGCGGGCACAGCCGCAGCGCCTCGAACATCGGCATGGCCGAACGCACGCCGTGGGTGCGGGCGACATAGCAGGCGGCGGCGACGACGCCGCGGCGGCCGCCGCCGACAATCACCGGCTCGGCGGCAAGCGTCGGATCGTCGCGCTTTTCGATGGTGGCGTAGAAGGCGTCGCAGTCGACGTGCGCGATCGCAAGCTTGGCCAGTTCGTCGTGGCGCGCGATGCGTGGCGAGCCGCAAGCGTCGCAGCGCAAGGATTGCGCGAAGGCATCGGCCAGACAATCGCGGCAGAAAGCGCTCACGGTCCGTGGTGGTCCCGTTTGTTGCCGAGCGCGCCGCGGGCGCGCGCGACCTCGGCCGGATCGATTCCGGCGCTCGACGCAAACGCGATCAGGAGACTTCTCATCGCCAAGCATATGCTCGAGCACGCCGGCGAGAAAGCCTTGCTCGCGGGCATTGGCGCGGATTTGCGCAGCGTCTATGCCGGTCGCGTCGAGGAAGCGCGCAAGCCGGTCCGGCTCTTCGGCGATGAATGTAAGCGCTTGAATCGCCACAATTTCCGCCGCTTCCCGTGTTCCCCCTAGAGGCCTTTTCATGCGGTCCTATTTGCCTTTCCGTAATGAATCCCGGCTAGGTTGAAATCGGACTTGGGGCGCGCGCGCAGGCCACCAGGATTTCGCTGGGGCGGGTGAGGGACAAAAGGGGATGGCCAAGACCGTCCTGATCGTGGAGGACAATGAGCTCAATATGAAGCTCTTCCACGATCTGTTGGAAGCCCACGGGTACAACACCGTGGCGACCCGCAACGGCATCGAAGCGCTCGACCTCGCCCGCAAGCATCGGCCGGATTTGATTCTCATGGACATTCAGCTTCCCGAAGTCTCCGGCCTCGAAGTCACCAAATGGCTCAAAGACGATCAGGATTTGCGCGCCATTCCGGTCGTCGCCGTCACCGCTTTTGCCATGAAAGGCGACGAGGAACGCATCCGCGAGGGCGGCTGCGAGGCCTATCTGTCGAAGCCGATTTCGGTCGGCAAGTTCATCGAGACCATCCGCCACTTCCTGGGGAATCCGTAAGGTAGACGGAAATGACCGCTCGCGTCCTTGTCGTCGACGACGTTCCCGCCAACGTCAAGCTTTTGGAAGCTCGGCTGTCGGCGGAATATTTTGACGTCGTGACCGCCATGAGCGGCCAGGATGCCTTGACCATCTGCGAGCGCGCCGAATGCGACCTGGTGCTGCTCGATGTCATGATGCCCGACCTCGACGGGTTCGAAGTGTGCCGGCGGCTCAAGACCAACCCGCTGACACATCACATTCCGGTGGTCATGGTTACCGCCCTCGACCAACCCTCCGACCGGGTGCGCGGGCTCGAAGCCGGCGCCGACGACTTCCTCACCAAGCCGATTCCGGAGCTGGCGCTGATCGCGCGGGTGCGTTCGCTGGCGCGCCTCAAAATGGTCACCGACGAACTGCGCATGCGCGCGCTGACGTCGCGCGACATCGGCATCGAATTGCCGGAGCGCGAAGCGGTTGCCGACGCCGGCCGCGGCGGCCGCGTGCTGATCGTCGACGACCGCGCGGGGTCGTATGAGCGCATCGCCGCGACGCTTGCGGTCGAGCACAGCGTCGAAGTCGAAGCCAATCCTGCCGAGGCGTTGTTCCGCGCCGCCGACGGCAATTACGACCTCCTGATCGTCTCGCTGGGATTGCAGAATTTCGACGCGCTGCGGCTGTGCAGCCAGATCCGCTCGCTCGACCGCACCCGCAACGTGCCGATTCTCGCCATCACCGAGCCCGACAACAATGCGCGCATGGTTCGCGGGCTCGAGCTCGGCGTGAACGACTATCTGATGCGCCCGGTCGACAAGAACGAGCTGTTGGCGCGCGTCCGCATCCAGGTCCGCAAGCGCCGCTATACCGAGCGGCTTCGCGACAACGTGCAGACCTCCATCGAGATGGCGATCACCGACGCGCTCACCGGCCTGTTCAACCGGCGCTACATGGAGAATCATCTGGCGACGCTGATCGAGCAGGCGGCTGCGCGCGGCAAGCCGCTGTCGGCGCTGATGCTCGACATCGATTATTTCAAGGCGATCAACGACACTTATGGTCACGACGCCGGCGACGACGTGCTGCGCGACTTCGCGCTGCGCATCAAGCGCTCGATCCGCGGCATCGATCTGGCTTGCCGCACCGGCGGCGAGGAGTTCGTCATTGTCATGCCGGAGACCGACATGGCGGTTGCGGCCATGGTGGCGGAGCGGCTCCGCCGGCGGATCGCCGCCGAGCCGTTTGCCGTCAACCAGGGACAACGCAGCATTCCGGTCACGCTGTCGATTGGCATTGCCGCGCTGCGCGGCCAGGACGACAATGCCGCGAGCCTGCTCAAGCGCGCCGACCAGGCGCTCTATCGCGCCAAGCGCGACGGCCGCAATCGCGTGGTGCCGGACGCGGCCTAGGCGGCGCGCAGGGCCTTCCTGAACGGCGACGGGTTCCTGAAAGGCGGGAGATGAGGTGGCTGTGGCGGTATTGGCCTTGGCTTCCTCCCGGTCGCAAGGAGATCCTGGCGATCATCTTTGGCGTGATCATCGTCGCCGCATTGCTGTTGACCGTGATCAAATCACCCTCATTCCGTCGAAACGGGGCTAGCGGCTTCGGGCCGGACTGGGATTGTGAGCAGATGCCTTACGGCGGGTCGGTTTGCGTCAAGAAGCTACCTAAGAGCGGCGCGCCGGCCAACTAGGCGGGGATGCCGCCCGTTTGCCGATTGATTTCGCCGCGCGTTGGGCTAGCCTTGCTGCGGGTCATCAGAAATGCATAGCGGTTCGCCTTCCGACGGCCGGGCAACGGCCGGGAAGGCGTCATGGCGTGGGATCGGACAGCCCTGCGGAGTGCTCAGGTCCGCCGCATCTCCTGGGTCCGTGGGGTTCGGCCGGCTCGGGAGCGGTGCGAGTGGCCTCCTCATGACATCGCTCTCGGCCGGCCACCTGCCGGCGGCGACTGCTTTTCTTTTTCAGCATTGCAACGCTGCAGCGTCGTTCAAAAATCAGGTCTTCAGAAATTCGGCCAGCATCTGCGCCGTCTCCGTCGGAAATTGATCAACAAAAAAGTGTCCGCCAGGCAGGCTCGCGGTGGAGACGTGGAGACATCGCTTGCGCCACTCGGCGCCGATGTCGAAGTTCATTTGCATGGCGCCCTTTGCGCCCCAAAAGGCCAGCGTCCGGCAGCTGACTTTCTTGTCGATATCGGCGTCGTCGTGCTCGAGGTCGATGCTGGCGGCGGCGCGATAATCGGAGCATGAGCCGTGGATCATGTCCGGATGCCGCCAACAGCGGCGGTATTCCGCGACCATTTCCGGATCGAAGTCGCTCAGCCTGGTTGATCCCCAGCCGACGAGACAGGCCTCGTAGAAGAAATCGGGATCGGCGCCGATCAGCCGTTCGGGAAACGGCTCCGGCTGCGACAGGAAATACCAATGCCAATAGACGCCGGCGACATGGCGGTTGGTCTCCATGAACATGGCGTAGGTCGGCACGATGTCGAGCACCGAAAGTGACAGCACCGCGTCTGGATGATCGAGCGCCATCCGATGCGCGGTGCGGCCGCCGCGATCATGGCCGACGACATGGAAGGCGTCGAAGCCCAACGCCTTCATCAGACCGACCTGGTCGCCGGCCATGGCGCGGAATGAATAATTGGCGTTATCGGGCGTGCATTTCGGCTTCGATGAATTGCCGTAGCCGCGCAAGTCGGCGCACACCACGGTAAAATCGGCGGCGAGGATCGGCGCGACCTTCGCCCACATCGCCAGATTTTGCGGAAAGCCGTGGAGAAGCAGAAGCGGCGGGCCGCGGCCCGCCGTCACATAATTTATGTCGATGTCGCCAACGCGGAGCTTGTTGCGCTGAAAGCTCTCAAAGAGCATCGACCTCGCCGGGCGCTACTTGATCTTGGATTTCGCGGAATTCGACATGCTTCTTGGCGACCGGGTCGTACTTCTTCTTCGTAAGCTTGTCGGTCATGGTGCGCGAATTCTTCTTCGTCACATAATAGAAGCCGGTGTCGGCTGAGGAGACCAGCTTGATCTTGATATTGGTGGCTTTGGCCATCGTCGGACCTTCCTTCGCGTGTTGGCCGACAACCTAGTCGGCAAACGGGCAATGTCAAGAAAACCCTATAACCTTGGGCAAACTCAAAGGATTTCGCGCAGAAACTTCTTGTGCAGCATGCGGTAGAGCGGCACCGGATAATCGTGGCTCATGCCGGTGGCGATCCGGTCCTGCAACTCTTCGAGCACGATCGCGGTGATGCCCGGGATGTCGAGCTTGCGCGCCTCGCTGATCGGCATCCACACCGTCTCGACCAGCTCGGCATCGGCGCCGACAAAGCCGTCGTCACGCCGGGCGACGGCGTTGAAATCGGCGGCAAAGAAGCGGCTGTCGAACCGGCGCGGCCGGTTCGGCGGTGTAATGGCGCGGCCGATGAAATGCACGACGCTGAGATCGGGAATGATGCCGGCCTTGGCGAACGGCTGCCACGCTTCGGCCGGTGCGGTTAGCGGACCGCTTGTCGGTACGCCAAGCATCAGGCCGGTTTCCTCATAGGTTTCGCGGATCGCCGCAAGCGCAAACGCCGCCGCCTTGGCCAGGCTCGGATGTTTGACGCGTTGCATCAGGCGCTCGATGTCGCGCGCATGCAGCGGCGCCGCAGTCGGCATCTGTCGATCCTTGTTCTCGACCCTGCCGCCGGGAAACACGAATTTGCCGGGCAGGAAGCGATGACGCTCGTGGCGGCGGCCGAGCAGCACTTTCGGCACGCTCTCCGAGCGATCGATCAGGATTAGGGTGGCGGAATCGCGCGGCCGCAGATTGGGCGAAGATTGATCGCGGATCGTGCGCGTGAGGCGTTCGGCGCGGTCGGCCGCCGAGCCGTTGCCGACCATCGGTTCGGGATCGTCCTTGGTCAACGGCGGCCTCGCTGTCCCGATCGCTTTTTATTGCGCTCGATTTTGCGCTGCGGCGGCGGCTTGTGTCGAGTCCGCTCAGCTTTGGCACCATGATCGTTATGCACGAGCTTAAAACGCAACGCGCCGGCGACCGGCGCCGCCTCGACCAGTTCCACCGTGACCGGGTCGCCGAGCCGATAGGTCGCCGATTTGCCAGTGAAAGCGCGACCCGCCTCGTTGAAGCGGAAATATTCATCGCCGATCAGCCGCGCCGGTATCAAACCATCGGCGCCGGTCTCGTCGAGCTCGACAAACAGGCCGGCGCGGGTGACGCCGGAAATATGGCCGTCGAAGGTGGCGCCGACACGGTCGGCGAGGAAATGCGCGATCAGCCGGTCGGCGGTTTCGCGCTCGGCCTTCATGGCGCGGCGCTCGGTCGCCGAAATGTTGGCGGCGACTTCGGCCAGCGCGCGCACGTCGGTTGCCTCGGGTAGGCCGTCGGCGCCGAGTTTCTGGGCGCGGATCAGCGCGCGATGCACCACCAGGTCCGCATAGCGGCGGATCGGCGAGGTGAAGTGCGCATAACGGCGCAGGTTGAGGCCGAAATGGCCGAAATTCTCCGGCGAATATTCCGCCTGCGCCTGGCTGCGCAGCACCACCTCGTTGACCAGCCGCTCGACCTCGCGGCCTTTAACCTGGGCCAGGATGCCATTGAAGGCATCCGGCCGTAGCGCGCCACCTTTCGGCAGTGAGATTTCCAACGTGGCCAGAAACTCGCGCAGCGCGTTGAGCTTTTCCGGCGTGGGCTCGTCATGCACGCGATAGATCAGCGGTACCCGCGCCCGCTCGCAAGTTTCCGCCGCCGCGACGTTGGCGAGGATCATGAACTCCTCGATCAGCCGGTGCGATTTCAGCCGTTGCGGCGTGATCACGCGGTCGACGGTGCCGTCGGACTTGAGCAGGATCTTGCGCTCGGGAAGCTCGAGATCGAGCGGGCCACGCTCGTTGCGGGCGTGCGCCACGGCGCGATAGGCGGCGTAAAGCGGCTCAAGGATCTGATCAACCAGCGGCTCGGTGACCTCGTCGGTGCGGCCGGAGACCGCGAGCTGCGCCTGCTCATAGTGCAGCCGCGCCGCTGAGCGGATCATGACGCGATGGAAAGTGTGCGAGCGTTTGCGGCCATCGGCGCCGATGACCATGCGCACCGCCAGCGCCGGTCGGTCTTCCAGCGGGCGGAGCGAGCACAAGTCGTTTGAGATGCGCTCCGGCAGCATCGGCACGACCCGGTCGGGGAAATACACCGAATTACCGCGCTCGACCGCAGCGCGGTCGAGCGCCGAGTTTGGCCGCACATAATGCGCCACGTCGGCGATGGCGACGGTGACGATGTGCCCGCCGGGATTGCGCGCGTCGGTGTCGTGTGCCGCATGTACGGCGTCATCGTGATCCTTGGCGTCGGGCGGATCGATGGTGACGAACGGCACGTCGCGCCAGTCTTCGCGTCCCTCCAGCGTCGCCGGACGGGCCTCGTCGGCTTCAGCGATCAGCGAGCGGGCAAAGACATGGGGAATGCCGTGAGCGTGGATCGCGATCAGGCTGACGGCCTTCTCGCTCGCGAGCGAACCAAGTCGCTCCACGACCGAGCCAGCCGACAACCCGAGCCGGCCGTGGCGCGCCACTTCGACAGCGACGAGATCGCCATCGACCGCGCCGGCGGTGTGATCGCGCGCGATGGTCAGTTCGCGTCCGAGCTGTTTCTTGTCGACCGGCACGAGCCGGCCGCCGCCGCCCGGCAGGCCGCGAAAGATGCCGAGCACGCGATGCTTGGCGCGGTCGATCAGCTTGATGACCCGCCCGCTGGTCTCTTCGTCGCCGCTTCGCTCGATGCGCAGCAGCGCGCGGTCGCCGACGCCGGCGACTTCGCCCGGCCGGGCGCGGCGCGAAGAGGCGATGCGGATGACAGGAGGGGCGCCGTGGGCGTCTTCGTCCCATTCGGTCGGCCGCGCCAAGAGTTCGCCGTCGCTGTCGCGGCCGGTGATATCGGCGAGCACGACCGGCGGCAAGGTGCCGGCACGGTGCAGCCGCTTTCTTCGCCGCTCGATGTGACCGCCTTCGGTCAATTCGCGCAGCATGTGCTTGAGCGCGGCACGGTCGGCATTCTTGGCGCCGAACGCGCGGGCGATCTCGCGGGTGCCGACATTGCCGGAGCGCTCGCGGATGAAGGAGAGAAGCTCCTCGCGCGAGGGGAGTGACGTTCGTTTCATAGGCCGCTCATTGGCCGGAATTGGCCAAAGACTAATGTAATGGCCCGGTGTGTCGGATTATTCGGCAGCTTGTGTTGACTTGCGTGGTGCTTTGCCGGCCGCGGGCCGCTTGGCGGCGCGGGCCCCCGGTCGTTTGGATGATGCTTTGATGTGACGCGTGGTGCCTGGCGACGGCGGCTTGGCCTTGCGCGGCCGCGCATGCGGGGCAGGCCCATTGCGCGCGGCCCGGGCATCGATCAGCGCCGCGGCCTCTTCCAGCGTGATCGTCTCCGGCGTCTTGTCGCTCGGCAGCGTGGCGTTGACGCCTTCGTGGCTGACATAAGGGCCGTAGCGGCCGTTCTTCGCCGCGATCGGGCCGCCCCTGGTCGGATGGTCACCGAGCGCCCGGCCCGGATCGGCGCCGAAGCGGCGGCGCGGACCCTTGGCGATCTTTTCCGCAATCAGCGTCACCGCCCGGTTCAGCCCGATATGGAAAATGTCGTCGCCGGGTTCGAGACTGGCGTAGGTCTTGCCGTGCTGGATATAGGGCCCGAAGCGGCCGATGCCGGCCTTGATCGGCTCGCCATCTTCCGGATGGCGGCCGACTTCGCGCGGCAGCGACAACAGCTGCAGCGCGCGCTCGAGGTCGACGTCGTCGGGTACCGTTCCCTTCGGCAGTCCGGCGCGCTTCGGCTTGTCGCCGCCCTTTTCGGCTTCGCCGAGCTGGACATAGGGACCGAAGCGGCCGCTGCGCAGCGTCACTTCCAGCCCGGTCTTCGGATCTTCGCCGAGCTTCTTGGTGCCGATCTCGCCGGAGCCGTCGCCCGGCACCGTGAGCGGCCGAGTATAGCGGCATTCCGGATAGTTCGAGCAGCCGATGAAGGCGCCGAACTTGGAGAGCTTCAGCGTCAACCGGCCGCCGGTGCAGCCGGGGCAAGCGCGCGGATCGGCGCCATCGGCCCGCGGCGGGAACAGATGCGGCGCCAAAAGTTCGTCGAGCGCGTCGATCACGTCGGAGATTTTCAGGTCCTTGGTCTCGTCGATCGCGCCGATGAAGTCGCGCCAGAATTCGCGCAGCACGTCGCGCCACGCGACTTCGTTATTGGAGATCAGATCGAGCTGCTCCTCGAGCCCCGCGGTGAAATCGTATTCGACATATTTGGCGAAGAAGCTCTCGAGGAAGGCGACGACGATGCGGCCGCGGTCCTCCGGATAAAGCCGTCGCTTGTCGAGCCGCACGTATTTGCGGTCCTTGAGCACTTGGAGGATCGAGGCATAGGTCGAAGGCCGGCCGATGCCGAGCTCTTCCAGCCGCTTGACCAGCGACGCCTCGGAGTAACGCGGCGGCGGCTCGGTGGAATGCTGGGTCGCGGCGATCGAGCGCTTGGTCAGCGGCTCGCCGGCGCTCATCGGCGGCAGGCGGCGCGACTCCTCGTCGTCCGGGTCCTCGTCCTGGCCTTCCTGGTACAGCGCAAGGAAGCCGTCGAACTTGACCACCGTGCCGGTGGCGCGCAGTTCAAGGAGCCGCGCGGCGACTTTGGCGATAATGTCGGCAGTGGTGCGCTCGAGCTCGGCCGATTCCATCTGGCTCGCAACCGTGCGCAACCAGATCAGCTCGTAGAGCTTGGCCTGGTCGGCATCGAGGAAGCTTTTGGTTTCGCGCGGCCGGCGGGTGAGCTCGGTCGGACGGATCGCCTCGTGCGCCTCCTGGGCGTTCTTGGCCTTGGTCTCGTAGCGGCGCGGCGCCTGCGGCACATACTTTGCGCCGTAGTCCTGATCGATCAGGCGGCGGGTGGCGCTAATCGCTTCGCCGTCGATCTGCACGCCGTCGGTACGCATATAAGTAATGAGGCCGACGGTCTCGCCGTCGATATCGACGCCTTCATAGAGGCGTTGCGCCACCCGCATGGTGTGGGCGGGCGCAAAGCCGAGTTTGCGGCTTGCTTCCTGCTGGAGGGTCGAGGTGGTGAACGGCGGCTGCGGATGGCGCTTGACCGGCTTGGCCTCGACATTGGCCACGCCGAAGGTCGCGGCCTCCAGCGCCTGCTTGAATGCTTCGGCTTCCGCGCCGGAGCCGATGTCGAGCTTCTGCAGCTTCTTGCCGTCGGCGCCGACGAGCCGCGCGTCGAACGTCTCGTTGCGCGGCGTCGCCAAGGTCGCGATCAGCGACCAATATTCCCTACGGACGAATTTTTCGATTTCGAGCTCGCGGTCGGCGACGAGCCGCAGCGCCACCGACTGCACCCGGCCTGCCGAGCGCGCACCGGGAAGCTTGCGCCACAGCACCGGCGACAAGGTGAAGCCGACCAGGTAGTCGAGCGCCCGCCGCGCCAGATAGGCGTCGACCAAAGCCTGGTCGATACGGCGCGGATGGTTCATCGCTTCCGTCACCGCCTGCTTGGTGATGGCATTGAACACCACCCGCTCGATCGGCTGGCCGTTGAGCGCCTTTTTTTGCTTGAGCACTTCGAGAACGTGCCAGGAGATCGCCTCGCCTTCGCGGTCGGGGTCGGTCGCCAGAATGAGCTTGTCGGCGCCCTTGGCTGCTTCCGCGATGTCGTTGAGCCGCTTCTGCGCTTTGGGGTCGACCTCCCAGATCATACGGAAATCGTTCTCGGGATCGACCGAGCCGCTCTTGGCGGGGAGGTCGCGCACGTGCCCGAAAGACGCCAAAACCTCGTAGCCGCGCCCAAGGTACTTATTGATCGTCTTCGCCTTGGCGGGCGATTCCACTACTACCAGATTCATATTAACCCAATGATTTGTCAGCCTTTTCTGGGGTCTCAACGCTGTCTCGACGCCTAGCGGCCGCCGGGAACATGGGTAATGCAGCCCTGCCTGTCAAATCGTTAGCGGCCGGTCGAAGGCCACCGAAGACCCGAAAATGCCGTCAAACGTGGCGAATTAACGCCGCCAACATTTTAATTCGAGGCGTCCTCTGTCTACATCCCATGATTGAAGAGCGCGACTGCTACAGCTCCTTGGCTGTGTCGGCCTTGATTCCGGCCGGCGCAGGTCGGGTCAGGGGACTCTCACGCCCACGCGGTCAAGAAAGGCGCGGCTTGGGTAGCCGTCCGGGATCAAGCCGAAGCGGACTTGCAGGTCGCGTATCGCGTCGCGCAGCTCGAAGTCGAAGTGACCGTCGAAATCGGCAACCTTGTAGCCGAGCGCGGCGAGCTGCCGTTGCAGCGCGATGCGCTGGTTGCGCGACGGCTGGAAGTCGTCGGCCGGCCAGGCGGTGCGGAAAGGGGGCAAGCCGCGCAGCCGGTCGCCGAGCGCGGCGGCCGCCAGCGCATAGGCGTCCGAATTATTGAAGCGCTTGAGCACGACGAAATTGTCGGTGACGAGAAAGGCCGGCCCGGCGGCGCCGCTCGGAAAGAACAGGATCGCGCTGCCGGTTGCGGGGAGGGGTCCGCCGTCGGCGCGCAGAACGCCGCGCGCCGACCATTCGCCGAAAGTGCCGCGGCTGACGCGGTAATCGAAGCCTTGCGGTACGACCACCTCGAAGCCCCACGGCAGATGCGGCTGCCAGCCGGATTTCTGCAGATAATTGGCGATCGAGGCCAGCGCGTCCGGGACGCTTCGCCAAATGTCAGCCTTGCCGTCGCCGTCGAAATCGACCGCGTATTTCAGATAGCTCGACGGCAGGAATTGCGGCTGGCCCATCGCGCCGGCCCAGGAGCCGACGAATTCGCGCCGCGCGATATGGCCGTCCTGCAAAATCTTCAACGCGCTGAACAGTTCGTCGCGGAACAGCGGTTGCTGAAAGCCGGCTTGGGCAAGTGTCGCGATCGAGCGGAACACATCCCATTTCTGTTCGCCGTCGCCGAACGAGGATTTCGATCCCCCAGATGCTGACCAGGATGCTCTGGTCGACGCCGAATTTCTGCTCCACGGCGCGCAGCGTCACGGCCCATTGCGCCGATTTGCGCAAACCCGTCGCGATCCGACCGGGCGAGGCGAGGCTCGCCACGTAAGCGCCGAACGGCTTGCCGTATTCCGGCTCGCGGTGCATGGCGGCAAGCACGGCCGGGTCGGCCGTCACGCCGGCGAAAGCCGTATCGAAGGTCGCGCGCGTGATGCCGTTCCGGGCAGCGTCAGGCCAGAGCGCCTCGACAAACGCCGCGAAGGCATTGCCGCTCTGGCCGCGAGCGGCCGTGCCCGCGAGCACCAAGAGGACAGCGAGCACAACGCGCCGCCACGTCACCATCGCCCGAAACGGCCCCGCACTATATTAATGATCCAGATCACCAATGGGGATTGTGCGCGCGCCGGTCAATGCGTCCGCGCCCGAGGAGGCTAAAAGATGCGCAGCGTCGTCATCACGGGAACTTCCACCGGCATCGGCTGGGGCACCGCGAAAGTTTTGATTGCGCACGGTCTCCGCGTCTTCGGCAGCGTGCGCAAGACCTCCGATGCCGAACGCCTCTCGGCGGAGTTCGGCGACGCCTTCGTGCCGCTCCTCTTCGACGTGACCGATGAAGCGGCGGTGAATGCGGCCGCCACGCAAGTGCGGGCCGAGCTCGGCGGCGAAAAGCTTGCCGGCTTGGTCAACAATGCCGGCGTCGCTGTCTTCGGTCCACTTATCGAGCTGCCGGTCGCGCAGTTTCGTCATCAGATCGAGATCAATCTCGTTGGCATGGTGATAACGACCAAGGCATTCGCCCCGCTGCTCGGCACCGATCCGCAACTTAAAGGTCCGCCGGGCCGCATCGTTAATATCAGTTCGGTGGGCGGTCGCGTCGCCTTGCCCTTTGGCGCGCCCTACAATGCGTCGAAATTCGCGGTCGAAGGTCTGTCGGAAAGCCTCCGCCGCGAGCTCCTCCCGTTCGGCATCGACGTCATTGTCATCGGGCCCGGCGCCGTAGCGACGGCGATTTGGGCGAAGGGCGAAGAAGTCGATATCACGCCTTATCTTAGTACACCGTTCGGCGCGCCGCTTGAACGCTTGCGCGAGCTGGCGCGGGCCGAGGCCAAACGCGGCCTGCCGCCGGAGCGGGTCGGACGTGCCGTCATGTTGGCGCTGACCGCCGCCAGGCCGAAAGTGCGCTACGCCGTTTCGCCGCAGCCGCTCTTGGACTTGATGCTGCGTACGCTGCCCAAGCGCGTGGTCGATCGCCTCATCGGCGGCCAATTGGGTCTGCTACCGAAGCGCAGCTAGATTTTAAGCGAGCGATACCAGGCCGCTGCCGTGGCGCTCGAGCCGACCGGCGATTTCAAGCTCGAGCAGCACGATCCGCACGATCGCGGGCTTTGAATTCGACAGGCGCACCAGATCGTCGATCGATACCGGCGCCGGGCCGAGTAGGGCGACGATGCGCGCACGCTCATCGGCCGCCGGGTCGGAGCCGGCCGCATCGCCTTCGCCCGGCTCCGGCTCGCGAACGAAAAATTCCTTTCGCTCCATGATCGGCTGTAGCACGGCGGAACCACGGGTCCGCGTCCCGTAGGATCCCGCCAATTATTTCAATGGCTTAGTCCTAGATTTTCGGCCGGTTTTTCGATTTTTGGGAAGTTTTTGGGGAATAAACATTGCCGAACGACCGCGTATTGCAGCGGCAAATCGGCACCAGCTCGTCGCGGCCGACCGAGCTTACTTTTCATCGAGGTACGTCCGGAGTCCGCCGCTGTACTGGCCCCGATCGCACAGTCGCGTGGTACCCGCCGCGCCGGGGCCACACTTAGCGTAGAAGTCGGCCCTGTCGCCTTATTCGCCAGACGATTGGGCGGCGACCACATTGTAAGCCGCCAGGGGACGCCTGATTCCCTTCAATTCGAATTCACCCACCGGCTCGACTTTCACGGCGTTCTCGACCTTCGTCAGCACCCGAGGACTGATGAGTATCTGCCCTGGCTTGGCTTCATCGCTTAGCCGAGAGGCAACATTGGATACCGTCCCGATGGCGGCATAATCGAAGCGCCCCTCGAAGCCGATTGTGCCGAGCGTGGCGTAGCCGTGGGCGATGCCGATACTATCCGCTGCAGCGACACCTCTTATTGATCGATGATCGCTCGCGCCCGTTGCGACAGTCCTTACTGTTGGCCGACTGGCTGACACGTTGTCGGCGGTGTCGCCAATTTACCGGGCTGACCATCTCGAAAGGCCATATGCTCTTCGTACATCCACACACCGGCGTTCTGCCAAAGGTGGCCGGTCATCAGTACGTTTGGGTCTTTGCCAAGTACGCCCTCCCAGAAGTAGCTCGGAGAGCCGCTTTGATCCTGATGAAAAGCAGATATTCGATACTGCTCGGTTCGATCGAATAATTGACCGTTGATCTTATGGATAACACGCAAGCTCCATCCGGCACGACGATTGACCGCTCGCACGATCACTCCATTCCCACGGGGATTCTGGCTCGAATCTGACATGTTGGTACAGAACAAGCTCAATTCATTTGCTGCCTGGGGTGCTTGCGGCTGCAGCTGCTGCGGTGATGGGAATTGTTCCATATCGGAGATGCAACAGGACGACGCCCATCCTGTAACTCCTCCCCATTCCACTTCGCAAAACGGTAGATAACCGCCGTCGAGCGGCACACAGCGCCCGACAAGACCCTTTTCGCCAAGGGGCATAGTAGTGACCAATTCATACTTAGGCCCGGGGCCATTGCGGATATTGAGATAACCATTATCGGCGTTCACGACATGGAACGGCCGTTTTGAACCCTGCGCCGTTTGCGGTGGGTGTTGCGGCAATGGTGGTGCAGGTTGCGCTTGAGGCGGCGTAGGCGCCGGTGAGACTACGAATGGCACATCGCGCGCAGGCGCTAATATCTCCCACGTGATGCCGCATTCCCTACCGGCTACTCCCGTAAGCCACCCCATCTCGTTTGGTGGGCTTATCGTGACGCAGGCGACACCCAGCTCGTTTAGTCCCCAACGCGCAAGGTGGTGACCAAGGATGGCGTTAGCGGCACCGCTCTCCTGTTCCGTCTCTTTGTTGTAGATGGCATGGAAGCCTATGATTACGGCAGGCGCGCCCTCGATGGTACGCGGAGTCCCGGCCAGCCAGATAATGCTGCAACTGCTGGTACACGGGTTGCCGCTTGAAACATACGTCGTCCATCCATTTTCATGAATGAGTTCGCCGATCTTCATTGCGGGCAATGCCGCGCCGCCCGGGCCAGACAACGTCACAATGACTTTATCAGCGTGACTATGGAGAATGGCGACCTTCTGTTCGAAGGCCTGTTCGTCGGCGGCGACTATTTCACCAACGACATCGACAAAGATGCGCCCATGCTCGTCGGGGGCGTTGACCGTAATGGATGCCGCCTCGGCCGGCATCACGAGCCACAAGCCCACAATTGACCCGAGAATGACGGCGCGCATCTCCCCGCCGCAAGTAATCGCGAGATGGCACCAGACTCTGGCTGCTTGAACAATGAGCGACTCAGAACTGCTCATGGCAGTAAGGCCCGAAAACTCGATACGATCCTTTACATTACAAAGTTTGCCATGCCCGGCAACGAAGAACTGCATTCAGGTTACTTGCTAACTTTGAGTGCTGGAATGCGACGGGCAACGATCAACGTCGCTCCAACGCCTCGCTCAGCTCGCGGGTGAGCCGAGCGACCTCTGCATCTAGGATAGGGGCGGACGAGGACGCGGTTTTGGACCCTAGCGGCGCTTTGGCTTTGGCGCCTTGCGGCCTCGCCCTTTGATCGCTTCGCCGCCTGCTCTGGAGCGCCTTTTCATCGCGTCCCTCGTAGGCCAGGGGCATCGTAGCCGGTCGAAGGCTTACCCCGGAAGTGGCTTATTCGTGTGCATCTAATAAACCGTTACGCCGCCAACTCCTCCAGCAGCGCCTTCGCTTCCTTCAGATCGAGCGTGTCGAAGCCTTCAGTGAACCAGCCGTAGACCGGAGCGAGCAGTTCGCGAGCTTGCTGCGGTTTGCCTTGGTCACGCCAGAGGCGCGCTATGCTCATCGCGGCGCGGAGTTCCCAGGACTTCGCTTGTTGCTGGCGGGCGACGGCAAGCGAGCGCTCGAAATATCCTTCTGCTTTCGCCGCATCCAGCTCCGATTTCAGCGCGATTTCGCCAGCGATACGATTGACCTCGGCCTCGAACCACGTTTCCTTTGTCGTTTCCACCGCCGTCATCGCTTCACCAATGCAGCGCCACGCGTCATCAAATTGAACAAGGTCCGCATGGGTGCTCGCCAATTGTGACAAGCGCAATGGTAGCCACATTGTTGATCCCGTCGATCGCCAAGCGGCGATCCCGGCGGTGAGCATTTGGACTGCGTCCACGGTCTTGCCCGTCCTGGCTAAGGCGTAGCCTCGTGCCGCCATTGCCCCTGCCTTCCAAAACAACGCGCCTTTTTCGTCCGCCAAAGCGGTAAGTTCATCGGCTTGCGCGGTTGCTTCGGCGTGCTTCCTGCATTGCAAATAGACCAGCCAAGCATGAGCCAATGCGAACATCAAACTAGCAGCTTGGCCGATCTCGCGAGCACCCTTGAGCGCGTCCTCGGCGAACGACGGCCGCTATCCGGTGCTCGAGCTGACGCCGCAACAGCGTCGACAAAAAACGCTGGATGCGCTCCATGCGCAGATCGAGACGTTTGCACACAAAAATCCGGTGCTAATGATTTTTGAGGACATACATTGGGCCGACCCCACGAGCCTGGAACTGTTTGGTCGCGGCGTGAACCGGATCGCAAGCCTTCCGGTGCTGATGGTCATAACCTTTCGGCCGGAGTTCGAGCCGCCGTGGACCGGACAGCCTCACGTCACCGCCCTCACTCTTAGTCGGCTGACGCGGCGCGAGGTTGAGGGGCTGGTCGACCGCGTCGCTGGCAACAACCCAATGCCAGCGAACATGCTGCAGGAAATCATCGAGCGCAGTGATGGCATTCCCCTGTTCGTCGAGGAAATGACCAGGGCAGTGCTTGAAGCGGAAAGCCAAAACGCCGCCGAGCGCACGGCTGCGGCTATTCCGTTCTCGGCGCTGGCGGTCCCGGCGACGTTGCACGCCTCGTTAATGGCTCGGCTCGACCGGCTCGGCGCTTCCGCCAAGGAGGTGGCACAGACCGGGGCAGCTATCGGACGAGAGTTCTCACATGCACTGTTGGCTGCCGTAACGCGCAAGCCTGACATGGACGTCAATTCGACCCTCGACCGGCTCGTTGTGGCCGGATTGCTCTTCCGACAAGGTGCCGCTCCGCACGCGACATATCTTTTTAAGCACGCCCTGGTACAAGATGCAGCCTATGGCACTCTGTTGCGCGAGCCGCGCCGTGCCCTTCACGCTCGCATTGCTGAAACCCTTGAGAGTCAATTTACTGAAATTGCCGAAAACCAACCAGAAGTGCTCGCGCGTCACTGCGCCGACGCGGGGCTGATTGGGAAGTCCGCGCTCCTGTGGGGAAAGGCTGGACAGCAATCACTGGCGCGCTCGGCGCTGGTAGAGGCGATTGCTCAATTGAACCGCGCGCTTGCGCAGATCGCGGGCTTGCCCGCCACCCCGGCGCTACGTCGCGAGCAGATCAATCTTCAGGTTGCGCTCATAACCCCACTCGTCCATGTCAAAGGGTATGCTGCGCCAGAAACCAAGGCGGCTGCGGAGCGCGCGCGACTGCTGATCGAACAAGCTGAGGCGCTCGGAGAGCCTTCTGAACGCAAGGTCGAGCGCATTGCGACCGCGCCTTCGCGCTCTACGATCCCGCCGCGTCCACGAGCGCGGCCTCGGGGTAGCCAAGCAAGAACAGGGCCAGCCCCCGATAAGACAAGATTGATACACCAGCGTCTTGGCCAAACCGCGTCGCCAGCGAACGATGCGCCATGTCACCTGTGCAAAGCAAGGAAACGGCCATGAGACGATGCCCGATCATAAGCAGGGCTGTCGCTCGTTGTTTCTCAGCGAGCGTCAGAAACTGCGCCGCAAGCTCGCGCATAACCTCGCCGTTGAACGCTATATAGTTCGCGATCCAAAAGCCGTAGAGGACCGAGAACAACAGCAGTGGGTCTGTTTTATGAGCGACAGTGGCTGACGGCATCTTCGTGCTCTCCTCAGCACGCAGCGCGGCAATGGCGTCAAGGATTTTACGGCGATGCCCGACGATGCCGACGCCCAAATCCTTCAGGTCTTCCGCCGTCATATTCGGCAGGATCGTTTCGTCAATCTCGTTCTCGCGGAACGCAGCCTCATATTGTCCAAGGCCAAGGCTCCGCAGCCAGACCACGATGTCCATAATGTCGCCCGAGCTTCGCCTTGGAGCATATCATCGTCGGAGGGGCTCGGAGAGAGGTCCTGGGTGGCGTCGGGGTTCGGAGAGGGCGCGAGGGAGCTAGAGGCTGCTACAGGTGGCGCAAGGCCACTGAGGGTATTCACGGGTTCTATGGACCTCAGGATTTCCAGAGGCTCACAATGCCCGCTGAGGTCATACGACGGAGCCGAGGGTTTATCTCTTCTCTGAAAGCCAGGCGTGGCCTTGAAATCCCTGAGTTTTCCCAGGAAGGGGGGCCGGCCCCAAGAGGTCGCGCCGCTGCGTTCAGTCGCTCAGAGATTTGCGCAACGGATAATCATCAGCTTCGTACAGGCGTTGGATTTCGCTGCTGCTGAAGCGCTCATCCCCGACCTCAAGCCATGCACCGAAGGCTTTGGGTATCCGTAAGTCCTCAACGGCATAACGGAGCGCCTCAGCCGCAGTCGCGAAACGGCGATACTTGGTGCGGCTACCCTTCGCGGGCTTTGATAGGAACAGTTCAGCAGGAGCCTTATAGTCGAATGAAGACATGCCTCAACTCTAGCGCACAAGGTTACGCACTACGAAGCTCGTTCTCTTTGGAAACGGGGGTCGCTCTCTCGGATTGGTAGTAACTTTCGGTCCTTGAGACGCTTCTCAATCGAGGAACGCGCACTCGGCCTCAATCGTTATCGTACATGGTCAGCGAGACGAAAGCTCAGGAAACGATCCTACTCGTGGAAGACGAGGTCTTGGTGCGTATGCCAATTGCGCAATACCTTCGCGACTGTGGATATAAGGTCGTTGAAGCCGTTAATGCTGATGAAGCGATAGCGGTGCTGATGCACCCGGAGACCGTCGTTGATATTGTCTTTTCAGACATTGAAATGCCCGGCTCCGTCGATGGATTTGGATTAGCGAAGTGGATACGCGAACATCGGCCCGGACCAGCCGTATTGTTAACTGGCACTGTGCAGCGCTCTGTTGATCGCGCAAAGGACCTGTGCGAGGAAGGCCCCATACCGAAACCTTACGACGCGCAGATCGTCCGCAATCACATTCGACAGTTGCTTGCTGCGCGCCAGGCAAGCAAGTCATCAGGATGAGCGCTCTATTCCTACCGCAAGCTCACCCGTTACGGGATCAACAAGGTGAGTTCGTCCGCAGGAAAGGCACGAAATCAGATGAAACGTGTCTGGCTTTTCGCCCGGCGCGGCATCATCGGCCTGCGCCTGGACGATGTACCCGGGTGTTCGGGCACAGAAACATGAACAGCCGCATAGGCAGATCTTCTGCTTGTGCTCATTCGTCGTTCCAAGGGCGCAAATAGTTCAGGTGGCAGTTGCTGTGCCTTCGGGCGCTCCAGATTTCCCAGAGCGTCACAACACGCGCAGGGGTCATAGCCCGAGCGCAGGTCTTAGCCGCATTTTTAAAGTCAGGGAGGGACCCTGAAATCCTCAATTCGACGAAGGGATGGGACCCGCTTTGGCGGCAACGCTGCGCGCGCCGCGCTCAGTCGCTCAACGACTTGCGCAACGGAAAATCACCATCGTCATACAACCGCTGAATATCATCGCTGTTGACGCCCCTGCTGAACTGTTCCTGTCAAAGCAAGCGAAGAATAGCCGTATCAAGTACCGCCGTTTCGCGACAGCGGCTGAGGCCATTCGCTTACGCCGTTGAGGACTTGCGCACGGCTTTGATTTATCGGTAGAGACCCCAACCTCAAGTTCAAAGCCGCACATGTCGCAAGACGTCGAATCGCGTACGCACCGCTCGCTCACATGCTGCAATGACTTGATGGTAATCATCTCGGCCCAGCACTTCGCACAGAGACGAAGTCGCTTGACACTGAACGAGAAATCATTGTGCCCTACTGACCATCGTCGGTCGCCTCGGAGCGCGGGCGCTTTATGATACCAAAAACGATAAATGCATTCATCGGACCAACCGTCCGACGATCGCGGAGAACAGCCACCAAGCCACGAACGGCGAATAGATCAGCGTACTGCCGCCAACAATGCCGCTCGCGATCTGAACGGAAAGGGGATCAGCTATTCCGAGCAAAGTGCACCACCAAGTAACGACGTGTTGCATAAGCAGCCCCATGACCAAGGGCCGCCCCCGTCGCAGACGGTAGCAAGGATGGTAGGTTAGGTCGCTAGGAGGCGCCGCCCGCCGCCCTGGACCGTCAATTCGTTATCGGCTCATATACTGACTGAGGACCTGGAAGTTCACTGGGTTACGTTCCGTGTTGGCGGCGCTTGACGCCGCAGGCCACTTCCCTGGGTCCAACACATTTGGCATTTGGGGCGGCGAATCGGCGCTTGAGGTTGTTGTCGAGTTCTGGTCTTCGTTCGGCGGTTCACTGGCCGGCACCAGCGGCGCTGAATCAATACTTTGCGCGCGTGCCGTTTTTGCTGCTTCTATGCAGCTAGCGCCGATTGCGTCCATGTGAGTAGTGAGCGTCTCTAAGGCTCTAACGAGAAGTTCGCGCTGATCTGTCGCTTCTTTGGCCTGTTTGCGCAACGTGTTATTCTCAAGAACCACGCGTGCGCGCTCGCGCTCAAAGTCGTTGCGTTCTGTCTCTAGCCGCTCGTAGTCGGCAAGAAGACGTCTAAGCGCAGCAACGGTACTGACGGCAAATTCTAGTACTTTCTGTCTGTCGTCTTGCTGTGATTGCTCGACGCTGAGAACCTGCGCCTTTGCCGTGTCGGAAATCCATTTTGGCCTCGCTTTCCGCAGCCAGTTTGGATACTGTTGTGAGCTAGTTTGCTTTACAATGGACTAACGATTTAGCGTTGCCCGGCGGCTACTCGACGAGGCGCGACGCATTCCCGCAGCGGCGAACCCGCTGAAGACCTCAACGAGGCGTGCTTTAATAGTGAAGGATCGGGACGGCCGCACGCTGCCTACGTCCGTAAGCGCATGGCAATAGCTACTTTCTGGTTTTGAGAATGTCTCGGTGTTCCTCAAAGCGCCGCAGGTTCGCCTCGAATAGGTGAAGTGTTCTTTCGGCATCCCACGTGTCGACGCCCGCAGCCCTCAAACGGATTATGCGGCCGTTCTGTTGTTGTACGATGCGCCGCGCTTCGGCGACGAGCTCGACGTGTTGCTGCTGGCGCTGCCGCGCGAATGCGGTGCGGTGGAGACGGTCGTTCTGTTCGAAGATCCCTTTGTGGTCGGACTGCCGCACGGTCATCCGCTCGCCAAAGAAGGCGGCATCAAACCTCAACATTTGTTGGGCGAAGATCTTCTGTTGTTAAAGGACGGGCACTGCCTGCGCGACCACGCGCTCGCGGCGTTGCGCCGTCTCGCCGAGCAGCGTGTTGCCGAGTTCGAGGCGACCAGTCTGCCGACCTTGGTGCAGATGGTCGACAACGGACTCGGTGCTACGTTGCTGCCGACCATGGCGGTCGAAGCCGGCTTGCTGGAGGGCACGAGTCTGGTTACCCGGCCGTTGGTGAACTATCAGCTGGCGCGGAAAATCAGCTTGGTCTGGCGTCGCGGTACCGGACGGCGGGAAGTATTCGAGCTATTGGCCAAAGAGACTCACACAACGCGTCATCCAGGCTCGCGAGGCCTGCGGCGGGGTCGTCGCGCGCCGCCGCGTAAACGCTGGCTCTTAGTTCCTCGGAGTTTGGCGCTGATGTGCACCGATGTCCATCATCAGTTCACTGAGGCGTAGGAAGAACCGCCGGGCCTGAGCGGTGACCGATGTCGGTTCAGGGTCAATCGCGTCGTTTGAGCGATGTCGGTATGTCTGCTTCACCTCCAACTACGGACGTATCACTGCGACGCATCGAACCGACGTTTTGGGCCAAAAACGGAAGTGCGCGCGTAGTTGATAGGACGTTAGTCGCTCTATGCGTTCCGCACACAAACAAAAAAGCCCGGAACGAAAGTCCCGGGCTTTTGTCGCAAAGGTTCTGCGTCGATCAGTAGTGGCCGCCGAACCAGTTGAAGCGCCAGACCAGTTCGGTCGACACAAACTGGGTGAACTTGGTCGTGTTGAGCGAGAAGCCGGTCGGCACGCCCGCCGTGGTAACAAACGAAGGCGTGGCGCTGTTGTACTGCGAATATCGGTATTCAGTTTTCCAGAAGATGCCGGGGATCGGCAGCCAGTCGAACGCATATTCGTAGCCGCTGCCGATAAACCAGCCATTATAGGTCTGCCCCGGCAAGTTTACTCCGGTCGGACCGCCGCCGGCGATCGAGAAGTTGTAGTTGATTTGATCGAACCGGGCCTGCGTGAACCCGCCGTCGAAAAAGGTCAGGAAGCGCGGAGTCACGAGGTAACCGGCACGGCCGCCGACTGCCCAGGTGCTCGAACTCGTTTTCAGTTCCAACCGCAAGCGGGTTGCTGTTCTGGCCCCTGATGCTGCCGCCTTCCCAGTCGCCGAACACGCCAATGACGATCGGCACGCTCCAGCTGCCAAGTGGCATATTGAATTGATAGTCGCAGCCGCCTTGGCCCTGGCCGAACCAGCCTTTGCCGCCGTTGGTGACCTGGGCGAAAATGGGAGCGCCGCTTGCGGTCGCGACGACCTGGCTATCCTGGGTCCACCACGCATAGCCACCGCCGCCGGCGATGTAGCAGCCGGTCCAGTTGTAGACCGGCGGTGGCGGAGGTGGTGCCTTGTAGGCGGGCGCTGGCATCGGTAGGTCAGCAGCGTTGGCGAAGCCAATCGCGGCGAGCGTCATCAGAGCAGCAGTCGCAAGAATTTTTGTTTTCATTATCAGCCCCTTTGCCCCGAACAAAAGTGTTTCGGATATCCCCGTCGACGGCGAGTCCTTGGATCG
Organism: uncultured Alphaproteobacteria bacterium; assembly: GCA_963806465.1. Taxonomy (GTDB): domain Bacteria; phylum Pseudomonadota; class Alphaproteobacteria; order Rhizobiales; family Xanthobacteraceae; genus BOG-931. Next base: position 5,579 of record CAWDZD010000030.1, on the reverse strand, counting down.
ATTTCTAGCAGAAGGTCGCGAAATTGCTGTGCTTTTGCGGCAACACAGCACAGAATAATGAGCAGGGAGCACGGAGTTTGTGGGAATGGCAGCCAAGGGAAAAGCCACCAGCAAGGGAAAAGCCACCAGCACTGATCGCCGAGAAGGTTGGATGGAGGAGGCGGAACCGATATCGCCCGGCGACAGGAAGGCGGTCCAAACCCTTTTGTCGGCGCTAAAACCGATTAGCGATTTGCGCGAGCGGCCAATTCCCCTGCCATTTGCCGTGGTCTACTTATCGGTGGTGCTGAATGAAGGTCAGCCGGTGGGAAGGTATGCCAAGGATTTGAACATGACTCGCTTCGCTATGTTCAAGTACCTTCGATCGATCGGCGATCGCGGACGCCACAACGCAGCCGGGCTTGGGTTGGTCGCCATCAAACCGGGATATCAAGTGAAGACGGCTGTAGTCTTGACGGACAAGGGCCGTGCGGTGGCTGCGCAGGTGTTCGCGAGGTTGCGAGGCACTCGTGCCCACAAGAAAACCGATTAGCCGAATTTAAATCTCTTGCGCCCGGGTCAGACTTGAAGGGTCTTTCCAAAGATGGGCGGGCTGCTCCGGCACCTACAGCGGGAACCGATCGGAAGTCTGCCTTGGGTCACGAGCGACCGGGTCGAGCCGGCAGCGGGTCCGGCCATGTCCGCTTCGCACCCCAAAGCGACCGTCGGCCATGAAAATGCGATCTATCGCAACGGGCCACAAGGCGACATCGCGCAGCCGAAAATTTAGCACTTGCTTCCACTTGGATCGTGCGACTAAGGCGTCACGAGCACCTGAGATGTCGGCTATACGCATCCCTTCGCGGGTGTCATCAAGTAACTGCTGAAAAATGGGAAGTACGGGGTGAAAACGGATCTTCACGACTCGCTCGGTTCGCGAAAACTCCAGAATGGCTGCGGGTTGTATTTGCTCGTCATCCGAACAATTTCTAGGTCATCAAGGCTCCATGCTCTCATAAGGTAGCTTCGTGAACGGCGTGTCTTTTGTTTCACGTAAGCAATAGCAGCCTCAAGGTTGCCGTACGACGGTAGCGCTTTTTTTATCTCACGTTTGGCGTCTACCAGCTCTTTAAGCTTTTTTAGGTCGCCGTATCCAGAATATCTCGTAGTAGGTGACATAGTTAGCTTCGGGCCCTTCTTGCCCCAGGGCGGGTCCAAAAAGATCCCTAACCGCACAGCAACTGCTTCGGGGACAGGCTTGCCACTACGTAGCAATTTCGCGAGTGGCGTAGGATCAGGTTTTCCGGTGAGACAAGCTTAGCGCTTGAGCCTGAGTTTTGGCAGTATTTGTGTGAGATTGCTTATGCCCGCAGGGTGACGCAGGGCAGATTGTTCAGCGTCATCAACCAGCATAAAGGCAGGGACGTTCCGCTTGCCTCAGCGCTTAGGATATTTGTGGCGCAGCATTATCGCGGTGAGCCTTAATTATCCAAACCCAAAGGCGCCCGATGCACATCCTTTTCGGAGTCTGCCAGGCTCGCGTCGGGTATTTGAGCGGCCCGCCGTGGGCTTCACGCCCAAATCGTATCAATGCGCTGTCGGCGAATAGCCCCAGGGTAATAGTCGCGAGCGCGGCGGCCGCAGCCCTGCCGATCATCTCTGCTGAAAGCCAGAGATGGTCAGTCCTCTACTCAAGGCTGGTCAGAGATTGCTGACAGGAGCCTCACAACTCGTTAAAGTCAATATTCACGGAGATGGCGAAAAACTCACGCCCGGCCAGCGGTCGGTCACCCCAAGACAAAAGGGCGGAAACGACACGTCATGGACGAACTGCAGCGATCCATCTACGTCGATCGCTTCCGGCTGGCGTTTCACACTACGCAGGGAACGGCGTTTCAGGACTGGTTTGTGCGGCTGGCCGGGCACGCTTTCGGCGCCGACTTCGAGGAGGTGCGGCCCTATGGTCCCCAAGGCGATTTGAAGTGCGACGGCCGCAGAATCAGCACCAAATCCGTCTTTCAGTGTTACGCGCCGTATCTGATGAAGGACGGCGAACTCATAGGCAAGATCAATGCGGATTTCCATGGTGCTCGTGGACATTGGACGGCCGAGATGGCCGAGTGGGTCTTTGTCCACAACGATGGACGCGGCCTCCCGCCCGGGACCGTCCAGCATATCGAAAGGCTGCGAACAGATCATGCCTCAATCAGAATCGAAACCTGGTCTGAACCTGAACTCCTAACACTCGCGATGGCGCTCGACTTAGCCGCGCTTCAAGCGCTCTTCGGCTACGCACCGTCGATCGCAATCGTTGACCGCCTGGTCATGGCTGACCTTTTGCCGATCATCGACGCGCTTGAGCGCCAAGAGCCCAATCCAAGCGATCCTCCGCTCATACCGCCCTCGCCAGAGAAACTCGAAAAGAACGCCTTGTCGGAAGAATCCGCCCTCCTTCTCAAGATCGGACGACGTAAGGCCGGCCTCGTGGACACTTTCTTTCGCAAAGGCTCGCGCCCTGATCTCGGCGAGAAGATCGCCGAAGCCTTTCGCGCTCGCTACGCCCAACTCAAGCATCTGGGCCTGACCACCGACACAATCTTCAAACATCTTCAGGATTATGCCGGGATGACCGGTGGCGATCCAAAGCGGCAGGGCGCCGCTCTGGCTGTGTTGTCCTACTTCTTCGAAAGCTGCGACATCTTTGAAGATCCCCTCGCGCCCTCAGCGGAGGCGTCGTGATCCTGCCGACGAAACACGTTCGGCCGGATAGAGCGCTGATTGGAGTCGGCGCCGAGGTGCTTGAGCAACTCAAGCGTCCGATGACAATGTCCAAGCTTTGGGACGAAATTCGTGGCCGGCGCACTTTGCTAACGCCAAACGCGCCGATCGACTATCATTGGTTCGTGTTGTCGCTCGACCTCCTATACATAATCGGCGCGGTGGAACTTGAGCGCGGCCTCATCCGGAGGACCGCGGCGTGATCCGGCGGTTTGCTAGCGACCTCGCTTCGTTTAAGTCCCTGACGCTTAAAGCAGGGCTGAATATTCTTCTTGCGGACAAGAGTGAGGGAGCCACCGATCGTCAGTCCCGTAACGGTGCCGGCAAGACCAGCTTCGTCGAGCTGGTTCATTTTCTATTCGGTGCCGACGTTCGCAGGGAAAACATCTTCCGATCCGAGGCGTTAAACGACTGGACGTTCGAGGTCGCGGTCGACATCGGCGGCGAGACCGTCTCGGCGGCTCGCAGCGGTGCTAAACCGAGCCGCCTCATCGTCAATGGAGATGTCTCTAGGTGGCCATTCCCGCCGCAACTGCACGAGCGCGATGGGATCTATGAACTGTCCAACGAAGCCTGGAAAGCTAATCTCGGCGTCATGTGGTTCGGCCTGCCGCCGGCTACCGGTGACGAGACCGAGCGCTTCTAGCCATCCTTCCGCTCACTGTTTTCCTATTTCGCGCGGCGTCAGCAGAGCGGTGGATTTCAACAGCCGATGCAGCATTCTTCAATGCAGCAACCTTGGGATCAGCAAGTTTCGATTTGTTATCTGCTGGGCCTGGATTGGTCGATCCCGGGCAAATTTCAGGAATTGCGCAGCCGGGAGAAGGTCGCCCAAGAACTTCGCAAAGCTGCGCGCGCTGGCGATCTCGGCCGCTTCTTTGGTAAGGCAGCGGACCTGCGGACCCGCCTAACCGTCGCTGAGGCACGCTCCGTCCGATTACGACGCCAGCTCGACAACTTTCAGGTCGTGCCCGAGTACAAGGAACTAGAGCGCGAGGCCAATGAAATCACAGAAAAGATCGACTCTCTTAATGTCGAGAACGTCATGGATGGCGATCTGCTTCGGCAGTTGCGTACTTCCTTCGAACAGGAGGACGCGCCCGACCTTGGCGACGTCTCCAAATTGTATTTTGAGGCCGGCGTGGTGCTACCCGATATGGTGCGACGGCGTTTCGGTGACGTGGAGCGTTTTCATCGAACCATTATCGAAAACCGCCGTTCACATTTAGCCGCCGAGATCGCTTCGGCGGAAGGAGCGGATCGCGGAAAGAGACCGTCTGAAGGAAGAGCGGGACCGGCGGCGCCGTCAAATCATGGGTCTTCTTCGATCGGGTGGCGCTTTGGAGCATTACACCAATTTGCGCGAAGAAGTCGGGCGGTCTGAGGCCGAAATCGAAGGACTTCGACAGCGCCTCGAAACCGCCGAGCGCGTCGAGAGCACCAAGGCAGAACTCGATATCGTGCGCGCAGGGCTCTCCAAGGCGTTGCGAGATGACATCCATGAACGTGCTGAAATTATTCGCGAGGCGATCCTGAGCTTTGAAGTCTTGTCGGAATCGCTTTATGAGCGCGCCGGCAGCCTAACCGTTTCAGAAACGCCGAACGGACCATTGTTCGACGTGCATATCGAGGGGCAGCGTAGCAAGGGCATCACTAACATACAGATCTTCTGCTTTGATCTCATGCTTACCGAGATCAGTCACAAGCAGGGACGTGGTCCTGGCTTCTTGATCCACGATAGCCATCTTTTTGATGGCGTCGACGAACGACAGGTCGCCAAGGCCCTCCAACTCGGCGCAGAGCGAGCTGAGGCTGCAGGATTTCAATACATCGTCACGATAAACTCCGATGCGTTGCCCCGGGAGGGATTCCGCCGAGGCTTCGACATCCAAGCCCACGTTCTCGAGACGAAGCTGACCGATGCAACCGAAACCGGCGGCCTCTTTGGCTGAATTCAATTAACCGCATCGGGCGACCAACCAGCGTAGAAATGTTACGTCACGTTTAAGGTTGCGTTCGCCGCGGGCGCCAACAGCACTCAAATGTCTACTCGATCGTCCCCTATTGGTGAGACCGGAGCAAGGGCAAGGCTCGTTCGACAACCCAAGACTTCGACCGGGGCGCTGCCATCGCGAGGAAGTGTTGCAACGGCTGGAGCAGTACCCCCACGGGTCGACGAGGATAACGCTCCGTTTACCTCGCCGCGACAAGATGTGAGCGTGGGGGTTGCGTCGCGTGTAGGCCAGGTTAACGGGGGCTTCCATGGATTTTGCCTTGCGGCTCATTGTAGTCGCTCTCCTGTTACCGGCCTCGAACCGGCGCCGGCCGCGGCGCAGACTGTGCCAACGCCGGCAGCGATCCAGCCCGCGCCGGTGATGCCAACGCAGCCGCCGGCGACCGATGATTTTTCTGCAATGAGATCGTCGATGCAGCCCATTTCCTCAGCAGCATCTCGCGCGGATTAGCCTCGGTCATCGAGAAAGCGGTGAGCCGATGGGGGCTACCGAATGGCTACATCCTCGGCGAAGAAGCGGGCGGCGCCTTTATCGGCGGGCTACATTATGGCGACGGGAAGCTTTATACCAAGAATGCTGGCGACATGCGCGTGTACTGGCAAGGGCCGACGGTAGGCTTCGATGCCGGTGCTGACGGCGCCCGCACCATGATGCTGGTTTACAACTTGCCGCGAACCGAAGCTATTTTCGAGCGGTTCGGCGGTGTAGACGGCTCGGCTTATTTGGTTGGTGGCTTCGGCATGACGGCGCTCACAACGAACGATATCGTGGTCGTACCGATCCGCTCGGGCGTCGGGCTCCGCCTCG
>CAWDZD010000029.1:0-18859 GCA_963806465.1 uncultured Alphaproteobacteria bacterium | reverse complement strand
GGAATATTGACGCCGGCGAGCGCGGCCGGGTGATGCCAGAGATTGAAACGCGGATTGACTTCCAGGAGCCGGAGATTGCCTTGCGGATCGCGCTTGAAATCGAGCTTGGCGACGCCGGTCAGTTGCAGCCGCTCGACAATGTCGCGGCCTATGCGCCGCACGTCGGCGGCATCGGTGATTTCGAGCGCGGTGGTGTGGCCGTAGCTCAACGGGTAGGTTCGGATTTTTTTACCGGTGAACTCGCCGGCGAAGCGGCGCTCGGCATCGACATAGCAATGATAGCTCTCGATTTTAGCTTCGCTACCGGGGATGAATTCCTGCGCAAGGAGCGTCAGGCCGGTGGCGCGCAATTGCGGCCACACCGCCTGCAAAGCCTCAATGTTTTCGGCGCACAGCGCCTTGCGCAACCGAAAGTGTCGTTCCAGCGATCGAGCCGCGTCATCGGCTTGTTGATGAGCGGAAAGCGAAGGCCGAGTTGGCCCGGCTCCAGTGTCGCCGGGTCGAAGCAGCGGGCCATCGGCACCGGCAGGCTGTGGCGCTCCGCCAACGCCTGGAACCGCGACTTGTCGAGGAGATTTTCGAGAAGCGTTGCGTCGGCGACGACAAAGCGGAAGGCCTGCGCCAGGCGCTCGCGGTACCGCGAGACGAGCAGGACTTGGCCGTCCTCTTGGTAGAACAGCACTGGAGGCTCGGGCTGCGCACTGCCGAAGCGCACCAGCGAGTCGACGAGACGGTCGGTACCACTTCGTAATCGTCCCAGGCGAGCCGCGATTGCGCATATCGCGAATAGAGCGTCGGAACGCCCGGCCGGCTCACCACCGCGCAGGGAATGTTGGCCAGCGCCAGCGGCCGCAACAAATCCATGTCGCCCATGACCACGGCCACGGCTTTGGCGGCGGGGGCGCTTGCGACGATCGTTTGGCGTTCATCGGATCGGGCGGACGCGAGAATATGCCGATCGCCGAGCGCGCCCGCGAACCAGGTCCACAAGGCCGGCGTCTGTTTGATCAAACGCTTGACCCGCCGCCGCGCGCTCGAAAACCAGCGCGCCGGCAGGCCGCGCCAGGTCTTGGTCGCGCTATAGTCATACAGCTTGAGGACCGAGTCAGACCATTCGAGCTTGTAAGGCTCATCGCCGATGGTGAAATCGAAGCGCCGCAAGCCCAACGCGATGGCGTGCGCCATCAGCTCGCGCAGGTGCAGCGCGCCGGGTCCGTAATGGGCCACTTCGCTGTCCACATAGCTCGCCAGCACGTGGTAATAGCAACCATCGAACACAATGCCGAGATTCGCCGCCGCGCAGGTATCGCCAATATCCACCCGGCTGATGTGGACCAGATGCCGCAGCTTCGGATTTGACGCCAGCTCGAGATAGAATTCGCGGTGTCCCGGCGGGGCAAAGATGTCGGCGATCCCTTTGCGCGCCAGGGACCGGCTTTTTTGCTCCATCAATATGTCCAGCGTGGATCGCGCGCTCGCCGCATCCGCGGCGGTGGCAAAGCGGATATCGCCAAAGTCCGACATGTGCCGGCGCTTGGCGCGGTCGCGGCGACGCGTCGCCGAGGAACGCTTGGCGCGGTAGAATTCCTCCCAGTCGCCGCCGAGCGCCGTCAGATGCGCGCTGCTGCGGTTGGGCGTGACCGCAAGATGGATGAAGGGATTGACCTGCGGGCCAATCTTGGCCGGCATTTTCTCGAACTCGATCCAGTCGAACCGCAACAACGGTTCGCAGCCCATCTGCAGCTGCAAATCGTGCCAGGCGGCGAGGAACGTCTCCGGCGTGACGCGCTCGGAAAAATCGCGGGCCAGCAGCGGGGCGTTGTAGTCGCACAAATCCTGGCCGAGCCAGCACAGCCGGCGCGCCAAATGCGCAGGCACGACACAGAGCGGCAGGATGCAGGCGATGTCGCCGCTGCCGAGCCGACCGACGACGATGACTGGGCGGACGCCGTGCCGCACGCCGATATGGCGTTGCCAGGTGGCCAGCCAGTCGAATGTCTGGAACGCGGTGCAGTCGGCGACGCGCTCGAAGCGGCGCCATTCGCTTTCGACCGCGGTCAGGTCGCTGTAGATGCGCAGATCAAGGCGCGGCACCTCGCGCAGCCGGTCGCCGCGGCGCGCGACCGACGCTGGACGGTCGTCGACAGACGCGGTTTCGTTTCGAAACGCCGTCAGTGTCGTGGCGCTAGTCACTGCATTCACTGAATGAATGTTCCGCTATCCCTTGCCGATAAGCGAGAATAGCTAAGGTTGCCTCGCCAGCGCGCGGCAGCATGGTGTTAAGGTAAAGCGCGGATAAATTGGCGCCGGCCGAAAGGTTAAGGATCGCGCGGTCAGTCCGTCGAAAAGCCGATTGTCGTGCGGCCTTATCGGCAGTCAGTGCGAGGCCGACCGGCGACCTCGCCGAAGGGCTTTTTTGGTTCGTGAGGTCCTCGTCACCCGCGCTGAGTGGCGAGGACCTTAGAGGGCGCCAAAGCTTCCTCTTGATGCGCAATCAGGCCGCTTTCGTTGCGGCCGTCGCTAGCGCGGAGTATTCCGGCTTGTAGACGTGGCGACGAATGAACGAAACCATGTCGGTCGGGCGCTCAACGCGGGCAAGACCCGAATCGAACACTAGCTTTGCCACCCGTGCCGCCGTTTGGATCTCGGTCTCCAAAATGTTCGCCTGGAGCGGATAAAGGAGCCCTTGTTTCAGCAAAGCGGGCGCCACCTGATCTGCCACAGCTTGCCCAGCCTCGATGAACATCTCATCGGTGACGCGTTTCGCCTGGGTTGCGAAGATTGCCATGCCAACCGCCGGGAAGATGTAGAAGTTGTTGGCCTGACCAGGCAAAAATGTCTGACCATTATAGTGGACCGGTGCGAACTGGACGCCGGCGGCGTAGATCGCCTTGCCTTTTGACCAGGTGTACGCCTGCTCGGCCGTGCACTCTGCGTGCTCCGTCGGGTTCGAGAGCGCAAGGATCACAGGCCGCTCATTGATCCGCGACATGCTCTCGACAACCTTCTGAGTGAACGCGCCGCCAATGGTGCTTACGCCGATTATGGTGGTGGGCTTGATGCTTTCCACGGCAGCCACGAAGTTTTTGGTGGGTGCGTGGCGGTGCGCGTACGGCTTCTGAAAGTCGACAAGGTCCTTACGGGTGGACTCCAGCAATCCATTGACGTCGAACATGTAGACGCGCGACTGGGCGTCTTTCAGCGTCATGCCTTGCGCAACGAGCGCAGAGCACAGCAGGTCAGCAAGGCCAATTCCAGCCGAGCCAGCGCCAAGGAACAGGTATTTTTCGTCCTTAAGCTTCGTGCCCTTGAGCTTGGTCGCGTTGATCATGCCGGCAAGCGTGATGCCGGCAGTGCCCTGCACATCGTCGTTATAGACGCAGTACTTGTCGCGGTAGCGCTGCAGCAGGTGCACAGCGTCTGTCCCTGTCCAATCCTCGAAATGAATGCAGCATTTCGGAAACACCTCTTGCACAGCCTCAACGAACTCGTCGACGAAGGAAAAGAGCTCGTCGGTTGATGGGCGGGGCTTGCGCATGCCCAAGTAAAGCGGATCGTGCAGGTACTGCTCGTTGTTGGTACCGGCATCGAGATACATGGGCAGCAAGTATTGCGGTGGCACGCCCGCGCAAGCGGTGTACAGCTGCAGCTTGCCGATGGGGATTCCGGCGCCGTTGGCCCCAAGGTCCCCGAGACCGAGAATGCGGCCGCCGTCGGTGACGCAAATAAATCGAACGTCCTTCTGCGGCCAGTTCTTCAGGATATCCTTGACCTTGCCGAGGCGGGTCATCGAGAGGTACATGCCGCGCGCCTGGCGGTAAATGTGACCGAACTTGAGGCAAGCTTCGCCGATCGTCGGGTCGTAAACGATCGGCAGAAAGCGGGCCGGATCGGACATCACCGTGCGATAGAAGAGCACCTCGTTGTGGTCGAGTAGATTGACCAGATAGATATACCGATCGAGGTCGGTGCTCTTGTGGCCGAGTTGCATCATCGCCCGACTTAATTGCAGGTCCTGGGTCTCGGTCACGTCGGGTACCAGCCCGACAATTCCGAGTGCCTTCTTTTCCGCCTCGGTGAAGGCGGTTGACTTGTTGAGCGAAGGGTCCTGAAGCAATTCTATTCCGTGCTTGTTGGTCGGCATGTCATTTCTCCTGTTGCCCCCGCCCGATAGGACCTAAACGTTCCCAACGTCGCGTCCGCGTTTGAGACCCAGGTGGGTCCGCCGCTGATTTGGCCCGACTTCAGTTTGTGCCGACATTTGCATCGTGATCTCAGGTGGCGAGAGCACACCCGCTCCCGCCATCTGTCGCATCGTTCCAGGATGTTATGGCGTGTCGCCGTACATGGCCTTCAGCCGGCCGTGCGCGTAGGCAAGAGCCGGCGGCATGTCCATTTTGCCGCCGATGATCTCGATATAGGCACCGGTTTTGCTGGCACGCGCGGCCTTCATCGCCTCGTCGAGTTCGCCGAGGGTGGTCACCCGCGCCGTGTACCAATCCGAGCACCCGAGCGCCTTCGGCAGTTCGGCGTAGTTCCAAGGCGCAAGATCGTTGTAAGTCCAGTTCGGGTTTTCTTCCAGCGACCGCTCGATCAGATAGCCGCTATTGTTGAGGACGAAGACAATGACCTTGGCGCCGAACCGTCCCATCGCGCCGATGTCGTTCGCCGTCAGTTGATGGGAGCCTTCGCCGGTGATCAGCACGATGCGTCTGTCGGCATCGGCAAGTGCGACGCCGAACGCAGCAGGTGTCGCCCAACCGATCGATCCCCACAGAACCTGCGCCTCGACGCGCACGCCGTCGGGGAGGATCATGGGCGTGATGCCCGAACTTGTGCTGCCGGTTTCGAGGACGATGGTGTCTCCCGCACGCAGGAACGCCGCATAGCGCGGGTAAAGCGCATCCATGGTGATCTTGTCGGATGCCTTGCCATTCACCGGCGCCAGAGCCTGCGGTGCTTTCCGGTAGGGCGCCGATGCTGGCTTGAGCTTGGCCAGTTCCGCCAGCACGTCCGCAAGCCGTACACCGCCAATGACATCGTCTCCGATCCTGACGTCGTTGAGCCCGACGGTAATGAAGCGGGACGGATCAAGCTTGGCCGAATAGGCCGCGGTGGTGATGTCGTTCAAATTGACGCCGCCCAGATCAAGCACGAGATCAGCGCCTTCGACGATTTGCCGCGTTTTCGGATCTGACGCCGCGCCCGCGTACATGCCGGCAAACTGTGGGTGGCTCTCGCCGATGACGCACTTTTCCATGAGCGTTGTGGCGAACGGACAGCCCAGCGCTTCGATCGCCTTCTGCGCCTGCTTCTGCAAGCCGAGCCGCGAAATTGTGAAGGCCGGAAATGCGACGACGGACTTCGCCTTGCTGATACGCTCGGCGATGACCGCCATCGCTTTCTGCAACGCGGCCTCGTTTGATCGAAGCTCGATCGGCTTGACGTCAGCCGGCACGACCGGCGCCTGAGCGTAGTCCGACGGCACGGCGATATAGGCCGGCCGATGGTCGCGGCGCGCCTCGGCGATGACGCGCTCCATTTCGACAACGCAATTCTCCGGGTTGATGACCGCATGACAGCACGCGGCGGCCCCGGACAAGTGGACGAAATTGCCGAACACGCCGTCGCCGAGGGTGTGATGGGTGATCTTGTGCACGCGCTGATGCTGATAGGAGGGCATGCCGACGACGTGAAACACCAGCGATCGTTCCGCCTTGGCGCCCATCACACCGTTCATGGCCGACAGCTCGCCGACACCATAGGTCGTCGCCAGCATCGCCGCGCCCCGAACGCGTGCATAGCCGTCCGCCGCGTAAGACGCATTTAGCTCGTTGGCGCAGCCGATCCACTTCACCTTCGTGCTGCTGTCGACTGCATCGCAGATCGGAAACAGATAGTCGCCGGCCACGCCGAAGCAGTGATTGATGCCCTCCGCGGCGAGGCGCTCGACGATATAATCGGCGACGCTGATCGCCTTCACTTTTCCTGATGTCTTGGTTTGCTGCATTTGGGTCATAACGGTCTCCTTTTCAGCTTGTGGATTGGATGAGCCCCTGCACCTATCCCTTGCGTCCGCATTCGAACAGGAACCAGACGCGCCGTTCGGCTTCGTCAATCCAGTTCTCGAGCAGGCCCATGCTCGCCACATCGTCGAAGCCGCCACAGACGAAATGTGCGTCGCGCATGAAGGCGGCCAGCCGCTCGTTGTCGCTGCGCAGCTCGGCGAGCATCAGGCCCGGTGCGACGAAATCAGCGTCGTTGCCGGCGAGCCGCGCCAGACGGGCGACGTGCTGGACCGATCTGAGCGTGCTGCCGCCGACTTTGCGGACGCGCTCGGCAATGGCGTCGGTGGCGGCGAAGATCTGTTCCGCCTGCTCGTCCAAAAGCAAATGATAGTCGCGAAAGTGCGGACCGGTCATGTGCCAGTGAAAGTTCTTGGTCTTGAAATAGAGTGTGAACATGTCGGCCAGGAGTATGTTGAGAGTTACGGCGATCTTTGCCGCGCCCTCGCCGTTATCGGCGTTCAAAAAAGATCTGCCATTTCCGTCGTCGCTGAGCGCGCTGAAAGTTCCATTGGCCATGTTTTTTCCGCACCCGGTGGTTCCAGTCCGGCACTTTGTTGGACGCGGCCGACTGCGATCCTTGCTTCTAGAGGTTAGAATATGAGTGAACGGACGGCGCAATCTTTTACAAAACTATCATCTGTTTGACGTTCCCGCCGCGAAGCATGAAACGCGGCGCGGCGCGACGGGGCGTGCAAAGCGCCGAAATCAATAAGCGCGGCCGTTATGCACACATTGGCCCGAAAGCTCGCCGCGCTCCGCGGTGGGCCAACCTGTTGGCCGCATCCCGCGCAAGCGTCAGTCATCCGCGCGGTCGGCAACGCTGGCCCGCCGTAGAATGGGAACGATGACACGCCCTAGGGGTTAGGTTGGTCTGTCAACCCTAATCTTAGGTCGGGTTGGACCCCGAACTGCCCAGCATTTGAACGATTTGGCCGCTTCTTGTCGAAAAAGGCTTCAATCGACCAATTGTGATCTAACCCATACTTGTGGCGCATAGTTGCTGCGTGTGCAGCGCGATAAATTACATTCTGGACATGGCCAAAGTATCGAGCCCGATGAATACCCCTACGTGGGAGATCGATCATGTCGACGAGCGACGGATACGGACAGCGGCTTGGCGAGCGGCTGCGAGTTGAAAGTGCACCGGCGATCGTTACCAGGGCACTGCGCAAAGCCGAGATAGCCGTCACTGAAATTCGCTGCGATGACCCGTTGCCGGGAATGAGCACCTCAATTCAGCGGGAAGATGCTTTTCTGGTCGAGCTGGAACTGCGGGATTTTCCCCATCGCGAATATTGGGAAGATGGCCGGCAAGCCCCGCTGTCCGATTTGCGGGCAGGCCAAACGTGTATCCATGACTTGAAACGCGATCCCGTCGCTCTCCTCGACAAGCCCTATCACGCATTATTTTTCTACATTCCACGTGCAACGTTGAACGCGATCGCCGATGATGCCAGCGCTCCGCGAATTGGCGACCTGGACTGTGGGCCAGCCGCCGGCATCAATGACGCCACGATCGCCGCCCTCGGTGGCGCGATACTGCCGGCGTTGAGCGATCCCCAGCAAGCCAACCGGCTGTTTGTCGACCACATCTCGCTGGCGCTCGGGGTTCATGTCGCTCAAACCTATGGCGGCATGCGGCCGGTGCCGCGACCGCTCCGGGGCGGGCTCGCGCCCTGGCAGGTCCGCCGCGCCGAGGAAGTTCTGAGCGCCAACCTCGACGGCGGTGTGCCGCTCAAAGACGTGGCGCGGGAGTGCCGCTTGTCGGTGAGCCATTTCTCGCGTGCGTTCCGCCGCACCATGGGCGTGGCGCCACACCACTGGCTACTGACGCGCCGCATCGAGGTGGCCAAGGAGAAACTGCGCGATCGCCGCTTGTCCCTCTCGGATGTGGCGTTGGTCTGCGGTTTCGCCGATCAAAGCCACCTGACCCGCGTGTTCACCGGCATGGTCGGCGTCAGTCCGGGCGCCTGGCGCCGGGCGCTGGATGAATAGCGGCAGGACAAAAACTTGCGATCTGCGGGCTGCCTGTCAAACGCGTTTTCTTCATCCAATTTGTAGACTATCCTCGTCAATATTCAGTATTCGATGACGCCGGGATGCCACGGCCTTTTGGAACCCATTTGATTGACGGACAAGACAATGGACCTCAGTCCACATGACGCCGCCTATCCCGTCACAAAAATTGCGTTGGTCCTGGAAACCCTGGCTGCAGAAGGTATCCCGAAAGAAGATGCGCTGAAGCGCCTACACCTCTCCAAAGCTTCGATCGCCTCGTCGGCGACGCGCGTGTCGCTCAATCAGGTCATCGATTGCTACGGGTACGCCGCAGAGTGCTCACGGGATCCGCATTTTGCCTACCGCACCGGCCTGCGCTTTCACGTCTCGGCTTACGGCATGTACGGCTTCGCAATCTTGAGCACCGTCAACTATCGCGAGACGATGCAATTCGCCGTCAAATATCACCAACTGGCAACTCCGTTGACGACCATGGAGTTTACCGAAAACGACGGTTGCGGAGTATGGCGGCTGGAGCCGCTGGCGCATCCGCGTATCGATGCCCGTTTGTTCAAATTCATTATTGAAATGCAATTCGGCATCATTCTGTCGCTGCATCGTGACATCATGGGCTCGTCTTTTTCCGCCAAAGAATTTCAGGTTACTTTCCCTCCGACTCACAACGCATCGGAGTATGCGGACCTGTTCGGAGCGCCGGTTCTGTTCGGTCAATCAGTGAACAGGCTGCTGTTCGATTCACGCTGGCTCGACGGTGCACCGCGGCTTGGCAACGAAATCACGAACTCGACCGTGATGAGGCTGTGCGACGCGCAGATAGAGGAATTTCAACTTCGCCAGGGACTTGTGGGCGAGGTTCGGCAGCTCCTCATGAAGAATCTCATGCGGCCGAAGCGATTTGAGGACGTCGCGCAGAGTTTGAACATGAGCGCGCGCACACTTCGACGAAAGCTGCGTGACGAAAACAGCTCGTTTCGTCAGGTAGTGGACGAATTGCGTCGCGATATGGCTGTTCGATATTTGCGCGACACCGATTTAACCGTGGAAGAAATTGCCGACACTCTTGGCTTCAGTGATGCCGCCAATTTCCGGCAGGCATTTCGGCGGTGGACCAAGACAACGCCACGCAAGTTTAAGGATACGTCGGCCGGATAGATCTCCCGGCTGGCTGATCCGCGGCGCAGCCAAAGGCATCGAGCGATCTGTCCGCGACGGGCGGCGATCGATTGGCCGTAAATCACCGGCATTTTGGCCGAACGTAACCCTTTCACCAATGGCGGATTGGCTTATCTCAACTGCCGTCTGGCGCGCCGACAATTGGCCGGGAGGATTTCGCTTGGCCGGCTGTCCCCACTGCAGCGCTTGAGTACACGTCGGCTTGGAGATCGATCATGGCGACGAGCGATGGTTACGGGCAACGGCTTGGCGAGCGGTTAGGAGTTGAAAACGCGCCAGCGATCGTTACCAGGGCACTGCGCAAAGCCGAGATAGCCGTCACTGAGATTCGCTGCGATGACCCGTTGCCGGGAATGACCAGCTCGGTCCAGCGGGAAGATGCCTTTTTGGTCGGGTCGTTGCTCTGCGATTTTCCCCATCGTAAATATTGGGAGGACGGTCGGCAAACGCCGGTGTGCGACTTGCGGGCAGGCGACACGTGTATCCATGACTTGAAGCGCGACCCAGTCGTTCTCCTCGACAAGCCGTATCACGCACTGTTTTTTTATCTGCCGCGCGCCGCGCTGAACGCCATCGCCGACGATGCCGGCGCCCCGCGAATTGGCGACTTGGAGTGTAGGCAGGCGACGGGCATCAACGATGCGACGATCACCCGCCTCGGTAGTACGATACTTCCGTCGTTGAGCCATTCCCAGCAAGCCAATCAGTTGTTTGTCGATCACATCTCCCTGGCGGTCGGGGTCCATGTCGCCCAAACCTATGGCGGCATGCGGCAGGTGGCGCGCCCGGCGCGGGGCGGGCTCGCGCCGTGGCAGGAGCGCCGCGCCAAGGAAGTTCTCAGCGCCAACCTCGACGGTGGAGTGCCGCTCAAGGAGGTGGCGCGGGAGTGCCGCTTATCGGTGAGCCATTTCTCGCGGGCGTTCCGCCGCACCATGGGCGTGGCGCCGCATAGCTGGCTGGTGACGCGTCGCATCGAAGTCGCCAAGGAGAAGCTGCGTTACAGCCGATTGTCGCTCTCGGATGTGGCGTTGGCCTGCGGCTTCGCCGATCAAAGCCACCTGACCCGGGTCTTCACCGGCATGGTTGGCGTCAGTCCGGGCGCCTGGCGTCGCGCCCTCGACGGACATCAAGCAGAAGAAGCGCAAGGCAGCCGATCAAACGCAGCCTAGTCGCACATCTTTTGTCGAATTGTCCCAGCGCACTTAACGCGCGCCCGACTTTCGGGCCGTATGCTCATTCCACTCATGTCACGAACGTAAAATTCAAGATCGTTTTTCAAAAAAAAGGAGCGTTTTTCAAAAAATAGTCGAACGCGACGATCGCCGCACAGACGTCCCATTTTAAGCAGGACTGAGCAATCCTTTTTGTTAGCGGTCGCTAAGTTTGCCAGCGTGACTTTCCATTTTCACGACACAAGCAGTCTCACCGAAGGAGCAACACATGGCCAAACGACTCTCTGAGCAGCTCTCTGACTTGTCGGTCCGCGCCAAGAGTGCCGAACAGGCATTGGACGCGGCCCAGAAGGAAGCGCACGAGAAAATCGTGACGCGCAAGGAACAGGCGCACGCCGCGGCGACCAAAGCGGTCGAAAAGGTCGATAAAGAAGTCAAGTCGGCAAACGACACGGCGACCAGGAACTGGGCGTCCGTGAAGGCGAAAATCGCCGACGACATGAACCACTTGAAGGCCGACATCGCGCACCACAAGCACGATCGCGATGTCAAACGCGCCACCAGCCGCGCCGATCGGCTGGAGTGGGAGGCCGGTTTCGCCATCGACTACGCCATCGCTTCGGTCGAACAGGCGAAGCTCGCCGTTCTCGACGCCGTCGACGGCCGCCTGGCCGCCGAAGAAGCCAAGCAAGCCTAGGAGCCCCTGTCATGAAAACCCCTTACCTCATCGTCCTCGCGGCTCTCGCCGTCGCGGCGCCAGCGATTTCGCATGCGCAAGTGGCCGGGTCGACTTTTCTCGGTTCGTCGTACACCGAACTGCGCGATGTCGCCTTGGGTTGGAGCGCCAAGCGACAGATCCTCGGACATCCGGTCTACAACGACTTGAACGAGCGCATCGGATCGATCGATGACGTGATTGTCACGACCGAAAAGTCGGTGTCGTCCGCCATCATCAATGCCGGCGGCTTTCTCGCCGTGACCATGCACGATGTCGCCGTGCCGGTGTCGCAGCTCAAGTTGGTCGGCGACAAGCTGGTTCTTGCCGGCGCCACCAGGGACAACTTGAAGGCTAGTCCGCCCTTTGAGTACGCCAACTAACAAACCGGCGTGAGCGGGCCGCCATTCCGGCGGACCGCTCGTCGCCGACAGCAAAAATTCTCAAGCCTTCTAGGAGCAACATCATGTCTAACACGCACGTAGAATCCGGAATGCGCATGCCGCTCGCCGCAACGGCCCTGTTGGGGACGCTTGCGGACAACTGGTGGCTGCTGCTGCTTCGCGGCCTGGTCGCCATCGCCTTTGGTGTGCTGGCCTTCCTGTGGCCGAACATCACGCTGGTGGCCCTGACCTATCTGTGGGGCGCTTACGCGATTGTCGACGGGGCCGTCGCCATATGGGCGGCGTTCAATCTTGCGGGCGGCGACGCCGGTCCACGATGGTGGCTCGGGCTGACCGGCGTCCTCGGCATCGCCGCCGGCGTCGTGGCATTCGTCTATACCGGCATGACCGCCCTGGTGCTGCTGATGTTCATCGCCGTCTGGGCGATCGTCATCGGCGCGCTGCAGCTTTATGCGGCGGGCCAGCTCTGGAAAATCATCGACAACGCGTGGTGGCTGATCCTCGGCGGTCTGATCTCGATTGCCTTCGGTGTGGTGCTGATTGGCTGGCCGAGCACCGGGGCGCTGGCGCTGATCTGGACCATCGCCTGGTATGCGGTGTTTTTCGGCTGCATGCTGATCGGCCTGTCGTTCGAGCTGAAGAAGTTCAAGCGGAGCTAATTGCAGCCATGTCCAAAAATGCCGGTGAATTCGCCACGCAACGGTGAATTCACCGGCCGGACAACGGGGACGCGGGAGAACAGACATGCCAAATTATCTGAAATCCAAGGGCTGGGCCGTGCCCTGCTTGCTGCTGGTCTCGACCTTGTGTGCAGCTCAGGCGCCACTTCCGGAGCCAGTCACCGACCAGGAAACCGAGCTTGGACAGGCCGTCTACAGCCAGCTGAAGGAGAAGGGGGAGATTGTCGAGTCGTCGCCGCTTTACGAGACGTTGAGGCCGATCGCCGAAGCGATTTCCAAAGAGGCGCAACCTCGCTACAATCACCCATTCAAGTTTTTCATCGTCCACGAAACGCAGCCCAATGCGTTCGCAACCCCGGGCGGCAACGTCTATGTCGTCGACTCGCTGTTCTATTTCGTGAAGAACACCGAGCAGTTGGCGGGAACCCTGTGCCACGAGGTCTCGCACACCATTCACCGCGACGCCGTGCACCGGCTTAAGGAACAGCAGCGCATCGAACGGCGCGAACTCGGCGCCGCATTGTTGCTGGGGCCGTCGCTGGCGCAAATGATCGCCATTCAGATGCTCGGAGATCTTCATTCGCTCGCCTATTCGCGCGATGTCGAATCGCGGGCCGACGTGACAGGCTCCGACGTCTGCGCCGCCACCGGCTACAACCCATGGGGGCTGGTGTGGCTGTTTGATGAATTTCAGAACGCCGACACCAAACAAATCCCTCAGCTTTTGTCAGACCATCCGGCAAACGGGGATCGGATCAAGACGCTGCGGCGGCACTTTCGCGACAATCCGTCGGTTTTCGCCAAATTCGAACTCGAAGCCGGAAGCGGCAACCCCGCTGGTCGTGCCGAAAGACGCCGCCGAGCAATTCTTGAAGCCGTGAGACGCGTTGCAAGCTCGATTGCAAAGTTGGCTGCGTTGTGATTTCTCGTTACGCGGTGAACCTCCATGTCGCAACAGCAGCGGACAATTTGGCGAGCCGGTGCAACGGTGCCGATCTTGGCAATCGCCGGACTTCTTTTGCTGTTCGGCTTCATTGCGCAAGAAGTGGTCAAAGGGCGAACTCTGGCCTTCGATCGTGGGATAATGCTTGCCTTGCGCAGTCCCGCGGATCCGACAGTCCCAATCGGGCCGGTGTGGTTGCCGGAAGCGGCGCGCGACGTCACAAGTCTCGGAAGCATGGTCGTGCTCGGAATTGTTACCCTTGCAGTAGCGGGCTATCTGTTTTTCGCTGGGAAGCCCGCAGCGGCATGGCTGACATTGATAGCCGTGATCGGCGGAATTGCTCTCAGCGATCTACTTAAGTTTGCGTTTGGACGCGCTCGGCCGGATGTCGTGGCTCCCCTCGCGCGCGTCTTTACGTCCAGTTTCCCCAGCGCTCATGCGACCCTGTCTGCGATCACCTATCTGACGATCGGCGCCGTTTTGGCGCGGAGCCAAACCTCGCCGAGAATCAGCATCTATTTCATGGCGCTCGCGGCATTTCTGACCGTGCTCGTTGGCGTCAGCCGGGTATATCTGGGAGTGCACTATCCGACCGACGTGCTGGCCGGCTGGTGCATCGGCGCCGCCTGGGCCATGGGATGCTGGGCGATCATGGCCCGTTTCCAGAGTGTCGCTCAGCTCGCATCGGCCAACCGGCGGTAACGCAGCAGATAGCGACTCGTGATTTGGAAGTCGCGGACATAGAAGAGGTCGAGACCAGTGCCGGCAATCCGCATTGTGCTGCACGGAAAGGCGGCGGGCGACGCTCGGGTGCGAACGGCGGTTCACGCGCTACGGAAAGACGGTCACGATGTGGAAGTGCGCGTCACCTGGGAGCCCGCAGATGCCGCGCGCTTGACGGCCGAAGCGCTGGTCGACGCCGGCGCGGGCAAAGTCAGCTGCATCGTTGCCGGCGGCGGCGACGGCACGATCAATGAGGTATTCGCCGCGGCCTACACTTCCGGTTTGCCCGCGGCATGTTCTCTTGGCGTCCTGCCGCTTGGCACCGCCAACGATTTTGCTCACGCCACGGGCGTGCCGGTGCACGATCTCACGGCTGCCTTGCAACTTGCAGCAACCGCCAAGCCGCAATTGATCGACGTCGGTCTTGTCGACGGCAGGCCATTCATAAACCTGATGTCGGGCGGCTTCGGGTCTCGTGTCACGGTGGAAACGGACCCGGCGCTAAAGCGGCGCTTGGGTGGATTGGCCTACATACTCACCGGCATTTCGCACTTCGCTGAACTCTCGGGAAACCGCGGCAGCTTTCGCGCCGAAGGCTTCGCTTGGGAAGGACGTTTCGTCGCGGTTGCGATCGGCAATGGCCGTCAAGCTGGAGGCGGCGTGCCGCTTTGTCCGGATGCTCTGCTCGACGACGGTCTCCTGGATTTGATGATCCTGCCCGAACTGGACCATGCGGCGCGGCTGGACGCCTTTTCCCACTTGCTGCGCGAAGGTGCCGCGGGTATTCGCACCGAACTGGTTACGGCACGAAGTCCATGGATCGAATATGAAGCGGAGAATGAGTTAAACGTAAACCTCGACGGCGAGCCGATGCTCGCCAAGCGGTTTCGCGTCGAGTGCCGTCGGCGCGTGCTGCCGGTGCGTCTCGGCGAAACTCCTCTCGTTTCGAACGCGCAACCATGACAGGTCCTATGCTGATCGTGTTCGGCATACTGGCCGGCGCCATCGCGCTGTTTGCCTGGGGCCGCCCGCGCGTCGATATCGTCGCCATCCTCGTCGTCCTGGCGCTGATGCTGACCCGCTTGCTGACGCCGCGCGAGGCTCTGGCGGGTTTCGGCGACCCGGTGGTGATTCTGATCGCCGCGATCTTCGTCGTCGGCGAGGCGCTGGTGAATACCGGGGTCGTGCACCGCCTCGGCGAGGCGGTAATGAAGCTCGGCGGCGGCAATGAGACCCGCCTGATCGTGCTCATCATGATGCTGGCCGGCGGCATCGGTGCGTTTATGAGCTCCTCGGCGATCGTCGCCATGTTCATCCCACTGGTCCTGACGGTGACGAGGAAGACCGGCTTGAACGGCAAGCGCATGCTCATGCCGTTGTCGGTCGCCGCACTGACCAGCGGCATGATGACCCTGATCGCATCCTCGCCCAACATGATAATTGAGGGCGCGTTGCGCGCGCACGGCCTCGCGCCGCTCGATTTCTTCAGTTGGACTCCGTTCGGCCTTGCGGTGCTGGCAGCCGCTATTGCGTTCATGCTGGCGGCGCGAGGTCTGCTAAGCAAGCAAGTTGTCGTAAAAGACGCTTCGGCCACATCGCCAAGCGCCTACGATCTGGTCGGTTCCTACGGTCTTGCCGATCGCTGGTGTCGGCTGCGCGTCCCCGCCACCTCGCCGCTGATCGGCCGATCGGTCGCTCAAATGCAGCAGTCGGACAACGATCGCGACGCTGTGCTGGTGGGTTTTGAGAAACATCGGCGCGGCAAACCGCAATTTCTCTCCGCGGTCCCGGAGTCCGTATTCGAAGCTGACGACATTATTTTTGTCGTCGCCGAAATGGAACGGGCGCAACAACTCATCGAAACTCAACGGCTCGTCGAGCTGCCTCACCCTGACGAGCGGGAGCGCGCCGAAGCGCTACAACAACTCGGCGTCGCCGAACTGATGCTGGCGCCGGAGTCGAAATTGATCGGCAAGCCGCTGGGCGATGCCCAATTCCGCTCGCGCCACCGAATGTCGGTGCTGGCCATTCGCCATCGCGGCGAGCCGCTGACGACGGACTTGGCCGATCGCTCGCTGGATTTCGGTGATACTCTTCTGGTGGCGGGCGATTGGGCCGACATCGGCAAATTGTGGGACGACCGTGAGGACTTCGTGGTCCTGACCTTGCCGGCCGAATATCAGGAGCGATTGCCGGCCCGCCAGCGCGCGCCCGTCGCCATTGGCATTCTCATCGCCATGATCGTGGTGATGGCCTTCCAACTCATCCCGAATTCCGCCGCCGCCCTCCTCGCCGCGCTGGCGATGATCGCCGGCGGCTGCGTCAGGCTAGAAGCCATCTACCGCATTATCAGTTGGAAGACGGTGGTGCTGATCGCCGGCATGCTGCCGCTGGCGACAGCGCTGACCAAGACCGGGGCGACCGACCTGATGGCGAAGGAGCTGGTCGCGGCGCTGGGATCGCTCGGGCCAATCGCGATGCTCGTCGTCGTGTTTCTGGTAACGGCGCTGGTCGGGCTATTTGTTTCCAACTCGGCGACGGCGGTCTTGATTGGCCCGATTGCAATCGATGCCGCTCAAGCCCTGCAGGTTTCGCCGTACGCGTTTGCGATGACGGTGTCGGTCGCCTGCTGTGCCGCCTATGTGACGCCGGTATCATCGCCGGTGAACATGCTGGTGATGGAGCCCAGCGGCTACGCCTTTGCCGACTACGTCAAGGTCGGGCTGCCGCTGCTGGTGCTGACCATGCTTATTACCGTTGCGCTGGTCGCGGTGATTTATCCGGTTTAGAGCGCTGGGCGTTGGCTCAACAGAAATGATGGGAACAACATGGCAAAGAACAGCATCGCGAAGGACAGATCGCAGCCGGCGCCTTTCGCCGACAGCAAACAGGAACATTACAGCGACGGCCATCCGCTTGATGAGGTTCAGTATCTCGAGTGCAAGCTGATCCTCAAGCCCGACCGCTTTACGGCGGCGAAAGTCTTTCTTGACTACGGGAAACTAGTGGCGAAGACGGCAAAGGAATTTGGCGTTGGCTTTACCAACAAAGGCGTAGAGCTCAAGCCCGCGATTCGCGAGGTGGTGTTCTTGGATACTGCGGACTTCCGGCTCTACAATCACGCCTTCATCCTGCGACAGCGCATCGCCTACGAATCCGGCTTCCCCGTCGGCGAACCGGAAATCGTTTTCAAATTCCGCCACGAGGACATGCAGAAGGCTGCGGAACTAGACGTGCGTCCGAACATTGCCGGCAACTATCGGATCAAGTTCAAGGCCGAGGCCCTGCCGCTGAGAGATCAGGTGGGCGGCTACCGGATGTTGTTCTCGCACAATGCGCAATTCCCCGTAAGCCAAGCACCCGAGGGTGATCGCGAATCGATGGGGACTTTGGCACGGGTATTCCCGGCCTTGCAGGCACTGAAGACCTCCGACACCGACAGGGTCGAATTGGTGAACCAGACTATCGTCGAGGAGGTGCTTCAGGACCTCGGGGTTCTGGATTTCGGCAGGGGCATTACCGCGGACGCGAATGTCAGCATCTGGCGCGAGCGAGGCACACACCATCCGTTGTGTGGCGAGTTCGCGTTTCAGGCCAAATTCAAGCGCCGGGATGATATCCACGACAAAGCGCTGAACCGCTGTCAGCAATTCTTCATCGCGCTGCAGCAAGCCAGTCACGACTGGCTGTTCCTCGGCACCACCAAAACCGGGCTTGTCTACCGGCTCAAGGGCAATCCACCGCAGAGCCATGAATGAAGAGCTATGAATAATCAGCCCGACTCATAACTGTCATAATTCGTCACGCGGCCCGCAAAGGGATGCGCGCAAAACCCGGCAGCGTTAGTCTCTCGCTTGCTTATCTGGCGTTGGTAGTTGGTTCTGATCGCGTGTTCAGATGGTTGAGGGCAAAAGAACCGCCGCTGGAGTGTGCGCCCAGGCGCAAGCGGCGGCGATTGCAGGAGCTGCGTTGCTTTCAATTGTGTTGGCAGCCGCCGAGTCCGTTTGCGCCGAGACTGCCCAACAGTCTACCAAAGACGACGCGGCCGACACGATCGATCTCGGTGCCCGCGGGACCGGCCGGCGCCGCGGCCCCAGCATCGAATTTGGCGATTGGTCCGTTTCAGTTTGGTCCGCGCGCCGGATTTGCCACCGAATACATGTCCCGCGGCACCACCCAATCGGCGCATCAGCCTGCGGCCGGCGCCGTCATCGAGACGACGCTTGCCGACAAGCTTTACGCCAGCGCGCTCACCAGTGTCAGGCTACCGGGCAACGCGACCGCCGAGGTCGCGCTGAGTTACGGCATTCGGCCGAGCTTCTCGAGTGTCGATTTCGACGTCAGCTGGAACTATTACGCTTACCCCGGGCAGGGAGCAGCCACAGCCAACGGCGGCAGTCAGTACGGGGAAGGGGTCGTTCGCGCCGATACGAAGTTCGGCGAGAAGCTCCATTTCGCCGCCGGCTTCGCCGTTTCGCCAAACTATTCGAACACCGGGGCATGGAGCGAATACACGGCGGCCGGCCTCGGCTATGAATTGCCGCGCAGCGCGCTGCCGGAAAAGCTCGGCGCCGTCGTTAGTGGCGGCGCTGGGTATTTTGTGTTCGGCAATCAGTCGGCGGCGATCGGCGGCTTTCCGTTGCCGGCTTATCTCAACTGGAATCTCGGCGTGACTTTTGAACGCGGCAATTTGCATTTCGATCTGCGCTACTTCGACGCCAACCTGTCCAAGGCAAGTTGTTTCGTCCTCACCGGAGATCCGAACGCTACCCTAGGCGGGCACGTCGACCCGCTGTCCAATCCGCGCGGCCTCGAATCCAACCGGTGCAGCGCCACGTTGGTCGCCAAATTCTGGTTCGCGCTGAATTGAGTATCCGAAATGCCAGGCGTTTTGGCCAAATCTTGAGGCGCCTGATCTGGTACAGCTGGGTGGACTCGAACCACCGACCTCCTGATCCACAG
>CAWDZD010000028.1:0-130018 GCA_963806465.1 uncultured Alphaproteobacteria bacterium | reverse complement strand
AGCGGATTGCGATACGCTCATGGTGTTCAGACTCGATCATGTCCTTTCTGAGCAGGAGGCTAAGCCGGAGGAAGTGGAGGCGATTCAAGAGTGGCTCAAGCGCGAAGGCGCCTGCCTGCTACTGGCCGCGTCACAACGTTGGCTTTACCGACAGCCTACAACAGCGACAAGTGGAATACCTGCACCACGGCGACGCGCTCGTGCCACGGCAGCAGCGCTTTGGGCAATATACGCGCTCCCTGATGAGTGCATTAGGTGTGCCGGTGCACAATGTCTTCGGACTACGCCCAGCGCGGGTCGAAGGGGAAATTGCACCGCTCACAGCGTTTCGTGACATTGACAAGCTCGACTTGCTCAACAACGTCCCGACACTGAAATTTCATCCTCATCTGCCGCACTACGAGGTTACCGGTACGGAAAATAAGTCCGTGCATCTACTAGCGCGCCAGCCTATTGATCTCGACCGACCACACCCTTTCACCGAAGCGGGTAACACGGCTTTCAACTGCCTGCTCTGGATGCCGCCAAGTAAGCCGCGCTCTGGAGATCTGTAGCTTGTTGACTCGACTAATTTCACCACGCTGTTTGGTGGCACTGACAGTTTGATGCACTTCTGGAGGAATCTCGCCTCGATGAAACAATAACCAGGGCAGACTGCCACTCGCTCCTTGGAGCGATGGTGCGGTCCACAACAAAGGCGCTCTACAATGCTTGAGCTAGACGATATCCAGAGCGGCGTGCTCTTTCCTAGGCCCACACCGTACGCCGCGACTTACCTCTTATTCCGCATCGACAATCGTAAGGCCGGTCGCGAGCTCATGAGGCGCACGGCAAGAGTCGTGGCTTCCGCGGCACATCCCATTAGCCCGGCAGGCGACGCCTGGTTTAGCGTCGCTCTGACTTTCCAGGGCCTAAAGGCGCTCGGAGTGCCGGCGAAGTCTTTGGAAAGTTTCCCGCCCGAGTTCCAGCAAGGGATGGCGGCGCGGGCCACGGTAATTGGAGATACGGGCGAGAATTCCCCCGATCACTGGGAAAAGCCACTCGGGGGCCCTGAGGTCCACGTCTTGTTCGCCGCCTTGGCCCCCGACCGAGCGCGCCTCGATGCGGTTCTGGAGACGGCACGAAGCGCTTACGAGGCACTAGACGGTGTCGCCATGATTTGGCGCCAGGACTGTTACGCATTGCCGTCCGAAAGAGAGGCTTTCGGTTTCCGAGACGGTATCAGCCATCCCGCCGTTGAAGGGAGCGGGGTGCCAGGCACGAACCCGAAGGAGCCGCCGCTGAAAGCGGGCGAGTTCATTCTGGGCTACGCCGATGAAATCGGATTCACCCCTCCACCGCCCAAGCCCGAGGTTCTGGGTCGTAACGGTACCTACGCGGTAGTCCGTAAGCTCCGCCAGCGCGTGAGCGAGTTCCGGCGGTATCTTAAAGCGCATGCCAGCTCGCCCGAGGAAGAGGAGCGGCTTGCGGCAAAGATGATGGGCCGGTGGCGCAGCGGGGCTCCTCTCGCCCTCAGTCCCGACCGCGACGATCCGGAGCTGGGAGCCGACCGGAAACGCAACAACGATTTTCTTTTTTATGATGACGACAAGATCGGTTTCAAGACGCCGCCGGGGTCGCACATCCGGCGAATGAACCCTCGCGACGCGCTCAAAGACAGCGGCACGAGCGTCCGGATCCGCCGCATGATCCGCCGGGGAACGAGCTACGGGCCGGAACTCCCCGCAGGCGTTCTCGATGACGATGGCGCCGATCGCGGGCTGATGTTTGTTTTCCTCGGAGCGGATCTCAAGCGGCAGTTCGAGTTCGTGCAAGCGACTTGGCTCAACGACGGGGAGTTTATCGGAGCGGGCATCCAGACCGACCCAATCACGGGCGCGAAGGCGGGAGCGGGCGAGTTGAGCATTCCGCACCGTCCCGTGCGCAGACGCTTGCAGGGCTTGCCGCAATTCGTCACCACTCGAGGCGGCGACTATTTCTTCATGCCGGGGATCAAGGCACTCCGATGGCTCGCTGAGCTAGAAACCTAAGCTAATAGCTGAGATGCACCAGAAGGCGCTCGCGTGGGACAAAACGGCCAGATTTCAGAGAAGATGTCTCGTCTTTGAGATTGAAGCTTTCTCACCTAAAGTGCGCGCGATGGAGATGGCGCTGCATTGGTGTTGCGCGGACCCCACACTCTGCGGCGCGGTACGCGCACCACGGCGCTCAACGCAAAGCGTTACTCATAACCGCACGATGCCGTGCGAAAACTACCGCCAAAGCTTTACGCTCGACACAGTGTTCGAGTGACGGCGGCGCCGTCCGTTTGGTACTCTACCGATATGATCGAGCGGCAACGCAAAATTGCTTTGGCTTTGCAAGGCGGCGGATCGCAGGGCGCGTTCACGTGGGGCGTGCTTGACCGGCTGCTAGAGCAGGCCTGTATCGACCTCATCGGCGTGACTGGAACCAGCGCAGGGGCCATGAACGGCGCTGTCCTTGTTGACGGGTTGGTGCGCGGAGGCCCCAAACAGGCCCGGGCTCAACTTCGACGGTACTGGGAGGCAGTCGGTAGCATGCCCGGATTTGGCAGCTTTTTCTCCGGAATTTCCGGGGAGCAGGCTGCCAACACGCCTCTCGAAAGCATTCCTGCTTACGTCGAGGGCATGAAGAGAAAGTTGTCGCCCTACGATCTGCCCCCGACCAATGACAATCCGATGCGGCCATTGCTTGCGGAAGTGATCGATTTCGATCGCTTGCGTTTGCAGGAGGAAATTCAGCTCACGGTGAGCGCAACCAACGCCCGCACCGCAAGACGGCGCATCTTCACCAATCGGGACATCTCGGTCGATGCTCTGCTGGCCTCAGCGTGCTTGCCGCAGCTTTTTCGCGCTGTGGAGATTGACGGCGAGCCATATTGGGACGGCACTCTCACGGGAAACCCGGCCCTCGGTCCCCTGCTCACCAAGATCCAGGACTGCGATCTAATTATCGTCAGAGTTGATCCCGTCAATCGTCCGGAAGCGCCGCGCACCGTACGAGACATCTTCAACCGCACGGTGGAAATCAGCCACAATTCGACGTTCTGGCTAGAAATGGGCGTGATTGCCGTCGTGTTGCGTTTCGTAGATGAGGGGCAGTCGCCATTCAGACGTCTGCGATTTCACATTATTGAAGCTAGCCCGATCATGGAAAAATTTCCGATGTCGAGCAAGCTTAACAACTACCCGCCACTCCTTGAGTATTTCTTCAATTTAGGCCGGCAAACCGGCGACGCTTGGATCGCACAAAATGGAGATGCGCTCGGTCAGCGTTCAACCATGGACGTGCAGCAACTATTGCCGGGGAGCATCTGGGACAATATCTGAATGTCCCCCCGCATCAGCCTGGAGCTTTAATCGTCTTGATACCTGGGCGAAGCGTTCACGCCTTTGATCAAACATGGTCGGAGCCGGGCTTGGCCTACTTTGGCATCGCGGTTCCGAGCAAACAACTCGCCGGTGTAATTTTGCGTCGAGAGGGCCTACGGCCCTGTGCTCGGTGAGTTGCAGCTATGAACACCGCTAAGATTTCCAACATTGTTTTTGAGAGCGAGAGCGCGACACCGCTCATTCCGTGCTCGCTTATCTGCCGGAGAGGAAATTCTACGCAGCCCGCCCGAACTTAGTCGAGGTATGGCGCGGAGCGGATCGGCACACCGTGCGGAAATTCTCCATGCGCTTTTCGCTGCTGCATTCTCACACGCCGCGCCGCCGGCGCCTGCTTTACCCCTCCGGACCTTTGAAATTATGGAAGTGCGGGTCCTGGATGACTTCGAGGGCGCGCTGGAGGCCGCCAGAACAAGGCACGTTGAAGCTGGTATCTTGTTATCGTCGCCGCTCGTCTTCGTCTATTCGAAGCAAATCAGCGAGCTTGCGCTGGCCAAACGGAAAGCCGAACCGCACTGCGACGATCGGTACGCGTGAGCGCGTCTAAAACTTCACCGTGCCGCAAAAACGCGCATCAACTGGCACTGTGGCTAGTAACAACGAGCGCGAGCGTGCAACCGTTTTTACCCGATCAGTACTAGCGAGCGAAACCGTGTTAAGGCGGACCGGTTTCAGTCGAAGGTGCGCGAGCGAGTATGCCGTTTTTACCGTTCCACGCCCTTAGTCCGCTTTTAGACTATTTCGGACCTGATACGACACCGGCGCCGAATGCATCGGTAGCGAATGACCCATCTCCGACATCAAGTGTGCATTGCAGCAGTCGAAAGTGATATTCAATCGGTTACTCGATCACCTCGTCGGCCGTAGCGAGCAACGCGGCGGGAATTGCGAGGCCGAGTGTCTTCGCGGTCTTGAGATTGATAACGAGTTCAACTTACCCTCGTTCGGTCGCTGGCTTTTATGCCACGTGGGCGTTTGCCGTGATCCACGCAGCATAGGCCTGCATGAAGCTTTGTAGGAATTTCCGCGTCCCCTCGTTGATCAGCTTGCCGCTAGCGTCGAACAGTTTGTCAGCGCCTCCGATGTAGGCTTCGGGCTGCGCCATCGGAGGAACATTCAGAAAGACGAGCGACTGTCGCAAATGGTGGTTTGATCCGAATCCGCCGATGCCGCCCGGCGATGCGCTGACGACTGCGCCCGGCTTGCCGTTCCAAGCGTTCTTGCCGTAGGGCCTTAGCCGCCGGCAGGCATCAGAAGGAGATCATCATGGCTGAGCATACGTCCCTCAACAGCGCATCCGTTGTCCTGACGAACCTGGGCAAGCAGCTACCCGATCTTGAACCGCTTTATAAGGACATTCACGCCCATCCCGAATTGTCGATGCACGAGACGCGAACGGCCGGCATCGCCGCCGACAAGCTCAGGAAAGCTGGTTACGAGGTGACGACCGGGGTGGGCAAGACGGGTGTGGTTGGACTGCTCCGCAACGGCGAAGGGCCAACTGTGATGCTACGCGCCGACATGGATGCGCTGCCGATCGCCGAAAACACCGGCCTTGCCTATGCCAGCAAGGTCTCGGTGAAGGATGCTGAAGGAAACACCGTGCCGGTGGGACATATGTGCGGCCACGACATGCATGTAGCCTGGCTGGTCGGTGCGGCGACATTGCTGTCGCAGGCGCGCGACGCCTGGAAGGGCACGTTGATGGCGGTATTCCAACCGGGTGAGGAAACCGCGCAAGGCGCGCAGGCTATGATCGACGACGGCCTGCTTAAACGCTTCCCGACACCCGATGTCGTGCTTGGCCAGCATGTCATGGTAGGCCCCTCGGGCACCGTCGCCGGAAGCGCTGGACCGATCACTTCCGCGGCGGACAGTCTACAAATCCGTCTGTTCGGGCGCGGTGCGCATGGCTCGATGCCGCAGGCAAGCATCGATCCCGTCGTCATGGCAGCATCCGTCGTCCTGCGGCTCCAGACCATTGTGTCCCGCGAGGTTGCCGCAAACGACGCGGCGGTCGTCACGGTCGGCGTGTTGCAGGCCGGCACGAAGGAGAACGTCATTCCCGACGAAGCTGTCATCAAGCTCAATGTGCGGACGTTCGACGCTGGCGTGCGCAAACACGTGCTTGCTGCAATCACGCGGATCGTCAATGCCGAGGCCGAAGCCTCGGGGGCTCCGCGCAAACCGGAGATCACGCCGCTCGACCGCTACCCACTCAACGTCAATGACGAAACCGCGAGCAACCGCATCGCCGCGGCTTTTCGCGGCTATTTTTCCGCCGATCGGGTGAAACATACGGGCCCTGCTCCGGCCAGCGAGGATTTCGGCTGCTTCGGCACCGCATGGCAAGTGCCTTCGGTGTTTTGGTTCGTAGGCGGCAATGATCCTCAAAGCTACGCCAAGGCGAAGGCTGCGGGTAAGCTGAATGAACTCCCGGTTAATCACAGCCCGAAATTCGCACCGGTACTGCATCCGACCTTGGAAACGGGGGTCGAGACGTTAGTCGTCGGCGCGCTGGCATGGCTTGGCGCAACCTGACGTCGAAGGCTGCCGTGGGAGTGCGTTGTGTGAAAACACGCGATGCGGTTGCGGCTTCGTATCGGATTTGTCCCAGTGCCGCTTCGTGCTTTCCGCTCGATACGTTAAGCTTTCGCGAGCGGAACCGTCATGATCACCATTGAAACTTTCGTGCATATTCTTGACTTGGGGGGCACCTTCGTTTTCGCGATCAGCGGCGCTGTTGCCGCGGTCAATCGCCGACTCGACATTTTCGGCATCCTCGTCCTGTCATTCGTGGCCGGAAATTTTGGTGGGATTGGCCGCGATTTACTGATCGGTGCAGTGCCCCCGGCCGCCCTGACCGATGGTCGATATTTGCTGGTTTCGGTCTTGGCGGGGCTCATCACCTTCTTCTCGTATGCCGGCGTCGACAGGCTGCGCAGTCCCGTGCTTCTGTTCGACGCGGCGGGACTGTCGTTTTTTGCAGTCGCCGGTGCGCAAAAGGCGATCGAGTTCGGATTGAGCCCGGTAATGTCAGCTCTTCTGGGCATGTTGACCGGCATAGGCGGCGGCATGACGCGCGACGTTCTCCTCGCGGAGATCCCGCAGGTGCTGCGTTCCGATCTATACGCCGTTGCAGCACTGGCCGGCGCGTCAATCGTCGTCATCGGTGATCTGCTTGGTCTTTCCTATAGCGTCTCAGCTCTGGCCGGAGGGGCTTTGTGTTTCGGCCTTCGCTTCATGGCGATCAGACACGGCTGGCATTTGCCCGTCGCGCATCTGTCCGCGCAAGGACGCGCGGGAATAGACCCTTCGAACGACAAGAAACCAGACTGAAATTGTCGTTCATAGCCCATCGGCTTGGCGTCAGACTCCCCGAAGACCAGTACTTTCTCATCGCAATCCGCCAGCACCAGGCCGTTGTCCTTGCGCGGCTTGCCGCAAGCGCTCGATGCCCTCGCTAAGGAAACATCGGTCCATTAAAGGCGAGAAGCTTGCAAACGAGCTGTAGTTTACTGCGCAGCCGCCTCGACTTCCGGATTCATCCCGTTGCGCTGCGCTAGTTAAGAGCGAAAAGGCTCGCTGTTTTTCCGCAGTGCAAACGGTCGCGATTGGCCCAAAGCGTCGGTTTGCTGCGTCGCAGTGATACGTCCGTAGTTGGGGGTGAAGCAGACATGCCGACATCGCTCAAACGACGCGAATGACCCGTAGCCGACATCAGCGCCAAATTTACTATGACGCATAACACAGCGCATATGCGGCAATGTGATAATATCAATTGCGGCATAGTGCGTGTGGCCCCATCGCCCGCGTCACAAAAAGTCTGCTTGGTCCCGCGGCAACCTGATTTTCGGCGTCTGTCAATCGGCTGTGATGCTGGAGGGAACGCAATGTTGCGAAGGACAATGCTCAAAGGAGTAGCTGCCTGCGCCGTTGCCGGGGTTCTTGCCCGTCCCGCAGGTGCGCAGGAAGTTCTCAAGATGGGGATCAGCATTCCCATGACGGGGGCGGGCTTCAATGCCGTCGGGCGGCAACTGGCTGCCGCGATCAAGCTTTACGTTGAGCAACACGGCGACACGGTCGCAGGCCGAAAGATCGACGTTATCCTGCGCGACGATGCTGGCGTTGCCGATAATGCGCGCCGCATTGTCCAAGAGATGATCGTCAATGAGAAAGTTGGCCTGATTGGCATCGGAATTACACCAACTTCGTTGGCGATCGCGCCGTTGGTGACAGAAGCCAGGATACCCACTTTGGTCCTGAGCTCGGGCGCTTCGGTCACCGTTACAAAGTCGCCCTACATGGTGCGCGCAGGATTTGTAATCGCTCAGCAGTCTTGGATCATGGCCGAATGGGCGACCAAGAACGGCAGCAAACGCGTGGTCACATTGGTCAATGATTGGGCTACGGGAATTGAAGCAGAAATCGCCTTTAAAACCCGTTTCATCCAGGCAGGGGGGCAGATCATCGAGTTAATTCGCATCCCGCTCGCTAATCCGGATTTTGCCCCCTTCCTGCAGCGGATACGCGATATCAATCCGGATACGGCGTTCATTTATTTCCCCGGCCCGCAGGCCGGCGTTTTTGCCAAACAGTTCGCCGAGCGCGGTCTGGCCAACTCGGGCATCAAGATCATTGGGGCCGGCGATCTGACCGACGACGACACTCTTAACGCGTCGGGCGACCAAATGATCGGCATGATTACAGCTGGGTCTTATTCGGCCGCCCACGATTCCACAACCAACAAGGCGTACGTCGCGGCATTCGAGGCGGCAAACAGGTTTAGGCCAAACGTGGTCTCGCTCGCCGGTTACGACGCAATGCACTTGCTCTATGAAGCTCTAAAAAAGACTGGCGGTCGATCCGACGGCGATACCTTGGTGGCGGCCATGAAGGGTATGACCTGGGAAAGCCCGCGCGGCCCGATGACCATCGATCCGCAGACCCGCGATGTCGTGAACAACATCTATATCCGCAAGGTCGAAAAGATAAACGGGCAACTCTACAACACCGAGTTTGTGACCTTCGAGGCAGTGCGGGACCCCATGAAGGCTGGAACCAAGTGAGCAGACTTTGATTGGAGCACATTCTTTGGACCGCTAAAGCGGCTGCATCTACCAACATCGATGCTTTTGGAAGGAAGAACTCTTGCCGAACAATCGCCTCCGAGTTGCCGTTGTCGGGGGAGGAATTGGCGGCTTGTCAGCCGCCAATGCCCTGTTTCGTCGCGGGCTCGACGTCACTGTTTTTGAACAAGTTGAGACGCTGCGCGAGATTGGCACGGGCCTCTCGCTTTTTCCAAATGGTCGGCGACAGCTGGAACGAATGGGATTAAAGGATGCGTTGGCCCGGGTAGGTGCAAAAGTCGGCGATGTCTCGGTTTACCGCATGGACGGAAGCCTTGTTGGTCCGATGCCGACCACTGATTCAAGTGGCTGGAATGGTGTCTATGGAATGCACAGGGCGGATTTGTCCCGGACGCTTGCAGAAAGTCTTCCGGCGAGTGTGATACGAACAGCTCATCGCTGCATTGGATTCGAACAGAATGCTCGCGCAGCGCTGTTGAAATTCGCAAACGGAACGACAGCCGAAGCAGATGTTGTTGTCGGCGCAGACGGTATCCAGTCGCTCCTACAAAAATATATCGTCCAACCATCGACACCGGAATATTCCGGCTCTCGCGCCTATCGCGGTTTGGTCCCGAGGGAGAAGCTTCCGGAATGGAGAAAAGAGACGCACCAGATTTGGATGGGAGATGGCAAGCATTTCATGGTGTACCCTGTTCGGCGTGGTGAGCTCTTAAATTACGTCGGCTTCGTTCCAACCGAAGATGAAACCGTAGAATCATGGTCCGCCGTTGGTGATCATGACCAACTCGCGGCATCTTTCGAAGGTTGGGATCGACGCGTCGTCGGATTGCTCGAAAAAGTAGATAGTTGCCTCTGGTGGGGCTTGTATGATCGTAGGCCCCTGGCGTCATGGACCAATGGGCGCTTGGCGCTCCTTGGAGATGCCGCCCACGCAATGCTTCCGCACCTCGGGCAAGGTGCCAATCAAGCAATTGAAGACGCCGTTGCGCTGGCTGTTTTTCTCGAAGGGCGCAACTCGGGCGACGTAGTCGACATCTTGAGGCATTACGAAGCTTTTCGTCGCGAACGCACTGATGTCGTTCAGGCAGAGGCGCGGAAAAATGGTCTTCGATACGATTCAAAATACAACGATCTCACGCAACGCGATCAAGAGATCGCGGGCTACGCAAAGTTTTTTCGAATGTGGCTCTACGACTACGATGTTGAGAATGCTGCGATTGACTACTTGAGCAAAGTTTGAGATGCGTGCCAGCAGAAAAGCAGAAGCCGCTGTTAATATCCTCGACGCCGTTATCCGTTCGCGTAAGGCTGTCCGCGCATTCAAGTCTGAACCCGTGCCCAGGCGTCTGCTGATGGAAATCGTCGATGCGGCGCGCGCGGCACCCAGCAACTTCAACTCCCAGCCTTGGCGCGTTTATTTGCTGACGGGTAAAGCAAAGGATGCTTTGGGCGAGGCGATAGCTCCAGCACATCACCACAATACGACGCCTCCATTTTCGCCTTTTCCTCAGCCGACGCCAACGGATTGCGCAGCGCGCGTTGATGAGTTTGGTCGGCGGTATTATTCGGCGCTTGGCATTGATCGGTCAGATATGGCAGCTCGGGCGCGCCAAACTGGCCGCAACTATGTTTTCTTCGGTGCGCCGGTGGGGCTAATCTTCACAACGCACGCTGCACTGACGAGACATAGTTGGCTCGATTGCGGCCTCTTCCTCCAAAACGTGATGCTTGCGGCGCAAGTTCGAGGCCTGGCCACATGTCCTCAGGTCTCGTTCGTTCGGTTTCAATCGATTATTGCCGAGCAATTGGGCTTAGGGCCAGATGAAGTCGTCACCTGCGGGATGTCGTGCGGCTATGAGGATAACCAAGCCGCGGTGAATCACCTGGACATGCCGCGTGAACCCCTCGAAGTTGTCGCTCGTTGGCTCGGTTTCGAGGAGTAGCCGACCGCTCTCCAAATCGAATGGCAGTTACTGGCCCGAAGCGGACGTGCCGAACGATCAAACGAATGTCTGGATAGATTTTTAAGCAGGGAGGTTTTTACCGTTCGACCGCGAAGATACGCCATTCGTTGGAAACCCCCTTAAGCGACTGGTTCCCGCGATCGGCGAAACGCAGACCTGAACCCGCTACAAGGTCCTTGACCGTGCTCGACACCAAAACCTCGCTGGCGCCAGCGAGCGCCGCGACGCGCGCGCCGATATGAACGGCAATACCGCCTACGTCCTTATCGATCATTTCGCATTCGCCAGTATGGAGCCCTGCCCGGACCTCGATCCCAAGGGGCCTGATCTCGTCAGCAATGGCGCAGGCGCAGCGCACACCGCGCGCCGGGCCGTCGAAGGTAGCAAGGATGCCATCGCCGGTCGTTTTGATCTCATGGCCGCGAAAGCGCGCGAGGTTACTACGGACGACAGCGTGATGATTATCGAGAAGATCGCGCCAGTTGTGGTCTCCGAGCGCGGCGGCTTTTTCAGTCGAGCCGACGATGTCGGTGAAAAGCACAGTGGCCAGAACTCGATCTCTTTCCACAGGGCCGCGTGACCCCGTCAGGAAATGCCGCACCTCTTCAATGAGATCGCTGACGACATTTGATCGCCACGGAGCATGATCAATTCCGGGTTGCTCGAAAAGCCGAGCGCCGGGAATATTCCGCGCCAGCCAATGGCTATTCGAAACCAGGATCGCGTGATCGCCTGTCCGGTGAAGCACCAGGGTTGGTACCCGCAACGCGCGCGCCACCGGCCGGACATCAAGCTCCCACATCCAATCCCACGCCTTGCGCGCCATCCGCGGGCTGGCCGACATGCGTTCCAGCTTGGCAAAGAATTGCCGCGCAGCCGGAATATTCTTAACTGAGGGCGCAAAGAATGCGATGACTCACCTTCGCCCCACGCGTGATCGATCGTTTTCCGCATCAGCTCGAAGACTGGTTGCTGTTCAGCACCTTCCGGATAATCTGGTGCAGCAGTCGCACGCGCAAAACTCGAGTCGAGCACAAGAGCTTGCACTCGCTCCGGGTAGGTCGCCGCAAAGAGAATTGCAAGAGGACCACCTTCTGAAACTCCGTAGACAGCGACACGGCTCGCGCCGACAGCATCGAGGACAGAGTGGATGTCTTCCATCCGCTCTTCCAAAGTTAAATCGACGTCCCGATCGGACATCCCAAATCCACGCTTATCGAACAGTATGACGCGGCAAAAGGATGCCAATCGGGTGATCCACGCGGCAAACTCAGGAAGTTCCCAGAACACCTCGATATTCGAGATACCGCCCAGCACGATTATGACGTCGAGGGGGGCGTCGCCCACAACTTGGTAAGCGATGCTGATGTCGCCGCATTTCGCATATTTGGTCAAAGGAGCGGTGGCCATCCGAACACCGATCACTGATTGTTTAATCAGATGGACTTTAGCCAAAGGATTGGTTCGGTTCAAAGGGCATGTGCGGACAGACGGCCGGCTCACATGTCCGAAACTGGCCCATCGCGTCGAATCGCGGCGCTGCAATTCTTTGGTCGCAATTGGGGGCATAGCGGACATCGGGATGCGCTGGAGCTGGGAGGCTCGGTTGCGATTGACCCAAAGCTGTCATCCCGCTGGTGCAAATCTTAGACCAGCAACGTACCGAATTTGTTGAGCGCGGCGATTATCGCGACTTCACCGGTCCATCCCACTTCTCCGGATCGCGGCTTCTGCCTCTTCCGATCCGAGGAAGTGGATCAACCATTGACCGGGCGAGGGGTCGTCCGACAAGGGCGACGAATGAGATCACCTTACCATGCATCTGCTCATCGCGCGAGAAAATCGGAACGCCAATTCGTCCTTGAATTTGAACAAATAGACTGAGACGAGTTCGCATTTGAATGAAACCCAAAACGCACCGATCCTTTGAGTGTGCTGATTGCGGACCTTCGGCATGAAAAAACCCCGGCGCGGTGAGCGACGGGGGTAAGTCCAATGACACACTCCTAGCGATTCAAGATTGACCGTAGTGCGACGTGGCAGCCGTCACCCCAAACCGTGATGACAGTCACTCCCAAAATCGAGACTAACGTCGATGTTAAGGCTTAAGCTATCGCAGTGCTGTTGTCCGCAGTCGTTATGTTCGGACTGGCACGGTTCCGGCTGCTGATGGCAATTGGCTTCGTGGGGTTGATAACAAGGGGCCGGAGGCTGACAACTATTCGACTGTGAGTGCCCTTGTGACATTGTTCATTCTCCTCGTTAGATTGGGAACGCCTTCAGCGTTCGTTACGAATGTTAACGCTGGCTCAACCCGCCCCGAACCTGTCGTATCCGCCAGACCCTGTCGTATCCGCCAGGGCCTCTATTCTTTTCTGAAACGCAGCAGCTCCGTCAGCTTGGCGATGTTCGCGGCGATCCGGCGGGCTTCGTTGGGGCAAGCACGGCTCATAGCGTGGCCGATTGCTCTATTTGATGCCCACAAGCAGAGCACTGCGTAAGGATTTCGTTGCCTGGAATATCGGGATCAGGGGCGCGGCGTATCAGGTAGGCATGCTCCTGACACTTCCTGCATGCGATCGGTTCAATGAACTTGGTGCCATCAGGGAAGAATGGAGTCATCGGACGCTCCGTGCAGGCGGGAGCGCATTTGGTCTCTCAGCCACCGACGCCTGAGGCCAGGACGCGGCCGGCCGGTTATGCGCAGAGCGTGCGCCTCAATCGAAGC
The DNA here is from genome assembly GCA_963806465.1 of uncultured Alphaproteobacteria bacterium. Taxonomy (GTDB): domain Bacteria; phylum Pseudomonadota; class Alphaproteobacteria; order Rhizobiales; family Xanthobacteraceae; genus BOG-931. The sequence goes on along the minus strand of CAWDZD010000028.1, from coordinate 116,823 downwards.
GATAGCGAGTCACTTGTTAGGGATAGGCGGCGATTGGACCGCAGCATGGCGAGTTTAGTGCAACAATTTTCTTAAATCCGTGTTGGCGGAATAGGAAGCTCCTATGACCGACCCGGACAACGATAGACTACGCAATCGGGTAGCTCGCTTATTGCTACTGGCCTCGGAAGCCCGAGCGACCGGGCGGCATGCCGCTGCAGACCAATTCACCGAGCGGGCGGCGGAATTAATAGACCGGATTGTGAGCGAAGACCTGGCGGAGTCGTCCGACAAGGGCGACGAATGAGATCACCCCTCAATTGGGGGATGGTTTGTGAGAAGCGGAAGGCTTAGGGCGGCCCCGGCGTGTTGCTGCCAGGCTATCCGCCGGGGCCCGTGTACCAGGGTCGCAAGTTTGGGATGAAACCGCGGTCCTGGTCACGCTTCCAAAATACCATATGGAGTTCCATCCACCGCTGGCAAATCCGCCAGTGTGAAATGCTCGGGCGGCGGGAAGCGGGCCATCGGGGTCGACAGCGGTTTCGGCCACCCCCTTTTTCGGCTCGTTAGTCTTACCACAGAGAGCGTTTCAATCTGTACTCGATCTCGCGATTGAAAGCTTGCCCCTTGGACACGGCACCCTGCCAAATCTCTGAACGATATCGGCCACCAAAATAGAAAGCATCGAAGGCTAGAAGTAGGACCGATATCAAGGTCAAGAACAGTAGGTGTCGCATACGCGATCTATCTACTTCAATTGCGATGAGACCGACGAAAACGTTGTGTTGAGTTTGGGGCCGATGCCGTAAACAGTGACGATGATCGCCACAGCGATTCCGCCCGCTATGATGCTATATTCGATAGCGGTCGCGCCGCGTTCGCCTCGGAGAAAGAGTTTGATCTGACGGAGCATACGGGGATATTAGCGCAAGTCGCCAAACTACCCGTTAACGCGATCGCCGAGGCCCTACATCGTGGACGTGCCAAGGGCTCGAGAAGCTGCGCGGCGCATAGATGCATAGGGATATCTTTATGCGCTTTCACTAGGAACGGTAGCCGCACGAGACGTGAACGGCGTCGGAACATAATTTGCTGATGGCGTCGGCAAACCTCAGCGGCTTAACACTTTCGCTACGATTTTCCATCGGGCCTTCGGTCAGCATAGCGTGTCGCCCACGCAAGTCTGCTTCCCCCAGCGATGAGGAATGTCATGGCTGATGACGTCGTCACTGACCTGGAAATTGCGGTGCTTTGCGATTTACTGGATGGACCGGGCGTAAATCTGAAGGCGCACAAAAGGAGCGTTCTTGATGCGCTTGTTTCCAAGGGACTTGTCGGGCCGGCAAAAGATGAGCCCGAAAGATTTCAACTTACTGACAAAGCTCACCACCTTCTGGCCGAACGGGGCGTGGGGATAAGCGGAGGCTAGTCATCTCCTCGACGGTCCACGGCGGCGGGAACGCGTCGCACCTCGTCGAGTAGCCGCCGGGCAGGGCTAAATCGTTAATCCATTGTAAGGCAAACTAGCGCAATAACGGAATCCGAATTGCTGCTGCGGAAAGCGGGGCCAAAATGGATTCCTCCGACACGGCAAAGGCACAGGTTCTTAGCGTCGAGCAATCACAGCAAGACGACAGACAGAAAGTACTAAAATCTGCCGTTAGTACCGTTGCTGCGCTTAGACGTCTTCTTGCCGACTATGAGCGGCTAGAGACAGAACGCAACGACTTTGAGCGCGAGCGCGCACGCGTGCTTCTTGAGAATAACAAGTTGCGCAAGGAGGCCAAAGAAGCGACAGATCAGCGCGAACTTCTTGTTAGAGCCTTAGAAACGCTCACAACTCGGATGGATGCTATCGGTGTTAGCTGCATAGAAGCAGCAAAAACGGCACGCACGCAAAGCTTTGATTCAGCGCCGCTGGTGCCGGCCAATGAACCACCACCGAACGAAGAGCAGAGCTCGGAGCCCACAACGTCAAGCGCCGATGTGCCGGCTCAAATGCCAAATGTGTTGGACCCGGCGAGGTGGCCGGCAGCACCAAGCACCGCCAACACGGAACGCGCCCCGGCCATGAACTTCCAGGTCCGCAGTCAGTATATGAGCCAATAACGGATCGACGGTCCACGGCGGCGTGAAGCGGCAGGCAGTTCAGGCCAAGATGCAACGGTCAGACCGCACTCCCGGCGAATCGGCGCGCGCGATCTGTTTGTTCCTGGAAGCGGTCGGCAAGGTCTGTCACACGCGCATTGCGCAAATGGGCAACGAGGCTCGCTCCGTTGCTGACGGTTATCAAAACCGCCGGATCGCCAGGACAGCAAACTTTGACGTACCACAGTCCGTCGGTGTCGGATTGGTGCGGCTCGATCGTGTCAATATCCGTACTCACGATCCCGTGCTGTCTCAGCACATGTGCTTTGCGCCCCAACGGCGTCATTTCGTATTCTACGTCGCTCAAGTTCAACGACCGCGAGGTGGCAAGCCCGGCGTCAACGAGCCGATCGGTGCCATGTCGAGGTCGGCCATCCGAAATACGGGCAGTTCCACCACTTCGATTCAACTCGTCGAGGAGCCGGTAATCTTCCGGCGAAAGCCTAGGCGCCATTGCGTTCCTCGCGTGATGAGCCGTGACACCTGCCAACTGATTCTCGTCGCGCGATTATACCGCGGACTCAGCCTTACGCCCGCCGGGCCGTTGTTAGCACTGGGGATGGCGAAATGAGATGAGTTCCTGCGCCTATTTCGCCCTTCGCGTTATTTGGATAAATGGGTTCCGCAAACGATCTTCGCCGCGCCGAGGAACTCGTCGCCGAGGGGCGGCGCATCGTACAACAACAGAAGGGCCTCATAGTCCGTTTGAGGGCTGCCGGGGTGGATACATTGGAGGCCGAAAGAACACTTCGCCTGTTCGAAGCGAACCTACGGCGCTTTGAGGAACACCGCGACATTCTCAAAGGTAGAACGTAGCTATTTCCCCCGCACAACGGTTAGGGTCCTTCACGACGAAACCGGCGTCGTTTATCCTCGGCAGTCCACGGCGGCTTACCCTCAGGAGGCGTCATCATCGCCTTTTTTCAACGCTTCCGTTAAAGCATTTCCCATTTTCCGCTGAAGGGTCTGATCCAGAAGTTCGCTGAGGGTGCCTATATCGCCATGCACAGGGCATTTGAGCATATCGGTAGTCTGCAAATCCGCGGCGGCGATAAGTGGCGCACTACATTTGGGACAAGTCAGAGTGAGAGCAAATTCCTCGGTCATGTTCCGCGTTTTCGCCTCCGGTGACAGCTAAACCGCGCCCGTCACGTGGCCGTTCCAGCCACCATACGCAATGACGCGGAAGTCTTCGACGGACCACGGCAGCTGAAGCGGCGAGGCTTTACCGACACTCAACACCTCAATCACATTTTATATTTCGGTCGCCGTGACCTGGAAAAAGGGAGGGCGCCAGCCGCTCGGCCGCTCTTCGCGATGGTCGTCGATCTTCGCTTTGATTGTTTGGCCGACGTCTACCTCGAAGATATCGCCCTTCTGCGGCGGGTCACCTTTCTGCTCCGTAAAGCGAAGGCGCGATCCGTCGCGGCAGGTGATCGTGATCTCCCACATTGCCATCGGAACCCAAGTGTAGACGATTCGGCCGGGGGAGGGGCCGCGATCAGTTTGGCCGGCGGAAACGGCGCGACGTCATCGCAACCGTCTGCCCCAGGGTGCTCCAATCCTCTTCCGCCTCGCGCTTGACGGCCGGAGCCGCCGGATTCTTGACCTTGATCCAGTCAGCCGATCGGCCGCCGCGGTACCTTGAGCCGAGCCGTTTCGACACGATGCCTTCGCAGCGCAGCGCGCATGCGGTTGCTTCCTAAGCCTTGAGGCGCACTCCGGTGTAGCCCTTGACCTGCGCGCCCACAACGCCGCGCCGGAAACCTTTAACGCTGCCCCCGCCCCATTCGCGGAGTCGCCGGAAAAAGGTCAGGCCTGTAGCGTCCTTTGGCATTCCCTTCTCGCGACCCCACAGCTGGTACGCCTCGAGTAGCTCGGTCGAGGATGTCCGGGCCGATGGGTCGAGAACAAGGCGCTCGACGGCGAAGCCGGAGAAGCTGTCCGTCAAGTCCCCGGTCGCGGCGAGTAGGTCGTGTGACCTATCGGTCATGGCTCGACTAATTCTCCACCACACCGAACCGCTCGGCGATCTTCCGCACGTCTCGGTGAGACCGGGACCATCCCCGGGGGTTAGTGGCTCGGCACCAGTTTATTGCACTACAAGTGTTAAACGTGACGAACTTAGCAAGGAAAGAAATCGCGAATTCGGTTAGTGGCTAGCAGATGCTCGCCCATTACGCGCGTGCTGGCCTTGGACCGCCAAAGCGCCGATTTGGCGCGCGCGCCCCGGTGAAAGATGAAAACCCACAACTTCGTTCTCTTTGAAATGTTATTGATCTGGATTCAGCGAGTTTTGCCGCCGGATGTAGGGAAGGAAATCACGCCTCGATACCGAGTTCTGTGACCTCATTCGGGTTGCTCCAAGGCCACCTGCAATGTCTCATTCTGGCCCGAAAGAGACAACTGCTTATCGTTCAAGAGCCCGAGCGAGCCGAGCAGTTGCCGACGCGATGGTCTGGCGGGGATAGCCGCTGAAGCCGAGCATGAGTGCAGATCGCGGCGGCGCCTCAACGTACAGGCGACTCATCGCACGAACAATGACACCTTGTTCGCGGGCTGCGCGCTCAATGGTGACGTCTGACAAGCCTCGCCGTGTATACGCAACCAGATGCATGCCTTGGTCCGGCGGGTCGACGGTCAAATCGTCAGCGAGGCGGCGCCTAATGGCATTCACAAGCGCGTCGCGCTGGACACGGTACAACTCCCGCATTCGGCGGATATGAGCTGCGAAGTGCCCTTCTTCCATGAATAGGGCGACCACGACCTGGCAAAGGCTGGACGGCTGGCGGTCCATGAGATAGCGGGCGGTGACGAAGCTGCGCATCAGTGAAAGCGGAACGACGGCGTAGCCGAGGCGAAGGCCTGGGAACAGCGCCTTGTTGAGGGTTCCAGTGTAGATCACCCGCTCGGCTTCATCGAGTCCTTGAAGTGACGCGAGCGGTCGGCCGCCATAACGGAATTCGCTGGCGTAGTCGTCCTCGACGATCCATGCGCCTGACTCTCGCGCCCAGGCAAGAAGCTCTAGGCGGCGTGCCATCGACAGGACAACGCCTTTCGGAAACTGGTGCGACGGTGTTATGAAAACGGCACGCGCTCTTGGCGCGCGGCGGATGCCTTCGGCGACATTGATGCCATATTGATCAACCGGTATCGGGCGAACCTTCGCGCTCGCCGCGACAAGGGCCAGGCGAGTCAAAGAGTATCCCGGATCTTCGATCCACACTTCCTTATCTGGCCCCTGCAGAACGCGAATGACGATATCGAGGGCCTGCTGCGTGCCCGCGGTAATGATGACTTGTTCCGGCTCGCATCGCACAGCACGTGCGGCCTGGAGGTAGTCGCAAACGCACTTGCGCAATTCCAACATGCCGTGCGGGTCGGCATAGTTAAGGTGATGCCGCCCGAAGGACCGGAGAGTACGTGCGCTGAGTTTTCGCCACAGCTCGGCGGTGCGCGCATCTATGAGCGTGCGTCCCAGATTGAAGGGTCGCTCGTCGCTTTGCGTCGTCACGTCGACGAAGTCGCCCAGGTCCCGGTCCCGGGCGGAGGTCGTTATTTTGCCAACCGGTATTTGCCGCTTCCTATGATCACGAATCGGCCTGAAAGGTTCGGGAAGATCGGACGCGATATAGGTCCCGGCGCCCTTCCTGCCAGACGCATACCCTTCAGCAATAAGCTGTTCGAAAGACGAAACGACTGCTGACCGCGAAACGCCGAGCTGAACAGAGAGTTCACGCGTCGACGGCAGCTTCGTTCCAGGACGAAGCTTACCGGAAAGAATAGCTGATCGTACCTGCAGATAAATTTGGCGGAACACCGGCGCGTCCGCGGCGCGATCTACCTCGAATGCATAAAGCTCGGCCCAGCTGTGTCTACTCTTCACAAATCCTCTCTACGAGTTCGCGCGAAGTGGTATGCCTCATTGGCGATAAGTGGGCCTTTGCGTAAGACCACATTCTTCCTATCCTATTTCGAATAGCAAAGGATCTGAAAGTGCTCGTTTGCTTGAATGACGGCGAGGAGTGCACCAAATCATGAGTTCACCGAAAATCCGTCGGGCAGACAGAGCTATGTCGAAGGAACGTGCGTTGGAGACTCTTGCTCAAGGGTACAGCGGCCATCTCGCGACGGTGAGCGAGGACGGTTTCTCCTATTGCATTCCTTTGCTCTATCTCTGGATGAGCGGCGAATTGTACGTACACACCACGAGTGCACGGGGACATCTGCGCGCAAACATCGAGAAAGAGCGGCGCGTTTGCTTTGTGGTTGATGAGCAGGAAGGCGTCTTTGATTACGGTCGCTTTGAATGCGATTTAGGTTTGGCCTATCGAAGCGTTTGCCTATTCGGCCGGATACGGATCGTCGAAGACAGGGACGTCAAACAGCGGTTCTGCGAAGCGTTGATGGCTAAATACGGCAAGCCCGAGACTCAACGACCCAAAGGATTCTTCCCGCGGCTCGATGCCATCACGGTGTATTCCATTGCGGTTGAGCGCATGACTGGCAAGGAAATGGCGTTGCCGCCGCTTTCCGAACAGTGGCCTGCGAAAGACAGGACGAAGACGCCAAACGCCACGCCGGGGTTGCCCGCGGAGGGTCTCAAATTGTCAGCAGAGTAAGCCTGCATCTAATGTGAAGCGAAGACAAGATGGAAAGAACTCGCCATGCCGCTCCTTCAGATCTCATTACCCACCGGGAAGCCGGAAACTTACCGGCAGGCGATCTTCAACAGCCTTTACCGCGCGATGCGCGAAGCATTGAACGTGCCCGAAGACGACCAGTTCATGACCATCACGGAGCATGACGCCGCGAACTTCCGCTACGGTAATGCCCACGGTGTCGCCCGGAGCGCCGATGTCGTGTACATCCAAATCACCCTGTTCAACACCCGCACCGTGGAACAGAAGAAAGCGCTGTTCCGGCGGATCGCGGAGCTGCTCGGCGAAAGTCCCGGCATCCGGCCGGAGGAAGTGTTTGTGAACATTGTCGACGCCGCGAAAGAGAATTGGTCTGTCGGCCACGGCCTCGCGCAATTTGCTTAAGGCGACGCAATGTTCATGACGCGGTACACCCACCTGCTGCCGGCTGAAGGGTGATCAAGACATTGATGCGAAACGGTCGAGACTATCGATCGGAAAAGCCGAGAAATGGGTCACGCGAGAAAGAGCACGTCAGTTTGTTTGGACCGATCAGCGGATCACATCAGGGCCAGCGGTCAAAAGGCCGCATTCAAAGGCCGGATACATGACTGCACCCAAATCGCTGATAGTCAAATTCCCCTTGCACCGCGGGCGCCGTCCATACATGACCCACAGATGGGGTAATCGGCCAGCGAGCTTGTGGATAGCTGAAGATTTTGGGTGCTGCGCTTCAGGCTAATGGTGAAATGCGGATTAACTTAAAGAACTCAGAGGGCAATCCTTGGCGATGAAGAGAACTAGCTTCGACGGGCCTTTTTCTTTTTTTAGAGGGCATTGTTGTGATCCACGTCACTGTGCGGCATCTTCTCTGTGACAAATTCAACAAATGGCGAACGATCGCATGAAGCAGAGACCGATGTGCCCAAGCTGCGGTAACTTAATGCAGGTTGCGAGAGTGGAGCCAGCGTTCGGGATATATGCCGGGCTGGTAATCTATGACTGCAGACAATGCGGCGTAGCGCTATCGCTGGCTGAGGAGTGGAGACCACAAGGCCGCCGCTCCTCCTAGTTTCAGTCCGTCGGCCGCCAGCGGCCGCTATTCGGAGACCAACGCATTTGTTCCGTTGCCCTCAGGACCAGGGGCAACCTTTATGGCGTTTCTCGGAAGCGTTGCTTTTACCCTGCAGACTACGCCGCTTGATGCGAACGTCGTCTCCGTTGAGCCGTGGAACTGGTCCATTGCGCCGGAAATCAGTGGCAGTCCAAATCCGTGCCTGGTCGGTTGCGCGACAGATGGCCCCCCGGTCTCGCTCCAAAAAAGTTCGAGCACATGATCTGAAACGGACCAATGTATCGAGACGACACCGCCTTGAGTTGATAGAGCGCCATATTTCGCAGCGTTGGTGGCAAGTTCGTGCACCAACAAAGTCATCGTCAACGCAAGCTTCGCCGGTAAAAAAACCGTAGGTCCAGCCAACAATACTCGCGACACCTCGTACGCGCCGAGTTCAATTTCTAAGAGGGCGCGAAGATCGGCCCCTCGTCCCTGCGCCGCCATAATCAGGTCATCGGTACCTGAGAGCGCGACTAGCCGATCCACAATTGCGTCCCTGAGTTCAGGATGTCCGCGAAGCTGATAACTTACTATCGACTGGATCGTAGCAATCTTATTCTTCAGACGATGCGCAAGCTCCTCAACGGCCACTTTGCGTAGCTTCTCTTCGTCAAGGAGCCTGGCCGCGACGTCACGGTGCCTGTGCACCAGTCTTCGATAGCTTTCCGCACCCCAAATGATAAATCCGCACGCCACAACGTAGGCCGCGAGTTCGAGTTCAGATTTCGGCTTCAATACAAAGAATGCGAGGTGGGGAGGAAGGAAAGCCCACCAACCAATCAACCCAGCGAGAATTGCCGCGTAACAGCCGACGCCAACTCCACCAATGTAGGTCGCAAAAAGTATCACCGGATAGTAAGTCGTATAAGGCAAAAGCGGCTGACCGATGAAGTCTAGCCCCCGGCGAGCAACGCTAGCTATAACGACAAGCACCGTGGCAGCGAGGAAGGCCTCCGTCGACCCGCGTGGCCATCGGACGAATGACTCAAGATCGTTGAAACGCGAACGCACGCGATAGTCCCTTCATTTGAAACCGCCTGAATCTCATACCAATAGGGAGACCTACCACGACCGGATACTTCGGTCTGTCAGGTGGATGACAGAGCGGTACTACCTACGCGAACTATCCTTGGGAACTAGCCGATCGATGTGCCGGCCGATAAACACATAACAGGAGCAGGCTTGTTTCTCGAGCCCCTTCTTATCCAGCAATTCAATCTGACCCCGATGAGTATGGATGAGGCCATCGCTCTCAAATTTCGCCGCAACCATCGAAATTGTTCCCCTCTGAACCCCGAGCATTTTCCCTAAAAACTCGCGGGTGAACGGAATTGTATCGTCCTCGATCTTATCGCTCGTTTGAAGGAGCCAACGGCTCAGGCGGCTAGGAACATCATGGAGCGCATTACATGCGGCGGTTTGCTGGATTTGACCCATTTGTAATTCGGCGTATCGAATGCTCATGTCACGAATGGGCTGGCTTCGCGCCGCGGCAGCCCGAAATCGCGAGGCCGAAATGCAAAGCGACGTTCCGGAAACTTGAACAAGAGCGCTCACTGACGCAATACGTGATCCCAAACCAACCGTTAAGCCAACGCCTCCCTCACGGCCAACAGTACCAACTTCGATTGAACCATCTTCCGGCATTTCCACGATGAGAGATATCATTCCGGTTTGTGGGAAATGGACCGCGTCAACACGTTCACCCCGGTCCTCTAGGAGCGCCCCCTGTTCAATAGGTACCTCGCGTAAATAACGGCCTAGCAGAGAAAAATCCTCTGACTTCAATGAAGCGAGGAGCCTGTTTCGATTTTTTAGCGCCATTCAGCTTGCCCGGCGGGGTTGGAAACACTACGGTGGGCGATCTTGCGCCAGAGAAGACGCCCCCGTCTGTCAGGTGGATGACTAATCAGGCTACACCTATCCCGCTGAGGGAGCAGCATCATCCGGCGGCCGTTGGATACATCTCCTTTTTGCGGCGGGTGCTTCGCCGATCTTTCACAGCAACGGCGACGAATCGTGCCCGGCGTCGGCCATATCGGAATGACTGTGACGCCGGACGAGATTGCTGCCGTGCGCAAGTCGTTCTCGCGCCTCACCGCACCGGCGACCGGCTGAATGTCTCTTCTTGGCCCATCGCAACCAATTTCCCATTAGGACCTGACGTCAGCTTTTGGGGTGAAGCGGAAGTGGACCGGGCGGCAGAGTTCGCTGCCTCGGTCGAAAATGACCCGTCTCGGAAGTGGTGTGCGCGACGCAACAGCGGACGATGATTAGTCACCACAGACGCTTGGAGGCAAGTTGCGCGCCCTCCACCAGCGCCGCGAGCTTCAGCCACGCCGCTTCGGGATGGCATGGGTGAAAGCCAACGAATGTAGCGAAGCCGCAGTCGGTGCCGGCGATGACGCGCTCCTTGCCGACGATATTGGCGAATCGCCCGAGCCGTTCCGCAACCAGCTCGGGATGCTCGACATGTTGGTCTTGTGTCGATTACGCCGACAATAAGCGCCTTATCGTCCGGCAGCTTCACGTCCTTCCAAATGGCCCATTCGTGCTCGTGGCGCGGATTTGCCGCCTCCACATAGATGAACTTTGCTCGCGACTTAAGGATCAAGTGGATGATGTCCTTAAGGGCGACATCTTTGTGATGTGGGCCGCGATAGTTTCCCCAGCAGACGTGGTAGCGAATCTTTTCCGCTGGAACGCCGGAGAGGACATCGTTGAGCACTTCGATCCCCGCCGCCAGGTGCGCTGCGGGGTCGGCGAGATCGCTGCCCTGTGTGCTGCAGTGAAAGGCCATCGCGGCGTCGGGGGAGTCGAGCTGCAGATTGAAACCCGCCTTGACGATCGCCTTGTATTCCGGAACCAGCGCGGCCGCGGCCGCCTCGATATACTGCTGGTGCGACTTGTAATGACGGTTCGGAAAATTGAACGCGACCTGCCCCGGCGTGACCGCCGGGATAAAAGCTTTGTCCGGCGATGTATTGCCGAGAGCCGATTTAAAATCGCTGATTTCCTTGTCCACCGCCTTGGTATCACGCATCTCAATAGGTCCATTCAGCACCGGAAGGCGCAAGTGCTGTGAGCCTTCGCTGCCGAACGCATCCGCAGCAACGCCGGGAGCGTCGGCAAAGTCCGCGGCCATGAAATCGGCCCTGCCCTCGAACCCCGACATTCGTTGCAGCACGTAGTTTGAGAAACCGACTTTGCCCTGCTCGCCGTCGCTGATCACATCGATGCCGATTTTTTGCTGACGCGCGACTACTTCGGCTATTGCCGTGCGTGCGCGCGCGTCGAACGCAGCCTGATCAACCGGCTTGTCGTCGAGTAGTTTATAGAGCATTTGGGCAAGATCATCGGGCCGCGGCAGGCTTCCGGCGTGGGTCGTCAGAATACGTTCTGTGCTCAGCTGCATAATTCACTCCCCGTTTGACAGCGTTTCTGGTTCAGTTTTTTCTCAAAGGCTTTACTATCGCGCACGCGCACAGTTCTTCGGCCTGTCGAGTGCGCTGATCTCACATTCGGCGTTTGTCGGAATTGCAGCACAGATGCCTACCCTATGGCGATCAAATATGCGGCATCGCGACGAATTGGTATGGACCGACTTCATGGTCCGACGGTGAAAAGGCTCGATAATTTTTCTGCAGCGCGTGAGGCTGTGCCCGTTTCTGCCGTTCGCGGGCGTGCATTAAAATCGACCGGTATTGGGGGGTAAAACGGACATTACGCGGACATCGTCAATACGGCGTTCATGACCCGTTTGTATGGTCCGGCCGTGCGTTGCAAGAGAACTTTGACGAATTGGCGGTGAGCGGTCTTGCATCAATGTATCCGACCTTTGATTGGAGCGTAGCTCCTTGCCGACATGGATATCAGCGCGCATGCAATCTCATTAGCGGACAGGCCTCAAGATGGCCAAACGGGTCACCAGTGTTGGCACGCGCCGGGAAGACCGAACCTCCATCTCGTCTCGTTCTCTCGCAGACCTCGGCAGATATTTCTTCGCCGATCGACATCGAGCCGCACGGCCCTACCGCTGTTGCCCGTAACTGCGTCACATTGAAGCCTGCGGAACTTTGTCCGGCAGCGCCCGTGCCTTCTCACGCACTGTCAATCGTACCCGGGCAGGTCTAAGCTTTGCACGTCAACAACTACAAATAGGGAGGACGTCACCATGGGCAGTTGGCTTAGTGAACGAGAGCAGCGCCTTGTCGCGGGAGCCGAGACGGCCTCTGCCGCAACCCCCATACCGACCCAGATTGTTTCCAACGGTGAGTATCTGCCGCCAGGGCAGAGTGAGACGCAAAAGCGCGTCGAGCGCCGGATTCTCGAACTGGCTGACGAGAATGGCAAGAAGCTGGGCCTAAGCCGGCGGCAATTCATGGCGACCGGATGTGGCATGGCCGCGGCTTTCCTTGCCATGAAGGAGATCTACGGTACCAATGTGTTTCAGGTCGACGCCGCCGAGGCCCACGAGCCGGAGCTGATCTTGGCGAGAGCCCAGAGCGTCGCCGGACAATTCATCTTCGATGTGCATACCCACTTCGTGCGCGACGATTTCGATCACAAGGAACTCCTTGGCCTGAACGACTTCGCAGCGGCGCACTGGAATCCTGAGATCAAGGATCAGAAAGCGCCAGGGTTGGCGCGGTTCAAGTTTCTCAACTATGTCAAGGAGATGTATTACGACAGCGATACCCAGCTGGCGCTGTTGACTGGGGCGCCGTTCGACGATCCGACCTGGTGGCTGCTGTCGAACGCGCAGATCGTGAAGACGCGGGACATGGTCAACGATTTCGCCGGGTCCAAGCGCCTGCTCGCCCACACCATCATCACGCCCAAGCAACCGGGCTGGATGGACGAGGTCGATATGGCGATCTCGACCTACAAGCCAGATTCATGGAAGGGCTACACGATCGGTGATCCGCTCGCGCCGTCAAAATTTCCGTGGCGCCTCGACGACGAGGCACTGATGTATCCCTTCTATGAGAAGGCGGTGAAGGCCGGCATCACAACGGTCTGTGTCCACAAGGGTCTGCTGCCGCCGGATTATGAGAAATCCTTCGCCGACGTCTGGAAATTCGCAACAGCAGATGACGTCGGCAAGGCCGCCAAGGATTGGCCGCAGATCAACTTTGTCATCTACCATTCGGCGCTGCGTCCATTTCTGGAGCTGCCAGATCAGGCTTGGGCCGAGTTCGAGGCTTCCGGCCGCATTAAGTGGGCCTCCGATCTGGCCGACATCCCGACGAAATATGGAGTCACCAACGTCTACGCCGACCTCGGCACGTCGTTCGCCAATTCGGCCGTGGCGCATCCCAAGTTCTGCGCCGCTTTCGTCGGCACGTTGGTCAAGGGCCTGGGAGCTGATCACGTCGTCTGGGGCACCGACGCCGTATGGTATGGGTCGCCGCAATGGCAGATCGAAGCGATGCGGCGATTGGAGATTCCTGAAGACATGCAGAAGAAATACGGCTTTGCAGCGCTTGGCGACGCCAATGGTTCGATCAAGCAGGCGATCTTCGGTTTGAACTCTGCGCGCCTCTACCGCCTCAACTTGAAGGCGGCGGACGCTTCTCCGATGCCGCCCTATTCCGCGGACCGGCTGGCGCAATTAAAAAAGGAATACGAGTTCGCAGCGAAAGAGCCCTCGAACCTGCGCTACGGCTACGTCCGCGCCGGATGATGGCGGCTTGACCTTCGGAAGACTTCGGCGGGCTCGCCCGCCGAAGTCTTGACACCGCTAATGTGCCTCCGAAGCTGCCGCGCGCGTGCCACGAGCGGCCATGCCAGCGCTGCGCTTCCAAGCCGCGTTAACAATGTCGTGGTCGTTCCCTCGCGCGCGCGAGGAAAACGACCACCATAAGGCTAACGCGGCCCTCACCGCGGTGTTGCCAGCCCGCCGGCGGCGACGCTGACGCCATAGCTCGGCCGCCGCCGCCAACCGAATTCGCTAAACAGAAATCGGCGGCCGCCCAGTCCAAGGCTCGGGCAGAATCCGGCGCGGCGCTCGGCAGCCACGCGCGAACGGATAAAGACAGTCCTAGGCAACGCGATCGGCGCTGTCGGGCACCTGTGCGAACGACCCTGTAGCTCAGCGAATTCGCAAAAAAGAAAAATCCGCCGCCCGACAGCGCCGATCGCGTCGCCTCGCGCACGCCCGTGAGGCGCGAGATGGTGAACGGCTGCCGCCGCCATCTTGGGCGGCATATGCGCGTAGTTGTTGTTTATGCCCCCGCATATCCCGACATTTGGACAAACAGTCAGCTTGCCTATCTACCTTTTTGCTTCTCTGTTTATTGTGTGGGCGGCAAACCACTATCGCGAGCTTACGAAGCGACTTGAAGACGAAGAGAAATTTCGCAAGATGACAGTTGATGAGCTTGCGCACCGGTTAAAAAATAAAATTGCTACCATCCAGTCCATTATACGTTTGCAACTTCGCGATAGCCCGCAGACGAGAGACGCAATTATAGGCCGTCTTGTTGCACCGTCGGCCACCGATGATCTTATCATGGAGACTCAGGGACAAGGGGCGCCACTCCCAGAAATCCTTGCGGCCGAACTCGGTCCCTACGAGCATCCCGAATAGCAGTCGAGGGACCGGTTATTCTTCTTTCGCCGAAATTAGCGACGACGATGGCGTTGTTGGTCCACGAACTCACTACAAACTCGGCAAAATACGGTGCCTTATCGAGTGCAGCTGGTCAGGTAGCTATCCGTTGGTCACTGTCCGGTACACGTTTGAACCTCGAATGGCGTGAGCGCGACGGACCCATCGTCGCACCTCCCGTCCATCGCGGATTTGGAACGCGGCTACTATCCAGTGCATTGGAACAGTTCGGCGGAACGGTCGAGACGATATTTGAGCCGACGGGGCTAATCTGCAGACTGAGCGCAACTCTTCCAGAAGAAAATGCTGCAAGTATCGGATGTCATGTAACGCCCACAAATCACGGCACAGAATTTACGTCGCTTTCGGATCAAATCCATAATGCTGCGTCGTTCGATCAAACGCAAACTAAACGCCGTCGTGCGTCATGAGAGCAAACCGGATAACGTGGACTGTCCGATCTTGAGCTTTAGGATGGGCAAGAAGCGCGGCGGCTCGGGTTCGCGGCCATGTTGTTTCATTCCGGTAGCTTCTTGGGCCAAAATTGAGCCCTAGCCGATGAGCGAGCGCCGATATTCCTTTTCGGGCGTGCCATAGGATTTCCCCGCCGCCCGCTCGAGTCCTTTGCGGTTGAGGACAACAATCTTGTTTCGGCCATTGTCGATCAACTTCTGCCGCTTGAGACTTTGTAGCGCCTCCGTGACCCCCGCCCGCCTTACCCCCAGCATCAGCGAAAGAAATTCGTGGGTTAGCGGCAGTGTGTTGTCACGCGTCCGGTCATGGGCCATCAAAATCCACCGCGCCAGACGCTGGTCAATATGGCCCCGAGCATTCACGATGGCGGTGTGAGCCGTCTGCACCATGAACACTTGGACGAATTTGAGTAACAAGCTCTGCAGAGTTTGGCTCGCATTCATCGCCTTGCGCAATTCTTTGGCGGTGATCCGCTGCCCTTCACCGGCGACCTGGATGTAGGTGGAATGTGGCGATTGATCGCCACCCAGCACCACCGCTATCCCGCTCATCCCCTCGCGGCCAATGAGGCCGACTTCTACCCGCGTCTCGTCTGGTTGGACGGCGACGACCGAGGCGATGCCGGTATCCAGGAAATATACAGTTTCAATCCGTCGATTGGGTCGTTCCATGTCCTTGAGAAGTGCCATCGGCACGGGCTGCAAGTGAGGCTGCAATGATGCGAAATCAGTGGCCGACATTGCGGCTAGCAGCTGATTACGACGCGGCGAAGATTTGCGAGTGACGGAGACCGAGGCCATGGCTCTTTTCCCGTTAAAAGGGGCAAGAGCACGTCGGGGTCTCTCAAACGCCCGCGCCCGAAGGTCGCTGCAGGCGGTACGTTGTACATAAGCCACCGGCAGTCCAATTGCTACCGCGAGCGGCACAATTTCCAGAAATGTACGGAACCGTACGGCTCATTGGGCGGTTCGTTCATCTAGAGGCGCTTTTAGAAACAACAGAAATCCCAAGCGCTTTAACGTTACTACAAAGTTCGAGCCGAGTTTTGTAGCTTGGCAGCAAAGGCTGCAGTCGTGTCTGTATCAGTCGCAAATGGTGTCCGTGCTCTCGCGGTTCTGGTCGTTGAGGACGATTTCTTCGTGAGATGCGATATCGCCGGTTGCCTGCGTGAGGCGGGTTATGCCGTTATTGAGACCGAGAATGGCGAAGATGCCATCGCGCTGTGCAAATCAGGAATGACAATCGACATGGTATTCACCGACATCAATCTCAGTGGAACGGCAACCGGATGGGATGTGGCTAAACGTTTTCGGTCGGAGCAACCCGATATGCCGGTGGTCTATACGTCGGGCCAGGCGGTCGACCGCCAGCGCTGCGTCCCCGGTAGCGTGTTCGTCGCCAAGCCGTATCAACACATCGATATTCTGAGCGCCTGTCAGCGGCTGCGCAAGTGATGACCGCTCTGGGTCCATCAACGGAAATGTCGCGTCCCGAATGCAATGTCCGCTAATCCTCCGAAACGACTTCTTGGGATTGTGACCATGTGTCCGGCGTTCATCGCGCGGGTAGTACTCCGCAGAGGCCGAACTTCCCAGATCGACAGGTGCGGATTTGAAAGGTACAGCGTCGAATGCCGTGAAATGTGCTGCCATCATCGACCCTTACGACGATGAATTGCTGCTCTCCGAAGTAGAAGGTGGTTGGCCTTGCGATGATTTCCTTCAGGGTCGGGGAAGCACGGGAACAGGTGTGGCCAGCCCCGGCGCCTCCACTACGCCGGGAACTGCCGGCACGAATAGCGCGAAATCCCGCGAATACGACCGGCACACTCAATCCGACGTCGAACCCGAATAATCCGAGCCGGACGCGGTGCGGCAATATTGCCGGCGTGGGTAGTCCCTCTGCCACAAGCAATACGCCAGGACCAATACGGGCATGACCTCTGCGGCGCAAAGCTCTAAGGGCGCCCTCGGGACAAAAACTTCACCCGGCTGCTAAAGAGAGGCCACACGGCGAACTCCTAAATGCGCGCCTGCGGCCTTTAGAATTTTCGATCATCGGTGCAAAACGACTTTTGCAACACAATCGGCCATTGGCAGACATTGGGCAGTTCATTCGATTACTTCGTGGGCACGTGCCAGGAACGATTTTAGGATGCCAGCTCCAGCGCTTTGGCAGCCCGAGCTATCGACGACGCCTTGATGTTCTGGATGAATTGTCCCAGCCCCGCCAGGCGGCAAATCCGATCAGTGTCCCGATCCCGACGGCAACCGCCATGGTAAAGAGTGGCCGCTGCTTGGCTTGGTCGCCGAGTCGATCGAGGGCGTCATTGCCGGCCCGCGCACCGACCTGGACTGCTTCGGTGCCGAAGCTTGTGGCTTCATCAAACGCCGCCCGCTGGCCGCGGCGGAAGCGATCTGTGAGATCGTTGAGGATTGGAGCGACTGCATCAACAATTTGGCTTGCGGCGGTGGACACTCCTGAAGAGGCGCGCTGTCCGGCGATTTTGCTGATGGCGCCCAGCTCTTTTTCAATCGCGCGCAGGTGATCGACGATGGCCGATACGCGTGGATCGAATTCGCTCGATCGGGGCTGAAACATCTATCGTTCCTCCGCGCTCGTGGGGCTCTGCTTTTCCGGGGCGTCCTTGTCTGGCGGGACTTCCACGCTGCCGCGACGCGGCTCGGTCTTGGGCACCGGCGGCACAATTTCTGGCTTTGGCCACTTCCGTTCGTCCACCACAGTCCCCTTCATGGTCAGAGCGAAATTTGATTTTCCGAATTGACAACACGGGGACGCGGCAAACGTTCCTCCCGTCGAACTTTCCGCCATGTTTCACGTTGTCGGGCGACCCCCAGTTTCCAGAGGAGCATTCCATGCCAGAGAGCCGTACCCCGAATCCAGACTTCAACCGCGCCTTCGGCGACGCCAAGAAGCAGGCCGGCAATGTCGCCGGCGAAGTGCAGGATGCCGCCGCGGACCTCTACGGCCAAGCGCGCGACAGCGCCGCCCAGGTCGCCGATGCCGCCACCACGGCCGCGCGAAAGACTGCCGGCTCCTTCGAGCTGGCGCTGCGAAATACCATCGAGACGCAGCCTTATACGGCTGCGGTCATCGCGCTCGGCATCGGCTGGCTGCTCGGCCGCATGCACCGACCACTCTGAAAACAGCGCTCAGCCCGCAGCGCCACCATCTGGCCAACGTCGGCGACGATGGTGGCGCCGGTGGAGAAGCGGCCGGCTCGGAGAGGCTTTATCAGCTAATCGCGATGGTCAAGGCGTGTCGCCAATCTTGGCAATGATTACAGGCGGCACAGCGATAACGCGCGAAGGCAGCATTTGATCTGTGCTATCTCGCGCTGGCTAATTGTGCGGCACAGCAAAGCTGGCTGGTAAATGTCTGTTCAGGGTGTGCGCCGCGAAAAGCGGCGTTTTCCAGTGGTGCAAGCCCCACCCGGCAACCGCTCCAGCCGGAAGCAATCGGAGTAGTTATGGAGGTAACGAAGTTGGCTGAAGCGGTCGATTAGCGTGTCACGAATTGGTGGCAGCGCGAGTGTGCAGGCCGCAAGGCGAGCCACTCGAATAGTTAGCAGCCTTAATCCTCCTTTTGTGATTGACCGTGGTCATGCGTGAGTTGGAGCCGTGCTCCCTCACTTGCTTCGGCGTTACTTACCAAACACTGGCGCGAGAACGAAACCGCGCGCCTGTGCGTTGCTAAGGTTGGAACAGTACTTTGATACAAAAAAATGCGGATGAAACGTCGGGACCTGCCGTTTTGGCTCAGTATCGCCGCTGCCGCCTTATTGATGCTCGGTGGGCCTTCGCGGCGCCGTTGGTCCCCCGACCGCGTCTGACACTGGCATCCCCACCGACCAATTCAGTGTCGGTGGCGACTATGTCCTCATTTTGACTTTACCAGCAGAACGGGAAAACGGTGGCAATCCGGCAGTTTAATGACCGCGTCGCTCCGCTTTCAACGCGCTTTCGTGTCTTTTTCTGGGACGGGGCAGTTGTCTCCGCAGTGTTAGCGTCTGGTGGGGCCCGTGCTGTTACCTCGTCGCCATTAATCGACGAGGCCTCTTGGGCGAGCAGGAGGTTCGAACTCGTTCTTGCGCCACCGGTATCCGATGCCGAATTCGAGTGGAGGAGCACTTTGAAACAGCTCTGCCATCTGCGGCTGATAGAAATTTGTGAACAGTGAAATGGGCCCAGCATAATGCCCAAACGCCCGAAGCCGCCATTTCGTCGCTTCAAAGTAGCTAAGCGGAATACCGCTATCGTCCTGAAGGATGGTCGCGCTGTTATGGAGCAAAAGCTTCCGCACGCCGGCAAAATGCGCTTTGTGCAAGAGATATGAGGCGCTCTTAATGAGACTGTCGGCAGGGCCAAACTTGGCCAGGAATGCCGAAAAGCCGCTCCGCTCGAATGAGCCGTCTGCAAGGTTGGTGCTGAAGTAGTAAAGCGTTTGCTTGGGGCCGTTACCCTCCGAGAATACGATTTTTACTCCGGGAGCAGCGGTGCGTTGTTGGCTATGGACTGGTTTATCGGTATCGTTGTTGGTTGCGGCCACCTCATCGGTGATCTGAAGGTTTCCGTGGTCATCCAGGCTCACCAAATCGACTTCGTGGATTGTTTTGCCGGTTCGCGCCAGAAACACGTAAAGGACAGGCAACGTGCCATAGATCGGCCCATTGCGCAGTTGGGTCTTCATGTTCTGAGTGATGAAGAAACTGAAATTGAACAACGAACTCGTGGAGATCTCCAGGTTTCGTAACTCCGCATTGATGACCAATGGGCTGACGCTAGTTAGCTCCGGAACCGCACCCACTGGTTCGAGACCGGCCAAAACGTACGTCGAAGCGTTTGGAAAAAACGAGGTCGCATATAGAAAATCCGGTCCGCCGAACATATAGAGCATGGTGTCGTGTCTATCTGTCAGGTATTTCTTTGAAAATTCGCGGACCTTGGAAAGATGGGCGCTTTCCTCGCGCGCAAAAATGGAATCAAAATAACGCGCGTGCGTCGGCCAAGCGGGATCCTTGACTAACGACGCGAGCGGAGAGTTTGACGACGGCGACAACCCAGCCAAGAATCGCGCGGTGTCATCGACAGTCGCTGACTCCAAGCTTCGTACCGGCGCGGCACTGAGCGCCAACATAAACGTGGTCAGGATGGCAACGAACGTCCTGGGCATGGTTAAACACGCTTTTCAAGGCACTATTTGCGATGACCGTGACCCATTCAAGGCGATAAAACAACGGTGAATGGCACTTGGTTCGCGGCGGTAGGTGACTGGCAACGCCAAGGCTCGCGGTGTGAAGCTCGGAGGACCGAAGCTGGCCCGGGCGCGCAAGGCGATACCGGATATTGGCGATTTAACCGACCTCGACGCAGATTGCCATCTCTCAGTAACTTGATCAAACCGACAACTACCGAGCGATGACGATCGCCTCCGCGTCGGGGCATTGACACCCAGTCAGCCGCAGATATTTGGCGGAGTGTAATGCCACAAATACTCAAGACCGAAGAAGAATTGCGGCGCATGATCTTGGATGAAGTTAGAAGTTATGTTGTCTGCCCAGAAGGGACCGACGTTACGATCAGGGCAGATCTGATTATGGATGGACAGCGGATGTCGTGCCGCCACCCGGAAGCCTATCGCTCACGTCGACTGTGTTCACTACATCAGCCATGTCGTTCGAAGGCTGAGGGTGACTTCGACTTACTGCCGTCCGACTAGGCGGAGCCAAAATCGGCTTGTTGGTCCAACCGCGGTTGCGTGGCCCGTCTGCCATTGCGCGCATCACCTCGTTGCTCAGCAAATGAATTTGCGTCATAGTGAAGCAACGGTGCTTTGGCTTTTTTCCAAGTCAAGACAAAATGACTAGGGGGATGGAAATGAGCAAATACTTGCTGACGCCGGAACAGCACAGGAGGCGCGCGCGGCGACTACGGCAATGGCCTCGATATAGCCGCGCTGCGGAGCTGCATGAGCTTGCCGCTGCCATGCAGGAAAGGCTTGCAAAAGCCAGAGACACTGTTGGCTGCCATTGGCAGCCAACAGCGCCGAGTATTACGTCGATGAGTGATACAACGCTCTAACTCAGCCGTGGCCGTGGGTTGATTCTCGAGCAGGCCATAGGGTACCGGCGGCCCGAGTTTGGGCCTTTCCTTCCATCTAAATGGCCCGGAGCATCTTCGCTCTCGTCTTCCCTGATCTAAAGTTTGTCGGAGTGCACCGAGCGAAGTGATCGCTCGGCCGATGGGTGGGCTGGCATCGCTCGTTATCCACAATGCGCCGCACTGGCGACGTGCCGCTCCGGGGCATTCAAACAAATCAGTTATACTGGTTTGGGCTAGCGCGAGACTTTCCTCCGTGCGCTGGCGGGCATAGTGCAACTAAAGCCCCGGCTCCTGTCGGGGCTATTTTTGTGTGCCGGGCTCGGCTAAAACAATGACACACCGAGCGCCGGCAACAACCGCTGCAGGATTGCTGCAAGGCATATCAGAACCACGAGAATTTTGAGCAGATTGGCCAGTCGTCCGTCGCGCACAAACCTATCGATCAAATAGAATATCAGTGCGCCGACAACGACGATGATCAACACGTTTATTACGACAAAGATCATTGGTTCCTCCCAATTGCTGTCACGTCACTTGACGTAAATCCCGAAGCAGGCGCACCTTGAAAGGCGCACCCTACGCGCGCACAACGTTCTGAGGAGCGCCGACAGCTCGGAAAGCAGTCGGCGCCCCGGTTACGGTGGGGAGACCGTCTCCCACCGTCCCCGCGCGATTTTACCCGTCTGGAATGGATTCGCGCCCCGCGCCACGCTCAGCGAGAAGGTGACGGGCCTTGCACTAAGATGGAATTTTGCATGCTCGTCTGCCTGCTCGACCAGTCCCTTCGCAACGAGCGACGACTTTGTGACCACGCGCTTCGGGAGCCGCCTCACTGACGCTGCGCTCAAAGCCTTAACGCGTCAGTCCATTGAGTTCAGCCACGTATCAACATCCGTTCGCACCTTATCCTTGGCAAGGCCATAGCGCTCCTGGATTTTTCCTTCGAATTGTTCCCGCTTTCCGTTAATCTGGGTGAGATCGTCGTCCGTGAGTTTGCCCCACTTCTCTTTGATCTTTCCCGTGGTCTGCTTCCAATTTCCTTCGATGTTCCAATCCATGGCTTATTCCTCCACGATAAAGAGATTGTTCTTTAAGGCAACGTCGTATTGATTTTGGAGTTCCATGCACCGGCTGGGGAGTCACTACCTGAAATGAAAAGAACGTCGATGGCCTCGTCGGCGTCGAACGTGCCGATCACCGAGCGTGGCCGCCGCCTTCGAGAATGGATCGCAAATACTCGCTTATCAAATACTCGTTATCGACCGTAAAAATAATTATGCGGCTTCTTAAGCCCAGAACGGTCGTACCTTGGCGAATTTTCTTGCATCTATGACCGCCGCGCTCAGCAGCGGTTCGATTTCACTCTGTTCGCGTCCAGAAACGACGCCGGCAGAAAAGACCCGCTGGCCGGTTTTTGGCCGCGACTTTCCTAAGGCCAGCTTTGGTACTAATTTCTGGTGAACCTGGATGTCATTGAGGGCGCCGAGGTGGTCTTGCAGATCCTTTAAGCGACCCTGAAAGGTAGATAGGTGCCTTGTTGTCTTGGGGTTTTGGAGTAAGGGCCCAAAAAAGTCGCCTGCATATCGCAGCTTCTTTATGGCCATCCGCAGCTTATGGCGTTGGCGGGTATCAAGCTTTCGCAGCTTTTTCGCTTTCTTCGTTGCCTCCTTAGTGCGCCGCGTGAGCGTGGCGCAGCAAACCGTTCGATGGGTCGATTGCCATTACGTTGTGAGCGTTTCGTCCAATCGCCATTCTCAAGCCAACAAAGCGTATCAAGGAGAAGAAAACGGTAACGCGATGAAGCGACAGCGGCCTTTGCCCTGCCGAAAGCTGCACGGCGGCGAGACGCGAGCGTACTTGTAAGCTCCTTCATTCCGCGCTTCACTACTGCAGCACCACGGATAGGTTCGATCTTGCTTCTCACATAGACATCAAGATCCCGAGCGGTGGCAAGCTCTCCGGTTAGCTATTTGAGCTCCGATTTGATCATCTCGGTCTGCTTGTCGCCAAGCAATTTCGAAAAGAGCGACAGGGCGGCGCGCAGGCGGCGGAGGCCAACACGCATCTGATGAACGCCTTCAGAGTCCGACCTCCGCACTGCGTCTTCGTTCGCAGATATATGCTGCAAAGTCGATCTGCCGATGGTGCGAAATGCCTCCGCGGCGCTCATGCCCTCGGGGAGCCTGATTTTCTGGGCACGAACAGCCTGGGCAGCCTTGTTGTCGATCAGATCGTATCCGCGCTCGGATTTGCTCTTGAGCGATAATGTAATGGGGACAAGCTGCGCCATTTCACGGGCCAGCTTGAACACGTCACTGACTTTGCCGCGCGCTAGCTCAAGCTCAAGTTCCGTAATCGCGACTGATTGCCGTCCGGCGTGAACGTGTCCCTTGTCCAGCGCCACCTCAATAATGGTTCTGCCCTGGCGAACAGGAATAGTTGTTCGGTGAATGCGCGTCTCAAAAACTGGCTTCAGTTCGCGTTTAAGCTTCTTGGTCAGCAGCGGTGCAAGTGCGGCGTCCTTCGCTTTGCGAAGATTGGGAGCAATGCCCTTAATCTCATGCTCCCATTCGCCTCTTTTGAAGGAGCCGTCCAATCCTCCGGACTTGACGGTCTGTAGATGTCTGTCGCCGTTGGTCCGCGCACGCAGTGTGACATCATTCCTGGCTAGTTTGTGCTTCGGCGTATCGAAGTAAACAGAAACCAGGTTTTCTTACCTCCGCTTTCGCTGCAGAACTCGAGCCGCTCCCAATTTCCGAAGGTCGTGAGAAGCCAAATCGAATTTCAACTCGGTCTCACTGCCCATGCGAATATGTCCGGGACGCAAAGTGTTAGTACGCGGCGCCATTCGTTGGCTATAGCCCACCCAACGCTAAGTCAATCTGCCCCTGGCTGCTTCTCGCCAGCTGGCCGGGGCCCCAACGCCTGCTTGACGCACGCAGGAAGGAATCCGCGCAACTACAAGCAATCTGCCAAATCGCTGGGTCCTGCGTAAGCGTCGCGTCTACCAAAAAATGTCGTCAGGGCGATATTTGTTTTATAGCCCCGCTCGGTACCTAGCTTCCGTGCTTTTCCGCGTGGAGTTTCGAGGCGTGCCCGTGATGCTCCGTCGCATGAAGGTGATGGCCGTGGGCAACGTGTGAGTGATGCGCTGCTTTCTCGTGAGCCCCGGATTTGTGATGCTTGGCTGCCTCACGATGATGTTTTGGCGGCTTGTTCGTGATGGTGCGCTGCCTTTTCATGATGCTCATGGATAGAGTGTTCCGGCATGTCAGTCTCCCGGTTTACCTGCCCCCACCAATGCAAACGTCAATGCAGTGAGCGCGTTCCCGGAAATGTGGAGCGCGGAGCGGATTGTCCCGGGCGAACACATTGTGAAAGATAAATGACAGGAACGAAGCATCGCGTGGCAGGTTTCGCAAGATAAAGCGGAGCCCGAGTTGTTATCAAATATCGATCCAGCATCAACGCTGGCAGTTTGTCTTTTAATTTTTTCTCTGCTGCTCGTCATTGCCTTCGAGGCGACGAACGGCTTCCACGACGCGGCAAACGCCGTTGCAACGGTGATCTACACCAAATCGCTGACGCCAGGCCGGGCCGTTGTATGGTCGGGTATCATGAACTTTGTCGGTGTGTTGGTGGGGGGTATCAGCGTCGCCTACGCCCTAGTCGAACTGCTACCGGCCGAAGTGCTGTCGCCGCCAAGCGGTGCACCAGCGGTATCAATGCTGGTTGCCTTGTTTATCGCCGCGCTGTTTTGGAACGTCGGCACGTGGTGGTTCGGTCTACGAATTCAAGTTCTCATTGCCTCATCGGAGCTTTGATCGGTATTGCGATCGGCAATGCATTGGTGCGCGACCGCAGTTTGATAGAGGGCGTTCATTGGGCCCAGGTCTGGACCGTCCTGGAGGCGTTGGCGCTTTCGCCGGTGCTTGGCTTTTTGCTCGCCGCAGGAACTCTATTTCGGTCTCAGCCGAACGGTGCACGATAAACATCTGTACGAGCCGGCAGATATGCATCCGCCAATCTGGTGGATGCGCGCAATCCTCATTCTGACCTGTACCGGAGTGAGTTTTGCGCACGGCACCAACGACGGCCAAAAAAGCATTGGTCTGGTCATGTTGACGATCATCGGGCTGTTTCCAGCGATCTACGCGCTCAATCCTGAGGCCCGTCAGTCGCTCGCCGATTTGCCCACGATCGCGCACGAGGTCGAGCCGCTCATCAGGAAATATGGTGACGATCGCAAGGATGAGGCGATAAAGGCCGTGAAAGTTTTGGAAGACCACAGGGCGGCGCCGGCGGCACCAGCATCGTTAGTCGATATCCTACGACTAGACAATGGTCAGAACGGACGTTTGGGCGTGAGCTCGGAACTTGCCAAGGAACGTTCCATGGTGCGCGACAGTATCTACACACTGATTGCTCAGCTCAAGCACGTAGAAGAATCCAAGGGGCCGAGCGAGGATGAGAAGAAACAGGCTAAGTCGCTCGCCAAGCAACTTGGGGTATCGGTCGAGTATGCGCCTTGGTGGGTACGGATCCTCAGTGCCGTCTGTCTCGGCGTCGGCACGATGATCGGCTATCAACGCATTGTCACTACCCTCGGCCAGCAACTCGGAAAGATGCATTTGACACCAGCGCAGGGCGCCGCGGCGGAAACAGTGTCCGCTGTGCTAATCGGCATCTCCGGCTTCAGCGGCCTTCCTGTCAGCACGACACACATTGTCACCTCCGGCATCGCCGGGACGATGGTAGCGGCAGGCGCCGGTCTTCAATTTCGCATGCTGCGCAGGATCGTGCTCGCTTGGCTTGTGACCTTGCCGGTGACCATGTTGATCGCCGCCGGCCTTTATTATGTGTTTGAAAGTCCGGCGATCGGTTGATTTGCGGGGATACCTACGCAGGGCCTTCGCCATGCCGAACTTCATCAACTTGCCGCTCTTCACAGATGCCGACGTGCACGTGCAACTCGAAGGGCTTGAAAGGCCTCGACAATCTCGTTGCAGGTTCCGCGCCCCCATCAGATCGCGGAATAGTGATGCGACGAGTTTAGGAACAAGCCGCTCGTTTCGCTGGTTTCGGAAGCAGGAGCTAAGCCGTCTCGCTCCAGCGAAGCGCCAACACGAAAAGGAAGAGAACCATGAACCTTCGCAGTGCAGGCTTAGCTGCGGCCCTTGTAGCTGCGGCGGTCGCGTCGCTGCCTTCGTCAGCAGACGCACAATGGCGCGGCCGATGGGGTTGGGGCGGTTTTGGAGCAGGGTTAGCAGGGTTAGCTGCCGGAGCAATTGTCGGTGGCGCTATCGCCAATAGTTACGGGTACTATTCCCCCGGCTATTACGGTTACGGCGGCTACGCCCCCAGTTATGGCTATGTCCCGAGTTATGGCTACGCCCCCAGCTACGGCTACGTCCCCAACTACGGCTACGCCCCTAGTTACAGCTACGGCTACGCGCCGGATTACAGCTATGGCTCAGCCTCTGGCATTTATGCCTATGCTCCGAATTGGGAATACAGGCGGTGGGACTACCGTTGATGAGAGCGTCCGATAATAACTTATCCTTCAAAAATCGATCTTCATGAGCACCTTAAGCTCGACCAGCTGGCGTTGCGCTTGGGCAAGTTCATGCCTTAGAAAGATGATGAGCTCGTCGCGCGTCTGAGTGATCGCATCGTCATCGCCTGCGGCGATGGCGCGCCGATATTTGGATTCCAGAAATGCGCCCGTAACATTTTTCATGGCAAGGCGTCAGCGTTGCGGAGTTGGTAGCGAACGGAGGCGTCGAGCAAGCAGCTTAAGCGTTCCGCACGTTCAAAACTGTGGTCCTTAATCGGAACCTTTTCTCATAATCTGCATTTCTGATTTCGGGTCTGGGCAGAAGCGAGGAACGTCATGCTCTGGACTATTCTGATAGTCATCCTGATACTATTGTTGATCGGTGCTCTACCGACATGGCCCTATTCAAGTGGTTGGGGCTATTATCCCGGCGGTGGCATCGGCCTCATTCTGATCATCGTCGTAATATTGGTCTTAATGGGTCGGATTTAGGTACGCTCACGCACAAATTTCGCAAGGAAAAGCGCTCCAAACAACGGGGCTCTTGTTGGAGCGCCTTCCCAGCTTTTGCGCCACGGGAGCGCCCCGCAGCTGCGCAAGCATACTGAAATAAATCGGCTGCCAAGCAGACGTTCCTAAAGCCATCGCAGCTAAGGTCTGTATTTTGATCCTTGCCTTTTCGGAACAACTTTTGGGGTGAGTGCGTTTCTGATGGGAACTGAGTAGTGAGACGGGGACCAATCACAAACGCCCCCCCCCGACTGCTTGTGTCCCTGTAGTAGGAGAAACCCCGCACCCGATGCGGGGTTCTCTTTAAAGGACACTCTCGGACGGGCTGAACGAAAAGCGGAACCCGCTAGCTCTTTCTCAGTTGTACACGCAATCATCGCGTAGAATATCCACTCGCCTGTGCATGAGAGGGAAGTGGCATGAACCCCAAAGACTGTCGTGCGATGGCGGATCAATGCCTTCAGTGGGTGCACGACGCTCAAAGCGTTGACGAACGCCGGGCGTACCTGAAACTCGCACATGTTTGGTTAGAAGCGGCCTTGATCGATGACGACGCTCCATCAGCAATGCCGGCTGCCCCTCGCCTGCCTCGCGTGACTTCCGCTGTGCGATGAGGCGACAGGCAGCAGTTGGGTTCTGAGTAAATGTCCCACAGGCTAGTTTTCAAAGTTCTAGAGATTATCCTCAGCACTGCGTTCCTAGTTCTTTGCACGAAAGCGTTCTGTTCTCATTTCTATCGTGATCTGAGAAAGCTGTTCCACAAGAGACGACAGCCGGGTCATGAGGCAGCGAAGCTAACCGCCATGCTCGGTCGCGGCAGCGGCCACAAAAACTTGGTGCTGTTCGCCCAATAGCCCTCTCACCCACCAAAAGGGTCGCAAGGCCAACCCATGGTCGTCAAGGAGCGCCATGCCTGCCTTCCTGGTCGGTTCTAAAGCGCCCATGCGAGGAGGCTGCGTTGGATTGAAGTGGCGCACAGCCAGCGGCCGGCAAGCTGGGGAACCAGGCTCAAATTTCCGAGTTGCGCGACTAGATGAATGAGGAGACCAGTTCGCGCATATCACCTGGCTGAACCCGCGCAGAAGATCGGCGACTCGATCGCTGACGTCGCCTTGGCCGAACGACCTGCTCGACCGGGGTGCAGGCGGCAGGCTTTCCGAGGCGAGCCGGCCCAGTTAGTCATTGACGATGCCCAGGCATCGAAGCCCACGAGCAAGGGGTACAGCTTCGAGCGCGGAGCGATGGGAAACTCAGCCACGAGCAGCAATGTGGAGGAGCAATGACCGAGTTTGTGCCGCAGGCGCCGTCGGCGCTAACCGACCGATCGCATCTCCATGCATTCCTGACTGCCACCGACGCATCGGCCACCACCCTTGCACGTCCAGTCTGCGGTGGTTGGGTTGGCGATTATCAGATCACCGGCAAGACCGGCTATGTCCTTGCGAATGGCGGCGGCTATCTGCTCTACGTCTCGACTGACGAAAGGACTGCAACGGAGCGCGAGCCGTCATCTCGCCCCTGGAAGAATGCCAAGGCTAGGCTTGCCTTCTGCAAAGTGACTCAAGACGGGGACTGGGAAGGCTGTCTGCAACTCGATCGGCTACCCACTGCCCAAGAGGCAGTTGTTATCCGGGAAGTCCTCGGAATCCGTAAGCGCCGGCATATGACCGCCGAGGCTTTATCCAGGCTGGAGCGCGCGCGAGGACTTATTAAATCGCCCAATTTGGCTCCTCATTCCGCCCCAGAAGGAGCTCTTCCGGGTACCCCATAGCTCGGCCGCCGCGCCGGCGCCGGCGCCGGCGCCAACCAAATAGAAATCGGCAGCGTCGTCGTCCAATGCTCGGGCGTGATCCGGCGCGGCGCGCGGCCGCCACGCGCTAAGGGATAAAGACCGTGATCGCGCCAGCCTGAAATCCGAGAGAGAAGGCACGGCGCAGACAACCTCTCGGCCAGCGGTTTCGATCGGCTCGCGCCGAAGAGTCCCCATAGCTCCGCGCCGCCCGGATCGAAACCGCTGGCCGAGGGGCCGCTCTCGCGCGCGCGAGAAACGCAGAAAGAATGGCTAACGGCCACTCGCGTCGCACCAAATGACGTGAAGGGCCAGCTTCGGAACAGGGGCCGAGCTGCGTGGCTACTAACCTTAGCGTCGTTGATCCGCCTCGTCGCGCGCCACAACGCGAACCCAAGCTTTGCGATCGACGTCACTGCGCGATCGGCGACATGCGCCGTCGATTCGTTCTACTCCCAGTCGCAGAAAATGGGCAGGCGGTGCTCGATATGTCGAGCCTAATCGCGCTGCTGCAGCAACGCTAAGGGAACTCTTTGCCCGCGGTCGGCTTTTAGCTCTGGCCTAATAACTTTGCATGATTGCGAAATTTTGCGCTTGCGGAGCCCAACGATGCAAGAAGTCAAATTCCGCCTGGTCCATCCGGGGCTCAGCCCGCGACGAACCAAATTGGAAATGCCGGGTTGGAAAGGATAAAATTGAGGAGGCCAAAAGTACTTTTGGTGGTGACGGAAATAGCAACATCAAAAGCAAAGGAGCACTGAGATCGATTTTCTCAACTGCCGGCAGTGGGCGCGGAACTGCTGGGTGGGGCGGAGGGAGCGGCCGTATAGGCGCGGTGCCGGGACCGATCGCTGGCGCTGGTCTTCCTATAATTGCAATCGGCTATGGCGCTTATTGGCTCATTCGACGTCGGCGCAAGTCGAGGACGCCTTCGACGTAACCGGGTTTATTAGCGGAGTAAGGGCCTCGGGATGCTTTGACACACGGACGCGGTTCGGGATCAAATGCTGGCGAGGCCGCCTCCGGGCGGGCGAACAAACTGGGCTTTTACTGCGTTTATAGCGGGACGCAGCTACGGCCCTTTTCACACATGCGGTCTCGGTATTCCATTAGTCGTTTCCTCGAAGGGCTTTCTCCTTATCAATCTCTTTTTGTTGTTGGCGTGCCGCTGGCGATTGTCGAGCCGCTCAAATTAGTGGCGCTCTTTATAGTGGGTGATGGCCACTTCATCGCTGGCGTTGTAGTTATGATCTGCGCTTATGGAGGAAGCCTATTTGTTACTGAGCGGCTATTTATCATCCTAAAGCCGAAACTTTTGACCCTGCCGTGGTTCGCCAAGAGCTGGAGCTGGTTTGTCCCTATTCGCAAGAAGCTCCTCCAATGGTTCCGGCGAAAATGGATTGCAGGAGCGCAAATCCTCTTTGGGCTGGGCGAAAAGCTATGAAATCGACACCGGATCCCGGAGCGGACTAGGGAAAGCTGGTTATTTGTGGCGACTTCGCACGGACAGGGAGCCGCTACTAGATCAATGAACCTTTTGCTTAATAGGCATCGTGCTCACGCTGCTCGGTTCTAATAAGGAGACCATTAGTCTTCCATCGAAGGGATCTACAATCCCGACGAGCGAAGCCTGGCAGCGATGACATCGGACCGAATAACTCTCGAACCCAGAGCTATCAAAACGCGGAAATACCTGCCTGTAGAACGTTGAGCGTGTATTGCACTGTGGACATTCGACTTCAAGTCCGGCGTGTTTTCGCATAGTCCGAACGATCGGCCTTGGTGGTTCAAAACACGAATTTAACAAACCTGTAAGAACTCGTAGCCTAAGAAGCCGGTCCAGACCGCACTGAGCACAAGACCGCAGGTCAAACCACAGATCAGTAGAGCGTTGTGAACTGCTGACACGGCAAAAAGCCTTCCGTTCAAATTTACAATTGAATTGTTATCGCTAAGTTGCGCTCGTCCGAAAAATAATTTCACGAACGTTAGACGTAGGAAATCAAAAGTGCGGCCGAAGCCGCTAATATCACGCTTAATAAAACGAGCCCCGATCAGAATGGAGACGCCGCGCGACACGGGCTCTAATGCGGCTACTCGTTGCTCGGGTATTGGACTAGCCCGCCACACGCGCGCCCTTAAAAAGAACCCCAAAGCAGGATAAACGCACTTGGGGTAGTCAGTTGCCTCAGCTTAGGCTTCTTGATGACAGGGCGGCGGGGGTGTCGGGGGAAGCCATGCAGCGTTTCACTCGCATTCATGGCATTGGTGAGTTCCGTGCCAGTGATCCGCTGGGCTTTACGGGGCTGGACGTAGGTCGAAATGCGGCGATTTTCACCGCCGAGTACGACGGCAATCCCTCTCATCGCCTCGCGACCAATCAGGCCGCTTCTACGCGAGTCTCGTTAGGTTGGACCGCGACGACCGACTGCGGCGCGCGTGATATTGCCCACTCTGCTCCTCGCCATTAAGGCATCAGACAGCTTACGAGTGGTCACCCCTTGTTTGCACCTATGGCCGCGGCCCGAATTATGCCGCGATGTTGGGGCTTTCGAAGGGCTGGGAAAGGCCCCGCGAGCATCGGCGGAACGAAATGGACTTAAAATCGGCCAGGAGAAGCGCCGCAAGGCTAATTCTCATCATCTGCGCGGCGTCCAGCCTCGCTTTGGCTTCACCGGCTCACGCAGAAGAATGCCCTGAAAATCCTGCGGCGATCGGCACCAGCCGGATCATCTCGGTCGATCCGGCCGCATTTCGCCGAGTGGGCACCGCACAATACGCTCAAACGCTGCCGCTACGCGACCATGAAGTTGTCTTGTCTTTCGACGACGGGCCATCGCCGGTCACGACCAATAAGGTGCTCGCTGCGCTGGCCGCGGAATGCGTCAAAGCAAATTTCTTCGATGTCGGAGAGCACGCCAAAGAGTGGCCGGACCTAGTCCGCCGCGCCTACCAAGAAGGCCACGCGATCGGCACGCATTCGCAAACGCATGCCGACTTGGCCCGGCTGTCGTTCGCCAACGCCAAAGGAGAGATCGACGACGGCATTCGATCAGTTCAAGCAGCGCTCGGTCCCGATATGACCGTCGCTCCGTTTTTCCGCGCGCCGTACCTGCAGATAACATCCGACCTTGAGCAGTTTCTGTCGAAACGCGGCGTAATGCTGTGGAGCATCGATGTTGATCCCGAAGACTGGCGGCCACAATCGCCCGAAGACGTCATCGAGCATACGTTGACGCTCCTAGAGGCCAAACACTCCGGCATCGTATTGTTGCATGATGTGCAGCCGCACACGGCAGCGGCAATTCCGATGCTGCTTCGGAAGTTGAGGACGCGCGGCTATAGCATCGTCCAGGCGGTCGCGACAGATGCCGAAACGAAACCGGTCGCTATCGGCACCGACCCATCCGCAAGCAAAATTCGACTGAAATAAACCCCCGCGTTCGCGCGCGACGGCTGGGGGAACCAGCCCGCTCCTTATTAGTTATAGTTTTGATTGTTGGATCGACGACGATCATGACGCGGAACCGGCAGTTGAGCAGGCAATGGTGGCCGACCACTCGCACGAGCGCCGTTCGTCAGGCGACACTCCCAACGCGTCCAACCGTCAGCTTTCTTCGCTGACGCCACTGCGCGGCGTCGCCGCGCTTTGGGTGGTCCTTTACCATTATTGCGGGACCGCTCAGTTTTTTCCCAATCTCGACATAACTCCGCACAGCTATCTCATCAGCAAGGGTTATTTGGCCGTCGACATGTTCTTCGTACTCAGCGGCTTCGTGATGGCGCACGTCTACCGTCGTGCTTTTTCCGAAGGTGTAAGCGAGCACTATCGCGGCTTTATGGTGGCTCGCATCGCGCGGCTTTACCCGTTGCACGTTTTCATTCTTTTGCTATTTGTCGTGACGGCGGCGGCATCGCAGCTAATGACTGGCCTAGCGACCGGCTCTTTCGAAGGCATGCCGCTCACTGGTCCGCGATCGTGGGGCGCGATTATCGCTAACATTCTCATGCTGCAGGGCCTGGCGGCCGCTCAGCTGAGTTGGAACTATCCAGCTTGGTCGATCAGCGTGGAGTTTATCGCGTATTTGGCCTTTCCGTTTGCGTTGCCGACGATTGCGCGGGCACCGAACGTAGTAAAGGTCATAATGGCCGCGGTTCTTTTTGCCGTGCTCGCATGGCTCGCGGCCGTTACCAAAGGGGACCTCGACCAATGGAACGGACCGATCACTCTGGTGCGATGCATGCCAGAATTCTTGCTCGGCACGCTGCTGTACTTCGCCTACCGCGATTGCGGGGAACGGTTCTGGCTTAGCAGCGATCTTACCGTTCTCGCAATCGTTGCCGCGACGTTGCTAGGCCTACATTTCGGCGCGCCCGATCTGCTGATCGTTTCGCTGTTTATTGCGCTCGTCCTTTTCGCCGTTAGCAATACTGGCGCTCTCGCCAAGCTCGTCAATACCGGACCGCTGATCTGGCTTGGCGAGATCTCCTATTCCTTATACTTGGTACATGGTCTCATTCAGTTCGCCTTCACCAAGGGTTTGGCTGCGTGCGGTATCCAGCACACTGCTGCCCTGTCCGCGGGCCAGTCCCTCGCTTTAATGATGCTGATGCTCGCGCTCTGCATCTTTTGCGCAAGCGCTACGTATTCGGGTATTGAGACCGTCTGGCGACGACATCTCCGAGCTCTGCTAGCTGACGAACAAGACGCGCCGTCAACCAGCTCGCTCGGCTCGCAACGGGCGTAGTGCGGCTGCCGATGCCGTAGCGCGTTCCTTGGGAACATTCCGGCAAAGCATCATCGTTTTGCAGCGTGCGCCCCGGCAAAACACCGTCCATGTCCGGCCGCCCGGATCGAAATCTTAATCACTGTCGCCAACATGTGCTGCCCCGTAGGCCTTTGCGCCGAAGAGGTTCAAGGGGTTTTGGCGGGACTAGCGGCCCTTCCGTCTTCCTTGTCTTTAAGCTCGACGGCGCCGGCCGGCAGTTGCAGAACCGTTGCTCGCTGGCCCTCTGCCAGGAACGTCAATAGGAGGATTTGACCGTCAGGAAATTCCAGTGCGTCGTGATGGACCGTTGGCTTATTCTGGTTGATCTTGCGAAAGATCGCGGTCTTGTGGCCGATAACACGTTTGAGCCACGGAATTGAGCTCGCTTTCCTAACGTCCTCCGTAAAGGACAACTCGGTCCCGGGTAGTAAGCAAACCGCCACGTTCGCATCTTCTGACGCAGCGAAGCCTCTCGTGCTCCAACCAAACTGGCGGACGGTTAGCTTGTCATTGACTTTAGCAGGCCGGGTCT
Source organism: uncultured Alphaproteobacteria bacterium (assembly GCA_963806465.1). Taxonomy (GTDB): domain Bacteria; phylum Pseudomonadota; class Alphaproteobacteria; order Rhizobiales; family Xanthobacteraceae; genus BOG-931. The sequence continues at coordinate 82,573 of CAWDZD010000028.1, read as the reverse complement.
TGGCGGCCTGAAGACTGTAGTCACACATAAGGGCGCTCTCCGGTTGCCCCACCAGCGAGGCAAGTAAGCCTTTCTCTTGCTTTACTGAACGCCTCAGGGTTCGATCGGTTTCGCTTCAATAACCTTTGGCGCTTTCGCACTTCAAGCCAGGGCTCGCTCAAGCCGAGAAGCGAAAACATCTTGGTAGAGGACGGCAGTGGCGGACAGCTTCGCACTTTCAAACGGCAGAGCCTCGATCGCTGCGCGAATGCGACCGGCAGCTACCCCTCGGCCAGCGGTTTCGATCGCTCGCGCCGAAGAGTCCCCATAGCTCCTCGCCGCCCGGATCGAAACCGCTGGCCGAGGGGCCGACCTCGCGCGCCACGAGAAACGCGGAAAGGATGAGTTAACGGCGCCGGGGCGCCTGGTTATCGGTGGAGGCTTAGTGGCAGCAGGATCGGCGAGCTCGCGATAGGAAGAGCGTCAATCTTGACGAAACCGACAAGATAAAAGCCGAGATATGCACGATCCGTCACGAGCCCGACGAAGCTAGCCTGGTTGGAGCGGTGCATCTCGAGCCGTCGTGGATGCAGCGCACGATTCATCCTCGCGGTGGACATCGGCGGGACGAACATTCGGGCGGGCGTCGTTCGGCTTTTGCTCGACAGCGCCAATGACCTCTCGAAGGCCAAGGTCTGGAAATTCGAGCGTTGGCGTCATGGCGACGAAAAACTGAGCCGCGGCGATGCGGTCGAGGCACTTATCAAGATGCTTCAACGCCTCATCAGCCGGGCAAGAAGGACGGCCGCAAGCTCGCGCCGTTCATCGGCATTGGCTGTCCCGGCAAGATCGAAGCAGGCGGATCAATCGAAGCTGGAAGTCCAACCTGCTCGGAAACTGGGCGCTTCAATCTGCCTGATGAAGTCCGCCGAGCCATTCCTCGAATCGGCGACCGCGACAACAGCGATCATCAGGCACAATGACGCGGTGGCGCAGGGGTTAAGCGAGACTCCATTCATGAAAGACGTTTCCGACCTGGGGCATATTCACCATAGGTACCGGACTCGGCAATGCGCTGTTCAAAATAGGGGTGTTGAAACGTAGCGGCGTATCCGCTGCCTCGAGCGCCCGCAACATTAGCCCTGATGTCCTTTCAAGGCCGATTTTACGTTCTGCAAGAGCCGTTCGGCCCGGCTCCTGCGCAGATCGTCGTTCGTTTTGCCCTCAAGATACCTGATCGTGGCGCGGACGATCTTGTCAGTCAGGCCGGTTGCGGCCGAGGGCTGAAATAACGGCAACTCGTCGAGCTCGTCGTCTTCGTCATCGACGACGGCAAAGCGCGTCACCTTGGGATGCTTTTTGAGCCATGTCAGCACCTCATCGCGCCGCGGCCGTTTCGGCAGATCAGGCGTAACGCCAATAAACGGAATGCCCCACCGTTTCGCACTGTAGAGACCCGCCGGATCGTAGCGCCAAGTGGAGGACAAAACGACCTTTGCGCCGGTGCGATCAAGAAGACGCTTAAATCGTGCCAAAAGCCGCCTATCAACGATATATGGCAGTTTGCGGGGATTGGGGGTGTTCTTGCTATTCAAGACCCCATCAATATCCAGAAAGATCACTTTCATCCGATCTTAGAAATCCTTCCTGTTGGAACGTTGAAACAGGTGTTAATAGTTCCCACCATTCTGAGAGGAAAGGGCAGCGAGGCTATCAACTCGCCAAAAACAACAGCCGCCGCCGAGAACTGGTGCTAATAATGCGCCTTTCCAACTGTGTCCGCCATGACGGCGCCGCGCGTGCCGAGAGGCTTGTCGCCGCGGACCGTCGAGTCGCGCGCGGTCTGATGCTCAATCTCGGAATTGAGCTGCGCGCCGAGCAAAACCACAATCGAGGAAATCCACATCCACATCATCATGCCGATGCCGGCGCCGAGCGAGCCGTACGTCGTGTTGTAATGGGCAAAGCTTGCGAGATACCACGACAGCAGCGCCGAGCTTATCAGCCACGTTGCTGCGGCGAACACGCTGCCCACACTGATCCATTGCCAGCGCGGCTCCCGCCGGCTCGGCCCGTAGCGGTAGAGCACAGCAAGGCCGATGACGACGACGGCCAGCAGCAACGGCCACCGCACCAGACGAAACAACAGGTCGTTCGTGTCTTGAAGCCCGAGATAGCTGAGCGCGACGGGAAGGACCACGACAGCGCCCAGCGCCAGCAGCAGCGAACCGATGGCCGCCACGGTAAAGGCCAGCGAGACGAGATTGAGCTTGAAGAAGCCGCGTTTTTCCTTTTCCTCGTAGACGACGTTGAGCGCGTCCATGATGGCCTTCATACCGGCGTTCGCGCTCCACAGCGCGACAACAAGTCCGAAGAGGAATCCAAATCCGAGCTTGGCGCCGCTGCCCGCGGTGAGGCGGCCTATCTGCTCGCGCAGGATGTCGACCACGCCTTGCGGCAGAATCCGCGGCGAGCGAAAGCTGATCACCGATGACCGCAGGACTGGCGAACAGGCCATAGAGCGAGACGAGCGCCGTGACGGCAGGGAAGACCGCGAGCAGACCGTAGAACACGACGCCCGCAGCCACCGCCAGCAGCCGGTCCTCGCTGATCTGCTGATAGGTCCGCCAGAGAACATCTTTCCAACCCCTCCAGGGTATCTGCCAGGGCGCCTCGGCATAACGACCACGGCCCGGCTCACCCGCCCGTTTGTGCTGCACGGCCCCGAGCTCGTCGCTGCTGCGCGCAGCACCAAAAGCGCCTGTTGCGGGGCGGCCAACGCGTCTCCCTTGGGGGTGCCATACCCGGCCGATGTCGCTTGCGATCATCATGCCGACGAGGACGGCTGAGCATAGCAGGAGCCACAGCGGCGAAGGCGAAGCGTTATCCCGCGCTTCGGCCCGGACAGACGCGGCGGCGGCCATTGCCGATCTCGCGCGTGCAATCAGAGGGGACGGTGCATCCTGCCGAGCAGCCAGCCGATGCCAAGCGCTACCATTGCCGCCGTATAAGGCTGGGTCTCAATGGTGTTGCGAAGCCACTTGTCGAAGGTTATAGCCGTCTCGCGCGCGGCATCCGCGGTCTGGCCGTAGAGGTCCTGGGCGGCGCCGGCCGCCTGGTCGAGCTTTCCCTGCAGCTGCGTTTTGACGTCGCCGGTTAAACGGCCGACGCCTTCCTCGGCCTTGCCGCCAAGATTTCTAGCGGTGCCGGATAATCGGTTTTCATCCATGAGAGCGATCCTTCCCGGTCATAGGGCGCAGGCTGATCCTGCCGCCGTGCCTTTAGCCAAGAAACGTAAGCGCAGCGCCAATGTTCCGGCGGCGCGCCGTCGTGCGAGCTGACCCTGAGACCGCAAGTGGCAAGCGGAACCAAAATTCCTGCGTCCGGTTGGGCAAGTATCCTGCAACGTTTCCTGCAACCCAAGGAGCCACGGCCATGGCCAGCGAGAAAAACCTGCACGAGCTGTTTCACGAAACCCTCAAGGATATCTATTTCGCGGAGAAGAAAATCCTGAGCGCCTTGCCGAAAATGGCGAAGGCGGCGCAGTCGGAAGATCTCAAGGCTGCATTCGAGAAGCACGAGACCGAAACTGAAGAGCATGTGGCGCGGCTTGAGAAGGTGTTCGAAGAAATCGACGCCTCGCCGCGCGGCAAGACCTGCGACGCCATCATGGGCATCATCGAGGAAGGCCAGGAAGTGATAAAGGAATTCAAGGGCGCGCCCGCTCTTGACGCCGGCCTGCTCGCGGCGGCCCAGGCGGTCGAGCACTACGAGATCGCTCGTTATGGGACGCTGAAGACGTGGGCCTCGGAGCTTGGGCTCAATCAGGCCGTGAAGCTGTTGGAAACGACGCTAAGCGAGGAAAAGAAGACCGACGAGACCCTCACCCAGCTCGCGCAGAGCGAGGTTAACCAGCACGCGCAGGCGGCTTGAGCCGGCAAGCGCGAAAGAGAAACGACACGCCAGCGTGGGCGTGTCGTTCCTCATAGCGCAGCGAAACCGGCGCGGAGGAAGAGAAGAAGAGAACCGAAATCAAGCAACATCATACCCAGCCGCCGGGGCGGGGTTGTGCAGAAGGCCGTCCATCCAATCTTTACGGCGACGTTAGTGCCGCCGCAGGTTTTCCATCGTCTGCAGGCGGTCTCTGACAACGCGCATATGGAGTACCTGTGCCCCCTAATCCTTCGGGACGCGGTTCTTTGGCCCGATGTCGATAATTGGCCGCCAGAAATCTCACCGCACCGTCGGCGAGCTCTTTCTGATTCGTGATGCCGCGTTGCCTCATCTCGATGATGCGCCTCGCCACAACCTCTCGCATGGCGCGGGCATAGGCCGGCCGGGTGCACTCGCTTCCGGATTGGCAGAGCCGGTCCCAGGCTTCCTCCAAAGCGGAGGCAATGACGGAGACGGTCTCGGGATCGAAAGCCGTTTCGGGTCGAACCAGATCAACAATACTGCCCATCCGCATACTCCCGGTGCGTCAAAAAGCCGGGGCCGGTCGCGCCGCGGAAAGATCGCGGCGAGTGTTCATCAGTCAATCGCCATGATTTAATTCGGAGGAAACGAATGGGTTCCCTTGCCTCGGCCCCGATATCTCAAGCAGCCAGATAGCGGGTATGGCGGCGGGTCTCCCGCGCCAACTGCGCGGCCAGAAGGCCGAGCAAGGCCAGCGTGACCACGCGCTGCCAGCCGAACGTCCGGCCTGCCCGCAAGGCGATATTCAGCACCTTTGGATCGATCAGCGCGGTCGTCGCCCGGGCCCGCGTTGCTGCCCGCTCGAGGAGCGCTCGTTGTTTGGTCCGTCGCCGCATGATGGCGGACGCGGCTGCAGCAACAACTGCAATCAACAGAAATACGCCGGCCATGACGAGGCCGCCGAAAACAGCGCCGAGTTCGATGGCCAGCCAGGCGTATCCAGCGGCACATAGAAATACGAACGCCATCGCCGCTGTAGCGCCGGCGATGGCTAACCAGGCGAAAAAGCCTGCAGTAAGCCCCGTCTGTGCCTGAATCCAGAGGATGACGTTCTGCTGGAGATTTTTAAGCATTAGCAATTCCGCGGCGAGACGCGGCGCGGCCGGCCGCTCTCAAAGCTGATCCCTATGCTGAACGGGCCGCGCGGAATTTCGTTCCCTCGCCGCGGCGTCGCTCGCCGTTGCTCGCCTCACTGCCATCGTGACAAGATCGTCTCGACGTCCGCAGTCTCTATCTGCTCCGCAAAGCGGGCGTGGTAGAGACGCATGAGCATGTCGTGTCCCTCGTCCGACGAACTGCACACCGCATCGCGGGCGACGATCACGCGGTAGCCACGGTCCACCGCGTCAAGCACGGTTGCCAAGACGCAGACGTCGGTTTCAGATCCCGAGACAATCAGCGCATCCGCTTGCCGCTGCCGCAGATGCACGGACAGCTGCGGCTCGGCAAAGCCGGAATAGCGCGTCTTGTCGATGACGGTCGCGGGTGGGCAAAGGGCAGCGAGCGGGGCAATTAGTTCAAGCAGTCGCAGATCGAGGCATTCGCGGGTCGCAGCACGCCAGCGCGTAGTAGCGTTGCCACATTCCGGGCATTTGTTCCGGCCGCTCGGGCGGGATGAAGCGGGTGAAGACGGTCCGCTCGGGGCGGCGGCCGGCGAGAGCAGTGACCGCCGGCAAGACCTTTTCCATCCATGGCGTTGGCCAGGGACCCTCGGCCGAGAAAATCCGTTGCATGTCCACGCAAAGATGGACGCTTCGCTCGGTCAGGGGAAAAGGCAGCAGTGCGTTGCCCATGGACGGCCCTCATATTCTTTCCGTCAGAGCCATCGCCGCACCATCCAGGCAAGCACCGCAACTGCGAGCCATGCTGCTGTCGCAAGGACGAGAGCCAAAGCCGGAGACCGCTCGATCAGGAGCCAGATAACAACGGCGAACGCTGCGAGTCCCAAGCTTCCCAGTGCGGCCCCTGCGGCATCCAGCGCAGCCGCTTCCTTGCCGCGCCGCACCCCGGATAACCCCGCCTTTTCTTTGCGTCGCCGCACATGCTTCTCAATCAGCGTCGCGCTGGCGGGAAAGATCCCCGGAAAAGCGAGAAACAGGCCCCCGACGATCGGTCCGAAGCGCGCGGCAATAACGCCGGCAACCACCGTCACCGCCCCTCCGAGAGCGAACCTGATCAGATACTCGTACCAATGGGTTTGACGGAGAACCGACGGGTTGAGTTGAACAATCATGGGGGCCCGAACAGGATAGTGCAGAGACCGAACGCGACAGCGAACCAAACGATCAAGGCCGCCATCGTCGCAGTCCAGGACGACACCATGAATCTCTTGAGCAGGAGACACACAGTCCAGCTATAGGCGGCAAGCGCAAAGGCTCCCGCGATCATTGACCGGCCTTCCACAGCGGCGAAGGGCGCTCCCTTTTGCGATAAGGTGATGAGGAGTGTCGCCAGCGCAATCGAGGGAGCAGCGCCAAACAGGCCGGCAAAGCTTTTTGGTCGTAAGGCGTCGCCGAACGCTGCGAATACGGAAACTGCGATTCCGCCTACAATGAATCGTAAAAGATATTCGAGCAACGGCTTTCGCCCCTTGTAACTACACTGGGGGAAACGTTTATCCTGTACATCGGTTCGGCGCATTTCCTTTTGCGCCGCACACTGACCAATGTTCAAGGGACACACACCATGCCGAATTTCATCAACCTGCCGTCCTTTGCCGAAGATGGCGCCGTGCATGTCGTCGTCGAAACGCCCCGCGGTAGCCGCGCGAAATTTGCCTACGACCCTAAACTGGAAACGTTCACCCTTACAAAATCCCTTCTCGTCGGGTTGACCTATCCTCACGACTGGGGTTTTGTTCCATCGACCAAGGCCGATGACGGCGATCCGCTCGATGTTATGGTTATCCACGATGCGGCGACATTCCCAGGACTGGTGTTAGCCTGCCGCATCATCGGCATTCTCCAGATCGAGCAGAAAAGTAAAGGCAACGCTGAACGAAACGACCGCTTGTTTGCAGTGCCCCGGCGCTCGCACTCGGAGCGGGGTCTTCATGACGTACGGGAGCTTTCGAAGCCCATCCGGGAAGAGCTGGAGAAATTCTTCGTCGCCACGGACGAGCTTGAGGACAAGAAGCTTGAAATCATTGGCTGGAAGGGGCCCAAGGTGGCGCTGAAGGCAATCAAGGATGCCGGAAAGCCATTTGCGAAGAATGAGCAGTAATTTCAAAGCCGAAGGCAAAAAGCCTAGTGTACGACGATAAAAAATCGGCGTTTCAGAAATCAGCAGATTTAAGCGGCTGCTACTCGCTGCTTGGCGGAAGGATGCCTGTTGGAGGAACGCCATTCCGCCTCTTTCGCAAGCCGGCTTTGCAGCAACGCGAGTACGGCGGCCTCTTCCGGCTTCAGACTTCTAATGGTGCCACGTAGCTCACTCTCGGCTTTCGACTTGAGTTCATGAACCAGATTGCCGTGCATGTAAGAGCTGAGCACTTCCGGATGGACGTAGCATTTGCGGCAGATGGTCGGAGTGTTGCCAAGCCGCGCGGACACCTTTTCGATTGCCGTGCGAAGATTGCGTTTGGCCTGAGCCGCGCCATCGAAGCTCTCCAATTCGTTGAGTGCCATTGCGGCCAAAACCGTTCCAGCCCAGGTACGAAAATCTTTCGCGGTAATATCCCTTCCAGTAATTTCTTTGAGGTAGGCGTTCACGTCGGTCGATGTAACGTCCTGGCAGCTTCCCTCTTCATCAATGTATTGAAGGAGTTCCTGGCCGGGGAGCTCCTGGCAGGCTCTTATGATATTTGCTATTCGCCTGTCCTTCACTCGCAATGACCATTGCTTGCCACTCTTTCCGGTGAAGCGGAACCGCACTTCGTTTCCCTCGACAGCGACATGCCGGTTCTTCAGGGTCGTGAGCCCATAGCTATTATTTTCCCTAGCATAGTTATCATTTCCCACGCGGATCAAGGTGGTTTCTAAAAGGTGCACCACCGTTGCCAGCACTTTCTCTCGCGGCAGACCCCGCAGCGCCATATGTTCATGCACTTTCTCCCGAATGGAAGGAAGGGCGTCGGCGAATGAAACAACGTGTTCGTATTTGGTGCTTTCCCGCACCTCTCGAAAGCGCGCGTGATAGCGGTATTGTTTGCGTCCCTTGGCATCCCGGCCCGTTGCCTGAATGTGCCCGTCCGCAAAAGGACAGATCCAGACGTCTGTCCACGCCGGTGGGATGGCCAACGCTTTAATGCGTCTGAGCACGTCAAGCTCAGACAACCGGGACCCATCTACGCACGTATACGAGAAGCCTTTTCCTGCCTTTCTCCGACGTATGCCGGGTCGGGCATCAGAAACATATTTTAACCCCGCAGACTCGGCTGCGTCCTTCGAATTGACAATTGTCTGGGCGCTATCCGCCGAAACGAGCAACAAACTACCGAGGCCTCTTTATTTTGCCCTCAAGTGAACTTTTCAAAGCCGCCCGGGTTCCAAAAGCTCAGGAAGAGGCGCCCGGGTATCACGCTCTTCCTTGGCACCTTCTTACCTTTCTTCCGGGCCGTCGAGAGCCCGATTGGTATTGCCCGCACCTCGGCATCGGTATCACCCTTGGAATAATCTTTGGTATTTGCATGGTCCATTTCAATATCGCCAGCATTGGCGCAATAATTCAAAACACGTTTGACCCGGCGCCACGCTTGTCGGGGTCGACCACTAGCCCGCCCCGGTTACTCGTCTCCCCGATTCTGATTACCGGGTGTTTGGCATTGCAAAAAAATGTGGGCCGCACAGGCCGCCGGGGCCTGGCCTGGAGCCGGCAGGCTACCGCGATGAGTTCGTCGCCGGCATCGAGCGCACCGGCGCCGTTAAAACTCTGACAGCGTTCGCTCGCCGCACCTGCTGCTTCATTGCTTGGGATACAGTTCCCGAACGGCTTGGCGGACGACCTCGACGAGTGTGCGCATTGTGTAGGGCTTAGGCACCCAAGCCAACGGTTTGGCAGGTTCGGCACGCGCGTGCGCATCCGCTGTCTGATGCGCCGTCGCAAAGACACAGCGAATTCCGTGGGTCGCAAACAGCTCTAGCGCGGCATCGACGCCGTCGCGCTGGCCGTTCAGGCGAATGTCCATCACGACCAGCGCGGGGCGCTCCGCAGCCGCGAGCTCGAGTGACTCCTCCGCGGAGTTCGCGATTCCAGCGATCTCGAGACCAGCCTGCATGAGCGCATCTTCCATCTCCGATGCGACGAGGTAATCGTCCTCCACGATCAGGATACGCGCTGATCCAGCGGGCCCTCTGTCGGCGCCCGAGGATTTATCGCGCGAAAAAGCCACACGCAGGTTGTGAGGCGATACAGCGAGTCGCTGAATCGCGGAACCCGGAATTGATAATTTTTGGGGTTTCACACATTGCCTCAGGAGAATTTTACGCTGCAGCGCGTGTACGGATTTCTGCTGACATCGAACTCGCCGCGAAGCTGGCGGGCGAGCCCTTGCACCAATTGGAGGCCCGAAGACCGCTGACGGACTGATTTCAGGTCGAACCCGGGACCATCGTCCTCCACGTAAAGAACAAACGAATCGTCCTGCCGTGTCAATCCGACGCGAACGCTAGGTTTGCCGCTTCCGTTCACCCCATGCTTCGCGGCGTTGGTCAAAAGCTCGTTCAAGATCAGAGCCAGTGGCATTGCCGTTTCGTTTGAAAGTTCGACCTCTCCTGCCTCGCAATTAATCTTCACATCGCGCGAAAACGTTTGCTGCGCGGTACGGCAAACGGCGTTTAGGAATTCCTGCGAGCTAAAGCGGGTGGCGTCGGTCGTGCCATAGAGTACCTGTTGCGCCGCTGCCATGGCGGCAATCCGGTTGCTGGCCTCGCTCAGTATTCCTTGCGCCTCCGCGCTGCAGGTTTGCTTGCAGGCCAAATTCAACAGCGATTGCAGCATCTGCATGTTGTTTTTGACGCGGTGATTGAGCTCGTTAAAAAGGACTCGTTGCTGCGTCTCGGCCTGCTTGCGCTCGCTGACGTCCACCAGCATGTTGATGGCGCCGACCACATTTCCATTCGCGTCGCGCAGCGGAGTTGGATAGGGAATGAACGGAACGCGCGAGCCGTCGGGCCGTTCGGCAATGGCTTCGGCATTTCGGATCGGACGGCCTTCCTTAAGCGCGATCGCCATCGGGCACTGGTCGTGCGGCAATGGCGTGCCGTCCGGCCTATACAATTTCCAGGTCACGCACCACTCGTCGCTGCCCGGCGTCGGTGTCCGGCCAGCGAGTTCCACCGCCTTCTCGTTGAAATAGGTAATTTTGCCCTGCGCATCGGTGGTGTAGATCGCGGCTGGTATAGCCGCGAGCAGATCCTTGAGGCGCCGTTCACTGTCCTCGAGTTTGGCTTGCGCCTCCTTGCGCTCAGTGATGTCACGCGCAATTTTCGACGCCCCAACAATCCTCCCGTACTCGTCGCGCACCGGCGAAATCGTCAGCGAAATGTCGATGAGCGTTCCGTCCTTTCGCCGGCGAACGGTATCAAAGTGGTCAACGCCATCGCCGCTACGGATACGGGCGAGAATTGCCGGTTCTTCATCGAGACGGTCCGGCGGGATAAGGATGGTGATCGGCCGACCGATAACCTCTTCCGCCTTGTAGCCGAAAATGCGCTCTGCGCTCCGGTTCCACGTCGCGATGACGCCTTCAAGGTCCTTGCTGACAATGGCGTCATGTGAGGACTCCACGATCGCGACGAGCTGCTGAGCAGCCCGCTCGGCGCATCGCCGCGCCGCTTCGCTCCGCACACGTTCAACGGCAAAACCGAGCTGGTGCGCAATAGTGAGGGCGAGATTGTTCTCGGCATCGGCAAAGACATGCGGACGATCATAATAGGTCATGAACTTTCCGAGCAGCCGGCCACCCGCGACGATTGGGACAAAGGCAAGCGCGCCAATCCCTTCGGCGCGTAGTGTTACTTTCAGATCTTCCGGCAGATCCGCCGCCTCGATATTTTCGATACTGATCGGTACGGGCTTCTTGGCATCGGGTGTCCAGGGCGAGTGCCCTTCAACGGCGCGCCGATAAGCTTCGGACAGGCCTTGCCACGCTACAAACTTCATATCCTGGGATTCGTCGTAGAGCAGAATGGAAGCGCGCTGGCAGCCGAGCGCCCGAAAGATTGCGGCCATCGCCCTCGCATAGACGTCATCAAGACCGGCCGAATGCTGCAGACCTTCGATGAATTCGTATAGCGCGGCCTGCTCCTCGGCGCGGCGGACCAACGCCTCCTCGGCGTTTTTGCGAGCGGTAATGTCGTGCTGCACGCGAACCGCATACAAAAACTGGCCGTCACCATCACGCACGCTTACCGAAGTGATAGACGCCCACAATTTGCTGCCATCGCGACGTTGGAAACGTTTCTCGATTGTGTAGCGATCGATGTCACCCTGCACTTGGCGCTGAAACTGTGCCTCGTCGGCCTGCGGGCTTTCGGTCAGGGACTGATCGAATATCGAGCGGCCAATGAGTTCTTCCGCTGAATGTCCAAGCAACGCGGCAAGATGCGCGTTCACTCTTAGGAGTTTTCCATCGGCGCCGACCTCCGCGATGCCGATGCCGGCGTGCTCATAGGTGGCGGCGAGCCTGCGGTCTTGTTCGCGCAGCAGCTGCAGGGCCGATGCCTCATGAAAGCAATTGATGGCACCGACTATTGCCCCGTTCTCGTCCTTCACCGGCTCGATGTGCACCGTGGCCCAGATCGAGGAGCCGTCCGGGCGCTCCACCTTACCTTCCGCTCCGCGGACTGGAATGCCGGTCCTCAAGACGACAGCCATGGGCGTTTCATCGCGCGTGATCTGGCGGTCGTTAAAATAGAGCTTATAGGAACCACAGTATCTGTCGCTGTCGTCGCCAATGCGCGGTTCTCGTCCCCACAGTTCGGCCGCCCGCCCATTGAACCAAAGGATATTTCCCTCGGCATCGCAGGCGTAGATGGCAAGCGGCAGCTTCTCAAGAAAATCGGGCGAGACCTGCAGAACGGAGGCCGCGCGCGAAAATGGGGCGAGCCGGCCGGTTCGTACCGCGGCTAGTTCTTCGATACTCATCGACCTTTCCCGTCGGTGCCGTTGCTGTCCGGAATAGGCTTCGCCATAGTCGCGCACGCAAATCAACGGCCCTAACGCTTTTTGGTCTAAGAAAGTTCCCTAATCGCGTTGTGGCAATTTTTATGGCCAACTCGCCTTTCCTAGCTTCTGTGCCCTGCGTGTCTAATGGAAAGCGAATGAGCGGTCGGCTCAAGGAATGCAGCGTCCGCACCGGTTTCGATGCCAACCGCGGCCCGATCCTGCCCCACACTTGGTAACGGTGCTGGCCTGATCGGCGAGTTGGGCGATCGCACTGGCCGGAGCGGCCGAGGCACCACCGGTGCTGGCCAATCCCACTACCGCCGCCATACTATCGCGAGTACCGTATAGCGCATGCTGGCCACGTAATTTTTTTCCCGTAAAGCCAACCGAATATGACCAGCGGCGTCCCTCCGGTCGCCAGCCGTCGTGGGCGCAGTCGGATCGGCGCTTTCGCGGCGACGAACCAAACAACGCGCCACACTGACCGGGCGGCAGGAGCCCAAGGGGACTACGGTTATGATGATAAATCCGAAGGTTCTGAACCTCGCCATTGCTTGGCTCCCTCGTTGCCCAGCGCGCGGAGCGGACCGGTCCGAACGCTCGGGTCGAAATTATTTGACGGCCCCGTCGAGCAAACCCGCCCCCTTCCAGGCCCACGATCAGCTCTGAGAGCTTGATTTGTTTAGCACGACAGTGTCCCGGTTTTGGGGTGGCCTGCACGACCTGCCATTCGCAGCCCTACACGCAAACCGCATTGTTGCCGCCCGTGCACGAAGGCCTCGCCAATGCGCCGTCACCGCATCAAGCTTGTCATGTTCATTGCCGGTACGCCCGCGACCGAGAGGCTCACAAAACTGGGAAATCTAGAGATTTGCGGACTGCCACTCGGCAGCTTAATCAGGCACTCAGTAATGAGCGGTGGCTCGATGTCGAGTAACGCGTAGCTTCACACACCGATTGTCATTTTTGGCGCGGCATTCTTAATTTGGCGACGGCTGATTTACGTGAGTTGCCCGCGCGCTTGGCTTTTAGCGCGGCAATCAATGTCTTGGCCGCTATTTTAACCTCCTCTTGGAGATTTTGGTCTCGATCCAATTCCTCGTGGCTGGTGGCATACGGTTTCCAATACCCGATGTACCGTGACAGCTCAGCGGTCGGGCCCGCAGATTCCAGATCCATTGACGTTAGCCAATCGAAGAGGGCGCGCTTTACTTCGATAACTCCCTCAGCGTCACCGTGCACGACGAGCGAAAAAAGTCTCCCCGCGAGATGTTTTGGATAGTCCCATCCGGAAGCTTTTGCCTTGGCAGCTTCTTTTCCATGTGTTGTCGTCGGATCCGGATTCCCGCCATCGGCACATACCAGCCGATCCATCATCAATTTCAGGGGTGACGTAGTCTGATACCAATTGACCGGAGTGATAATCATAATCCCATACGCTGCTACCCAGAGCGGATAGATTTCATTCATCCAGTCATGCAACTGCCCAAGCGAATAGTTTGGATAACAGGAGCACGGCCAATGACAAAGCGCCGGCGAAGTTGAAAAGCACGCTTTACAGGGGTAAATCTGGCGTCCGTACGACGCGATAGGTCAAGTACATCGACCTGGGCCTGGTCCTCAACAAATACGCTCTGCGCTATCTGCGCGAGCCGGTAGCTTTTCGACATTTCGCCGGGACACGTGTGCTCGCTGCGGGGCGAGGCGTTAATCAGCAAAATCCGGTGTCTGCCATCATCTCGGTAAGCCTGTGAGGCGGCACGTACCGCATTCGCGGCATTGATCCAATCATGTGCGAGTTGATAGTCCGGGTCGGCGTATCCGTCCCCGGCCCCACGCGTATGCGGCGACTTTCGCGAGTGCGAATAGCCGTCCCAAGCTGCGACGGCCATTTTGCTCAGCTCAGCCTGCAACGAGCTAAAAGCCGGGTCCTGAAATTGATCGAGAAACCGCCGCTTGAACGCGTCTTCGCCAAGTCTTCGAGAAGGCATGCCCTTGCGCGGCTGAGCGCGTTGCGATTTGCGAGTTATGTCGATCAAACGTTCTAAACAGCGAGCCGTTCAATCTGCCGGACCCGCCTCTTGAATGCCAGCGCGAGCAGAACGGGCAAACATTTCGCAACTTTTTGTGGGAAAAGCGGTTAGGCGAAGGTGAACTTCGTCAATATGGAGAAAGCTCAGTGGCAAAGAAAAGGCGTAAATACTCCCCCAGCGCGGGCCGCGACGTAGAAAGCGAGATGCGGCGATATAAACGAGGCACTGCGAAAAGCGGCCGGGGTGGGAAAGGCGGTAAAGTAAAAAGCCGAAAGCAGGCCATAGCGATCGGGCTCTCGAAGGCGCGAAAGAAAGGAAAGCGCGTCCCGATGAAAAAACGCTAACGAATCTAGCCGGATTTACCTCCTCGGGTGACGCTGATTGCCTAAAGCCTGATGCCTTTGCCGGGCGTCTTGAGCTGTTCCGTCGTGCATTGCCCCGGCTTTTTGTCGGGCCGCCAGCGGACAATCGTCGTGCCGTGGCGGAAACGGCCACCGGAAAAATGGTCGTACGAGACTTCAACGACGAACTTCGGACGTACCGGGATCCATTCGGCCGATCGCTTCGTCGACCACCGGCTCGGCGCACCAGGCGTGTTCCCTGTGAAGCTCCGCTCCGCCCTTATCTTCTTAAGCTTGTCGGTCAGGTCGCTTTTCTCCGCCGCTTTTATCGCGGATGTGAAACCGACATGGTGCAGCGAGCCCTCACCGTCATAAAGACCTAAAAGCAAAGAGCCGACCAACCTTTTTCCTGCCGATGGCGGCCGTTCGCCATAGCGGAATCCACCAATGACGCAATCCGCCGTCCGGTACATTTTTATCTTCTGCATTCCCTCGCGGTTGCCCTGTTGGTAGGGCAAATCCAGCCGCTTCGCCATTACGCCGTCGGTGCCGCCTGCGGCCTTAAGCCACCGCTGCGCGTCTGTGACGTTGGTGCTCGCCGGCGAGAGCCGAAAAGTTGGATTTTGCGCGAAACACTTTTTGGCGAAATTTTCAAGCTCGCGTCGCCGGTCGCTGAGCTTCATGCCGGCGAAATCGCTTCCGTTTCGCATCAACAGATCGAATGCGATAAACAAGGCCGGCGTCTCGACCGCTAGCCGTCTTATCCTGCTTTCCGCAGGGTGAATCCGCTGAAGCAGGTCGTCGAACGAAAATCCATGGGCCGTTGGTATGACAAGTTCGCCATCGAGAACGTAATCGCGCTCGGGAAGCGTAACGGCGGCGGCAGCGATCTCCGGAAAGTAGCGGGCAAGGGCCTGCCCCGACTTGGACCGCATTGTCACGGCATTTTGGCAACGGCCCAACAGGCAACGGAAGCCATCCCATTTCGGTTCATATTGCCACTGACGGCCGCGGGGGATTTCGTTGACCGCACGTGCTTCCATTGCCTGGGGAAGCGATATCTGGTTGTTCCTCATCCTTCTGGTCAAAGGCCTCCTCGCCTCCTTTTACTCGGTCGCGTGAATGGAACCAAATTGGCGATCACTTTCTTGATGTCTGATGCCTTGGTTCGACGAAGATGGTGTCCGGTAACAAATTTCAGGCAATCACACCACATTTGCAGAAACACCGCTTCCCGGCGCGGATTGGTTTGGCGATTTCTGCGCCCGGGTTGTTTGACTGAAAGCTCTAACATGGCACGGCGACCCGATCATGCGCGATCTGCGGGTCGGCTCTCCATCTTTACGATGCGTCATGCCGTCCATGCACTAAGGGCGATGGGCCCCTAGCGATAACACGCCAAATACCGGTGCGATCAGACCTTCAATTGCTCGGGCTTTGCCGCTCCATGAGCTTGACCGTGTCGATCCCTTGTTGGTAGCGGACGATTTAAAATCTCGGCGGCAGCTCGCAATTGCTCGGCCGGCGGGGTCGGCAACGGCGGGCTCCAGGAAGAGGATGTGCGCGCGCCCGGATTGCGCATTGAGCGTTTATCGGCGGCAAGCTTCATCATCTGCACGTCTTTGGAGATCGCTAAATGCGCTTACGCCGCGGTCACCGAGCGCAGCGCGGCAAGCACGGTTAGCGATCAGAATAGCGTGCTCGGGCCCGGCAACCTCTTCGTTATAAACCGCAAGAGGCTCCATGAGCTTGACCGTGTCGATCCCTTGTTGGTAGCGGACGCCTCCAGGTCATGGCGATCAGGCCCTGATCGTCATGACTGGAGCCGCCATCGAGCGCCGCATCATAAAGGCCGTTCATCAAATGGATGGCGCCCGGGCCCGTCGTGCCAACGCACACCCCGAGACGTCCCGTATACTTGGCAAGGCCGCATGCCATGAAGGCGGCCGCCTCCTCGTGGCGAACGCCGACATAGCGGACACGGTCCCGGCGTTTCCGCAAAGCCTCGATAATTGAATTGATGCCGTCACCAACAACACCGAAGACATGGGCGCCCCCCAATCGATCAGCGTTTCGACGAGGATATCGGAGGCGTTCAAATCCTCGGGAAATGACGGATTCGGCTGGACCGTGACGTTGGAATCGGTCTCCGACGTATCTGCCCGGATGGCGGGGGCAGGAGCCATTGACGTAAGGCCGGCGATTGTCGCCGCCTGCATGAACCCTCGGCGGTCAAATACCGAAATCTTTGTTTCACTCATTGGGGCGCTTTGCGGTCTGCCACAGCCCCTTTCCAACGCGCTCGCGTCGTCCCAGTTCAACCGCGGGAGGAAAAGACGGCTTGGCGTGGGGTCGATCGCTTGGCAGCGCATCCAGAATAGAGCTTCGCTAAACTTAATCCGGGCCTGTCAAACCGTGATGGTTGCTAGGACTTCTCTTGGTCCTGAAGGCGCCCTGCTCTTTCAGCGCCAGTTTCGTCCAGGCCTCCGCCATTTCCAGGAAGACCTTGCGGTCCTGTTCGTCATAGGCGTCAGTGGCCCAATGTTTGCACTCGCGAGCGTAAGACCAGTATTCCGCGGCTCTCGCCATGTTCGATCCCTGCATAGCAGCAGCTAATGCGGGGCCCGGCAGCCTGTTCCGGTCAAATACTCAAGCAAAGCAGCCGGCCGAAGCGTCGTACTTTGACCACCGAGAAAGCGAAGATGCGAGCAGCGGTGATCAGAAAGGAAACGCCCAATGGGGCTTGCGGCGTTTTGCCTACAGGCGACAACCGGCAAGGCCCCGACACGTTGTGCTATGCCGCGGTTCTCTGGTGATGTTTTGCGAACTTAGCCATAATAACTGGTCGCGAGCCGGGTGGGCACGCGACCAGTTTGTTCGCTGTGTCAGCTACCACCATCTCCAAGCAGGACCGATGCCGATGCCGACTGGGCCGATACCGACGCCGACGCTGAATCCAGGCGCGGAGTTGTAGTACGGGACCGCACTGTAGGCGATGTCATAGCCGGCCGCGTAGTCGTAATACGGGCCCACGCTATAGCCGGGCGCGTAAGCGTAGAGCGGCCGACGGCCATAGCTGTACCCGTCGGCAGCTGCGCCCACACCGCCGCTACGATCGCCCCCGCGATCGCCGCGCCAGCCGTAGGGGGTCTCAGACCCCACACGTGCGAAACGCTGCTCGCCGCCGACGGCTCGTCCCTCGGCGAACACGCGATTGTCGCGCGCTGAGGCTTCGCCCATTCGGCCTGCATTTGTGTAGTGGCTTCCGCCTTGACGCGGGGCTCCGTTCAGCTGGCCGGTAGCTATGTGATTGCCGCCGGCACGCGCGTTTGCGTGACCGCTGATGTTGTCAGGTTTCTCGGCCGATGCGCCAGATATCATCGCCGCTGCGAAACAGCCAACGAGCGCCGCCCCCATCACTATTCGTTTCGGCTTCATCAAACACTCCTTTTTGTTGCTAGCGGCAAAAAAACCACCGGCACAATAATGCCCAGCCCTTGGGGGATGTTCGATGCAGAAGAGTAGTTCCATTCAAATTCTTGCGAATACAAATCCAAATTTCTCTGGAACCTATCGCCCCATTTTATCTGGAGGTGGGCGCGTAGCGCGCGTACCAAATGCTTGGACTCGGGACGCGCGCTTGCCATGCTAGGCGGAATTAGAGAAGCGGCTTGCCGCCCGTCACGGCCACCGTCGCGCCCGAAACATAACTCGACAGCTGGTCGGCCAGCATCACGTAAGTTGTCGCAAGCTCCGCCGGCTGGCCGGGTCGTTTCAGGGGGACGTTCTCGCCGAATTTAGCGACGGCGCCTTCCGGCATGGTCGAGGGTATTAGGGGCATCATGCGCAGGAACTACCAATAGGACATAGCGTTGCCAATTGGGTGAGGCGGGAATCGGGAGTCCGCATGCCTAAAAAGGTGGTGGTTGTTGACGATGACAAAGAGATTCTGGCGGTCATCAGCGAAATGCTTGAGGACCTTGGGTGTGATGTTCGCTGCGTCTGTTCGCCAACAGAGGCTCTGGTGACAGTGGCCACTGACGCGAGCGTAGGCGTGCTGATTTCCGACATCAACATGCCGGTAAGCGGCTAAGAACTTGCTGAAAAGGTCAAAGAGATCCGGCCGGCCGTTAAGGTGTGGCTGCTGTCCGGCTGCGCTGAACGGGAGGAAACCAAAGGTTATCCCCTAATACGCAAGCCGTTCACGCAAGCAGATTTGGCGCGTGTAATGACCTAACAGATAAAGAAAACCCGCTAGCGCGCGGCTTAAATCCGCGGGAGCGCTCGCCAAGAATTCCGAAAATCTACGGCGGCGAGATTACATTTTTCTGTCTCGTTGGACGCGAAAAGTGACCAATGCTCAAGAGCGATAAGCGCCCTTTCAAGGTCAAGCGACCCGTGACCAGCCGATGATGGAAAAGAGACCCGAAGATGAGGCCGAACCGCCGCAGAGGTCGCTCGGCCGCCGCTGAAAAGGCCATGAGCCGCGCCCACGTGAGCGCGAATTTATGTGAGGGCGGGGAGCTGTATGGTAACGGACCGATCCTTCTTTTTGGTTGGTCTGGAACGCATGCATCACTGCGCCCGAGAAATGCTTCGCGCCGCGATGTAGGTAAGCACAACGCCAAGTGGCACTCCAGGGTCATGGACCGATTAGGAAGCTTGTGCGTTGCCGATCAGGCTTCCAGGTCGGAGGCGAAGGAGTGGCTCTGCCTGACCTCTCATCAGTTGCGCCAGGACTCGCGCAACTCGAACCGCCACCGCCAACGCCCGGCGTTCGTGGTCTGACTGGGCTTGCTGTCGGCGTTGTTATCGTCTTTGCACTCTATTTCGGGAAGGACGTTCTGCTGCCGGTCACCCTGGCCGTTCTGCTGAGCTTCGCCCTCTCTCCGCTTGTGACTTTGCTGCGTCGAATTCACATCCCCCGAGCAATCGCGGTCGTATTTTCAGTAGCCGTGGCAATCGCGATCATCGTTGGAGTAGGCGCCCTGGTTGCTACTCAGTTTATTGAGATTGCGGGCGACTTGCCAAGATACGAGAGCACAATAGAAGAGAAAGTCGATGGCCTACGGAATGCCACTGTCGGACGTATTTCAGAGTTTACCAGCCAGTTGCAAACGGCCCTTAGACGGCCGCAGCCGCAAACCTCTAGTGCTCCCTCGACACATACTGGGCCCGCCGCCACACCGGAGCCAGCACCGGTGCCTGTTGAAATACGACAGCCGCCACTCGATCCGCTTGCGCTGGCAAGCAGAGTTTTGGTGCCGGTTGTGCATCCCTTAGCCACACTGGCCATCGTCTTCGTCGTCGCAGTGTTCATCCTGATACAGCGCGACGATCTTCGGGAAAGGATCATACGGCTTTTCGGCACCCGCGATCTGCACCGCACCACGCTCGCGATGGACGACGCCGCCCGGCGCCTGAGCCGATATTTCCTTGTTCAGCTCGGAATAAACGCCTGCTTTGGCTTGGTCGTAGCGATAGGGCTGTACTTTATCGGTCTTCCTAGTCCCCTGTTGTGGGGCGCGATCGCGGCATTGATGCGGTTTGTGCCGTACATCGGCAGTTATATCGCTGCCGGTGCCCCTATTCTCCTAGCCGCCGCCATAGAACCCGGATGGTCCAAGGCGCTGTGGGTAGGAGCACTCTTTCTTGCAACCGAGCCGATCATGGGACAATTGGTTGAGCCCATGTTGTATGGCCGCAGCACCGGGCTGTCACCGCTTTCCGTCGTAATCTCTGCGATCTTTTGGGGCTGGCTATGGGGGCCGGTCGGTTTGATCATTTCGACGCCACTCACGCTCTGCTTTGTTGTCCTCGGACGACATGTCGAACAATTTGAATTCCTCAACGTCCTCTTTGGTGATCGCCCAGCGTTGACGAGCATTGAAAGCTTCTACCAGCGCGCGCTCGCCGGTGACGTGGACGAGGTTCAGGAGCAGGCTGAGGACTCGCTGAAGGAGATATCGCTCGCGTCCTATTACGATGAGGTGGCGATGCCTGGTCTCGAGTTGGCCGCGCGTGACCTTGCGCGCGGTGTTCTTACACGCGCACAAATGGAACGCATTAAAGATACAGTGATAGCGCTCATTACAGAACTGGAAGACCATGAAGATGCAGGTTCAAAGCCCGCGCTCAAGGAGTCGGAAGATGTAGCCAACGAAGCACCCGCTGCCGCGCACCGTCACGATGCCCAAAAACTGCCGCCGGAAGGGCAAGGCCAAGCTCGAATTCGCTGTATCCCCGGTCGCACTCCGCTCGACGAAGTGCCAGCCGCCATGCTTGCTCAACTTTTAAGAAAGGAAGGCTCGGCTGCTGAAGTCGCTGTGAGGGATACAGTATCGCGCAAGGGAATCGATCGCTTTGAGCGGGACAGCGTCGCCACAATCTGTGTTTGCTACCTCGATGCGAGCGGTTCGACGTCGGCAATGCGGTTTCTAGTGAGGAGGTTGCGCCAGCGGCTGCCAGATGCGCAGCTTCTCATCGCTGTCTGGCCTAAGGATCATCCCATCTTGTCCGACAAGCGGCTGCCGCAAGTCATGGGTGAAGGCGGATGCGTATCGTCCCTGCGCGAGGCCGTAAAATGTTGCGCGGCCGGCGATGGACTTTCAGACGTTGCTAGCGCTGACGCCGCACGCAAAGACGAGGCGGAAGACCAGCAATTATAGCGAACGGATCCAACTCTGGATCCGGCCCCAAAGCGTTGGCCGCTGAGCCGGAATGGGCAGGGCCACGAATTGAATGCCGTCGTTCTTGGTCCTGACGCGCATCAAGATATCGCGCTTGCCGCTCTCTTGCGCTCGACTAATCGCGTTGTGAACGTCGGCCGGTGTACGGACCGGATTGTTCAAGACGTCGAGAATGATGTCTCCCGCGGCCAACCCTTTTTCGGCTGCAAGCCCGTTCGGATCGACACCGGTGATGGCCACTCCTTGGCTGCCTGCTCCGCGGATGGCTGCGGCGGGCGCGAGCACCAGACCAAGTCGGGCCGGCTCCTGCTGTAGGGGTGCGGTTGCGGGTTTGAACGGCGTGACGGGTAGTTCTCCAAGCGTCACTGATACGGTGTGTTCGTTGCCGTTGCGAAGAATACCGATCTCGGCTGCCGTCCCGGGCGCCATCGCACCGATCCTCGCAGCAAGATCTGCGCCATCCGAGATCACTTGACCGTCCACCGTGACGATCACGTCACCCGACACGATGCCGGCCTTCTTGGCGGGGCTGTCAGGCTGGACCTCGGCCACCAAAGCCCCCTCGAGCCGCTTCAAGTTGAGCGCATTGGCGATCTCGGGGGTGACGGGCTGGATTTCCAATCCGAGCGCGCCGCGCGTGACGACGCCCTTGTCCCTAAGCTGCTGGATCACCGGTTTCACAGTCGTGGCCGGGATGGCGAACCCGATGCCGACGGAGCCACCTGATGGGGAGAAGATGGCCGTATTCACCCCCATAACGTCGCCATCTACGTCAAAACTCGGGCCTCCGGAGTTTCCCTTATTAATGGGCGCATCGATCTGGATGAAATTGTCATAAGTGTCGGTGTCGAGCCGCCTGCCAAGGGCCGAAACAATGCCCGCCGTAACGGTACCGCCGAGCCCATAAGGATTGCCGACAGCGATCACCCAATCGCCGATGCGTGGCTCGTGATCAGCAAGCTTGACATAGGGAAAATCGTTGCGACCGTCCACTTTGAGCAATGCCAGATCCGTGCGCAAATCAGCCCCCACAACCTTGGCCGTGTAAGCCGTGCCGTCTTCAGTCGAGATCTGAAAAGATACTCCGTGCTGGACAACGTGATCGTTCGTCACAGCATAGCCGTCCGACGATATGAAAAAGCCTGACCCCAAGGCCGTTTTGATCTCGCGAGCATGTGGGGATTGCATGCGCTGCTCGCGATCGCCGAAGAAGTAGCGATAAAACGGTGAGTTCTCGGTGAATGGTTCCGACTGGGAGGGCGCGCCCGGTCCATCGGTATCTATTTGCGCGTCAGTTTCGAGTCTGACGATCACAGCGATCACCGCCGGTTTGACCTTTGCGACGATGTCCGCAAACCCAGACGGCTTTGCCGAGGTGGCCGCGTTGATCTCGGCGGCACTGGTGTCACTGGGCCACGGAGCGAAGCACACCCAGGCAATTAGCAACGCCCAAGTCGCGGCATACGCGCGGCGAGCGATGAGCGGTCTGAAGATCAAGCGGTTGATCTCGGACATTGCGCTGTGGAAATCATTTGCCTCTCCCGGAAGGTCGGCACGGTGACCGAACTCACAACAGTAACTTGGTTCCGCGCGGCAACCCGTCAGGCAGTACGGGTCGTGACCTGATATATGCGTATACCGGCGCCACCTAAACTCATTGTTCGATGCTACTGATCAGACGAATTCTGTTCGGCAACACATCGATCAGGGCCTACTGGCCCTGCAATTCCCCAGCCGTACGCAGCTTCAGCGGTTTTCTGTGTTCTGATGCTTGTTCGCCTCATGGTGGCCGATCGCGCATCCTGCCGCAGCACCCGCGACGCCGTGGCCTACCATGTGGCCCGCGACGCCGCCGACTATGGCGCCTTTGATGCAGCCCTTAGCATCCGCAGGACTAATCGCTACCGAGCCAAGCGATACTGCTAGGCAGGCGCAAGCAAGGAGTGTTTTCATCTTGAGCTCCGATTATCAGTTCCCGCTGCAATAAGCCGAACAATGCCTATCTAGTTCCAAAGGTCGAGGACGTCCGACTTCGACCTGACGGAGCGCATCCCCGGAGTTTCAACTACGGATTATCCGAACGGGCTCGGTCCATTTCCATAAAGATAAATCCGGTCAACGTTGCGCTTATGCCAAAATGCAGAACAGTGCTCCCTACGAATTCCGCGAGCGTAGCGCCGGGTCAAACGTGTTTAAATTATTGCGCCAATGTTGGCGATATTGAAATGAACAAGGCAAAGACTAAAAATTATTCCAAGAGTGATAATTTCGAATGCGAACACAAACGGCTGTAACTCGGTGGAGGCACCAGTGCCTCTACTCGCAGCGACTTGCACTCCAGCAGGCGATTCTAAGTGGCACTGCACATCTACAGGGCTCGCCACCAACAGTACGCTTTAGCGCTGTGCAATTGAAAGGCCTGATGCATCCCCAGGCGTTGCCTTTTCATCGAACGCTTTCCGCATGGTGCCGGTCGCTGGTAGCTGAAGTGCCGTTGCCCGCTGACCTTCTTTTAGGAGTGTTAGGAGCACGATCTGGCCGTCCGGGAAATTCAACTGCATCGTGATGTGTCCGTAAACTCTCTTTGTTAATCTGTCGAAAGATCGCGGTTCTATGCTCGATGGGGACGTTGCTCCATGGCCATGTTCGCGCCCTCCTCACATAGCCTTCAAAGGAAAGTCAGTCCGGCAGCAAGCAGACAGCAACGTTTGCATCCTCCGATGTGGAAAATCCTCGTGTGCCGGTGCCAAAGTTCCGTACCCGCCTATCGTTAACCTGAGCCGGTCGCGTTTTGAGATTATGGAGACTGTAGTCACACATTAGAGGGCTCCTGGATTGCAGGCCTTTGACTAGAAAGGCCGGCGCAATAGGCGGCCGGCCTTTCGATGGCGCCTAGTACCAAAGCTGAGTGTGGTAGTAATCGTAGACGGCTTTGTCTCTGCTGCGGTCAGACCAGTCCCAGTCAGTGTTTCGATTGAATTTTGGTGCTCCCTTCAGCTGGCTTTCAGTAATGCCGACGCGGTAGCCGCCGAGATTGGTATCGTATTTAAGATTGGCCCAAGGCATCGGATAGTAGTCCTCCCCCATTCCCAAAAAGCCGCCGAATGAGATTACAGCATAGGCCACTTTGCCGCTGATCTTGTCGATCATTACTCGCTGCACGCTGCCAATTTTCTGATCGTCGCCGCCATAAACGGCGGTCCCTTCAACCTTATCGCTGCCGATCAGCGAAGCAGTTTCACGTCGAGAATCTACTGTCGTCGTCATGTCGTCTCCTCCTTGTAGTTTTTTGATAGATTGAATGACAGAGCAACGCCACTGCTCAGCCGAGGTTCCGGCGTCTCGCGGGAAATGAGTGCAGCGCGAGCCTACTAACAGGTCGCGATGATGAGAATTAGCCGTGTCGTCAACCGCGGAAATCTGCCTTTGCGGACCGGCGCCAATGAATAGACGTCGATCATCTACCTCGGCATCGAGGGTTGATGCGCACGCCGAATTTCATGTGTTCTGCCCCAATCCCAGAAGATGGGAATGGCTTCGCGTCCGTCGCGGTAGCGCCCGCCGGCAATCGCCGCTGTACACGCCGCAATAGCCCCAAGTTACGCTGCGGCACCAGCCATGAAAGCGAGGATAACGGCGCTACTCCGGGCGCGGCCTATGTCCCGCTTCGCGCGTGCGGCCACTTCTTCCATGCGACGCTCCGCGTCTGCCGCCGTAAGCCCAGTATCTATAGATACAAGACGGGCGAGGTAGGCTCGATCTGACTGATCCATTCCCGAACGACTGGAGGTTGTAAAGAGGATGCGGGCTGCTTCTGCCGATCGTAATTAGATCCCCGCCAGATCGTCGTTCGCCACCGCGAATAAACGGCGATGCGAAACCGTAACTAGCTTGTGAAGCGATAGTTCCAGCGGTTCTCGACCTAGAGGCAGCGAAAGCAAGCAACGCGCTCAAAGCTGGTATGGCGCTGCTGGCACCTCCGCGACCGCCAAATTCCGAAAATCAACAAGTTAGAACCGTTCGGAGGCACCGAACTTAGCGCGCCCAGCATTCGAAGGCCTAGCGCGGCATGCCGCGCCTTGACCCGCATCCAAAATCATAACTCGCCGTTTTTGCTTGTTCCGCTTAGCTCAAGAAGCGTGCCCTTTTTCAGACTGAGCCCCCAGCATGGGGCGCGGCTCACCGGATTCCATCGAGCCTTTTGTGCTCATTGATTCGCCTGTCGAATGTCCATACCACGTTCCTTTGTCTGCCGCTCAGGTTGAACGACCTGCGCAGCGGCGTTCCCACGCCCCTAAATGCTAATTGCTTGCGCCTGTCGGCCTGCAACGGCCGCCCGGGTGGATTTGCTTTCAGCCCGCGGCTGGTTTTGACGTGGGCACAGTTCGACAAATCACCATTCCATCCCTTGGCAAAACGTTCCGGATTCGTTGGAGGTTCCGGCGCACCGTTCGCCAAAGACGCTAGGGAACGCAGCATGGTTTGCTCCGTTAGCTAAAGGGTCGGAGCAAACAAAGGAGTTTTAGATGACCTCGCTACAGAAATCTCTCATCGGGGCGGTCGCAGCCGCAGGCCTTCTCGCCCTTTCCGGCGTGAATGCGTCGGCAGAGATCGCCTGCGTTGGGCCTGTCTGTTGGCATACTCCCGAGCGATACGACTATCCGGCGGAAGCCAACGTGAGCATTCACCCCAACGACTGGCGGTGGGGACCACAGGAACACTACACTTGGCGCGAGCACGAGGGCCGTGGTTACTGGCGAGGTGACCGCTGGATGGAACGGTAGCGGTTTGCATCACGCCTGATATTAGGGGTAAGGAGCAGATATAGGCTTTCAGTGAAAGCCGAGCTGCTCCTCGCCACTAGGCCTGCGTTCGCCCTCGCCCGCTGCTTTCAGGCCCATGCGGTCCCTTAGCGCATAGGCTTCGGCGGAAAGCAGACCGCCTGGGCCGTAACATCTCAGATCGAAACTTCTTTCCAGACATGCGCGTGCTTGCCGCGACATCGGTCGCTTGGAGCAGATAATGCCTAAGAGCTTATGCGGGGACGCAGCTTGCTCCGCGCACTGGGCGGCCGTTGAGAGAGTTACCAGATTAGCGGTAACCGGCAAAAAAAGGGCCCCCAGCATTGATCACCTGGGTACGCTCCACATCAGCAGATCGCGTTTCCGATGCAGCATCAACTGCTTCTCGGCCGCGTCGATCCCGGTTCAATCGCGCGCTATCGGAACTCGGCGTCGCTTGTCCGCGTTCTCACACTGAGTGTCGGGAGTTGCGTGATACTTGCTAATAGCATGAGCGAAGCTAATCCGTCGAAATCCAACACCGAGAAAGAGCCCGACGACTGGGTCTCGGGCAACGACCCGATGACCGGCGCGCAGGCTTCTTATCTTAAAACGCTGTCCGAGGAATGCGGCGAACCCCAAGTTTTTCAGCCGAATCTCACCAAGGCGGAAGCGTCCAAACGCATCGACGCACTCAAGGCGAGGCGACAGCCAGTGCGGCACCGCTAGCCGCTATGAGTTCGCGCCTTCGTCAAGGACGCCGAAGACAGGGGAGCCGATCTCCCCGATCGTCCCATATCCCCTCATCGTAACCTGGTGACGAAGGAAGGCCTCGCGGCGATCGAGGCGGCTCTCGGCCGCTTCGAGGCGGCACACCGGGCCGCAATCGATAAGAGCGACACACATGCCGCGGCGGCCGCGCAAAGGGAAATCCGTTACTGGCGCGCGCGGCGCGCAAGCGCGGAAGTGATCACGCCTTCGACCGACAAAAGTTGCGCCTCTTTCGGAATGACTGTCACTCTTCGCCGGGCTGACGGCCGGGAGCAAACCTTCCGGATCGTTGGCGAGGATGAGGCCGATCCGCCTCGCGGCAAAGTCTCCTACGTCTGTCCACTCGCGCGGGCCGTCCTCACTTGCGCCCCGGGGCAAACAGTCGAGATTGTCGGAGAGGAAGCCGTCATATTGCAGATACGATAAGATCCAAAACCTTCGGAGGCTGGCGAAACTGATACCGAAGCCGAACATGCGACCGATCTGAGAGCAAAGCGGTACGCTCGGCCCACCGCTCCTAATGAGCGCGCTCGCTCTATTCAACAGAATTGGCCAAAAGGCGCGGGTGACTCCGCCAAAACGGTCGAAACGTCTTTGGCGGACCCTTTTCATCGCCTGGCGCGGCCAGCAATCAAAATCGCTACCGCGGCGCCAATAAGGAGCAGCGCTGAGATGATCAGTGCGGCACGAGCGCCACATAGAAACTCATTTGTGCGCTCAATTAGCGCAAACAGTGCTACGTGGCCCGAGCCGCGGTGCTGCGAGATTGATCGGCAGCACTGCGGCCATCATCGGCACGAAAGCTTAATTCAACACGCCAAAGCGGCGGGGTGCTCGGCGACGACGCTGTCGTTCAAGGGCTCAGTGAAATCCCTTTCATGCAGGATGTTTCCCGATGGGGCGTTTTGACAATCGGCACAGGTCTAGGAAACGCCCGCTTCACTAACCGGAAGGACTGAAGCCGCCGGTGGATGCAATATACAGTAGTGTAGTTTAGGCTCATCGAAAACGTATGAGTCTCCTGAACGTTCCGGTTCCTTCAGGACAGATGGAACTTAACTAATTATTTTTTGTTGAATTTCATTACGACGATGTGCCTATTGTTACTAACGCGTCGCTGCGAGTTTCGCTTTCACCGACGCTTTCTGCAAAACGCGGACATAGTGCGTCCGAGCGTGCCGATCAGCGTTCTGCTGTACGCTTTCGGGCGAGCTCGCTAGTCTTGTTGCGGAGCCGTTCGGTACTCATCTCTTTTTTCTCCTCTCTGCTTGATTTGACAACCCGCTAGTCCCCGGAACGAAGACGTTGCGAAAGCGTTTTTCGAACACATTTTCCCAACTCAAAAGGAGAGCTAAAATGATCAAACCAGCAATCGCCATCGCGGCGCTGATGGCGTTCTCAGTGCCGGCTTTTGCAGCCACTGACTATCCGAGCGCTGCGATGCAGACTGCTCTGCCGGGCGAGGCAATGACGGTCACCGACTGGTACAAGCAGAACGTCTACGATCCCAACGAAAACAAGATCGGCGATATCAAGGACGTTCTGGTCGACAAGTCCGGTAAAATAGTAGCGCTCATCGTCGGCGTCGGCGGCTTCTTGGGGGCGGGTGAAAAGGATGTTGCGGTCCCATTCGAGGCAGTGCATCCGACCATGAAGGACAAGAAATGGTGGCTTGTGATAAACACCACCAAAGACAGTCTTAAAGGCGCCCCTGGATTTAAATACAACTCGAACACGACAAAGTGGGTACCGGACCGGCAGTAACGAGCTACTAACAGAAGGGCCCCGGGAAAACGCGGGGCCCTTTTTGTTGGTTTCTCCGCTCCCGGAATCTTCTCCGCGTCTTCCATCACGCACCCCGTCGAAGGCACAGGCGTCTTATGGTCTTGTCAGCAACGTCGTTGTTTTTTGCAGAAATAGCCTCAAAGTTTGTTCGTGCTCTGCTGGCGTTTCAATCTTGCGGGCAACGCGCGGAGCGTTCGTCAGAACTTCAATTCGGCACCTTGCAGGTCTTTGAGACGGCCGAGCCAGCGCTAGTTACCGCGCCAATGGCAAGCATCGTCAAGGCCGGAAATACCAACCATAATTAAACGCGATAGTGATGGAGACAGGACAGTCTTCAAGAACAAGGAGGAGCGCGTGCGCTGCACAACAAAAATCTGTTCCGTCCTTTAGCGCCGCGCCGTTGCAAGACGGAACCTTTGTCGGCGCATTCCGATTATATATTCGAGATTTTGGAGAGTTTCAATGAACTCCGATCTGCGTGTCGCGTCCACGATCGTTGGCGCGGAACTTGATCCGTTGCTGGACGCCGAAGTCGATCCCTTGCCATTGCAGTCCGGTGTGTCTTGGGAAGCGGTCGCCGCCGGTGCTGTGAGCATCGCGGCACTGACGCTGCTTTTCGTCGCCCTTGGCGCAGGACTTGGCCTCTCGGCCGTTTCGCCGTGGACCAATAGCGGCGTTTCCGCTTCGACCTTTAGGGTCGGGACCGGAATCTATCTTGTCATTGTCGGCATCATGTCGTCGGCGATCGGCGGCTATCTGGCCGGCCGCTTGCGCACCAAATGGGTTGGCATCCATAGCAACGAGGTGTTCTTCCGCGACACTGCGCACGGCTTTTTGGCCTGGGCGTTCGCAACGCTGATCAGCGCGACGGCTTTGGTCTCGACCACCGCCTATCTCGCCAACGGCGCCATCACCGGCGTGAGCGGGCCGGCGGCGGAAAATGCCCAGGCGCTCAATCCCGCGCAGCTCTATGTCGACAAGCTGTTCCGCGCAGCGCCGGTGGCCGGCACCGCGTCTGGCGGCGACAATGCAGCAAACAACTCCGGGCCACGCGCCGAAGTCGTGCGCTTGTGGACAGCCGACTTCGCGACCGGCGCGGATCTGCCCGCAGCCGATCGCGCCTACGTGGCGCAAATCGTCGCGGCGCGCTCCGGCCTGAGCCAGACGGACACCGAGAAGCGCGTTGATCAGGTGGTAAACGAGGCGAAGGAGGAAGCAGACCGGACGCGGCGCGACGCGGCACATCTGTCGTTTTGGCTGACGGCGGCGCTGTTGGCAGGCGCGTTTGCCGCAAGCCTCGCGGCGGCTGAAGGCGGCGCACTGCGCGACGGCACTTGGGAAGGCCGCGTGTTGAGGCCACGCGCCGCATAAGAAGGAGTGCACCATGACCCTTGGTAAAGGTGTTCTCTTGTGGCTGTTCGGCGTGCCGCTGCCGCTCATCATTTTGCTCGCGCTGTTCTGGCACTGAGGCGCGGCGCGCCCGCAACAAGAGCCATCGCGAGTTGGAGTTAGTCAAACTTGGAATGACCGAAACTAAGGCATTCGGAGTCGTCCCGTATCGCACAAGCCGCCGGGCGTCAGCCGATGAGACGGCGATATTCCTATTCGGGCACGCGATCGATTAGGTAACCACGTTGCGATCGCAAGATTTGCCGAGCGGTCCAACGAGCTGCGTTTCACCAGCAATGTCCGTCTCGATCATGCATCAAATGGGTTTTCGACCCGCCGACATTGAACAATACGCAAGCAATTATCCTTTTATCTACAGTGCAGAAGATTGGCCGCAGCTGCGGCGCTTTATTCTACCCGTCCGCTCCACGCTGACCTTAGGCGATGGGGCGATCAATTTTTTCGTGCTGATGGATCTGCGGACACACACTCTTTACTAGTCCAAATAACGAGGACGATATATCAGACCTTCCGGCACATGGCTCGGCACGAGAAACGTATTCAGCTCCCGGTCCGTGCCCTCGCTTTAGGTAGCGGAAGTTGCCGCGATCTCGCGGTATTGATGGTGACGGCACTTCGTTCCCGTGGGATTGCGGCTCGATTTGTCCCCGGGTACCTGCATTTAGGTGAGGAGGTGCAATTTGAAGACGAGCACTCGCTTATGGGAGGTAACACTCACGCCTGGGTTCAAGCTTATATTCCCGGCCCAGGCTGGGTAGATTTTGATCCCTCGGCGGGCGTCGTCGGAAACCGCAACTTGATCCGCGTCGCAGCAGTGCACCATCCTTCTTACGCAATTCCTCTTCAAGGGACCTGGTATGGCAACGCTTCGGATCATCTTGGGATGCAAATAGCAGTAAGAGTCAAAGCGGTGAATCACTAAGGAACTTTTTTGCGGTTCTTTATTTTAACGAAAGGGTCAACGGTGCTCCGCCTCGTTACGAGTTTTTCTCATGAAGATTTACGCCGGCTACGAAATCTCCTATACGTGTGCGCAACCGACGCCGATGATCTTGATGCTAAGCGTGCATCCCTCGCGTGCCTCGGATCTTCTTTCCCCTGACCAAATCCAGCTGACGCCGGCCATTCCCGCGAAGGAATACCAGGATGGCTTTGGCAATATCTGCCACGTCATTCACGCTCCTGGCGGCAATATTACCCTGTCGGCCGATATCTTAGTTAGGGATAGCGGCAGGCCTGATGAAGTCGCGTCTGACGCCGAGCAACATCCGCTAGAGCGGCTGCCAGTCGAGACGCTGGTTTTTCTGTTGGGTAGCCGCTATTGCGAGACCGACCTTTTTATGTCGCTCGCCTGGGCCCAGTTCGGCAACGTCGCCAAGGGATGGCCGCTGGTGCAGGCAATCTGCGATTACGTATATAACCACATTGACTTCGGATATGCTCACGCAAACCCTACAAGAACGGCGTGGCAAGCACATTTGGAAAAGCGAGGCGTCTGTCGCGACTTCGCCCACCTTGCGATCACGCTTTGTCGCTGCATGAATATCCCAGCCAGATACTGTACCGGTTATCTTGGCGACATCGGTGTTCCACCCGCTCCTGAACCCATGGATTTCAGTGCTTGGTTCGAGGTCTATTTGGGCGACCGTTGGTATACTTTCGACGCGAGGCATAATGCACCGCGCATCGGTCGTATATTAATGGCACGCGGGCGTGACGCCACCGATGTCGCCATCTCCACCTCTTTTGGTCCTTGTGTGCTGACGGGATTCAAGGTGGTGACCAATGAAGTCCCGGCTCAGGCCGCCGCATGAGGACCGGCAAACCGGACGTTGGGGCGGTGCGCGCGCCAAAGCTCGATCTGCGTCCGTCTCGCCTCGACATAGAGGCGCTTTTGCTTGGGAGCTCGCTCTCTGCATCCAAGCGAGAGGCCGTTATTGAAGCCTTCGCTCAGCACGCGCTCTTATATGGTGGGGAATATTGTCTCGACCGAGCAGCGAACCTGTCCGGTCGTATTTCTCGTGCAAACATCAAAGAGGCTCTTGCGGTGTTCGACGAGTACACCCGGACGAGCGTGCTGTCGATCCTCGAGCAAGTAGGTGGTTTGGCTTAGACGACCAACTTAGACGGGTCGAATTTTACTTAGTCATGGGTATTGGACCGAGGCGGATAGCGACCGATGTCGTTTTTGGTGCATCTCTTCGAACTAGCGATGTCGCTGATGATCTCGCTGCGGAACGGGAATTGTTATTGATAGGGCTTACCCGATCATCCGGTCAGCGGCCTTAGGACTGTGCGCCTATCGCGAATTAATAGCGAACTTAACTACGATGGGCGAGGTGTCGGCATGGTGCCGGGCGGCGCTCCCCATGACAGTCCTGGCGGCGCGCCTCGAGGCTGGCGAGGCCATAAGGCATCCGAGCGCGCTTATGGTCTCGCGGACTAGATTGGCCGCGGTGCTGTACAACTCTCGCTTTGTCGCGGGAGCCACTATGCCAAATATCGCATGCTGATTTAATTGAATATGAGGGGTTGGCATGGGGGGCGCGCGCCGACCGCCATTCTGTCGTCCGCGAAGCGGCCCGCCTTGATCGCCTGCTTGAACGGTGGGAGCCTTCATAAGCGTTGCGGCGTCTGGTCCGTGCCGTGTGCTAACGCCAGCGACAACCCCGTCTCCGGCGCCACGGTTGCAGATCTTGGGCCCGACGGGATGCTGACCCTGACCGTGCTCCGTGGAAGCTCGTCCGCGCGGCTCACGAGGCCGAAGGATGGCAGACGCGAATGACGGTAACGATTTGGTACGAACTATAGGGGCTATAAAGATGCTTGCTTGTGGGGCAACTTGCGCTGATCATCGCGGCGCTGTTCGCCGAGGTTGAGGCGCAAACATAGACGGCCGTCCGGCCTCTAGGCATCTGTGCTTTTCCAGCCGTCGCGATCGCGGATCCATTGCTCGCTTAGGGAGGCGTCATCCAAAGACTCGATAATAATCGAATGCGCCATGATCGCGGGTGTGTTGCCATCCGCCAAGGCAATCGGACGTGCCTCTTCGAGACTTGCAAAATCGCCCGTTGGGCACGCGATAAGAGAAGGCGTTGCGTTGGGCTCAGACGGCTTGGCGAAGAAATTAATTCTTACCTTCATGTCCCGACCCTATAGGGCTCCGGAGCGCAAGCACGTCAAGACGTCAAAAATTCTAGACACGACCGGCGCGGCGCATCACCGCCAACGTGGGAAAGCGCCTTTAGCCGAGTCCGGTTAGCTTAATGCCGCAGTTGGGCGGCCGATACGCACGGGCTGCTCTTCTGCTTGATAGGCATTACGTCACTGTACCACTTCACTATCTCCGAGTGGTCGGCGCGACTCAAATCGTTGCGATTACTCGGTCGGTGGATGGACGCGATGAAGGATTTTTTCGCGAACATCAGGATCATTCTGCGCCACCTCCAGAATTGAGGTGTACTCCTCCACTGACAGGCCCTGATCGGTGACTGCCTTCAGGAGGGCATTGTGCGCCTCTTCCGCAATGCGGTTCCTGTCGGATGGGTCCGCTGCTTTGATCCGCCGCTGATAATCCTCCTTCACGCTGACCACCTGTTCCAATGCCGCCGCCGCCGCATCGAACTTTTGGTCTGGAATGTTCTTCGGCGTCTGTTCGGAGGAACCCGGCGACGGCGCCTGGGTCTGAGCGTTGGCTAATGGAACGGAGAGAAGCCACGCGACGGTGAGAACTGTGGCGGCGAAAGGCAGCATCAACGGTCGCATAGATTGTCGCATGGTTGTCTCCTATTACTTACTACGCCCGATGCTCCGCTCGCTTTTTGTGCATCCAGGGCGCAGTCGTATCGGTCTCAAATTGCATGTGGGGGAGCGGTTCCGGCCAATCTGGGCGACCCTGCCATGTCGAGAAGACATGATGGCAAATAAGTGGAGTTAGTCGCTAAGACACCAAATGCCGAGAAAGGGATCAACGTGAACGAAGCGATTAGTTAGCGTGCGTTAGCCAGTATGACAACTGATCCCGCGGCCCTCTTGATTGCTCGCTTGATCATGCTCAAGCAATACCCCACGTAACTCCAAGCGAATTGCACCGTTGGCCACCTTGCTGTGAAGGACGTGCAGCGCATGATGTCTAGTGAGGAGCGAGCGATGAAATTGACGTCGGCACAGATCGAGCGAACCCTAAGCCAGTTCGAAGCCCAAGCTATTCCCGAGAGTCATCCTTTGTTACCGCGGCTGAACGAATTGTTTGGCGACCACACTTTCTTCCTCGACAGTAATGGACTGAACATTGTGGAGCCGACCGCCGATCCCGCTGCGGGGAGAACTCAAGCAGCGAGGGTTTTAAGTGTTGCGGATTGGAGCGATGAGACCCAATCCGGCCTGGCTGCTCACGAACCCGAGCCGACTGACGCCATTGTCGAACTTGAGTCCAAACATTGATCCGGGTCGCATTACAGTTCCGGCTTCTGAAGCCTTCCAGACCTCATCACGCCGGTTATCGGCGCCACTCGGAAGCCCAACGCTGCCACTGGCAGATCGCCTTACTCAAATCGCCAAGGCGAAACAGGGCCGAAAAAATCGAGAGGAAAAAGGGTGTCATCGTCCCGCTCGCGGGCCGCACACCCTCCCATCGTATAACGCCGTCGAACCCGACGGCTTTCAGGTAAGGCACCAGGCACACCCACAACGCGGTGAGGAGGCGTCTCCGGCTCGCGTGGGGAAGCAAAGCAGTCGGCGCCAGATGCTTTCAACGGAACGGACGGCACTCCTCATTGTTATTTTTACTGCTGAGCTAACCTTGTAAGGGAGAGAGCCGCATGATCCTTCCACTATTCACGTGGATTATCGCCCTCATCGCGATCAGTTCGCTTATCCAGGCGACGGTCGCCGCGGCGGAGGATGGTCAACTCGCGTTCAATAATGTCTGCCGTACCTGCCACACGCTAAAGGAGGGCGACAATCGCCTCGGGCCAAGCCTGCACAAGATCATCGGTCGCAAGGCAGGTTCGCTGCCAAATTACAGCTATTCAAATGCGATGAAAGGCGCCGATCTGGTATGGGACAGGGCGACGCTCGACCGCTTCATCAGTAATCCCGACCAAGTGGTGCCCGGCAACAACATGAAGCCCTATGGCGGCCTCGCCTCCGCCAAGGAGCGCGCCAAAATCATCGCGTTTCTTGAAGCCAACGAGGGCAGCTGACCAGATTGTCGCGCTGCTTCTTTACGACGCCGGCAGCTCGACCGTGCGCGCGCCAACGTCAGCGAAACGAT
Source organism: uncultured Alphaproteobacteria bacterium (assembly GCA_963806465.1). Classification (GTDB taxonomy): domain Bacteria; phylum Pseudomonadota; class Alphaproteobacteria; order Rhizobiales; family Xanthobacteraceae; genus BOG-931. Next base: position 47,428 of record CAWDZD010000028.1, on the reverse strand, counting down.
TGGAGTATTGCGGCGCCGGCCGGGAAAAGCACGAGCCGCACGAATTGCCGTCGCTGCCAGCGGCGAGGCCGCTGCAATGCGAACGGTCAGCTTGAGGATAGTATCGCCAAGATTGCCGCAAAATTGGGGGACGAGCACCGGGCCGCCGACGAATAAGGCTCCTCGCGCAGCCCTGGACAAATACAAAAGGGCGGCCGAACAGGCTGAGTGAAAATTCCGCCGCTTATTTTTTGCATAGAAGCACAATCTTAATTCTGTCAGTTCGAGAGCCAATATTGCGCGCAATCTTCGCAGAGAGACGACACCCGAGAAAAACATTCCCTCTTCTTGCGCGCGTTTTCAAACAACTTGCGAAGCCGCTCTTCTGAGCCCGGGCAAGCATGAGCGCAGGCCGGGGGCGTTCCTACCGGGATGGATTAGGTGTTGGACTATTTGTACCGCTGCCTGGCGTAGTGGAGCTTCCATTGCCCGGCATTCCACCTGCGGCGCCCGTTCCGCTAGCAGCCCCGCCAGCGCCGGTACCAGCACCGCCGGCTCCTCCGGTTTGGGCCCACGAGCCTGAAGCTGTTCCAAAGAGAAGCGTTAAACCAAACGCGACTACTCCCATTTTTTTCATCTTGCGCACTCCAATCTTGGTTCAACCAATGGCGCAAGCACTCGTTCCTGCTTTAATTATTTTCTTGTCGCGAGGCCGGTCTATAGACGGTCCCTGACCACGGAGCCCATCGTCATATCGGGGACAGGTGTGCTCGGCACAGGTCATGTCGAAAATGTTGCGAGCCGACTTTTGCGATAAATAGACGGCGGCCGAACGCGCGCGCTAATAACTCCTCTTGATCCTGAGCGATGCTGACGTCGCGGCGGTGCTGACCTACGTCCGCAACGCCTGGGGTCACGCCGCGCTGCCGGTAAGCGCCGGCCAAGTCAGCAAGGCCCGCCATGCGGTGATCGAGCGCAGCGACTAGCGCTGGCTACACTAATGGCCGCCGAAATAAATCAGATAAACAATCAAAAACGCGATGACCACAGCCGCAAGGCTGAAAGCAAGCACATAGCGGACATGATTGCCAGTGACGCCGGCGCGCGCTCGTACCGCCGGAACCACGGGCTCCCCTGCCGTCCGCTGGTCGGCGTCCCTGTATTCCGGCGCCCGGGGATCAGCGCTCATAAACGACCTCTTGGTTTTCAACTTCGTCAACGGGATCGCCCGCTCTGACGTTCCACAAAAAAGTGGCGTAATGGAGCATTACGCCGCCATTTCAATTGCGCTGAAGGTCTTGGCGGTTGCCAGGGCCTTAATGCGCCCTGAAATAGAGAACCCCAGCCAGAACAAGTCCGGCCGGGGCTAAGTTGATGTCATCCCGCGAGAGCACCGGAGCGGGTGCCTCGCCATCAGTATTCAGGCCGAATGCTAAGCGGGAGTCAATTAGCCCGTTTGTGATATGCCGCCGCCAGCACGCGAAGAAAAGCAGAATCCGTTGTCGCCACGATCCCGAGCAGGAATACCCGATGAGTAAGCCAGATGAGTTCGCGCTAATGCGCAAGAGTGCCAGCGGATGGCGGGGATCTCCCGCAATCCAAATGAAAAGGCCATTTGGCAGCAAATGGCGCAGCGCTGGCTCGGCATGATTCCCGAGGCGGGAGCTTGTAAGTCCGACCAATTCGAAGCCGCCTACGGACGTCTGCTAATGGCCCGGAACCCAAGCAATCGGCCTGTAACTGGAGCCGGGCGGAACCTCCGCGGCACGGGCAAATTGACGCTGTGCAGGAGCGTGCGTCGACCCTCTGGAGGTGCAAATGACACAAGCACGGACGGGACGGCCTAGTACGGCGGCGATCCCGGCGCCGAACAAGATTTCCGTACGCCTCACCATTAACGGCATCGAAAGACAACTTCGCGTCGCGCCGTGGACGACACTGCTTAACGCGCTGCGCGACCATCTCGATCTGACCGGCACCAAGAACGGTTGCGATCACGGCCAATGCGGCGCCTGCACCGTGCTGGTCGACGGGCGGCGCATCAATTCCTGCCTGACGCTCGCCGTCATGAAGGACGGCGCCAAGGTGACCACGATCGAGGGCCTCGCGCGCGACGGCACGCTGCATCCCTTGCAGCAGGCATTCATCGATCACGACGCCTTCCAGTGCGGATATTGTACGCCCGGGCAGATCTGTTCCGCCGCGGGGCTGATCGCCGAAGGCGGGGCAAAGACGCTGGACGAGATCAGCGAACTGATGAGCGGCAACATCTGCCGCTGTGGCGCCTATCCCAATATTGTCGCGGCGATCCAAGAGGTGATGGAGCGGTCATGATCAATTTCCAGTATTCGCGCGCCGCCGACGTCACCGACGCAGTTCGTCAGATCGCCGCCGAGCCGGGCGCGAAATTCGTCGCCGGCGGCACCAATCTGATCGACTTGATGAAAGAGGAAGTCGAACGCCCGTCGCGACTGATCGACATCTCGCGTCTGCCGCTGAACACCGTCGAAGCGACGGCCGACGGCGGCGTGCGCATCGGCGCGCTCGTCCCAAACTCCGACCTCGCCCACCACCCACTGATCGCCCAACGCTATCCGATGCTCGCGAGTGCAATCCTCGCCGGCGCATCGGCGCAACTGCGCAACATGGCCTCGACTGGCGGCAATCTGCTGCAGCGCACCCGCTGCTATTACTTCTACGATACGGCGACGCCTTGCAATAAGCGCGTTCCGGGCAGCGGCTGCTCGGCCCTCGACGGGCTCAATCGCATGCACGCGATCCTCGGCACCAGCCAATCCTGCATCGCAACACATCCATCCGATATGTGCGTGGCGCTTGCGGCATTGGCTGCCACTGTTCGGGTGGCGGGCCCCCGAGGCGAACGCACGATTGCGTTCGCGGATTTTCATCGCCTGCCGGGCGATACGCCGCAGCGCGATACCAATCTGGGCGCCGACGAGATCGTCACTGCGGTCGAGCTGCCGGCCAAAGGCTTCGCCAAGGGCTATACCTATCTGAAAATCCGCGACCGGCTGTCTTATGCGTTTGCTTTGGTTTCGGTCGCCGCGGCGCTCGAGCTCGACGGCGATAAGATCAAAGAAGCGCGGCTTGCGCTTGGCGGCGTTGCCCATAAGCCATGGCGCGACGTGAGCGTGGAAGCGGCATTGCTCGGTCAGACCGCAGGCCGCGCCGTTTTCACCCACGCCGCGGAGCAGCTTCTCTACGACGCCAAAGCGTTCGCCCACAATGCCTTCAAGATCGATCTGGCGCGGCGCGCCATTGTTCGCGCGCTCACGCAGGCGGCGCACGGCACGCCGCAATCGCAGTCCGACAAGAAGGTCCGGTGAACCTCATGACCTATATTGGCACGCCCACATCCCGCATCGACGGCCATGCTAAGGTCACCGGCGCGGCAAAGTATGCCGGCGAATTCAATAGCAAGGGCATGGCCTACGGCGCCGTCGTCGCCTCGACCATCGCCAAAGGCCGCATCACGAGCATCGACGTCAGCGATGCGCTGCGCGTCGAAGGCGTCCTCGACGTTCTGACCCATGAAAATCGACCGCCGATGGCACGCGCCAACGCAGCGTACAAGGATGACGTGGCGCCCGATGAAGGGGCGCCATTCCGTCCGCTGTACGATGACAAGATCAAGTTCAGCGGACAGCCGATCGCGGTGGTGCTCGCCGAAGAATGGGAAATTGCGCGCTTTGCCGCCTCCCTCCTCCGCATCAAGTATAAGCAAGCCGACTTCGTCACCGATCTGCAGGCGCAACGCGACAAGGCCTTTGTCGTTGATAAGCCCGAGAAGTCGCGCGGCAATGCCGGCAAAGCCTATGCGGCCGCCGCCGTGCGTCACGAAGCGGAATACTTCATCCCGACCGAACATCACAATCCGATGGAATTGTACGCGTCGACCGTGCTGTGGGACGGCGATGGCAAGCTCACGGTCTGCGACAAGACGCAAGGCGTGCAGAACGTGCAACGCTATCTCTGCGGCGTATTCGATATAAAAGCCGACGACTTACGGGTGATCTCACCGTTTGTCGGCGGCGCGTTCGGATCGGGACTGCGCCCGCAATATCAGGCGATGTTGGCAGTGCTCGCCGCCCGTGCGTTGCAGCGTTCGGTGCGGCTGGTGCTGACGCGCCAGCAGATGTACGGCCTCAGCAACCGCCCGGCCACCATCGAGCGGCTGGCGCTCGGCGCGACGGCAGGCGGAACGCTCGACGCGGTCACGCACGAAGCGATTACGATGACCTCGCGCTACGAAGATTTCTCCCGCAACGACACCGGATGGTCCGGTCTGCTCTACAAAAGCCCGAACGCCAATTATGTGCACCGCTTGGTGCGCCTCGATTTGCCGACGCCCTGCGACATGCGAGCGCCGGGGGCCGCTACCGGCGTTTATGCGCTCGAATGCGCAATGGACGAACTCGCCGTTGCGCTCACGCTCGACCCGGTTGAGCTGCGGCTTCGCTGCTATTCGGAACGCGATCAGCATGAGGATACCCGCTACACCAGCAAGCAACTGCGCGAATGTTACCGCCGAGGCGCAGCCGCCTTCGGCTGGGACAAGCGCAACCCTCGGCCGCGCTCGATGCGCGACGGCAGCGAATTGGTCGGCTGGGGCATGGCCACCGGTGTCTGGGAAGCGCTGCAGATGGAGTCCGCCGTCCGTATCGTGCTGACGGCCAATGGACATGCGGAGATTGCATCCGCCTTCTCCGATATCGGCACTGGCACGTACACGATCGTGGCGCAGATCGCCGCCGATCTGCTCGGCCTGCCGCTCGACAACATCACGGTCAAGCTCGGCGACTCGACGCTACCGCAGGCTCCGGTCGAAGGTGGCTCATGGACCGCTGCATCGGTATCGCATGCCATCTCCAAGACCGCCGGCGAGGTGCGGAACGAGCTGTTGCGTGTGGCCAAAACGATGCCGGGTTCCCCGCTTGCCGCCGCAAAGGCGGCTGACGTCGCCTTTTCCGACGGCAAGATCGTCGACCAGAAGGACAAGGGCCGATCGGTGTCGATCGCCGACGCGATGCGTTATGGCCGCCTCGATCGCATCGAACGGGAAAGCACCAACACGTTCGACAGCGATAATTCGCACGCGCGCAACACGCATTCGGCGATCTTCGCCGAAGTGAAGGTGGACGAAGAACTTGGCGTGATCCGCGTCACCCGCGTCGTTAGCGCTGTCGCGGCCGGACGCATCCTCAACACTAAGACGGCGCACAGTCAGATTATGGGCGGCGTGGTGTGGGGCATCGGCATGGCTTTGCACGAGGAAACCCTGGTCGATCATGCTTTCGGCCGCGTCATGAACGCGAACATCGCGGAGTACCACGTGCCGGTGAATGCCGACGTGCACGACATCAAGGTCATCTTCGTCGACGAGCCGGACGACATCGTCAATCCGCTCGGCGTCAAGGGCGTCGGCGAGATAGGCATTGTCGGCGTCGCCGCGGCGATCGCTAACGCGGTCTATCACGCAACCGGCAAGCGCGTGCGCGATCTGCCGATAACGCTGGATAAATTGCAGCGGTGACCTGAGCTTTTCTCGGAAGTCTACTTACCAATCCGAATTGAAGATTTGCTGACGGCCTAGCTTCTCGGTTCCGTTCGCGAGGTGTCTTCTCCGTTGGGTCCACGTCCTATAGTGACGGGCGTCGACCGGTCGCTACATGCCGCGGGACCGCCAACGTGCCTTAGAATTGCTTCGCCGGAAAAATTAATTCGGCCGCTCGGGCGAACAGATCGGTCCAAATTTGGGGCGACCTACAACACGGACTATTTGACGGAGTATGTCAGGTATTCGAAGCCGCGCGCACAATCCTGGAGGTGGTACGTGCTCGACCGCCCCGCAGCTTTGCTACTTATCAGAACGATTGCGTTGGGAGCGGAACCGTCATCGACGCCGTTTCTCGGGAACGGCTGAATTAGTCTCTTTCTCGACGCTGCACTTATTAGCCATGCAGACGCCATGCAGATTTATTAGTTCTGCATGGCATATTCTCGTCGCATCGAAATCGGCGATAAATGTAGGGGCTTGTGGCGCGCCCGAAACTCCTGACCCCAAATTCGTAGTCTGCGGTCTCAAAGTTGGCGTAGGCCAACGAGACTACTTAGGAACCAGATTTCAATAAGTCCTCTTTGGTGGCTGTCGGCCGCAGCAAGTGCTCATATCCTGTGAGCCCGCGCGAGGGGCGACGCGCCGATTCCACACCGCGTTTTTATATTTTTTAGTTCACCAGCGCGACCGAGCCGACAGGGCCGAGGGTCGGGCGGCGCTGCCCGACGACCGTCCCGGCGGCGGACCTTAACGCCAACCGCGCTGCCGAGCTACCGGGTCGTCGACGCAGCTTTAGGCTCGTACTGCGCTCGATCTCTGCAATCACCACCGCGCAGAAACGGCACATGGAAGCTCATCGTAGTGCGATTTGTGGGATGGTCCGACAGTTCGCGTTGATTTGGCCGATTCCGAGCGCGAGCTCCGTAGGCCGATAACGACCTCGTGGCACCGCGCATCGATGCGGATCGCCGCCCCGCATTTCACGTTCGACTTGCATAAAGACGGATTCATCTCGAAAATCTCGGGTTCAATTGCCGCCCGCCCGCCCACAGGGACCGGTCGTCGTGCGGCCGAAAGTGGAGGTTCACATGAAAATGCCAGCGCGACGGGAGTTTTTCGCGAAACTCGGCGCTATCGGCGGTTTGTTCGCACTTGCAGTGCCGGCGCAAGCGCAGACTTCACCGCAACGCCGCTTCATCAAGACAGATTTCTCGCAAAGCCATGCTTATTCACAGGCCGTGGTCACCCAGGGCGGCCGCACCGTGTGGCTCGCTGGCCAAACATCGCCTCCTACCGATGCGAGCGGCAAATCGCTTGCAGGTGATTTCGATGGGCAGGTGCGCGCACTTTTCGCTGGTTTGAGCCAGACTTTGGAGGAGGCTGGCGGCAAACTCTCCGACATTGTGACGATGACCGTGTTCATGGTCGACGACCGCTTTGATCTTCGCTTCCTTGAACTCAGGAAAGAGATCTTCAAGGACAATTTTCCAGCCAGTGCCTTAATCAATATCCACTCGCTTGTTCCGCCGTATGCGATGATTGAGATTCAGTGTGTTGCCGTCATCGCCTGACGCACGAAACCGATGCAGTCTTCAGACCAACGCCTATTTGTAGGTGGAGGCCAAATAGCCCGCGTAGCGCGCTCCCGGCGCGCCGCGTCAGTACGTGTCACGTGGGCGCGTTACGGGCAACGGCGGCGGCGAGCCGTGATCAGGTAGCGACAAATGCTGCAATCGACCAAACATCGGCTGTCCACGCATTGTAACTGCCGCATGGTGCGGTTCGCTGCGACGGCGCTAAGCCGTCGAGAGCTGCTTGCCGGGGGTGGCGGCGCATTGGCAATTGGAGCGGCAGCGGGGTTCGCGCCGACGGCGTTCGCCCAGGCCGCCCCGCACCGCATCGACGTGCACCATCATGTTTCGCCGCCGACCTGGCTTGATGCGGTCAAAAGTTTAAAGAAAGACAATCCACCGATGGCGAGCTGGTCGGTGCAAAAGTCGCTTGATGACATGGATAAGGGGGGCGTCGCAACGGCGATTACGTCGCCGACAACGCCGCAGGTCATCGGGCTCGACAACGCCACAGCCGCTCGGGTTGCGCGCGAGTCAAACGAGTATTGCAAGAAGCTCGAGAGCGATCACAAGGGCCGATTTGGCACGTTCGCCATGCTCCCGTTCCCGTACGTCGATGAGTGCCTGAAAGAAATCGCGTATTCCTTTGATACGCTCAAAGTTGATGGCATCGGTTGCATGACGAGCTACAGCGACAAATGGCTCGGCTACGCCGAGTTCGAACCGGTGTGGGAGGAACTTAACCGCCGAAAGGCCACGGTCTATACCCACCCGACCACCGCCAACTGCTGCGTCAATTTGGTCCGCGGGATCGATGATGCCTATATCGAGTTCGGCACCGATACGACCCGCTCCATTTTCAGCCTGATCTTTGGCGGAAGCTCGCAGAAGAACAAAGACATTAATTGGATATGGTCGCATGGTGGCGGGGCGCTCACCGCCTTTGCGGACCGGTTTCTCGTCCAAGCGATCAGCCGACCCCCTTATGCAGGCAAGATTACTCGCGCCACCGTGGACGGTGAACTCAGGCGCTTCTACTACGACACCGCCCAGGTCGCTAATAACGTCACGCTGGCGGCGATGGCACAACTCATGCCGATATCGCAGATTGTATACGGAACCGATTTTCCGTATCGGACCGCCGCCGATAACACGAAGGGCGTAACTGAGTTCTTCAAGGGCGATGACTTGAAGGCCGTCGACCGAGAAAATGTGATCCGCCTGATCCCCCGGTTAAAGACTATCTGATCCCGTGGCAATTCGGCTGCCCGAGAGCAGGCAATTGACGCCGATGGCATCGCGGCAAATCGTTACCCCACTGATTACCCAAGCTAGCCCTATGCGACTTCGGCTGATCCGATTTATTGTGCGAAATACCTTATTTTATTGGTGGGCGCACAAGGACTCGAACCTTGGACCCGCTGATTAAGAGTCAAGTGACCCACGTTGATCCACCTGCATATTTCTCCCGACTGCCGAGAAAGGCGACCGTTTCGCTTCAATACGTTGCGGGCAGATTCCCGACCATTCGCCTCGCATCTTTTTTGGCGCACTCCCCTCACCACCGGCTTCTGCGAGGCGCTGGTGACTGAATTTTGGCTCACAGATTTACCCGATGAACGGCTGCTGACTAAGCCGCAGACGGCGGCTTTGCTCGGCGCGTCGATCGACACGCTCGATCGCTGGGCTACGCGCGGCCAAGGGCGGCCGCGCCGGCGGTTCAGCTCGCGGATGTCGCGTTGCCAGGCCAGTGTCCATTGGGCGGCACTGCCGGAGCAACGAACCGCTTTCGCCGCACAAGAGGATACGCTGCTGTGACGACCAACCGCTGGCCTGCAGTGTACACGCCTGTTGTGCCCGAGCGCGGGACGCCAGCGAATGCCCGGCAGTGGCGGTCCGGCGTCTCTGGCAACCCTGGCGGCCACCCGGTCGGCGCGCGCGGCCGCTTCAGCGAGCAGCACTATGCACGCAGTAAGTTCCACGTGACCAAAGAGGCGTACCACCTCAACAAAGCGCACAAGCGGACGTCGCCTGCATCACCAAGAGCATTCCCTAAATGCGGGCGCGCAGTCGGCGAAATTGCCTGCAGCCCGATCCGGCACCAACTGACGGTGAGCCGAAACTTGGCCATGTGCACCGACTTGCAGGCTGTTTTGACCTTTGGCCAGAAAACCCCAAGCTACTTCCTCCGCCCTCGGCGCAGTGCCCGATCGGGGTGGCTATGCTTATTCCCGTCAGAAGGAGCGGAAGAGATTCGGCGAGAGATTCCGCATCATAGGATATTTCTCGCCGAAACAAACCTCCGATGAGCCGAGCCGATCGGCTGTGGGCCAGCGATGCGGTCAATTGAGATCGATCTCTTGTGGCGCCAGGGCATACTCGGCCAAGGGCCTGCCGCCGTAGCGCTCGACGAGCGTTTGAAAAGCCGCGTTCGCGATCGTCTCCGATCCCTCGAACCGGCTAAGCACCAGCCGATCGAGTTCTAGGTCTTCCTGGCTGATATGCGCGATGACGTCGATCTTGGTTTCCCCGGCGACGAATGTCCTCATGTCCATTTCCCCCGCATGATCTGTCCCAGCGGCAACATCAACGCTTAGCACATGCCGCGGTTCCCGTATGGCACGGTGGATCTTGATGCGGACGCGGTACAGGCGTTTCCGCAATGCCCCCAAGAGCACACACTCGCCAGCAGAATTGGCAAGTCAGCTGAGGGCCATGAAGCGACGTGAGCAAGTGCAGCAATAGCTTCATTCGATCACGTCGTCGGCACGGGCAAACACACTCGGCGGTACTTCCAAGCCGAGTGCTTTGGCAGTCTTGATGTTGAGCACGGTTCGTATTTCGTCGGAGCCTGCACCGGGAGGTCGGCTGATTTCTCGCCTTTCAGGATGCGGTCGACGTAGGAGGCGGCAAGCCGATACAACACGGCCTGATCAATCCCGAAGGAGATCAATCCGCCTTCGGTGACGAAACGGCGGAAGTTATGGGATCGAATGGGGCCATGATAGTCCCTCAAGACATCAAGCCAAAGCAGACCGTGCGCCAAGATTTCCGACAATGTCTGATGATCGCTCCTCGGTCGTCAACCTGTCGCGTCCAATTGCACTGGCGCCTCGGACAAGGTGCCGATGACGGCCGCATGGCGCGGGTCGCGGAGGCCTGGGACAGGTCAACAGCGCCGGGCGCGACGTCGCGGAGTACAATCTCTAGCGCAAGCGTACGTCTTCAACGTCTTCGGCTGGCTTGCCGAAGCGGCGCGCGGCTGATACCTCTCCTTGCGACGCGTCATGGCCGGGCCCGTCCTGGCCATGCATGTCTTTGGACAGATATACTCAATCCACTTTGAACGTGGCCCGCCATGCCAAAAAAAGCCAAGTCGAAGGCGAAATCGAAAGCCAAATTGAATATCAAGAAGTCCAAGAAGGGCAGGCGAGCATCGCCGCCCAAGCGGCGGAAGGTTGCTGTCAGCATTCCGGCGCTGGAGGCTGCTGCAACGAAAGCAGCCGACTTCGCCGCCAAGCACGAAGCCGCCGCAGCGGAGTCAAAAGGCGCCGCGGAGCAACGTCGTTCTGACGCAGATGCGGCAAGGCAGGAGGTGACGAAGTTCGAGACCGCTGCAAAGAAGGCAAAGCGCGATGCCGCCAAGAGTGCGGCTGCGGTCAAGGAGGCAAACAACAGGGCCGCAAAGCTCGACGCGCTTGCTAAAAAGGCCAGGCGAGAGGCCACGGGTCGCGAAGCCGCAGCCGAGCGAGCAAGGCTTGCCGCCGCGGCGCTGGAGGCTGCTGCAACGAAAGCAGCCGACTTCGCCGCCAAGCACGAAGCCGCCGCAGCGGAGTCAAAAGGCGCCGCGGAGCAACGTCGTTCTGACGCAGATGCGGCAAGGCAGGAGGTGACGAAGCTCGAGACCGCTGCAAAGAAGGCAAAGCTCGATGTCGCCAACAGTGCGGCTGCGGTCAAGGAGGCAAACAACAGGGCCGCAAAGCTCGACGCGGTTGCTAAAAAGGCCAGGCGAGAGGCCACGGTTCGCGAAGCCGCAGCCGAGCGAGCAAGGCTTGCCGCCGCGGAGAAAGCCCGGCGCGAAGCTGCGCAGCAGGCGAAGCGCGAGGCAGCAGAGAAGGCGAGGCTCGAAACCATCGAGCGAGCGAAGCGTAAAGCTGCCGAGAAGGCGGAGCGCAACGCTGCGCGAAAAGCCGAGCGCGAGGCGGCGAGGCAGGCAAAGCGCGAAGCCGCTGAGAACGCGAAGATCGAGGCTGCCGAACGCGCGCAACGCGAGGCGGCGGAGAAGGCGGAGCGTGAAGCCGCCCGCAAGGTCGAGCGCGAAGCGGCCAAGGAGGCAAAGCGAGAAGCTGCCAGGGTCGCGAAGATGGAGGCTTCCGCACAGGCAAAACGCGAAGCGAAGGTCGAGGCCGAGCGCGAGGCGGCTGAACGAGCAGAACGCGAGGCCGCCGAACAGGTAATCCGGGAGGTTGGTGAACCGGCCAAAAGCGAAGTTGCCGCGAAACCAGAGCCCGGCATATCCGACGGGCCGTCGTTTACAGATGGCATCCGACGGAAATGAATGCGCCGGCAGAGGCCTTTAGGTGTCAAGCTTTGGCTAAGGAAATCGCCGCCGAGCTGCGCGCAAAGTACGATCTGAAAGCAGCATAGCTTGCCGGTCAACGTGTGCTTGTTACGAAGTTCGATCATGATCCGAGCCGCGCCGTGGGAAGTGCTCGGCACAAGCGCTGCAAGCTGGCCGATCGGCGCGCGGCAGGAGCAGTGGCTGCGTGCGCACCCCCAAGCCACCGCAGCGCAAGCTGCAACGCTGGCGCCTCGCCCACCATTCAACGCTCGCGTCGAGACCGTGACAACGAAGCCGTTCTTTCGCGAGCCGTTCACCCCGAATTGCGGACTGGTGGTGCAGTCCGGCGCAAGATCGCTGCGGCATCGCGACGCGATCATCTCCCTTGCGGCCCGTGACAAGCTGTCCGCGGTCTACAGCGCTCCGGACTATGCTAGCGTGGGCGGTCTGCTGTCATATGGGCCTGACCAAATAGGCCATTGACGCGGCGCCGCCTCCTACGTCGACCGCATCCTTAAGAGCGAGAAGCCGGCCGATCTGCCTGTGCAATTGTCGGTGAAATACGAGACCGTGCTCAATATGACGACCGCCAAGGCGCTTGGCCTCGATGTGCCGACATCGATCCTGCTGAGCGCGGGGGTGTCGAGCCCTTCCGTAAACCACCCATAGACCGGAGCGAGCAGTTCGCGAGCTTGCTGCGATTTGCCCTGGTCGCACCAGAGGCGCGCGAGGCTCATGGAGGCGCGGAGCTCCCAGGACTTCGCTTGTTGCTGGCGGGCGACGGCGAGGGCGCGCTCGAAGTGCTTTCGGGCTTTCGCCACGTCCCGCTCGGGCAACCTCAGCGCGATTTCGCCAGCTAAGCGATTAACCTCAGCTTCGCTCCACCTTTCTTTGGATGTTTCGATAGTCGCGAAGGCCTCCCTAATACGGCGGCGGGCGTCGTCGAATTGACTGACATCTGCATGCGACTTCGCCAATTTGATAGAAAAAACGCGTCAAGCCAGGTTGACCCTGTTGACTGCGAGCCCGCGAGGCCGGAGGTGATTAAACGAATGGCGTCTGTTGCTTCACCGCTCTCCGCCGCGATATAGCCTCGCAGCAACGTTCCGTACCACTTCCAAATCATGGCACCTTTCTCGTCCGCTAAGGTGCCCAATTCATCAAGGAGCTGGTTTGCCGTGTCGTACCTTCCGCAAAAAATATGCTGCCGAGACGCGGCGATCAACGCAAACATTACAGTAGCGGCGTGCCCAATTTCGCGCGCTGACTCGTTGGCTTTCAACCATTTCAACCATAATGTAGCTTCGGTATTTCCGCCGCGCTATAAACAGGCCCTCCAACTACCCTGATGGTGGCGGCCTGGGCCTGTTCGGGCCGCAATCTATGCCAAGCCATTACCGCCTCTTGCAGTGTAGGATAATTAGTCGAAACGACGCCGTTGTGCAGTGTCGCTGGTCGGCTCGCGTCAACGTATTTTGTGTCTTCGCTCATTATCGAAGATGGTAAAGCTCCTGATCACTATGGACGGGATATCCGTCGACGTTCCTCTTCCGGCTGTCGGATAAGCCGTTCCTCAATCTCCACGAAGATTTTGTGGAGCCACTGTTCAGCACGTTCAGACTTCTCTCGGTAAAGCTGGACCTCAGCTTCTAACTCCCCCATCCGATTTTCAGCTGCCCGAAGTTGATGTGACAGCTTATGCGCCATTTCTAGCGCATGTTTGCTATTTGCTTCAGCGACACCGGCGGCCTTATGCAGCAACTTCAATATGGTTTGGCCAGCGGCATCGAGCTGATCGGCCTCCTTTGAAGCCTCGCTTTTGGTTGTCGGACCAAACGCGATTACAGATTCGGAGTCCGGTTGATCAGTCATCTCACACCCGCCTGAGCGTCTCGTTGGTCATTCTAGCAAAAAGCGGACTTTATCGCCAAGGTCGACTAATTGTACACAAAAACCCCGTCATTGATGGAAATAGCAAACCACCGGACAGCCGACGATACCTAAGCACTTCTGTTTTGGGCCTACGCGACCAATCATTTTAGGGTGGGTCACCGGTTTTTAAATTGCGATGGCTCATCCCATCGGGCCATCGGCATTTAGACGTTTGCGGATTTCCTTGCCGGGCTTAAATGCAGGCGTCACCTTCGCAGGGACATGCACTTGCGCCCCGGTTTTCGGATTGCGGCCCACGCGAGCTTTGCGAACCTTCACGACAAACGTGCCAAAATCCCGCAGCTCTACTCGGTCACGGCGGCCCATCGCAGAAACGATCCGATCAAGTATGGCATTGACTGCCTCCTTCACGCCGTGGTGGAAGAGGTGCGGATTTTGACCGGTAACCCGGAGCACTAATAGTGGATTTGATCACGACAGAGTACCTCTGGTCTCGAAGCGCGTTTTATCAGCGCCAGTTGTGCGCGCAATCAATTCTTAAGCATTTGTACGTGAGACTTAGGTTGGAAACCTAACATGCTTTATTGCGCCACGATCATGACCAGTACCCTAATTGACGTGCTGTCCGCTATTAATGTCGGCGTCATCAACGAGCAAGGCACTCTCGAAGCAACGATCAGTTTTGAAGAATTTTTGAGGTTTGCAAAAAGTCAGCACATCTACTTCCACACCAATGCCCCACGCGGAGAACTCGACTTCGACCTCACGATATCAAACACTGACAATGTCATTGACAAAGCGCAAGAGTGGAGAAAGCGACAGCAGAGGAAAATCGAGGTTACCGGAGTGGTCGTGTGTTCGTCCGATAGCAGCTCGTAGTCCGCAGCGGCGTGATAGCTGCTGGTCCACCCAGAGATGGGACCTCGCAGGAAAGGAGTTTCCCCAGGCGGACCAATTTTTTTGACAGAATCAAGCTTCGCTATCATTAACCGTAAGGTCCGTGGGCAATTGGTGAGCAATGGCGAAATCAAAGCGCGCAAGAGCCGAGAAGCCGTGGTCAACAATGGATTTGTTTGATCTGCGCCGCGATCTCGGACGGAGAATTTTCCTTTGCAAACAGCATACATTAATCGCGTCGCGACGGCGGTGCCGCCCGATGACGTTCATGACGACTTTCGCCGCTTCGCACAGTCGCTGCTTAACGACGACCGGCGCAATTCGCTGCTCTTTCAGCGTATGGCCGATAAGTCAGGGATCGAGCACCGCTAATCGTTGATACCCGAAAATATATCCCCTGCTCGGCCGCCCGCATCCTAAGCATTCTTGTCGCGCGCTCTATCGCTTCGCCCAATCTATTTCGCGCTCCCGCCGGGCAGCTGCGGCAAGCGGGTTCTTGACCTTGAGCCATTGATCAGTGCGACCAGAATGATATGGGGAGCCGAGACGCTTCGACACGATGCCTTCGCAGCCTAGCGCGCAGGCATGGTTATAGATTGTCCTGCCGTCATCTTTATAGATTGGGCTTAGCGTGATACCGAGAGGCAAGAAGCGCAGGAGCGCTGCGAGGTGCTGCTTTCGCTCTTCAATGGGGCTGGGCCGGAAGTTAGTGCCATCGAGTTCCAAAATGTCGAAAGCGCACAACATGACTGATTGGTCGTGCTGGCGATAGCGAAGTAAGTCGAAAACGGAAAGGCCGTTGGTATCGGTGACGATGGCCTCGCCGTCGACAAGACAGCGATCGGCCGGCAAGCTCATAATGGCATCCACGATTAAGGGATAACGCTTGGCGAAATCGTATCCGTTACGCGTAAACAGTCGAACTCGCCCGTTGTCCTTTCGCGCCAGAATTCGAAATCCGTCATGCTTTATCTCGTGAATCCATTCGGGAGTGCTGGGTGGCGTTATCGCTGGCCACGGGAGACATGGCTTGTAGGCTGCCCACGGCTTCAGACGCGTTTGCAATTCCGCATGCGGAAACATTGGTCTCACCCGAAAGCGCGATAGTGCGGTGTCCGATTCTGCCTCTGTCGGCATAAATTAAACCGGTAAAGATTAGGCTTCGTTCGGCCATCGTTCGAGGACGCGATTGCGCTGTCGAATTGTCAGCCGCCCGCGTGGCCGATGCTGGATGGCCGCCCGATAGACCTCAGGTGCTTTGTCGAGGCTGTTACCCGGCGCAGACCAGGCGTTCGAGCCGCATACCGTCCTTGGTCCACTTCTCTACTTTGTAAAATTCCGCTTGTCCGCGTAGTTTGGATCCGCCGTTTCTTCTGCTGACCATTGCCCCATCGATCCGAGTTAGCGCAGAACACCAAGCGAACAAACTCCACCGATTTTCCGCGGATCGAGATTTCATCTTCCCGTTCCGTTCCGTATCGAAACGCAATCGAGGCGCCGTTTGCGAGGGGCCAAAACGGCCTGTTTGTTGCTGATTTAGCTGGTGCTGCCGGACGGATTGAACTGTCCACCTCTCCCCTTACCAAATAAATAATCGTAGATAACATATTGATATAATGGTCATTTTTCTCGCTAAGCGTTCGAATCATGTGTGACTTGACTTTAGAGAACGAATAGGGAACATTGCGCCGTCTGAGTCAAGGGGATGGATCATGGACTTAGACAAACGAAGCGCATGGCAGCGCAAGCTCGACGAAGAGTGCCCATATCAAGTGGTACTGCCGCGGCGGCAGCTGACCGATGACAGTGCGATCCTCGATTTCCTGCTTGCCCACGTCGGGTGGTTCGACATGTATGTCGAAGACGACTATGCGGCGTGTGTGCGCTATTGCTTCGAAGATCCGCTCGACGCCGAAATTTTCCGCGCGCGTTTTGAGCCGAAGATTGAGCGCTTCAAACTCACGGGATGACCTATCCGCAACGCTCCGATAACGGAATGAATTGACGGCTTTCGCCTGCGCCCGATTCGTTCTCGTGAACAAAACGGAACGATGTGGTTTAAGTGATGAACGACGACCGATGGTTAAGGATTAGTAAGCTTTTGGCGTCGATGTAATCGATTATTCATAAAGAGTTTGTCCGCACCCTTACCATGTGGTGGACAGACGACGAATAGCCCGCACGCGCATTTCTGCGCCTGCTCTTGTAATTCCCAACAGAGGTTCGTTGGTTTGGAGGTGTCGCGTTCCCGATATCACGTCGCTCGGCGCCCGTCTCGAATTTCCCGACGCGCCCGTCCTCCCCACCGATTTCAATCTAACCTTCGACACTAAAACGCTGAGGTGGTGCCGTCTCAAATGGCGAATTGGCAATGAAGTTGGGGTAAGCTTTCAACTCCCGAAAAAGACCTGACACAACGTTTGACTTTTCATTCGGCCACCACAATCCATCTTCAGTCCTTTGCCTTCAACTGCGCTTCGTTCGCGGCAATGAACGCGCGAATGTCGTCCGACATATCCAACAGCTTCAGCCACTGTTCTTTATACAAGGTCACGGAAAGCGCCCCATGCCGTAAACCGAGACCGCTCCCTTTTCGCTGACCTTCATGCGGACGCCCGTGGACGACCCCTTTTTAAGAGCTGCGTTTTCGTTGCGGAGGCGTTCCAGTTCGGCTTTCATGTCATCGTCGGACATGGCTATTTTCCTGATTTGGTCTCATGCCGAATTCTGAAGTCGACTATCTCGCCTTGGGAGTTTTGCCTGGCGGTACACCACTCGAACTGAGAGGGATTAAGCCACTGCTTCCTTCTTAAAGATTGTTGCACCTTGCCTGACCAAATGTCTTTTGTCCTTACCTTCCCTTGGAGACGATTTGTCCTTCCTATGCGGGATCGGCATTGTGCCGATCAGAATGAGATTGCTGTCTTTGCCTTTCGCGTAACCGCGAAGAACTTTTCTCATAGCGTGCCCCTGTGTCGCTTAAAAACAGTTCTGCGCAGTAGACCCAGCGCAGCCGCGAAGGGAAGATTAGATAGCGAGCTCTAGCTGATGCCTTTCATCGTCGGTCAGGTTGACGATGACGGGGTCTTCCTCGGGGCAACTGAACTAGGCGCGTCATCGTCGGGGTCACTGAGGATTTCATGAAGGAACGTTTTGCCTGCGCACTGCACGGTGATGCTCTCGCCGCTCGTCCAGCTGACCTCCACTGTGTCAGGTGAAACGCCATAGAGGTTTGCGAACGTGCGCTTGATGGATTGGCAGTAGATATCTGTCCGGTTCACGAAACTATTCCCATTTGAAAGCAAGAAACGTTTGGCTGGCTTCGTCGTACCTCGCTATTGATCACGGAACTGCGGCAAGAGGCCAATAGCACGCCGAAAGGAAATCCCCACAAATTCCCGTGTGCTTCGGCGCGCTCATGAGCGTCAGATAGCTATTTGTCGGCACCAAAAACGTTTCGGGCGGCATCCAAAACCAGCGTGTCCATGTGGCTCTTGCAATAAGCCGCCAAATCGAGGTGCGATCATCGTCTTGCCACGCGTGCCATTCACGTAGCCGTTCAGCCAGATGCCGAGGGTTCTCGAGTCGGTCACTTGGCTGGCGAGAAACTGATTACACGTAATTTTTGTTACATCTATTGTTACTTGCGCTTGCACTGCTTGCAGCCCGACCAACGCTAACCCCAGACTGAACATGATGAGCTTCCATGGTCTCATTGTAGTGCCCCGTTTTTTATGCATTTCGCTAACTGGAACGCCGCTCCAATAAGCCTGCCAGCGCAGGCGGCTTTAGGCAACATCTTGCCAGGTCTTTACGATCCGTGAATAGCGAAACTGGCTGTGCGCGACCACTTTTGTAGGCAACACTCACGAAACCATTGCTTGCTTTCACGGTTCCTTTGCCGTGCTTTTTTCCCGTCTGTTTAGCCGAGGCGCGTGAAATCGCGAGCGGAGCCACAAAAAGAGTTTAAGCAATGGGACGGTGTCAAACAGAGACTTCTTATCTGAAATCAGTTCTGGTTTGGCTACACGAGTATTGGACTGGACCAGCGCCCGCGTCCACGTGCGTAGAATGTGAGTTGCAGCTCGCCCGTTGGAGAAAGCCATGACGAAGGAAAAGACGCGAGGCGACAAACCTCAAGCGATAGCGTGCAACTCCTCAAGGACGGAGAGTACCCGACTTCGAACGTCTTCATCGAAGTCTTCGAGGGCTTTATTGACGGGAGTTTTACGAAGACGCCCTAGTTCGTCCACTGCAATCTCGGACTCAGGCTTGGTGTAAGCAAAAAGGCCATGTTCTTCAAACGCATCAAGCAATGCGCCTCGAACGACGGGATTCATCGCAATTCCTGCCAGTAGCGCCTCGATTTGGGATCGCCAAGGACGAAGGTCTGTTTTTGCGACAGGCGGAGCACCCATGGCAAGCTACGGTGATGCCGGACTTTGGTAAAACTTTGCAAAGGTGGCACATAAACGGGACTTTTTAAATCGGCCATTTAGTCCGCTGCGCGCCTCCAATGACGAACTTAACAGACGACAGTTCAGTTAGTTCCGAGCGAGAACGTCCGCTTAATGCCGCATATCTGATCACTTCACCCTCGGGTGAGGGAACGAGTCAGACAAAGCTATTCCACTACTTCAATTCCGGATCCACCAAAGCCGTGGGGAAAGTCCTTGAGCTTGAGCAGACCGTCCCGAATGGGCAATTTGGTTTCGCTGTAGTTCACATGCAAACCTGGAATGAACGGGACACCAGGAATGGCCGCAGCATAAACGTCTATCAGTCCCAGCCCAGGATGTTCCGTAAAGATGTGGCCGCCGCATGCCTTGCACCACTTGCGATAGCTTTGCGGCGTTTTGCTAAAGGTCCCAATATTTTCTTCTCCCCGCGTAATTCTAACGTTTTCTGGCTGCCACAAGGTGAAGGCATTAATGGGAGCCGCCGACCAATGGCGGCACGAATTGCAATGACAATAGCCCATGCTGACCGGTGCGCCGGTCACGGTGAACTCGACCGCCCCACAGAAACAACTTCCATCGTAGGTTTTTGGACTGGTCATATCGGATTCCTAATTGGCTTCAGGACACTCCACGATGGGTATTGCTTACAGTCCACCACAGCAACTTAGCAAGACGGCTCCCAGACCGCTCGCCGCCGCCGCTGCTCCCTTCGAGTAAAACTCGGCACTTGGACTGGATGGATTCACGAGATAAGCCATCCCAGCAGCCGTGGGCACTAGTTCCTTCAGTAGCTCGACGCTTTTCGCCCACATTTCCGAAGAGAACACACTCATGCCAGTGACGTTACCATCCGGCTGGTTGAAACTGGCGACCAGACCTAGTTGGACAGGTTCAGGGATCGCTGTAAATACGATTGGAATGGTAGAAGTCGCCGCCTTGGCCGCGAGCGCTGAGGGCGACCCGCCCGCCGCGAGGATCGCGGTCACCCGCTGATCGACGAGCTCAGCTGCCAGCGCGGGCAGTCGGTCATAACGACCTTCCGCCCAGCGGAACGCAATCACAACGTTCTGTCCCTAGACGAATCCAGCTTCACCCAGCCCTTGGCGAAACGCTGCGACCACACCATTAGATTCGGCGGGCGAGCGGCTACTGAGAAACCGGCAACATTGGGAGCAGCAGCGGTTATTTGGATTGCTGAACAGTTTACCGATGAGCATCGGAAGGCAATCGAGTGGTTAAATGAGCACACGAGTGAGGAGCTAAGTTTGTATGCCGTTGAGATTGAACTGTGGCAAATTGATAATTCAAAGCCCGCTGTTCGGTTTAATGTTTTGAGTCAACCTACGGAGCTTGCCCGCCGAGCTACGGCAGTGAAAGCTGCGGGTGCCATGACGGACGCCCGCAAATTGCAATTCGAATTTTGGACGATGTTCCGAAGCAGGCTTTTGGAACAAAAGGTGCTGTCGAGGCCAAGCGCCGCGTCCGCAGTATTGGTTCAACGTTTCTCTCGGTCGCTCCAATATCCATCTATCATGCATCGCGGATACGTATAGCGGGCGAATCGGGATACGGGTTTACTTACGCAGCAAGATCGCGGATACGGCTTTGGTGCAGCTTCAAGCTGATCGCAAAGCGATTGAATCTGAGATCGGAGCTGAGCTAATTTGGAACCCAAATCCAAATAAGCTTGATAAAGTTATTCTGCTTGATCGGGAAGCAGATCTCGATGATCGGAGTAAATGGGATGAATACATCTCGTGGCTCGTTGATAAAGTGGGAAAATTCAAAAAAGCATTCGGTCCTCGTGTTTTGAAGTTGAATCTTTTGGACGACGGCGCAGCCGATCCGCCCGAGGTGCAAGCTTAGGGATCAGGGGGTGAGGTGTCCATCGCGGCGCGCATGACCACTTCGGCTCAAACTGCTATCGTCTGCCGTGGCGATCGGAGACCTGTAGATGAAAGAAAGAATCCTGGTGCTGGGGGCCGGTTTCGGCGGCCTTGAGCTTTCCACCCTAATCTCGGACTCACTGGGCGAGTCGGTCCAGGTCACCCTTATCGACAAGAGCGATCATTTCATGTTTGGATTCTCCAAGCTCGACGTGATGTTCGGCCACGCCAAGGCGCGTGCGACACGCATGCCTTATACGAATTTCACCAAACCCGGTGTTCGGCTGGTTCAACAGACAATAGTCAAGATCGACCCCGCTGCGAAGCGTGTGACGACGGATACCGAAACGCACGCGGCCGATCATCTGGTAGTGGCTTTGGGCGCGGATTACGATTGGGAGGCTACGCCGGGCCTAGCCGACGTGCACGAATTCTATACCGTGGCAGGGGCCGAAAGGCTACGAGACGAGCTTCCCAATTTTACGCGCGGCCATGCGCTGATAGGCGTTTGCGGCGCGCCATTTAAATGTCCGCCGGCACCCAGCGAGTGCGCGCTCATGCTGCACGATTACCTGGAAAGTCGGGGTGTTAGGGGTGAGTGCGAAATCAGCTTCGTGCTCCCGCTTTCAACCCCGGTGCCGCCCTCGCCGGAGACCTCGAAGGCCCTGGTCGCTGCCTTCGCCGAGCGCAACATCAAATTCCACCCAGCGAAACGTGTGGTCAAGGTTGATGCTGCACGCAAAATAGTCTCCCTCGACGACAACTCGGAGATGGCGTTCGATCTGTTCCTGGGAGTGCCCAAGCATCGTGTACCCTCCGTGGTTCTGGATAGTGGCCTCGCGGAAAATGGTTGGGTAACGGTCAATCCGCGGACGCTGGAGACGAAATTTCCTGACGTCTATGCGGTCGGGGATGGTGCCAACACGGGGACCCCCAAAGCCGGGGTCTTCGCTGAGGGCGCGGCCAAGGCGGTGGCCAGCGCACTGATCTCCAAGGTTAGGAGCGGCGAACCAGTCAAGGAGAACGATGGCGTCGGTACTTGCTATATCGAATTCGGCGGCGGGCAGATCGGCAAAGTTGAAGTGGACTTTTTCTCTGGCCCCAAGCCGATAGGAACCTATCACGCGCCTTCGATCGGGTTGCGGATCGACAAAGAGAATTTCTGCTCCTCGCGACGCGCACGCTGGTTCGGGCTGTAGGGACCGCCACCATGTCCGACGAAGAACTTAAATCCGAACTCGAGCGCCTCCGCAACGAAAACGCAGCTCTTAAAAAGGGGTCGTCCTCTGGTATCCGCATGAAAGTAAGCGAAAAGGGCGCAGTCTCGATCTACGGCATGGGGCGATTTCCTGTGACCTTATATAAAGAACAGTGGCTAAGGCTGCTGGACATGGCGAGCGACATTCGCGCTTTCATTGCAGCGAACGAAGCCAAATTGAAGGTGAAGGAGTAGACCGCCGGGACGTCTGTTGATCAGATCGAACGGTTTTATGCGCGTCACCTGCCGCTATCTCGGGAGATGGCAACCAACCTGCAAACGTTGGCGGCAACGACGTAGTTAGTGCGCGGTTTGGTTGCCGAGGTCGCGCAATGTGACATGGCTATTCGGAAACTCTTGCTTGAGCTGCAAGCTAGCCTTCAGCGCCTTCACGAAAATCCGATATTCGGCTTTTGCCTGCCCGTCTACTTCGACGACTTAGCGTTCGTGCGGCGGCTCGTTTGCGATTTCGATCTTCATAGAGATCACCGTCAATCGCCCCGGCAACCGATCAATTGAAACGAATTGCTCGGCTGGAAGTCGCCATTGTTTAAACAACTAAGTTAATTTTCCATTGACGCTGGGCCACGCCTCCCCGACGTATGGTTGAAGACTGTTTTTGCGCTAAGTAATTGTGTTAGCGAGCAAAACTAAGAGTTGTCCACAAATGGTTAATAATCTGTTAATTTAATCGGTCGCGTGGAGGGCGTTTACAGATGGAAGAACTTCCGCAGGTGGGAGTAATTCGCACCAGTGGCAAGCGACTTCGTCTCTGTGCGAAGTGCTGGACCGAGATGATTACCATCAAGTCACTGCAGTATATGAGTGAGCGATGTGTCCGCGACTCTGGGTCTTGCGAAGTGTGCGGCTTTGAATTTGAGGTTGGCGTCTCTGCCGATAAATTAAAGCCGAAAACCCCACCACGCGCTGGCCAAGCGAGCGCGTGAACTCAAACGTCGCGAGACCTTAAAGCATGTCGCCGAGAGCAACTCGGTATCACCGCTCGTTCGCATCACGAGCATTTTTCTCGGGCGGCAAAATTTCTTGAATACAGACCTGATCGATGAGGTGATCGCGTTCCGTTCGTCATCACAATGACGAGATGGCGATCATTCATATCCAACTAGTAGCTACGCCGAACCAGCTTATTTTGAGCATCCCTCGCGAAAGGGCTGTCGGGTTCGGAGCCAAGATCGGGTTCGTAGAAAGCGGGTCATGCATCACCGTGACTGGGGTGGCTTCGTCGTTTGACCGGATGCCGCTTTGATATAAGCCTCGCTTAGGTCTTTAGCCTGCTCGCCAAATGCTTCTAATTGCGAGCGCATGAATTCCATCTGAATTCGTAACATATCTTGGATATCCTTGGCGTAGCTCAGGTCACGAACGAATTCTTGGGTGGCGGAAATGTTCTGCTCCGCGCAAGCTTTCACTTTCTCGCCAAACTCTGTTCCTCCCGTTGGTGCCGATGCGACGGTCTTTTTCAGATGATCGAAATAATAATCCATCGCCGAGTACGCCCGCGCCATGGTTTGCTTACCCGTAGCGCTTAACTCGTCGCCTTGCGTTTTTTCCTTCGTCATGACCTTCTCCAAAGAGTCCAGGCATGCTCTGGAACGCGTTGTTCCATGCAACTTGCCGCACCAAGGTCCATTCGGAACAATTAGATGCGTCAGCCTAGCCGACAGTTCGATAAATTACGAAGGTGACGCCAGCGGGCGACCGGCGCATGCTTTCCATGCGAAGCCTTGCCCGCATCAGATCACATGCTACCGCACCTTGGATCATTAGGAACGCCCAAAGAAAAGAGGAGCCGTTTTGCACGACCCCCTTTTGATCAATCCATGATTTCTTTCAGGCACTAAACTCGAGCGTCAAGCGAAACGCCCAAACTGAACAAATTACTGTACCCGTTCCGCAGCCATCTGTTCTTTGAGATAAGCGCGAACGTGTTGCCGGGAGGGGAACGTCATCACCTCACCATTCTCATTTCGGCGCTGACACACACTGTTCTCTTCGGTCCGATCAAAAATAGCCCAAAGCTTGCTGCCGATCTTACCCGGTTGTGGCTTCTTATGACTCACTTAGACCTCCGTTCGTTTGAGTCTATGTCCGCGCAAATAAGAGACATTTTTGTATTGGCAAGTCCCCTAATCCAACCGGGGATTCCTTTTGTTACGCCAAATCGTCGCGGGCTCGTGCAGGTCGTTAGATGTTTCCTTGCATCCTTTTTTGTCGTTCAATTTCATTCAATCCTTTTGTGGCTCGCTCGGCATTTCAAGCGTGCCAACTAAACAGACGGAAAAAAGCAAGGCAAAGGAACCCTGAAATCAAGCAATGGTTTCGTGGGCGTTGCCTACGACCGCGGTTGCAAACAGCTGGTTCCGCTATTCACGAATTGTAAAGACGTGAGCTGCGGCTACCCAAGCGGTCAGCAGAATGCTAGGCGGGATTCCTAAATGCACACGCCGACCATAAAAAGATAAATCGCTGACTATTTGCTGTCGGTGGGTGCTGGTGAGGGACTGGGCGAGATAGGAGGAGCCTCTATAGCACCGGCGCGAGCGAACGCTTCCATAGCAATCTTCCAATTCCCGTTGTCGCGCTTCAGAATCCTAAACCAGTTGCCCTGGATGGTCTTGTCTTTGATGGTGACCGAATAGGTTCCCGCTGCCCATACGCCGTCGTTGCCGCGTAGCTCTAGGTTCTTGAGTTCTAAGGCGATGCTAGTAGCGCCAGCGTCGATGATGCCTTGATAGTGCTTCTGTATGGCGTCCCGCCCGGGCTTAAATGCGAACTGCGGTGCGAGTGTCACTAACAATCCATCTGATGTGAAGAGTGATGCTATTCCTGCTGCATCTTTCTTACTCAGCAACTCGCTTTCCCGCGCACTCAGTGCATCGGCAGCTTTCATCACTTCTTGTAAATCAACCTGCTGCTGGGCAAAAATAGGCAACGAGAAGCAGGCGACGGTCAGCAAAGCGGCGGCAAATATGGCGCTTTTCATGTGACCCCCCTCGATAGATAACAAGTTCGCACTCTTGGTTGTGCTCGATCCCCGATCCGTCAGTTTGCACCAGATATTTCGCGTTTGGTAGCAGCTGGAACTTGCACTGATGAAATTTAGCTGCAGTGCTCGCAATAAGGCGAAATGCGGGATGTTATCGCGCATTGTCGCGGCATGGCCACATTCGCCGCCGCACCCGTGCGCCTTTGGAAATGAGTAAATTTAGATTGGGAAAACCACGGCACTTGCTCTCAGCCTATGCCCGCCGTGTACCGAACGGGTTCCCATGGCGGTGTCGCCAACGTGGCACATTGGAACAAAAGTCGCGGAAGCATCTTGATATTGGAGAAGGATGGATTTAAACAGCCGTTTGAATCCAGTCGGTGGCGTTTATATACGCAGCGTCTAATGCACGGACGATCATGTTCTTGGGGTCGATAGGTGTATTTGGAGGACGGTATGGAACATCACGCACAAGCCCTTCTGGCGCTTTCTATCTCCTCAGCGTTTTGCCTAGGAGCTTGGATTTGGGCACGCCGCCGATTGGACCGCTTTCAGGCGGGCGTCGATGGACATGACAGGTCGTGAAGTAGATCGCGTCTGGAACTCAAGCTAGCTAAATTACTCGTCCGCCTACCGTGCTAGTAGGGCGCGAACTCATAAATGCGCTGCTGGGCAGACGACCTACCAGAAGCTCTGCTTTGAGTAGCATTCATTGACGGGCGTTTTTCACGCGCTCTCCACAATGCTTAATCAAGCGAGCTTTTGAACGGCATCTTGATCCCACCTGACGCTTCTTTTGTATACGCCTCGCCGAGACTTGCCGCTTGCCTCCCAAGTGCATTCAGTTGCGAATGCATAAATGCCGTCTGAATTCGAAACGCTTCTTCAAAATCCTTTGCCTGACTCAACCTTTTGACCAGCTCATGCATAGCAGTGATGTTTTGCACACTCTGATCCTTTAGTTTTTCGCCGAGGTCCGTCCCGCCCGAAGGAAACGATGACACGGTCTTCAATGGACATTGCGACCGTTGATCCACCCCAACTCGTCGAGCCGTTTCCGAAATGCGGTGTCCTCGGCTTGCGTTTCGACGTCAGTTTCGGCTGTCAGACTTAAGACGCCGATGCGTCGCAATTGATCTGGCTGTTGCGCCCGCGCGGCAATGGACCACCCGAAGGCTGAGCCGCCTAGCAGGGTAATGAACTCGCGTCGTCTCATTGCATCGCCCACGGAGGATCAGTGTTTGCCTGAGACTAACACATTGGAAGGTACCGGCGGTGGGTTCAGTGCTACCGTCGAACGGCAAAGCATTATCGGTTTAGGGTTGATTTGTGGGCGAACTCGAAAGTGAAGATAACGCGCGTCGGCATGTCTCTTGTGGGCCATTCGCGACCGGCTCGAGCCACCAGCAAATTCGGCCATGTCCGCTATGCCCTGAAAGCGGAAGCAATGTCCGCGTCGTAGTTTATGCTGCGGTCATTCCTGATGTCCCGTTAGCCTCGTTCATGCGTAGCGCGTGCGTAACTACGCAACGTACTTTAGTAAGTGATAGGGTAACGGACTAGTTTTGCGCCGCTAAGAATATTAAAGTTTGTGTTGCCCCTAGCAGGCTGTTGAAGAAGTAGGTCGCGGTTTGGCTGATTGAGTGATTTACTTTCTCCGAAACGATTCGGAGGTTAGGTGATGCGGGGTGGGGATAAGCGGACTGGCGAGCTTTTCAGCTACGTCGATCTTGAGAAGCGGGTTCGGTCGGATCATCCGCTAAGGGCGATCAGAGGGCTTGTGAACGAGGCGCTGGCCGCACTGGAGCACGAATTCTCTGGGCTTTATGCGCCGATTGGGCGACCGTCGATATCGCCGGAGAAGCTGCTGCGAGCGATGCTGTTGCAGGCGTTCTATTCAATCCGGTCGGAACGGCAGCTGATGGAGCGGCTGGAGTATGATCTGCTATTCCGCTGGTTCGTCGAGATCGGGGTCGATGCTGCCGTGTGGGACCATTCGGTGTTCTCAAAGAACCGCGACCGGCTGCTCGAAGGGAATATCGCCGCGAGGTTCCTGGCGGCGGTTCTGGATCAGCCGCGGGTGAAGAAGCTGCTTTCCACCGACCACTTCACGGTCGACGGGACGCTGATCGAAGCGTGGGCTTCGTTGAAGAGCTTTAAGCCACGGGACGGATCGGACGAGCCTCCGCCCAGTGGCGGGCGCAATACCGAAGCCGATTTCCAAGGCAAGAAGCGGTCGAACGGGACGCATGTCTCGACGACGGATCCGGATGCACGGCTCTACCGCAAGGGGCCGGGCAAGGAGGCCAAGCTCTGCTTCATCGGCCATGGCTTGATGGAGAACCGCCATGGCCTTCTGGTTGATGCTTGTCTGACGCCGGCCGACGGCCATGCCGAGCGGGTAGCGGCGCTCGCCATGATCGAACCGCGCGCCGACCGGCCGCGCGCGATCACGCTCGGTGCCGACAAGGCCTACGACGCGGAAGACTTCGTCAATGAGCTGCGCTCGATGACAGTGACGCCGCATGTGGCGCAGAACACCAGCGGCCGAAGTTCGGCGATCGACGCACGCACGACGCGGCACGGCGGCTATGCCGTCAGTCAGCGCGTCCGCAAGCGCATCGAAGAGGCGTTCGGCTGGATCAAGACGGTGGCCAGGCAGGAGAAGACGAAGTTCCGCGGTCGCGGTCCCGTCGGGTGGGCCTTCACCTTCGCTGCCGCCGCCTACAATCTGGTTCGATTGCCGAAGCTCATCGCGCAAAAGGGTTGATGGCAAAGCTTCCCGCACTACAGGCCGCCTCGTCGGACACTTCCACATACATAACGCGCGATGATTTAGGCTTCGTATGCGATCGTGCCTGACTTCTTCAACGGCCTGCTAGTGCAAAAGCTCCCGACTTAAACGGTTACCAGGCACATGTCCGAGCATTCCCGGCCATACGTCATTCACAGTGACGACGAGTGTGAACGTTTAGAGCTGCAGGCTCGTCTCGCAAAAATCGAGCAACACCTCCAATACTTGCCGGCATCGACCCGGGATCGAGTGCTTGACGCAGGTTGTGGATCAGGCTCCATGTCAAGGCTAATTGCTCGCTCCTTCCCGGAAGCTGAAGTAACTGGCGTTGATCTGCGGGAGCCGTACCTGGAATTCGCGAGAAGGTATGCACGCTTAGAACAACTTCCAAACGTTCAATTTCAAATCGCCGATGTCTTTGCCCTCCCTTTCGCTGACGCGAGTTTCGACGTTGTTTGGACAAAGTATCTTTTGCAATGGCTGAAAGAACCAAAACGTGCACTTAACGAGCTAAAACGGGTAACGCGCCCGGGCGGCGTCGTTGTTTCGTGCGACTTTGCTAGCTTTGCAATTGAGCACTTTCCGGTGAGTGCTAAATTCGAGCGAGAGGTTCGGCGTGTGATGACATCACTGGTTGATTGCGATATCGGGCGAAAAGTTGGTTCGTTAATGATTTCATTAGGGTTCACAGATGTGCATTTGGAAGTAGAGGCTGATAAAATCTTCACTGTGATCGGACGGATTGACGCCGAAAGACGATGGAATTGGGAAAAGCAATTTCAAGCAGCACGCCCGCACTTGATCCAGATCACCGGGTCTGAGAAGGCTGCTGATCGTTTTGTCGCCGATTTTCTAAGCGTGTACGATGATCCAGCGACGAGCTGCATCACGACCTTGCATTTTATAACGGGATACAAACCCACGACAGGATAGACGGTACGGGCGAGACCTGGATTGTTAGACCCAATCCTCGCTTCAATGACGACCACAAAGAAAAAAAGCCATGACGGCTCCTCTTTTGATCAATTCTCAAGTTCTTCAGGCACTAGACCCGTGCATCAAGCGAAACGCCCAAACTAAACGCCTTTTGACGGGTAGCCCCCTCGGTGCGCTTACGGACTGCGTTCAGCGGCTAGATCGCCATTTTCAAATCCTTGGCCACCCGGAAAGCGACCTTTTTGCTGGCCTTGATCTGGATTGCTTCTCCGGTTCCAGGATTGCGCCCCATGCGAGCTGCCCGCTTCCTAACCTGCAGGATGCCGAGACCCGCAATACGGACTTCGCTCGCCTTTTTTAAGATGCTTTGTGATTTTGCCAACGAGATCGCCGAGGAGGGCTTCACCAGCCCGCTTGGTCAGTTGATGTTCCTCGGCCAAAGCCGCAGCAAGGTGTTTGAGTGTAACGGGAGGCTTAGCTTTGGCCGCAGCGACCGGTTTCTTTGCTTCAACTGGCAACGCCATGATGGCTTCCCTCCGAAGAGCGCGAAATGCGCTTTTGAAGGAAAGATATGATTCGGTGCCGGAAGAAAAGTGGTTTGGCTGCTAAAGTAGCATTTCCCGGAAACCAAAATGGCCGAGACCCGCCCTTTAACCGACCCCCCCCCAGCCCGCAATGCGTGACCTCGAGGTTGGGCGGTTGCACCGCGCTCCAACGTAGATTAATCCGATTCAGTAAGCCGATGCAGCAGAGCCTGCAACTTTTTCTCACTTATTCGTTGTTTTTCCACCCGCCTGCGCAACCGTCCCATAACTGCAGATACGCGAGATCGGGCAGCTATTTCGGTGCAGCCAAATTCCAGCGCCGCTTCCATCAAGTGCCGTTCCGCAGTCTCTAGCGCGCCTGCTCGATCATCAGGCGGAAACCCGCAGATAATTTCGGCTATCCTCGGAATCGCGGCAACCGCCGACCTCAGAAAGGCTTTCTCCTCATCAGCCGGTGCCATGACTGTCAACGCGCAGCCAATTGCCCAGTTGCAAGTCGTTTCACCGCGACCCGCGTGGAACGTATAGGAGTGCTTGAGGTGTACGGCGAAATACCGACGGCGAGCAACACCTTATTCGATGATTTATGCCGGCAAAATCTGTTTCAGAACTTCCATTAATGCAGTCGGTGCGGTCACATTCGGACTGTGGCTGGCGTCAAGTTCGTAGGTCCGCCACCCAGCCTCCCCATTCGCGCGGCTCGCGAACTGAGCAAACGGTTTTTTGTCGGCATAGCGGGTGCAGTGGATGTAAGCGCGCGGCAAGGTGAGTTTAGTTTGCAAACGGAGCGGCTGCTCGAAGCATTTAACCGACTGCGGCATCCTGTACTTGCTAATCCACTCCAAATCCTCTGGAGACGTATCGGGCGGAGTTGGGTTAGGTGTGACGCGCCAGCCGTCACCTGTCTTGACGCTATCCAGTAGCCTCTGCCGTTCGGCAGGCGGCACCAAATCGATCAAAGCTTGGTCGCCAGTGGGTACAAAGGCATCGAGGTAGATCAACTGCGCGATGCGATCCCGCGCTCGGTCGGCTACACCAGTCGCTACCATACCACCGTAGCTGTGCCCGATCAGCACGACTTCGCGTAGGTCCTCAAAAGTCAGTACGCCAAGCACATCTTGAATATGAGTTTCCAGATCATTTGAGGGGCTGGCCAAGTGCGCTCGCTCGCCCAGCCCGGTGTAGGTTGGCGTGAAGAACTGATGTCCGGCTGCGGCCATTAAGGGGCGCACTTTCTTCCACGCCCAAGCCGCAGACCAGCCACCGTGGGCAAGAACGACAATCGCCAAATTATCCTCCCTCATCTAGCGTAGCGCGACTAGCACGCCAAGTAAGGCATACTCTACCGAACTTGCAGGAATGATTTATCGTCGCCCTGGACACGCCTTTTCGCATGGATGATCATGCGTCGGGCGGAGCTAGAGCGCCATCATGGACCTTGGTGAGTGGCTGCGGAGCCTTGGTCTTGGCCAATATGAGGCGGCGTTCCGCGAGAACGCGATAGACCGCAGCGTCCTGTCCGATCTGACGGATCAGGATCTAGAGAAGCTTGGTGTCCTGCTAGGCCATCGCCGCAAACTATTGCGTGCTATCGCCGACCTCGAAACAAGTGCGAAGACCTCACCTGGGGCGACCGTCGCCCCAGCAGCAGTGGATACGTCACCGCGCGATGCTGCCGAACGCCGTCAAGTGACCGTGATGTTCTCCGACCTCGTCGGCTCAACGGCACTTTCAGCGCGTATGGACCCCGAGGACCTCCGCGAGGTCATTTCAGCCTACCAGAAGTGCGTCACAGAGATCGTCCAGCGTTTCGGCGGGTATGTAGCGAAGTACATGGGCGATGGGGTGCTGGTCTACTTCGGTTATCCCCAAGCCCACGAGGACGATGCCGAGCGAGCCGTGCGAGCGGGGCTGGGTTTGATCGCTGCGCTAGGCGAACTGCGGACCCATGCGACGCTGAAGACGCGGGTTGGGATTGCCACTGGTCTCGTCGTGGTCGGCGATCTGATTGGAACAGGTGCTTCTCAAGAGCAAGCCATCGTCGGCGAGACGCCAAACCTCGCTGCACGCCTGCAAAGCATTGCGGAGCCGAACGAGGTTGTCATTGCGGAGGGCACGCGAAAGCTGCTTGGCAATCTTTTCGAGCTTGATGACCTTGGCGCGAAGGACCTGAAGGGTATCTCAGGCTCCGTGCGAGCTTGGGTCGCCTTGCGAGCCGCTTCTGTGGAAGGGCGCTTTGATGCCCTTCACGGAAGCGGGCTCACCGAGCTTGTCGGACGCGAAGAAGAACTTGAAACCCTGCTGCGCCGCTGGTCGAGGGCGAAGACACGCGAAGGCCAAGTGGTATTGCTCTCTGGCGAACCAGGGATTGGCAAGTCTCGACTGACTGCGGCGTTGTTGGACCGACTGGCTGCTGAACCCCACGTTCGGCTGCGGTACTTTTGCTCTCCGCAGCATACCGATAGCGCGCTCTACCCGATTATCAGTCAAATGGAGCGTGCTGCTGGATTTGCGCGCGAGGATACGGTGCAGGCGAAACTCGACAAGCTCGACGCGCTGCTGGCGAAGAGCTTTACGCCTCGCCAGGACGCTGCACTGTTTGCCGAAATGTTGTCGCTGCCAAACGACAGACGCTATCCGACGCTCGAACTCACACCGCAGCAGCGCCGACAACGAACACTTGAAGCCCTCAACGCGCAAATTGAGGCACTAGCAGAACAAACCCCCGTACTGATGATCTTCGAGGATGTGCATTGGATTGACCCAACGAGCTTGGAATTGCTGGGTCGGGGTATCGGTCGGCAGCGAGGAGTCTGGTGCTTTGCTGATCGTTACCTACCGACCAGAGTTTGAGCCACCCTGGATCGGACAGTCTCACGTCACTTTGCTCAGTCTCAATCGGCTTGGCGAGCGCGACATTGCAATCCTCATGGACCGCGTTAGGGGCAACAAGCCGCTGGCGGAAAACATTAGGCTCGACATTATCGAGCGCACCGATGGCATCCCGCTCTTCGTCGAGGAGATGACAAAGGCAGTGCTTGAGGGAGGGGAGCCCACGATTGCATCTACTCCGTCGCCGTCTGTTGCAGTTCCGGCGAGCCTCCACGCGTCACTGATGGCACGACTTGATCGGCTCGGGTCGGCCAAAGAGGTAGTTCAGATCGGAGCAGTGATCGGTCGTGAGTTCTTTTATTCTTTGGTGGCCGCTGTGGCGCGGATGCCCGAGGCAGAACTCCAATGGGCGCTTGACCGGGTCACGGCGGCAGGCTTGCTCTTCAGGCAGGGGGTGCCGCCTCACGCAACCTATCTGTTTAAGCACGCACTCGTGCAAGATGCCGCCTATGGTACCCTCTTGCGCGAGCCACGACGAGCGCTTCACGCTCGCATCGCCGATGCCCTCGAAACCCATTTCCCTGAGATTGCAGAGAACCAGCCTGAGCTTTTGGCGCGCCACTGCACCGAAGCAAATCAGAATGAGAAGGCCGCTTACCTTTGGGGCAAGGCAGGACAGCGATCACTGGCGCGCTCGGCGTACGTGGAAGCATCGACGCAGCTTAGTCGGGCGCTCACCCAGATCGCAAGCCTGCCGGGCACCGCTGCTCTCCGGCGCGAGCAGATCAAGCTTCAGGTCGCGCTGGCGACCGCTCTGCAGCAGACCAAAGGCTACGCGGCACTCGAGACGAACGAAGCCTTCGATCAGGCGCGCACGCTGATCGAGCGTGCCGAGGCGCTCGGAGAGCCGCCGGAAGATCCATTGCTGCTGTTCTCAATCCTCTATGGTTTCTGGGCTGTGAACGCTGTCGCCTTCGATGGCGACGCTGTGCGCCATCTCGCGCGACAAATCCTAGCGCTAGCCGAAAGGCAGAAGGCGACATTCCCCCGCATGCTCGGGAATAGCAGGATGGGTATGTCCTTGTTTGTTACGGGGGACATCGTGGCGGGCAAAGCGTATTTGGATCAAGCGCTCGCACTTTATGATCCTGCCGAGCATCGTCCCTTGGCGACACGTTTTGGCCTCGACGTGGGAGTGACAACTTTGCCATTCCGGGCGTTGACTCTATGGACACTCGGCTATCCTGACGCAGCACTTGCAGACGCCCAGCTTTCCCTCAAAAGTGCGCGAGAAACGAGCCACGCCGCCACGTTAATGTTCGCGTTAAACTATGCGGGGGTGATGCATATCTGTCGTCGCAACCACATGGAAGCGACCGCACAAGCCGAAGAACTCATCGCGCTGGCCGAAGAAAAGAGTGCTGTGTTTTGGACTGCCTTCGGAAAGATGCTCCAAGGCAGTGGTTTGGCCATGATCGGCCATGCCTTGGAGGCGATTGACATGTTAACCGCCGGTCTTGCTGCTTACCGCTCAACGGGAGCGAAAGCATTCATTCCATTCAATTTGCTATATTTGACGCGTGCCTATGCGGAGCTCGATCAGTTCGACGACGCTTGGCGCTGCATTGGCGAAGCAATGACGATTGTGGAGACAACTAAGCAAAGGTGGTTCGAGGCAGAGGCTATTCGCGTTGCCGGAGAAATTATTTTGCTGTCACCAGAACGGGACTCGGCGAAGGCGGAAGCCTATTTCGAGCGCGCTCTTACGGTTGCTCGCCAACAGCAAGCCAAATCCTGGGAACTCCGCGCCGCAATGAGCATGGCACGTCTCTGGCGTGATCAGGGGAAGCCCCAGCAAGCTCGCGAACTGCTCGCTCCAGTCTACGGCTGGTTCACTGAAGGTTTCGACACGCTCGATTTGAAGGAGGCGAAGACGCTGCTAGAGGATTTAGCGTCATAAAGCGGCGGTAAACTTGGAGCTTTCTCAACGGGAGGGTGATCTATGTCTGACCGAAACATCCAGATCGCGAAAGAAATCTACGCAGCGTTCCAACGTGGCGACATAGCGTCGATCATGGAGCATGTCTCGGACGATCTGGAGGCCTTCGCCATCATCAGCGAGCGGGAGTTAATTCCTTGGCATATTCAAATCTCCAAGAAGCAGGACGTGCCGAAATTCTTCCAGGCCGTATCCGAAACTGCGGAGTTTACCCGCTTTGAAGCACGCGACTTTGCCTCTGGTGGCGACTACGTCTACTGCACCTGCAGCTTCGACGCGATGTTTAGGCGCAACAACAGGAAGGTGACGGTGGATATTGAAATACACCGCTTTAAATTCAAAGACGGAAAGGTGGTGGAGTGGCGCGGAACCGAAGATACCGCGAGAATAAGTGGCGAATATAATGCGGTTCTATTTGATGAAACGCAAAAACCACGGTGGTGAAAGGGCGAGTGCTGCTCGTTTACCGGTTAATGACGCCGCGCTCAGGCGCGACCAGGGCAAGCCCCAGCAAGCTCGCGAACTGCTTGCTCCGGTTTACGGCTGGTTCACTGAAGGGTTTGACACGCGTGATCTGAAGGAGGCGAAGGCGCTGCTGGAGGAGTTGGCGTGAAAACCGGTTCAGGAATGTGAAGCGACTGCGGGGGGACGGGTCATGCGGGAGTTGGCGGGCAAGGCAGCATTCGTGACGGGTGGAGCGAGCGGCATTGGACTTGCGCTTGGCCGAGCCTTGCGACAAGCGGGCATGAAAGTGATGCTGGCTGACATTGAGAAAGCTCCATTAGCGGCGGCTGTGGAAGACCTGAAAAGTGTTGGACCTGACGTGCGCGGTGTCGTTTGTGATGTTACCGACCCTGGCAGCGTCGATCATGCCGCGAAAATGTCGTACGACGCATTCGGTCAGGTTCATGTCGTGTGCAATAATGCCGGTGTCCTCGCAACTGGCGGAATAGACAACATCTCCCTCGAAGAATGGCGTTGGGTCTTTGACGTGAACGTTATGGGCGTTCTCCACGGCGTCCGCGCATTCCTGCCGCACATCCGCGCACACGGCGAAGGAGGCCATATCGTAAACATGGCTTCGATGGCTGGAATGCTGAGTGGGCAGGGCTTCAGTCCGTACTCCGCGAGTAAGTTTGCTGTTGTCAACATGTCAGAAGGGCTTGCAATGCAGCTTCAGCCGCTTGGGATCGGCGTGAGCGTAGCGTGCCCCGGATTTGTACGTACGAGGATTATGGAAGCTGAACGTAATCGGCCAACGCGTCACGAGGGGACGGCAATCGCAGAGAACGCCTCATTCGGGCGGCTCTCGCAACTCGTCCAGTCGGGAATTGATCCCTCGGTTGTTGCCCATCAGGTACTAAGCGCGATCCGAAACGATGAGCTGTATGTGTTCACTCATCCAGAGCGGCGACTGGAAGTCAAGGCGCGGTCTGCAGCAATTCTAGCGGCTTTCGACAGAGCCGCCGAAGGAATAGGTGTGGCAACCGATCCCGCATAAAGTGAGGGAAGAACAGCAGGAGGTCAGGAATGGGGAGCGGCTGATCGCTGATGTTTCATTCTTGGCTCTTCACCTTCAGTTTGGATGCTTTTAGTTCTCGGTATCCTTTTATTTTGGTTCATCGTCGTTTGGGCGACGCGGAGTGTTCGCTGAGGTTCTGGCTCTCAACCAACTGCTAGCGCGAGCTGTCACTGCGTCCGGTGAGAATACCGCCACTTCCAGTGACACCCTTCGACCGGCTACGATGCCCCTCAGCCCATGGGGAACGCGATGAAAAGGCGCTCCAGAGCAGGCGGCGAAACGCTCAAAGGGCGACGTCGAAAGACGCCGAAGCAGATGCGCAGGAATGCGCCGAAGGCCATAGCACGTTCCAATTCCTCCTCTGTTGGCGCGGAGACGGAGGTCGCTCGGCTCGGCAACGAGCTTCGCGAGGCGTTAGAGCAGCAGACAGCGACCTCAGAGGTCCTACGGGTTATCAGCAGTTCTCCCGGCGATCCGCAGCCGGTGTTTCAAGCGATGCTGAAGAACGCCGTTCGCCTCTGCAAAGCCAAGTTTGGACATATCTACCGTTGGGATGGCCACGCCCTACACTTGGTTGCGACGCAGAATACCCCTGTCGCCTTCGCCCAGGCTCGTAACCGCTCACCGTTCCGGCCAAGTCCGGAAACTCCCACCGGGCGCATGATTGCTAACAAAACGGCGGTTCACACTGCCGATCTGCGTGCGGAGAAAGCCTATGCCGATCGTGATCCGTGGATCGTCGCAGGCGTCGAACTTGGCGGGGTGCGGACCGTTTTGATGGTGCCAATGCTGAAGGATAACGAACTGATCGGTGCGTTCAGTGTGTATCGCCAAGAAGTTCGGCCCTTCGCTGAGAAACAGATTGCACTGGTGCAGAACTTCGCTGCCCAAGCCGTCATCGCCATCGAGAACGCACGGCTGCTAAATGAGTTGAGACAATCACTGGAGCAACAGACGGCCACATCGGAGGTGCTCCAGGTTATCAGTAGCTCTCCCGGTGCTCTGCAGCCGGTTTTTGACGCCATGCTAACGAACGCGACGCGTCTTTGCGAAGCGAGTTTTGGCATACTATTACGGTATGAAAATGCCGCATTCCACGTCGCCGCAAGTCACAATGCGCCGCCAGCCTTTGTCGAACTCCGCCGACGCGAACCGACGATCCGCGCCAGTGGGGTGCTTCGACGCGTGGTCGCCACAAAACAGCTGCTGCACATTTCGGACTGCCTTGAGGATGCATCTTATAAGCAGGGCGATGCTGATTTCGTCCGGTTTGTTGACCTTTGCGGGGCACGAAGCTTCATCGCGGCCCCGATGCTCAAGGACGACGAACTGATCGGTGCCATCACCATCTACCGTCAGGAAGTGCGGCCCTTCGCCGAAAGGCAGATCGAACTTGTCAAGAACTTCGCCGATCAAGCCGTCATTGCCATCGAGAACGCGCGGCTGCTTAATGAACTGCGGCAGTCGTTGGAGCAGCAGACCGCTACCGCCAAGGCATTGCAGGTCATCAGCAGTTCAACGTTCGATTTGCAAACGGTGCTCGACACATTGGTCGAGACCGCCGGGCGGCTTTGCTCAGCCGACGCGTCAGCCATCTGGCGCCCTGACGGCGACGTTCTGAGGCTCGTTTCGATCTACGGAGACATTAGCAAAGAATTTTTGGAGTATGCTCGACAAAATCCAATTACGCCAAGCCGAGCAACGGTTTCTGGCCGAACCATCCTAGAGGGCAGAACCGTTCACATTCCCGACATTCTGTCCGAGCCAGAAATGAGGACCGCCTACCAGGCGAGAGGCCAGCACCGTACCGGTCTCGGCGTTCCGCTATCTAGGAAAGGCGAAGTCATCGGAGCATTTGCGCTGGTGCGGTATCAAGTGCGTCCATTCACCGATAAAGAGATAGAACTTATTACGACGTTCGCCGACCAAGCGGTAATTGCCATCGAAAATACGCGCTTGCTGACGGAGCTTCGCGAGAGAACAGACCAACTGGAAGCGCAGTCGCGGGAAGTCGTCAAGCTAAACCAACAACTCGAACAGCGCGTCTCCGACCAAGTAGGCGAAATCGAGCGCATGGGCAGGCTGCGTCGCTTCCTGCCTCCGCAAGTAGCCGATCTGATTGTCGCCTCAGGGACTGAGAAGCAACTGGAGAGCCACCGCCGCGAGATAACCGCGCTCTTCTGTGACCTGCGCGGTTTCACCGGCTTTTCGGAAAGTGCGGACCCGGAAGATGTGATGACGCTCTTGCGTGAGTACCATGAGGCACTCGGAGCGAGCATCATCAAGTTTAGCGGCACGCTCGAACGATACGCAGGCGACGGAGTGATGGTCGTCTTCAACGATCCCGTGCCAGTCGAGAACCCAGCGCTGCAGGCAGTGCTCATGGCCCTCGAAATGCGCGACGCAATCGGAGCCTTGACCGAGACGTGGCGCCGGTGGGGACACGACATTGGGTTCGGCATCGGCATAGCGCACGGGTTTGCCACACTCGGCACCATCGGCTTCGAGGGCAGGTTCGATTACGCCGCCATCGGGACCGTGTCCAATGTTGCCTCTCGGCTATGCGATGAGGCCAAGCCAGGGCAAATCCTCATCAGCCCCCGCGTACTGACGAAGGTCGAGAGCGCAGTGACGGTCGAACCGGTGGGTGAGTTCGAGTTGAAGGGGATCAGGCGGCCACTCGCGGCATACAACGTGGTGGCCGCTTCACCGTCCAAAGTTTGAAACGGGTAATACGGCAACCGGATGGAGCCGGACCCACGACGCCTACCGGCTCGCCGATAGCATCGCCTCGAAGCAGGCGAAGCGGCGTCGGCGCTAGAACCCAACGCGCTTACATGCTCGCGCTTGTCGAGCCGTTACTTTGCAACGCGCTCTGGATCAGCGCGTTCGGCAGCGTGCTTGCGATCGTGATTAGTGCGGCCGTGCCTAGCGCCGTGGTGGCCATTACCGCGGCCGTGCTTAGCGCAGTGGTGGCCACCAACCCTCTATAGAACTCATCGAAAAAGTTCATCGGAAATATGTTTCCCTTTTCGTCGAATCAGTTTCGGCGTATCGTATCCCATCCCGCGCCTGCTAGTGGTCCGACAGTCTAGCTTGTCCCCGTTATAAACGTGTCGCCGAGGCTCCGACGGCCGGGCCGCTAGAACCAGCGCACCTCGTCGCGCGTCAATACGCAAAACGCCAAGACCGAGGAGCCGAAAACCGGAATGATAACCGTCGCCATAACGCGCTCCTACGAAGTAGGCCAGACGACCGCAACGCGCTGGCGAACGTCAACTGCCAGCGGGATCTCTTTGGTCGGCAAGGGCGATCGCAGGTTTTAGCGCCACAGGTTCTTAAAGCGGCCGGGCGCGAGCTCGGTATATCGCACTGTTGATTGAATGCTGCGATGCCCGAGGTACGCCTGCAGCGTGCGCGTATCGGTGCCCTTGTTCGCCAATACAAACCCGGTCGCATGCCGCAGCATATGAGGGTGCACCTTAAAGCCGATCTTGGCGGCGTTGCCGGCGCGCTCAACCAGCTTTTGCAGACCGGCGACGGTGAACGGTGCGCCTCTCTCCGAAACAAAGACGAAGGGTGACTTGGCCTTCGCTTCAATGCCCGCAGCGCTCGTAGTTCCTCGCCAAGCAGTGGATGTGTAGTCGTTGTTCCACCCTTGGCGCGACGGATATGAAGGGTCGCGGTCTCAAATTCCACGTCTGTCCACTGCAGTTCGCAGAGCTCACTGGCACGTAGCCCGTGCCGGAAGCAGATCATCAGCATGCAGCTGTCCCTGGCACCATGGCGATTGCTCTTGGCTGCTTCAATCAGCTTCTCGACTTCGCGTTCGGTCAGATGTTCACGCGGTCGAAGCTCGCTGTTTGGACGCAGGCGCGGCGTAACTGTCCGTTTTACTTTGGTTGGCGAGATCAGCCGGAGGTTTGATTTGCTCATGTGTTTCGCCTCCTTGCATGGGTGCACTGTCTATACTCTTGTCCGAATACGGACAGTGTGTCGAGGCAATGTTGGCTTAATAGTTAGCGTCCAATCACAACATTGAAAAGAAAACAGTCCGCTGGTCGTCTGTTTTCTTGCTAGGCGTATGTTCATACACCGATTGGTCGAAAGGCCGCTGGCAATGTCCGCTATTCCCCTCTTTGCGGACTCAACTTGGACTTCGCGTGAGGTTCGTTAAGGGCCATCAGCCGACTTCAGTCACCTTATTCAATCACCTCGTCGGCAGTGGCTAGAAGCGTGGGCGGTACGGTGAGGCCGAGCGCCTTTGCGGTCCTTAGATTGATGACCATCAAATACTTTGTTGGCAACTGGACGGGGAGTTCTGACGGCTTCGCGCCACGGAAAAATCTGATCAACATAGCGGGCGGCTCGGTGAAATATATCCTGGAAGTCCGCCCCGTAAGAAAGCAGACCGCCGTCTCTGGCGGTAACGGGTGTCTGGTAGACCCCTCTTTGCGGACTCAACTTGGACTTCGCGTGAGGTTCGTTAAGGGCCATCAGCCGACTTCAGTCACCTTATTCAATCACCTCGTCGGCAGTGGCTAGAAGCGTGGGCGGTACGGTGAGGCCGAGCGCCTTTGCGGTCCTTAGATTGATGACCATCAAATACTTTGTTGGCAACTGGACGGGGAGTTCTGACGGCTTCGCGCCACGAAGAATCTGATCAACATAGCGGGCGGCTCGGTGAAATATATCCTGGAAGTCCGCCCCGTAAGAAAGCAGACCGCCGTCTCTGGCGGTAACGGGTGTCTGGTAGACCGCAGGAATATTGTTCCGCGCTGCCAGCGATATGATTAGCGCGCGGTGGATCTCGATAAAATTGTCTGGCATCCCGAGGAGACCGCTTCCCGGCTCGCGGCAAAGGTCGGCTATAGCGGCCGCGATTTCAGTATCGTTATGAACCGGCGCAGCGATTAGCGCGACCTTTAGCAATCTAGCAGCGGCATCGAATGAAGGCAGAGCATACGATCTAATAAAGGGGGCCGTGTCCGGGTTGAATAGCATCATTGCCCGCTTAACGCCGGGCGCGATACCCGTGAGCAACTCTAGCCACTTACTAGCAATGGTTCCTTCCAGCGAACTGAACCCAGTGATGTTTCCGCCAGGGCGGGGGAGACTTGCAACGAATCCGGAGCCGACCGGGTCGGCGACTACCGCAAAAACAATGGGGATAGTGATAGTCTCGCGTTTTACAGCAGCGGTTACCGGTGTTGAGTCGGTCAAAATCAGGTCGGGTTGCAGGCTCACTAGCTCTTTCGCATATGTGCGCATCAGATCGGTCTTTGCGGGTGCCCAACGAACGTCCATCCGGAGATTCTGGCGCTCGATCCAGCCGAACTCCGAAAGCGCGTGCGTGAATTCCCCTAGCAAGGCCTTGGCCTCAGTGTCCGTTTCCGCGTACCCCATGAGCACGCCGATCCGCGCTAGCCGGTCAGTTTTCTGCGCCCGCGCTGGAAGCGGCCAAGTTGCTACCGTGCCGCCGAGAAGAGTAATAAACTCGCGCCGCCTCATTGCCTCTCCCAAGGCTCAAGACGAAAAATTTATACCACGCAGCAGTCATCGAGGCCCAGCCGGTTCGGTCTTGGTTGATGTCGCAGATGGGTCATTCACGACCGACGCATTCAGTACCCGTGCCGATCGATGTCCGTTGTTACTCCAATAGCAACAATTATTGTTCGGCGCAGCGAAGTGACGCTAAGGGCCATGTGTGGACGGCTCCGAGTTGGCAAGGGTTTTCTTTACGTCTGCAGTATTGGTCGCTGCGGCCATGTGTTCGGCCTTTATTAGCGCGGTTCACTTGACCGCTGGCCATAATGCCCTCCGCGGATCAGGTCATCAGGCGAACGGTGTGGCCGAGCGCCTGAAGCTGGCGCGACCAATGATGCGCCGAAGCGCAGGCTTCGATACCAACCAGGCACGGAGGCAGCTTCTCGAAGAATGCCAGAACGTAGCGACGCTTGACCTGACGACGGAAGATGACATTGCCCTCCGCATCGACGCCGTGAACCTGAAAAACCGATTTCGCAATGTCGAGACCGATCGTCGTGATGGCTTCCATGACTTGGCTCCTCCGAATCGTGGGAGCCTTAACAGCAC
This sequence comes from uncultured Alphaproteobacteria bacterium, assembly GCA_963806465.1. GTDB lineage: Bacteria > Pseudomonadota > Alphaproteobacteria > Rhizobiales > Xanthobacteraceae > BOG-931. Next base: position 5,614 of record CAWDZD010000028.1, on the reverse strand, counting down.
CCACATCAATGGCACTCACGTGCCGGTGGAGGAGCCGTCCACAGCATCAATGGGAGACATCGCGATCATATGTAGAAAATTCGCACTTTCAGGATTGACGGCTTCTTCATACACTGAAGGAGCAACCGATGAGTGACGAGAAGCCGATGGGTCAGGTGATCCAGATCGATGAAGCGCGGATCCGCGATCATCTTGGCGAGATGGTGCGTGGGACGGTGGAAGAGACGCTGAACGCGATGCTGGATGCCGAAGCAGACCAGCTCTGCGGTGCCGGCCGTTACGAGCGCAGCCAGGCTCGGCAGGACACCCGGGCTGGCAGTTACGATCGGACGCTGCAGACCAGCGCCGGCGAGGTCAACCTCAAGATCCCGAAGCTACGGCGCCAGACCTTCGAGACGGCAATCATCGAACGTTATCGCCGGCGCGAGAGCTCGGTCGAGGAATCCCTGATCGAGATGTACCTGGCGGGGATTTCGGTGCGCCGAGTGGAGGACATCACTGAAGCCCTGTGGGGCACGCGGGTGAGCCCGAGCACGGTGTCGAACCTCAACAAGAAGATCTACGCCAAGATCGAGGCGTGGCGGAACCGGCGCATCGAAGGCGAACATCCGTACCTTTATCTCGATGGCATCGTGATGAAGCGGACCTGGGCTGGCGAAGTCCGCAATGTCTCTCTGCTGGTGGCCAGCGCCGTCAATTCGGAGGGTTTTCGGGAGATTCTGGGCATCTGCGAGGGCGCCAAGGAGGACAAATCCGGCTGGTCGGCGTTCCTGCGCCACCTAGTCGACCGCGGCCTCAACGGCGTGCAGCTCATCATCTCCGACGCCTGCCGAGGCTTGATGGAGAGTGCCGCGGAATATCTGCCCGACGCTCAGTGGCAGCGCTGCATGGTTCATTTTTATCGGAACGTCTTCAGCCATGTGCCGGCAACCAGGGTCCGCGAGGTGAGCCACATGCTCAAAGCCATTCATGCCCAGGAGAACCGTGACGCGGCCGACCGCAAAGCGCGAACGATCGTTGAAGATCTGCGCGCCGCCAAGATGCACACGGCCGCCGATCTGGTCGAGCGTAGCGTGTCCGAAACGTTGACCTATTACGCCTTCCCCGACATCCACTGGCAGAAGATCCGCACCAACAACCCATTAGAGCGGATCATGAAAGAAATCCGTCGGCGGACGCGCGTTGTCGGGGCATTCCCTGACGGCCAGTCCTGTCTCAACTTGGCTGCAGCACGGCTGCGCTACATTGCCGGCACAGCCTGGTCCGCCAAATGCTACATGAACATGCGGCCGCTCTATCAGCCACAAGTCCCGCAAACCGAAGCCGTCGCCTGATCAAATGTGCGAAAGAATCTGCACGCTACCTTAGATACCTCGTCGAGGGAAGAACAGTCATTCACGATGCCTTGTGGGCCTGTAACAGACGCCCGTGCCTTTAGATCGCCTTGTCGGCTACCCCTAGCTAGAACGCGACAATCTGGAGCCAGTTTCTTTGTCTCAAATGACATTCGAGACGTGCAAAAACCCTGGGCGCTGTGCATTAACTGGTCCAATAGCCTGCTCGGAGCCAAGCACGACTACTTGGCCATTGACAGTCAGCTCTGCCAAGGCATCTGCAAAAGCTCGAAAGTCGGCGATACCGGCACCGAGCATCTCGTCGCGCCAGCGTTGGCGGATCTCGTCGGTTTCGCCGGCGAGGTAGCGCTGCATCGAGGTGAAGCCTTTGGCGTCAGGCAGCTGATAGGCATCGACGTCGCCGATCGTGCCGATAATGCTGCGAGTCAACTCGGTCTTGTCTATTTCTGCCCGTTTCAGAAAGCCAGGTGTCTGGTCGTAGGTGTCAAGCGTTTCGAGCAGGTTGGGGTCACGGTAAGACAGGTAGGTGAAATTGCCCGACCGTTGGTCGAGTGCGCAGAAGCCGCCATACGCGCCCCCCTGAACGCGGACCTTATCCCATAGCCAGGTCGTGCCCAGATATTTGACGACGACGTGGGCAGCACCGCTCGGCCTCAAGCCCAAGCGGTAGAGGTTAGCTCCCTTGCCGACATAATTGACGCTTGCCGGAATAATCAGGGCCTCGAAACTAGGTCCTTCGCCAATCTGCCAAGAATATTGCGAGACTGGAGACGACGGCAACGTAGCGAGGAAGGAGGCAAGCTCTGGCTCGAAGCGGCGCCAGCTTGAAGCGTCGGTCGTGATGTTGCAAAGCAATCCTGCGCGGGTAACGAGCAGGGCGCGAATGCGCTCCAGTGCGGCACTTAGGGTCGGCCAGACCGTTTCAAATCCGTCAGCAAGATTGCGCAGAAACCACAGATAACTGACACCGCCGATCTGCTCTTCCGCCCAATCCGCTTCGTGCAGGTTTGCGCGGATCCGCATGTCAACGAAATGCGATCCACGAGGTACTAGGGAGGACTCCTTCGATGCTTTCTCCTCCAGAACCAGCTGCTTTAGGCGCTCTTGGTTGTTGAGACGCGCTTCGAGAAGCAGATAACGTAGAATTGCCAGAAGCTCGGCTCCCTTTTCTGGTACCGCCTTGGCCCGCAGGAAAAGCCGCGCGGCTGCGAACTGCGTGTCAAGGACAGCCGAGATCCAGACTTGTGGCCGAATTCCGCCAGTCGTGCGCCCGATCCGCTGTGACAGGCTCACGAAATCTTGCTCACCGGCTCCCGTCTCCAAAAGCGCTCTCGCGAACAGATGGACATATGGCAAGAGGTCGGCAGGCAATACGTGCAGGTCGAAAGCGAGGTCGAGATAGAGCACGCCGTTGGTGGCCAGATCGTGATAGAGCACTTGAGTATCGGCGACGCGCGTCACTTCGATCGGAATGACCTTGTTCCGACGCGGCAGGTCTTCAAGGCCAAGCGTTGGAATAGTGGCCAAAGCCTCTGGCGGGTCGGGGGTCTCCTGCAGGCGCTTGAGCGTGCGGGTGGCTTCGACCAACGCCTCGAGATCGGACCCGCTCATTGCGGCGCGCGCAGCATCAAGCCGCTGGCGTTCCGCGGCAGCCTCGCGCTCGGTCTGCTCCGGATCGGGCCGCAACGTCAACGTGGTCCGGTGAGGATTATCTAGGAAATTGTGGGCGATCAGGTTCTCGAAATAAGGCTCGCCTTCAGCAATGCGGGTTTTAAGCGAGCGTATCGGCGCTTCGAACGCCAGCGGCGCCAGCGGATCGCGATCGTATAGCCAGGTCTTGAGCGAGCGGAACAGCGCCGCGATCCCACGCGGGAAGGCGCCGGAATTGTTCTCCCGTAAGCGAAATTCGATCGTGTTTAACGACGCTTCAATCGTCATCCGGTCGATGCCATTGGCGGAAAGCGCGCGGAGCGTCTCAAGAACAAGTGTTTCGAGCTTTTCGGTACCGCTCTGATCAAGGCCCTTGAGACCTACCGAAAAAATCGGTTGCAAAAGCTGCTCATCGAGACCACGACCGGCGATGTCCTCGCCTAGGCCGGAATCAATCAGCGCCTTGCGCAGGGGCGATGCCGGCGTCCCGATCAGGATGTGCTCAAGAATGTTGATGCCGAGGTCGTTCTCGGCGTCGTCGGAGTCTGGTCGACCATCCAGTTGATCGTCGCCATAGCTTTCCGGTCTGCCCCGGACTTGCCGGCGAAGCTCTGCGTCAATCGCCGCGGCGCGGAAAAGCGCTTCTGAGGCGCTACCCTTGAAATCGACCGCAATCGGGTCGAACGCGGCAAGCCACGAATCAAGCAGGCGCAGACGCTCGTCGGCATTATCATCGCCGTAGAAGAATAGACGGGCGTTCGAAGGATGATAGTAGTGCTGATGAAAAGCCTTGAAGTTGGCATAAGTCAGATCAGGGATGTGCATTGGATCGCCACCCAAATCGAGGCCATAGATCGTATCCGGGAACAGCGATCGCTGCGAGCACTCCTTGAGCCTGCCCTCGGGTGACGAGTAGCTCCCCTTCATTTCGTTGAAAACCACACCCTTGTACATTAGCGGCTCATCGACAGCGTCGAGTTCGTAATGCCAGCCTTCCTGCTTGAACGTGTTCGGAGTGATCAGCGGATAAAAAACCGCATCAAGATAGACATCGATCAGGTTGTAGAAGTCCCTAATTCTGGCTTGCAACGGGATAGCAGGTTTTGTCCGGAAAGGTCATCGCATTAAGGAAGGTGTTCAGCGAGCCTTTCATCAGCTCGACGAATGGTTCCTTGACCGGGTATTTGCGCGAGCCGCAAAGCACGGCGTGCTCGAGGATATGGGCAACGCCCGTGAAGTCGTGCGGCAACGTGCGAAAGGTGACACCGAACACTTTGTTCTCGTCGTCGTTGATGAGCGACAGTAGCTCGGCACCGGTCTTAGCGTGACGATAAACTCGCGCTTCTCGAGTTGGGTTTCAGGAAGCGCTTGCTCACGAACCAGCTCGAAGCCGTTAAAGATCTCCATGACTGGGTGACCTTCTCCATGTGCTACGGAGTGGCAAACCGCCGGAGGCGCGGCCGACACACCGGAAAATAAATCAACTGAGGATGTTGCCAACCGTGTTTGCCGTTATACCTTTGCGCTCTGGTTTACCCCGTTTGCGACCAAACCGACCGATATTGGATGAAGTCGCATTTGTGTCAGCTTCAGACATCGCCGCGCCCAAGCTCCGCCTTGGAGCATAGCATCGTTGGAGGGCTCGGAGAGTTCCTAGAGTGGCGTCGGGGTTAGCCGAAATGGGTCAGCGAAGAAATAGTGCCAAGAGGAGCTATCCTGCTAACTGCCGGACACCGCCGCTTCCGCTCGGGCCCGATGCCGCTGATAAGTTCGTCTGTGCGCATTCCCTTCAGTTTTCCTGCAAACGCGCCAGCATTTCATACATCAGCTTTGGCACTGATCGACCGTCGGCACTGTTTGACACAAACGCATTTGCGCGGGTGGCACTGATTGACACAGTTCGCGATGAGGATCCTTTAATAATCGCTCCCAGTAGGCGCCCGTTGCCAACAAGGAATCGAGCTTTTGGCATGATGCATCTCGTACGATTGCCGTGGTAGCTTGGGAAATAAGCACGGCAATCGCTGCCGTTGCGGCAATCACTACGGTGCTCACTATAGCGATCCAGCACAAATAGTATAGGCGGTGGGGGTTCCTAGGCTCATATCAGTGAGCTGCAAGACGACAATGCTTGATCACTCTTTTGGTGGCCCGTGGACGGAGATTAAGCTCGACGCTGTCGAATACTACCTGCAATGCTACACGCGAGCACTGAAGCGGGTCGGATTTGATCTCACCTATATCGACGCGTTTGCAGGAACCGGCTTCCGCAACGTCAAGCGCGAAGTAGGCGGCATTTTCGAAGGTGAGCCGATCGCTACAGTCGAAGAAGTACGCGCCGGCTCTGCTCAGCGTGCCCTAGCGGTCAGCCCCCGTTTGATCACTTTCGGTTCATTGAGAAAGAACCGGAGCGGTGCGAGGCGCTCGATCGATTGAGAGAACGCCATCCTTCTAAAGACGTTCGGGTGCTGCGCGGCGAGGCTAACCAACTTTTGCGAGATTTAGTCCAACAAGAACCATCTGGATCAAGAAGGACGCGACTAAGAGCCGGGGCGTGGTCTTTCTGGACCCTTACGCGTTGCAGGTGGACTGGATGACGCTACAAGCGT
>CAWDZD010000027.1:0-35580 GCA_963806465.1 uncultured Alphaproteobacteria bacterium | reverse complement strand
ATGAGATCAAGCGGCTGTTGCGGCGCGGCCATCGGTACATCGGGGAGGCCGATCGGCTGATCCCCGGGCTCGCGGCCGTCGCGCGTGCGCTCAACGCCGGCGATCGATGTCTTGCGCGGATCGCGGCCGTGCATCTGAGGCTTCCCGACTTGCCGACTCCAGCGGCGCGCGACGCGATGGAGGCCGAGGATTCGCTGATCAAATACGCACGCGATGGAGGCAGTCTCGACTGGAATCCGGCGCTGCATCCGCGCACCGCCGCGCCGCCCAATCCTGGCTGGTTCGCGCCGACCGGCAGCGAAAGTCACAACTCGCCGGGAGTGCGCGTTGCGGAGAACGACGACCCGACGCGGCGATCAAATGCATCGTCCGATCTCATCGAAAACTGGTGCCACCTACGCCCGGCAAGTATGTCAACGACGAACTAGCCATTTTGTCGAATGGATCGCGAACGCTAGGCCAAGACGAACAAGCCATTAGGGCGGAGATTAAACGTTATTACTACGACGTCGGCGATTTACACGGCGGGAAAGCGCTCACTGCCGCTTTGAGTTGGGCCTTGCAGCCGGGCGTCTCTCTTGAAGATCGTAAGTTCATCGCCGAATGGGCTCGCGCTACGCTGAGTACGAGCCCGGGTACCGGTAGCACATCGTCATCTACAGCGTGCTGGTTTTTTGTCGCCGTGGCTGCTTGGCAGAGCACTGCCGAAGCTGCCGGCAATCCCACCAAAATTGAGTTCGAGACGGCGCAACTTGCGCTATCAGCAGAGCAACGTGCTGCTATATGGAAGCTTACCCGACCACTCGCGGAAAGGTCATTGATAAGCTCTTACGCCGGGGCGATTTGCATGACCTATCTCGAACGATCGATGACTTTGTCGATAATGTTGCGATCAGCAATAATCTATCGACTTAAATGCCGCCACCTACCAAAGGTCGCCCATTCTTTCGTCTAGGGTGAACCAGTATCTTGAAAAGCTGGAAAAATATGCCGGCACAGACTGGGGAGGTGACAAAATTCGCGAAATCCCAAATTGCCGGTCGTGTACTCCGCTTATAATTCCTAAGGCTAGCATTACTGCGGTACAGCGCGAGGTGATCGAGGCCGCAACCAAAATCGCGAGGAGCAAAGGCCTTCGGCTGGTTGTCACGGATTCTAATTCTAGGAGAGACCGATGCTTTGTCACTTGTATTTAAGGAAGGGCAAGGTATTGATCCCGACCTTTGGTCGCGTTCCCGGAGGCCCGTATCGTGATATCGAGCCGGTAGCTGTCGTCGATGTTTCGAACGCAGATGGTTTGCGCCAGCCTCCGCGAGACAATCGCCCGAGGTAATCCGCCAGTCGCCCATATCCGCGTCCCAATCCTCCCCCGGTCGTCGTCGGGCACGCCGGCGTGAACGCTGGGGAGCTTTCGCGCGGAGCGTCACCCTGGGTTATCGAGAACGGGACGGCAAATACCAGATTGTCGGCCATCGGCGAGAGCCGAATAACTGGGCAGAAATCGCGAGCAGACGGTAATTTTCCAACCGGAACGACACTGGATCAGGTGATCGACCGTATGATCGCGATCCTGCAGGAAGCGGCGTGACATTAGGCCAGCGCTCGCTAACCCTCCCGCAGCAGCGCCGCCGCGCCGAGCAGACCGGAATAGGGCCGCACGATCACGTAGGCCGGAATCGCGTCGAGATAGGCTGTGCATGCGGCCCCTGGCTTCGAAGCGGGCGCGGAATTCCACTGCGCGAAGATCGCGCCGAGCTTCGGCACGATGCCGCCGGCAATATAGATGCCGCCGCGGGCACCGAGCGTCAGCGCCAGATTGCCGGCGACGGTGCCGAGCATGGCGCAGAATATCGTCGTTGCCTCGCGGGTGCGCGGATCGTCGTTCCAGGTTCGGGCGCTGGTGATCTGGTCGGGCGTGTAGGACGCGGCCGGCGTGCCGGCAAGCTCGCACAGCGCGTTGTAGAGATTCACCAGACCTGGACCCGACAACAGCCGCTCGGCGGACACATGATCGTAACGCCTGCGCATAACTCGAGGATCGCGCTTTCCTGCGCCGTCATCGCCGCCATGGTGACGTGGCCGCCCTCGGCGGCGATGGTCACGGCGCCGCTACCCGACGAAGCCAGGCCGCCGACGCCGAGCCCAGTGCCAGGTCCGATGATCCCGACCGGCGCGCCCTCGACCGCAATGCCATGGCCGATCGGAATGCGATCGTCATCGCCGAGAAACGAAATCGCCGCTGCGTTGGCGGCGAAATCGTTGATGACGTGCAGCTGTTTGAGCCCGAGATGACGCCGCAGTTGCTCGACCGAAAACGTCCAAGCGCGATTGGTCAGCGTGATCTCATCGCCGGTAACGGGCGAAGCGACCGCCAGCACCGCCTCGGCCGGGCGCGTGGCCGGCGATTGCTCGGCGAGGTAGGCGGTGAGCGCGTCGGCGAGCGAGGGGGTCATCGTCCAGCGCGCAAACCCGCGCCGTCGCGGTCTTGCCGCCAGGGAAACACCAGCGCAAAGCACCCATTGGTGGCGCCGATGTCGCCGATCAGGCCGACACCGGCATCGCGCCTCTCCGCCAGCGTGTCCGGTGTGACGCGGTCCTCAATCGAACTCATGCGCGGCGGAGAGCCCTGTTGGTTTCGCGGCGATATGCGTTTTCACAGCCACGAAACTTTCACGGCTCGCGGACTGGGAGTCGATCCAGGAACGTGGAAGGAACCTCGGCGAGTTCCGCAACGATCAGGGCATGGACCAGTTCAAGCCGGCCACGCTCCGCAGCAGCGCGCGGCGATCCTTGACCACGCCGATGACGACGCCGAGCCGCTCGATATTGGCGACGACCTTGCCGTCGAGCGCGCGGTCGCAATTGCTGTTGGTCGGCGCGATGAAGAATTCCGCCTTGTGCGGATCACGCGTGAATTCGAGACGCACGTCGGCCTGCTTCTCGAACGGCAGCTTCACGGCGCGTACCCGCGACCGATAGCGATGCCGCGGCGGCGTCTTACCGGCCACGCCTTCGGTGCAGTCGAGGAAATGCTTGAGGTCGTCGATCGCCTCCGGCATGATGTTGACCCAGTAATCGGTGTCATAGCGTCGCGAGGCGCCGGCCAGTCCCGCCGACCAGCGGATTGAAGAACAGATACTCGTCCGGGTGCAGCCGATAGAGCGTGGTCGCGTCAAAGCCGAAGCCCAACACCACCAGCGCCAGTGCGCCCGCTGCGACGAAGCGGCTGCGGGTTTCGAGCCGGGTAAGCGCGGCGTTCAGCCCCAAGCCGGCGAGCACCGCAATCGGCGGCATCGTGAACAGAAATGCCGCATGCCGGAGAAAGCCGGCCCGTGCGCGATGACGTCGCAAATCAACGGCAGGAATGCCGCGAGCGCGATAAAGGCCGTCTCCTTTCGCCAGGCGATATTTATTGGGCGCGCCACATTGGCCGCCGGCCCCGCCCGCGCGCTGCGGCAGGGCGGCGAAAACCAGCGACAGCGCCGCGCCGATCAGCAGCACCAGCGTGAGCTTGATGGCAACGTAGGTCGGGATGTAAGTGCGCGGCACATAGGACATGTGGTCCAAACGTGGCCGTCAGAGGACGGTCTGGATCTTGTAGTGGAAGTGAGCGAAGTCAAAGAGCGCACGCAGCGGATTGAGCGGCGCCAACGCGGCCCACGGCCATGAAGCGATCATGATCACGTAGGCAATCGCGAAAGCCGCCGTCAGCGGCAGCGCGGAACGGGCGGCAAAACCCAGCACGGCGCGCCACGATTTGCGCCAGCCGATCGGCCGATACAGCGCGACAACAAACAACGCGTAGATGACGAGAAACACACCGAGGATGCGAATGCCGAGCGCGCAGCCGCAGAGCACGCCGAACAGAACCACCAGGCTCCAACGCGGGCGCGGCAGCTGCCGTCCGATCAGCACCAGGAGATAGGTCGCGGCCATCATCGCGGCGGCGAATGGAATGTCCTTGGTGTGGTTGAACATCGCGCGGTGCCCGGTGCCGCACAGCGCGATCGCCGCCGCCGCCAGCAGCCCGGCGCGCGGCCCGCCGATGGTGCGCGCGGTCGCCCAGACCGCGGCAATGCCGCCGACGCCGGTCAGCGCCGTCAGCAGGTGGCGCACGGCATAGATGTCGAGTGGCAGCAGCTCCTCCAGACCAACCACAATGAGGTCGAACAGGCCGCCGTAGAGATAGAGATTTCTGAAATGAAACAAAGCCTCGTCGGTAAATCCGCTGCGGTAATAGGCGATGATCAACTCGGCATAGTGCTGTTGCACTTCCTCGTCGTTCGAGATCGCGTAGTCACCAAAGGTGAAGGCGACGCGAAGGACGAGGCGGCCGAGGAGCGCCATCGCCGCTAGATCGTAACGATCGGCGCGCGCCAATGCCCGCCGCGAGCGCCTCAGAGCTTCGCGGCAGCGATCGCCAAGCCGGCGCGACGGACTTGTTGCGCCCGCAGCGCCCCCGGGCGTCACCGACGTTTCCTCACCCGACCACCTGGTAGTACGCGCAACAAAAACCCTCCGTGTCGCGTCAGCGAGCCGCGGCACAAATTAACGGGCCGAACCTGAAAGTTAGCTGAAGGCACCGATCGCACGCTGCGTCACGGCGCCGCGTGCACCGGCAACAACCGGTAAGACACCCAATATTCGCGGCAGCGCTCACGCTATTGCGGTCCCCAACCCGAGCAATTTCATGGCGTTATCCTTAAGGACCAGCGGCCGCACCTCCGGCTTGATGTCGAGCTTGTCGAAGTCGCTGAGCCAGCGATCGGGCCGAATGACGGGCCAGTCCGAACCGAACAGCATTTTGTGTTTCAGCAGGGAGTTGACGTATCTGACCAGGATCGGCGGGAAATATTTGGGCGACCAGCCTGAAAGGTCGATATAGACGTTGGGCTTATGCTGCGCAACCGACAGTGCCTCTTCCTGCCACGGGAACGACGGATGGGCGAGAATGATCGGCATTTCGGGAAAATCGACGGCCACGTCGTCGACATACATCGGATTTGAGTATTTCAGCCGGATTCCGGCGCCGCCGGGCATGCCCGAACCAACCCCGGTCTGGCCGGTATGGAACAGCGCCGGCAGCCCCCAATTCGGCGATCGCTTCATACAACACATAGGCGCTGCGGTCGTTCGGATAGAAGCCCTGCATCGAGGGATGGAATTTGAAGCCGCGGACGCCGAATTCGCGAATGAGGCGGCGCGCCTCGCGCGCGCCCGCCTTGCCCTTGGCCGGATCGATGCTGGCAAACGGGATCAGCACGTCGCTGTTGGCGGCGGCTTTTTCCGCGACCTCCTCGTTCGGATAACGGCGATAGCCGGTCTCGCGCTCGGCATCGACCGGGAAGATCACCGCGCCGATCTTGCGCTCGCGATAATAGCTCGCGGTCTCCTCGATGGTCGGGCGATTGTTTGGTTGATTGAAATAAATCGCCATCTGCGCCTGCAGGTCGTCGTAGCCGTCGTCGGGATGCGTGCCGCACGGCTCTTCGGCGTGGGTGTGGACGTCGATCGCGACCAACTCGTTGACATTCACGTCACGCTCTCCGGAACTTCGCTGGCGCTTCCCAGGACTCTCAGAAGCTCTGGCGCCGATAGTGGACCATATGAAGGCGACACCGTACAGCGGCGACGCGATCACTGCCGCAGCGCAGCAAGCACGTCCTCGGGACGTTCGCTCATCAGCATATGGCCGGCGCCCTCGATCATGACGAGCCGGCAGCCGGAATGGCCGCCGCGATGGCTTTGCCGCCCTTGAACGGGGTCATCACATCGCGGCTGCCTTGATGACAATGGACGGGACGGTGACCTTGGCAGCCGCGGCGAGTGCGTCCGTATAAGTGTTGCAAGCGGACAGGTCGGCGAAAATGACGCCGGGGCGCGCGCGTTCCAGGAGGCGCTCGGCGCCGCCGAGCATCCACAAGCCCGGCGCCGAGGAGCCGCCGAGCGTTGCGCGGTAGCCTTCGCCCCAGATCGACATCATGTCGATGGCCGCGTGGTCGTCGGCTTTCGCCGCATTGAGCAAATCGTCCGACACCCGCATCGGCGCCGCCGTAGCGATCAAGCCAAGGCCGCTGACTTTGCCAGGATGGCGCGCAGCAAACTCGAGCGCGATCAGCGTTCCCATAGAATGACCGACGATCCGCGCTTTGGCGACACCGGCCGCGTCGATCAACGCCGCCGCCCAGTCGGCCAGCGCCGCGATGGACGAAAGCGGCGTGCCGGTCGAGCGACCGTGTCCGGGCAAGTCTGGCGCCAGCACGCCAAAACCGTGGTGGGCGAAAGATCGCGCGAGCAGCGCCCACACCGAATGATCCATGCCGGCGCCGTGCAAAAAGACGATTGCGGGCAGCGCCGGGTCGAACTTCTTGCCGCCGGTTGCGACGTGCGTGTCGGAGCCGTTGACGACCACGCGCATCGTTCAACCTTTCTGCGAGGCGCGCAGCGCCTGGCCGAGATCATCGAGAATATCGACCGCCGCTTCGAGGCCGACGGAAATGCGAATGAGCTCCTCGCCGACGCCGGCCGCAGCAAGCGCCGCCGCATCCATCTGCTGATGCGTGGTGCTCGCCGGATGGATGACCAGCGTCTTGGCGTCGCCGACATTGGCAAGATGGCTGGCGAGCCGCACTGCTTCGACGAATTTGCGCCCGGCGGCGCGGCCGCCCTTGATGCCGAAGCTGACGATCGAGCCGGCGCCCTTCGGCAACAGCGTCTGCGCCAGCGCGTGATCTGGATGGGATTCGAGCGAAGGATGCAGCACCCAATCGACCGCGGGATTTTTGCTTAAGGCCGCCACGACGGTTGCGGTGTTTTCCATGTGCCGTTCCATGCGCAGCGGCAGCGTCTCCAGTCCCTGCAGCAGATGAAACGCGTTGGTCGGCGATAGGCACGCGCCGAAGTCGCGCAAGCCTTCGGCCCGCGCCCGCATGATAAAGGCGGTCGGGCCGAACTCTTCGGCGAAGACGATGCCGTGATAGCCGGCATACGGCTCGGTCAAGGTCGAAAACTTGGCCGACGCCTGCCAGTCGAAGCGGCCGCCATCGACAATGACGCCGCCGATGGCGATGCCGTGGCCGCCGATCCATTTGGTGATCGAATGCCAGACGATATCGGCGCCGAGCGTGAGCGGGCGGCTCAAATACGGCGATGCGAAAGTGTTGTCGACAAGGAGCGGAATGCCGGCGCCGTGCGCGATGTCCGCGACCTTGGGAATGTCGAGCACTTCGAGGCCCGGATTGCCGATGGTCTCGCCGATGAAGAGCCGGGTGCGCTCCCCGATCGCGGCGCGGAAGCCATCGAGATCGCGCGGCTTGACGAACGTGGTGTTGATGCCGAAGCGCGGCAGCGTGTGGGTCAAGAGATTGATGCTGCCGCCATAGAGCGAGGCCGACGCGACGATGTGGTCGCCGCTATTGAGTAGCGTGGCGATGGCAAGATGCATCGCCGCCATGCCGCTCGCCGTGCACACCGCGCCGACGCCGTCTTCGAGCGCCGCCAACCGCTCTTCCAGCACTGCCGTGGTCGGATTGGAGATGCGCGTGTAGATGTGGCCGGCGCGTTCCAGATTGAACAGTCCGGCGGCGTGATCGGCATCGTCGAACACGTACGACGTGGTCTGATAGATCGGCACCGCGCGTGAACGCGTGACCGGATCGGGGTGCTGACCGGCATGCAGGCTCAAGGTCTCGAACGCAGGCGGTTTCGGCGCGGGCATTGTTCCTCGCAAATGTGCAATGCCCGATATGCTCGCATTGAAACCGCGCCCTGCCAATGCGGGATAGATGCCCGGTCTCGCAGACTTGGAGCGCGCCTCGTCTATCGCCTTGGGCCTGCGCTCCAACCCGCGCTCGGCCGCCACCTTTCGCCGAGACAAGCCGCAACACTGGATACGCTGCCGGCTGAACTGATCGCGAACTCAGCCGCCGAATGACGTTGCCGCGCCCCCTACAAATACCGGCCTTCGCGTGCGCGTGCACCCGAGCGGCCCGCGCCGGACCCTTGCCACTGGCTCAATGATCGCAAGAACATGCGCACCATTCCGCATCGCCTCGACAAGGCCTGATATGTCGCGGTCGAGAACGAGAGCGACTCCCGCGGGCAATGGTCGATCGACGGCAGACGCCTCGTCGTGTATGCGCGCAAGCGATTCGCCTGATGATCATCCCGAACACACGAAGCGTTCGCACAGCCAACCCTTCATCTTTCGCATAGCCGGCGCTTCGGAGATTCCAGAACGTCGATCTAATTGCCGACGAGCTAATGACTATCCATCGCATCGACCAAAGATGGCGAGGAGATGTCAAAAAGCAAGCGCAGCAACTGCGCTACTGCATAATTCAAGCTCGCGAATATTTCGCCGCTGCCGCGACGGAGTTCCTCTCGTTCATTTGCGGATACGGCCGCTTCTCGCGAGCGACTATTCGCGATAATGTCGATGAGGTATGAAGCAGAACTTCACGGTCCGGCACGGCGCACTCCAGCATGGACCGAGTAGTGTCGGCGACTTGCACTATTGGCATGCCAAAAATAGTCATCGCGTTGGCGCCCGCAGTCGGCACTAACGCCCCTGGCGATGAGCCGTTAAGGCACGCGTGCGCATATTAATTTTTTTATAGAACAAATCGCCGGTGACTTCCTTGCCGATCCAACGCGGCAGGATCACCTCCTGGCTCTCTTGCTTGAGCTCGATTTCGGCAATAACGACGCCTTGGAGAATGCCGCCGTAAACGTCGACGTGCCACGTCCCCCCGGCATCCTCGACGAAGAAGCGCTCTTTCTCTAAAGTATCGTCTTGACACATGGTCCAGAGCATCCTCTCGGCGTCGGCGATCGGGATCTCATACTCAAACTCCGGGCGCACAATACCGATCCGCGGTCCCTTGATGGCGATCGTCGCGATGTCCCCGGATAAGCGAACCCGCACCTTGCGGTCCTTGTATACAGCGATCAAACCGTCGCGAATGTTCACGCTGCGAACCGCTAACTGCATCCACTCATCATTGGCGACCAAGAACTTTCGCTCGATCTCGATATTTGGTCGTTCGGATTTTTCGCGCACGGACACACACTGTGTTGATGGAAGTCGTCACTCGCGCCGCCGCGAGCTTGCCCAACAAGGCCGAAGCGACAAGCGGCATGGGTGGTCCGGGTGCAGCACGTGTAGACATGTGTGTTCCTCCCGAAAAATTTGATACATTCTGTTCTGGCTTGGGCGGCCGTAAGGTGCCTGCCTTCCACGCCAGTTCACAAGTCTTGCTTGCGTCACGACCCTAACGTCCGCGTAAGCGGATTTATAATCACTTGGACGTTGCTTTTTTTAGCAACATGCGAAGGAGAGCGAAATGGCAAAATGGGCTTCAAAGATATCAACTGTAGCCTTTCTCGTCGCCATCTCGATTTTACTCCCGGCTCAGGCGCCCACCCCAGAGCCAGTCACTGACCAGGAAACCGAGCTTGGACAGGCGGTCTACGACCAACTAAAAAGCAAAGTGGAAATCATTGAAAGCTCGCCACTGTACGACCGTTTAAAACCAGTCGTGGACGCTATTTCCCGGGTAGCTCAGTCGCAATACGACCACCCATTCAAATTTTTCCTGGTCCACAGAGTCTCAGCCAAACGCCTTCGCGACCCCGGGTGGCAACGTGTATGTTGTCGATTCCCTGTTGTTTTTCGTCAAAAACACCGAACAGCTTGCGGGCACCCTCTGCCATGAGGTCTCGCATACAATTCATCGCGACGCTATGAACCGCATCAAGAAGGAGCAAAAGATCGAAGCGCTGGAAGTCGGAACAACGATACTGCTCGGCCCGACGCTGGCGAAAGCGATTGCCATCAAGATAATTGGCGATCTTAATTCGCTAGCGTATTCGCGCGAGATCGAATCCCGTGCTGACGTCAGCGGTTCGGATATTTGCGCGCAGGCCGGCTATAATCCGTGGGGCTTAGTGTGGTTGTTCAAGGAATTTCAGGACGCTGACACCAAGCAGATACCCCAACTGTTGTCGGACCATCCGGCCAACGGAACCCGGATGCAAACTCTCGAGCAGCACTTTCGCGACAATCCCGCGGTCTTTTCCAAGTTCAACCCGGATCCAAAGTCGGCGACTCCGTTTACCGTGCCGAAGGATGCGCCGGTGGTGTTTCTGCGTCCGTGAAGACCGAGCAAAATCAACTCAGAACAACGTGCACGAGTCGGCGCCGGGTCGTGCGCGGCAGTTCGGCGTTTGCAGAAAATATTACGAGGCTTGGCTCATGACCCACGCTGCATTCGCCTGCGTAACCCTTGTGCTCGCCGCTACAGCCGGTGTCGCTGCCCGCGGCGAGGACACGCCGCCGCCCAAAGTCACCGTCGCCGCCCCAGTTGAGCAAACGGTCACCAGCTATTTAGAGGCGACCGGGAAGACTGCGGCGGTCAACTCGGTCGATCTCGTTGCGCGCGTGCAAGGTTTCCTCCAGGAAATCAGCTATATCGACGGCGCATTCGTGAAGAAGGGGGCGCTGCTCTTCACCATCGAGCCGGAGCTTTACAGTCTCAAGGTGGAAGCGGCGAGAGCATCGGTCACCGCCGCCCAGGCCAAGCTGACGGAGGCAGAGGCGGACTTCAAGCGGCAGGCCGACCTCATTGCCAAGCATAGTACTTCGCAGTCCGAGTACGACAGGGCGCTCGCGCAACGTGCTTCAGCGCAAGCCGACCTGCAGTCAGCACAAGCGGACGAAAAGGCGGCCGTGATCAATCTTGGCTACACTAAGGTGACCGCGCCGTTCGACGGCGTCGTGATCGAGCGGAAAGTCTCGCTGGGCCAGCTCGTTTTCGGTGCCGATGCCAACAGTCCGACGGTGTTGGCCACCATCGTGCAGTTCGACCCCATCTACGTGACTTTCAACGTCAGCGAGCGGGAGGTGCTGCAAATTGGCGCCGACCTCGCAAGCCGCGGTCAAACCGCCAGCGCTAATCTCGTGGGTCTTCCCGTTGAAGTCGGGCTGCTGTCCGAAAGCGACCACTCGCACAAGGGCAAGCTCGACTACATAACACCGATCGTCAATCCGACAACCGCAACGCTCACCGCACGCGCGAGTCTGGCAAACGGCGATCAAGCCCTGTTGCCCGGTTATTCGGTTCGCGTTCGCGTTCCCCTGCGGGCGGAGCCGGTGCTGCTCGTGCCCGATGTTGCGCTCGGTGGCGACCAGAGCGGCCGCCATGTGCTCGTCGTCAACAAGGACAGTGTGGTCGAGCAGCGCAAGGTCGAGCAGGGACAGCTAGTCGGGAATCTGCGCGTGATCGAGAAGGGCCTGACCAAGGACGACCGTGTGATCGTAGGTGGAATGCAAGTGATCCCGGGCCAGAAGGTCGATGCCGAGCTTGGCTCCGCACCAGCAGCAAACTAGCCTTGCCCCCCGACTACTGCGATGCATACTCCGCGTCCGAGACGGGTCAAACTCGGTCCTTCAGCGATGTCCGCGTCATGTCCGCTCTTCCTTCGATTGCGACTGAAAGGCGGAAGTGGCGACACATTTGGGCCACAACGAACTCATGCAGTGCAGCAAACGGCATCATCTCACTCGATCACCTCGTCAGCGCGCGCCAGTCGTTCAGCGGCAAGCTTCGTGACGAGTGTCTGAACCAGGAGATCTTCTACAGCTTGAAGGAGGCGCAAGTCGTCGTCGAACAATAGCGCAATGAATACAACACGATCCGCCCACACTTATCGCTCGGATATCGGCCGCCGGCGCCGCAAACGTCCATAGGCTACCAGCCAACCTAGACCACCATGCACCTTCCAGTAGTCTCCATCTGATTGGTCCAAAATATCCATCAGGTCACACGTTGCCGATTGAGCAGGGTCAGGAAAAGCCAGACGTCAGGCGGTCGCTACGTGTGACCGATGCTTTAAGCCTACGTTCGGTGGGAGCCCTGCGATGGACGAGGCTTCGACGTGGCATATTCCCTTTCATCACGAACATTAGAACTCAGCTGGCATTCGAGGACATTGCGCTCGTAGGCTTCGGCTTCACTTTTGATGCGGTACCTCAAGTCGAACGCGTGCTCTTCCTCCGGCATCTGCTTCACAACCTTATAAAGACCGGCCGTTTTCTCACCTACCGGCGTATACTCGACTGCTTGGCCAACAAAAAACTTGAAAGACACCGGGCCCCCCTCGTATTCGAGATTTTTCGGCAGTTATATGCTCGAGTTCGAGCGACAATCCCATACTGAACGCTTTTTGCCGCGTCGCCCCTTCGGTCCGCGTTCAAGCGATTTTCTTCGCAGGCGTTTTCTTACGTGCAAGCGACTTTAGTTCGCGAACGTGTACCGTTGTCCAAGCATGTCTCTTTGATGTTCTCTTCAATGTAAGATCTCCGGTTGCAGAAAGCGTTGAGTGTTAGGTGAAATATCTTCACATAAAACTCGAGCAAAGCGGCGTCAAGTCCCCATTAAATAAGACTATCAACAAAAGCTAGGCCGCTGAAAACGTGCTGGTTGATCCTGCCGACTGATCCTAAAAAAGGTTACAGGTTAAAACCGTCTGCTCTTCGCGCTCGTCATCAGGCACAGTCTCCCCGCTCATCACAGCCCAAACAAAGCCACGCCCCATACGTCAACGGCACTTCCGCTTTACGCCGAAAGCTGACATCAGGTCGTAATGTGAAATTGGTCGCGATGGGCCACGGACAGACATTGGCAGGCGCTTATTCGATCACCTCGTCGGCGAGTACAAGCAGGTTGTGCGCAACGGTGAGGTCGAGTGCCTTGGCTGTTTTCAGGTTGATAACGAGATCGAATTTTGTCGGTTGTTCGACCGGCAATTCGCCCGGCTTGGCTCCGCGCAAAATCTTGTCGACCAATTCCGCAGCCCGCCGAAACAGAGCCGGAAAGTCTGGTCCGTATGAGATAAGCCCCCCAGCCCTGGCGAAATCTGCGTCAGTGGAGATCGCTGGTAACTGGGTGCGGAGTGCAAGCGTGACGATCAGTTTACGATTGGTGAAAGTCAGAGCATTTTCCACGATGTAGAGTGCGTCCGCTTTGCCTTTGAGAGCAGCGAAAACGGGTGCAATGTCCTCTAGGCGCCGGACCTCATGTGGCGAGGCTTCGAGCCCGAGCTTCTGCGTCATAGCTTGAACTTCGCCGTTTTCCCCACGGACCCGCGATACCCGCCATCAAACATGATGGCTAACCGGCGCAGACCAGGGACAGCCTCGCGCAAAAGTTCGAGCCGCCTGCCAGAAGTATCGTTTTGTTGGATCGACAACCCGGTCATGTTGCCGCCCGGGCGCGAAAGGCTGGTGACAAGGCCGCTGCCAAGCGGATCGACTGCTATGGCAAAAACAATGGGGATGGAATTTGTGGCCTGCTTTAGTACAAGGGCGGCGCCGCCATAGGTGACGATCACATCGGGCTTTTGCTGCACGAACGTAGCCGCCGCCTCTGCAACGTGCTCGGGCCGCGCTTCCGACCAGCGATAATCTATCGCGATGGTGCGACGCTCTATCCAGCCAAGTTCACGTAGCCGATCTACAAAGGCAGAAATCCAGTCACCCCAGTCAGACGGCGAGTCGCCTAGAACGGCGATGTGCCGCAACTGATCGGATGGTTGCGCTCTCGAGGCAAACGGGAACACGACTGCCGCGCCGCCGAGGAGCGTCACAAACTCGCGCCGTCTCATTGCCTCCCCCAGGGCTTAGGACAGGATGTTCACGGTAGCACGCAGTCAGTAGTTAGAGCACCAGCGAGTTGGGGCTCGCCGACGTCTGGGTCATCCGCGACCGAGTTGAGCCAGCAGCAAGTGTGCGCCATGTCCGTTATCCCCGATATCGACCAAATTCCGCATCTTGCCGAAATGACGCGAATGGGATGGACCGGCCGCGCTCCCGCCCCCGATGGCTCTGAGAGTACATGGGGGCTTGCCAGGATAAGGAGCACCGCCATGCCTCGTACGTCCGCCGTTCACGCAGTGACCACCATCGGAATAGATATGGGCAAGAACACGCTTCACATGATTGGCCTTGATACGCGCGGCGGCATCGTGTTGCGAGAGAAGGTCCCACGCGGGCGCATTACATCGAGGCTCGCGAACTTGCCGACCTGTCTTATCGGTATCGAAGCGGGGATGGCGACGCACTACGTTGCTCGCGAGCTTGCCGCGCTGGGCCACGACGTGAAGCAGGTGCCGCCCACGTACGCAAAGCCCTTTCGGCAGGGGCACAAGAATGATTTCCGAGATGCCCAGGCCGTAGCTGAAGCGGTACAGCGGCCGACGACACGCTTTGTTCCAGCCAAAACCAACGAACAACTGGATCTGCAAGCGCTGCACCGGGTCCGGTCTCGCCTGGTCAGCGAGCGGACCGCAGTGATCAATCAAATTCGCGGCTTTCTTCTCGAGCGCAGTATCATCGTCCGACAAGGACTGCGCTTCCTTCGCCAGGCGCTGCCTGACATCCTCGCCAAACGGACGGATGTTCTTTCACCACGCATGGCGGAAATCTTGTTGCTGATCTTGCCAGTGACTGGCGCCAGCTCGATGAACGAATTGAAGCCGTGACCGATGAGATCAAGACGTTAGCAAAAAGTGATGACAGTTGTCGAAGGGTCATGACCGTGCCGGGCATTGGTCCGATCATCTCGAGTGCGATGGTTGCGGCGATCGGCAGCGGCGCGGCATTCGCCAGAGGGCGCGATTTTTCGGCTTGGATCGGCCTCGGCCAGCCAGGACCTGAGAAATGTATCGGCATCATTTCTGGCAACTATCAAGTTACGATCCCACTGATCCGCAATGGCAGGACACGGCCGAATACAAGGAATGGCTAGCGTGGATGAAGAAATATAATCCGTCAGGTAATGTAGCGGACAGCTTCAACTTAGTCGGTTACGGTGCGGCCCAGGGTATGGCTGCCGTACTTAAAGCGAGCGAGCGACAATCTTACGCGCGAGAACGTCATGAAGCAGGCAGCCAACATTCACGACCTAAAGTTGATTGGGTTCCTGCCCGGCATTATCGCCTCAACCAGCCCCGATGATTATACCGCGATCAAGCAGATGCGATTGGAGAAGTTCGATGGCACCACCTGGCAGCTGTTTGGCGAGGTGATCTCGGCCGGTAACTGACGAACGCGTAGCGTGATGAAACGAATGGCCGACCGGTTGAGCCGGCATCTAAAAGCGGACGAAGGGTGGAACGGTAAAAGCGGCGTACTTCTCGCGCATGTTCGAGCGAAGCCTCTCCGTCCTAACGCGGTTTCGTCCTGCACCTCATAAGCTAAAAAGGTTGCGCGCGCACTTGTTGCGCCTTTATTCTACCCCTTCAACGATCCGAAAATCGCGCACGGCGCCGTCGCCGAGTGCCTTTAAGGCCTCCACGTATGCGGGACTGTCATAAGCCGCGATCGCCGTCTCTAAGCTCGAATATTCGACCACTACGGTTCGCTGTCTAAGCCCCTGTTCACGGGCAACTGCTGCGTCACCGCGTGCAAGGAAACGCGCCCCGAAAGGAGCGATCGCCGGGCCGGCGAGCTTGGCATAGGCGGCGAGTTTTTCCGGATCAGATATTGAGCGATAGGTGACTACGGCATAGGCTTTTGGCATGGAAAAGCTCCGCTGCGGGACGCTGCTGGTGCAATTATCACTAATGTTCCAGGTCTAAGTATACGAAGCAACACGGCTTCGCGCGCATTGTCTGGGAACTAGATGATCGCATAACACGAGGGCCGCGATGCACGAGATTGCGGACTGGCTTGGGAAGCTCGGCCTGGGTGAATACGCTGGGCGTTTCGCCGAGAATAAGATCGACATTTCTGTACTCCCCCATATCACTGATCAAGATTTGAAAGACATTGGCATTCCGCTCGGACACCGTCGGAAGATACTCGCAGCTATCAATCAGGGTGTCGCGTCGATACCGCTACCCGTCGCGCCGACCCCAAGCGTTGAGCCAAAGACCCAAGACGCGCCCGAGCGCCGCCACGTCACTGTGTTGTTCTCTGACTTGGTCGGCTCAACGGCGTTGTCCGCGCGTATGGACCCTGAAGACCTACGCGAGGTTATTTCGGCCTACCAGACATGCGTTGAGGAGGCCGTACACCGGTTCGACGGGTTCGTTGCGAAGTACATGGGCGACGGCGTCCTGGTGTACTTCGGCTATCCAGAAGCGCACGAGGACGATGCGGAGCGGGCGGTGCGCGCCGGGCTCGACCTCGTAGCAACGGTCAGGGGCTTGAAGACGCACGCGCCACTGCGGGCGAGAGTGGGTATCGCGACTGGCTTGGTTGTGGTGGGCGACCTGATTGGCTCGGGTGCCTCCCAGGAGCAAGCCATCGTTGGCAAGACGCCGAACCTAGCGGCACGCTTGCAAGGCATTGCTGCCCCGAACACGGTCGTTATTGCTGAAAGCACCCGCAAACTGTTGGGCGATCTGTTCGACCTTGAAGACCTCGGAGCGAACGATCTGAAGGGTATCTCCGGCACCGAGCGGGCCTGGGCAGTGATGCGTCCGAGTTCGGTGGAAAGTCGCTTTGAGGCCCTTCATGCCAGCGGCCTGACAAGGCTCGTTGGCCGACAAGAAGAACTCGACCTGCTGCTTCGGCGATGGTCAAAGGCCATGGATCGCGAAGGTCAGGTGGTGTTGCTCTCCGGAGAGCCCGGTATCGGCAAGTCGCGACTGATCGCGGCGTTGTCTGAGCGGCTTACCACAGAACCGTATACGCGGCTGCGTTATTTCTGCTCGCCGCAGCACACCGATAGCGCGCTCTACCCCATCATCAGTCAATTGGAGCGCGCGGCCGAATTTACGTACGAAGATAGTGTCCAAGCAAAGCTCGACAAGCTCGATGCGTTGCTGGCGCGAAGCTTTACGCCACGACGGGACGCCGCCCTCATTGCCGAATTGCTGTCGCTGCCCAACGACGGACGCTACCCAGTCGTTGAATTACTTCCGCAGCAGCGTCGCCAACGAACGCTTGAAGTCCTTATGACACAGATCATGTCGTTGTCCGAGCAAAGTCCGGTGTTGATGATCTTTGAGGATGCTCATTGGATTGATCCAACGAGCTTAGAGGCGCTGGGCCGCGGCATTGACCGGATCAAATCCTACGGCGTTTTGCTGCTCATCACGCACCGCCCTGAATTTGAGCCGCCCTGGATTGGGCGGCCTTACGTCACCACCCTCAACCTCAATCGGCTCGGGGAACGCGAAATCGCCGCCATGATTGACGGTGTGTCCGGCAACAAGCCCCTTCCCGAGAGCATCAGGAGGGACATCGTCGAGCGTACTGATGGCATTCCGCTGTTCGTAGAGGAAATGACCAAGGCAGTTTTGGAGGCGCAGGGCGAGGACTCAATTGAGCGAACGGTCGCTGCTGCCCCATCACCTCTTGTAAATGTTCCTGCAAGCCTACATGCCTCGCTGATGGCGCGGCTCGACCGGCTTGGCGTCGCCAAAGAGGTCGCTCAAATCGGAGCCGCGATAGGACGGGAGTTCACTCATGCACTACTAGCTGCTGTAGTGCGCAAGCCCGAGCATGAGTTGGGATCAGCTTTGGATCGGATCGTTCGGGCTGGCTTGTTGTTCCGTCAGGGTGCGCCTCCGCATGCGAGTTATCTCTTTAAACATGCGCTGATCCAGGATGCTGCTTACGGCACCCTTTTGCGTGAACCAAGACATGCGCTGCACGCTCGCATCGCGGAGACCCTCGAAAAAGGCTTCCCAGACGTTGCTGAGAACCAGCCTGAGATTTTGGCGCGTCACTGTACCGAAGCCGGGCTGATCGAAAAGGCCGCGGACCTTTGGGGCAAAGCCGGACAGCGGTCGCTGGAAAGGTCGGCGCTAGTTGAAGCAGTAACCCAGCTTACCCGAGCACTTGACCAGATCGCGACCCTGGCCGGCACGCCCGTACTGCGCCGCAACCAAATCAAGCTCCAAGTTGGGCTTATGAATACTCTGATGCACACCAAAGGTCACGCGGCGCATGAAACCAGAGCCGCTGCAGAACGCGCGCGCCTGTTGATCGAAAATGCTCAGGCGCTCGGAGAGACTCCTGAAGACCCGCTGCTACTCTTTTCGGTTCTATGGGGCTTTTGGGTCGCTAACCTCGCGGCATTTAATGGTAACGTAACGGCTGAGCTTGCCCACGAGTTGCTAACACTCGCCGAGAAGCAAAAAGCAAGCGTCCCGCTAATGATAGCCCACCGCAGCACCGGGATTTCCTTGCTGCATACCGGAAAAATCGCGCAGTGCCGACCACACTTCGATCGGGCAATTGCACTCTACGAACCTGCGGAGCACCGTCCACTTGCGACGCGTTTTGGTGGCGATATAGGGGTAACGATACTAGCTTTTCGGTCCGTGGCTTTGTGGATACTCGGCTATCCAGCATTTGCCCAAACAGACGCTGAGGACGCACTCAGCAACGCCCGCGAAACGGGGCATGCTGTCACGCTGATGTATGCCCTAACGCACGTATCAATGACACACTTCTGTTGTGGGAACTACACAGTATCGAGAGCGGAGGCCGATGAACTTGTTTCCTTGGCTGGCGAAAAAGGCAGCCAAATATGGAAGGCTTATGGAGCCTCGCGCCAAGGATTTCTTGCGGCCATGACCGACAAAGCCTCGGACGCAGTTCAAACCATAACGTCAGCAATTGATGCTGCCCGATCAGTCGGATCAACCTTGTGGACACCTTTGAACCTAGCATATTTGGCGAAAGCCTATGCCGCGCTTAGCAAATTTGATGAGGCTTGGCGCTGCATTGGCGAAGCAATAGCCGCGATGGCACGAACCAAGGAAACGTGGTGGGAGGCTGAGGTTCATCGCATAGCCGGCGAAATCGAGCGCGACTCTTTAGAGCCCGATGTGGCAAAGGCGCAGATTTATTTCGACCACGCGCTCGCTGTCGCCCGCCAGCAACAAGCCAAGTCCTGGGAACTGCGTGCCTGCATGAGCATTGCGCGCCTCTGGCGCGACCGGGGCAAGGTGCAGCAAGCTCGCGAGCTGCTGGCTCCGGTGTACGGCTGGTTCACCGAGGGCTTCGATACGCGCGATCTGAGGGATGCGAAGGCGCTGCTCGATGAGTTGGCGGCTTGAACACCTTCCGCAAGCTCGGCGAGCGTTGCGCGACCGGCCTTGCATGATCCGGCGGCAAGAATTTAGCCGCTCAATCGATTCGGAGCCGGGAAATCCGAACAGGGAGGACAACATGGCGTTAGAGATCAAGGTCCTCGATTACGGGGACGTTGAACAACTAGAATCGAGCTTCTTGGTGCTCGGACGCGATTGCGGCCGCCCCCGCCGCGTACTGGTGTTCGGCATGCTGATACTCGGCGGCACCTGGCCTATCCTGGTCGATACCGGCTACCGCTCGAACCAGATCATGGAAACGCTCGGCGTGCGCGGCCTGCAGAGCCACGAAACCATGATCGAGAACCAGCTGAAGAAACATGGCCTGCGGCTCGGCGACGTCCGCTACGTTTTGCATACCCACCTGCACATCGACCACGCCGGCAAGGACGACCTTTTTCCAATGAATACGACTGTAGTGCTCAATCGCCGCGAGCTGGAATACTCCGTGTCCGGGTTGATGCATCCGCAATATCCGGCCGTTGACGTCAAGCACCTGATCGACCGGCTGCACACCAAGGGCGCATTGCGCTTCCTCGACCTCGAAATCTCCGGGCCAATCGAATTGATGCCAGGCGTGATTTGCGAGGCAGCCGGCGCCCACACCGAAGGCTCGATGAACGTCATCGTCAAGACCAGCGAAGGCGACGCCAATATCTGCGGCGACGTGATCTACGATATCAATGATCAGATTGTCGAGCCCTTCCATGAAATCGGCGACATGGAGCCGCGCGTCACCGGTAATCACGGCACTACCAAGCGGCAAGAGAAGGCGGCGATCAAAAAGGTGATCGCCCGATCGCGCTTCGTGCTTCCGATCCACGACTGGCCGGCGATGATCGAGGGCAGCCAGGTCGTCGCCCGACTGCGCCATTCCGTGCCCGGCCCGGTCGTGCAGTCGCTTCCGAGCCGCAACTGGTTTCCAGCCTAAGCCCGCACGGACGCGACACCATGTTTCACATTGGTCAGCAAGTTGTATGTGTTCACGACGTTGGCTGCCCGTCAGCAAATGAATTTCGAAATGTTCCTGTAAAGGACAGCATCTACACCGTCAGGGGTTTCGTATCGCCCGACGTTGGGTATGAGCGGACGCCCGGGATGTTGCTTGAAGAGGTTGTGAATCCGCCTTGGGAATATAAGGAGGGCGTCTTCGAGCCGTCATTTCACCCCTATCATTTTCGTCCGGTGGTCCAGCATAAGACCGACATTTCGGTTTTCACGCGCATGCTTCATAACGCGCCCACCAAAGAGCCGGCTGCCTTCTAAAAGGCCGGACAGTAACAATCGGCGCGGATTTTGCCTTCGCTCAGTAAGGGGGAATGGACTCGGGCGGTCCCCAATTGCGGGCCAAATCTTGATTAGTCCCCGGGTGCTAACGAAGGTCGACAGCGCCGTGACGGTCGAGCCAGTGGGTGAGTTCGAGTTAAAGGGGATTAGGCGGCCACTGGCGGCTTACAACGTGGTAGCAGCTTCACCGTCCAAAGTTTGAAACGGATAATACGGCAACCGGATTGAACGGCAAAACGGTTACAGCTTCTCGCGCATCGTTCGTCTTCATGATGCCGCCGCAAAGCCTTCTGTAATTCGCTCAATAAGTGTTGCGAGATTTTCGGCCTTAACCGTCGTTCGCACCACTATCGCGGCAGTACGGCCGCGCACGGTGATTTCCTGCCGTGGCAGCTCGTCACCAGTCAGTCCAGCCGCCTGGTACACCTCCTCGGAAATAACAGCCTCGCACGCGAGCTCCTTCGATATATCTTGCAGGCGAGCGGCGACATTCACGGCATCGCCCAAAGCCGTGAACGCAATGTTTTCGCCGTAACCGATATCACCGAGAATTACTTCTCCGCCGTTGATTCCGATTCCGAACCTAATGACCTTACCGTCGGCTTCGGCGAGTTGCTGGTTGAGGTGTTCGACGTTTTTGGCAACCATCGCAGCAGCATTCAGCGCCTGTCGGCATGCAGATTTCCGGTCCGTGGCAACGCCAAACAAGGCAAGTACTCCGTCGCCGAGGTATTGGTTCACATTTCCACCGGCTCGCATTACGGACTGCGAGACAGCTCCGAGGAAGCGGTTGACAATAAACACGGTATCGAAGGGGAGGTTGTCGGCGGCCATCTGCGTCGAGCCGCGCATATCGACGAACATGCTCACGATATAACGCTCTTCGCCGGGGTGGACCCGATTTTTGCCATGCACAAACGACGTGCCTACCTGCGGCGGCAACAAAGGAATGATGGTGATATCTCTTAATGGTCGCAACTGACATGCAAGCCGGATGGCCGGATCAGCGCTCGCGCCAACTCGCTCGAGGACATAAGCTTCCCGAGCCGAAGGCTGTGGCAGCCCGTTGCGGTCGCTCACTATCCGAATCCGGCAGGTGGAACATCGTCCTTTGCCGCCACAGACGTTGGCATGAGGCACATGATGTCGATAGCTGGCTTCGAGAACGGTCAAGCCCTTAGGCACCCGGATTGCTCTGTCCGGATAGGTTAGCCGGATCATGCCGCCGCGTCGCTCGTTAATGAGGCGAACACCGCGCGCTACAAAAACCAAGTCAATAGCGGCGGCGTAAAATATCAGGAAATAATCTCGCAGCCGGATTAAATTGTCGCGCTCAGCAACGGTCCCAACCCGCGCCGGAGCCAAGATCTGGGCACGCCACTCAGGCTGCTGCGCAAGGAGCTCGACTGTCTTTCCCTGTTGATAAAAGCCCAGCAGGGCAAGAACGGGAAGCAGAATAGCGAGCCCAAGCAGAACAGGTGCCATTTTTGGAAAGAAGCGCTGTAAACGCAGCCAGAAATAAACCCCGATGCAGCCGTGGATCCACGCCACGAGCAACAGTACCGTCTGCATCATGCCCAGGTCGGGCCGCACTACCCAGAAGTTATAGAGTGCTTGTGCGTAGCTCCTCTGAAGCCCGTACAGCGTGACACCTAGGCGTTCCCCAATGAGGTGCGCGCACATCAATGCCGGGATGCTAAGGCCCAGTGTGAGCTGCAGGAGTTCGGCAATTTTCCAGCGAAAGTGGCGTCTCTGATAAAGAGCCCATAGTCCCAACGAGCCGTGCACCGCCAGGGCCGAGTATAGGAGCAGTGTGCCGACCACGCTGTGCCATAAAGTTACGTGGAGCCACAGCCAATATTCCATGGCGTCCAGCGAGACATTACCCAGCGAATGGTTGATGTAATGCGATAGCAAATAGCAGAAGAGAATCAGGCCGCAGACGAGCCGGACCTGACGCACGCCGATGCCGCGCACGGAATTGGTTGCCTTAAGATTTGTCAGGCTCAACTCTGTTCCAGAGATTTCGATCGTCCTTTCGCGTTCGGATCCTCCTTGAGAGGCGCCAGCTGCACATTCAGGAGTTCTGGCAACGCAAACTGTTATAAGTGTTCTCAGTGCCACGACTGCGGCCCTGAGTACCGCTACGTATACGTCCCATGGTCATTCACGGCAGCTTATAAAACGGTTACAGCCTCTCGCCCATCGTCCGCTCAACATGATGCGGGACTACGGCCTACGCATATAGGACGGGTGCCCTCCAACCGAGAAAGTCTTCACGTGGCTGTGCAAAGGGCATCAGGGGTGTCCCTGAGCGCCGTTTGAGCATAACGCGTCTGGCCATCTGTACTCACGCGGGAATAGCCGACAATCATTTCGCCGCTCCATTCCGTGCATGACATTCGTTCAATGGAACGCCTTGCGCCGCAGGCCTTCGCGAATTGCCCACCACGTGGCCCCCACTGCCATCGCTCGACCACGGCCTTCGCCTCGGCGATGAGCTTTGCTCGATACTCCACATCCTCGAGGAGCCGGGCTTCGGCCATCGGAGTGATCTCGCGTGCCGGCACTTCGCTGAGCTTAACCCGACCTTCCCTGCGGATTTGCGCTTTCACTTCCTCTCGGGCTCGGCGCTGCTCTTCGACCCGGATCGCGATGCGCATTCGTTCGGCTGCTCGGCGTTGAGCATGGTTTGGCGCTGGCGTTTGCGTTACAATGTGATCAGCCTCAACCATTTGAACTAATCCTGCTGTTGGTGGTTTGGGGTTAGAGCTGGCGAGTGTTGTGAGCCCTCGCCAGCTCGCACGACGATCTTATCAGATAACGCGCAGCCGATCATCAACAAACCGCATGACGCGAGATTTATCTGTTGGATGTTTGTCTGCTCAGCGCCGATGCTTTGCTCCGACTTGTTGTTTGCTCCGCGTCGGCGGCAATTGCCAGGGAGGGCCGTCATGGCCACCCGGTACCCCCAAAACCATCGTTGCCGAGCGGGCCATTATGATAGCAATGTCACTGCTGAAAATCTTAGGCCTCCGGCTATTAGCACCGATTTGGTAGTATCAATCCCATCAAACCTATCAAACATAAGAATAGAGTAGAACTGAAAGATGAGTGACTTTCCTGAGATGGAATACGCGAGCGGTGACGCGGAGCTAGAGCTTGCGCCAGATGAGGCTTCACTAGACTTCCTCCAGAAGGTTTATCGCAGCTCGCGCCAACCACTGAGCGTGCCGACGCGCGCTGCGTCGATCGCGCTGCCATTCGAGAAGCCGAAGCTCACCGCTATCGCTACCAGCTCCATGGACGGTGCCAGCTTCGCGGCGATGCTGGATAAGGCTATTGCCAAATCTCAAGCGCCGTCGAAGCAGATCGAACACCACCCCGACGAGACCGCCGAGGGCATCAGCTGGACCGGGCCGCTGCGAGGCAGCGAAAGCTGAATGATGACCAACCGCAGCGTGAAGACCAAACTAAGAGAGAATGATCAATGTCGAAACCTACTGCTTTGTCGGATTGGCCGCTTTCCGCATCTTCGCAAGGAGAACGGCCAACTCGACCGCAAGCTGGTCAGCTACGTTCAAAGGGATCGACAAATTCACGTTGCCACCAGAAACACCCTGGACCATCAGGAGAACGTTTTCCCCAACAGCATCCGGCCACACCCCAGCCCTTCCAACCCAGTGAACTACAATTGGCTGGACCGCGCCAAATGCTACCCGGAGGGCTGACAACCTACGATCCGACCAAAGGTCGATTTCTGCCTTGAGGCCCTGAACTTGTTCAGCTGGCACCTTGATTTCAGTCACAATGCCATCATCGGTCTTGTTTCGAAGAACAAAGCCATCGTCGGTTGGATCAAAGCTAAATCCGAGTGGTATTTCGGTCATCCATCACCTCCCTAATGCGCCACGCCAAGGAAAGGGATAAGCTTACCCTTCGCCGGGCGTAATGTAGGAGTGGCGAGATGTGTGATTACAGTCTTCACGACGTCAAATCGCGGCCTGCAAAGGTTGGCGACAAGTTGACCACCCTTAAGTTTTATTCCGGGACGACAGGCTTCTCTGCACCAGAGGATGCGAGCATTGCGGTTTGCCTACTGCCCGGAACGGAGTTGTCGTTCACAGATGAAGTTAGGCGCGTACGTCTGTGGCCGTGGAGTAATGACGTTATCTACCACAAGACCGCAATCTTCCGACAGATCAATCAGCAGGTCCCGATGCATCATCATGATGCGCTGGAATTTCCAGATGGGAAGGTCGTGCTGCTGACGTTCTTGAAAGAGGGCCAGCAGGCGACCGTTCTGCAATTGCCTGTCGCCGACGTTGGTGCCAAAGCATCCCAACAATATGGCAAATCGGCCTCCGAGCCGTCACACTTTAGCTCTGCCTAGCTTGGTTTCCTTTTGCTGGGCGCGTAAAAATGGCTGTTAAGTGAGGGTATGCGTCATGAGTACTAACGATGTTGAAATCGACTTGGAAAAACATGAAGTGTTCTCTTCTGCCATTGTTGGTCTTCCAAAGGTAGCCGAACTGATAGCCACTTTCCCTTTCGAAGATCGACAGCGAGCATTGGAGGCAGCCAAGCAGAGCTATTTCGAAACTGCGCGGGGGTTGGGCTACGAAGAAGCAACGGCTCTCCGATGGGCGGAGGCGGTGATGTTTCGGCTGCAATTTACATTTACGCAGCCACATGTAGCTGCGCAACTGCCGATGCCAACCTACTGATCGTCATATGCGAGACGTTGTAGCTCCTCGCTATCTCCGTCAGCGTCTCGCCCGCTTCCCTCCGCGCTAGCGCCTCCTGGCGCTGGTGTGGGGTGAGCTTGAACTTAGGACCGAAGGCCACGCCACGGGCCTTTGCTCGCTTCCGTCCTTCATCAGTCCGCGCAAGGATTAAGTGTCTCTCATATTCCGCCAGTCCACCAAGCACTGTCAGCATCAGCTTCCCAGCTGCCGTCGTTGTATCGCACCAAGGATCGCCGAGAGACTTGAAGCTCGCCCCGGCTTCGCCGATAGCCGCGAGGGTGTTCAGTAAGTCCCTGGTGCTGCGCGCCAAGCGGCCGAGCTTGGTTACCAGCAGCGTGTGTCCAGGCTCTAGCGACCGCATACAGCGAGCCAACACAGCGCGGTCTGTCTCGATGCCGGATTGCTTCTCGGCAAACACACGCTCAGCACCAGCCGCCTGCTTAAGGCAGCGTGCTGTGCTTCGAGGGACTGGCCATCTGTGCTCACTCGTGCGTAACCGACCATCATCGCTCCGCTCCATTATGTGCGTGAGTTGCATGCAGCGGAAGTGGCTGCGCTGCAGCGCCTTCTGCGATGATCGTATTTCCTAAGTTGTCTCCAGCCCACCTCGTGGACCCCAGTGCCGTCCCTCGCAGATGCGCCTGGCGTAGGCCACGCACTCTGCTCAAAAGGCCTCATCAGTGAGGAGCCGAGCCTCAGCCATGCTGACGATATCCCGATGAGGCTTGATCTTGCCCTGGCGCTGGATCGCTGCCTTGACCTCTCGGATCGCCGCTTGCGTAGCGAGGACCCTGATAGCTCGGCTCATTGCTTGGCGTTGGGCATGGTTTGGCGTTGGGGTTTGCTGTAGACTTTGGATGGCCTCATCCATCATAGGTCCTCCATTTCGGGTTGGATGGGGTCAGGCCAGTTCGAAGGAGCGCATCCATCGAGCTGGCCGCTTTATTAACAACAACAGTTTATCAGACAGCGCGCTTGCTCGAAGTGAAATCGCACGCAGCGCTGTTGTTTGTTCGCTCGCGTTGATCGCGGTCTGTTTGTTGTTGGTTGTCAGCTGCATCAAGGGGGCGGCAGCGCATTTGCAAAGGAGGGTCGCTCTTGGCCACCCGGTACCCCCAAAATCATCGTCGCCGATCGCGCCATTACTCCTCCGCGCAATATGTGCAAATCCGTCGAGCCATACCTTTCGCAGAGGCAGCGGGTCTACAGTGATAATGAATTTGAGTTCAGCAAAGAGTTTTAGCGTGGGAGCTAGCTAACGACCTGACAAACCATACCGGGCTGCGCGGCCAATGATCCAAATGACCACTGCGCCGACAATCGCGATGGGAGTAGAGATGGCCCAATTAGGATGAGTTTGCACGGCACCAATGGCAAAAATAAAAAGTGCCCACAGCACTGCCGCGATGCAAGCTGCCGAATAAATTGCATTTGCTAGACGAGCCGCCATTTGGCTCAATATCGCGCAATTCTAAAGAGAGGAGGTCGACCAAATAAGCTCTTGGTTAAAGGCGCAGCTTCAACACGTTGGCCCACTTAGCGCAGCGAGCATTGCCGCAATCTTGTTGCCGGGGCTTACCCGGCCCCAAATCGTTGCCGCTGTGCGACAGGGGTGCCTCGCAAGTTGTGTGCAAATTCGATTGGTATGTGTCGATCGTCGGGCTTAGGGCGACAACTGATCGACTATTGCCAACATTCCAAGGGCAATGATCAGGAACATCAACAGATAGGCGCCCGGACGATTGGGTTCGTGTTTCTCAACAGCCACGAATAACACGGCAGCGACAACGCCGATCGCGAGTGCCGCCCACATCTAAACGCCCTCATCCGATCGCAATTAGACGGACCGCTCGCCCAACAGGCACGTCGCGTAGTACCGAAGTACAGGTCCTGTGATCTCTCGCACAATAGAGTTTGACGGCGCGCTCGCGCTACCACCCGCTTAGCCTGAAGGGGGTGTCTCCGATGGATGAAGCTCACACGTTGCGGTTATTGGGATGGACCGTCGGCGGCGTCGTAGGCGCTGTGTTCCTCCTCAACGCCATTGCGTTCTCCCTCATCTAGGTCTGCCCTAGGGCGCAAAGGCTTGAACGTGCGCCACTTGGTCCGCATCGCCCGACAGGCTGCAAATATACCGAGGTACAGGTCCCTTGCGCCTTATGCATAGTGGAGCACGACGGCGCGCCCATCCTAGCCTTCGCTCGTTAGGTATCCGTTCGGCACCCCCGTCCCCGACAGGACATCCGTAGCCGTGCGGTGTTTAGACTGATCGTTTGCGGTTCCCCCATCCCCCCAGATGACCCACCGTGCGGTCAGTTTGCCTAATATGAGCGCCCTGCTCAGGAACCCCGAGGCCTTACACCTCGGGGTTTTCTGCATTTGCCGCGGGGTTTCCTCAGGCGAGGCTCGCCCGTGCCGCAATCTCGTTGCGAGAATGTGTCGTCGGGGAAGTGGGGTGCTAAGAGGGTCGGGGCCAAATCACGAACCGGAATTTGTCAGATGCCATAGCCCACTTCAGCGAGCCCTTCATTTGCCTTTGTCAGGAACTGAGGGCTCGCTTTTTATTCGGGCCGCTATGTTCGCTCACTGCTAAGCAGGATGACGTAGCTTCGACCCGCCCAAAGAGTGCGCAAGGGGCAGGGCGCTACTGTTCTCTGCTCCCTTTTATCCTGGGGTACCCTTGGAGGCCTCAACGGGTCGCAGCAACTCCGGCAGCTCGCGATGTTGGCCCGATCCGGAGCGCGGTTCGTCCCCATCCCGGATGCTTAAAGTTTTATTTACCATTCAATGCAACGTTGTCGTCGGGCAATATTTTGTTAACCATGGGATTTCGCCAATGGGGAGCTTGGACCGAATTTACGAGAAGCGGAGCGAATACGTCTCCTTTGAGTTAGGTCCAACCGAGACAAAAGAACGGGGCGTGCGGCTCCTAAGCTCGACCCCAACTGCTGATATGAGAAGAGGCAACAGCGAGGTGCTAGAGCTAGTGTATCAGGCCGCCGAGTTGATTGAGGGTATAGAAAAGAAGGCGATCGAAATAGAAAAGACCTCGTATCAACAACTCCGTTTCAAGGAAAAGCGTATTGAGGAGCTGGAAACAGAGCTGCGAACTGCTCAACTCCTAATCAACGAAACCCGCGCCAAGCTCAAGGAATTGGAAGAAGTTGCGAGAGCCGGCGAAGCGCGTCTCGAAGCTGCTGAAAATAAGATGAGTGAACTTGAAACGCGAGCAAAAACAGCCGAGGCCCAAGCTAAAGAAAAAGCGAATGCCGTGTTTCGCATTGAGGAGGCGATCCGCACTCAAATCCTCGCGAAACGACTTCCTGCAAACAAGCTAGCTTCGTCAACCTGACGCCTTATCGATGATGAACGAACTACTTATTGAAGAACTGTCGGTGCGCGCCACTCAAGAAAAAATGGACGAAGCGTTTCGCGCTGCGATGCAGAGAGCAATCAACACCGGCGCGGAGAACACCCCAACCGCCGTCTCAAAAAAGCCGGGCACTCGAAATCCAAAGGTTGTCTTGGGTTGATTTCAAGACCCAGACGCGGGCGCAACTTTAAGCGGCCGATAACTCCCGCCAACTACGATGTTGCTCGGGACATTGGGGACACGCTATCGGGCACGTATCCGCCACTGAACCGGCCCCGGCGCGCGAGCGTTGCGTGCCCCTTACGCTGCGCCGGGGTCCATTACATCTATTCGCGCGGATACTGCCGTATCACCAACATGCCATTCCGCAATGTGAACCGCTGATCCGGATAGTTCGCGATCGCCGCAGACAATGAAAAGCCCCGGCCTGGGGCGACCGGGGGCTTGAAGGCGGGGTGTCGGGGGTGTGGGGAAAGCCCTTCCGCTCCCCAAACTAGGAATTAGAGCGCCAACCTTTCGATTACTGGCTACTGATCAGGCGTATTTCTTTACCGCTGCCTCGATGTTCGGGGCCGCCTTCGCCAAATCTTCGGGGGTCATTGCAGGGATAAATTCCACTTTGGCGTTCGCGGTCAAGAACCATGGCTCGGCGAGGGCGGGTATCTGCGATACGTCGGATATGTTCACGACTATGATCCCGCCGCGCTGGCCGCCTTCGGCGGTGAAGTACACAGCCTCCGGCTTTTGCTCAGCCAAAATAGATTGGATGACTTGCCCGAGCTTCCCTGCCCGAACGACTGCATTCCCGGCCTCAACGTCCCAAGAAATCCTCATCAGAATCTCATACTGACCCTCCTTGTGCGTTGCTTCCATGTGTGACAATTCACTTCACCCAAGCTTTCGCTGGCCAGCTTCCTTCAACAATCTCCAAAGCCTCGCGCTGCTCACTTCCACAAGCCGAGGTTCTTAATCGCAGTCGGCAGGGTTTGGGACTTGTGGCTCTTGCAGTAGCCCGCGACCTTTGCGGAATTCCTTTGAAAGCTGTCGTAATTCAAGATTGTGCTATTGGCAGCTGAATTATAAAAACCGCTCATCCAAAATCGAACGAAATCCCGCTCTTCCGGACTGTATCCGAGCCAACCTCCGCAAGTGATCTTATTCATGTCGATCTTGATCTGAGCGGCACTTGGTGCCGAAGCTGCTACCAGCAAAGTTGCTGCTACGAAAAGGACATTCCATCTCATCGCTGCTCTCCGGGGTCCAGAATGTCACTGCGGGCCAATCGCGCTCTGCAAGGCGCTCATCACGCTTACTTGTGGATGAGATTGGCACCACAATTTGACGCTTTCGATGTTTCTCTGGTGTACAAGAATATCTACAACTCTCTTGCCGTTCCGATTACTGAACCAGCCGCTCATCCAAGCAGAAAAGTCACGGGACATTGCCGGCGACATCGCTAGGTATTGGTCGCATGTAAACGCGTTCATATCGATTATGACCTGCGCATTTGCGGCCGCTGGAAGCAGGCACATTGCGAATGCAGTATTAATCAATCGAAGCCTCATTTTCCTGATCCTTTTAGATATTGCCGAAGGCTCAAGGGGTCTCGGACATTTCTTGCGAGAGCGGGGGGCGTATAGCCGGGTCCACGTCATGCGCGTTAGGTAAGTCTAGCACACTAGAGGCTGTCGGTCGTAAGTTTCCAGACCAGTGATGAGCTTTGGTCAGGCGAACGCCTGCCGATCGCTACCAACTCCGAACCGCTGACACCTTTCGCTTCCCGCCCCAATCCTCTTCCGCCTCGCGCTTAACCGCTGGCGCCGCTGGGTTCTTGATCTTGAGCCACTGAGCCGAACGGCCGGATCGATAGGGCGATCCCAGCTGCTTCGACACAATGCCCTCGCAGCCCAACGCGCAAGCATGCTTGTAGATGTTTGCGCCGTCGCCTTCGTAATGGGCATTGAGCGCGATGCCATCAATCTTGTTGCGCAGCAATTCCGCCAATATCCTTTTGCGATCTTCGATAGGCGAGAGGCGTAAGTCCTTGCCATCTAGCTCGATTAAATCGAATGCGCAGAGCACAGCTGCATCGTTGTGCTGGCGGTGGCGGATTAGCTCAAAGACGGACAGTCCGCTTTCATCAACAACGATAGCCTCGCCGTCGATGAAGCACGACCGGACGGGGAGGTTAGCGATAGCTTCGACGATCCGTGGAAAGCGGTCGGCGAAATTGTATCCGTTCCTTGTGAACAGCCGCACACCGTTGGCATCCCGTCGCGCCAGTATGCGGAAGCCGTCATGCTTTATCTCATGCAGCCAGCCTTGACCCGTTGGCGGCTCTGTCGCGGTGCGGGGTAGGCATGGCTCGATCTTGCCCGAAAAAAGGAAAAAAAGGACGGGTACGCGGTCGGGACAACGGCATTCAAGCAACATAGGCAGGGGGGGTAGTGTCAGGCAAGAAACCGCGCCTCAGCCCCCTAAGATTGGGGGATTGCCGCAGCGAGAACGATACCGTTCAATTTAGTAGGCGACGCCACCACGCCTCGCCGAATTGAACTGCTGACTGGTCCCGACGGCCTGAATGGTTCGTCGGGACTTTAGTTTATGCGAGCGCTTTAAGCTTCGATCAAACAATCGCCGTTTCAATGTCCGCATGTACCGCGGTGTGGCGACAGTTTTGGTCGCTCTGGCGGCCTTCGATTACTTCTACCTGGACGGCAAGTATCTCCACTCCGTCCAAGCGGTAGCTAACTCCCTGTTGCACTTTTTCTTGCCGTAGGCCAACGACCATCTGGTCGCCGCAATGGTCACCAACTCCCTCGCACTGTTCGAGCAAGCTGCAAAAGAGAAAGCCCGGCCTGGGGGAGACCGGGGCTAACGGACAGAAGGCGGGGTGCATCGGGGGATGCGGGGAAACCTTCCATCCGAAATGACGTTGACGGCGGCTTCGCTGTTGGCTGCTCCTCATTCACGCCAAGGATCGCCGCGATCTGTACGAACATATAGAGAACAAAAGAAAGCCGCTACATCTTGCGTGGCTTTTGTGAGGGCACAGCTACTGCCAGACGACCGGAGTGTTATCGAATGTGCGGGCGTTTCACCGTGAAGGCGACTTGGGCCGAACTCGTCGCCCTGTACCGGCTGACGATGGATGCGCCTCCGCACAATCTGCCGCCGCGCTACAATGTCTGCCCCGCGGACCCTATCGACGTAGTGACCGAGCAGGACGGCAAGCGCGACCTTGCCCGAATGCGCTGGGGCTTCGTGCCGCGGTGGTGGTCGAAGCCACTGAAGGAGCTGCGTGCGGCAACGTTCAACGCTCGCGCTGAGACAGTCGAGACGAAGCCGTTCTTTCGCGATGCGTTCAAGCGCACTCGGTGCCTGATCCCGATGTCTGGATATTACGAATGGCAGGACACGCCGGGCGGCAAGCAGCCTTGGTATTTCACCGCTCGGGATGGCTCGCTGATCCTAACGGCGGCGGGGCTTTGGGATGAGTGGAAAAATCGCGAGACTGGAGAGCGACTGAAGTCCTGCACGATGATTATCACCGAGCCCAACGATATGGCTGCGCAAATCCACGATCGGATGCCGGCGTTTCTGACGGAGGCGCAATTCGCGCCGTGGCTAAGCGGGCAGGCGGGGGCTGGCATGCTAAAACCGGCCCCGAATGACTTCCTGCAACGCTGGCCGGTGTCGAAGCGCGTCAATAGCTCGAAAGCGGACGCAGACGATCCGGCGCTGATCGACAAGGTAGAACCGGCCGCTGCGTAGGGTATCTTCGGTCAGCCGCAAACCTACGGTCGGATACATGGCTTTCATTCGTTATCTCCCGAAGAATATGGGCGACGTGCAGCTTTATCTTCATCGGATCGATGACAACGTCGTTGTGGAATTTGGCAAGGGAGCGGAACTCTCTGGCGTTCGTACCGTCGCTGACTTGCGCGCGCTACCGACTTGGTTGAGACGGATGCGACTGCTTGTTGACCGCGAACCGCCGGGCTTGGTGAGGGTTGAGCCGATTTAGCGCTGGGTCGCCTCCACCATTCTGGTGTTTCAGGATCGACCACCGACAAACGCTCAGATAGTCGCTTAGAGATGTCCCTCAGCAATGATCGCTGATCTCGGACGGGCAGTCGCTCGCAGTGTTCAAACGCGGATGCAAAATAGCGAGCGGCTAATTGATAATCCAACTCTGCGCTAACGGAGCGTTCGCGATCATTCATCTGCTACCTTCCTTTGAAGGTTTCGCGGTGTGCGGCTCGGACCGACCCGCGTCGTGATGGATTGCCTCTCCATGACGACGCCCCATCGCGTTTGCACAGGACATGTGCACCGTGCCACCGGTCAAACCCTTATTAGAAGGTTAAGTCGCCTATTTTGGGGTCATTGATATTTCGGAGCGGGTCCTCTCTTGCGCGCTAGACCACCCCCGGCCTGTCCAACATGGGGGGAGGGTCCACTTTCATCGCTGCAGGTAAAGTGCTTGCGCTGTCGAATTGGGAGGTCGGCAAATGCCTTTCTCAGTGCCGCGCATGAGACCCCATTGCGCCTGCCGTTTCTCGACGAAAACTCGGCGTCCTAGTTCATGATTTCGCGCGTCAACTGTTCGATCAGTTGTTGGCGGATCACGCCATCTTGGCGGGAAGTTAGTCCCGCGACCGTCTTGCCGTGATGGTTCTGGAAGGCGGTGATCCGGACGTTGTTGTCCTTGTAGACCTCACCGGGCAGCACGTCTTTCGCCTTGATAACGTAGCCGGTGGCATCGAGCTGTTCCAAGCCAAACATCTGGAGATCAATGTCTTTCGTGTAGGCCTCCGTGAGGCGGCGAACCACATCCTCAGTGCCGGGCGGTCCATAGACCTGAAGCGGTCCTTCTTGATAATAAATCCAAGGCGCGAGCATGAATTCCGACAGACCTTCGGTGTGGTCAAAGTGTAAATGGGTGAGAAACAGGCGGGTCAGATTCTTCGGTTCGAGGGCGGCGATCCGGCGTCCCACTGCCGATGACGACGACCTTGGTTACATCGGATGTCGAATAGTCCCGCCCATACGCATTAGCCGAGCGGCGCCCCTTCGGCGCGGCTGGGTGTCGGTTGTTGGTGTCCTCCAAGACGGCGACGAGGCGTCATTCGCCTCGCGCATCGTTCGGTACAACCTGCATCGGTGCGTCGAACATATCTGACATTCTGCGATCACTCGGTTCAGTGTCTTTTAAGTCACGCGCCCGAGAATTTTCTCCGACTCAGCTGCATTAACCAAGCTCGCCTCTGCGCCACCCCATAATGAGTGATAGGTAGTTAGGCCTTTTGAATTTCTAGGATGTTGAGCCATGAAGAGAGTTCTGCGTTCGATTGCCGCGTCAGCTTTTTTGGCGGCCTCCATCGCCGCACAAGCCGCCGACCTGCCGATGGCGCCGGTGTATCAGCCTCCTCCGCCGGCCATCCCTGTCTACAACTGGACGGGATTTTATATTGGCGTGAACGGTGGTTACGGATGGGGCAATCAGGATCCATTTAACCTACTGACCAACCGGTTTGATCAATTCCGCGTCCCCTTTTCCGGTGGGATGTTCGGCGGCACGTTCGGTGGCCAGATTCAAGCGGGCCATGTCGTCATGGGCATAGAAGCCGATATCGACTGGGCCAGTATCACTGGGTCGGCGACCGTCATCCCGGCGGCTGTCTCGGCGCTGTTGGCTGTCTAACCTCGCTGAACACCAAAATTAGCGATGTCAGCACGGGCAGACTCCGCCTGGGATACGCCATAAACAATTGGTTGCCTTATGCGACCGTGGGCTTGGCGCTCCTCGGCGCGAATACGAACGTCTCAACGGTTGGCGGCGTCGCCTGCACCACCGCGCTCCTGACAGCCATCTGTTCGGGCACCGATCACCGGCTCGGCGCAACTGCTGGTGCCGGTATCGAATACGGGATAACCCCCGCCATCAGCGCAAAATTTGAATATTTGTATATTACCGCCGTTTCGTTGGAGGTCTCACACATTAATGAAGTACGAGCGGGCGTGAACTACCGCTTCGGCGGCAATTGATCCTCAAGCCCGTTTGTTGACGCCGACGACAACGCAACCACCTTCTTCGGCATTTTTGCGCTTTTCGGCGTTAGCTTCAATCTTTCTGATCGTCGAAGTCAGCTATTCACTGGGCCAACGAGCCACCGCGGAACGCGCTTACGTCCCTTAGCACCGTAACAAGGCTTTGCAGCGATCTCCAAATCCCAAAGCAAAGCCACCAGATTGTTGTTCGGCTCACAGCAAGCAACTTTGTCGAAATGACCATAGAGCACACAGGGCATGTGCACCGTGCCACCGTCAAATCCTTAGCAAAGGTAAAGAGTGGTCTTGGGGTCCTAGATATTTCCGAGGGGGTCCTACTTTTTG
The DNA here is from genome assembly GCA_963806465.1 of uncultured Alphaproteobacteria bacterium. GTDB lineage: Bacteria > Pseudomonadota > Alphaproteobacteria > Rhizobiales > Xanthobacteraceae > BOG-931. The sequence goes on along the minus strand of CAWDZD010000027.1, from coordinate 663 downwards.
CGCGAGACCACCCCCGGCCTGTCCAGGGTGGGGGGAGGGGTCCGCTTTCAACGCCGCAGGTAAAGTGTTTGCGCTGTCCGCAAATCTGTCTCTCAGTGCCGCGCATGAGACCCGATTGAACCTACCGCTTCTCGACGAAACTCGGCATCGTAGTTCATGATTTCACGCATCAATTACTCGATCAGTTGCTGGCGGATCGCACCATCTTGACCGCTAGTTAGTTCCGCGACGGTCTTTGCGATGGCGTCGATCACTTCATCGGCTTCATCGGTATCGACCTTGTTTGACCTGCCCCGCGTTGCGGGATACTCGGCGATGTAATCGTCGATCAGTTCGACGATCATGCAATGAAGGCAGGGGCGTTCTTGGGCTACTTGATCTTCTGACATGAAATCCTGTCTCCTTTTAGCTGCGGATGTAAGAGTCCGTCGACCGCCCTCGCCACAATCCGCGTTCGAAATGTACGACGATGGATGACTGATGCGGCGCCGCATTCCAACGGTCGGCGGGCGTGAAATTCAGCCAATTGCTTCCCCTATGCTTCCCCAATAGATCAGGCAAACGACGATCAGCTGCCTGCGCGCCATAACGCCTTGTGATTTAACGTGATTTTTGGAGCGGGCGAAGGGATTCGAACCCTCGACCCCAACCTTGGCAGTGCTC
>CAWDZD010000026.1:0-38213 GCA_963806465.1 uncultured Alphaproteobacteria bacterium | reverse complement strand
TCGACGAAATCAAAGCTCTTGAGGACAGGCGCTATCGAGCCATGCTCGCGGGCGATACCGTCGTGCTCGACGAACTCTGTTCGGATGATCTCATCTACACCCATTCAAAAGCCGACCACGACGACAAGGGGAGCTATCTGCACAAGGTCGGCTCCCGCTACTTTACCTACCTCGAGGTCACGCATCCGGTAGACCGCATTCTAATCGTCGACAGCGCTGCGCTCGTAACTGGACGGATGACGGCCAAGGTACTGGTGGCCGGCGCGATCGTACACGTCGACAATCGCTATCTTGCGGTTTGGGTGCGGGAGCATGGCGCCTGGAAGTTCGTTGCTTACCAGCCGACGCCGATCATCGCGGGGTGACAGACGCGCCCAAGGAGTCAGCGAGGCGCCTTATGGCCGCGCAATCGGCGGGAAGGCCAAGGACCGCGCCCCTGGGTCGGCGCTCCTGGTACTTATCGCCATCCTTCAGGCCTGTGCGGCGCACGGAGGCGGAGCGCTGGGCCCCGGGGTAGGTCATTGATTAAGGCGTCAACGGGCGGAACTAGCGGACGATAGACGATACTTCTGGCTGATGGCCGCAGGCGCGGATACGATCGGCAGCAGCTGTGCCGTCGATATAGCCACGATCGTTCGGCTCGCTCGAGCCGCGCGGGACCAGCCTGTCGCTGGCGCCAGCTTTGAGACCGCGCGTATTACGCGTTTAGCTGGGGAGAAGTACAAATGACGATGTCGGTTGAAGCAGCCGCGCAAGCTCTGCGCGAGGCAACGCGAGAAACTGTGAGGAGATATTCGACTTGGTATCTCATACAAGGCGTCCTGATGGTCATCGCCGGAATCGTTGCATTGCTCTACCCTTTTGTGTCGTCAGCCGCCCTGGTGCTTTTTCTCGGTTGAATTTTGATTATTAGCGGTATCGTTCAAGGTATCAGTCTGATAGGCGCGCAAAACGTGCCAAACTTCTGGCTTCAATTGGTGTCGGCTGTCCTGTCAATAATTGTCGGCGTGCTCTTCCTTCGGCGCCCAGGGGAAGCCGTTGCTACTTTGGCGCTCCTTTTGATTGTCTTCTTCATGGTTGAGGGTTTCGCGAAAATAGTCTTTTCGCTCACGATCCGGCCGCTTCCAAATTGGGGCTGGGTCTTAGCCAGCGGCATTGTTGGCGTACTGCTGTCTCTCTATCTTTTGGCCAACCTCAACACGACAGCGGTCTGGCTGCTTGGTGTGTTGCTCGGGATTCAGCTTATTTGCGAAGGGGTGGCCCTCAGTTCGCTGGCGTGGCAGGTGCGTCGGAGGGCGTAAGCTGCGCTCTGACAAGCGTGCACTCGTTCAGCGCCGCCCGGACCTGACGCGTTCAAGAATCTCTAGCGGGTGTGACAAGCTTTCTTGTTAGTTATCCAGAGACTGCCACCAAGCTGTCATGATTGGCATGGATAGTGCGCCCTATTCCGTGGGGACGCGGGAAGTGGATTACGGAGCGCGGCCTTGGCCTGCGTTCTGTATCGCCATGTCGGGGTGCGCTTTGAGCCCGGCTTGTAGGAGCCCGCAATGTTCAGACTACCCGCATATGATCCGCTTGTAATTGCCTGGCTAGGGATCGGCGTTCTGGCCGTTACGGCTTTAGCGCTTATGCCTTAGCCCCCCGCATATTCTTCCGGGTCGACCCGCAACTCGCACAAGGAGTTGCCCATGCTTCTCCCACAGGACTTTCGGCGTCAGGCGCACGTTTGTGCGCGACTGGCGGATGATTGCGACGATCCGCGCCTAGCCGAGCGGCTCAGGGCCATGGCTTCGGACTTGTTGGCTAAGGCCGAAGATTTGAAGGAGGGCCAAGCGTGTTCGGCATCAAGTGGTTCGACGAGGCCGCATAGAAAGGAAGTCGTCGTCGACTGAGGCCGTTAAGGGCACGCTTACAAATTCGCGCTACCCTTTCGTCTCGGGATAGAGGTGGCACCCTGTCCCACGCTGACCGTGTGCACGAGAGCCCCAGTCTGCGGCTGGGGCTGTCTTTTTGAGTGGACAGCGGCAGCCAGCCAAGTCCCTATCGGCATCAGCCCAGTAACATGACTTTTATGATTCTAACGGCAGGGGAAGTGGATCTACTGAAGCAGCTCAGCACGGCCGGCGAGCATGGGCGCGCCATCGGTATTTTGAAAGGCACGGAGCTCCAACGCTTGGTGAGGATGGGTTTCGTTGCCGGTGATACAGCAAAGTATCGGATCACAAAGTGGGGCGAGGAGGCTCTGAGCGATGCTTGCGCTTTTCGTAGCCAAAACCAACGCCAAAGCTCTTGGGAGTAACGTGTCTCGGTGTGTTTACGCGTCGGCGTAGTGACGTTTTGGGTTGTGCTTTGGACCGCTGCCGTCACGTCTCGTCAGCCGGAGATTACTGTGGCCGAGGTCATTCCGATCCCGCTAAACCCACTGAGGCCGTTTTTTGGCGTGTGGCATCTAGACCCGCTCTCTGTAGGACGACGCAAGAAGTCAAGCAGCCCGCTCAACGACGCTGGCTTCGCTACGCTGTGGAAATGCGCGTCCATCGCGGAGCGGCGAGCTATGCTCGCGTCAGACACAGCACTGGCGCATCGTTATGCGGCACTGTGCTCTTCAAGAGCCGAGCGCAAGCTCGAGGTATCGGCAGCCCAACTGATTTTCCGCAACGCCGATGCCGCTGGTCTGCCGCGCAACGAGATCTGCCCTATTGTCAAAATTACGACTGAAGGTCGCTCCGTCGTCGCTCAGGTGATGACCCGCGGACAGTGCATAGGCTACGTATTTCGTCGGCTGCATTCTTGGATTTTGGTCAGCGAAAAATATTACGAACGCGCGGCGATGCTGTACCCGCGCTCGCCCGTGTTTCGCTACTACCAGGAACTTGCTGACGGACCGGCGATCACGTGACGCGGGTCTAGCGTTAGTTTTGGCGTTCGCCCAAACGTCATGACGCCCTTTGATGCGATCCAGCCACTTCCGCTATTCACCCAACTCCGGACATGTCGCCGCACTGCGCTAACTGTCACAATGGGCCAATAACGGTCAATCGACTTCCGCCTGCGCCAGCCGAATGTTATCCTCCATGCGTATTCCTGACCATCCGGGGATGTCGGTATAAGCGCAGAGACGGGCGAGATGCGGGCCCAGTACACACGCCTTTTCACTGATGAGCGTGGCGCATCGCGCTTCGCCGATTTCGATATCGAACTCAGCGTCGGTTTCGCGGTGGCACCGGCGGAGCCGCTTTATTTCGCCCAGTTCCTGGCACCCGATAGCAGCTTTTGGATCGGGGCGCCGACCAATTGGAATGGCGATGCAGTACATCCCGCACCGCGGCGCGCGATTTTCGTGACTGTCCGCGGTGAATACCAAGTGACGACCAGCGATGGCGTGGTACGACGCTTCCCGGCGGGCAGCGTGTTGATCGTAGAAGACACTACGGGCGATGGGCATTCTACTAAGATTACGAGTGATGAGGACTGCTTCATCTTGGGCGTCGGTCTGCCAGCCGCAAGCGCTGCCTAGCTGGCGTCCCGAAAGCCATCCACCGCCCGTTCGGAGCAACGCAACTGAATTCGGATGTCGGCTTGGGGTCAATCGGGTCGTTTGAGCGATGTCGGCATGTCCGCTTCACCCCAGACTTCGGACGTGTGACTGCGACGCAGCGAACCGACGCTTTGGGCCAATAGGCGACCTCAGGTGAGCATTTTGTTGATGCCAATTGTCTAATTGGCGTCCCAAACCTCTGACAATGTTCGAGCGGCGCGGCGCCCGTGAGAGCGTTCGATCTCTTGCCTCGTAAGGTTCGGTCGGATGCGCCTCGCAGCCATGAGCGCTGCCCGGGCGAGTTCGGCCCGTCCCAACGTCGCCTGCGCCACGGCTTCAAGGATCGGCGGTAGATAAAGCCGCGGATCACGTCGTGCAGCGACAAGCGCCTCTTCCAATGCTTCCCCCGTTCGGTCGGCACGCAGCAGAAACAGCCCAAGCGCCCAGCCCCAAAACCCCAGCCTCCTGTCGCGGGGACTGAGCCTAATCCCATGGCGCATACGCGCAATTCCTGCATCAAGATCGCCCAACATCGCGAGCGCCGCGCCGAGCGCCACCTCAGCTTGCGCATTACTTGGATCTATCTCGACAGCCTGCCGAAGGATTTCCACGCCTCGCTTGGTATGTCCCAGGTCGGAGAGTGCGCATCCCGCGTAGCCCAAGACTTCGGAACTGCCCGCGTCAGCCGCAATCGCCATTTCGGCTGCCTCCAGCGCTTCTTGAGCATGCTCTGTCGAGTGTTCGACGAGGCCGGTGTTTTGCGCAAGCGCCGACAGAAGGGCAAGCTGCGCACGCGCGAGGGCGAAGTTAGCGTCGAGCTCGAGCGCCCGTTGCAGGAAGTTCTGTGCCTCTGAAACAGCCTGCTCGTTCCAGCCGCCGCCACCAAGCGCGCCCGCGGCCTGGTGGTAGTAACCCCAGGCGTCGACATTCTCCGGACGCTGGCGCCGGATGACCCTGATTTCTGCCTGGGTGAGCGCAGGCTCCAGTTCAATCATTATCCCGCGGGCGATCTCGTCCTGTAACTCCAGCGTTTCGGCTCGGGTAGCCTCGAACTTGCCGGACCAGAGAATGCGGCCTGTCGCGGCCTCCGCAAGTTGGGTTGAAACGCGGACTTGGTCACCAGCGCCTCTTACACTTCCCTCCACTACGTAGCGGACTCCCAGTTGCCCGGCGATCACGGACGTCGGTGTTTCAAGATTTTGAAAAGCAAAGGACGATGCCCTCGAAATCAAAAAGAAGCCGGGTACCCGAGCGAGCAAGGCAATGACATCCTCCGCCAGCCCATTCGCCAGGAATTCGAGCCCTCGATCTTCGGAGAGAACTATGAACGGTCGAACGGCAATGGATAGCCCCGCGGTTGGTCCACCGCTCTGCGGGCGGACGCTCCGGATTGCGCCGGCGTTTGCATGATCACCGGACACAAACACAACTTGAAGTGCCCGCACCGGGCGTTCGATGTTTTTCAGCGAGAGGGCGCCAAGGTCGCGGAACTCCGCCTTTATGCGATTGATCACGGCGTCGTGGGCACTAGCGGAAATGACTATGCCGCCCGGCTCGGCAATCCCTTCAAGCCGGGCCGCAACATTCACGCCGTCGCCGAAAATGTCATTGTCTTCGACTATGACGTCGCCGACATTAATTCCGATGCGAAATTCGAGACGCTTGTCCGGCGGAACGGAGACATTACGCTCCGTCATGCCGCGCTGAACGTCCATTGCGCAATGGGTGGCGTCAACGACGCTGCCGAACTCGATCAAAAGTCCGTCACCGGTGGTCTTGACTATACGTCCTCGAAACTCGGCAATCTTAGGATCAAGAAGTTCACGCTGGTGCGCCCTGAGTGCCGCGAGCGTGCCTTCCTCGTCGGCGCCCATAAGGCGGCTGTAGCCCGCAACATCGGCCGCGAGGACAGCCGCCAGTCGTCGTTCGACACGCGCCTCCGCCATAGAGAACGTCCTGATCTGTTTTGGTTTTGTACTGATTTTAGGCCCCGTGGGTGGGGGTGTCTATCGAGACGACAATGTCCGTTCGGGGTCAAACGCTACCGATGGATTCCGCGCCTGTGCCGCCCGATGTCCGTTGTTGCTCCAAGAGCGATCATTTAAGGCGTGAGTGCGAAATGGCGCTAAGGGCCAATAGGCGACATCGTGGGAAGCCCTTCGGCATTGCGCGCTATACTGGAAGGCCGGCCTTACGCATGTCCTCGATGTAGCGCTCGAAATCATCGGGATTTTTATAGGGCAGCAAACGCCGCCGTCGCTCTATTGAAAAATTGGGAGCAATCCGTGTCACCTCCGCCCAGGCCGCCCGAGCCTCGGCAATCCTACCGAGATGGCCGTAGCATGATGCGAGGAGGGCATGGGACGTCTCTGAGTTAGGGTTGCGCTCCAGCCGCTGTTTGAGGGTTGCGACCGCCGCGTCGAACTGCCCTAGGGAAACTTGCGCCTCAGCCAGAAAGTGGAGCGTGAGGTCCGGATAGAGCGGATCGAGCCGCATGTAGGTATTGAGCGTGTCAATCGCTGCAGCGCCGTCACCGCTGTAAGTAAGAATACGAGCGGTTGCCAGATGTCCTTCTGCCAGATTAGGCGACAACGAGATGCCGCGCTGGGCCTCTGCAAAAGCCCTGTCGTGTTCCCGATGCCAAAACAGAGCTATTGCAAACCAGACGTGGGCTGATGGATCTTCGTCGTCGATCTGAACCGCCCGCTGCGCGATCTCCAAACTGGTTTGGATAGACCGCTCGGGGTTTTCAGACCAGTCGTTGGCGTACTCGATCACATAGGTGGCAGCCATATAGGCGTGCGCAGCAGCAAAATCTGGATCGATCGTCACGGCACCTTCAAGCAGCTTGCGGGCTTCAATGTTGCCGCTCCTAGTGAGATGCGACATCCGCTCGCGCCCGCGCAGGAAGAGGTCGTGCGCCTCGCCGTCGATCGTGCCCTTCCGGGCCGACCGTTCTTTCTTTTCCGGTGTTAGCTTAATCTTGAGCGCGGAAATGATCTTCTGTGTCAGTTCGTCTTGCACGGCGAAGATGTCGGTGAGGTCGCGATCGAAGCGGTCGGCCCAGATGTGTGCGCCGTTCGCAGCGTCGATGAGCTGACCGGTAACGCGGACGCGATTGCCCGCCTTGCGCACGCTTCCTTCCAGCACGTAGCGCACGCCGAGGTCGCGACCGACCTGCTGCACGTCGACCGGCTTGCCCTTATAGGTAAAACTCGAGTTGCGCGCGATTACGTGTAGCTCCGACAGCTTAGAAAGATCGGTGATAATGTCCTCGCTGATGCCGTCGGAAAAATACTCCTGCTCGGGGTCACCACTCATGTTGTTAAAGGCAAGGACAGCGATGGAAGGCTTGTCAGGCAGCGCAAGCGTCGGTCGCGGCGCTTGAGAGGCGGATGCGGTCTTTTGCACTAAGTCCAACCGGTAGACGCGCACAGGCCTCGCGATGTTCTTGAGGCTCTGCTCGCCAGCATCGACGAAGTTGGCCGCGACCTTGCCTTGCACCTGCCGCCAGGCGTCCTCGGAAATCGAGATGCCGCCAGGCTCGGCAATGCCTTCGATACGCGCCGCGATGTTGACACCGTCGCCAAGGATATCATCACCCTCAATAATGATATCGCCAACGTTGATCCCGATCCGAAACCGGATTGGATCGCCTTCAGTGCTAGCAGCGTCGTGGTCCCGTAGCTGTTGCTGAATTTCGATGGCGCAGGTGACAGCGTCCACAGCGCTCGCAAATTCCACCAACGCGCCGTCGCCCATAAGCTTGACGATACGACCCGAATGGGCGGCAATCGCCGGGTCGACCAGCTCACGCCTTAAGGCATTCAGACGCGCAGAGTCCTCGCCTCATCGATACCCATGAGGCGCGAGTAGCCCACCACATCGGCTGACAGGATTGCTGCGAGTCGCCTTTGAAGGCGCTCTTCGGCCATGCAAACTGCTCCTCGGGCAAGACCCGACTCTAGGCGACCTTAGGGCTCACTAGCGGGGGTGTCTATTGCAGCGCCGATGACCGCTTCGGGTCAATCTCGACCGAATTTAGCATTCGCTTTCGAAATCAGCTTTCACCTCAATTTCGGACATATCTTGCATCGCACTAAGTGACGCTCCGGGCCAATCAGCGACTTCGCGTTTATTCGATCACCTCGTCGGCGCGTTGCAAGAATGTGCCCGGGATTGTCAGACCGAGTTCTTTTGCGGTCTTAAACGAAATTTACAGAAGGAAACAGAAGAAATGGCTCTTGAGCCGACCAAACATGTGAATGGTCGCATGTGGCAACCTGGTCAATCAGGCAATCCTAACGGGCGGCCGGTTGGATCTCGTACGGCCTTCTCCGCCAGCTTTCTGAAGGACCTTGCCGAGGTTTGGCGCGATCACGGTCGCGAAACGATGATCAAGACGGCGACAGACCAACCATCTATCTTCTTCGCCACCTGTGCTCGATTGATTGGTCCCGAGGTAAAGCTCACGATCGAGCAGACGCTTCCTGGAAACCTGAGCTCCTCTGACTGGGCTGATCTTCGCGAATTGCTGAGCGCTATTCAGACAGCCCTACCAGACGCCGCCGATCGTCCGCCTGGCGAGGTCTTTCGCCATGCCCTTGAGGCCCTGAACAGTGCTAAGGCCAAGCCCATCGTCGCTATTGGGGACGAATAGGTGAAATTCAGTTCTTACGTTTTATACGGCCGCGCTTTCGGCGAAAGGCCATCTTATCGCCTCAGGCGTGGCACTGCCTGGACCAGCAGGTCACGGAACGCCACCCACAACAGCGCTACCCGATCATCTGGCGTCAGGTGGCGACAAAGCGCGCCGTGGCCTTCGGTTGGGTCACTGTCGAACTCGATGTGCTTGACGAGGAAGTGCTTGAAAGCCCGTTGAAGCTCGCCATTCCAACTCGGCGCGGTGAGTATTGCGCGGAAGACTTTTTCTAGTCCGCCGTCTTCGTAAGTCGTCAAGGCCATTACCTTGATTTCTGGAAGCATCGCTCGACTTTTGACCAAATATTTATAGCCAGCTTCCGTGATCATCCTTCGCTCTTCGGCGCTGATCTTTGACAGCTTGAGCGCTCTACGCATGAACTCATCGTGGTGCATCTTTTCGCCCGGCGCGGCGACTTCGGGCCACGGCGAAAGATTGTCGGTGTCGCGCTCGCCAGCATCGAGCTTGATCAATTGAGCATCGTTTGGCGCCAACCGCAAAGCAACCTCAAGGCATTCACGGAATTGCACCGAGAAGGCATGGTAGGCCCAAGCAACTTGCACGATATCTTGTTCATTCAGTTGCGACCAATTCAGATCGCATATTTCATCGATCACGTCATGATACGTCTTGCTCTTATGGGAAGGAATTTTCTTCGCTGCGTCTTCATAAGCTCTGACGAACTCGCCAAACGTTTTTGGAATGACGATAGCCTCAGATGTCGTGAAGGGATCGTGGCCAAGTTCATCCTCTAGACGCACGACCAAGACTGCAAATCCAAGAGAATCTAGGCCAACGTCGGCCAGATCAAGCTTATCGCTGATCGGGGCTAAGATTTTGCCCTGCTCCATCGCGATCACCTTTATTTGTTCGATGATCGTCTTTCGGATGTCGCGCTCCACCATGGTCTCTCCGATGTCGTACTTCATTTTGCGCCCCTCACAATGGCGGACAGCATCAGACCAGCAAAAACGCGTTCGACCGCAAGTATACTACCGGGCTCCTGATTTATCCGATAGAGCCATTTCGGTCGTTTCCTCGGCATGCGCCCCGCTGCCGAGAGCTTATAATGGGTGCGCGCTACACGCATCGGGGGATGCCATGGGCAAAATCAGGGAATGCGTCGAGGACGTGAAGCGTATTGCTAGCCGGTCACAAGACTTCGATGAAGCGAAGCAATGTATCGAACAGCTTCTTTCCGGGCCAAGGCCCAACATCATGGGCACCGTGCGGTAGCGCAGCGATACGAAAGCGAAGGGCGTCTCAGTGGACGCTCTTTCCTGTCCACAGGGTGCCATTTTCCCATTTGACAGCAGTCTAATTGGGGCGGAACTTAATCCACAAGTATGTGTTGTTATGTATGGCTCCCCCCAAAGTTGGGGGCTGCCGCTGCACAGGAAGTACCTTTTGGATATTGGATAGGCGATGGGGCGCCTGACTATCTAAGTCGGCTTGGGGGTACTGAAATGCACTCGCAGGACGATCTCAACTTCGCCAAGCGGATGCGCGAACTTGTCGAGGACGGCTACATCGTCTTTAGCAAATTCGGCCGGTGGCGGGTCACTGAGAAGGGTTTGACCTGCCTGATAGCGTGCGCGGAGCGGCCGGTAAAAGTAACCGCCCCCCAAGAGCGCGATTGAAAGCGCCCGTTCAGATTCGCACCACATCAGTTTCCTTGTATTACCCTTTTGCCCGCCGCGCAGCCTCGTGGCTTCCTCATAGCTCGCACGCACTAGCTGGCCGACAAAAATCGGCCAGTTGATTCAGTTAAAAGATGCCAAGTATGCCGCTAGTCGCGCTGCTTGATCTCTCGCGTCAGGACGCCGTGCTCGTTGACGTACCAATCGCCGATCCTCATCCTGATCGCCGGGCGACATGCCCTGATTGCTCTCGGCGCGCGGCCGATTTCTGTGACGCAGGCGCTCGATCTCAAGCTCAACCAACGCAAGCCGATACGATGCTTGGCCGATTGGGCTTATGGCGCTGGACCGCATCCGACCTGGCATCGCTGGAATATCATTCGCCACTGTCGGAAGTGGAGAATTCAGCCAATCGCAAGCGGAAGACCGGCAAGGATGGCCGGCCAAGACTCGTCTGGGCGCTGCGCAAGTCCGACGATTAGGCTACTGCCTTGCTAGCACGCGCATAACCTGAGTCGGTTGCCACTTACTGCCGTGTGCAGTCGGAATGTTGCGAGCGTTCAACCCGTCTGCAACGGCCTTATATGACGCGGCGCAGCCCCCCCGAAGCTCTTTGATGATCGGGAGCAGGTCGGCAGCCCGGCGCTTTGCAAGTTGCCTTTGAGCATCATTGCCGGCTTCTCGGATACGTCGTGTGATCTTGGCACCCCGATAGCCGCCGAGCACGGTACCGCGCCGCTTAGCAGCCGCCAGAGCCTCCTTGGTCCGCCTGGAGATTGCGCGACCTTCCTCTTCGGCCATCATTGCCATGATCCCGACAGTGAGGCGATTGGCGCCAGGCATATCGGCGCACACGAAATCGACGCCAGCTTGCTCTAGGCCGAGCAGAAAGTGTGCATTACGGGACAGGCGGTCGAGCTTCGCGATTAGGAGCTTGGCGCCATATACGCGGCAGGCGGCCAATGCCTTCTGTAGCTCCGGACGGTCGGCGTTTTTGCCGCTTTCCGTCTCGATAAAGGGCTCGCAAACGAGTTGCCAGCCGCCCCCATTGAGAAAATCGCTTACGGCCGCCTGCTGCGCCTCAAGGCCGAGTCCGCTGCGGCCCTGCCGCTTGGTGCTAACCCGCAGGTAAACGACCCATTTGCCTTCTGCCATGACAGCCCCGCATATCATTACGGTTCAATCGTCCGTGGATGATTGTACTGTAACGGCAATCGAGAGGATTACAACAGTTATCTCCCGCTAGCCTTGTTCACGCCTTGTTCTCAGTGCAGAAACAAGACGCTGTAGAAGCAATTTTTTCCCATCTAATTGAAAAAACGAAGGAATTCTAAATTCATGCCCACTCTTAGATAGGACGCGCATGAACGATGATTTTGCCCGCTCACTAGAGCGGGTGACACGCAGTGAGGATCAGCGCGCGAAGCTAAGCGGCTTTGGCACGACCAGGCAGGGCCAAGCGCTAGCGCGCCACTACCACACGCGGCTCGCGGAGACGATCAACGTTTCCCGTGCCACAGGCCGCCCCAAACACATCTGGAAAGCCCTGCGAGGCCACGAGAACGATCATTTGGCTCTTCGACTTCTGATCGCCGGTGTCAGTGTTTGTTACGCCTCTGACCTCGGCTCCGACGACGACGGCCAAAAGAACTTTCGTGACATCGCGCTCTGGATCGGCCGCAACCTTGGTCAACGGGGCCAGGCTGCAATCGAAGTCGGCGGATGGGGTATCAACATACTCCTGTCACTGCCGCTCTTCGAGCTTGCCGCGGGCGACGTATTGCATATCCCCGAGACAGACGACCTTACCGACTTCCTGGCCGACGTGCTCGAACGCGGCGTTAGGGCCAACCCGCTTCTGTCGCCGTTGCTAACTCCGCCCGAGCCCTGGACCCAGGTGCGGAGAGGAGGTCTACCGGCCGATCACTGGGCGAACGTTCCGCTCATCCGCGAGCATCATCCTTCGATCGAAGAAGCGGCTCGCAAGGCTATCGGCGCTGGCAAGATGCAGCCGTTGCTCGACGCCCTTAACGCCCTGCAACGAGTTGCCTTCGCCATCAACGAGCCTGTCCTGGATTACATCAAGCGAACGACAGAGATGGCGCCCACTGATGTAGTGGTAGCCGAAACGATAGCCGCGCGCGGCCGGTTCTACGTGCCGCTCAACATTGATTTCCGTGGTCGGATTTACGCCATCCCGCATTTTAATTTCCAACGCGAGGATTGTGTGCGCGCGCTGTTCCTTTTTGCGGACGGCGAACCGATTGGAGAAGAGGGTCTTAAATGGCTGAAGGCTCATGTAGCCGCTTGCGCCGATGCAACGAAGTGGAGCCATGACAAAAAACCAAGCGATTTGAACTTCGCAGGGCGGGTCAACTGGACAGAAACGAACCTTCCCCTTCTGCGCAAGATCGGTGACGCGATCTTGCGTGGCGAAGAGGATCCCTCGAAAATTCAATGGGCGCTGCCAAAGAAGCCATATCAGTTCATTGCCGCCTGTGTTGAGCTTGTACAGGCGTTGGACGAGGGGCCGGATTTCATAACCCGTCTACCTCTGACATTCGACGCGTCGCAGTCCGGCCTACAACATCTGTGCGCCATGACGCGAGCGGATGAGGGCCGTTACGTGAATCTTGTTCCCGACGATGACGGAGACGATTTTTACAGGCGTGTTGCGTTCGAAGTATCCAAGAATGCCGAGGCCGCCCGGTACATGAACGGTAGGTTCGATCGCACAATCGTCAAGCAGTCGGCGATGTCCTATTTTTACGGAAGCAGAAAGGGAGGCTTCACTAAGAACCAGGCCGGTCGCTTCCGCCCCTATGGAATGACGAAGCAAGTAGCCGATGTGTTGGACGAGCGTGGGGTTAAGGCGCCTGAGGCCGCCAAGCTGGTCGCCCACGAAATTTATAACAGCATCGAAGGTATGGTGCCGAAGGCTAAAGAGGTCCGCGACTTTCTGGAAGGTCTTGCGGAAATCTGCGCCGAGAGGGGCTTACCTCTTCGCTGTACAACGCCGCTCGGTTTGCCTTTCATCAACCGCTATCACGAGCCGAAGATTAAAATCATCTCGGTTTCGCTTAAGGGCCGCCGCAGGCGTGTAAAGCTTGCGGTTGGGGACAAACCCGCCATCGCCAAGAAAAAAGCAACAAACGCGGTCACGGCGAATTTCGTCCATTCAATCGATGCCGCCCACTTACAGTTTGTCGCGCTCGCCGCCGATAAAGAAGGAATCAATTTGGTCACGGTGCATGATTGTTTCGGCGCGACTGCGCCGAGGGCTGCACGTCTGAACGAAATCATCCGCGAAGAGTTTGTTCGGCTTCACAAGCGGCATAACTTGCTTGTCCAAGTGCGAGAGGCCGCTAAACGCGACCTGAGGATCAAAGAATTACCCCCCGTTCCTGCGATTGGCTCAGCCGAAATTGAGGACGTTCTCGGGTCTTTTCACGCTTTCAAATAACCAGGACCACCATGAACGACATAACAAAGCACTACAGATTTCAGCGCATCTTAGTTGAGGCGGCTCAGTATCGATCTTTGCGCCAAGTCTTTAAGGCCGATCCGGAAGTTACTTCCCAGACCGCCGCTACCATTCGGGACATTTTAGCCGCCGACCGCGACGACTTCGCGTTTATCAAAGAAGCCGTCAGAGCCTAATCGGCGCAACTCAATGCTTGGCTCTCCGCCCGTTGAAGTTGGCGGCGTAATCAAAAAAACAGCCCCGGCGGGACGGCCGAGGCTGTTCGCGTCTACCAGAAGGATGCGATCTGGGTGATTGATCGCGCCCTCTCTTTACATGATTCGCCCCGGCTCGACGGGATTTTATTCTGAGCATTTCTTTGGAGAAGTTTTTATGACGTGGACCATAGGCTTTACTGCCCTAATTTCTTTACTCGGTGACGTTTATCAATTTCTCATAAGCCATCCTAATGGATATGAAATAGAAAAGGATTGCGCCGACAACGATGATGACCAGCACGTTTATCAAGACGAAGATCATTTGGGTTTCCCCCAATGGTGTCACGTACGCGCCCTAAGGCTAGCTCGTTGCGCTAGCTCGCGATTGCAAACTCGGTAGGCTGCTAAACAACGTCGTAATCGCGAACAAGATCAGCGCAAGACCGCCGTACAAATTCAATTCCGCCGATACCCAATAATTAGTAGCGCTCCCACCGCTCAGCGAGCCGGTGCCAAGGCCGACCAACACGGCAATGAGCCCAATGGCGAGAGTTAGTGCGCTAAGGCGACACGCAGCTTCTTCTTGTCGAATTTGATGGCCATGATTGCGATCGCACCAAGAACGGCGCCCAAAATATAGGCGACCGATTGCCCTTGGTTCACATTGTAAACGTTGGGAGTGCTACCCGGCATCGTGATATATTTGAAGTTAAGCTCGCCGAGCACTTCAGTGATCAGCATCCAGCCCAGGATAACCAGCGCGCCGGCCGCCTGCAGTTTGAATTGCTCCGGTGAAGCCGGCTTGCCTTCGTGATGCCGCCAGGGCGAGAAGTGCAGCAGCAGCGCAAGCCCCAGGACCGATGCCGCCCCGACGAACGTGGGCCCGGTAACGGGGGAAAGGTTGTATGCCGGATTCATGGGCGACATCTTGCCGATGATCGCGATCGTGCATGCTGCCGCGACTACCGCGCCCAAGGCGATTAAGATCCGGTAGACAATCGGGCCGCGGCAGCCTCGGCGGGGACGGAGACTGCTGGTCAGGGCCCGACGCCGGAGCCGCCGTGCCGCTGCCGGCAGCTTGCGGATTGCACCGACCTGAGCGCGAACGGCCTGGAAGCGCGCAAAGGGCTTCAGCGTGGTGGGGAGCTCGCTTGCCCGCGGCATATCGGTTTTGTTGATCAAGACCGGGATGACGAGCTTGTCGAGCTGGATCGCGGACTTGATTTCCAGCCGGATGAAATCTTCCGGATTGTCGAGCCGTCGCTCGCCTTCATCGCTCGCTGCCGAGAGCCAGCCTCTGCCGACCATTACAAGCATGACGTCGCATTCGGCGACCTGCTGGTTGATGATCCGCACGAAATCCTTGCCGGGGCGAATGTCGCCCTCGACGGTCCATGAAGATGCGCTCGCCTGTGAACTTCTGCTCCAGTTGGAAATACAGGGCGGTAGCCATTCCCGGCTCGTCGTCGCGCCGATAGCTCATGAAGATTTGTCGTCGCATCGCCCCCCGCTTCCCGCCCCTCCAAAACACTAGCCCATTCGCCGGTGGAGACCAACGACCCATTCGGCCAACCCCTAAGCGATCGATCGGCCAGGCCGCAACCACATCCAACTCATGGCGGGCAAGGCATTGCCCACTATGTCCTTCCGCGCAAGGCGCTCTGGATAGAGCGGGCAGACCATTGGGAGCAACTTGCGGTAAAGGCCGAAAAGAGGCCCCGACAACGCCCGAGGATGTAGGCTCCTTAGTTGGAGGTCGGGCCGCGCTTCCTCGCGGGTCAGGCACACTGTGGATCCGTTAAGGAGCGCCCCTAGCTCTTCGCAAGCCTTCATCAGAGGCACGTCTTTCATGGGTTGGCCTGCCGAACCGAAGTCGTCATGGTAAAGGGCCGAGGGCGGCAAGTGGTACGCGACGCAGGTTATTCGCGTCCGCAAGCGACTTGCAGATTAGGTCGGCTCTTGCGCTCGGCGTTCGCGAGGCTACCTTCAAGGCGCATTCGGAAGCTGTAGATTGGATAAAAGCTCGCTCGGAAGCGTGGTTGCACGAACGAATAGGATCAGCGCGGGGCGATCCATTATCGTTTCCACTTGCCGCCGCCACCCATACCACTAGGTAATCATAATGCCCTGCAGATTGATGAAGCGCGCGCCAATTTTTCCTGCGATGCCGCTCGCCGGGCCCGCATGACGCGCGGCACCGCCCGCTGGGCCTGGAATGACCCGCCTATTGCATCATTGCCAAAGGGCGAGGATAGAACCTAGCGCCACGATGAAGGCGCCCGCGATACTCATCCAAGCTACATCTTTCGGCGCCCAGCATCCTTGGTCGTACCCGCCCTGATCGCCTTGTTCTGAGCCGACCAATCGTTGGCTGTCGCGATCGCCTGCCGGTGCAGTTGAGCGATTAGTCGTGCGCGCCGTTCGTGTGCAGTGCGATCGAGTTCAGGCGGAAGTCCATGCTGTGTTGGTGTGTCACTCATAAGTACGACCCGCTACCCCTCGGCAGGCCAAATCGTCGCAGCCTAAGACACATACGTCAATCCGCCATCGCCCGCTAGAAGAGCGCGGGCGTCGCCTTAGCTTTCATTTATTGCCCGGGGTCAGCCGAGGAACGAAACGACTGGCCCGCATTTCTGTAAAGAATGGCGAACGAAATCAGTATCGAGGTCGACGGGAAGACGATCAGGGGTTCATATGAAGTGAACCGCGGGAAGATTATGGTCAGCGGCGGCATACTGGGCGGCAAATCGGCACCACTCGGCGCGGCTTCTACTACGGAGCTTCTGGCCCGTAGGTTACTGCGTGAGTTGTACGTCGATTGACGATGGACTTAAGCTGTCCCGCCGCACTGACTGCCGGCCCCAATGCGGGCCGCCCAAGCCTTTCCACTGAATGCAATCAAGCGTGGTTTAAGCCGAGCGATATTTTAGGAACGGCCGACTAGGCGAGCCTAAATCCGCCGACACAGAGAAGCGGAAGCGTGAACGAGTGAGAAATGATGACGTACTGTTGTCGCCTAGGGCCGCCTCGTTACGCTAAGCGCTGCGATTATAATGACCATTCCGGTGACAATCAGAAGCACCCCAATCCACGGCATAGGTAAGGGCAGCCGTCCGCGTCAGCTCAAACAACATTGCAGCGCCCTTTTCCCGGACAACAACGATTTTACTTTGGTTACGTTCCTTATTTTCTCGGCGAGTGAATGACGGTCGCATTCGGCCAACGTGTCACAGGACTCACATACTCGAATGTGTGCGCGGCGACGATCGTCAGTAGCCAAATTTGGTCGGCGAGGATGAAGGCCGACCCTCCCGCGGGGATATAGCCATCGGGATATTGCCCAGAGGCGATGGTCGTAACCGCTGACACGAAATGCATCAGCAACAAGCACTGCTGCGGTAGCAGCAACGCCATGAATATGACGTGAGGCGGTTTGCGCATCAGATAAGGAATGACAGCGAGGACAGCGGTAACGATCAGAATTATGGCGGCGGTCGGATCGTTGACTAGTAGTCCGAGGATGTACAGCGGCGTCGTCTGCATAACGCTGTGGGCCCCAGCCAGGATCGCGACTCCGGAGATTGCGTGCGCCGCAGCCACCGCCAATGGCACGACGTGGCGTCGTTCGACATCGTCAGGCGACTTTCTTCGCAGAAAATAAGGCAACACCCAAACCACCAGAGCCCTTAAAGAGTGACAGCATTTTATCAGGCACCGCGACGAGCAACGCGTAAAAATTTCACATGACCAGCACTACAGAACGGCTTATTGCCGCGATCCTAGCCGATCGCGCTCGCCCAACAACTCAGCACAACATCGTTCCCTGCTTCGTCTGCAGCTACACCTTCGTTTACAAGGGCCGCAGAGGCGACCTTAACGGCCGTTTCTGCTCGATGCGATGCCAGGATTGGTATGACGCGGGCAATCCGGTGGCCGTCACCGACAGCATCGATTACGGCATGAAGAGGGGCAGCAAGGGCTTCTACATCGACTGTGCTCACTGTCGGAAAGAGTTCGAAAGCCTTGGCTTGCGCTGTTGCTCAGCCGAATGCGAGCGCAAGCATCGTGAGCGGCGGGACAACTTCGCCGTCATGGCAGAGGTGGGTATCGAGACCTCCCGCAAGCGTCGCTGCGCTGCGCCAGGATGCAGCGTCATCATCCCGATGTGGAAGAACGGCCGCCGGGTCTCTAGCAAGGTCACTTTTTGCTCTCCGAAATGTCGGCAAAGGGCACATAGGGCCGCAGCCTAGGTTTGTCACGATTTGAATAAAGGAAATGCCCGTAAAATCGCTATCAAAAACCGGGCCCCCGGAAATCGGGGGGGCGGAAAATGAAGCACGCAAATCGGTCGCCGGTAATATGTGCTCGGGGGTCGCTGGAAATGGGTCAGCCAACTCCGACTGATGTCGTGCGGCCGACACTGCGCGCAGGCAGGCTGCCGTGGCAAGCCCAGCCGCCCGCTCGCATTCCCCCCAGCCAAATACACTCGCTATCTGGCCGGGGCTAAGTCAATCTGCGTTTGGGAACGCCGCACGATGCGGCGGCAGGGTATCCTAGAGGACCGTGAAATGTCAGAACGTGAAGAAGCCAAGAAAGCCCTTCACACCATGATCATGACTGCGCTGAACAACAGCAGCGAAGAGGTCAAGGCCAATCCGACGAAGGCCTGGCAGATCATCGCGGATGCTATCCTTGATCAAATATCGCAGCCGCAAGCCGCTTGGGCGTTGAAGGAAATAAGCAAAGACATCAAAAGATATTGATAGCATCGACGTTTGGCGGCAGCGACATGACCGGTTCCGAGCCGACAACCAAACGCAAGTGCGAGCGGCCTGGTTGCAGCGCCATCATCTCCAAATGGCACAAGGGCCGAAAAGTGGGCCGCAACAAGCGATTTTGTTCGCCCAAGTGCCAGCAGAGGGCAGTGAGGGCCCAGACCGTCTTTTGAGTGCGATTTCGCTCAAGAAGTGCCCGGTCTACGTGGCCTTTTTTGGAAGGCTTTCCCAACGGAGGGTCGGACATTCGCATCCGGCGAGATTGGCGCGGCCCTTCATTAGCGACGGAGCAGTCCCGGCAATGAAGCGCGCTGACTTTGAGGAAGACTTTGAAGACGCCTGGCGAGAAGCCATGGTTGAGGCAAGCAAGTTGCCGGATGCGAAGAAGCGTATGGCGGCACTTCGACGTTTCAAGCGCGACTACGAGAAGCTTGAGGAATTAGACCCTGGGGCGGCCGAACGCATTATCGTGAGAGCAGTTGAGACAATGAAATGATCGCGGGGTTCCGCGAAGAAACTCGCAGAGAGAAAATAATTGATGGGTTACGTTCGAGGCGATTCCAAAACCGCCAAGAATTCTAGGCTTCGACTGAGCCAGAGGTTTTTGAGCGACCTTGAAGAGCATTACAACAAGATCGGTCACCGGGCCATCGAAATCGTCTTTCAGGAGCGCCCGGCCGAATACCTGAAGTTTGTTGCCAACCTGTTGCCCAAAGAGATTGAGCTCACGGTCGACAATCAATTAGCAGAGACTACAGATGCAGAACTTGAAGAACTCATTGCTCAAGTCCGCGAGCGACGGGAACGACGACTTACTCTTGCAAGCGTTGAGTGCCGAGAAAGCGAGACGCTTAACCGAGAATAGGCTTGCTTATTTCAATCCATACCCGAAGCAGCTTGCGTTCTTTACGGCTGGCGCGACGGTACGGGAGCGGCTGCTCATGGCGGCCAATCAATCCGGCAAAACACTTGCGTCGGCCATTGAAATCGCCTGTCACGCGACGGGGCGCTATCCGGATTGGTGGCCCGGTAAAAGGTTCGACAAAGCCACGGACGGCTGGGTTTGCGGCGTCTCGAACGAAGTCGTTAGAGACACGATCCAGAAGCTTCTCTTAGGCAACGCCGGCGAGCACGGCACTGGGACCATTCCCAAGGACGCGATTGCCGAAGTCGTAACGGCGAGGGGTATTGCAGACCTCGTTGACATGATCCGCGTGCGGCATGTCTCCGGCGGGATATCGACCATTACGCTGAAGTCGTATTCCGCCGGTCGTGAAAAATTCCAGGGAAGCACGTTGGACTATGTTGCCTCTCGACGAAGAGCCGCCAGCGGATATTTTCTCTGAAAGCCTAACGCGCACAAATGTTGGGGGCGGGCCGGTTTGGCTGATGTTCACGCCCTTGCAGGGGATCTCCGAGGTCGTCCATCGTTTCAAGTTCTGGGGATTTCGCCGGATCGAATCGTCATCAATATGACGCTCGATGACTGCGAACACTACACGGACGAGCAAAAAGAACAGATTGCAGGAAGCTACGCTGAGCATGAGCGCGAAGCGCGCACCATGGGCATCCCCACTATGGGCAGCGGTGTGGTCTTCCCGATTGCTCGGGCACGAATTGAAGTTGAGCACAGGGACATACCGGGTCACTGGCCGCGTATCGGGGGCTTAGACTTTGGGTTTACTCATTTCTTTGCTGCTTGCGAATTGGCTCACGATAAAGACCACGATTGCGTTTATCTGATAAAGGCGTTTCGGCAGAAGGAAACCACGCCGATCATTCACGCTGCCACCTTAAGAACATGGGGCAAGCACCTGCGCTGGGCAAGGCCGAGAGATGGACGAAGGCAAACGCTCGAAGGCGCGGGCATTCCTTTGATGGAGCAATATCGCGATCAGGGCCTCGATATGCTCTGGGAGCATTCACAGTTTGAGGACGGCTCGGTAAGCGTCGAGGCTGGGCTGATGATGTGGCTGGATCGCATGAAGACCGGCCGCTTCAAGGTTTTCCGCGAGCTAAATGATTTTTGGGAAGAGTTTTCGATTTATCATCGCAAGGATGGCAAGGTAGTTGCCGAAAGAGACGATCTGCTCTGCGCCGTTCGCTACGCACTGATGATGCTCAGATTCGCGCGCACCGAAGCGTCGCGCAATAGCTTCAATCGCGCCGAAATTATCTATCCGCCCGGTTACTTCCAAACCAGGCATGCCTGAGATTTATCGCTTAACCGTCCAGACGACCAAGCATGGCGGCACACGCTTCCCCTCACGGCGCGGTCGAGATTGGCTACTGGTACGAGGATGATGGTTGGGTCTTTCTCTGCGACCAGAATGGCGTCCGCTCCGGCGACAAGAGCAAGGTGCCCGACGGCGTCGATGCAAAGACCATTGCTATCCTGTTGCTGAAATCGACGAGGCGGAAGTCGGGCGGGTTTAATAGGAAGCTGATTTATCCTCAGCTCTCCTACTATTAGCTGGTGCGACGCTGTTAGACCGTCGCGCTGCCGGCGCTGTTCTGCGAAGTAACGCTTTGACGAGCTGGCTTATTCGAAACGGTCTTGCAGAAGCAAGAGATGTTCCTGCGCTCCGATTTATTCCCAGCGCTGCAGGCGTGGCCAACCGCGGCAATGGTAATCCGCCGAGCGGACCTTAACGAGATCGCCGTGCACCGGTCCGGCCTTATTGGCAATGTGTGAGTTGCCGCTCGGCGAGGAACGTCGGCGTTCGGTGCGAAGGCTGACAAACAAACCATCTGTGAGAGACGGGGACTTTATTTCAAACGCTCAGGGCACATCATCGGGGCGCGGATTGTGTATCCAAGGCTCCGTCTCCGTAACCCAACGCTCCTTCGCCTCCGTAAGCCAGACCCGGCAGTCCGCACATCCGTGAGTTTGAAGCTCAGACAGGCCGGCGGTAGCTGGTACAACTCGCGAAAGGCCCATTGGCTTTCCGCAACTTGGGCACAACGGCAGTAATGTCGTGTGTTCCCCAGCCATTCTGGCCGCGTAACAGATAGACCCGCGATCCTACGACGATAGTCGCCACATCTTTCGCTCATCTTAATTTACAGGAAAACCTTGTGATTTTTTCCCGAAAATGTTCACCTCGTGGGCAGGCGAACCTGGCCGCTGCCGCTTGGCGATCTCGATCCAACGGACGTTCAGAGCGCGGAATGGGCTTGCATTTAGGAGTCTTACAGTTCGATGCGACAACAACACTTCGACGCCCACCTTGTCGATGCAATCTTGCGTCTGGTTGGTGGCGTTTTCTTCACGACCTGCGACATCGCTGGGCCGCAAGCGGCGGCTGTGGCAGTAGAGCGTCTGCGTAGCTTCGGCGACGTTAACTCGGATAATCGGGATTGCCACGCGCTATGTCATGCCTTGGCCGACATCAAGAGGATGCGCTACACGCCAAAGATTATGACTTTAGGCAGTCAATGAAGACTGCTAACTAGGCGAAGCAAAAATTGAGTTCAAACGCCCGGCACTCGCGCCGGGTTTTTATTTGGAGCAATGATGTCAGGGCCGTGGCGATCAACAGTGTCTTCGTCAATTTCAGCGCCTTGCGGTGTCCCTAAGCCTACTCAAGCGATCCTGCGAGTTCGCGCAGTTTGACCCGCTGGGTTTTTCGTATAGGCGACAGGCTTGGCTTGAGGCGCACGCAATGCCTCCAGCACATGATCAAGGCGATGCTGCCATGCCAAGTGATCGGTCAAACCTGATCGCCAAAAATTGTCCGAGGTGGGCGCGCCTGCGGCCATCCGCAACCCCATAGGTCGCGCTGCCGCAAAAGGTCTCGCCATTTTCCTGCGCGCGCGAGCCCGCACGTTTCGGCCATGGCGCGCAGTGCCACGCCCCATAGCAGCAGTAATCGAGCTAAGCTGCCTCGGAGCAGCGGCAGGTGCTGGCGATAGAGGCTCACCCTGCCGCGCAGGATGGCGAGCCACCGCTGAGCCTCAGTGGCCGAGCTCGCGCCGCCGCGATGGACATACCGCGCAAAGCCGGTGAAGAGCGTCGCACCCAACAGCTTTTTCGCCCGGATGCAAAGATCAACGTCCTCCCCGTAAAGAAAGTATTGTTCATCGAAGCCGCCCACGCGCTCCCACAATCTGCGATTGATCAGAAGCATCGCTCCTGTCAGCACCGGGACTGCCCGGATGCCGGTTCGGCGCCAGCCGCCGAGAGCATCAGGATCGAGCCATCCGCAACCGAGCCAGCGCCGTAGCCCGAATGCGAACGCGACCGATTGGCGGAGCGACGGTTCGGCAAGGCAGCACGTGAAGTCCATGCTGCCGTCGTGCCGCATCATCCGTCCACCAATAATTGCCTCCTTTTCACTCGCTAGCGATACGGCAATCAGTTGATCGACCGCGTCGGGCGCCAACTCGACGTCTGGATTGACGAGCAGAAGATAGTCAACCTCTTCACCGAAATCGGCGGCAAGCCTGTTCGCCGAAACAGCATAACCGCGATTGACGGTATTCGTTCTGATCTTGGCGCGCGGTTCAGTTTGTCGAATCCCATCTATTGTGCCGTCCATCGATGCATTGTCTTCGATTCGAATCGAAAGATGAGACCAGCGCGACTTCAGCGAAGCAAGGCACGCTCCGATCACGTCATCGTTGTTATGCGTGACGATGCAGATGCCGACGTGTGGTCGGCGCGTTGGTATCGCTGTGAACGGCTGCGCCCTCGGTGCAATCCACGCGGCAGAACCATCCTTCTCGCTTCGAGAGAGCCGTGCTGCGAGCGTAAATAGCAAGAAGCAAGCCAACGCCGGGCCCTCCCGCCAAAGCCGCGCGACATCGCCCAATCGGGCGAGGGACGATCGCACCGGCAGGTTGCCTAGTTGGACATCGCGGAGCTGTGCGAGAGTGCGATTGCCATGGTCCCATCGGCGCTTGGCCCGTAGCAAATCCGCGCCCCTTGGGAGGTTGAACAGAAAGCCGCCCGCCGCAAGAAGCTTTCGTTCGCTTCTGCTGAAGCGCGAACGGACAAACAGATCGTCGGCCGCAATCGGGGGAAACTCGGTCCACCTGCGGCGGCCCGCCGCGTTCGTCGCATAGACGCCCGCGCCGACGACGTCGTTTGCCATGCCGGACAGATGCGGCCACACGCGAACGAACGCCTGTTCCAGCTTTCCCTGCGGCCAAATCAGCACCATCGGTGGCGCGACAAGGAGTGGCTCATCGGTGGCCAAGCTCGCGACAATGGCGGCCAGGGTCCCAGGGAGAATGATGGTATCCGCGTCGAGGTAAAGCACCGCCCCGCCGCGACGTTCTCGATCGCCCCGATTGAGTGCCGCCGCCTTTCCTGGACAGGGGTTTGTTACGACGATCAATGTTTGATGTTCACGCTCGAACGCGGTCGACAATGATTGGGCACTCGCCTGGTTCTGGCTTTGCGCAGGCCCGTTTGCCACTACGATGACGCACAGGTCGACGCCGGCGCGGTCGCACAGCAGTGCAACAAGGCATCGCTGAAGCAGGCCAGCATCGCCGCCCGCCGGAATGACGACATCAAGTGTGGGGTTCACGACGGTCTCGCCTGTCGCGCCCTGACCGTCTCCGCCAGCCAGCTCACCCAAAACGCGGCTACGAAGACTCCGAAATCGAACCAGGCCGACGGTCGCAGAAGAGGTCTGAGAACGCCCCGATAGCGCGGAATCGGATCCGGATGCGCAAGATGGGTGGCCCGCGCCAGTTCGCGATTGCTACGAATGTAGCGGCGCCGCGTCCAGATCAGCTCGCTCCAGCTTCGCGGCGCCATTACATGATAGCTCTCCGATGCAAGTAGGCGCCGCTCCGCCGGTGCAAATAGCAATCGGACAAATTTATCGTCGGGCGCCAGATGCGGTAGCGCGTGCCATCGTCGCCGGCCATCGGCCGATACGGCATAGGCGCCCATCGTGACGGGTGAAGCGTCGCAATATGGCAGGGAGCGCCAGTAGCGGCAGAACGCACGGACCAAGAAAGAAGGGGACGGCTCGAATAATCCGCGAGGTGCGGCGAAGTGAATGCCGGTGCCCGGCGAGAGTGCTGCAAATAGAGCGGAAAGCGCGTGCGGAGACAATCTTGCGTCCTGGTCCAGATAAAGGCGATGGGTACCCCGGGCTGCCACCTTCTCGGCCGCAGCGATGGCGACTCGGCGGGTCGGTGGGGTCCGCAGCAATCGCACGTGAAAGTTCCGCGCGCGCAAGCGCGCGACATGCGCCTCCGCCGCCATCTCACTGTCGTTTCGGCCATCGTTGAATGCCAGCAGCACCTCGACGTCACTCGGTTGCAATCCGTGGCTGTCATCAAAATGCTGATCGGCAAGCGCGTTCAGGCTGCGACCAAGGGTCTCGGCTCCGAGATACACCGGAATGATCACACAAAAGCGCGGCGTGGGTCGCCGTTCAATGCGCAGGGCGGATTGCAGAGGCGCGGGTTCGAATTCAGGGAGAAGACTTCGTAGGTGGCGATCAGACTGCGTGACATCGCGCGGACGGATCACGTTCGGGTTGAACGAGACACGCGAGACTCGCTGGACCTCCGAGGCCGAATGAAGCTCTCGGCGCATCATGGTTATGATGTCATACGGCGTCATCGCCGATCGGCCCGAAACATGGACCACGCCACGACAGCGCCGCGTTGCCAGCTCGATTGTGACGGAGGCCGCGTCCGCAAGGTTCATTGGCGATCGCCACTCGTCATCGACCGCGCTGACCTGGTCATTGCGCTCCAGGCTATCGGCAATCGCGGTCCATGTCGTCTGGCGCTGATCTACCGGGAGGCCAAACAGCAGCGAATAGCGGGCAACGAGTTCCGCAGCCGGACGCGGCGACGACTTGCTCTCCGGCGAGCTTGCTTCTTCCATAGGCGTTCGTCGGAAGTGGCACATCGTCTTCTTCATGCAACCCACCGCTTCCGTGCCACACAAAATCCGACGAGGCATACAGCATCCACCCGTTCGTGGAGGCGGTGTAGGCTGCCATCCGCTTGGTGGCCAGCACGTGAAGCGCGTGGCAGGACGCGGGATCGGCCTCAGCGATAACTGGCGACACCGCCGCAAGGTGTAGGATGTGTGTGGGGGCAGCGCGTCGCAGCAGGTCCATCATCGCCGCACCACTTCTGAGATCCACCCATTCGGTGACATGCGTCCCCGGGAGGGACGCGCGGCCAAGCACATGAACATAGTCGCCGGGATGGCGGCGCGAGAGTGCGCGCACGACGTGACCGCCCAATTGCCCGGATGCACCTGATATCAGCCAGCGTCGCATCAATGGCTAAACTCCTCGATTACGTTGTGCGCGAGCTCCGTTGTGCAATTGTCTGAATCAAAAGGTGCCTTGCGGTGATTGCTTGCCGTTCCGACTTGCGCCCGAAGCGGCTTTGGGGCCTTAGCCCGGCGGCGGGCGCGAGGACTACCGCGCCATTTGTCGCCCATTGATAGCGAAAATCCCCGCCGGCCTGATTGTCTGCGCTTCCGATCAAGGTTCGCCAAAAAATCTCAACGATCAGGCGCAAATGATGGCGCGGCACGGCCAGCGATCGGCTAAGAGCTTGAACCATTGGCGACCGTCGCCCGCAGCAGTTCTCGGGGCGAGTTCTTTTACATTCGTGCTTGGGCACAACCCCAGCACGAATGGACGTCCCGTTCCATTTCGATCGAGAATTAACGTTGATGCGCCCAGAGTCGTCTAAGGTTTAGACTAGGCATCCAATCCTCCCGTCGCGATCACGTGGCGGGCCGCTTGCTCTCGGCGAGACCTGGACGATCGCCATCCGCTCGCCCGATCCGGGGAGGTTTCTCGGCTACTGGAACAACCGCGATGCCACCTGCAATGCCCGCAATGCCGACGTGATTATCAGTGGCAGCTATGGCAACGAGATTGAGGATTGTCTGATGAAGCATCCGGAAGTGGCTTTGGTCGCGACAGCATGCGGGGCGAAGTCGTTAGTCGTGCCGCGCCGGCGCCCGCAGCGGACCTGAGCCGGAGCACCACTTGCAGCATGCCGCGAGCGCGGCCCGCGGGCGGCGGTTCTAATAATGAGAAGGGGCGATTTTCGGCCGCCCTTGCATTGCGCCTCCGGCGTTGCCCTAGTTGCACGACCACAACTTATGCTACTTTTGGAAGGCGGGCCCCCTGGAGCTACCTGTTACAAATAGTCAATGACAGACGACTTGGTTCACTGGTTGCAAAGTGGGAGTCACCTGACGTTATTTTGAGGTCAGCCACTGCACCGCGGCGCGGTCTTTTGTTTTTCTCCATACCCCGGATAGCTCTCCCCGCAGAAAATCTTGAGTACGTGCCGGCCGAAAACACCCTTTGGCTGGGCGTCTCGATTAAGGCGCGAGCCATCTTACCGGCGCACAATCCATTACGATGAAGGAATTACGATGGAAAAATACTTTGGCAAATACCCCTGTTTACGCATTGTAGCGAGTCAGGCGTCGCATCTTTCCTTGCGGCAATGAGCTGGCTGGATACGTTGCTGAACGAGGGAGAGCGTGCTGCTCGCCTGCGCTCAGATTTGCCGTACTTTGCCGAGCACTGTCTCAAGCTTCGGCCAAAAGCCGGCTCATTGGCTCCATTCGTCTTCAATCCTGCACAGCTTGAGATTCATCGTCGGATTGAAGAACAGAAGGCCAAGACCGGCCGCGTTCGAGTTATCATCCTGAAGGCTCGACAGCTGGGCATATCGACTTACGTCTCGGCGCGTTTCTTTCATCGCTGTCTCTTTGAACCGGGATTGAGAACCTTCATTCTTGGCCACGAAAGACGTGCAAGCACTAATTTATTTGAGATGGTGAAGAGGTTCTATGAGCACCTTCCCGAGGATGTGCGGCCGGCGACCGGCACATTCAACGCCGAGACACTCTTATTCAACAACGACTCCGGCTATGTCGTCAGTGTCGCTACACTAGATGGCGCCGGACGATCAGCTACGGCGCAGTTGCTGCACGCCTCCGAGGCGGCATTCTGGCCGGACCTTGAAACTCAGATCGCTTCATTGTTTCAAATCGTACCTGACGTTGATGGATCAGAAGCCATTATCGAAAGTACGGCGAATGGCTACAACGATTTTTACAAGCTCTGGCGCTCTGCCGAAGCCGGCGCATCGGAATGGCTGCCGATCTTTCTACCGTGGTCGCTAGACCCGGCCTATCGAAAGAAACCCGATGACGATTTTGCAATCTCTGCCGAGGAAACGGAACTCAAAGAGCTATACCGCTTGGACGACGAACAGCTCGCTTGGCGGCGTGCGAAGCAACAACAGCTCGGCGAGCGTCTACCCCAAGAGTTTCCCCTCATTGCAAGCGAGGCTTTTATTTCCAGTACGTTCGACAGCTTCATTCCACCCGCGCTCGTTATTAAAGCGCGGAAAGAGCGGATTGAGGAAGATAATTTTGGCTGGGGCCTGATTGTCGGCGTTGACCCCGCCGGGATGGGACCAGACAGAACGAGCATTGCCTGGAGACGTGGGCGCCGAATCTTGAAGGTCGAGTCTCGCAGACACATGGACACTATGGAGGTGGCCGGCTGGGTTCAAAAAATCATTCGAGAGGACAAGCCGGAACGGGTGCACATTGATGTCGGCGGCCTCGGTGTCGGTGTCTATGACCGACTGCGGGAGCAGGGCGTAAGCCGCAGCGTTGTCAACGCCGTCAGTTTTGGCGGAAAGCCGAACGAGCCACCGCCGCTTGACGAACTCGGAAACCCCGCCGGAGGTCCTGCTAACAGGCGCGCAGAGCTTTGGCAGAACATGAAAAGCGTTTTGGAGGAAGGCCGCTTCGAATTGCCAGACTCCGACAGCCTGCAAGCTGATTTAATCAGTCCCGGCTACAAATACGACAGCGCCGGTCGATTGCTGATCGAAAGCAAACAAGGCATGCGTAAGCGTGGCGTGCCTTCGCCGGATGAGGCTGACGCCGTCGCTCTTTGTTTTTCGGAGCCCGGCGGTGTTGGTTATGTGCGTACTGCAAACTTTTCTCGTGACCTGAGAGAGATTTACGGCAATTCCTACCAATGAACGACGAAATCAAAACTATTCACGTCCATATAGAAAAACCATCGCGTAGCAAGCCGGGCGGTGTGAGTATCACCGGCCACTACCGGGTGGATGAAAAATTCGTCGTCCTGTGCAGACCGGACGGCGTGCCTATTGAGTTCAAGGGCAAGAGGTTCCGAGGAGAATTCGGGACAAAATCAGGCGAGCTTAGCGAGCGCGAGGTGGCGGGGATACTAACGAAGGAATTCAGACGCGAGCTAAAGCGCGAACCAAGGCGGAGCCCACACCCGTCTGCAACATTCTTTAGTGGACCGATCCGGTATCCTGCCGGTTTCTGATGCTTCGCGGCATTTCGTTGCTTGCCAACGCACCTGAACCCATAGGCACGCCTTAGTCAGCGTGGGGCATCACTCATCGGCGTGGTGCTCTGCTCCTTTGGCTGCCAATAGCTGCCAACGGTGTCTCTGGTTTTTGCAAGGCTTTCCTGCATGTCAGCAGCAAGCTCATGCAGTTCAGCAGCGAGGCTGTACTGAGGCCATTGCCGTAGCCGCCGAGCACGTCTCCGGTGCTGATCCGGTGTGAGCAAATATTTTGTTTGGTTTTGGCTCATAGCGCCCCCCTAAGGCATTTTGCTCTGAGTCCATCCGCTTGACAACTACCACCAGCACCGGGGTCAGCCTGCTGCCACATTGACACCCGCTGAGCATTCGGTCTGAATGGGCCCTGCAGTAATGGTCAACTTCGCCCCGGCCTCACGTTTGGCTGGGGCTTTTCTATGCGAAGGGGAAGGAAGGGCGACTTTTCTTGACCTGCACAATTGCTGCGTGTGATTTTATCGCTGAATGCCATACGAATTCAAAATCGGCGAACCCGGGGAGGTGCTCACAGGCGTATACGGCGACTACCTTGTCGATTTTGATCTGGGTGAAATCTCCGACACTGTTGATGTCGTGCAAATGGTGGTCGCATTAGTGGAAGACGACGAGACGCGTAGCGACCCTTTCGAACTGATGTTTGGCATCAGATTACGGTCGCTTGAGACGGGCAAAACTTCAGAGACGTTTTTCGATTACCAGACGGCGAGGACGTACGTTACGAAACAGGAAGCCGAACTTGTAATGCCGCGGATTTTGGAGAGTGTCCGAAGACTTGTTCGGCAGGTGAACCCGTTTGAACTGGTAATGGAATTGTTTGAGGCTGACTTGCCGGGCCCGGCAATGCACAAATACATGAGCATATGCAATGAGTTAGGACGACTTGGATATTCGATGACCAAGTGTTGGCGAGACGGAACAGACCTCAAGGATTACTGGTTCTTTACAAAGTAGCGCTGGTAATAGGCGGTAAAACGCCTAAATTAAACGCTGAAGGACGAAAGCCATGAAGACCAAGGCAGAAATCAAGGCCTTTACGAAGCGCATCGCTGCCAAGATCGCGCGGGATGGTCTTCCCACGCGTCCCCTTTCCGACGCTGATAAGGCTCAAGCGGAACGCTTGCGTCATAAGCGGGAAGAGGAACAGAGCCGGCATCGACTCGCTGTGCGCGCCTAGCGCAGCGCGCATGGCCATTATCGCCATCAAGCTTGCGCTCAGCATCATGATGCCCATCATCATCGGCGGTGGCTGAAGCCTAGTACTGCGGCCTTGCCAATAGCCCCGGCGGCTTCGCGATATTCGCCGCTATCCGTCGCGCTTTAGTTGCAGCGTCCACGCTATTTTTTGCTGCCCACGATGATGGCCATCATGGCCACGTTATCGCCGATGGTTGACCGCACGTCATTCATCCCGATGACGGCTGGTCGGTGAGAGCGGCTACCAATGCTTTCGCGCCCCCTCATGGCGCTGGTTCGAGAAGTCCCGGCCGGGTGTGCAACCACTCGGTCGGGGCGGCCACGATTAAACTCTCGGTTTCCTTAAGGATGCAATTCCGAGTTTGCGGGCCGCACCCGACAGGCAAACCATGTCGCGTCCATGTCGCGTCTATTCAATTGGCCGTGTCGGGAGGCATTGGAAATGCAAGGGAATAGGTCGAGCCAAACGCAACATGACCGGCATGGGCGTGCAGCGAGAAACGCCCAATTTATAAGGGTTTCTTGCGTGTTTGGCGCGCCCTGGAATCTATTGTGGAATTTCCTCTATTGTTGCGCCATGTTGCACTGGAGGAGCCAATGTCGATCCGCAAGAGAAGCTGGAAATCGGCGGGGGAAGATAAGACCGCTTGGGTGGTCGATTACGTTGATCAGCACGGCAACCGCCGGCTGAAGACTTTCGAATTAAAGAAGGATGCCGAGGCGTGGGCGACCACCGCGAGGCATGAAATTGCGACCGGCGTACACGCGCCGAACGCAAAGACCTCCGTCGAGGAAGCTGTCCGACTATGGATCGCGCATTGCGTTGATGAAGGTCTGGAACGATCAACAATCGAGCAGCGACAGCGGCATTTGAAACTGCACATGGCGCCGTTCATCGGGGCTGTGAAGCTCGCGGACCTCACCACCCCGCGCGTCAACGGGTTTATGGATGCGCTCCGTGATGCCGGGCGGTCGGTCGCGATGCGGCGCAAGGTTCTCACGTCGCTGTCCACCGCCCTCTCGTTCGCCAGGGGACGCGGTCTGGTCGCGCAGAACGTCGCGCTCGGCGTCAAGGTCCGTTCGGATGACCGACACAGGGCCACTGGCGATCTGAAGGCCGGGCGAGACTTCCCGACCAAGGCGGAGTTAAAGCTGCTGATCGACCGCGCACCGGAACGCTGGCGACCGTTTATTGTCACT
The DNA here is from genome assembly GCA_963806465.1 of uncultured Alphaproteobacteria bacterium. Classification (GTDB taxonomy): domain Bacteria; phylum Pseudomonadota; class Alphaproteobacteria; order Rhizobiales; family Xanthobacteraceae; genus BOG-931. The sequence goes on along the minus strand of CAWDZD010000026.1, from coordinate 7,110 downwards.
GCGATCTTTACCGGAATGCGCGCCAGTGAATTGCGCGGGCTGCGCTGGTCCGATGTCGATCTTGAGAATGCAACGCTCCACGTCGCGCAGCGGGCCGATACCTGGGGCAAAATGGGATCGCCGAAGTCCGCTGCGGGAGCAGAGATATTCCGCTGACGCCGATGGTGGTCAATACGCTGCGACAGTGGAAGCTTGCGACACTGTCGGCAGACTTGGTATTCACGAATCAGAATGGGCGCGTAATCGCCTATAGCAACTTCCACGGTTACGTCTGGCAACCATTGTTGAAAGCTTGTGGGCTCGACTACGAATTTCACAGCCTGCGGCATGCTGCAGCAAGCTTGTTCATTGAGACTTTGGGCTGGACACCGAAGCGTATCCAAAGCGTCATGGGCCATAGCTCAATCACCATGACGTTTGACCGCTACGGGCATTTGTTTGATGGCGGCGACGACCAGGCGGCAATGAAGCGTTTGGAGGCCGCAATCGTCGCGGCATGATCTTTGCACGTGAATAGCGTGCACAACGCGCCTTAAATTCTAGCATCTCAAATCAGCCACAAGCTACTGATATTCCTTGGCACTGCTTAGCGGTGGGGGGCAACCAAGGAGTTCAGAAGTGATACGTTTGATCTGGGGCGCGGCCGAAATCGGCAACGCCATTGGCCGCTCTGAAAAGCAAGTCTATTACCTGTGGAGCAGGGGTCGCCTTGCCAGCGTGCGCAAAATCGGGGAGCGACTCGTCGCCGACGCCGACGCGCTTCAGCTAGAGATTGCCCGCGGCCGAGACGAGAGCGCGGCATGAGCAAGAAACTAAACAAACCCAAGGTCGTCGCGATGCTGAGCAAAGCCATGCAGATTATCGGACGCTACTGAGAGAGGATTGGCGGCTTCAAATCTGAAGCCGAGGCGTGGCGCTACATTCAGCCGGCCATGATCTGCGACCGATCAAAAAAGACATGAAGACCTATGTGGAGGGCGTCGAGATACCGGCGCGACCGCAGCCCAAAGACGTGGGCAAATCATGACCGAGTCAATTGACAAAATGAATTAAAACGACGAAACCCGCCGCTTTGCAGAGCGACGGGCTTCAAAAACCAGGAGCTAATTTGATCGCATGAGCAACTTACCCGCTTTTAGGCGGGGGGGTAAAGACCAGATTTCGGCAAGATCAGGTTAAACGAATTAAATAAGTTCTATCGCCATCGCTATCCCGATTGCGTCTTTCCAGATGATGACGCCGGCTTGGAGGATCTGAAAATCCTGCTGCACCATTATGCTTTGACCAAACCCATGGCGGTCCCCCGCATCATTAAAATGTGGGCGCCCTGGCTGGATGACGACCGCACCACAGCAGTGCTGGATGAAATCTACGCTTACCCCCGTAAGTGGCGCGCGAGCAAGCTGGGCTGGCTCTTGGGCTTTACCGGCAAGGAGTGGCGGATGGACAATATGCATTTACGGACCATCACCCCTATCGACATGAGCGCAGAGGAGCGCCGGTACTTTTCCGAGGTCATGCGGAAGGAGCGGCGCCGAAAAAAGCGAATAATGAATGGTGGGCGAGACGAGGGCCGAATATGAAGGCAATAGCTTGTCCCGGACAAAGCCGTGGCTGGCTGAGGGGATTAGTCGAGCTACGTGGTTCAGAAGGCGTGAGACAAGTACGCCCGCTATAAAGATTACTATGCTTGAACCTTACTTGTCTCACAGTGAAGGAAAGGCATGGGTTGACGAGTACGGAAGCTCGTCCACCCAACTGCCTGCTTCGCCAAACTCGTCTGCGACCCCCATCCATCCTTACAACAGGCAATTACACCCACTAGAACAACACAGAGGAAGCAATACACCATGATGATCCGCCAGCAAGTTCAACGCTGGGCTAAAGCGCGCGTGGATGCGGGCAAGCAGCTTGGCAGGCCACGGATCGACCCGGCTCTGGAAAAGCGAATCCAGAGTCAATTGCGGGCCGGCAAGGTATGTTGAAGGTCGCCGCTGAGTGTGGCGTCGGCAGCGGCACCGTTCAGCGCATCGAGCGCGAGATGAGTCGCCCTTTCGAACCGGCAAGCGTGGCCGCGTGAAGCGGCGATAGCGCAGCACAATCCCGACCTCAACTGCCGGTGCTTTGGCAGCGGCTGCGGCACCGCCTTGCCGCTGAGGTCGCTGTCGACCCGGTCACTACCCGAAGGCTCTTCACTGACGTGGTCAATCTGAGATTTGCTCTGCACGGGCCCCTATCGATTGGGCCAACCGTCCCCTAGCCTCCGGGCCCCTTAAGTCCCTGACGCTCTATGCCATGCTCCGGTGACATCAAGGCAAAGAGACCCGTCCCCCTAACCACCCTGCAAATTTTACCGCCCCTGTTTTACTGCTCCTGTTCCTTCGTTGCCATGTGCCCGTGCCTTGTCCACGGCGGCCGCATTTGCGCGGGCCTAGGGCCCTGCGGTAGTTCAGCAAGTAGGCCGTCCATGCTGCGGCTTTAAGGTGAGGAAAAGGGCGGCGTCGATGGCCTCTACGACCGTCGGCCGGCGGCATTCAAAGAGGAGACCCGGCGCTTCTCTTCTCCTGCCGGATAAATCGCTCTTCAATCTCGGTATAGACATTGTGGAGCCATTGCTCGGCGCGGCCGCTTTGCTCGCGGTAAAGTCGACCTCGGCCTCCAATTCTGCGATCCGATCCTCGGCCGCTCGGAGCTGATGCGAAAGCTTCTGGGCCATGTCCAGCGCGTGCCTGCTGTTTTGTTCAGCCACGCCGGCGGCTTTGTGAAGCAGTTTCGGATTGGTTTGTCCGGCTTTGTCGAGTTGATCGACGCCGTCGGGTGTCGCGTCTTTCGCATTCGGTGGAAACGCTACGACGGTTCAGAGAATCGACACTACGCGACTGGATGTTCATTTTACGCACCCCTTATGTATAATTACGCGTAGAGTTTAAGGCTCTCCAGGGGCTCGTTGTGGCCGCGCACAAACTTTTCCACCGGAGAATCCTTTTTGGCCCGAGTACGCCGAAGACCCACAGTAGGTATATATTTACCCACTGAGCGGGTCCGCCGGTGCTCGCTTGTCGTTATTTCGTGGACCGATTTGGGAAAATCGCCACCGGCGGCCCCACGTTGGCGCGTCAATTCCGCTGCGCGATTACGGCCCATTGGCTACGATATGACGGGCTTCGTCCTCATTATCGGATTTTCGAAAAGCCAAAGAGGAGATGAATGATCGTGTGACGGATCGACCGGGTGAAGACGAACAGCGTAGAAACTTCATAAAGGAACGGGAATAACACGCCATAGAAGACGGCAGGCGCTTGCTTCTCGAAAATGAGCATCGGCAGTGCGACCCGCCGACGCACGAACTCATTGTTGGTCGCGATTGTGATTGTGATCCCGATAAGTGCTCCCGCAAACATGTCGCCGGGGTAGTGGAGGCCGAAATAGATGCGAGCCGCGAGCGCAAGGAGACTGAAGCAAAGCCATAACAGGCCCCACCACCGAGAAACGAGCCAAAATCCGGTTGTCATAACAAAGAGGAGCGCGGCGTTGTCGCTCGGAAAACTACTCCAGTCCTCGAAGTAGATCTTGATGGAAAAGCGGCGCTTGATACCCGATATCGGGCCTAAACATTGGCCGCTCACGAAAAGGCAGCAGATCAGCACAGATGCGAGCGACGACGAGGGAAACAACAATAGCGACAAGCAGGAGAACGAGGGTCTGGCGTTGACGGACCTAATTCTTGGCACGCTGGAACCATAGAGCGCCGAAAGTGGCGCAGAACGCCAAACCCTTCAGCTGGCTGCTTTCTAGTCTGTTTGCGATGTAGTCGAGCGCGAGACTATGTCCACAAAAGCTATTTATGTAGTGGAACAGAGTTTGGTCGAGGTTTGTTAGAAAGGTAGTACTAAAAACATTGCCGTGTTGCGAGTTCAGAACGCCTCAGTGCAACCCGAGCATGAAAAAAACAGTCAATCCTATCGCGATCGGGGATTAACGTTGATGCGGCGGCTGGGCCGGCCGTTTTGAGGTATGTGATTGGTTGTCGCTGAGGTTTGTAGCAGTGCCGCGACCGTGAAGGTTCAGGACGGGTTCAGTTAAAACGGACTAACTTCCCCGGCTGGGCAATTGGTGGGAGCATTTGCATGCGCGTGATTCGCACAGTGGCTTTGACCGCCTCTTTCGTTATTTGTTCGTTGCTCGCGTTGTCACCGGCGCGCGCACAAGTGGATATCGCTATCAGCGTCGACGTCGAGCCGCCACCGCTGCCGGTTTACGATCAGCCGCCGATACCTGAGCCAGGTTACTTGTGGGTACCCGGCTATTGGGCGTGGGACGACGACACCGGGTATTATTGGGTGCCCGGCACCTGGGTTTTGCCGCCGGAACCAGCGTTGTTGTGGACGCCCGGATATTGGGGCTGGAACGACGGCGTCTATGTGTTTCACGAAGGATATTGGGGCCCGCAAATCGGCTTTTACGGCGGCGTAGCCTACGGCTTCGGCTATGACGGCGTCGGCTACGAGGGCGGCTATTGGCGAGACGGCGCGTTCTTCTACAACCGGTCGGTCAACAACATTTCGAACGTGTCGATCACCAACGTCTACAACAAGACCGTGGTCGTCAATAACGTGACCGATGTCAGCTACAATGGCGGTGCCGGCGGCACGACCGCACAGCCGACGCCGCAGCAAATTGCCGCCGCCAATGAGCATCACGTGCCGGCGACCGCCGCGCAAACGCAGAATGTGCAAGCAGCGGCGAAGGACCCGGCGCTTTCGCTCAATCACAATCAAGGCCATCCAACCGTCGCGGCCACGACGCATGCGGCGCAGTTCGGCGGGGCCGGCGTTATTGCGGCCCATCCGGGCAAGCCGGTCGCTGCTATCGCGCCGCAAGGCCATACGATCAAAGCGGCCACAACGCCCGGCAACGCGGCAACGACCCCGGGCGGTAAAGTCGGCCCGGCGGCGACCACTCCCGGCGCGAAGACAACTGCTCCGGGCAATGCGGCCACCACTCCGATCGGTATCTCCAAGCGGTGCAGCCGCGCCTCCGGGCAGTAAGGTTGGTCCCGGCAATGCGGCAACAGGCCCGAGCAATGCCGCCATCGGCCCTGGCAACAAGCCCGTTCCCGAAATCAAGGAGCACAAGAAGGGTAGTGCCGGCACCGGCGCGACGCCTGGCGCTGGCGCAACCGTCAACCCCGCTCTCAATGAGCACACAGGTAGCACCACCGGTGGCGCGCCGCCTCTGGAACCGGTGCTGGCACGCAGAGCAAGACGCCGCCGGGCATGCGGTTCATACGCCGTCGCCGCAGGTCGTGCGGCCGACGCCTGTGCCGCCATCGCACGCGACAATATCACCGCCGCCGCCTCCACCGCCGCGGCCGCCCCCGCCTCCACGCCGCACGTGGCCGCCCCCCGCCGCCACCGCAGCGCGTCGCTGCCCCTCCGCCGCCGCCACGGCCCGCCGCGCCGCCGCGACCCGCGCCGGCTGCGGCCAAAAAGTGCCCGCCGAATCAACCAAAGTGCTGAGCGGCCACGGTTACTTGCGCACGCTCTTCATGCAAGCTGCCCAGGTCATTCCGTTTCTGCCGGCGATGGCCGAAGCGGCTTCGGGGTCTGGCTCGCTCTGGCGCTCAGCGGCTGCATCCTAACGTTTTGGCTGCGGCTCTCGCCAACAAGCTGGCGAGGATCGCTTGGACTGTGCTGGCACAACAGCGCGGTTATGAAGCGCGCATCACGAAGGCAGCGGCCTTTCTCCACACTTCGCACTTGTGACTGATAGTCTGATACCTCCGAATACGGGGAAGACACTGACCATGAAAGCCTTCAAGACTGCCGAAGCGCTTGCGGCGCAGTTCCGACAGCACGCCGTCGACGCCCGACAATTACGCGACAAAATAACGTTTCTGTGGGAGCACATTCAGTTTTGAATTTTGAGTGAGAACGGTTGTTCTTTCGAGGACGCCGAAAGGGTTGATTGCCGCTTTCCTGAGCGCGATTGTCGAACACGCGGCGCGGGCGGCCAATCGGCGGACGAAGGATGAAGCGCGGCGGATCGCGGCGAATATCGCGAAGCTGCCGGAGCTGCTGAGCGACCGCTAGTGCAGTTTAGGTATTTACTTCACGGTTGATTTAGATCGCGGGCCTATACAATGGTGATGCTCAAAAAACTTCCAGCTTTCTCAAAAGACGCGCACGGGATTCTCGAATGGAGCCTCATCACCTGTGGCTTCGCTCTGGCGATAATCGTCACAGTCTACGGCATGAAATAGGCCTGCCGATTATGACCCATATTGTCGGGAAACCAGCGCTAGCGCGTTTCAGCAGGGCGTTCCTCGTAGTCTTTATCGGTAGCGGTTTGGCAGCGTGCGTAATCGGCGCAGCCATTTCGGATGCGGGCAGATTATTTTTGCCTTAGTGGTGCGCATTTTCCATATTTCACGTCTGTTTTGCCCGGAACAGGTCGAAAGCCGTCATGGCGCCTGCTCTTCCACTTCGCTGGCGTCAAACCCTCACTCATCGTGAAGTAGCGCGCCTCAAGCTCCGGCGCGATCGGGATTGAGCGGCCGGGCGATACGGGAAAGCAACTCCCCAGGCACGACTATGTCCACCAGTTAAGTCATGGCGCGCCGGATTGCAACGCAGATCGTCGAACCGAAACTTCAGGGGGGCAAACCCATGGCAATGAGGGGCCGGCGCCGCATCGGGATTGTTTTTGTCGGTGTATCTGGTTTTTGGGCTTATACGTTTGAAGCTGAGCTACTTAAATGGAGTTTGCAGAATTGCACCACGATTTATGAGTCGGCCGTAGAGGACGCCCGTAAATTCGCCCGCGACGCGGACGATATGATACAAAGATGGATGCTGGGCATTGAGGCGCGAATTCCAGGAATGCATGAAAAAAGCCTCAGACTATGCCAGGCTGGCGGGGACCACGCAGACGGGGATTTGGGATGATCCGCTCTCGGCACTTAGGTGATGCTTGCTTTCAAGCCCTCGTCGCGATCTCGCAGGCATTTATTGCCGTAGTCGCCGGGGTGGCGGTGGCTTTTGCTCTTTGGTCGTGCCCATTTTGCTAGCACCACCGCCTCAACCACATGCCGAAAGACGAAACTGCAAT
>CAWDZD010000025.1:0-18719 GCA_963806465.1 uncultured Alphaproteobacteria bacterium | reverse complement strand
GCGTCGGTTGTTTCGCCATATTGTTGGGTCTTCGGTAGGCAGCGCCTGTTTGTTGTCGGCTTGCAGATAGAGATTCATATTTGTTTGTGCGACGGCAAGGAAACAGGTACAAAGACAGCGGGGAGTTTCCACAAAGCGTTGCTTGGGCCGCGAAACCGCGGCATCGCGCAGTTTTGATCCATGGCCGTCAACAAGGTTGCCCTTCTTCGAATTGTCGGACTGGCCACGATGCTTGCCGGCACAGCCTGGCAGCCGGTGCGCGCCGAGGACACTGCAACGCAGCACGCGGCCGACAGCGACAGTTGCGCGCGATCGGCATTTCGTGTGCTCATTGATGTTGGCCACGCGGCGACTTCGCCCGGCGCCGACAGCGCCCGTGGCGTGCCAGAATACGAATTTAACCTCAAGCTCGCCGAGGTGATCGCGCAGTCGCTGCACGAGGCAGGGTTCGACAAAACAGTCCGATTGGTCACGAGCGGGACGAGAATGGCCAGTCTGTTCCACCGTGTGGCGAGCGCTAACAATCTGCACGGCGACTTGTTCATTTCCGTCCATCATACTCGGTGCCAGATAACCTGAAGGAAACCTGGCAATACGAAGGAAAGAAATATTCCTACAGTGACCGGTTCAGCGGCTACGCTATCTTTGTTTCCAATGACAATGCGGATCGGGCCGCGAGCCTGGCGTTTGGCCACTCGCTCGGTCAAGAATTGCAGAAGCATGGCTTACACTACACCCCGCACTACACGCTCCCGCTGATGGGGCGATATCGCCACGAATTAATCGATGAGGAAGCAGGCGTTTACCGATACGATCACCTGATCGTGCTGCACAGTGCGCGCATGCCGGCGGTGTTGCTGGAAGCGGGATCGATCATAAACCGGCAAGAGGAGCTTGACTAGCGACACCGGAGCGCCGTTTGATGGTGGCAGAGGCGGTCACCGCATCGGTCGAGGAATTCTGTGCGAGCCAGGGGCAAGCTGTCGTTGGTCGACCGCCGGCGAGCAACCCCGCCAGTGCTGCAATCACCACACCTTCCAGAGGCATCAAGCCGGCGACACTCTCGCGTCACAAGCGCGTTCATTCCGCAAAAACGTAGTCGGGTAGGTACCGGGAGCGCCGAGCCGGGGCCGGGGTTCTGCTGCATTGTTCTTAGGTCACGGCTCCAATCGACGTCACCCCAGCAGGGAACAGTTAAAAATAAACGGCAAACTTAACGCCACCAAGATGCCAAATCCTAGATCGCAATTGCAGTGGGATCGTATGCGGGTAATTTAAACATTGGGATCCTGCACTCTGCATCAAGATTTTTTTAGCCACCTCCATAAGGAGGCATCATAGCGCGCCGACAAACAACGTGCTCACTCAGGAGATGCAGCGCCCAAAGACATGCGCACGGTCTGGATCGACGATGCGGCTGAAGGCTGGTTCACATCCCACCAGCGGTTTCGCCAGTGTTGTCACGGCAGGCGACGACACCTTTGAAGTCGACTTGGGCAACAGCGACAAGCGGTCGCCCTTGTGGGTGCGATCAACCGAAATGATGTCTGCCTGGGCGCTAAAAGCAGCGCCGGCGCCGGTCAGGGCTCCCAGCGAGGCCCGCAACTAGGAAGCAGCCGGTTAGGCCGATTCAGCAAAGCTCCTGCCGGTGCGGGTGAATAAATCTCCGCCAAAGCGCCGCGCGAATTCACCAGTGATGACTGTATCCATCTCCCACTCCCCTTATCAGGGAGACTAGGATGGCTCGCGCGCACGGCTCCATTGCACAATGGTTAATGATTGATAAACAGGTGGGTGGCCACGCTATACGTTGGTATAGGCAGTCCGGTCGACTGCGTCAGCACATGCGGCGAACCTAGCGCCGTCGCCGGTCCCTGATCAGCGTCAGTATCGACGTAGCGAAACTAGTGCGTGATCTTAACAAGTAGTCCTACAGCGCGGAGGTGCCGGGAGCGCCGACCCCGGGCCGCGGTCTTTGGCCTTTCCCGCCGTTCGCGGGGCGTCAATCGTGTCACCGACTTGTCGGGCACTACGCCATAGCGCGGCGCGCCGGCGCGGATCACCTCGGTGTTGTAGCTCTCGGCGAGATGGCCGTAGTGCTTCTCGACCATGCGCGTGTCGCTGTGTCCCAGGTTCTTAGCGATGACCAGCAGCGGCACACCATTCATTGCGGCGAGTGAGGCCCAGGTGTGGCGTAAGATGTGAAACGAGACCGCCGGCTCGATCGCCGCGCGATCGCAGAGCAGCGCGCATCGGCCGAGCCTGCTCGCTCTTGCTCCACCCTGCCCCACTCGCTCTACGGAACATCAGCTCGCCACTGACTAAGCCTGCACAGTGCCGCGAGAAGAACGTTGTGCCCTCCTTAGTCAGCACGACGTGACGCGGCTTGCCGCTCTTGCTGCGGCGAATGGCGACCGTGCCAGCATCGGCGTTGAAGTCGACGACCTTCAGCTGGGTCAGCTCCCCGTAGCGCGCTCCGGTTTGAAGCGCCGCGTGCACCAACGGCCGAACATCGAGCCCGCCGCGTTTATCAGCCGTGTTGCGACGGCAGCATCGAGCCAAGGCGCTCGGGCTGACGATCCCGCCGACGCTGCTTGTGGCGGCCGACGAAGTGATCGAATGAACCTTTCCCATCGCGTCATTTTGACGATGGCTAAGTAACGCTTCGGGTCATCAACGGAAATGACGGCTCTAGCTTTTGATGTCGGCTTCACCCTGAACATCAGACATTCGTTTGATAGTTCGGCACTTCTGTTGCGGGCCAAAAGGCGACATTGGGCTCATTCGGATCATGGTCGGCAGTGGCCGGGAACGGCTGCGGAACACTAAAGACCACTGCAATCAAGAAGGCTTGCCGCTTTCAGCTTGTGCGTCTTGGCGGCTGCCGGCTAGGGCGCTCGGAGAAACTCGAGGCTCAGCTTGTTAAATGTGTTGGCATCTTCCATCTGCGGCCAATGGCTGCAATGCATCATTTCGACGATCTTCGCATTCGGGATGAGCTTTACGATCGTGCGTGCCGTCTCAAGGAACACGTCTTGATGATCGACGGCGGCGACGATCAGGGTCGGGGCAAGCAGCCGTTTCCAATCGCCCTCGGGTATTCGGTTTCGCTTGTAAACGTCTGAAATCGAGCAGCGCCAGAATATGTGGCATAGCCGCCTTCATGTCGGCGCGACTGTAGGTCGCAAGACGCGTCGCAATGAGATCGTCCCATACCTTGTCCGGATCGTGAAACAGGCCCTTGAAGATTTCGACAATACTGTCCCAAGTCGGATTGGCGGCGGCCGCCGACCTTGAGCGCTTGATGTCATCCTAAATCGGTTTGGCGGGAAAATACGCCGTTGCCGACAGCAGAATGAGTTTTTCCACCCTGTCCGGATGGTCGATGGCGAGACAACTCGCGACGCGCGCACCGAGCGAGAGGCCGATCACTGATGCTTTCTTGACCCCGAGTGCATTGAGAAAGTCGACAGCATGCTTGACGTAGTGTTCTGTCTCGTAATCGTAGTCGGGTTTGTCGGTCATGCCGGAGCCGATCATGTCGAAGGCGATGCAATTGAAATGGCGGGCGTGCGCGGCGATGTTGGCGGCGAAGTTTTCCAGGCTCCCGGCCGTTCCATGCATCAAGACCAACGGCGGATTTGAAGGATCGCCGGCCTGGACAAAGCGCGTCTTTAGTCCACCGGCGTCGATCCAGGTTTGGCGGAAAGGCGTATCGAGGAGTTCGGTCCAGACGCTTCGGTAGGGTTGCCGCATCGTGGTGTCTCTTTTTGCTCTTTCTGCTTCGGAACGTTGACGCGATCCGGGCTAGCGCAACGGGCGTGTCGCTTGTCTGGCCGAGCATCAGTGCGCAAATACCGGCACACTCGTCGGCCGGCGGCTGGCGGTCCGGTCCATAAACACGATCTTGTCGCTGGCGAGGCGATAGTCGGGATAGCGAGCGAGGAAGCTCGCCAGGGCGATGCGAAGTTCGAGCCGCGCCAGCGCAGCGCCGAGACAATAGTGCACACCGTGACCGAGCGAGACGTGGCGGTTGGGACTCCGCGCGATGCTCAGGCGGTCGGGATTTTCGAACTGCTCCGGATCGCGATTGGCGGCGCCGATCATTATGTGAAGAATTTGTCCCTTGCGGATGTCCTTGCCGCCAATCCGAAAGTCCTGCCGCGCGGTGCGGATTCCGCGCTGCGTTGGGGCGTCGAAACGCAAGAACTCCTCGGCGGCAAGATCGATCATTTTCGGGCGGGCCTTCAGCTTGGCGAGTTCGTCGGGGAATTGGTGGAGCCACCACAGCGACATGGCGATGGCGCTACGGGACGTGCCGCCGCCGGCGGTCGCCATCATGTTGCAGGTCGCCAGTATTTCCAGATCGGACAGATGCTCGCCGCCGGCCTCGGCCGTCGCCATGGCCGAAATCATGTCTTCGCCGGGTTTGCGACGGCGTGATTCGATCAGCGGCATAAAATAGGTCTGCTGGGCATTCAGAATTTCGCGCTGCTCGCGCGCTATTGCCTGCTTGTCCGGGGCGACGGGCTGAAACAGGAAGTTCGAGCAGCGGTCGCTCCAATGCCGCATCATGCCCTCGTCTAAATCAGGAAGGCCGAGCAGGTCGAGCATGACTTGCGTCGGCAGCCGTGCGGCGAAATCGAGGTAGGCGTCGAAGGCGTCGCGGCCTTCGAGCGCATCGAGGATCACATCGACGCGCTGCTGCATCATCGGGCGTAACCGCTCGACGGCGCGCGGCGTCATGGCTTTCAGAAATAGCGCTTTGAGGCGATCGTGATAGGCATCGTCACGGTAAAGGAGCCAGCGATTGTAGTGGTCGACAATGTCGCTGAAGCGCTCTGGGCTGGTTCGCGGGAGATACGAATAAAGCGTTTCGATGCGGTCGACACTCAGGTCGGGGCGGTCCTGCAGTTCGTAGACGTCGCGATAGCGGGTAAAGTACCAGGCTTTTGCTTTTTCCGACCAATGCACTGGCTCCCGGTCGCGCATCTTCCGGTAGTACGGGTAAGGGTCCTGCACCGCTTCAGGCGTGAACAGCCCATAACTGTCGAGCTGGTCGGCTGCTGCGCTCATGCGTGGCCCCCCTCAAAGCCGATCAGCACGCCGATCCGCCGAGCTGGACCGGCCTGCTGCGCGCGCGCCGCAAGCGGCCAAACGACAGCCGCGCTGCCGAGGAGCGTGATGAAATCGCGCCGCCTCCTGGGTTACCCTTAAAGCTGAGGGCCATACCTTACCCTATCGTTGGGCGAAAACCGCTTCGTGCTTTACGGCAAAATTGGCTGTCGATGGCGGGTTTGGGTCAAAGGACGACATGCGCAAGTCCGCGCCACATCCGCTCTTCTCCTCAAAGCAGACTTTCGCTAACGCGATCGGCACGTCAGTTGAGGGCCATTAGGAGACATTCGGTAGGGTGCCCGTTCAGGTTCCCATCCAGCAACACGGCATCAAGTGGCTGGCTTGCAAGAGCGGGCGAGCGTTTTCAACCAGGTCGCCGCTACGTCATCGGACTTTGCGCTGCTCACGGCGTTTGTCTAAAAGGTGATTATGGCGCGAACTGCCGCACTCCGTTTTGATGAGCTGGCGGCGGTAGTGGCCGAACGTCGCCACTCCTCCGTCTATGGCCATATCAGCGGGCAACAGCTCGACCGCGCTGCACCGGTGCGCTCTGCCTCATTGCGGCGGCACTTGTTCTGACGGTGCGAAAACCGTCGGCGCAGGGAATCGGCAAGGCCGCGCCGGCGCGCGCCTGAAAACACTTGCGCTTCGCTGAGGTTAGGCCTCAGCACTTGTCGGGACAGGATGTGCCGCGAGCCAAGCCTTTGCTTGCCTGAAGTGCGAAAGTGATCACTTGATAAGGAAGGCACGACCGTGGGTCCCGATCCGAAACAGCTCGAGCGGCCAATCTGGTCAGCCCTGACCACGACCCACGCCAGTTTCGCGCTCGGGAATGATCTAGCTCGACGTTACCCGCCTGACATCTCGCCAATGGCCGCTGTACGCGATGTTTCGGAGGATCCGTGTCTACAATCCTTGACCAAGCTTCTGGCGCCCGGTGATGTCGTCGGGTTGTTCAGTACCGAGCAGGTCCCTGCGGACCGAAACTTGGCCGTGATCGCTCAGAAGGTTGTCGACCAGATGGTTTATGAGCGGGGTGAAGCAGCACCCATCAGCGGTGTGGTCGTGAAACTTACGCCAGCCGACGTTCCCGAGATGCTGCACCTGGCGGAATTGACTAAGCCCGGGCCGTTCGCCGCGCGAACTATTGCGCTCGGCTCGTATATCGGCATCCGCAGCGGCGGCCAGTTGATCGCCATGGCGGGCGAACGGATGAAGTTCGATGGCTTCACAGAAATCTCAGCGGTGTGTTCACATCCAGATCACCGTGGGCGCGGGCTTTCATCCTTGCTTGTTAGTACACTGATGCGACAGATCCTAGAACGCAGCGAAACACCGTTTTTGCATGTTTTCGACGACAACACGAGCGCTGCCGCGCTCTACAGGAAACTCGGCTTCGCACGCCGGCGTTCAATTACAGTGAAGGTTTGAAACGGGAGGGCGGATCCACTGCAGCGTAGCTGCGTCTCTAGGGTGGCCTTAGAGGTGCCTCGCGATCAATCTATTCACAGCGGCAATGACCGCCTCTCCTCGGCAACGCTCGTCCCACCTCAGATATCCGCGCTTATTGAGCCACTCTATGGTGTGGTCATCGAACATGCTGCCGAACAAGGCGCTGACGACCGTCCACGGCTCGGCGCACTCCCCGCGACCCAAAAGCCTGCGCCCGATTGCGCTCTCCACCGCTCGCTCGTACACCGCTACGGTCAGTCGGCGAACATCCTGAGGAACGCCGCCGATATCCTGCTTCACCACGTAGCTCGTTGCCAGTTGGCGAGAAATGGCAATCGCCTTTTCTCCTCCCGGTGCGACAATCTTTTCCAGTTGTCGCTTCGCGCGATGTACGGCACCGACAGGAATGCCCGTCTCAGCGGAAATTGCGCGTACGCTCAAGCCAGCCGCCAGCAGTGGCGCAACTTTGGCCCGTCTGATATCTTGGGCTTTGCGTGCTTCTGATGCTGCGAATCGGGTGGTGTCGGCAGTCATGGCTTACTTTACCGCAAAACGATGTGCGTTCCGGAACGCAAAATCCGGCCAAGGGGTTTAGCGGTGATTTAGGCGGAGAGCGACGCGATCATGGTCGATCTCACGCCCATCACCTCCGGGCTCACCGGGACGGCGCAACTTCTGGTCGGGCCCGAGCATACGGCCTCCTTTGTCGGTTCGGGACGCATCGCGGTGCTGGCGACGCCGGTGATGATCAACGTCATCGAGGCGGCTGCGCTCAACGCGATCGAACACCTTCTTCCCGCGGGCCATCAGAGCCTCGGCATCCACCTCGACGTGACCCATGTCGCGGCGACGCCGGTCGGTTTACAGGTGACCGCAACCGCCGCAGTTTTGCGCGTGGAAGGCCGCACTATCACGTTCCGCGTGGAAGCGCGCGACGAGGTCGAGGCGATCGGCAGCGGCATCCATCAGCGCGTGGTCGTCAGTGTGGCGCGCTTCGACGAACGCGTGCAGCGCAAGGTGCGTGGCGAGTGACGCTACCATAAGCGCACGCTATCGCACGGCGCATGTGCTCAGCGCCTGGCTTGTGAGGGGCCGACCGGACGCTACTCCACTGATGGAAATGCTCGCGACCGGCGCCGGCGGCGCCGAGTGTCGCCACACGAGGCTTGCGTGAGCATCCTCTGGGATCGCGGCAACGCCGGGAGGCACAACCCTCCAAACCCTCCCCGGTGCGCCTTCGGGCGCCCCGACTGACCCGGCTCAACGGGTGGGTGGCGGACTGGTCCCCCGATAAAAGGACGGGTGCGCAATACGGGAGCGGAAGCTGAGCACCACAAGCGCGGTCGCCCGTTAGGCCGCGCGTTCTGCCCGGCTGGCTGATCTACACAGCACCGTCCGGGTGGGGTGGGGTAGACGGGGCCGCCGCGCGCCCGAAGATCGGCGATCCAGTGCCTTCCATCCGCCATCATTGGCGCTTGAGAATTCAAGCGTTCGGGGTCGAGGGGAAGTCGAATGAACATGGCAGCGTATATTGCAAGCTTGCGAGCCAGGATCGCCACCATGATCGAGGACAAAAGCGCAATTACGGAGCGCGGCGTTCAAGGGTGGATTAGGTGGGGCACAGAGCCGGCCGTCCAAACAACCCACACCTGGCTTGCGGAGTTGGAACGTCGCATCGACGAGCTAACCTGCATAACGGACGCGCTCGAAAAGGGGCGTCGCATTTAGCCAGCCGTTGCGACGCAAAAAGCCGCGTGCGCGGCAAAGGGCGGCTGCCTGATGTGGCAATTCCAATCACTATTTATCCTTGCCTTTCTCATACCTAGCGTAGGTTTCGCGAAGGCAAATGCTCTGAGCCTCACTGACTACGATGATGTTTACAGCCTCAAGCCGAGATTTCAGCCAATCGCTGAGGATACGCGCCTCGAATGAAGCTAATCATTGGGATCAGAAGGGATTCCAGGTGGGGCTCGGCGTGAATTTGAGATAGCCGAGATTGGCACCGAGGCGGAGCCCGACGCCCGAGCGGATCGGTACGACCACGATATCGTTCGTTGTGAGCGCCGTCATGCCGAAGCCACCAACCAAATAAGCCGAGCCGTCTACACCGCCGAACCGCTCGAAAATAGCTTCGGTTCGCGGCAAGTTGTAAACCAGCATCATGGTGCGGGCACCGTCAGCACCGGCATCGAAGCCTAGCGTCGGCCCTTGCCAGTACACGCGCATGTCGCCAGCATTCTTGGTATAGAGCTTCCCGTCGCCATAACGTAGCCCGCCGATAAAGGCGCCGCCCGCTTCTTCGCCGAGGATGTAGCCATTCGGTAGCCCCCATTGGCTCACCGCTTTCTCGATGACCGAGGCTAATCCGCGCGAGATGCTGCTGAAGAAATGTTGGCCTGCATCGACGATCTCATCCGCAGAAAATTGGTCGGTCGCCGGCGGCTGTGTTGGTATCAATGGCCCGGGCTGGATGGCCACCGGCGTTGGCACAGTCTGCGCCGTGGCCGGCGGCGGTTCGAGGCCAGTAACGAGGAGAGCGACTACAACGAGCCGCAAGGCACGATCCATGGAATGCATCCCCGCTAACTCTGGCCTACACGCGACGCGCCCCCACGCTCACATCTTGTCGCGGCGAGGTAAACGGACCGTTATCCTCGTCAACCCGTGGCGGTACTGCTCCAGCCGTTGCAAGCAGCGCCCGGTCGAAGTCTTGGGTTGGCGAGCGAGCCTTGCCCGCGCTCTGGTCTCACCAATAGGGCACGAGCGGAGGATGGTTGGGAACGGTTGGAGGAGCAAAAGAGTCGCCGTTGCCACTCTTTTGGTACCAGCAGTCGAGGACCATGAGATACTCGCTACCGCCACATCGCACGGTCGAAGAATTCCGCGGCACAGCGCTCGATGTGCGGGAGCTGTATCGGCATCGCGTGTTTCTGCAGCCGGTTGGCACCGTCTGGCGCAACTGTGCGCTGACCTGGCCTTGGCTGCGCTGGTTCCGGGTAAATTCCGGGAGCCTTGAACTAGAGTTACTCAACGGCAGGCGCGTAACCGTGCCCTTGATCTGGACGGAGTGCGGCATCTTCAATCGCTACTGGCTTGTTTGTCCAATATGTCGGCGTACTGTCCGCTTACTCTACGGGATCGACGAACGGTGCGCCTGCCAGCGTTGCGCCCGGTTACGGCACGCCTCGCGGCTCAAAAGCGCGGCCGGTCGGAAATTATTCAGAGCGCGCAAAATTCGCCTAAGGCTCGGCGGGATGCCATTGCTGCATACGCGTTTTCCGCCACGCCCCCGCTACATGCGCCGTAAGACTTACCTCCGACTACGTGAAACGGCGCTGCGTCTCGAAGCCGAAATTGGCGCTCGACGCCGGATTGCCCGGTAATTGCGGCGGATACCGGTGGCCCGTGTGCCACACTTAATTGAAATGGTTCGAACTGACAGAATTGAGATTGTGCTTCGATACAAAAATGAGCGCCGGAATTTTCACTCAGCCTGTTCGGCCGCCCGTTCCTTTTAGTTTCAATTAATCGAACGAGGACATTCCGGGTGAGAGGGGCGGCACCGCAAGCCGCCCCCGATGATGACCTACTGACCGGGCGGCTTGAACGACGCGTGGATCTGCGCTCGCTTTTGCCGGATAGCAACCACTTCGTCCCTGGAAAACAGACGCTGCATCCTGACGTTGTGAAGGCCATCGGTTGATGCTGCAACTCCGGTTATTGCCCCTGCCGCAACGGGGTCGGCGTCGAAGATCACCATTGCACCGGGACCCTCGGCCATGGTGCCATACATCTCGACCAACTTGCCGCCGGCGGCAGCCACCATTTTCTCGACCGCCTCGCGGCGGTTGGTGTTTGGGTTTTCCCTTCATAGCGTTCAGCGCCTTCGGCGTGTAATTCGCGGTGAGACAGAAAAGCATTACGACCCTCCCTGGGTTTGTGGGTAGCCCGGGCAACCTACTCCACTGCGCCTTACGGTTGAAACCCCTTCACCAACCCCGGCAGCTTGGCGATGTTGGCGGCGATGCGCCGAACTAAGAGACTGGGCGGCCGTTTTGGTTACACCCCTGTTACAGCCGCACTAATGGCCATGTCGTAGGCGGCTCGTGGTCACTGCCGGGCGATCGTGAGGCTCACCGCACGAACGGATCAGCGTGAGCTATTTTGCTCAGACTTCGCACTGATAACGGCAAAAACTTACCAGAAATGCCGCCGGCATTTTGCACGTGCGCGATCGCTGGCTGCACTTCACATTTCCAACCGGGCGGCGCGCGCCCCGGCGTTTCGCGCGCGCACACGGAGTGAGGAAACACCCCACGTTGAAAAGTGCATTATTAGTGACGACGGGTATCGCGATTGGCTTCGGCGCAAACGCCGTGCTCGCCCAAGGCAACGCCCCCTACTACCTCGTGACCGAAATCAACGTCAAAGACAAAACCGCATATGAGGCCAGCGGCGTTGACAAAGTCCGTGACGGCATGAAAGCAAACGGTACCGGTAAACTGATCGCTGGCGGCTACAATAAGGCCATCGCCGTGGACGCGGATAGCGTGGCCAATCGTGTCCTGATCTTCCAGTATCCCAGCAAGGAGGCGATGGCCAAAGACTGGAAGGCTAACATCGAGCCATGGGAGACGCGTGCCGACGTCCGTAAGCTGGCCGACTTCCACGCCATCGGCGTCGAGGGCGTCGAACAAAAATAGGGTCTCGGCCCTCGATCCTATCGGATCTCGTCGAGCCAGGATCGAGGGCTTCATTTTAGCCGGGTCGGTGAGCCTGTCGAAAATCGGCCGCGGGTGACGGCGGTGCGCATGGAGCAAAATCCAGTCATCGTGGCACAACACCGCTAGGCATTCACGCGCGTCGGCGCAGCAGCCTCGGCAGCTTGGCGACATTGGCGGCGATGCGCCGGGCTTCATCGCGCTAAGGCCAAGCGGAAAGGCGACCGTGATTGTTATGGACGTAACTGTTTGACTAAGCCTAGCCAATCATCGCCCGACTGATAATTTCGAAGGCTATTCAACTGGGCTGGAGTTATAATCCGAAAGTTTTTGAGCCTAACGTAGCAATGTCCTACAAGAGTGGCCTCGAAGGTCACGCTACGGAAGTTGCGTGCGGGAGCCCCCGCGGTTATCAAAGGCGGGTGTTTTTCAAGCAGGAACGCTCCGCGTATGTTGTAATCTAACGGCTTGTGTTTTGCTGCCGTTAGACACTGCGAGATATCGCAATAGCCTAGGCTTCCGGAAGAAGTCAGTTTCACATCCGAACGACAAACCAGGGCGTAATGCGCGCGCTGCCGCTTGCCTTTGGGTTCGGAATATGCCCGCTCGTTACAACTACGTGACTGGGAATGCGTCCGCTCTGCTTGGGATCGAGTACACTTTCCCACTCATCCCAAATCCGAATTTGGCTAACACCTTGAATTCCGTCGTTCTTGGAGGCCGAGAACAGCGCGGGCAACATACCACCATTCTCTTGTGCCTTCGCTTCTACATTAGGCCCTAGCTGCGCGCTGAGACCCCACCAAAATTCGCCTGACCCCGCTAAGCGTTCGGCTTCTTTGCGGGCGACAATGTGGTCCAGGCTTTCACCGGCGTCGCCACCTATCACGCTGCAAACGAATGGATCCCATGTGGCGGGGATTATGTGGTGCGCCAGCACCGCATGCGTCATGACACCTCTCCTTCTTTTTCACCGGCATGAATAACTGCCCGACGAGAGCGCCGGAACCCTGTCTTGTGGCGCCTTTTTGTACGCTCGCCCGTTGCCTCTGCAGTTGCGGGGGTGACAAGCCTTCGTCGGGATCACAGTGATGCGTTCGGCCATTACACGGTCCTGATAATGTTCCCCCACTTTGACTGCGGTGATTACTTGCAGCAACAAAAAATAAAAATTAGTTGGGGCCTCAAAAGCCGTGTAAATCAATGAGTTGGCAATTCGCAATGAGTGCCTTGCCCAGGTTTTGCCTCAAAATAAGCTGGGCGGGCATCAGGCGAGAAAGCGCGTCTCGGTCTGCAACCACTCGCCGATGATGCGAGCGCGCGAAGGGTGTTCGTGGGCGATAAACTCCGAACGAGGTGAATGCGTTACCTACCCGGCAGTCTACGTGCAGCGCGGGCTTTCCAGAATTCGGTTGGATTAGACGCGAGCGTGGCCAACTCCAAAAAAGACGCGCATCGGGCGACTACGGGCATGGATATGCCAACTCACGATAATGCTCTGCCGCATAAATCCTAAGCGCTGAGGCTAATGGTACGTGCTTCCCCTCTCTGCTGGTTAATGACGCTGATGAGCCTGCTGATCGGCACCTGTTTCACGAAGGCAATTTCCCGCAAGTAATCCCAGAACTCAGGCTCCAGCCTTAAGCTTGTTGGCCGGCCGTCAATTCAACCTTCCGATGGATAAGGTTAGTTGGGTTTGGCGGCATGTGATTCTGCCCCACTAAAATGCCACAGCCCTAGCTGCTCGCCGCAGAGGCAATGAGATAGCGGTAAGGAGAAGGCTGGTTTGACGCATGGCTCGCCGGCTCAGTAGCAAGAATTGGAATCCTGGATCGGACAGGAACGGCGCTACGGTGCTAAATTGGTCCATAAGCCAGAGGAAGCACTCATGCTCCAGACGGTGTTGCCGCTCATTCTGAAGCTTTCGCTATTTCTCATGACGGCTGTCGCTACGCATTTGATTATGTCATTTGGGCAGACGTTGTTACATTATAAGGTCGGCCATCATCCAATTGGCGGTAAGTTGTTTCGCAACCACATCAATTTTCATCACACCCATTATGCCGACGATCATCTTGTCTCTCGGACGTACCTCGGTGCCGAAGGCAACATTACGCCCTACTTCCTCATTCCTGTATTTCTAGTCGGGGGGTGTGCTTATTTCTTGTTGCCGCTAAATCTTTTTGTGGTGACGGTAATCGCGAGCGCGGCGTCGTTTTACGCGCATGTCTTTTTCAACAGGGAATATCACGTAGAGGGATCGCGGCTTCAAAGATTTGCGTGGTTCAGACGACAGCAGGAATTGCACTTTGTTCATCACCGTCACGCGAATAGCAATTTTGGCGTAATTCACTTCTTCTGGGACAAATTCTCGGCACCTATCGAATGCCGAATGTCCGTGCATCTGAAACCGCGGGCACGCCGGCGAAATTGCCGGTGACCCGGTCCAGCACCAACTGACGTTAGCATGGTCGCGAAGCGCCTTAATCTCGCGGCATTCCGCGTCGAGGGTGCCCATCATCACAACATGCTCTCGAGGTGGGTGAACATGTGGCGCTTGTGCTTCACGATCCTGCTTTTCTTTGCGCTGGCCCCGCTGGCGTTGCCCGTGGCCTCTCAGGCGCAGATCATCAGCATTACAATTGCTCCGCCGGAGCTACCGGTCTACGAGCAGCCTCCAATTCCTGCAGCCGGTTACATGTGGTCGCCCGGTTATTGGGCCTATGATCCGGACAACGGTTACTTCTGGGTTCCGGGGACTTGGGTTCAGCCGCCCGACGTCGGCTTGCTCTGGACGCCAGGCTATTGGGGCTGGAGTGACGGCGCCTATGTGTGGAACGACGGATACTGGGGCCCCCATATCGGCTTCTACGGCGGCGTCTATTACGGCTGCGGCTATGGCGGCGTCGGCTACGAGGGCGGATATTGGAACAATGGTGTGTTTGCCTACAATCAGACGGTCAATAATTTTGGCAGTGTTACGATCACCAACGTTTACAATAAGACCGTCATCGTTGATACGAATGTAACAAGGGTCAGCTTCAACGGCGGTACCGGCGGTACGACCGCGCAAGCCAACGCCTCAAGAGCAAGCCGCCGCGCATGAGAAGCACGTAGCGGCGACCCCGGCGCAAACCCAACACCGGCAGATGGCGAGCACCAACAAGGCTCTGTTTGCCTCCCAAAACCATGGTCAGCCTGCTATTGCGGCGACCGCCAAGCCGGGTGAGTTCACCGGTAAGGGTGTCGTGGCGGCAAGGGAAGTGAAGCCCAGCTCGACGCAGCCGGGTGCGAAGCCTGCCGGCGCTACAACACTGGGCACGAACCCTTCCGGCGCTAAGACGCCACGAGAGAAGGGGCCGGAAAGCAAGGGTCAGGCAACGCTGAATGGTGGAACCCCTCAGCCGCCGAACGCCGAGGCAAAGCCCAAGACGCCACGAGAAAAGGCGCCGGAAAGCAAGGGTCAGGCAACGCTGAATGGTGAAACTCCTAAGCCGCTGAACACCGAAGCGAAGCCCTTAAAGGCCACACCGCCGCCTACGGCTGCAAAACCAAATCCGCCGTCACCGGCGCCCGCGACTACTGCAGCGATTAAGCCGGCACCTCTACCACCGCGGCCACCAGCAGCTGGTGCAGCAGCGCCTAAACCAGCGCCTCCGGCAAAGCCCGCCTGCCCACCTGGCAAGACAATGACACCTTCGGGCTGCAAATAGCACTCCAGCGGGTTGAAATATGCGTGGCAGGGCCTTCGCCGTTTCCAGCTGACGTGCCCGGCGGAAGCGGCTTGTCTATCTACTGGCGTCCCGTGCGCGTCTTGTCTGTTCGAACTAGCGGACCACGTCAGTCTGTGCGTCCCTGTCGGAACGGTCATCTTGAGTGCTGACGGGAAGCCGCTGCAAATATCCGACGCGAGCGTAGCCAAGTTCAAACGGGAGGTGCATCCCTGCAGCCGTGGGGTTTGCAGCTCACTAAACTCGGGGCTATGCCCCGCTACAACTCACCCTTATCCTTGTCCTTGGCCGTGACAGTGCTTGTACTTTTTGCTGGAGCCGCACGGGCACGGTTCGTTTCGGCCAATCTTCAATGAGTGAATTACACCGGCCTCGGTGGGGAAATCCTGCACGTGGCTGCGGCCCACTTTGAGAGCATCCGTTTCGAAGAAGCGAAGCTCTCAATTCACGCCTTCGTAGTGAGCGCGTTGCTCCTCTGACCAATCGCTACAGTTCATTAGTATGAAATCCTCCGAATTGACACGAGTCATTTTTCGGAGCGTCTATGGCAATCTCGATAATCTGTTTAAGTGCAGGAAATTTGTTCTTAGCTGTGCCGCAGGCCACCTCGAGCAGGTGCTGCCGCACTGGTCAATACTTGCCGTCGTAATCGGTGATGTTTGGGTGCCATAGCTGCAAGAACACGTAAGCCTTGTCCTCATAAAACGACGGCAGCCGCGTGACCTGACGAACGATGCCGGATCGGTCTGCGGGGAAATTTTCAATGGCTCTCTTAATGAGTTCGGACAGCGCGCGCCGGGACACCCGCGCTCTTTAGCCATCTCGTGGATAGCGCTCCGGCCCTCAAAGATGTTGCCGTTGCCGATCAGCGCACCCATGAGTGCATTTTGGGACGTGCGCTGGATTAGATCATCCCAGAGATAAGAAATAGCATTGTCCCTTTTTCGGCGTCGATAACGCGGCGTCCCGACGAAGCTGCGCCATTCGCCCTCGCCGATGAACAGGCCGTTATACTTTCCATCTGGAACGCCAATGAAGTAGGCGCGGGTCGCGGGGTTGTAGTTTGAAAAGTAGTGACCAAGCAGGTCCTCTTCGCCACAATAGGCGAGAAAATCCAAATCGCGGATCGCAGCCTCCTTTGCATCAAGGTAGGCGTTCAAATCATAAATCGTATCCAGCTCTGCAAGCACAATAGCCAAGTTATGGCTATCGAGAAGATGAACCGGGTCCTCTTTGTCGAGTGACACCAGAAATGGCAACGGAAGGTCATGACCTGCCGATCCGTAGGCAATCCCGAGGCTGCCGCTCACATTCGACTTGGAGAAACGTAGACAGGCTTCTTTAGCTCCGTGCGCCACGATGATCTTGTGAATGTGGAGTTCGCCGGCCGGGATAGTCAGCGGAAACGGGATCGTACCCTTCGCGCCGAGAAATATGTGGTCGTGGTAGCGCCGAACGTAGTTCTTCGGCCTGCTGCCGTGCTGATCTGCTTGTCGATCGCCTCTCGTTTCCAACGATCCCAGGTGAGATGGACGTCCTTTTCCACCGCATCAAACCTGCGGCTCTCCCGGTCGAAAAACAGGAATACCTGATCTTCAAAGACGGCCAGCATATCGCACAGCTCTTTGCCGCCTGCCTTGAATGGATTCGGATAGCACCAGAGTCTCAGGAACGTCCGGTCGCAAAGCGTTGCAAGGTAGCGTTCGGTAGGAGTCTGGCCGAGTGACTTTTCGACGCGCATAGCTTATTGGGAGCGAGCGATGATGCCTGAGATAGGTGCGGGCCGTTGAAAAAACCAGCCAGCAAAGCCCTCGAGCGTTGGTCGCGCCTACCACCAGGATGTCAATCGTCTTTGTTAGCGAACTGGCGCTGATGTCGCCGGAGCCGGACGCAGAAGACGTTATGATGCGCGATTACCATGCGGCAATTGGCGAAATCATCAGAAAATATAGCGGGGACGCTTGAGCGTTACGCTGGCGACGGCGTGACGGTGGTCTTCAACGATCCCGTGCCGCTCGCAAACCCTGGCGCTACAGGCCGTGCTCACGGCCCTGGAAACGCGCTACGTCATCCAGGCCTCGACCGAGACGTGGGCATCGTGTGGGCACGAAGATCGGGTTCGGGATTGGCATTGCGCACGGACCCTTCGGCGACGCTCGGCACCATCGGCTTCGAGGGACGTTTCGATTATGCTGCTATTGGACGGTATCCAATGTCGCTTCCCGGCTATGCGATGAGGCCAGAGCTGGACAAAAACCTGGATCAGCCCAGAGCGCTGATCAATGTCGAGGACGTCTGCGAAGGTCGAGCCGGTTGGTGAGTTCGAGTCGAGGGTATCAGGCGTCCTCCGGCGAGCTCCACAATGTGATCGCCGCTGCGACGTAGCGGCTCGACAGTGGCGGCCGATACGCCGGTATGGAAGCGTGGCTATACGACGCTCGTCAACAGACAGGGTGGCGGTTGCGGATCAGCCTGCACTATTATTTGGTTGAGTGGCCGAAAGTCAGCGTAGACTTTCGCCATGTATTCAATCCCGCCTACGGCGGCGTGACAAAAAAAGGATCTGACATGCTGAAATTTTATTACAGCGGCGCGCCCAATCCGACCAAGGTTGCACTTTTTCTGGAAGAAGCTGGAATCCCGTATGAGGCGCTTCCCGTCGACACTCGCAAGGGAGAACAACACAAACCGGAATTCGTGGCCATCAATCCGAATGCCAAATTGCCAGCGATCGTCGACGGCGACGTAACGGTGTTCGACTCGAACGCGATCCTGCTTTACCTCGCCGAGAAGACCGGGAAGTTTCTGCCGCCGAAGGGCGACAAGGCGCGCGGTGAGCTGTTGTCGTGGCTGATGTTCGTGGCAACCGGTGTCGGCCCGTATTCCGGCCAGTCGGTGCATTTCCGCAATTTCGCGCCGGACAAGATCGAATATGCGATTAACCGTTATGCCTTCGAGGCGCAGCGTCACTTCGGCATTCTCGACGCACGGCTCGCCAAGCAGAAATACATGCTCGGCGACACTTACACGATCGTCGATATGGATGTGTGGGGCTGGGCGCGCCTGATCCCGACCGTGCTCGGCGAAACCGCTTGGGCGAAGTTCCCGAAATCTGAAGCGGCTGGTCGACGAAATCAGCGCGCGCCCGGCGGCGCAACGCGCGGTGGCGCTCAAGGACAGGCATAAATTCAAGACTGAGATGGATGACGAGTTGCGTAAGGCGCTGTTTCGTCACCTAACTGAGAAGGTCGCCTAGAACGTTTAATGGAGGTTGAAATATTCTGCTAAAGCAGCAAACGCGGCTGAATTTCGCGATCGGCGAGCGCCGGCTTGGCGCGCTTATGCGCGAGAGTTAAAGGCAAAGGGCGCCCATTGCACTATGGGATGATTATCGACGTCAACGAGCGCAATTTTCGGCTTCAAAAAGCCGATAATGGCTAACGCATAACCAAGCTAGCGATGTCTAACGACGTCCCTGGTCCAGCGGAACTCGGTGCCATCAACCCAGTTGATCACATAGGCATAGGCGCCGTGCGCGGGACCGGGGCTAAATCAAAATTGCGTGGTGCCGTATCTAGAAGGATCGCCTGCAATGGTCCACGCTTTTCGCTATTCGCGATCTGTCGCCAATTGCTGCCGCCAATGTCGCCAGTAATCCACATAAGCCATTGATTTTATTATATGGTGGGCCCGGAAG
>CAWDZD010000024.1:0-22135 GCA_963806465.1 uncultured Alphaproteobacteria bacterium | reverse complement strand
GCTCCTCTTTTCTTTGTGGTCGTGATTGAAGCGAGGATTGGGTCTAACAATCCAGGTCTCGCCCGTACCGTCTATCCTGTCGTGGGTTTGTATCCCGTTGTAAAATGCAAGGTCGTGATGCTGCTCGTCGCTGGATCATCGTATACGCTTAGAAAATCGGCGACAAAACGATCAGCAGCCTTTCTCAGACCCGGTGATCTGGATCAGGTGCGGGCGTGCTGCTTGAAATTGCTTTTCCCAATTCCATCGTCTTTCGGCGTCAATCCGTCCGATCACAGTGAAGATTTTATCAGCCTCTACTTCCAAATGCACATCTGTGAACCCTAATGAAATCATTAACGAACCAACTTTTCGCCCGATGTCGCAATCAACCAGTGATGTCATCACACGCCGAACCTCTCGCCCGAATTTAGCATTCACCGGAAAGTGCTCAATTGCAAAGCTAGCAAAGTCGCACGAAACAACGACGCCGCCCGGGCGCGTTACCCGTTTTAGCTCGTTAAGTGCACGTTTTGGTTCTTTCAGCCATTGCAAAAGATACTTTGTCCAAACAACGTCGAAACTTGCGTCAGCGAAAGGGAGGGCAAAGACATCGGCGATTTGAAATTGAACGTTTGGAAGTTGTTCTGAGCGTGCATACCTTCTTGCGAATTCCAGTGACCTCCCGCAGGTCAACCCCAATTACTTCGAATTCCGGGAAGGAGCGAGCAATTAGCCTTGACATGGAGCCTGATCCACAACCTGCGTCAAGCACTCGATCACGGGGCGATACCGGCAAGTATTGGAGGTGTTGCTCAATTTTTGCGAGACGAGCCTGCAGCTCCCGGCGTCACACTCGTCATCACTGTGAATGACGTATGGCCGGGAATGCTCGGACATGTCGCCTGGTAACCGTTTAAGTCGGGAGCTTTTTAAGTTGGGGCAACACCAATTTCGGGCTTGCCGGCTCTGTGGTGACGCGCACGAAGTCGAGGATCGCTTGTTTCGCTATCCCGTCATTCCAAGATGGCAGCGTGCCGTTCGACGCGGTGGCCTGCGCTGGCGCGGAGACGAAAGGAACGGCGCAGACGAGGCTGGAAGCACTGCCAATGTCGAGAGCAGAGGAGCGGCGATTAATGCCGGAAAAAGTCATAACTCGACTCACGTTGGTGTCCTCCGAGACACGCGATGAGGTGTCGCCATGCGAACCAACCTGAGCGTCCTCGGAAGAAGGCGCCAGTGTGTTGGTTACGGGCGCCCCAACTGTGGGACGCCCGCGCTTCGGTTTGAGCCTTGTTACGCGCCTAGTCGCTTCCGGTGCTGGCGTTGGCTTTCTTGACTTGGTCTATGATGCCGCTGAGGTTGTAAGTTTCAGGAGCTTGTAGCGGCGGGTATTTTTCATACGACAGCAGGTGTCCCAGCCAGAGCTGCTGACCGATGGGAAGCATGTTCCAGTCGTAGATGAAGGCGGTAGACGGACTGCCAAGCGCGCCACCAATGCTCATGGCCGTCTTCTGGTCGATGCCGACAGCTTGCTCGAACGGGTCACGTTTGATGTTCTGCACCAAGGTGAAGTGGAAGGAAACGAGCGGCAATTTCCAGCCGGACGGTCCAGGCTGCGACATGGTGTAGTACATCTTCCAGTTCTTGTAGCGCACGGCTGACGGCGTCGAGCCAGAGAAATAGAAGAAGTGATCCGCGCTGACTTGTCCGACGAGCCTTCAAGATAACCGCGCTGGTCGAAGCCATCGAGCATTGTATGACGATGCCGGGGTACTGGCCGTTCTCGATCTGCGTTCGCAAGGCATTGTCCTTGGGTCCGCCACCGATATCCACCAGCGTCGGTAGCCAGTCCAGCGCCGCAAACAGCTGGTTCTTGACGGTGCCTGGCTTGATGTGACCTGGCCAACGAACGACCATCGGAGCGCGGTAGCCGCCTTCCCAAGCCTCGCCTTTCTGCCCCTTGAAGGGCGTGACACCGCCCGTCCGGGAAGCTGATCGCCTCGGCCCCGTTGTCGGTGGTGAAAACAATGAGCGTGTTGTCGAGCTGACCCATGTATTCGAGCTTCTTAAAGACAACGCCGATGTTGTCATCCATCTGCTTGTATGCCCGGCTTCGTTGACGCCCCAGTCCTTGCCGCCCGGCTCGCCGACCATGGCCTGGTACTTCTGCGGCAGCACGGTCGTGACGTGCATGCGCGCCGGGTTGTACCAAACGAAGAACGGCTTGTTGGTCTTCTTGGGATCGTTGCGGTCAAGGAAGTCGACCACCTTGGCGGAGATCTCCTCATCAACCGTCTTCGATCGCTCCAGCGTCAACGGGCCTTCATCCTTGCAGGTCTGCTTTGCCTCCGTGCCGTCGTCGGAATGGCACCAGAGCACCGGCCGCGGAGGCGTCAGGCAAATCGTCGTTTGGGGATCAACGGCACCAGGAACCTCGGGGACGCCCGGGATCGGCGTGTTGCGGCACGGCGGAGCACGCTCTGCACCAATGGGGTCTTGTTGATGTCAGGGAAGCTTACCCCCTGCATCGCGTCGAGGTGATAGAGGTAGCCCGAGTATTCCTGGAAGCCGTGCGCCGCCGGCAGCGCCGCCGTATGGTCGCCCAGATGGTTCTTACCGAATTCCCCAGTGGTGTAGCCGAGATCGATCAGGAACATGGCGACCGCCGGCGTGCCTGGTCGCAAGTCAGAGGGCTGCCGGGCAATTGCGGAGGGATCATGCCGGTGCGCAGCGGATACATGCCGGTGAAAAAGGCATTGCGCCCCGAGGTGCAGCTCTGCATGGCGACATAGTCCATGAAGATGGCGCCCTCATTCCCGATACGATCGATATTAGGCGTTTCGCCGACCATCAGACCGCGATGGTATATGCTCGGCTGCATGAAGCCGATATCGTCGCCCATGATGAACATGATATTCGGCTTCTGTGGCTGTTGCGCGGATGGCCGGCTTGTTCGTCACCGCTGCGATGCCCGGAGCCAAACCGAGCCACAACTTTCGTGACACTTTCATTTATAATTCCTCCCTTTTCAGAGTTGGTGGCAGCTCAGAACCTCTCTCTTGCTCGCACGACGCATCGGAAACCGAGATGGCTTGTGGCGTGTCGACGTCTGCGCATGGCGCGCGGCCGGCCGGTAGCGACGGCAGTAGTTCGGCGCGCACAGATGCGAGCCGCCCTTGACGACCTTGCGGGGAATTTTTACCCGCGGCTGACGAGGATCGTAGCTGCGCCCTCCCGTCCGCCGCGGGATTCTCCGGAATGCAGCACGCCTTCGGCGCGTCCGCCTGGTGCCTCGCGAGATACCAGTCGGTGGTCCATTCCCAGACGTTGCCGATCATGTCGAGGAGGCCGTAGCCGTTGGGCGGAAACGCCGTCACCGGTGAGGTGCGCGCGTAGCCATCGTCGCAGCAGGTTCTCCTGCGGGAACTTGCCCTGCCAGGTGTTGGCCATGTGATGGCCGCCTGGCGTGAATTCGTCGCCCCACGCGAATTCGGCGCCGTCGAGACCGCCGCGCGCGGCGAATTCCCACTCGGCTTCGGTCGGCAGCTCCTTGCCGCCCACCCTGCATAGGCGAGTGCGTCGCTGAACGCCATATGGACAACAGGATGATTATCCCGCGTGTTGATGATGCTCCTCGGCCCTAGGGTGCCGCCAGTCAGCACCCTTGGTGTACGCCCACCACTCGCCAGATTTTTCAGATCGACCGCATGCTGAGGCGGAGTGAAGACCAGCGAGCCGGCGTAGAGCATGTGGGGCAGCGCGCCAGGATAGTTTTTGGGATCGGGGGGACTTCGGCGAAGGTCCTGTGGCCGGTCGAGCCAACGAACCCTTGAATTGCCGGTTGGTGACCGGCGTGCGGTCAATCCAAAAACCGCCGACGCTGACTCATGGACCGGCGCTTCTTCAGGATAATGCCTGTCCGACCCATGCGGAACGTGCCGCCGGGTATCCAAACCATGTTCGGCGGCGTTGACTGTTCCGGACTTTGAACTGGTGTGCCGAACGCACGATCAGACACGCAAATCCTCGTATCACTTACGGACCTGCTGAGCAGTCCATTCGCACGCAAAGACTATCAGCCATCACTTTGCTTAAAGATGACAAGAGCGTGAGCGAGTTTTTTGCGCTGTAAGCTCCCTGAAAGCTTTATGACTGGCAGCGATTACCTCATTCCGCATTGGGTCCGATGGAAAAGCCATGGCACCGCTTGCGCGACGTGTGCGCTGCCTCGACGAGTAATGCCCAACTCGTGGCGCCGACGCTGGAAAAGCAAGTGACAAAAATGTCAGGAACTAGACCCGGTGTCCACTTTGCAAGTCCGGTCGTTCGCCGAGCACCGAATGCGCGTCGATTTCGAGTTTCCAAACCATTTCCTTGCCGCAATCTGTGGCCGGTCAGCGCGGGCTCAAATGTCAGCGGGAAACGGCAACAACATTTCTGACTGAGTGGCTTGCGGTGGCAGCAAATCCGCGCTTTGCGACCCCCGCTCTCCTGATGACGTTGATATCCGCTTTTCGAATGGAGCCTGTTTGAGCGCATCCGTTTTGGCGCTTCACGAGGTTGTGATTAATCGAGGAAGTCGCGGCTAACATCTTTTTCTTTTCAAAAGAATTTCGAAAACACTTACTCATCGAACCACGATCTAGCGCGAATGAAGGGTTGCTTCGGGTCTCTTGTGGATGCATGAGACACGCAAGAAATCCGCCCCCATCTGTTCAGGAGAAGCCCGTGACGACGGATACGAAACCTTTTGAGGAAATGAACACAATTGCCGAGCAGATTAAGGAGCAGGCATTGGTAGCCGCGGATGACTACTTCAAGTTCCTCAAGAAGACCATATCCTCCCATCCTTCGAGAGGTACGGAAGTTGGTGACGTCTTGAAAAGTCATGCCGAAAAGAACATCGATTTAGTTCAGACATTCGTGCACAAACTCAGCGAAGCGAAGGATTTTCAAGACGCTTTGCGAGTTCAGACCGCGTTCATGCAGTCTCAATTCGCCGCATTAGGCGAGCAAACAAAGAGTCTTAGCGAGGCGTACAGCAAATCAGCTGCGAGCGTTTTTAATAACTCGTTCAAGAACGTCGCATAATTGACAACTGTTTTACAGCTTGCTGCCGTGGCTCGCTTTTACGAACCAGACCTTGGCTCTGAGACCGATAGTCCATTCGCGCGGGACGCGACGAACAGACTTATTCGACGGAGTTATTGGTTGGACATGAATGATCGCAGCCTCGTTATGGCAATGACGAATGGAATTGGCGCGCATCTAACCAACGATGAAAAGAGAGCGCATCTGACCGATTTAAAACGCGAGCACCTTATCGATCAGGTCTGTATTCAGGAAATTCTGCCGCCCGAGAAAAAGTAAGCAATGCTGCCATAACGGCGTAGCGTCCTTGCAACAGCCGCCTCAAATGTCACGACGCTGCGCCAAATTAACCGATTACAGCCGCGAATCAGCTTAGGACTTGAAAGCCAAGGGAACGCTGCCGAGGCATTCGGTCTGCGTTCGATGTGCGGCAGCGATTTGGTGGGGAATCGCATGAAAAGCGCCATCGAGGCTCATCTGCCTGATGAGCATTTTGTCATCCGAGTAGATGGACGAATAAAATCGCACCATCGACGTTTCTTGGATGCGCTGAGAGAAGGCTTGCAGCTACGGGATCAGTTTCCGCAGCACGACATTAAAGTTCAGTCGATGCAGGTGGGCGGTGAAGCTTCGCACTGATTCGATTTGGTAAGTTGCTGGGGAGGTGGCGGCTAATTCCACTTCTGTCAGCAGCAAGCCTTAAATTTTTTGCCCGATCCGCACGGAACACGGTTGATTACGACCAAACTTTCGCTATTCTGATGAGGTGATTAGCCGATCCACTGAAGTTCTAATTTGAATATTCCCAGAAATCGTCTGGAATAGAGCTTCCCATAGCAGCCCGCATGGCATCCCGAAAAAGTTTCGCTGCAGGCATTGGACGAAAAGCTATTGCGCGATCAACGATAAGTCCCTGGTCATTTTCTTCGATAATATCGAAACTTTCAAGCTCGTGACCCTGAATTTTGCCCTTCCATCGCAGTAGGGTCCTTCGGTTGTCCAGCTTCCACTCACCCGTATAGGCACCTTCTCGTAGCGTGGTCGAGGTCGCGAAAATCTTTGCAACTACCGCACGACCTTCCATGGTCCGTATCAACACTGGACTGTGAAAAACAACATTTGGAGCGAGAAGCTTTTCGTAGTCAGCTACGGTGGCGTGACCGGACTTACGAAGCTTTCGAATTGCATGCATGACGGATGACTTCTTCGATGGGTTAATGACCCTAGCCCAAGCAGAACTGATTTCAGATAAGAAGTCTCTGTTTGACACCGTCCCGTTGCTTAAACTCTTTTTGTGGCTCCGCTCGCGATTTCACGCGCCTCGGCTAAACAGACGGGAAAAAAGCACGGCAAGGGAACCGTGAAAGCAAGCAATGGTTTCGTGAGTGTTGCCTACAAAAGTGGTCGCGCACAGCCAGTTTCGCTAATTCACGGATCGTAAAGACCTGGCAAGATGTTGCCTAAAGCCGCCTGCGCTGGCAGGCTTATTGGAGCGGCGTTCTCGTTGAAACATGCGTAAAGAACGGGGCACTACAATGAGACCATGGAAGCTCATCATGTTCGGTCTGGGGTTAGCGTTGGTCGGGCTGCAAGCAGTGCAAGCGCAAGTAACAATAGATATTGAAAAACTCACAGCCTCTTGCCACGCTCGCCGTTCACATAGCCGTTCAGCCGGATGATTATCTGGCGTTCATGAGCGCGCCGGTCATGCCGCACGTTCCTCTCTTTGCTTTCGTTTGTCGTAGCCACGTTGCCACGCCGCGATCGCGTGGTTCATCTTCTGCCGCAGCCTTCGCTTTCGCTTCCTTGCGGTCGATCTGTGATGATGAAACTTCTCAGACATCGTTTGGCCTTCTGTTGGTATGTTGGTCAGAAACCCCTTCTCGGGCTCCAGTCTTTGGTCGCCCAAGGATTGCGGCCGAGGTCGGTGCTGCCCGGCACGTTGCCGAAAAACGACTGCGTTGTCAGACTCGTCGGCTGGCGCGCCGGCGCCCTCGGCCGGACGGCGGCGTTGTTCATTGATGACGTGCGCAGCGGTGACGGTTCCGGTTCATCGATGTCGTTGACCACGTCGTTGTCGATGTACTCGACGCGCGCGGTGCTGGTCGGCGGCTCGGTTCCCTCGGGCAATAACTCGGCTTCGGCGACCGGCGGCGGCGGCTCGGACGCTTCCTCACGCTGTGGTGGCGGCCCGGAAGCCGCAGCATCATCGCCTACAGCGCCGTCAGCGAGCGCCGTCTCGAACAACGCTTTCAGTTTGTTGCGCGCCTCGCTGCTCGCGTAAATGTGCCGCTGTCTAGGATCGCCGCCTAGCAACTTTTCGAGCTCCTGGCTCGCGGCGATGTAGTTCCGGGCGTCAAATTCGCCCGTAGCTAACTGCTGCGTCTGCATGCGGTCTAAGCAGACCCGAAGCGCAGAAACGCGATCAACCCGCGTCGCCTCCGCAGCGCTCAGGTTGTCCGGGTCTAGCCTCAACTGCTTGGCGCTCGAGCGGCGCAGGGCTTCAAAGAACTCGGCGGTCTTGTCGTCAGCCATTCGATACCCCGCGTTCAGCTTGCCGACGAAACCACGTCCGCCGTGACATGCCGGCCGCCTTCCACGGCCGGGTCGCTGCTAGCGTCTCATGCCGCGCGCCGATGCACGGGCGGCCGGTCTTGTGCCGCGTGAAGCGCGCCGCCTGCTGCTGCCGGTCAAACTCGCGCTCGGTGGCACTGTTTGGCACCGTTTTGGCACCGCCAGTGCTAACAGCCGGCTTGAACGCGGCTTCCCGTTGGGCGCGGAGCAGGTCGAGCTTGCTCACTGCGGCCTCCGCCGGAACGTCGATCGGTTCGAGCGCATCAGGGTCGGCGGGCTTCGACGTTTCATTGCGAAGTGTCTGGCGCAGCGGCGAGAACACGTCGTCGTGCTGTCGGCGATAAGCCATCGCAGGAACGCCGATTTCTCGAGGCGTCCTCGACAACCCTAAGCGCGAAAAAACCCTGCCGCAGCGGTCGGATAGCTCGCCGAGCAATTGCAGGTCGGCGGACTGCGCACTGCCAGCACTAATCGCTCGCGCCGATAGCTCGCCAGCTTTGACCAGTAGGTCGACCACACGGTCGAGCTGCGCATCTGGCAGTTTGGCGATCGAAGGGATCGTGTCGCCGCCCTTCGACCGCGCAACTGCGTGCAACACCCGGCCCGCCTCTTTCAAGATCGTGAAGGAAGATAGGCCGCCCGTCTGCGCTTGTAGCGCAACTTCCGCAGCGGACGTGCCTGTAAGGATGGACTGTTCAAGGATTTCGCAACTGACGGAAAGCGCTGCCCCTCTCCTTGCGAGTTGCCGCTGTGCTTCACTCAGTGGTGCATCGTGACCGCCGAGGTCGCTGATGATTTGCGATAGGATGTCGGCGAAACGCCGCGCCTGAGCCGAGTTCGGCGTCGCTTCCAGAAACAGCGCTTTGCGGTTGGTGACCCGCGACCGGGTTCGAGGCGTCGGTCCTTTCTTGTGATAGTCGCTTGGCGCCTCGCCCTTCGGGTAGACGCGCTTGAACGTGCCATCGGGATTGCGAGCGCCGTGCCTAGGCTTGCGTGGATGATCCGGACGTGGCTCGGACGCCGGGCCGGCTTCGGACGCACTCACGGCCACGGCTGGCCCGGCGAGGGCCGTCGCATGATCCGGGTCGTCGTCGTCCACCGGCGCGCCTTACTCTCCCCGGCCGCCGACGTGCCCTTTTGGGCGTGGTGCTTAAGGCACCGTTATCCGGCCATGATGCGCCCCGACCACGCAAATCACAAGCATTCGATGCGTCACGCCTTTACGCGCTAGGTGGAAGCTAGCTCAGCCCATGTTTTTGCTCGTCTTCCGGCCGCACCAGCTCTCCTTTATCGTCTTCCGGCCGCGTCACCAGCTTCCGGCGTCATTCGAGCGATAATTGCAAACGCAACAAACAGCACTGAGGCCGGGTCACACCTACCCGCAAGCACTGATCACTGATCCCCCGGCCACCAGAAACCTGCCGCCAGATTTTCAGTGATTGCGGAACAGTCGGATGTGCGCGCGAGTGCGGCGGATTGATTGGCGGCTCTGGCGCGGGCGGGCGGCGATAAACCTTTACTCTTCCTGCATCACCTGCCATGTTTGGCAATCGCGGTGCCGACAGAAATACCATCGAGCGAAATACCACGGCTGTCGTAGATGCTTGTCCGTGATCTGAGCGTGCTCGCGTACCTGCATAGGACGACGGCAGCGCGGACAAGGCGGTCCATCTTCTGTTACGACAATGTGGTGCTGGTGCTGGCCAGCAGTTCGTTCCATTTTGCGCTGTGCTTTAGGCACCGCCGCGCTTGCCTCAAACTTCTCCCACGCCAATCGTCGCTTGAGACGGCCGCTCCTGCTCATTGCATCGTCTCCGTCAGTAGCCGTGAATAGCCAGATAGCTCTTCGCCGCCTTGAGGCACGCATGGGCTTTGTCGCGGCCGATGTTGAACCGGCGCATGAGATCCTTGTGCGACGCCTCAGGATAAGCGTGCAGGTAGACCAGCGTACCGATCACCGCTGCCGATAGACTTTCATCTTCCAGCAGCCTGTTACGGATCAGCACGGTGTTCTCACGGTTCCGCGCGCGAATAATTGTCACTGAGCGATCTCCTTTTTTGGTCGATCTGAAAAACTCACCTGCGCCCTCTTTCTTCTTCTTCTGCCCACCCCTTACTTGGGAAAAGACCACCCAAGCCCGCTTTTTTAAGGCGAGGTTGGGTGGCTTTCCCGAGGCGCTGTCGCATCTCCGATGTACGTCGGAGACGCTGTCTGCATCATCCGTGTTACGACACGGAAGTTTGCTACAGCGGCATGTCGGGGCCGTTTGTCCGGTGCGAACCAGCAAGCGACTTGGGAGCCTTTTTTCGCCTTCGCAGGCGGC
This sequence comes from uncultured Alphaproteobacteria bacterium, assembly GCA_963806465.1. Lineage (GTDB taxonomy): Bacteria > Pseudomonadota > Alphaproteobacteria > Rhizobiales > Xanthobacteraceae > BOG-931. Next base: position 12,164 of record CAWDZD010000024.1, on the reverse strand, counting down.
GATCTGGGACACTCCCACCACGGCATCATCCAATGCCGCAGCGACCAACCCCACTAGCCTTTGACCGCATCCCCTCCATCGGCTAGTACGTCAGACACGGCGCGCGCGGATGGGTGTGCCAATGACGCGCGTCGCTTCGTCGTCACGCAGGTCCGTTCCAAAAACTCAGACCTCGTGATGGTCTCTCCTGGTCTAGCTTGCGGCTCGGTCCTCCAAACCGGGCCGCTTCGCTTTTCATGATGATGCAAAATTTGCGCCGTGGTCTGCAACGTCGACGCGGCTATTATCCAGAAGTGATCAGAGGTCACGACGCGCATCTCAATCCTTGCAGATGTGTTTCAAAATTTCAAAATTTCGTCGTTGCGAGTAAGCAAGCTCAAACGCGGTTCAGATTTTCAAAGTCCTCTTCTTGGCCTCAGCTTCGATGTGGTCGCGCCATTCGCGATCGGCCTTCTGCTCGAAGCTCGCCTTGATGCCCTTGGCCAGGTCCGCGGCAGTCGGCTTCTCGATCTTCTTGATCGCGGCCTCGACCTGCCCGTCGAGATCGGCCTCGCGCAAGATGCGCTCGGTGAGCGTCGGCGCGCACCTTCTCCTCGATGCGCTGGTCGAGCTCGGCGGTGAGCACATCCGCAGGCGGGACCAGCTTGCCGACCGCGTGCGTCGGCCATCTTGCTGCTCGAGCCATTCGATCAACTGCGGCGTCGTCATCGCGTTGAATTCGATGCGGTGGGTCTGCAGCCACTCCTCCCACGAACGCCGTCAGGGGCCTCATCGGCTCGGCTCGCGTTGATCACATAGTCGGCGACCGGCTTGCGCCGCTTGCCCTCCTCCACGGTCTCGACTTCGAGGCCCATGTCGATCGCTTCCCACGGTTCGAGGCCGAGATTGATGATCTCGATCTTGCGAGCGCCACGCGCCTTGGTCGCTTCCTGCAAGGTCTGCTGGATCATGGTGCCGTAGGCGTCGGCATCGTGACGCGCAGAACACCTTGATCGGCTCGTCATGCTCGGCCAGCTTGTCGATCAGATCGCGAGCGGCGCGGGTCGCTGAAGCCCTTCGACGACATCACCGCGCAATCGTGCCGCTCCGGCCAACCCTTCGTCCTTCAGCGCCTCGTTAGCGCCTTCCTTCTCGATGTAGACCATCTTGTTGAAGTTCCACGCCGGCCGCTTGTACTCCTCGACCATCAAGGTGCCGAGGGTGATCGTCTCGTTACGATGCGGATGCGTGATCGAGCCGCGCGGCTCCCGATACATGCCCTCGATCTCACCATCCTCGCTCTCATAGTCGGTCGATGATTTCGGTGAAATTGCCGATCTTCAGTTCCTCGCCAAGCTCCTCCATGACGATAGGGCGGAGGGCATAGAACAATTGCCTCGCGTTGAAGCGGAATTCGCCATCACCGCTGACGCTCGGCAATGACGGCATCGATGTTGTCGAGCACGATGTCCTTCTGTGTCCTGCCGTTGCCCCCTTGGGACGATGCGCCTTGCGCAGGACCTTGCCGATTGCACCCACATCTCGTTGAAAAAGGGTTTGAGGTTTGGCGCCTTGCCGTCGCTGGTGATAGGTATATACGGCGTGGTGATGTTCAACCAAATAACGAAGTGCGCATCCTTCGGAGCTTGAGCGACGGTGTGGTGTAAGTCCGCAGCCAAACACATTGACGGCGCGCCCGTTGCGCAGCAGCACGCATATTGCCGGTCACAGGCGTGCGGTTGACGCACACGGTTAGGTTCATCATTGCTTCGTCTGGCTCTCGCCCAAGCCTCGACCACGAACGGGATCATCGCCGTCAGGCCGCGCACGCAGGCGTAGGCGTAACCGTGAAGCAATTCAGGGCCGACCTCTCGCCGAGCCGCTTGCCTCGGCCCTGAACTTGATTTGAGGGCGTCGCGTTTTACTCTCGATTTTGAAAAAAGCGTCCCTTATAGCACGGTCGGAAGTGACCGCGCCGCATGTGGAAGGGGTTTGTTTGTTGGGCGAGCTCTGCGCTGACCGGCGCGATGCTGTATGTCTCATCGTGCTGACTGACTGTCAAACCTTTCAAAGGTTTTGGGCCTCGGGCGGTTTGCCGCCGCCCGAGGCACCCTCCAAAAACAAAAATGCCTACGCCGCAAATCTCCACGCCGGTTTCCGGCGCGGGAAAATTGCTGTCCGTAGGCTCCACTTCCAAATCGAACGATACATCAAATCGAACGAAGTTGCCAACTCGATTTCGTTGCGCCGTCGCGCAGCTTCAATATTATATCGACGTTAGGAACGCCACTTCAGTTCGCGGCGTCGATTAGTTTGATACTGTTCCTGGCGCTCGGCTGTGAGTTGCTTCCGGCTGAGCGGTCGACAGCCGCACGATGGCGCGGCCGTCCCATCACACAGCGGAGGCGATGAAGAGAGCGCGCACGTTCCGACATACGCATTCACAGATCGCGCGTCGACCGCTCGCGTCGACCTCCACAACTGTCCAATGCGCGATCTTCAAACCCGGTGCGATATGCTGCTGAGCGGTCATTAGTTCAGTCTGCTTGGTCGCCAAAGGTTCAGTTCATTGACGCAGTTATCCCAAGTAAGCTCGGCTTCCGACCTTCCTGCCTTGCGTTGCTCCTCTGCCCAGCGGGCAAGGATTTCTGCCTCTTCCGTGGCGCGCACGGCGTAAACTTGAAGCGCCTTGGCGATTTCGTTCTCGTCGGCGTCGGGCACATCGACTTGGACCGCCGCCATGATCGAATGAAAGTCATCAGTCTCTAGGGCGGCATCCCGATACGCGGCAATGATCCGCTCTTGTTTCTCAGCACTCATCACTGCACCGTGTCCGTTCCCGGCGCATCAATGCTGTTGTGAATGACGCAACCTTCTTTCATCGAAATCCACGCCGGCATTCCGCCTTCGCGGCCCCGATAGGCGATGCGTTCGCCGTTAGCGACCATGTAGATCGCTTTAACTTTGCGGCCCTTGTAGACCATCTCGATTTGCAACAGCATTGGCGGCGCCGTTTCTCCCTCAGCCAACGGCTCGCCGTTTAGGCGCCAAGCCTCAAGGCCCTCGCATTCCTCGAACTTCGAACGGAGCCCACCTTGTAGTCGTCTAAACTTACTCATGTGTCGTCCTCCTGTTGTGGGCTGCGGGCCTTCAGTTTCAGTTTCCTCACCGGCAGATCGCCGACGAGTGCATCTTCCAGAGTACGAACCGCTGCGCGACCCTTCGTTTTGCCTTTCGGTGCGCAGCCCTGTGCACGGACCAGCGGTCTGCACTGCTCACAATCTGCTGTGCTCGCTGGTGGGTGATCCCGAACTTGTCGGCGATCTGCCGCAACTTGGCCGCACTGAGGTAGAGCGTCAGGATTTCTTGGTTGCGTGCCACTCTTGTTCCAGCCGCCACGGTGGACCGGCGCAGTCAGAGCCTTGCTAAGTGGCCAGCCGACTTTCAGACGGTAGTGCAGGACTTGCGGGCTGACGCCGTGTTCGCGCGCCAGGACGGAAATGTTTTGCTTCATGGTCTGCCTTCCGAATAGCAAACTGTTGCAAGAGCGTTCGTCTTAGTCTTTCTTGCGAGCAGTCAACCACGAGCATTTTCAGCTTTTCCAGAGGTTTGTTTGTTTGCTCCCGTCACGGGCCATCTCCGTCTCCATCCGTATGCGTGACCGTCTCCATGTGATGCAGACAAAGAGAGGGCGGCACCGGAGCGCCGCCCTCAGAAGAAGATATCACACCAAACAAACCGATCAGGCTACCCGAGCAATGAAGCGAAAGAACAGGCCGCCTTCCTCGGAGCACTCCGCATCGGCGATATCATAGACGCCGATGTAGCCAGTGCGTTCGAAGCGACCGCCGCCAACAACACCTTCGTTGACGTTGTCGCTGGTCAGGATCACGCGCCGCTTTTTGCGCAAGCTGTCCCAGTGCTTCAGGGACTCGTTGCCTTTGCAGGTCGGTGTTTATCCGGGTCGGCGTAGCAAAGCCGCCGCCACCGCGCTTGAAGAAGTGAGCGTGAACGCACGGCAACGTTTCGGACGTGCCATTGTCGTACTTGACGGTCGCGTGCCAGCTACCGCGCTGGCCGGTGAAGTCTACTGCTCGCAACTTTTCCATTGTCACTTGCCTCCCCTGATGATGCTCACAACGTTGCTGGCCTCGCGTCCCTCCGCGCAGCAACAGGAGCTTGGCAGCAGTCGCTTCCATGATGCGCTTGTTCTCTTCAGCATAGCCGTGCCGATCGTAGACCGACGCGATGCCGCCTTCCCTGTGATTGGTCACGCGGTTGAGAGCATCACGACCGAACCCGAGACTGGTGACGGTCGTCGAGAACGTCCTTCTCAGATCGTGAGGAGTAGCGCGCTCAGCCTTCAATTTGGTGCAAACCGAACGCATCGCTTCGTCAAGCTCTCTGACCGCGCGACCACGTTCTGAAAAGACAAAGCCGTCGGTACCCTGGCCTACAAGATCGCATACCGGAGCAGACAACCACAGTCTGTGCGAAGCCGCCGACTTAGTCCCCGGCCATCCCAACTTCTGATCTGGCGCACCCGGCATCGTCCACCATCCATCCTTGATGTGTTCACGTCGCATGTGCGCGACTTTCCCCGGTCGTTGTCCGCTGAGTAGTATCGCCTTGAGCGCATTGCCCACGCTGCCGCCAATCTCATCGAAGGCTTTGAAGAAGAGTGCGACCTCGGTGTCAGATAGCACTCTCTCGCGTGCTGTCGTTTTGTGGCGATCAATACTCACGCAGGGATTAGCGGTGGCAAGATCCTGCTTACAGGCCCATGAGAACAAGGCGGACAAACTGGCTAACGACTGGTTCGCTGTCGTGGGAGACTGAATGCGCGCCATCATTGCGCGCACATCTGCTCTTGTCAGAGTGATCGCCGACAATTTTCCAAGCTGAGGAAGCACGTTCGTCCTCATGAGGGCCGCCGCCTGCGCCCACGATCTATTAACCTTGCGAGCGTGAACCAGATACTTCTCATGCAGATCAGCGAGCGTGCCGCTGCCGCGTTCCGCCTTGCGCTCACTTTGCGGGTCCTTTCCTTCAGCAACGGCAAACATCACACGCGATGCGAGTTTCCTGGCATCGGCCAAAGTGATCGCCGCAGCATTTCCGATGCAGTACCAGCGCGGACGACCGCCGCGCGAATAAATGCAGTAGTAGAACTTGCTGCCCGAGCGCTGGATCCGCAGCGCAAGTCCGTGCTGCTTGGCGTCGTAGAATATCGTCGCGGCGGCACCGCTCGCCGCCTTCGCCTTGCGCACCCTATCCTCGGTCAGGACGAACTTGTGAGACGCGCGAGGCGCGGCAGGTGGTGTGATGGTCGCGATTACTTCATCGCTGACCGGATCGCGGAGCGACACTTCGACGTGCTCGGTCGTCGCGAGTTGCTTGGCGATCTGCCGAGCTTTGTTTGATGGCACCTCGCCGAAATCCTGATCGGCTGTCGAGAGCAGGACGGGCGAGCTTGGCTGTGATCTATTGCTTCGAGTCATGGTCGGCCCCCTCCATCGGGGCTTGGCTGTGATCAGCCGGGTATCGAGGGGCCGCACGCCCCTCGGTCCCGGCGCCTTAAATCTTAGCAAAATGCTAACGGCCTGGGTACCCTAGCTATGTCCAAGCTAAATGGGCTCGTGGAAAAATCTTCCCCATAGGGAAAACCCCTTGCAGATTGCTATATATTACACTGTCGGCTCAAGGGACGGCTTGATTTCATTCAGCAATTTGGCCCCGCCACTTAAAGCGCCGTTAAGCCGGCTTCGACCTCTCGCGCTAGGGCTGACTGCGCGATGCCGTTTTCTTCAGCAGCGCGACCGGGTTGTCGCGGGCGACAAATGGCGGCCAGACCTGATTCCGGCCGCCGCGCTTGGCAGCATACAAGGCCGCGTCGGCGGCGGCGACCAACTCGACGAAGTCATGGGCGGCGGTCGGCCCGGCAATGACCCCGAGGCTTACCGTAACAACACCCGATTGCCCGATACCGTTGTGTGGAATTGCCAGGTCCTCGATCTGGCGGCGGATGCGTTCGGCGATGCGGATCGCGGTGCTCAATTCGGTGTCCGGCATGAGCACCAGGAATTCCTCGCCGCCATAACGGACCGCGAGATCGCTGTTACTGCGCAACTCGCTGGCGACGGCGGCGGCGACGCGTTTGAGGCAGGTGTCGCCGGCGATATGGCCGTAGCCGTCGTTGAAACGCTTGAAGTGGTCGATGTCGAGCATGATCACGCCGGCGGTGGCAACCGCCGCTTCACCGGCCCATAGATGCTTACGGTCTCGTCGAGCTGGCGGCGGTTGGACAGGCCGGTCAGCGTGTCGCGCCTGGCAACTTCTTCGGCGCCTTCGCGCCGCAACTGATCGCGCAGCCGGCTCAAGGAATCTGCCGGACGTCCTGCTCCATCCGCCGGTTGGCCATGAGACTGAGGTAGCCCGCGCACACAACCAGCGTGCAGCCAATGAACTTGGTCACGAACGGCGAATGACCGGGAAGGAGAAACGCCAGATAGGTCGCCGCCAGCACCAGCGTGGTGATCACCGCGACGCGGAAGCTCAGGCGCTGATTCACATTGGAATAGATTACGATCATGATCGCCAGATACTGATAGTGATCGGGATCTCGCCGCGATTGAGCGAATAGATGAACATGATCTGCGTGACCATGAGCCAGGGAATGATCGCCGTGGCGGCCTCGCCCAGCGCTGGCGGTGCAAGACGCGATACAGCCAGCCCACGGCGAAAATCGCCGGCGTGATCACCCCAGATGGAGCAATAGCGCAATGATCGCGGTCCGCGGCAGCAGCAGAAAGTGCAAGGGCAAAAAGACGTTGTAGACAATGATGGCGCGGAGAATGCCGCTTTCCATCACCTCGAGCCGGTACGAGCTCATCTGCTGGTCGTAACTCTCGATGGCCCGCGGAAATCGGCGCGCTGGCGCCTTCGCGCCAGATAGGCCTCGAGCTTCGCCAATGTGAGTGGTTGATTGGGCATCGCCATACCGGGTTTGTGGCGCGACGCTGTTACGATGAGCACCAAACCCAAACACTTACCGGCCGCGATCCGGCAAAATTTCGTCAAACACATTTTTGTGTTCGACCGGCCGCGCGTACCCGGCAACCGGGGGTCGACCGGCAAGGAACCGTAACGTTTCTTCACTATGTTTTACGAGCTTTGCAGGATGGTTCGTGTTGTTGCCCGGGGCGATCGCCAAGCCGGGCTATTGGACTACATCCCCGGCAACAGAGACCGTTAGTGAGCGGACGACATGGCTGCCCCGTTCGAGGCGACCGCGACATCGCGATCATCGATTTGGTGGCGCGTGGCGTTCGGCGTTGGCGGCAAGCTGCAATGGGCGTTCAGCATCGCCGCTGGTTTGACCGCCCTCTCGACGGTGGTTTCGCTGCCGTGCTTTGCAGCCGTCGAGGCCGGCTTGCGGAATTTCGCCGATCGGCAGATGCCGATCGTGGCCAATGTGATGCAGCTCTCGGCCATCTCCGGGGAAATCTCGGCGGCCGCCGCCCGCCTGATCAACGCCGGGACCGCCGGCGATCAAAAGGCCATCGCCGCATTAATGGCCCGTAAGTGCGTCGATCTGGCCGACGCCTTGCACCAGCTGCAACAGCTCGACAGCGACAACCCACGGTCGCCAAGCTAGACCGTTGTCGCAGCGGCTCGACGCTAATCTCTTGCGCTCGAAGACATCATCGCCGAACGCAGCGATCTGCGCACGGAATCGCCAAGCTCGACGACACTTTGCATCAGACGCACGCGCGGCTGGTCGAGCGGCTGGCGCAACTGCCGGAATCGGGGGCGGCACTCGAAGTTTCCGCCAAGCGCATCTCTTCGTAAGCCTGATCAGTGAAGCTTCTATCGTGCGCGAACCGACCGAATTCAAGCGCATCCAGGATCAGCTCAAGACCGCGTTGGACGGGTTGCGCGCTCTGGCGGCCGCGCTGGCGACGAAGAAATCAACAAAATCGCCGCTCAATTGCTGCCGCTCGGTGTTGGCGCCAACAGCATTTTCGCCCGTCACGCCGCGAGACCTTCGTCGCCACCCGCGCTGACGCCACGATCGACGAGAACGTCGCCATTCAACGCGGCATGGACCAGACCGTCGCCAACCTGGTGAGCGCCGCAAACAGGGGGTCGAACGTGGTACCGCGGGCTTGATCCATACGCTCGGCCGCAGCCGCGTGCTGCTGTTGTTCGTCGCCTTTATCAGCATCATTGCCGCCGCGGTGGTCGGCGCCTTCTATTCAGCGGCGCCTGGTCCGGCGGCTGCTATCGATCAGCGACTCGATGCGGCGGCTCGCTGCCGGTGATGTTGACAGCGCCCTGCCCGCGATCCAAACCAATGACGAAATGGGCGATATGGCGTGCTTGCTGCATGTGCTGCGCAGCGGCGAGCTGGAGCGGCGCAAGCTCCTCGACCGCGAGCCAGCCGAACAAGTAACCGAGCGCCAGCGCGTAACCTCGATCGACGGATCATCGAGGACTTTCGCGGCACCGTGACGGTGGTCGTGACCACGCTCTTGTGTCACGCTTCGGCGATGCAGGCGACCGCCAGCGGCTTGTCGGCCATCCCCGGTGAGGCGGACGCCCAGGCGTGCGCCGTCGCGCAGTTGTCGGAGGCGACATCGAACAATGTGCGCACCGTCGCCGACGCGACCGAGGACTGGCGTTTCGATCACGAGATCAATGAGCAGGCGATCCAGACCCGCGGTGTAGTCAATCGCGCCGCCGAGATTGCGCACTCGGCGACGAACTGGGCGATCATCTGTCGGCCGGCGCCAATCGTATCGGCGACGTCGTCAAGCTCATTCGTGACGTCGCCGAACAGACCAACCTGTTGGCGCTCAATGCCACGATCGAAGCTGCCTGCGCCGGCCAGGCCGGGCGTGGCTTCGCCGTGGTCGCCAATGAGATCAAGCAGCTCGCCAGCCAGACCGCCAAGGCCACCGAAGACATCACGGCACAGATCGCCGTGATCCAGGCCTCCACCATCAAGGCGGTCAACGTCATCCAATCGATCAACGTGGTCACCGACGATATCGCCCATTTCACGTCGGTGGTCGCCGCCTCGGTCGAGCAGCAGAACAACACCGCGGAGACGATTACCCGAAACGTTCAGGCGGCGGTGGTCGGAGTCAAAGAGCTCGCCGGCAGCATGACGCAGGTGACCAACGCGATCGGCGAAGCCAATCGCTTTGCCTCGGAGGTGTTGGACGTTGGACAAATGCTGTTGGCACAGACCGGCACGATCGACAAAGCAGTCGACGACTTTCTGCAAAGGGTCACGGCGGTCTGAGCGCGACCGCGAGGCGAATGGAGGCCAGTGTGACGTTCCATTTGGGTCTCTTGATGGCATCGACTTGGCGCCACGGCCGTCGGTGCTGCAAGCGCCGGCGTCTGCGCCGCGCTGGTGCTGGCCTTGGTCACCACCGCGCCCGCCGCCAACAACACCGCCGAAGACGACGCCCAGATCGGCAAGAGCCTGGCGACGATGTCAGCGCGGTTCGTACCGTGATTTCACAAAATCGGATCGCATCAACAATCCGAACATCGGCAACAAGGGGCTCGACGGCAAGGTGGTGCTGGCCGAGGCCGGCGTGCTCTACCACAAGCGACCGGGACCGCTCCGGCTTCGATCGATCCGAGTTCGCTGCATGGCCGGCTGATCCGCGTGCAGATGGATGCTATCGACGAAGTCATGGAGGTTCATCAGGAGACGATCAATAGCCAGGACGTCGGTTTCAAAGGCTTCATCCCCGCCGTGTTCGCGCGCCTGGTCAATGAAGCATTCGGCCGTCGCGCCGCCGGCATCGCCAAGATGAAAGTGACGGCGCCGCCGCAGCTGATCCGCAACCCGAAAGTGCAGCCGGACCAATGGGAGCTCGACGCCATTCGCACCAAGCTGATGTCGGCGTCGTGGCCAAAGAACCAGCCTTATACGCCAAGCGCCGAAAAGAACGGGATGCCGGTGCAACGCACTCTCATTCCGGAATATTATGGCGGCAGCTGCCTCTCCTGCCACGGCTCCCCGCAAGGCGAGATCGACATCACCGGCTTCGCCAAGGAAGGCGCCAAGGAAGGCGATCTCGGCGGCGTCATTAGCATCACGCTCTACCGCTAGCCGCCCGGCGCACCCGCAAGCCGCTCGGCGCGGCGGCCCGGCAAACACACGGCCAAATTCATCGACGCGTAACCCGACAACGCGGCACGGCGCGGAACCATCGCGCGCTATTGGCGTTGTGTGACGATATTGTTACAATTCCGTGTGTCTTTGATAACACGCGCAGGTAAGCGATGCGGCTCGACTGGCTGGCCTGGTCCATCCGGTTGCGATCTGGTGGAGCTTTCTGATCCTGGTGAGCGTCGGCAACATTGTGTTGTTGCTCCGACTGCATTTCCGATTTCGCCGACAAGCTTGAGGAAGCGCGCCAGCGCGCTCGCCACCGAACCGCTGTTGCTGCTCGGCGCCGCCTATGTGATCGGCTGCGCCTTCCGCTCCATCCTGCCCCGCGCCGACGTGCAGCGGATTTGTTTGTTCGACACCTGGCTCTCGAGCGTGTTCGTCGGCAGATCGGTCGCAACCGTCGCCGAGCTTTGCTTCATCATTCAGTGGGCCATCGTGTTGCGGGCGCTGGCGCAGGCGGCCAATGCGGACACCGCGCGCAACATCGCCAAGACGATCGTGGCGGTGGTGGCGCTGGCGGAAGCGTGCTCCTGGTACGCAGTGATCACGACGAACTATCTCGGCAACGTGCTGGAGAATTCGCTGTGGACCGTGGCGTTCGTGCTGATCGCCATCGCGGTTCTCGATTTGCTGAACCGGTATCGGGGCGCCGTGAAATTAGCGCTAGTCGGCGCGGCGGTCGGTATCGCCGGCTACGTCGCCTTCATGTGCACCGTCGACGTGCCGATGTATTTCGTCCGCTGGCAGGCGGACCTCGCCGCCGGCCGGCAATTCTTCGGCCTGTTTTCCGGCCTGCATGATGTCGCCACGCGCTGGGTGGTCACCCATGACGCCGCGCGCTGGGACGGCGAGATCATCTGGATGTCGCTTTATTTCAGCGCCGCGGTCTGGACCAGCCTGTTGCTGGCGAGTTTTGGTCTCGTGAGGCATCTTGTGCGACGGTACCGCCTCGGCAGGCGGCCGCTGAAGCCGATCGCGCGACCTGTCGCGGTGCCGGCGCGCTACCGGCCGCCAGCCTAGGACGCGTATTCATAAATAAAGTGAGAGCGTGTGCGCGGGTCTCGAACACGAGAAGCTCGTTACCATTGATTCCGCTATGAGCGTAATATGTCGATCCCCTGGTCCGGAGTGAAACATGACAAGGAAAGTCCGCACGAGCGTGTCGATGCTTTTTTGCATCATGGCTGTCGCAGTCACTTCATCGTCGGTACTTGCCGCCGGTCGGCCTCCGAACCTCAAAGGCAAATGGATAGGCAAGACCTATACGATCGTGGCGGGCATGGGCGGCCACTGGCCGACCAACAAAGGGACCTTTGAAAAGCCCGGCCTGGTAGAAAAGGACCTCGTTATCGAGGTTACGGGCCAAGAGGATCGTCGGTTCTGGGGCGTTCAAACTCTTTCGGGCAATGGTGAGGTCACCCAAGAGCCAATGATTGGCGAGCTTACCGGTGGGAATAATAGAACCGTCGTCATTGTCGATACAGACGGCTACCTCAATGGGCAGCTCGTCAACGACGACATATTGTCATTCTGCTACACCCAGGCTGGCGGCAAGAGCCAGACCAGCGTCATAAGTTGCACTGAGGTGAAGCGCGCGCGGTGAGCCTCTACGTCGGCTCCAACGCAATCCAGGCACTGACAAGGCGCTTGCGACAACGACCGCCGCGGATTTCGCCGCCGAGTCAACAAGGACGCTGCCTTGTCGTGCGACCTTATTTCCTCTTCTGCAGCTCGTCTCGCTGCTTCATCAGCTTTTCCAGCTCTTCGCTTTGTTGCGCGATCCGGTCGGCGTTGCGGCTTTCATCCTCGGCGCCCGAGAGCGCGGCGGCCTGTTCAATCAGCTGCCGGATATTGTCACGCACAATGGCGATGCGTTGATCGAGTTCAGCGAGCGAAACCGGACTGCCGTTGCCCATCGTGTCTTCCCCTGATCATTGGTGCGGACGGAGGGATTCAACCCTCACAGCCTTATGGCCAAGGGATTTTA
>CAWDZD010000023.1:0-19165 GCA_963806465.1 uncultured Alphaproteobacteria bacterium | reverse complement strand
GAGATGCTCTTCGCGCGTCTCCAGCCACCGTACCGGCCGCTTAAGCTTGCGTGCCATGTAGCAAACAAGAATCGGCTCACGGTAGAACGGAGCCTTGACGCCGAAAGCGCCACCCTGGTCGCGCGGCGCGATGACACGATCCTTTCGGTTGGATCTCAAGCACGTCGGACATGGCGAGCCTGTCAATATGAGGCCGCTGCGTGGTGATCCACGCGACCATTCCGTCCGCATCATCCCAAGTTGCCAGTGCGCCACGCGGCTCAAGTGGCGTCACGCCGCAGCGATGGACACGATACCGGCTTTTGATTGAGACATCCGCTGACTTGATCAGCTGATCGACTTCCGCGTCGTTTGCCGCCTGGTCCTCGGGGGTGGCGCCGCCGGTGAAGGTCATGGAAAACATTTCGTTGTTTTCCCAGCCGTCGTGCACAATCGGCGATCCCGGCTTCAGCGCGTCTTCCATATCGCCGACGATCGGCAACGGTTCGTACTCAATCGTTACTGCGTCGGCCGCATCTTCGGCCACATACTTGTCGCGAGCCACGACTGCGGCGACAGGTTCGCCATGAAATTTCACTTTGTCCACGGCAAGCGGCCAGAACGTCGGGTATCGCGCGGGCAAGGCGGGTACGACAACGGGCTGCGGCAGGGACTTAATGGCGTCGCGAATGTCCGCACCGGTTACAACGGCGACGACACCTGGAATCGCCTTTGCGGCGCTTGTATCAATCCGCTTGATGCGGGCGTGCGCGTGCTGGCTCCGTACAAAAACGAGATGAAGCATCCCGGGAACAACGATATCGGCGAAATACTGGCCCTTGCCGGTTGTGAGCCGATAGTCTTCTTTGCGATTGAATTGCCGGCCGACCCAGCCCTGCTGCTTTGCAACGTAGCTCATTAAGCTCGCTCCAAGTTCTGTTGGTGGACTGCGCTGATTGAGCCGGCGTCTCCAGCGACCTCCTTGATCGCGTCGACAATGTGGGCATAACCGGTGCAACGGCAGAGGTTCCCGACCAGTGCGTTGCGGATTTCGTCTTCGGTTAATTTCCGATTTGTCCTGGTGAATTCGGCCATATTCATCAGTATCCCGGCACTGCAAAAGCCGCACTGCAGGGCGTGATGGTCGTTGAACGCTTTTTGCAGGGGGTGCAGCTTTCCATTGGCGGCAAGGCCTTCGATCGTCGTAATCGAATGACCATCGGCTTGCACGGCCAGCATCAGGCAGGATTTTACCGCCTCGTCGTCGACGTGGATCGTGCAGGCACCGCACACTCCCTCGAATGTGCAGCCCACATGGGTTCCGGTGAGTCCGGCGATGTCGCGAATGAAGTCGACGAGTAGCATCCGAATCGGAACCGATTGCTGATAGACCTCGCCGTTGATTGTGATCGAGATTTCCTTATTCATGAATGTTTCCCCTGTGCAGCACGAGCGAAAGCGGTGGTGATTACCTCGCGCGCCAGTGTTCCGATTAGTTTCTTACGATATTCGGCGTCGGCCCACATATCGCTTTGAGTCTCAGTCGACGCTGCCGCAGTCTCGGCAGCCTCGGAAATCGCCGAAACGTCGGTTGCTGAGACTCCGATCAAAGCCTTCTCGCCGGCTTTTGCTCGCCGCGGTCCGGTCGCCAATCCGCCCACCGCCAGCCGGGCCACGTGGCACCGACCCTCGTTGCCGAGGTCGATAAAGGCGCAGACACCGACGACGGGCAGTGCGTCGGTCACCAGGCCCCATTTCTTGTAGGCGCTGCCGCAGGACTTCGGTGGCGCGGGCAATGTCACCGCGACCACGATTTCATCGTCAAGACGGGCGGTCTCGAGCGGACTCTGCAAAAACGCTTCCGCGAGCAGCGACCGCTTCCCTCCTTTACTGACGAGATCAAGCGACGCGCCGATGGCGATGCAGGTCGGCGGCATGCACGCGGCGATATAGTTCCAGCAAAGGCTGCCCCCGATAGTGCCGCGATTGCGCACCTGGCGATCGCCGACATGGCTTGCGGCGTCGCGAAGTGCCTGATATGCGCCGTCGAGGCGCTCGTCGGCGGCAATATCCCGATACCGCGTCATGGCGCCGATGCGAACGGCACCCTGCTTATATTCGATGCCCTTCAGCTCCGCCACGTGTTGCAGATCGATCAGGCCCTTCGGCGATATGACGCGTGCCTTAATCGCCTGCATCAAACTCTGACCGCCCGCGACAAAGTAGGAGTCATTGCCGCGTTCAGCCAACGCCTGCAGTGCTTCCTGCACTGAGGTCGGGGCATCATAAGTATCGATAACCGCAGGATACATGGTCCCTCCCTTTGACGTTCTTAATTCGTTATTTATTTGCCGTCTTATTTTGTCGTCGATAAGCCTCCCCAATCACGCGCTACCGACCGGACGCCGCAGTCAACAGCTAATCGTGGTGACGGCGTTGGCCTAATCGGCTTGAAGCGCGGGCTTCATCGAGCCGGCGCTATTTCGCGGAATGTGCCGTCGTCGGTCAGCTCGAAGCCGGTGGCGCGGGCTTTCTCTTTCATTTCTTCCGGCCAGCCGACGTTGCCGGGCTCATGTCCGCCGACGACGGCGAGCAGCAGTGCGGTTTGCTCGCCGGCGTTGCGAAAGCCGCGCATGACATGGATTGGAACCGAGATCACGTCGTAGGGCTCGAGAATAACTTCCCTGCCACCCTTAGGTCCCCAGAAGATGGCCCAACGGCCGCTAAGCGGCATGAACACTTCTTGGGTCAGATGCGAGTGCAAGCTCGCGCCTTTCCCGGGCTCGGCTTTGACTATCGAGAGGTGAAAGTCCTGCGCGGGGATGCTTGGCCTAAGGTCCGGATCTTCTAACACGCCAGCACCAATGATGCTGAAAATATCCCGCTCATGACCCGCAATTCGGGTATCGATGAATGATTTGGAGGTGCTCTTTTGTTCCTTAAAACGCGCGATGTACTTCATCATTTCGTCGACGCTGAAATCCATATCAGAAAGCGGTGCTACGCGGGCCATGTGACGCCTCCCCTCAGTGAGATTTTCTTCAGCCCTGCTTGTCGGGCACCTCCGCTGCGTTCCGCGGAGCATTGCGCTACAACGGTAATTGTTATTGATCAACGTGTCAATTTGTGCCAATCATTTCGTTATAAGACGTACGTCAAAATGTACGTTGCGCCATGAGAATGATCGGGGGGACGATGAAGCCAGCGCCTTTCGGCTACGAGCGGCCTGCGACGCTAAACGCGGCACTTGATCTCCTCAAGAACGATGGCGGAAAATCAAAGGTCATTGCAGGCGGGCAAAGCCTGGTGCCGATGATGAATTTCCGGGTGGTTCGGCCGGATCGCCTCATCGATATCAATCGTATTTCAGAGTTGGATTACCACCGGATCGAGGGTTCGGATCTGGCGATCGGCGCCCTTTGCCGTCACACCGCCTTGAAGGAGTTGGAGCTGGTCAAGCAAGCATGCCCGATGGTGCACGCTGCATACGAATGGGTGGCACATGGTCCAGTGCGCAACCGGGGCACTTTGTGCGGCAATCTTTGTCATGCCGACCCGGCGTCCGAGATGCCGGCCGTCGTGCTGGCTGCCGATTCGGTTATGGTGCTGCGCAGCAGCAAGGCTAATCGGAGAGTTCCCGCTGGACAATTTTTCGTCGGTCAATACCAGACGGCGATCGCGGACGATGAGATCCTAGTCGAGGTGCGAATTCCGGTGGCGTCGAAGAGTCAGGGCTGGGGGTTCCACGAGGTAAACGTCCGCAAAGGTGACTTTGCAATCGTAGCGGCGGCCGCGATATTGCAGATCGCTAAAGCGAACGTGCAGGCGGCTTCAATCGCCCTCGCCGGCGTGGGGTCCCATGCGATCCGCCTGCCGGCGGCCGAGAAGGCGCTCGTCGGCCGAAAAGCAGATGATGCAACGTTGCGCGAAGCCGCCGCAGCCTGCTCAACCGCTGTCAATCCAACCTCGGATATTCATGGCTCCGCGGACTACCGCAGAGACCTCGCCAAGACTCTCGTTTACAGGGCGTTGCGCGACGCGCGCGATCGGTGCAGCTAGGCTCGCTGCCGCGCCTTACGCTTTAGCAGGGAGAAGCGATTGTGAAGCAGATCGAAGTGACGTTGACGGTCAATAAGAAAGAGCGACGAGCAACCGTCGCGCCGAGACTGCTATTAAGCGATTTCTTGCGACACAATCTCCACCTGCACGGCACGCATGTCGGCTGCGAACACGGCGTCTGCGGCGCTTGTACTGTTATCGTTGACGGTGCGGCCGTTCGTTCTTGTTTGATGTTCGCGGTGCAGGCGGATGGTTGCGAGGTCACCACGGTGGAATCGCTCGGATCGATCAATAAGCTGCATCCGTTGCAGCAGGCATTTTGGGAGGAAGGCGAACTCCAATGCGGGTTCTGCACTCCGGGGATGCTGATAGTGGCGATCGAGCTTCTTTCGAAAAACCCCGACCCGACCGAAGATGAAGTCCGCGAGGCGATTTCAGGAAATCTTTGCCGGTGCACCGGGTACCAGAACATTGTGAAGTCGATCGTGTCCGCCGCCAAAAAAATGCGAGTCGTTGCGGAGGCTGCAGCATGACGAGCCATCTCGAAGACCATGTCATCCCGGCGTCTCGGCAACGCGAAAAAGCGCGCGGTAATTTGAAATGGATCGGCCAGGACATGAAACGGGTCGAGGACCCGCGGCTCCTCACCGGAAAGGGCAAGTATATTGACGATATCGATTTGCCGAATATGGCCCACGCCGCCGTACTCGGCAGCTCTCATGCTCATGCCCGCGTCAAGTCAATAGACGTCAGCAAGGCGCAGGAACTGCCGGGGGTTGTCCTCGTATATACAGCCAAAGACGCAGCGGAACAGACCGCGCAAGTGGCGAGCTTTTCCAGTCCGCCGGTGCCCCAATACTGCATGGCAATCGACAAGATTCGGCACGTTGGCGAGGTCGTGGCGGCGGTCGTCGCTGAGGATCCCTACATTGCGCAAGACGCGATCGACCTCATCGAGGTGGAGTACGAACCATTGCCGCCGAACGTCGATCCGGAGAAGGCGATCCACGCCACCGGTGACGCAGTCCTGCATCCGGAGCGCGGGCCGACCAATTGCGCCTATGATCAAGAGTTCAAGTTCGGACCGGTTGATGAGGATTTTGCGAAGGCGGACGTAGTCGTTCGTCGCAAAGTGAAGTGGTCGCGATCGGGGGCGCAGCCGATCGAAACCGTTGGTGCGATCGCCGAGTTCGATGAGGGCACCGGTCGCTTCACATGTTATGCAAACACCAGCTTCTATAATGTGGTGAACTTCGTCATTGCCGGCGCTCTCAAGATACCGCCTACGCACCTGAAGATCATTCCGACAATGGCCGGCGGGAGCTTCGGATCCAAGATTTTCACCCACAAGCATGTCGCGCTAACATGCGCGTTGGCACGTGCAGCCGGGAGGCCGGTCAAATACATTCAGGACCGGATCGACAATTTCCTCAATTGTGATGCACACGGCAGCGATCGCATCTATGATGCCGAGCTTGCGCTCAAGCGCGACGGAACGATGCTGTCGTTGCGCTTCCGCGTCATTGACGACTACGGCGCCTATTTTCAATTTGGCGTCGGACACCACGGCAACGCACTCGCCCAGGTCACTGGACCGTATAGGATCAACAGTTTCGGCATGCACTTGATTGCGGCGCTTACCAACAAATGCCAGCAAGGCGCCTACCGCGGATTCGGGTCGGAGGTTACGAATTTCTTGATCGAAAGGATGGTGGACGCAGCGGCCGACCAGCTCAATGTGGACCCGGTCGAGTTGCGCCGGAAGAATCTGATCCAGCCGCACGAATTTCCGTATGTTATTCCGACAGGCAACGTCTACGACAGCGGCAATTATCAAGCGGTGTTGGACAAAGCGCTTGAACTCGTCGGCTACGATGGGTGGAAAAAGAAGCAGGCGGCCGCCCGGGCGGCTGGGAAATTTGTCGGCATTGGTGTCGCCACCTGCCAGGAAAGAAGCGTTTACAGCCCGACCGAATGGTGGTCGCTCAACCCGCTGTCTAGTCCCGGTTTTGCTCTGACGAGCGTGCCGGAAGGCGTTTCGCTGCGGATTGATTCATCGGGTAAAATTTTCGCGCAGCTCAATGCGCCCTTCTGGGGAAACAGCCCCGAGACCGTTGTGACGCAGGTATTGGCGGAGCAGTTTACCGTCGATCCGTCAGACGTCGTGATCGGCTACGCAAACTCCGATTCCGGCTTTAACGGATTCGGTCCCGGAGGCAGTCGTTACACCGTCATGGTGACGGGGGCCATCGTCACAGCGTCCGGGAAGCTTAAGCAGAAGCTGAAGAAGCTCGCCGGCCATCTTCTTGAGGCAAACGAAGCGGATCTGGAATTCCGTGGAGGCGCCGTCGGCACCAAGGGCGTCCCCGGCATGGAGAAATCGATCGCCGAACTCGCTTTGATGGGAAACTTTTTCCGCATGTCCTTTCCTGACGAACCTGGCTTTGACAGTGGATTGGAAACGACTGCCGTCTACGATCATCCGCTATCGTCGCCACCCCACCCGGATCGGAAGCACCTCGGAATCTTCTATCCAATTATGGGGCACATGTGTCACGTGGCGGTGGTCGAGGTCGACCCGGAGACCGGGAAAGTAGAAATTTTGGACTATGCCGCCGTTCACGACGCTGGCACGATGGTCAACCCGCAGACGCTCGGCGGCCACATTCGCGGCGGTACTGCCAATGGGATCGGGTCGGTACTCTTCGAAGAGTACAAATACAATTCTAATGGGCAATTCCTGAACGCCAATTTCGCCGACTATGGGTTGCCGACCGTTGCCGAAATGCCCAAGGACTTAAAGATCGGACACCTCGAAACTCCCTCGCCGTATACGGAATATGGTATTAAGGGTGGCGGTGAAGGCGGCCGCATGGGTTCACCCTCAGCAATTGCCCGCGCCGTCGAGGACGCGCTAAAGCCGTTCGGCGTCCGCATCGACAGCGTGCCAATACCGCCGGACAGAGTGAGAGAGCTCGTCCGGGCCGCCCAATCTTAACCGACCGTTCGATGGAGGGTCAGATGGGTCAGAAATTGCTCGTAAACGTATCGGTATTCGATGGATCGGGCTCGCCGTTGTTTCCCGGCGAGGTGCTGGTCCAGGGAAACAGGATCAAGGCCGTCGCAAAAGGCCGCAACCAGCTCAAGGCGGACGGCGCAGAGGTCGTAGACGGCGGCGGCGCGACATTGATGCCCGGCCTAACCGAGGCGCATGCTCACCTATCGTTCACGAACTGCGCGTCAGTGCTTGAAATGGGCGATTTGCCGATCGAGGAACACACGCTTCTTACTGCGCGGCATGCAAAGCTCTTGCTCGATTGCGGCTTCACCAGTTGCTTCTCCGCCGCTTCGGCAAAGCCACGGCTCGACATCGTCATCCGAAACGAAATCAACGCCGGTCTGTTGCCGGGGCCGCGGCTGCGCGCGGCTTCACCGGAGATAACGGCTTCGGGCGGTTTGGGCGACGTGCGTCAACTGCACAAGGATCACCACAGCACCGAGATCATTGCGGATGGGCCCGACGATTTGCGACGTGTGGTACGCACGATGGTGCGCGAAGGCGTCGACACGATCAAGATCAACCTCTCGGGCGACAACTGGGTGCGGCCAGGCTTTTCGGAGACGGTGACCTACACCGACGCCGAAGTCGCCGCAGCAGCCGAGCAGGCGAAGGAACTCAGCGTAAAGCTCGCATGCCACTCGCACGCGACGCGCGCGATCAAGCTCGCGCTGAAGTATGATTTCGACGTGCTCTATCATTGCGAATACGCCGATGAAGAAGCCCTGGATCAGCTTGAGTCTAAAAAGGACAAGATTTTCGTTGCGCCCACTATCGGCTCTTCCTGGGCATATACCTACGAGGCGGAACGCTGGGGCATCACGAAGGAAATAGCTGAACGTAACGGAATGCTGGTGACGATTGAACGCGCTTGCGACGTCTACCGCAAGATGCGCAAGCGCGGCATCCGGGCGCTTCCGGGAGGCGATTACGGGTTCGCCTGGAATCCGATCGGCAACAACGCTCGCGACCTTGAGCATTTCGTGAAGCTGTTCGACTACCCGCCGGCGGAAGTGCTGCGCGCGGCGACCAAGTACGGCGGCGAACTGATGAGCATGGGGAATGAACTGGGCCAGATAAAGGAGGGTTATCTGGCCGACATGCTCCTGGTCGACGGCGACGTGGTAGCCGACGTTACGCTTCTTCAGGATCGCAACAATCTTCTTATGATCATGAAGGACGGCGCCTATCACAAGGCGCCGGAGCCGCGGCGCCACCACAGCCAGGTGGCGGCGGAGTAGTAGCTGATTGGCGACGGGCAAGACCTTCAATGACCGCGGCGACGAGACTGCAGGCGATGATGGAAACCGAGGATGGCGGCCAAAATACACTGGCGACCCTCGAACGACGTACGCGGCTGCAACTTGCCGCCTGTTATCGGATCTTCGCGCGCCGCGAAATGGATGATCTGATATTCACCCATCTCTCGGCGCGCTTGCCGGGGCGCGACAACCGGTTCCTGTTCATTCCCTTCGGTATGCTGTTCGAAGAAGTAACTGCATCCAACCTCCTCGAAGTCGACATCGAGGGAAATACCTTCGTAGAGGGCGCAGAAGTCAATCCCGCAGGATGGATCGTCCATCGTGTGGTTTACGAGGCAGTACCGGAATCGCAGTGCGTCATGCATCTGCACACTGTCACTGGCACTGCGGTTTCCGCGCAAAAGCACGGGCTGCTCCCGGTAAATCAGTTCGGCATCACATTTCACGGAAAGATCGCTTATCACGACTACGATGGCCCCGGATTTCGTCAGGAGGAGCAAAGAAAATTTGTCGTCAGTCTTGGAAACAAGCGAATGATGTTTCTGCGCAACCACGGCACCCTGACACAGGGACGAAGCATCGCCGAGGCGTTCATCCTGATGCACAATCTGGAGCGCACTTGCGAGATTCAGATTGCGGCGCAATCCGGCGGTCGCGAGCTTGCGCTGCCGCCCGACGATATTATCGAAAGGACGGCACAGATCGCGCAGGGAGTAGGTGATCAGCATTTCGCCGACGTCGGATTCGATTCGGTTTTGCGCCAGCTCGACCGGATTGATCCTTCCTATCAAACTTGAGACAGTCGCGGATCGCGCCGCAACGTCGTCGGCGACGATTGTCATTTTGGCGTCTCCCCAAAAGCGTCACGGGGCGCCGTACGGCCCGACCTTCGGGGCGCCGGATGCGTCCAGAGCGGGATTTACAACAAAATAGAACCGGGAGGACTAACCATGGCTTTCACCGCCACCAAAGATGTGCCTTTGGCCGCTACCACGACCGGCTCCTGGCCGCGGCCCGCCTGGTATACGCAGAGCTTGTGGGGGCGCCCGCTTGACACGGCCATGCTCGATCCGATCTATCGCGAGCAATTCTCCGACGCCCTGGCCCTAGTAGTTTCGGATCAGGAGCGTGCCGGCCTCGATATTGTGACATGCGGCGATTACTTCCTCGATGCGGATCTGGCCGGACGCTCCTGGCATCACTATCCGTTGCAGCGCTGGCGCGGCGTCGCCTTTGACGAGTTGCAGCCTGAGAATACTCGCTCCGATCTTCTGAAGTATCCCGCCGGCACGCTACTGAACGAGATCTACACTTCTTGGCGCTGGCCGATTGTTACCGGCAAGATCGAGCACAATCCGCGCAATCCGCTCGAGTATGCCAAGATTTACCGCATGACCCAGGCGCGCACTCGCAAACCGGTCAAGTTTGGAACCGTATCGGGTCAAGTCATGGCGCTGTTTCTCAATTCGCACACGCCTGAATACCGGATTGACGACAACAAAAAGCAGATGATCTGGGACATGGCGACCGCCATCAACCGCGAACTGAGAGAACTGGTCGCCTCGGGCTGTAGCGTCATCCAGATCGAAGAGCCGACGATCCACTTCATAGCCTGCTACTACCCCGACGCTACCGACACGCTTATCTTCCTGACAGACGCGTTGAATCATGAATTGTCGGGGCTCGAGAAAGCGGAGGTCTGGATTCACACCTGCTGGGGAAACCCGATGATGCAGCGGGTGTTCGACAAAACGTCCTACGCGAACGCGCTGGAGATTTATCTCGATCGCATCAAATGCGATGTCCTGACATTAGAGATGAAGGACCGCGCGCTCGCTGAAATCGAGTTGCTCGGTGCGTGGAAGGGCAAGACGAAGAAAAAGTTTGCCATCGGGGTCGTATCACACCGGACGCTCAATGCCGACACGCCCGTTGAGGTCGCCAACGAAATCCGCAAAGCGTTGAAGTACATCGACATAGAGAACCTCGTTGTCACTTCCGATTGCGGGTTTGGCCGTCAGGGCGCCAACCGCCTGATTGCGTTTTACAAAACCGCCGCAACCGCCCAAGGCGCGAATATCATCCGCCGTGAACATGGCCTGCCGGAAACCTATGTGCCTTGTGCCGATCCCCGGTTGAGTCAGGATCGCGTTCCGGAGAGTTTCGAGGAGTGATGCTCGCTTCCAAACTTGCCGCTCGATGTTCACGGAGGAACCAGCCCAGCGGGCTAAATGACGGACGAGGCAGTCCTTTACAATTGTTAATAGCATTGCGGGCGAGATTGGGAGTTGTTGCCGGGAGAAAATCCGGCGAAGGCAGAAGGGTACCTTTGAGCGTGCGCTCGCAGTGGCCCGCAAGCCCGGGGCAAGGTACTGGAGATTCTGTGCGGTGACGAGCATGGCGGGGCTCCATCGGATTTGGCACCTGCAATGCCGTGACTTCTCAACAACGCCAGCGCGATGCGTCTTGGTTATGACCGCCTACTCGTCGAGGAGGGCCTTCGCGTCTTTCAGATCGTCGAGTGTGTCGAAATAGCCCTTCTGCAAACCAGCCGCAAACCGGAAAAAGCAGTTCGCGAGCTTGCAACATTGGAGACCGTCCCAATAACGGCATAGTCGAAGCGCCTCTCGAAACCAATTGTGCCGAGCATTGCAAAGCCGTGGTGTGCGGATGGCAGTCGAACAAGTAACAGTCGAGCCGGCGGGAGAGTTCGCGCTGAAGGGCATCCGCCGTCCCTTGGCGCATACAATGTGCCCTGCTGTGCTGTAGCCTCAACAGATTGAGACGATGAACATCGCACCAGCGGAGTGCCATATGATAAAAGGCATAGACAACATCGGCATCTGCACGACTGACGTCGCAAAGTCGGTCGCGTTTTATCAAAGGCTTGGCTTTTGCGAGCGGTACAGAAACGACCGGGGCATGATGATAGCTGCCGGCGCTGTGCAGCTATTCGTGTTTGCGACGCGGCAAAGCATTCCGCCGCTTGTAGGGCGCGAGCTTGGCCTTTGCAGCAACCCACCGGGCATCGACCACATCAGTTTGGCTGTAGCGGACGTTAATGCGCTGTATTCAACGTTACGGGCGGCTGGTGTACGTTTCGATGGTCCGCCTCAGGACCAATCCTATGGCGCCCGTATGGTAGGTCTCATGGATCCAGATGGTAACAACCTTTACCTACTGCAGAAGCTCTAGGAAGTCCCTTGGCAACGCCGCACACATGTCCGCAGCATGCGCGACGCGGTCAAAACGGCATTTACACGAAGAAAGGGAGCGGCCAGGAATTCCGCAGAAATTCGCTATCGCCGTTTCTATTCATCGTTCCCCGAGAACTTTTCGCAACATGGCTTTATCTTCCGGCCGCCGACCACGTCTCGCCATGCTCACGTCGAAACCAGCGCTGCACATACTCAATCGCTTCAAACTGGCGGGCGCTGAACCCACCGCTTACCGCCCCTAAGCCCTATCGAGGAAGAAGTTCAGCTGGGCACCACATTTCGCATCACATTGCCTCCAACCATTCGCGGGCTTTGGTTTCGTCAGTGAAAATCGGGTTTTGGAGGTTCGCGGTAATGACAGAATGCTCCGGCATTATTCCCTTTTGGGGAAGTGGCCGAATGGGAGGCGGTTAACCGCCCGTGAGGACGCAAAGGTGCGTCGTGCAGCGCTCGTTGGGCGCTCCCGAGTAGTCGCTCTAGACGTGCCGGGGAATTTCGACCGAAACGTAATCGCAGGTCGCGGCCGGTATAAAGTTAACTTGGGCATTCGCGACGTGTCGGCCTCAATCCAAGCTGTGGCAGAACTGGCACTAAAGCTGTGAACTTGCTTGGGCTTGGCATGGGGACGCTCCCTGCTGCAGTCATAGGTGCTTTGGCCACCGCCTATTGCGAGATGAAGCGGTTCGCATTGATGCACTATAACGCCGAGCCAGCGACCGCTAATGCCGCATCTTGGAGGTTTTTGGAATGGAGCATCTTTGATGACATCGCCTCGGCCTGTCCCGATTTTCGACGGCCACAATGACGTTCTGTTGCGCCTTTACCGACGCGGCGGAACGGACGTCTCCCGCGCCTTCCTCGAAGGAGAAGCCAAAGGCCAGTTGGATCTTCCCATGGCACGTCAAGGAGGATTTGTTGGTGGGTTGTTCGCGATCTTCGTCCCGTCGAGCGATGGCCAAAATGACCCTAACGGTGAAACAGCCTCTCAACGTGTCAGTAGTGGCGCCCTGTCGGCGCCAGCTGTCGAATTGGCGCCGGCGCAAAGGGCTGTATTGAGCATGGTGTCTCTTCTTCTGCGTATCGAGCGCGAGTCGAAGGGCCGCGTTCGCATCTGCCGCAATGTCACTGATATTCGACGAGCCCTGAAGGACGGCGTGTTAGCACCCGTTCTTCATATCGAAGGTGCGGAAGCAATCGACCCGAATTTCGAGTTCTTGGACGTGTTGTATGAGGCGGGACTTCGCTCTCTCGGGCCCGTTTGGAGCCGACCCAATACGTTCGGGCATGGCGTGCCGTTCCGTTGTCCCTCATCGCCCGACACGGGGCCTGGTCTGACGGACCTCGGCAAAGAACTGATAGGCGCGTGCAACCGTTTGGGGATTTTGATTGATCTTTCGCACCTTAACGAACGCGGTTTCTGGGACGTTGCCGCTATCAGCAATGCGCCCCTCGTCGCGACGCACTCCAATGCGCATGCCTTGAGCCCGCATTCTCGAAATCTCATCGACAGTCAATTGGCTGCAATCCGTGAAACCGGCGGCATTGTCGGCGTCAACTTCGCAACTAGCTTCCTCCGCCGAGACGGCAGGCACGATGTGGACACGCCAATTGAACTGGTGATCGAGCACCTCGAGCACATTCTCGAACATGTTGGCGAGGACGGCGTCGGCTTTGGGTCGGATTTCGACGGCGCGAAGATCCCGGTAGCAATAGGAAATGCTGCCGGACTCCAGAACCTTGTGGAAGTCATGCGTACGCGCGGTTACGCCGAGCCGCTAATCGAGAAGTTGTGCTACAGAAATTGGTTACGAGTGTTGGGACAAACGTGGGGCAGGGTCCATACCCGGTGAGCGGCTGCGAGATTTGGCAGCAAGATTTCCTCAGGCTGCCGGATAACTGTTTTGATGGATATCCGCTTCGCAGGAGGTGGCCCCGTGTGAACGAAGCGCGGATGCTCCAAACGCAGGAAGCATCATAGGAGTAATTGCCGCAGCGGCAACCCCGGAATTATTTCCATGATTGAACAGCGGATCGCCGCTCGGCGAGCAAACAGACGAACTGAACGAGGTGGCGTGATGACAACCTATTTCGACAAAAGTTTAGGAAGCAGCAAGAAGCTCGTGCTGATGGAACGCCACGAGCCGGAAGACATTGCGGAAAAGCACGTCCCGATTAGCGACGTGAAGCCCACGTCAGACACGTTCACCGCATATGGACACGGCCCCGCAAATTACAAACTCCTCTCTCGTAACGGCCACGCCGGCCTGGCATTCGAAGCAGCTGCCGGCGCCAGTACCACGAGTTTTCCGCCGAGGTTCTGGATGGCGCCATCCTTCACTTTGTCGTTCTGACCCGGGCGAGATGGATTACACGCATAAATAACAAAGTACCACCTGGTAGATAGGGGAAAACCGCACGACCTCGCCGGGGCGGGTACCTTTCTTGCGTCAAATTCGGCGTCATACGTCACTGGACAGCAGATCGTTGTAGATGGTGGCTTGAGTGCCACCATGTGACGGTATCCGCGCTTCGGGCGATCGCGTATTTGTTAGTTTTTCTCGCGGACGTTTTCTTACTGCGTGCGAGCCCCTTCAATTCATGAACCTGTTCCGTTATCCAAGCGCTCGCATGGACCCTCGTCATGGCGCACATTTACTTCTGGGCGATCCACTCCAGATGGTTGACGATTCAGCGGCTTCCTACCACCCTCGTTGATGGATCGTTTCTTTCGCGCTATCCGATGCAATACAAATAATCAGCCGGAAGTCGCATTCGTCGACAGGCCTGGACGGCCGGGTTGCTTTCCAGAAGAAGGCGGTCTGCAAACGCCACTGCCTGCCGGACTACCTGGGCTTCCCAAGCGTGCAAGCCGCGCTCGTTGAGTCCCAAAGTCGTCCGCAGCCAACAAGGCGTCAGATGAACCGCAGCCCGCACTGATGCACCAAGTCGAACGGCTCGTAGATCAGAGAGCCTGGTTCCTTTACGTCCGTTTTGCCATCGACGGTATTAGCCCCCGTTCCACAGATAATGTAGTACAGCGCCGCTCCCGACCGGTGATGTGGCGGGTTGGACGGCATCTGTGCTGGAAAAGTGACCCGCGTCAGATTGAGATCATAGCTGCCCGGCCTCAAGTCAGAAATCGGTGCCACCGTGCGAAACAAGTCCTTCACAATGGCAGGTTTTGTCTCGACGGGCTGGTCCTGATCTGCAGCCGGGACAAGCAGAAAGTGGAGCAATCTTGATACCTCGACAGTTCCCGCCTTCAGCGATGCGGGCTTCCCTTCAGCAAGAAACAAACCCTCACCGGGGCTCAGCGTTTTTGCTTCTCCACCGATTGAGGCTTCGGTCGATCCCGACATCTGGTAGAGAATGCCGTTAGCGGTTGAGACGCTGCTCTTCTCTCCCGGCGGAATGGTGACACTCAACGCTCTGAAAAGCAGCGGCCGGTCCGTCACGGTCGGCAATTTCGTCGCGGCGACCACGGTTCGCGTGATCGGCTGGGCTGGCGGTTGCTGCGCGACGGCCTGGCCGCCGACGAGCACCGCGAGAGTAAAAGCTGAGGTAATTGCCAAGAAATGACGCATGGATTCCTCGCGATTGGTCGATGCTGTCTTGGAAACGTTACCGGCACGCGCCGATGCACCAGCGGTGAGGGATATTAACCGAAACTCCCCGAATGACCTACCTTGCGGCGCCCCACGGGCGATTGCAATATTGCATCTTCTCCTAGGAAGCGGCCGACCGGTACTCGATTTGCACGAACGGCCAGCGCTATGTGGACGCATTCGTTATGTACCAGGTCCACTGAGCGGACAGCCGCTACTGGCCCCTCCGGACCTCGTGAGATGTCCGCCCTCAGTGAACCAGCCGTAAACCGGAGCGAGCAGTTCGCGCGCTTGCTGCGGCCTGCATTTAGTCCTCGCCGAGTGCCTGAGTTGCCCGAATTGCAAAATCAACTCAAGAGTGACGTGAAGTAAGGTCCCTAAAATGCGAATGCGCGCCCGATCAGAATCCGTTCGCACCAGCCGGATCCCTACGGGCGCGCTATACTTTACTCGGCGGCAAACGCGCGTTTCCGCCGCCATGTAACGCCACGAAGATAAGCGCTGAGCCAAGAGTAAGTTCCAGCCTACTTGTTGTTGTTACTCGGCGGACCGGCTGTTAACCGAGCCCGCGCCACATCGTCGGCCAGCTATATGTGCTCGGCCGCGAGGCGAAATAGGCTCTGTAGGGCCTCTCGATCCTGCGTTGTCGTGCCAATTGCGTCAGTGTGATCACTTGTCTGCGGTGGTACTCTGAACTCAGTGCCACGACTTCCCCGGCGTATTCCAACTCACTCCAGTGGCCGGCACGCAGGTCGCTAGGTTTCGTTCCGATCACCGCCCGACCGTCGCCGGTTGCGGCATGTGCTGGGGGGCGGGCGTCTCCTTAACGGCTATGGGGAACGGAACGCCTCGCAGTGCCATCAAGATTAGTGCGCGGAAGACTCGACGCCCACGCGAAAAAACGCAAAAAGATCAGTTCCTAGGCTGCCGTTGATCTCGACCGCATCGCTTTCTGAAGACCGGGAAAGGAACTTTAGAGCCATTTTCTCATTTTCATTTCACGAGCACTTAACCGGTGTCACGTGGACAGGGGATGGTCCATGGAACTTGGCTCCACGCTGCAATGGATCGCCCCCGCCGACGAGTGCACGTCGTCGCTAAAACTTTTCGACAGCATTGAGGACCAATGGCGTTCGCTGTTCGAGAGTTCAACATTGGGCGTCGCGATGATAAACTTGGGATTTCGTTTCCTTATAGCAAATCCCACATTTCTGACGATGTTCGGTTACTCGAGCGAAGAACTGCAGCAGCTATCGTTCCTCGACATCTGTATTGATGAGGCGCGCGACGAATGTTGCGTTCCTTTACGCGAATTGCGCGAGGGCGTGCGTCTTCAGTATGAGATCGAAACACAACACCGTCGCAAAGACGGAACGTCTCTCCCGGTCAACACGTACTTTTCAACCGTTAGCGAGCGCGGGCCGAATCAGCGAACGTTTCTTGCTGTGACCGTCGATATTTCGGCGCGCCGGGCGGCCGAAGATGCGTTGCGCGCGGCTCAATCGGAGCTAGAGAGGGTCGCACGACTAACAACAGTGGGCGCGATGGCAGCGACAATCGCGCACGAACTCAACCAGCCGCTAGCGGCGATTGTATCGAACGGCAGTGCCGGCCTTCGTTGGCTGGATCGTCCGGAGCCAAATCTCGAAGAAGCCCACTTGGCGTTCGAGCGCGTTGTCAGCGAGGGTCATCGCGCTGCGCACATCATTACGGGCATTCGGGCAATGTTCAGAAAGGATTCGGGCGCGAGGTCGCCGGTGGCGATAAATGAACTTGTCTGCGATGTTGTTTCGACTTCGCTCGGAGAGCTAAAGAGGCGTCGGGTTTCGCTCGCGCTAGAGCTTCTCGACGATCTTCCCCCGGTTCAGGCCGATCGTGTGCAGCTTCAGCAGGTGCTTTTGAACCTCCTCACGAACGCAAGGCACTCTATGGCCTCCATCACAGATCGTCCTCACATGCTCTGTGTGCGTTCCGAGCATCTCGAGGATTGGGTCCTTGTAAGTGTCCAAGATTCGGGACGGGGATCAATCCCGAGCACGCTGAAAGAATGTTCGACGCTTTCTTCACGACCAAACCCAATGGCATTGGGCTGGGTTTGTCTATCTGCCGCTCGATAGTCGAATCACACGGAGGTCGGCTGTCGGTTTTTCCAGCCCATCCGCACGGTTCAGTATTTCAAGTCATGTTACCTGCTGGCCACTAATTTCCATGATCGATGCGAATTCAAGTGGATTAGATCGGCGAACAAATCAGAGGCGCCTGCACGCAAATCAGGTTTCTCCAATTAAAAGTGCCCTCGGCGCCGCGGTGACACGCGGCTGGAACTTTTCAATCGGGCTGGTGTTTTTAGTTGATTAAGGGGCCCTTTCGAAGGCTTTTTCCCATGGAGTCTGCAGATAGGTTCCGGAAATTTGCTGTCGAATGCCAGGTCATCGCGAAATCCACTCGCAATCCCGAACAGAGGGCAGTTTGGGTCGGCTTATCCAAACGGTGGTCGCGATGTGCTGCGTTGGTCGAGCGACCGAGTCTGTTTAGCAGAATCACTAAGCTATGTCCATTTCACGAGTTCCAATCGGGCGCGATCCCAGGCTAAATGCTTCGCCCCTGCATAGGCGCCGCCGTGCGTCAAATCATCCCAAAAACGTTTTTTTGCGCAATCGTCTTTCTAACGGGGATCGCTTTAGCGTCAAATGCCGAAACCATTCCAGTGCCAAGGGAGCGCCCTCCCGTTTCAGAGGATCGATCCTCAGCGCCAAAGATTGAATCCGAACGTTCGCCTTGTCAGCTGCAGCTAGCGGAAGTTGCCGAATTCAAGCCAGAACCGCCGATTACCGGTCCCGGCGAATGCACAGCAACCGACGTCGTCAACGTTACTGCAGTGCTCCTGCAAGACAGGCATCGGGTGGTCTTCTCTCCGGCTGTAACGCTGCGGTGTTCGATGGCAGAGGCAGTCGCGCACTGGATCCGGGATGATGTGACGCCCACGATCGGCATGCTTGGCACGTCGTTGCGCGGTGTTGAGACGCTTGATTCGTTCGACTGCCGCAGCTTCAATGGAATCAGTGGTGCCAAGCTTAGCGAACACGGCCGCGCCAACGCACTCGACTTGCGTTCGTTCAAACTTGCGAATGGTGTAGTCATAGAGCTGACTGATGCCAGCACCACTAAGTCATTGCGCGAAAGATTACGGGACAGCGCGTGCGCTCGCTTTTCGACCGTGCTCGGCAACGGCGCAGATGCTTATCATGAAAACCATGTCCATATCGATCTAATGCAGCGGAGTAACGATTATAGAATTTGCCAATGGGATGTGCTCGATCCTGCCGAAACGGCCGCGCTCGTGGCAAAGAAAGCCGCGGCAGCAGCCGCTCGCGTGTCAGCGGCGATGAAAGAGGCAAGCGACGTTCCGCTGCCGCGCGCGCGCCCAGTGGTTGACACCGATGCAGTGAACCTTTCGCGGCACAGCGTACCGGCTCCTATTTTTAAGGAGAGAACGATGCGAACGCCAATTGCGCTTTCTCTTGCGGGGTCGTGCCGCATCTGCCTTGGGTTATGCCGAAGAGCAGACCGTGACGGTGGGGTCATGGACCATTGCTACCTCTTACAAAGGTGACAAGTTCGACGGTTGCTCGATGAGCCGCTCCACGGACGAGCTTGATATAACGTTTTTGCGAGCTCAGGATGGTCTGCTGCTGCTTCTTCATTCACAAAAATGGAAGCTGGAACGAGGAAAGGCATATACCGTTCGCCTGGTCGCGGGCTCACGATCGGTCGAAGCGAAGGCGTTGGCTGAAAACAAAGCTGTAACGATCGCTCTGGTGGACCGATCTCTCGACGAAAGATTGCGAATCGCTGATGCTCTGGAAGTGAGAGGAGAAGGAGCGACGCTGCGGGTGCCGTTGGACGGGAGCACAGCGGCTCTCGGGCGTCTAGAAGCGTGCTTTGACAAGAACAACCGAGCCGGGGTCGAGACTAACCCAAGAC
>CAWDZD010000022.1:0-81307 GCA_963806465.1 uncultured Alphaproteobacteria bacterium | reverse complement strand
GAGCGGTGGCTAACGCCGGCCCGACGCCGGGTAGCGCATCCAACCGCATACTCGTCTCATTAGATCGATGCCAGGCGGTGATCAGGCGGTCGAACTTCAAGACATGGGCCTTTAGCATGCGTAATTGCTCAACGAGGGCAGCCAGACAGGCGCGCGCTACTTCAGGCACACGTGCGTCACTGGTATCGGCGATGACTTTAAGGAGCTCTTCGACCCCACGGCGCCCAATCGGTGCAACAATCCCAAACTCAGAAAGATGGGCGCGTAGCGCATTGGTGACCGCATTCAACTGGCGAACGACGAGATGACGGGTGCGACGGAGCATCAAGCAGCTCTGCTGCTCCGGCGTCTTGGTCTCGACGAACCGCATCGTCGGCCGCCTTACAGCTTCGCAGATCGCCTCTGCGTCCGTAGCATCGTTCTTCTGTCGTTTGACGTAAGGCTTTCACGTAGGCCGGCGGCATTAGCCGCACCGTATGGCCAAACGCTTTGAGCTCACGTGACCAATAGTGTGATGAGGCGCAAGCCTCGATGCCGACCAGACACGGTGGCAACTTCTGAAAGAACACCAGCACGTAGCGACGCTTCAACTGACGGCGGATAACCACCTCACCGGCATCATCTACGCCGTGCACTTGAAAGACCGACTTGCCGATGTCGAGACCGATCGTAGAAATCGATTGCATGTTTGGCTCCTCCGGATCGTGGGAACTTCAACATCACCCACGTCTATGGCACTCACGTGCCGGAGGAAGAGCCGTCCACAGCATCATTAAGCGACATGGCGGCCATCATGACGAATATCGAATTTGAGGGCCGTGCGCTCTTGAGATTGATGGCTTCTTTGACAATTCGCCATTGGATCCCATGACCACTGCGGCAAGCGGCTACGTTCAATCCATCGCAATCCGCGTACCTGTCGCTCCGTTCAACAGTCGTTTCAGGTGAAAGCTGGCCAGCTGATCATCCGGGTGCTTGCCAACATGGGCCGCAAACGCCGCCAGCGCACTAGGATCATTTGCTTCGAGCTTGGCAAAGGCGTCGAGATAGCTGGCGGTCGCCGGGGCGTCGTATTGTGCGCGCGTGAGCGGTTCGAACGCGCGTAGCGTCTCGCTCTTGCCGCGCAACAGCAGATCGCCCACCGGCCGGCCGCGAAAATCGTCGGCCTTTCCCGCCAATACGGCGCTGACGCAAATGCGCGTGCCGAGCTGTTTGTTGGCGGTTTCAGTCGTGCCGCGAATTGATGGTATCGCCGTAGGCGGTGTAGTCGAAGAAACGGCCGCCGCCGAAATTGCCGACGATTGCCGGGCCGGCATGCACGCCGATGCGGGTGACGCCGAGAGCGATGCCCTTCTGCCGCCAGCGTTCACGAAAGCTCTCGGCGAATTCATCCAACGCAAGCGCACACGCGACCGCCCGCGCGGCATGGTCGGGCTGTTCGCCGGGCGCGCCGAATAAGACGTGCATGGCATCGCCCACGATCTTTGCCACCGTACCGTCGTGGGCGAAAACGATGTCTGTCATGCCGACAAGATAGTCGTTGAGTAGCGGGCCGAGCACGTCGGGTTCGAGCAACTCGACCAGGGTGGTGAAGCTCGCAATGTCGCTGAACAGCGTTGCGATCTCGCGCCGCTGTCCGCGCAGATCGACGGCCGCGGCATCGCTGGCGAGGCGCTGCGCCAGATTGGGTGAAAAGTAGCGCGAGAGCGACGCATGCGCACGTTCGGCCGCCGCCTGCCGCTCGCGCGCCTCGCGGAGGGCTTTGACGTGCCGGATCGTCTTGGCGATGGTCGCTTCGAGATCGGGGAGATCGATCGGCTTGGTCAGAAAGTCAAAGGCGCCGCGGTTCATGGCAGTGCGGATGTTGGCCATGTCCCCGTAGGCCGACACGATAATGGTGGAAGGCTTATCTTCCGTCTCCTGCAGCTTCTGCAGCAGCGACAGCCCGTCCATGCGCGCATGTTGATGTCGGTCACCACCATATCGATGGACCCGTTCGATTGGAGCTGGGCCAGGGCGTCGACGCCGTCACGGGCAAATAAAAAGGTGACGGCACCCTCGCGGATCTGATGCCGAAACTTTTGCTAAATCAACAGTTCCAGATCCGGCTCATCGTCCACCACGAGGATTTGAGCGGTCATGCGGCGCTTCCGACCCGCATATCGATTTCGCTCCGCAACATCACGAAATCTATCGGTTTGGTCAGCAGCAACTCGGCGCCGCGCTCGAGCGCCTTGCGCTTGGTCTCCGCGTCTCCGTAGGCGGTGATCATGATGATTGGCACGTCCGGACGCGCCGCCTTTGCCCTGGGCAGCAGCTCAAGCCCGCTCATGCCCGGCATGTTGATATCCGACAGGATCAGAATGAGCGTCTGGTCCGTTACAACGGCAATGCGATCGAGCGCCTCTTGCGCCAACTCGGCGAATTCCATGGTAAAGCGGCCGGATCGCAGGTCGCGCCGGAATTGCTGGCGGAACAGATGCTCGATGTCCGGTTCGTCGTCGACCACAAGGATAAGAAGGTTCACGCATTCCCTCCCGATTTGGCGATCGCCGCAGCAACGCGCGGCAAAACAATACGGAATTCGGTGAACTCCCCCGGCTTTGTATCGACCTCGATGGAGCCGGCATGTTGCTTGACGATGATATCGTGGCTCAATGACAGGCCGAGGCCAGTGCCTTCGCCGGCCGGCTTGGTGGTGAAGAATGGATTGAACATTTTTTCCTTCACCTCGGGTGGGATGCCGGTGCCATTGTCGCGAAATCCTGATCTCCACGCTGTCGCCGAGACTTTTGGTCGTTGCCGAAAGCGTCGGCTCGTAGTCGTCACGCTTGGTCTCGGCCTTGCGTTTCGTCGCCGCGTAAAAGCCGTGGAAATCAGGTTGAGCAACACCCGGGTGATCTTCTGTGGATACAGATCGACTTGCCCGGCAGCCGGATCGAGGGATGGCTGCAATGTAATGTTGAAGCCCTGTTTTTCGGCGCGCGCACCGTGGTACGCTAGATTGAGGCTTTCTTCCACCAGGGCATTGATATCGACCGGCTGATGCTCGCCCGATCCTTGTCGCGAGTGCAGAAGCATGTTCTTGACAATGGAATCCGCGCGCTTACCGTGCTGCACGACTTTTTCGAGGTTGCCGCGCAGCATGTTGGAGAGCTCTGTGATATCGCTCCGTATTTTCTCCTCGACGGGCACAGTTCGCAGCGCCCCTTGTAGTTCGTCAATCAGTTCGACCGAGATAGAGGAAAAGTTGTTCACGAAATTGAACGGATTCTTGATCTCGTGGGCGATGCCTGCGGTGAGCTGGCCGAGCGAGGCGAGCTTCTCGGTCTGAATGAGCCGATCCTGAGCGCTGCGCAAATCTTGCAGCGACGCTGCCAGGTCGCGGGTGCGCGTTTCGACGCTTTCATACAGTCGGGCATTATGAATGGTCACCGCCGATTGCGCCGCGAACGTCTTCATCAGGTCAACGGTGCTTTGGGGAAACTTGCCGGGCGCGTGGCGGCGCACCACTAACATGCCGACGATGTCATCACCTCGGAATAGCGGCGCAACCAGCCGCGCGCGATAACCGGCGCCAAGAATAATGTCGTCGACCGGCGAACGAACTTCTTGGCTTAAATCGGCGATCTGTACCGGTTGACGCTGCATCAGCATTTGGCTCAAGTTGCGGTCGCCAACGCTGAGGCGCGCACGGCTCAGAACGTCGATCAGCTCCTGGTCCATGCCGTGCGTGGCGCGCAGGTGAAATTCGCGGTCCTTCTCGCCGTAGACATAGATCGCCCCAGCATCGGTATTGGAGAGCTGCACCGCTTTGGCGACAATAGTTTCGAGGACGGTTTCGAGGTCGAGCGTCGAATTTACGGCTTGCGAGATTTCGCCGAGTGCGCGCAATTCGCCGACCGAACGGCCGAGATCGTCGGTGCGCTGGTGCAATTCCTCCAGTAGTCGAACGTTCTCGATCGCGATCGCTGCTTGATCGGCAAAGGTCTCGACTAACGCGATCTGCTTGTCCGTGAAAGGCCTGACCTCTAGGTGGTAAATCGTTATGACACCTAGCAGGGTATCGCCTTTAAGTATGGGCACAGCAAGCAAGGTGTGGAACGTCTCGATATCTTTCGCGTCATAGGTAGAGTTGGGGTCGGCGTGGATATCGGGAATGTGGATAGATCGGCGTTCGAGCGCGGCACGGGCCTTCGCGCTATCCGTACCGGCACGAAATGGATGGCGCTCAATCCACTCCACCACTAGCGGAGGCGCGTCGTAGGATGATGCCTTTCGGAACATCTCGCCGTCGAAACGGTAAATGAACCCGCGCTCCGCTCCGCATAGCCTGACCGAACTCTCGATCACGGCTTCGAACACCGCGCGGAGATCGAAGGCTGAGCGGCTAATGACATCGAGCACTTTCGACGTGGCTGTTTGCTGCTCCAACAACTCGGTGAGGTCGGTGGTGCGCTGGCGCAGTTCGTTGAGCAGGCGCGCATTTTCAATCGCGATCACAGCTTGGTCGGCAAAGGTAGTGACCAATTCGATCTGTTCCTCAGTGAACGGCTTCACCTCATTGCGGGTGAGTGAGAACACACCAATAGTGCTTCCCTCACGCAAGAGCGGCACGCCGAGGTTAGTTCGATACCCAAAGATTTGTTGATACCCCGTCGCCCGGTACTCGGGATCGGCCAGTACATCCGGGATGTGAATGGCCCGCCCCTCCAACGCGACACGTCCGATCATGCTGTTGCGGCTCGGCCGCTGCGGATGTGCGAGAGCGTACTGCACAGCTTCAGGCGAAAACGCAAAGTTCGCACCGAACCGATACAGATCGCCATCGCGCTGAAAGATGACTCCGTTATCCGCTGAGCAAAGCCGGGCGGCTTAACTCGGTTAACGTGTCAAGCACGGTCTGCAGGTCGAATGTGGATCGGCTGATGACCTTGAGCACGTCGGCGGTCGCGGTCTGTCGCTGCAGCGATTCCCGTAACTCCGTGAGCAGTCGCGCGTTTTCGATGGCGATGACCGCCTGCGCCGCGAAGTTCTCCACCACTTCGATCTGTTTTTCGGTGAACGGCCGGTCTTCCTGGCGATAGATGGCGAAAGCTCCGATCACCTCGCCGTCTCTAACCAACGGCACGCCGATCAAACTCCGGGCATGCGCTAGTTCGATTGTCGCGACGCGCAATTTGTCCTGGTACGTCGGCTCGGCGGCGACGTCGGCCACCTGATAGGTTTGCTTGGTGACAACAAGTCGACCGAATCCAAATCTCGGGTCGACCTGAAACACTGGCTCGCGGCGCAGAAAATCGGACCATTCGGCTGGGCTGCCATGAGTTGCTCCGATGCGAAAGTTATCTCCTTCGCGCAGCCACAGATTGCCAAACTTGGCGTCGCAAATGCGGACCGCTTTCTCCAGTATGGTAGCAAACACCGGCTCCAGATCGCCGGGGGAGCCGGAGATGACGCCCAGCACCTCCGAGGCGGCCGTCTGCTGCTCCAGCGACTCGCGCAGCTCCGTGAGGAGCCGCGTATTCTCGATTGCGATCACCGCTTGCGCGGCGAAGCTCCCGACGAGCTGGACCTGCTTATCGGCAAATGGCCGGACCTCGGGACGGAAGATCGCGATCGCGCCAACCAACGCGTCTTCCTTGATCATCGGAACACAGAGCAGCGTTCGGATTCCTTCTCGCTCGGCGGCGCGGCGTAGGGGGTTGTCGAGCGGATATTCCTCATCAGTTAAGACATCGGCGATCTGAACGGGCGCCCGTGCTTGCAGCATGCGACCAAGGCCGGTGCCGGGTGCCGGGTGAATTGGCGGCTCGCGCAGGCGATCCAGCGCCAGCGTGGCGGACGTGGCAACCAGCTGAAAGGCGCCTTCGGAAAACAAGTACAGATTTCCGTACCTTGCCTCGCAAATGCGCGCGGCATTCTGCAAAATGACGTCGAACACGGGCTTCAGATCGCCCGGCGAACTGGAGATGACCTGCAGCACTTCCGAGGTAGCGGTTTGCTGTTCGAGCGATTTGGTGAGCTCCCGCGTTCGCACTTCGACTTTATGTTCCAGGTCGACGTACGACTCCTGCAGCCGGCCCGCCATGTCGTTGAACTGGTCGGCCAAAAGCCTCGACTTCGTCGCCGGTCTTGATCGCGATGCGCTGGCTAAGGTCGCCGGAGCCGAGGCGGGCAGCGCCGGTGCGCAAGGCCTGGATCGGCACCACCATGCGGCGCGACAGGAACAGGCCGGCGGCGAAGGCGAGTGCCAGCGCGCCCAGGAGCACCAGCGCGGTGCGCTCGATAGCGGCATAGAGCGGCGCGTAGGCCTCCTCGATCGGCGTTTCCACGAAAACGTGCCAGCCGAGCGGCGCGACCGGCGCCGAAGCGGTGAGAACCTTGTGGCCTTCGATGTCGACGGCTTCCTGCACCTGCTCGCCGGCGTTGCCGGCGGCGGCGGCACGGGCGCTCTGTACCTGCGCCAGCTGCGACATATCCGTGTTGCGCAGTACGAGGCTGATGTCGAGATAGGGAGATCAACCGGCCGGCGGCATCGACCACGTGAGCGCGGCCGTGGCCGGCCCGTGCTACATGAGCGACAGCTGCTTCAATCCCTTCTGCACTACTTACGTGAGCGGCCGAGACAGTGAGCGCCAAAGCTGGCGCAGCGGCCTCCAACGATTTCAGATAATAAAGCGATTGAGGCGAGGTGTTCGGATTGAACGGAACCGAAACGTGCGACGTGTCTGGCGCGATTTGCTTGAGAATCTCAAGCCATTTCGTTCCTATTGATCCTTCGATGTTGACAAAACCTGTCGCATTTCCACCGGGGTGAGCCAGGCTCTGAACAAAGCCGGAGCCGACTTAATTTATGTCTGGGCGCGCCTTGACGAGTTCTTTTGCGGTTTTTTTGATCTGATCCAAGTCCATACCGCCCCAGCGCAAATCGATCTCCAAATTGTTGTCGCTTCTCCAACCGAGCTGCCCCAGTCTTTCAAGGAGCGCCTTGTTCATTGTTGGGCATGGTCGTACTCCTGCGTTACAGAGGATCACGATCATGCGCCGCCAGCCTGAAAGTCGCGAAACGATGTCGGCTTTCAGAGGGTTACCGTCCTAAGGAGGTTTTGGTGCGATTTGAGCTTGTCGTGAGTGACCCCGTTCCAGACATGCCAACTGACCGCTGTTTCGATGAAGAGTTCATCAGCCTTTCAGAAAACGCTGAACCTCGTCGAAAAGCTTCGGCAAGCCAGGGTCACCTTCCAAAAGAATGTGATTTTTGCCCGGCAGTAGAACGAACCTAGCTCCCGGTATCCCCGCGGCGATTTCACGGCCCAACTCGGCCGGGACCATGACGTCATCCCGGACATTATGACGAGCGTCGGCGCGGCGACCCGCGGCAAAGGGATCGAACGTCAATGTTGCCCAGGGTCTCATAATAGCGAGCGGCGCATTCAGGTGAGGCGCTCTTGCGTTGTAGCTCATTAAAGGCGTCTGCCTGTTGTCTGGTAGCCGTAGGAATCAGTTGCGATGTGAATATCTGGCGAAGGTCGGATCGTCGCCGCCCCAACCCAATCTCATCAACGCCGCCATCGCTGCAAATCGTTCCCGATCGGCATCCGTGTTAGTCGGACGCTTCATTCGGCCAACTGCAAACCCGCCATAAAGGACAAGATGCGAGACGCGCTCCGGATGCCGCAGCGTAAACGCAATGGCGACCGCGCACCCTTGCGACAACGCAAGAATTGGGAACCGGGTAAGTCCTGCTGCATCTACGACTGTTTCAAGGTCACTGACCCAGGCGTCCAACGAAAGTTCGCCGACGTCCCAGTCCGAAAGCCCGTTGCCCCGCGCATCGTAGCGGATGAGCGTAAATTCACGGGCGAGACCGAGTAGCAAATCACGGTAAGATGGAAGTTCCCAATCGTATTCCAGATGTCCCAGCCAATCTGCAGGTCGTACCAAAGGTGGTCCCGCGCCAACCTTCGCATAGGCCAAACGTACCCCGTCGGTCGTAGTGCAATACCTGATTTCTTGCTCAAGGTTTGCATTGGCGAGGATGGATGATGCTCGGTCACCCCCCGCGTTTAATTCAACAGCGTAAACCTCAATCGGCTTGGATATGTTTTTTAGATTTTGACGGCCCGGTTCGCGAAAGGACAGTTCGAGTTTGTCTTCGATCTGATCCAACACTTGGCGGGAAATGCAAATGCCACCGCGATCAGCGATAGCTTCGAGTCGTGCCGCGACATTTTGGTCGCTGGCCGCCGCTTCTGGAAATTGAGCAGCCTGGTCGCGTGCGCCAGGCGGGTACTGTCGACGAATTGCGCCGCGTCACATTCGACGCCAATGCCGCTGACATCGTTTTGGCCATTCGCGACGCACTGCATCCTGCCCGTGGACGCAAGGCTGCGCACTTCGCGGGCATGAACGAGGGCGGCCTCAAGAAAATCCTCAATGCGCTTCCGGGTGCTGAAGGAAGCGCGCGAGACCGAACTGCGCAACGGCCAAACGACAGCCGGGAGCCAATCGACCCATGACTGGACCGCCGAGCTGAAGCTTGACGATCAGGGCGGTGTCCGCCCAATCTTGCACAATCTGATCCTGCTTTTGACCCACCACGCGAAGTGGAAGGGTGTAGTCGGCTACGACGAATTCAGCGCGCGCGTCATTATCAGAAAGCGCCCGCCGTTTGGCGACGTGCCCCCAGACACACCTTGGTCGGATCACTTCGAAACGCTCACCCGGAAGTGGTTTCAAACCGAAGATATCAATGCCAATCTTGGTGATGTCGGGCGTGCGGTACAGGCAGCGGCCCGCAACAATTGCTTCCATCCCGTCCGCGAATATTTAGACCAGTTGGTTTGGGATAGAACGCCGCGGCTCGACGCCTGGCTCGTAACCTACCTGCATGCCGAAGACACGGATTATACGCGAGCCATTGGTCCACGTTGGCTGATCTCCGCTGTCGCGCGCATCTATCAGCCCGGCGCTCAAGTCGATCACATGCTCGTCCTTGAAGGGCCGCAGGGCAAGCTGAAGTCACAATCGCTACGCGCGCTCGCCATCAAGGACTCGTGGTTCACAGACCGCCTCTCACACCTCAGCAGCAAAGATGCTGCGCAAGAAATGGCGGGCGTGTTCCTGATCGAGCTGGCAGAGCTGGACGCCGTGATGAGGGCGGCAGCATCTGCCAGCAAATCCTTCCTCACCCGACGCCATGATCGTTTCCGTCCGCCCTATGGCAAGCACCCCATTAACTGGCCGCGGCAGTGCGTTTTCGCTGGCACCATCAATCCGCCAGTCGGTGGTTATTTGAAAGACCCGACTGGCGCCGCCGCTTCTGGCCAGTCGTCTGCCGCGGCATGATCGATCGCGGCGGTATCGAGCGCGACTGTGACCAGCTCTGGGCCGAAGCCGTTGCCCGCTACAAGGCTGATGCCAAGTGGTGGTTGGAAACGCCCGCGCTCGAAGCGCTCGCCACCGCCGAACAGAAAGCGCGCTTTGAAGTCGACCCTTGGCAACCTCGCGTCGAGAGCTGGCTGGGCCAGCGCAAGCGCGTGCGGCTCTCCCATGTGCTCAGCGGTGCCCTGCGGATTGCGGTGGTGAATCAGTCGAAAACCGCGCAGATGCGGGCGGCAAATATTTTGACGAACCTCGGCTTCACCAAGCGCCGGCTTGGCAATCATCATCGCGAGTATTGGTATTTCCGCGAGGAAAGTTGAGCAAAGTTGCGTGCGCAAAGTTGAGCAAGAGGTCTGGACGGTACGGACGGCCTCGATCAGAAGGACAAAGTCGTGAGCACTACCTCCGTCATTCACATGCCGAACAAAAGCCCGGCGTTGCCGCGCGGCCGGCTGATCTTTGCCCTCGACGCAACGGCCTCCAGAGAACCGACCTGGGGGATTGCGCGCGAGCTTCAGGCGAAGATGTTTCGCGAGGCGGCACCGATCGGGAAGCTCGATGTGCAACTTGTGTTTTATGGCGGTGACAAATGTCAAAAGACAAAGTGGGTGTCGAGTGGCGAACAGTTGGCGCAGTCGATGGGCAAGATCCAATGCGTTGGCGGCTACACGCAAATCGGTAAGGTCCTGCAGCACGTCTTAGCCGAACACGCCAAGGCTCCCGTCCAAGCGGTGACTTTCATCGGCGAGCTTGCGAGGAGGAGATCGATCTGCTGGCCGGTCTGGCCGGCGAATGCGGCTCGCGCGGAATACCGATTTTCGTATTTCAAGAAGGGCGCGACCCCAAAGTCCGGAAAGTGTTTCGTCTGTTGGCGTTGCGATCAGGCGGAGTGTTTTTCGAATTCAATCCTGATACCTCACGGGCGGTCGAACAACTTTCAGAGCAGCTGAATGCCGTGGCACGCCTAGCGGTAGGAGATGCCGAGGCTTTGCACAGATTGGCGGGACCATCGCGAACGCACCCGCCTGCGTGAACTGATTGAGCTCGGCAGGGTCAAGAACTTCACTTCGCAGCGTCAAACGATAGGAAACGCCGTCATGTTAGAGCCGAAGTCCCGACGACGCAAATCCTCACCGCCACCGCATCCAGCTGATGGGCGTTGGTAATCATGCTTGATCGCACCGCCGTTCTCAACCAGCCGCTTCCGGCTCGTGAAGGCGAAGTTCGTGCCGAGCTGACGCGCCGCTATCGCGCCGCGATGCGCAAGAGTGTGGAAGGCATCATCGAAGCCGGACGCGTGCTGATCGACGGCAAAGAGCGCTTGCCGCACGGCAAGTTCATTGAGTGGGTGACAGGCGACCTGCGGCTCGGTGACGAGAAGATGGGAATTCGCAAGGCCGACATGCTGATGAATATCGCCCATCACGAGGTGATTTCAAATTCGCACCATTGGTACCAATTGCCGTCGAGCTGGCGCACGCTCTATGAACTGACGTTGATCAAGCCGAACTCGCGCCTGCTCGCATTGATCGCCAACGGCAAGATCAATTCCGGCATGACACGCGAGGAGGCGATAGCGCTACGCAGCGGCCGGAAACAAGACGACGGTGACAAACTATTCTTTCTCAATGCCCGTATTGCCCAGCTACAGCTTCACATCACGCCGCTGACCGATGCCGATCTGAAACGCGAGCTGCGAGCCGAACGGCGCCGCATCACGTCTGCGACCGTCCAACAGCTGAAGCGATTGACGCGGCTCGCTGCCGGGATCGTACAGTCATGAGAACCTTCTGCGTTTTTTACGGGGGGAAGTGGAAGCTCGCGCGATACTACGGGCCGCCGCAGTACGAGCATGTGATCGAACCGACGGCGGGGTTTGCCGGATACTCGACCTATTGGGAGCCCAAATTCGTAACTCTGGTGGAACGCGACCCGGTAATCGCGGGCATCTGGCGCTATCTCATCAAAGCGACCGCCAAGGAAATTCTGTCGCTGCCCGTTGATATTGACTTCCTCGACGAACTGCCGTCGTCAGTCTGCCAAGAGGCCCGCGTGATCTGATCGGCTTCTGGTTCAATCGCCGCTGCATCAAGCCGGCCAAGCGGCGCGGCAATTGGGCACGCAGCGCGCGAAATCACCTGCTGTTTTGGGATTTGCCAATCCGTTACCGCATTGCCTCGCAGGTCGAGAAAATCCGCCACTGGCGCGTCATCGAGGGCGACTACACCGCCGCGCCGAATATCGAAGCGCACTGGTTCGTCGACCCGCCGTACGAAGTGGCTGGCGTTTCCTACACCCATAACCAGCTCGACCGTACTGCCCTCGCGCAGTGGTGCAGGGCGCGCAAAGGCTTTGTGCATGTCTGTGAGAACGACGGCGCGACCTGGTTGCCGTTTGAGCCGTTCGCACTCGTCAACAGTCCCCGCGGCCGTGGTCGGGCGCACGGTTATTCGGCCGAAGCGATCTGGGAACAGGATACGCGCGGTGCGGCGGCTAAGCGGGTGCCCGCATGACCACGCGTCCACGCCTGCGTCCTTACCAGCTCGATGCCCTTGATGCCATCGACGCGGCATTCGCGGACGGTGCCGTTGCCGTGCTAGACCAAGCGCCGACCGGCTCGGGCAAAACCGTCACCTTCAGCGAGTACATCCGCCTTGAGGTGGCTGATGGCGGTCGGGTCATGGTGCTCGGGCACCGCGACGAAATCGTGCAACAAATCTCCGCCGCCTTCCCGCCTCGGCATCGCTCACGGCATCATTGCGCCCGGCTACGAGGAGACGTCGCACCGCGTCCAAGTGGCCAGCGTCATGACATTGGTGCGTCGGTTACATCGGCTGTGCCCGCCGCCGACCTTGTTGGTGATTGACGAAGCTCATCATGCCGTGGCCGCGACCTGGCTGCGCATCATCGACGCCTTGCCCGACGTGCGCATCCTTGGCGTCACCGCGACGCCACGACGGCTAGACGGCAAGCCGCTCGACGATATCTTCGACCACCTGGTGCTCGGCCCGCCCATCGCCAAGTTGATTGATCTCGGCTTTCTGTCGCCCGTCACCGTATTCACGCCGGCCCGCGGCCCCGACCTGTCGCAGGTCGCCATCCGCGCCGGTGACTATGCCATCGACCAGCTCAGCGGCGTAATGTCGGGCACCATCATCGTGCAAGGCGCAGTCGAGGAATACCAGCGCCTCTGTCCCGACGCTCCGGCCATCGCCTTCTGCGTTGATATCCGCCACTCGAAACTGGTGCGCAACGCCTTCGACAATGCCGGCTACCGCGCCGAGCACGTCGACGGCAACACACCAAAGCGGCAACGGCGTGAATTGATTGCCGCCCTCGACCACGGCGATATCGACATCCTCAGCAATTGCGGCCTCATATCTGAAGGGCTCGACGTGCCCGGCGTCGAAGCCGCAATCCTGCTTCGCCCAACCAAATCGCTCGCTCTTTATTTGCAGATGGTCGGGCGGGCGCTGCGGCCGGGGAAGCCGCTGGCCTACGTCCTCGACCATGCTGGCAATGTTTACCGCCATGGGCTGCCGACCGCCCGCCGC
This sequence comes from uncultured Alphaproteobacteria bacterium, assembly GCA_963806465.1. GTDB lineage: Bacteria > Pseudomonadota > Alphaproteobacteria > Rhizobiales > Xanthobacteraceae > BOG-931. The sequence continues at coordinate 68,366 of CAWDZD010000022.1, read as the reverse complement.
CGCTGGTCGCTGCACGGCCGCCAGCAACAGGACAATGCCAGTGACGGCTTGTGTCGCTGCCCGCAATGCGGCGCCGTCAACGCACCGGCTGCCGAGGTCTGCGAACATTGTGGCACCGAACTCAACCACCAGCGTGAAGTCCGCATCGAAGTCGAAGGCCCGCGCTTGGCCGAAGCCATCGAGACCCCGGTCGACGACTCCGAGCTGGCGACGATGGATTATCATTCCGCGCTGCGCTGGGCAGCGGCAGTCGACGGTCGGCTCGACCGCGCCTGGCTTGAAAGGGTGGCGAGAGCGCGCGGCTACCAAGCCTATTGGGTGGAACGCAACGCTGGCCGCCGCTGGGAACGCGTATGGGAAGAACACTTGCAATGGCGTGCCCGCCAGCACGCCCAATCCCGAGAAGGCGAGTAGATGAAATGACCTCGAGCCATGACACCAGGGCCGGCCGCCGCCGCAATCATCTTGAAGAGCAGTGGTTTGCCTTGCCGCGGTCGATGCTGGAGCACCCGGCTTTCCGCGTCCTCAGCCAGTCCGCCTATCGGGTGTTGTTCCGTATTGCACTCGAATTGCGCAAGCATGGTGGCCACGACAACGGCAAACTGCCAATCACCTATGACGACTTCGAGAACTATGGCGTGCACCGTCACAGCATCGCCCCAGCCATCCGCGAACTGGTCGCCTTGGGTTTCATCAAGGTGAAACTCGGTCGGCCCAGCGCGGTCGAATACAAGCGTACGCCGTCGCTCTATCGGCTGACCTGCGAGTTCAGCGATGTGGAAATGAGCGAAACCGAGCTGCAGCAAGTGACGATGGACAATGACCGCCACAGCTATGCAACACGGATACCAACCAAAGTAGCGCCAACCAATGACTGGAAAGGACGTGCCGACACCATGGTGCAAGCGGCCCGTTTGGCCGAGCAAGCACGGCGCAAACCCTTAGTTCGGCGCAAAACCCTAGTGGTGGATTTTGCCAACACTGTAGTGGCGGATTTAGCCACTAGGGAGGCGGCATTTATCAGTGCGGATTCCACCACTACAGGCATGGCAAAAACCACCACTACTCTCAGAGTCTCGCAGCCTCTGGTTGATCTGAACGATGCGGTGTGGACTTCGACAACGACGCGATTGTTCAGCGTGATGCTTTCGTCAGTTTCGCTGACGAGGGTCTGCGCCAACATTGGCGTCCCAGTCAGCAAGCCTTTAATGAACCTCAAAATGACGCGAGCTTGCCGTCGGTCGGCAGCAATGATCATGATGGTGCCGACTTCACCGGGGCCGAGATACGGACGCCACGCTGATTGCGGCCTTAGCTGACGAAATCGGCGTCTGGCAGACCGATGAGCTAAGCGCCGAACCTGATGTTGAGATCATCAACAGCCTCAGGCCGGGAATGATCACAATTCCATCGAGTTTGCTGCTGGTCGCCAGCAGTCCGCACGTCGCCCGCGGCGCATTGTGGGAAACTCATCAACGCCATTTCGGCAAGGACGACGATCCGATCCTCGTCTGGAAAGCTAGTACCCGCGACATGCACAGTCTGGTGCCGCAGGATTTCATCGACGCGGCCTTGGCTGCCGATCCAGTAAGAGCCGCCGCCGATTATCTGGCACAATTCCGCTCCAGCAGCACCGGCTATGTCAACCGCGAAGCGCTGCAAAGCAATGTCAGCGTCGGCATCTACGAACGTCCACCACAGTCCGACCTCAGCTATTACGGCTTTGTTGATCCCGGTGGCGGCAATGGCTCCGACAGCATGACGTTGGCGATTGCGCATTTCGACTATCAAAACCAACGCGTGGTGATTGATGCGCTGAGAGAAGCCATTCCGTCATTTTCGCCAGAGATTATCGTTTCCGAATTCTGCGGCGTGCTCGGCACTTACAATATCGGCATGGTGACGGGCGACCGCTATGCCGGTGGTTGGCCTGCCGAATTTTTCAGTCGCTATGGCGTGGTCTACGAACAGGCACCAAAAAACAAAAGCGAATGCTACGTTGACTGCTTAGCTTTGATCAACAGTCGCCGCCTCGAGCTGCTCGATCACTACAAAGCCTTCCAGCAAATCCTTAGCTTGGAACGCAGTGCCGCCACTGGCGGTCGTGAGCACATCGACCATCCCCGAGGCCCGCATCACCACGACGATTTAGCCAACGTTATTGCTTTAGCCGGCTCGGTGCTGGTGACGCACGGCTCATACGACATGTCGATGCAGTGGGTGTCCGGCCCCGACAGCACCGATCAGCAACAGCCACAACGCTCGCTCTACGCCCAGCAACTCGGAGCTTACGCAGCCACCATGATGCGGCTTGCCAGCCTTAATGGGAGGCGGTGGTGATGCTGGCGCTGACTGACCAACGACTCGACACATGCAGGCGGCCGCTGCCCTGCTGCGCCCCGAGGCGCGCGACGCTTTCTTGCACGCCATTGCCCATCATCTGCAAGCCACTGAGCCGTCCGACAGTGCCGTGCTGGCGGCGATCCACGCGGCATTAAACGCCGCGCCGCTTGCGCACATCGACGGCGACGCGGTGCTCGCCGCTGCCGCGCACGCCCTATCGGGAGGCGACCAGTGATGCGTGATGATCTCGGCCGCAATGAACGCGAGGCGCTGCTGATGACGCACAGGAATGACAACGACGTGTTGCTTACCGTCTGGGCTGGCGTCGCCTTGGTGACGGGCGGTTGCGCCTTCTGGATCGTCGCCGCCGTTGCCGTCACCCAACTCGGCAATCTCCTCGGAGGCCACTGAATTGCGACTAACACCCTCCCAACAACAAACAAATCTTAGCCGCCGCGGCGACGCGGCACTGCCGGACAGCATGCCAGCAAGATTTTTGCACGCTGTCGAATACCGATTGGCACCGTTGCCCAGTCCGACACGACAAGATGTCAACAAGGCAATTCAGATCGTGCGGGTGCAATGGCGCAGCGACCCTAAACACAAGAAGGAGAACAACAATGACCGTTCGTCACGCGCTCGACGACAACAGCTTCAAGCTCTTGGTCGAGTGCCGGAAGTTTGCCGACGCACATTTGCCGGAGCCGAACAGATCAAGACACTTGCGTGAGGTGCTGAAGCGTTTTGAGTACGGTGGCACGATTATCGATCAGAAGACGGTTGCTGCGATGGGGTTACAGGAAGAGGAGGCGGCCAAGAAGGCGCCACCAACCCCACCACGCACTGAAACACCAGCGCGGTCGCCAGCAACACCAGCACCAACAACACCGCAACAGCCGACTGCGAATGATGAAAGTGACTACGTGATCATCAATGGCCTCGTCTGTGCCCGGGACGGCGCTCTGTTGAAGGTCAAACCCCAGCCACTCGCTCGACATCCCGAAACGACACCGGTGCCGCTCGTAGCTGACCAAAAGCCAAAGCGGGCAAAGCGAACTGATACCGCCATGCAAGCTGCCTGCGAGCGCTTGCTTGATGCCGCACGGCATCGCCCAGACTTCCCAGCCGACCAAGGCACCATAGCGGCTCGCGACGCCAAGACGGCTACGTATGCTGCATACGACCAAATGATTGCTGCTGAGTACCTGCGGCCAAGAGGAGAAACTGATGAGTAAGCAAGACGACGACGATGATTTTGACGAACGCGGCATCGCACGGACGCCATCCCGCCGCAAGAAGACAAAAGGTAACCGTTTTGGCCAGGAGGAAGGTACTGAGGAATTTGAGGAGCACAGCACAGGTGTCTGTGACACATGCGCGGGCTCCGGCGAATGCCGGGACTGCGGAGGTAGCGGCGTTCGCGCTGGCGCCGGACAGACGGGCTGGATCGAGGGGGAGAATGGCGACCGTGACCGTGACGAGCGTATTACTCGCGCCGCCACCACGGACACCGAAGGCACAGCACCACAGCGTTTCGATGGCATGACGGTGGATCAGTTGCGAGCCCGGCACGCTGAGCGGATGCGTCGTGAATATGCGCTTGCCAATGCCGAGCTAGCTAACGCCTGGAGAAAACAATGACTAAGCAAACACCCAAGACATTGGAGCCGAGGATTCCAAACGCGCTCACCGATCCGCACATCGCTACGGCCGATCTAAATGAGCTAATCAGCGAGACCGAGGTTGCCCTAACCGCTGCCGAGGCGACCGCCCAAACCGAACGCCGGAAGGCGGTCGATGCTGTCATGCCTGACGCCGCCGAGGCGGAGAGATCCGCGTGGGCTGCGGAAGTCCATCGAGACCGATTGCATTCGTTGCTATCGCGGCTACGGCAGCGATTTGCTGAGATCAGGGCGGCGGAACGCGCTGCGCAACGGGTGGCAGACTACGAAGCGGTAAAGGCAAAGCGCGACGCGCTCGCCCGCGAGTTCGTCGAGCTTTATCCCGACGTCGTAAGCCGGTTTATCGATTTCGCTCAACGCGCCGCCGCTGTTGATGATGAATGTGTCCGTTTCAATGGCGCGGCATTGGCGGGCGAGCACAGGCGGCTGCTGGGGGTTGAGCTTACCGCACGTAAACTTGAAAGCTTCAGTGGCTACGAACCATCGATTATCGAGGCGGTGAAGCTCCCGGATTGGACGAACAGCGGCCGCATGGCTTGGCCGCTGCCGAAAATGCCTCTGGCAGTCGCGGTCGCGCAGGCGATGGCACCACCTCCCGACGCCCGCTTCGGTGCGAATTGGGCTGCTGCGCGTGAGCAGGATATGGCGCGGCGAGCGGCGACTGAGGCGCGCTGGGCTAAGGACGAAGAGGCGCATCAAGCAGAGAGCAGGCGGGCCTACGAGGCGAGTTTGCGAAGATGAATTTCTCGCCCGCTGGCATGCGCATGTCAGCGGCGCACTACCGGCCCAACGGAGTCCGCTTCACCCCCAATAGCGACCACATAGCGGACAAAGCTTGACGTCTCAAAAGGGCTACAAGCGGAAGTCGTTGCGTTGAAATATTGACCTTCGGAAGCTGCGTTGGATCGGAATTGCTCTATCATCGCCATTCGCTTCTCCGGCCGGGACCTTAGAGGCCATCTCGGAAGATGGGTCAGTTCAGCTCGTCGATGCCCAGGGCGGACTTGCGCGACACGCGCTGGACCGACATCATTCGGTCGAACGATAGCCGAAAGACATTCGTGTGGTCTTCGCGATGACGCAGCCTACGCAGCCGAGCGGAAAAATTCTCGCCGTGCGCGGAGCGGTAGTCGATGTCGCGTTTGAAGCCGCCAAACTTCCGCAACTCGATGAAGCCCTTGTCGTCGAGTGGGACCAGCCCGAAGTCCTCATCGTGGAGGTTCAGGCGCATCTCGACGAGAGCACTGTGCGCGGTGTCGCGCTTCAGGCGACAGCCGCACTCAAGCGTGGAGTGCCGGTGCGCGCCACCGGACGTCCGATTACCGTACCGGTCGGCGAGCCCGTTCTCGGTCGTCTCCTCGACGTAACCGGCAATATTCGCGACAACGGCGCGCCGCTACCGGCCGATTTGCCGCGTTCGCCTATCCACCGGGCGGCACCGCCGCTGGGAGATCGAAGTACAGCCACCGCCATATTCGAGACCGGTATCAAGGTTATCGATCTGCTCGCTCCGCTGCCGCAGGGAGGAAAGGCGGCGATGTTCGGCGGGGCTGGTGTCGGCAAGACCGTCGTGATCATGGAGCTTGTCCACGCGATGGTCCAAAGCTATCAGGGCATCTCCGTCTTTGCGGGCATCGGCGAGCGCTCCCGCGAAGGTCACGAACTTCTGATGGAAATGCGGCGATCCGGCGTGCTCGATCGGAGCGTGCTGGTCTATGGCCAGATGAATGAGCCGCCCGGTGCACGTTGGCGGGTCGGGCTTACTGCGCTCACGATCGCGGAATATTTCCGCGACCAGAAGCGGCAAAATGTTTTGCTGCTGATGGATAACGTGTTTCGCTTCGTCCAGGCGGGCAGCGAAGTCTCGGGCCTGCTCGGACGCTTGCCGTCACGCGTCGGCTATCAGCCAACGCTCGCTACCGAAGTCGCCGCTCTGCATGAGCGTATCGCATCCGTCGCAGGTGTTTCGGTTACGGCGATCGAAGCCGTCTATGTACCGGCCGACGACTTCACGGATCCGGCGGTCACGGCTATTTCCAGCCATCTCGACAGCATGATCGTGCTGTCTCGATCGATGGCCGCCGAGGGCATGTATCCTGCTGTCGATCCGTTGAGTTCGTCGTCGATTCTGCTCGATCCGACTGTTGTCGGTGAGGAGCACTACCGCGTCGCCGAACAGGTGCGCGAGACCATCGCACATTACAAGGAACTACAGGATATCATCTCGCTTCTTGGCATCGAGGAACTAAGCACGCGCGATCGCCTCATCGTCGCGCGGGCGCGTCGGCTGCAGCGCTTTCTCACCCAGCCCTTCGCTGTCACGGAAGCCTTTACCGGCAAGTCCGGGCGGTCCGTGCCGTTAGTCGAGACACTCAAGGGGTGTCGGGCGATCCTTGACGGCGAGAGCGACAAGTGGGCGGAAAGCTCGCTCTACATGATCGGTAAAATCGACGAGGCTCGAGATAAGGAAAATGCTTCGAACCACGCGACTAAACCGTCATGAGATTGCTGATCACAACCCCCACGGCCGTGGTCATCGACGACGCAAACGTCGTCGCCGTGCGCGCCGAGGACGAGAGCGGCGGTTTCGGCATTCTTTCGGGCCATGCCGACTTCCTTACTGCATTGACGGTATCGGTCGTAAGTTGGCTCCGTGCCAATGATAGGCACCGGTTCTGCGCTGTGCGCCGCGGCGTTTTATCGGTGACCAACGGAAACGAGGTGGCGATCGCGACGCGCCAAGCGCTACCAGGCGATGATCTCGATCATCTCGAACAGGTGGTTTTGGCGGAGTTCGTGGAAGCCGCCGAAGCCGAGCGGATCGCGCGGACCGAAAGTCTGCAATTGCAGATGAAGGCTATCAGGCAGATCGTCCGCTACATGCGGCCGCAACGGCCCGGCATATTCGGAGACGGGTTGTGAATGGCAAAGCCGTCGAGCCCGAGCCGAGCGCGCCGGACGGCATGGCCGACGCGGTAAGAAAGCAACGCAAACGAGAGCGCTCGTTGCAGGAAGGCGAACCATCTGTGGCGCGGTTCGTCGGTCAGATTGGCGTTCTGGGCTGGATCATTGTTGTTCCAACCTTGATCGGCCTGTTCATCGGACGATGGCTCGACCACAAGTTCGGCACCGGCATTTTCTGGAGCGCGCCATTATTGCTGGTTGGCGTGGCGATTGGGTATTGGTCGGCCTGGCGATGGATGCATAGGCAATGACGAATTCATACTTCGCCGGACACGACCTGCTGCTGTACGTCCTTGGCGCAAGCGGGTGGTTGACTATTGGCGCGCTTATGGGCGCCTTCCACTTTCTTACGCTGCGATGGAATGTGCACATGTTTGCCGCCGCCCGATCGCTCCCGCTGGCATTGGCGAGTCAACTGGTTCGCTTCGCGCTCATTGCCTGCCTGCTTGCCATCGTCGCCAATCGCTTCGGTGCGTTGCCGCTGCTCGCCGCCACCGCCGGCATCCTGGCGGCGCGGATGGCCATCGTTCAACTTGGAGCTCGGCGATGATCGGATCGCCCCTTGTGATCCAGACATTGTTCACCGTCGGACCTGTTCCGATTACCGAGCCCGTCGTCGTTACTTGGGGTCTGATGGCGGCCCTCGCGCTTTCGGGCCTTCTTGCCACACGTTCGCTTGCGCTTACGCCATCTCGTTACCAGGCCGTGCTTGAGCTGATCGTCGGCACTATCGAGGATCAAATTAAAGTCACGATGCGTGTAGCGCCGGAGCCATACGTCGCCATGATCGGCACGCTGTTCCTTTTCATCCTAGTGGCAAATTGGTCGTCATTGGTTCCGGGGATCGATCCACCGACGGCTCACATCGAGACTGACGCCGCGCTTGGCCTGATTGTGTTTTTTGCAATTATCTATTTTGGTATTCGCGCGCGCGGCGTCGGAGGTTACCTCAAGACCTTTGCCGAGCCGACGATTGTCATGATTCCACTCAATGTGGTCGAGACCTTTACTCGTACGTTTTCTCTGATCGTGCGCCTGTTCGGCAACATCATGAGCGGCGTTTTTATCATTGGGATCATACTTTCGCTGGCCGGCCTCCTTGTACCCATCCCGCTGATGGCGCTCGGCCTGCTCACCGGCGCTGTACAGGCCTACATATTTACGGTGCTTGCTATGGTCTTTATCGGCAACGCCGTAAGTAAAGGGCCGGCCGACGGCAGCAAACAAAGGGAAACGTCATGAACTATATCGAGTTAGTCAGCATCGTCGCTGCTGCGATGGCGGTATCGTTCGGCGCCATCGGCCCCGCGCTCGGCGAGGGACGCGCGGTCGCGGCCGCGATGGATGCCATCGCCCGCCAGCCGGAAGCCGCGGGCACCATATCGCGGACGCTGTTCGTCGGCCTCGCGATGATCGAGACCATGGCGATCTATTGCCTAGTGATCGCGCTGCTGCTGCTTTTCGCCAACCCCTTCATCCACTGAGCCCATGCATATCGATTGGTGGACGCTGGCGTTCCAAACCGTCAATGTCCTTGTGCTTATCTGGATTCTTGGCCGCTTCTTCTTTCGGCCGGTCGCGGATATCGTCGCCAAGCGGCAGCAACAGGCTAATAAAGTCCTGGCCGAAGCGCTTGCGGCACGTCAACAAGCCGCCGATGCGCGCGCCGACGCAGACAAGGCGCGTGCCGAGATCAACGCAGAGCGCGACCGCTTGATCGCCGAGACGCTGAAGTCGGCGCAGGTGGAGAGGGCCAATCTGCTCGCGCAATCGTCAGACGAGATCGCCAAGCTACACGGCGCGGCCGAAGCAGCGATCGTCCGGGAACGAGACGCAGCCAAACAAGCGATCGTCGCGCGTGCGAGCGAACTCTCCGTGGAAATTGCCGACCGCCTGCTCGGACGCCTGCCGCCAGCCACCGCTCTGTCCGCGTTCCTCGAAGGGCTCTGTCGGGAGCTGCGCACACTGTCACCCGATGCGAAAGCGAGCTTTACGTCGGCGACCGGCGCAGATCATACAATCGAAGTCGTGACAGCAGCGCCGCTATCGAAAGACGACATGGAGCATGTTCGTGATGCGATTGCGGCGGCGTTCGGCTTGGAGCTGCCTTTGGCGTTTCGCGCGGATCACACGCTAATTGCCGGCATCGAGCTTCGCAGCCCCAACACTATCGTGCGCAATAGCTGGCGCGCGGACCTCGATCGAATCCGCAAGGAGCTGGACCGTGACAGACACCCAAGCGGAACTTGACCGCTGGCTAAGGGACGCAAAAGAGCGCGTCAACGCGACGACGCTCGGTCCCGCCGCCGAGCAGGTGGGCCGCGTCGAGGCGGTCGCCGATGGTATTGCGCTCGTGTCCGGCCTGCCCAACGTGCGCCTCAACGAGCTGGTGCGCTTCGAGCGCGGTCAAGTGGGCTTCGCCCTCACGCTTGACCGCAACGTTCTCGGATGCGTTCTGCTCGACGATATTGAGGGAGCTGAAGCTGGGGACCGCGTCGACGGCAGCGACGAGGTTGTGCGCGTGCCGGTCGGGCCAGGCTTGCTCGGTCGCACCGTCGATCCGCTTGGTCGTCCGCTCGACGGCGGCGGCATCGTCAATGCTGAAAGCCACAAACCCGCGGAGCGTCCTGCCCCAGCGATCATCGATCGCGATTTCGTCAGCGAACCCGTGCAGACTGGCTTACTCGTCGTCGATGCAATGTTTGCCTTGGGGCGCGGCCAGCGCGAGCTGATCATCGGGGATCGCGCCATTGGCAAGACGGCGGTTGCCGTCGATTGCATCATCAGTCAGAAGACCAGTGACATTGTTTGTGTCTATGTTGCAATCGGTCAGAAGTCGTCCACCGTCAAGCGGGTCATCAACGCAATTCAGGCTCACGGCGCGCCTGAACGTTGCATCTTCGTCGTCGCGAGCGCGTCGGCTGCTCCAGGCCTGCAATGGATTGCGCCTTTCTCCGGCTTTACGATGGCGGAATACTTCCGCGATCGCGGGCAGCATGCGCTGGTCGTCATCGACGACATGACCAAGCACGCCGCGACGCATCGCGAGATCGCGCTCCTCACCCGGCAACCACCGGGGCGCGAGGCTTATCCCGGTGATGTGTTCTATGTTCACGCGCGCTTGCTCGAACGCGCGGCAAAGCTCTCAGAAGCCGCCGGCGGTGGGTCGCTGACCGCGCTTCCTATCGCTGAATTGGATGCCGGGAATCTAAGCGCATACATTCCAACCAATCTGATCTCGATCACCGACGGTCAGCTCGTTCTTGATTCGCGGCTGTTCTATGAGGGTCACAAACCGGCAATTGACGTCGGGACCAGTGTGAGCCGTGTCGGCGGCAAGGCCCAGGCGCCTGCCTTGCGGGACGCGGCGGAGATGCTACGGCTCGATTATGCCCAGTTTTTGGAACTCGAAATTTTCACGCGGTTCGGCGGCATCACTGATGTCCAGGTCAAGAGCAAGATCGCGCGCGGCCAGCGCATCCGCGCCATCCTGTCGCAACCCCAACACGAGCCGCTGCGGCTCACAGAAGAAGTCGCGCTTGTGCTCGCATTGCAGGCCGGCATGCTCGATCGTCTGCCGCTGGAGGATATCGGGAAATTCCGCTCCGCTTTGCCGGGCTGGCTAAATCGGTCCGCTGCATCGATCGTCGCCGAGATCGAACGCACGGGACGCCTCGACGATGCGAGCAGCGCTCTGTTGCAGGCGAGCGTGTCGAGGCTGGTGAGGCAGCTCGCGCCGCCACCAGCCGCGGCTGAGCAGAGGACCACATAATGGCCGAGCGGCTTGCCGACATCGTCGCCCAAATCCAGAACGTCCGCCAGCTTGAGGCCGTGGTCACCGCAATGCGCGGGATCGCGGCGTCGCGGGCGCAAAAAAGTCGATCGCTGCTCACCGGCGTCGAAGCCTATACGGACGTGATTTCGCTGCGCCATCGGGCGGGCATTAAGCCTGCTGCCGTCGGATATGGCGACCGCTTCTCCGCGCCGGCGGGCCAAGCCCGGCCTTATCCTGTTTTGTGCCGAGCAGGGTTTTGCCGGGGCCTTCAGCGAACGTGTGCTGGAGGCAGCGGTAGGCGATGTCGAGAATGCGACGAGCCTGATCGTCGGCACGCGTGGCACAATGATCGCCAACGAGCGAGGCATCAAGCCGGTGTGGTCGGCTCCGATGGCCGCCAACGTCGACGCGATTCCGGGCTTTGCCGAGCGGCTCGCTGACGCCCTCTATGGCTATGTCGCCACCGGTGCCATTGTGGAGGTCGATATTATTTTTCCCCGCTCGGTGTCCGGCAGCGGCATCCGCGTCGATCGTCATTCGCTGCTCCCGATCGACTTTCGGCGCTTTGCGCAGCCGATCAAGCCGCAGGTCCCGCTGACAACACTCGCCCCGCAGCCATTGCTCGAACGGCTTGCAGCGGAATACCTCTACGCGCAGCTCTGCGAAGCAGCCATGCACGCCTTCGAAGCGGAGAATGAAGCCCGCATGTTAGCCATGGCATCGGCCAAAACCAACATCGCAACCAAGCTCGGCGGCCTCTCACAGCGGGAACGTCAACTGCGACAAGAAGAAATCACCACCGAGATTATCGAACTCGCGGCGGGCACTGAGGCGCTGACGAGGGTACTGTAACTATATCATACTACGCCGCCGGCCGCATTCCCGGCGGCTATTTCAAGCGCGATGATCGCGGCGGTAGACACCATGCAGCCGCCGCTGGAGAAATTCGCTGTTGCATGGCCGCGAGTCGGCTCGGGGCAGTCAGCGCGATGTCGGTCGGGCAGGCGGCCTCGATATCCTGTGCCGCCTTGGCCGAGGCGTTGACGAGATCGCCGAGCGCAGCGCGCTGTTCGTCGGTGGGCTGGATGGCTTGCTGGAATGCCTTTTTTGATCCAAATCAAGCCGATTTGCCTCTAAGCAACTATGTTTGCAAAACCTGAGGGACCTGGGAGCTCACCATGTGGACCGTAGGAAATCTCGTGATTCTTCTTTCCATAGTCATTGCGTGGGGTCTATTCGGCGCTACTTTGGCTTGGATTTAAGCAGCCCGAGCCGCGCAGAGTGACAGGCGCTATTTGGCAGTGCCCGCGGCACGTCAACATCGGCGGCGCGAGAACGCGACCGAGCGGCATTCCGAGTTCTAGTAAAAAATGCTTGGATGAAATTCAGGGTCTCGAAAACGCATCCAAGGGATTTCGTCCATGACCGACGAGGGCTCCAATGTCGAAACCCATTACCGACAAGGCCGAGGTCGCGCTCGAATACCCAGACAAACTCTATATTGGTACATTTGAACGCTCATCGCGATTCGAGGCGCATCTCGATCCGACGGGAATCGCGCTGATCCTAGAACGGCCAGGCGCCGACGACGTTCACAAATCGATTCACATGCATATCAACTTTGGGCTGTTCGCTGACATACTGCGAGAGTTGGCTGCAACGGTTGGCCGCATTCCGAAAGATGACATCATGCATCGCGATCAACTCGCGAAAGCAGTCGCTGCGCTGCACACGGCGCTAGCCAAAGCTTAACCGCTCATTGCCTCCCAGGCTGCCGCGACGACCACTTAGATTCTGTTTATTGCTTTATTTCCGGAAAGCTTCATTTATCCTATAGCAGTCCGCAAGAGGAACGGAAGTGATCCGTACTTGCGATGCCTGTCCCGCCGAAGCGCGGTTATTCTTGAAGCGTCAGGCCCAATATGGCTGATCACTCGGACAAGGCCAGCTATATCCACTGACCGCCAACATCGTATCGCCTTCTTGGGCGCGGGTTAATTGTGGCTCTCGCCACACTTTCAATTATCACTGGTTTCGGAATATCGGAATTGACGGCGCAATCGGGAATTTCGCCATCCGGCGAAACTGTAAATCGCATTCTAAAAGGTGACTGTTAGTCGCCGGCTTTTGCAAGTCAGACGAGTGCCGCGCGCCGGCCTGGTCAGACCAGTACAACCGCTCGAAACAGCCTCAGGTTCGAAATTACTGGTTGGCTGCGAATCCCTAGTTAGTGCACTCGCGCATTCGCAGTTGGCACGCATCGCAGGTCGTTGCGTATCGTAGTTGCGTGTCGGAGGCGTCAAAGCATTGCTGTCAGTTGGTTCTGATGCCGGATTTCATTAGCCGGATTTCATCCGATCACTGCATCGACAAAGGGACGCCGAACAAATCCGGAGACCGGAACTGACTTAGAAGCAGTCGTCCCGAAAGATCGATGACGCTGCCGTCGCGGAGGCGTCGTATTCGTGCTTCTTCTCCGGTACATCCCTTAGGGGAATTATCTGAATTTTTCTAAGGATCCATGGTCGCTAAGCATTGGCTGACCATTAGAGGGCCAAGCCATGCTCGCCAAAACTTCGCAATCTCGTTCATACCGGCCGGTGTATGGTGATACTCGACTTCTTGGGCGAGGGCTGATTGTGGCTCTCGCCACACTTTCAATTATCACTGGTTTCGGAATTTCGGAATTGACGGCACGATCAGGAATTGAGCCATCCGGCGAAACCGTGAACCGAATCCTAAAAGGTGACCGTTCGCCGCTGGCCTTTAGAAATTCACCCGAATGCCGCGCACCGGCCTCGTCCGCTCGAAACAGCCTTAGGTTCAAGATTACCAGTTGGCTGCGAAGCGCTAGTTAGTGCGCTCGCGCATTCTGAATTGACACGCATCGCGGGCCGTTGCGTGTCGTAGCCGTCAGAGCGTAGCTGTTGGCCAGTGCGGAAACGTCATCAACATCAATCGGATTGGAGTCTCATCGGATCACTGCCTTGAAAAGGAGTTCCGGAGACCGGAACTGAGAGTTAGTCAACTCCGATCTCCAGTCGTTATTGCGGCGATCGATCGGGATTAGGCGGCCTTCCTCGGGGCTGTGCCGGTGGTCGTCTTGATCTCGATTGTCCTGGTGGTCTTTATAGCCTTCGAAGGCTTCTTGATCGTGAGGCGCAGCACTCCTTTGTCGAAATGAGCGTCAACGGCGCCGTCCTCTGGCTCGAATGGCAGAGATCGTGGAGGACTCTCGATGTGCTTGACGATATGAAAACCTCCAAGGATTATCTGGAAGGACTCCGGAAGAACAATAGCCTTGTATGGCGGGCGATCTGCTCGTCTTCCTGCGACGGGAGAACGTATACCGCACAGCGCGATAGCGGGCCGCTGATTGGGTTTCCTCCCGAGCGGTTCCGGGCCGGGTCGAGACTGACGCCGAACCAGGACAAGTCGCCACATATCGCCGCTCGCGCTGCGATATCATTTTCTCCAATGCCGCCGGTGAACACGATCATATCGACTCCGCCAAGCGCTGCGATCATCGCCGCCACCTGTTTGCGCACGGAATAGCAGAACATCTCAATGGCAAGCCGTGCATCGGCGTTTGACGACGCGGCTTCACGCAAGCGCCGCATGTCGCTGCCGACACCCGAAATTCCCAGGAGACCGGAGCGGTGATCGACCAAATCTTCGAGCATAGCGCCGTCGAATTTTTTCTCACGAATTAAATAGACCAGAACACCGGGATCGAGGTCGCCGCTCCGCGTGCCCATGATCACGCCGCCGGTTGGGGTCAATCCCATGCTGGTGTCGATTGACTTCCCTCCCCTGACCGCGGTCACGCTTGCGCCATTGCCGAGATGGGCGATCACAAGGCGGTTCGGCAGATCGTTCGCAAGTTGATGTACGATCGATTCGCATGAAAGACCGTGAAATCCGTAGCGATGAATTCCCTCCGATTGCAATTCCTTCGAGATCGGAAGGACACGTGTGACCTCCGGCAATTCGGCGTGAAAGGTCGTGTCGAAACATGCCGCCTGCGGGAGGCCCGGAAAATGCTCTCGTGCGAAGCGGATGACCGACAGGGCGGAAGGAATATGCAGCGGCGCGAAGGCGGTTGCCGTTTCGAGTTGCGCTAAAACCGAATCGTTGATGAGGCAATGCTGCTGGAGCCTCGGGCCACCATGGACAATTCTATGCCCGATTGCGGCCGGCATCGGCATTTTAGCGTCGTCGAGAAGCCTCCCGATACGGATGATTGCTTCCCGTTGGCTAGGAATGGAACCGGTTTCGGAGAGCAGTCCGTTTCCGCGCGAGTCCGATGCATGGCTTTTGCCGCTTTTGTCGCCGATCAATTCGACCTCGCCCGAGAGCAACCTTTCGATCCATGAAGGTCCAACGCCATACAATCCGAATTTGAGGGACGAAGAACCGCTGTTCAGCGCCAGCACATTCAACTGGGATTCAGTGTGCGCCATGCGCTTTCCGGCAGAACGTCGCGTTCACAAGGTCCAGCGCCAGTCGCGGACCTCCGGCATGTCGTCGCCATGCTCGCTGATATAGAGCTTGTGGCGCTCCATGGTCGCCCAATAACGCGCGGTTGCCTTGTCGAGTTGATCGCTGAAGCGTGGAATTCGCCGGATGGCGTCTAGCGCGAGTTGATAGCGGTCGAGATTGTTCAGCACGACCATATCGAAGGGAGTTGTGGTGGTGCCTTCCTCCCTGTAGCCCCGCACATGAATATTGTCGTGATTATGCCTCCGGTAGGTCAGCTTGTGGACCATGGCGGGATACCCATGGAAAGCGAAGATCACCGGCCTGTTTGTCGTAAACAGTTCGTCGAAATCCTGATCTTCCAGACCGTGGGGATGCTCAGATTGAGGTTGCAGCACCATCAAATCCACCACGTTGACCACGCGGATGCGAATATCAGGGACATACGCCCGCAAGAAGGTCACGGCTGCGAGCGTCTCAAGCGTCGGCACGTCGCCGGCGCACGCCATGACCACGTCCGGATCGCCGACCTCGTTGCTTGCCCAATGCCAGATACCGGCACCGGCGGTGCAGTGGCGAACGGCCGAATCAATGTCGAGCCACTGCCACCCCGGCTGTTTACCGGCGATGATCAAATTGATGTAGTTGCGGCTGCGTAAACAGTGATCTGCTACGGAGAGCAAGCAGTTTGCATCGGGCGGCAGATAGATTCGCACCACATCGGCTTTTTTGTTGGCCACATGATCGATGAAGCCCGGATCCTGATGAGAGAAGCCGTTGTGATCCTGACGCCAGACATGTGACGTGAGCAGGTAATTCAACGATGCGATCGGCTTGCGCCAGGGGATCTTCCTGCTGACCTTCAGCCATTTTGCATGCTGATTGAACATCGAATCGATGATGTGGATGAATGCTTCGTAGCATGAGAACAGGCCATGGCGCCCGGTAAGGAGATATCCCTCGAGCCAACCTTCACACAGATGCTCGCTCAACACTTCCATGACACGTCCGTTGACGCTGAGATTAATGTCGACATCTTCGACCTCGGCCATCCACTCCTTGCCGGAAGCTTCATAGACGGCGTCCAGCCTATTCGACGCCGTCTCGTCAGGGCCAAACAGCCGGAAGTTCTTTTTTTCGAGATTGAGTTTCATCACGTCGCGCAGGAATTTTCCGAGAATGCGGGTTGATTCCGCCTCGACGCTGCCCGGCTTATGCAGCACGACGGCATATTCATGGAAGTGGGGCATCGATAACGGGACCAGCAATTCGCCGCCGTTGGCGTGCGGATTAGAGCCCATGCGGCGATGGCCCGTCGGTGCAAGGGCTGCAAACTCGTCGCGGAATTTGCCTCGTTCGTCGAACAACTCATGCGGTCGGTAGCTTTTCATCCATTCTTCGAGCTGCTTTATATGCTCGGGATTTTTGAAATTCGCGATCGGAACCTGATGCGCGCGCCAAGTACCCTCGACCGGCTCGCCATCGACAAATCTCGGTCCCGTCCAACCCTTAGGCGTGCAGAAGACGATCATAGGCCAGTGCGGCCGCTCCACCGTGTCCGGAGAGGAACGCGCCACCTTCTGAATCTCGTGAATCTCCGCCAGGATCGTATCTAGCGTGCCAGCCAGGCTTTGATGCACCACCGCGGGCATGTTGCCTTCCACGAAATATGGTTCGTAGCCGTAGCCGCGGATCAGATCGGTTAATTCCTGACGGCTGATGCGCGCGAGCACCGTCGGATTTGCGATCTTGAACCCGTTGAGATGAAGGATGGGAAGCACCGCGCCATCACGTGCGGGATTCAGAAACTTGTTGGAATGCCAACTGGTGGCCAGCGCGCCAGTTTCGGCCTCGCCATCGCCGATGATGCAGGCGACGATCAGATCCGGATTGTCGAAAGCGGCACCATAGGCGTGGACGAGCGAATAGCCCAGTTCTCCGCCTTCGTGAATTGAGCCGGGAGTTTCCGGCGATACGTGACTGGGAACTCCATAAGGCCAGGAGAACTGGCGAAAGAGCCGACGCAGTCCATTCCGATCGCGCTCGATTGCCGGATAACGTTCGGTGTACGACCCTTCGAGATAGCTGTGCGCTATCAGCCCCGGACCGCCATGACCGGGGCCGATGACATAAATCATGTTCAGATCGTGTTGTTTGATCAGTCGATTCAGGTGGACATAAATGAAGTTGATTCCAGTGGTTGTGCCCCAATGCCCCAGTAGACGAGGCTTGATATGTTCGATCTTGAGCGGGATTTCGAGCAGAGGGTTGTCTTGTAGATAAATCTGCCCGACCGAAAGGTAATTCGCCGCACGCCAGTAAGCGTCCATTTTTTCCAGCAGCTCGGCACGCATCGGTGGCTCCTGTTTACGCGCCACGGACAAGTGATCTGGGAGATGCTTGCTCGGGCGGGTGTTTGTCTGCGACCATGTTTAGCGGCGACAAAGCTGACTGTTATCACATCTCCCGCCAGAATTTTTATCCTCAAATCTTTCTCCTGCCGCGTTCCGGCAAAGTTAAGCGCACAAAGTATAACGCCGTGTAATCGTCACAGGCACCGCGACAACTTCACCGCGGGCGGGACGATAGCTCGACTTCCAACTCAACGCCATCCGCGTGAAGCCGCCAATCAGCCACCTCGCAGTGGCGCTCGTAGCGCCGCTTGGCGGCCTCCACCGCCCGTTCGACGCTTCTGGCGCGACGGATGACGACGCTTTGCTGAAGGCACCTGTGTGTACGACCGTCGATGCTGAGAAGATTTTTGAAAAAGCTCACTCGATACCGACACATGGCTCGGAATCTCAGTTCGTCTTGCTTACTTGCCGGTCATCCCACAGTCGCCAATGGGTCGGCTGAAGCGGCATGTTGCGGTTCGCGCTCACGTCGCGCCACCCCGACCCGTCTCGCCGGCAGGGGAACACCAAGGCATGATATTCCCCGTCGTCGTAGACGCTTAGCTCCAGATCGGTTTCCGCCGGCGCTGTCACGATCGGCTTCCAGCCTAATACCTTCTCCATTCGAAAATAATCATGCAAAATACGCAAAGAGGTTTTGATCTAGCGCAAGCGTCAACGGGAAGGCGACTATCCCTATCGGAGGGGTTTGTGGAGTATTTCGTCATAAAGCAAAACATTGAGCACTACCGGGCAATGCTAAAGATTACTACTGATCTTGAGCGGCGCGCGGTGATCGAGAAGTTGCTTCTCGAGGAAGAAGCCAAGCTCAAGAAATACGACAATGAGCACAAAAAGAAATAAACGCCCTTTGCCATGGAAGCCTGACCCGCTATGAACAGCAACGGCGCTATCGACTGTTAAGCCCTCCGGGAAAGGAAACGATGAATACCTTTAAGTTTGCCTCATCCGCTCCAGCGCTATGCTTGCTGCTAACGTCGGCCGCTGTGGCAATGGACACTGAGGCCCATTACGGAGATGCCGAATACGGCCGCGGTTTGGCGATTAGATGGTGTGGTTCTTGCCATCTTGTCACGGCCGATCAGAAAAACGCTAAGGCAGATGCGCCGCCTTTCACCACGATCGCACAATCACCGAATTTCAATGCTGATCGCCTTGCACGCCTCATGCTCGCCCCACACCCGAACATGGCGAAACTTTCGCTGAGCCGCTCGGCGGTCGATGATATTGCTGCTTACATCGTGTCCTTAAAGAAGTAGCGATGCGAATTCTGCGCAAAGCCAACTCGCAAGTGGCAACGCAATCGGCTCAACGATTTGAAGGATCATCGTTCTCCGGCTTGTTGTCGCGCGTCGAGACGGGCGCAGTGCTTCCCCGAAAAACTCCGCTGACCGAAGTATGCTAGACGAAGCCAGGGGAGCGACCCCCGGCTCGTCCGCCTAACATGGCGCCATGCTTGAGCACGTTTCGGGGAGCGACCCCGTGCATCAAGGTAATTGAGCGCGTTATGTTAGACCTTCCCGCACGATTTGCGGACAATTCAATTTATGCCGGATGCGGAGGCCGGGGACATTGATTAAGGTCAAACGCGCTTGCTTTAAAACTAAGTGAAATATCGAGCCACTAACTGCCAAAAGGATAAATCATGCTGATTTTCAGGATTGCTTCATTCGTCGCCGTCGCGTTGGCTCTCTCAACAGCGACTTGTTTCAGTGCGGATGCGCAGCATGGTCGTGACCTCGCCAAGAGGTGGTGCGCCTCGTGCCATGTCGTTTCGCCTGATCAGCAGAGCGCGAGCGCGGATGCGCCGCCATTCCCTACGATCGCCCAATACCCGAACTTTGATCCTAAACGGCTTGCTTACTTCCTACTCGAACCACACCCAAAAATGCCGCAGATGGCGCTGAGCCGCGCCGCCTCAGACGACATTGCCGCTTACATTGAGACGCTGAGAAAGTAGTACACGGGTCCGCCTGCCAGTCCTCAAGAACGCGCTAGAGGGACTTTGGCTACGCCTCAATGAGCACCTTGAGCGCGTTGGTTTTGGCGGCGGCGCCGAATGTGTCGTACGCATCCAAAATCTTGTCGAGCTTGAAGTGATGCGTAATCAGTTTCTTGGGATCGATCCGGTGCGACCGCAAGGTCTTGAGCAGCATCGGCGTGGTGACGGTATCCACGAGCCGTGTCGTGATGGCGATGTTGCGGTCCCACAGCCGCTCCAGATGCAATTCCGCTTTAACGCCATGCACGCCAATATTGGCGATGATGCCGCCAGGGGCTACGATGTCCTCGCAGGTTACGAAACTCGCCGGCACTCCGACCGCTTCGATGGCGGTATCGACCCCGCGACCGCCGGTCATTTTCATGATCTTCTCGACCGCTTTGCCGTCCTTGTTGTTGATGACGGTTGTAGCGCCGAGGCGCGAGGATATCTGCAGGCGGTTGTCGTCCATGTCGATCATGATGATCTCCGCCGGCGAATAGAATTGCGCAGTGAGCAGCGCCGCAAGGCCGATCGGGCCGGCGCCTACGATGGCGACCGTCGAGCCGGGCTGCACCTTGCCGTTGAGCACGCCACACTCGAAACCAGTCGGCAGAATGTCGCTGAGCATGACCAACGCGTCCTCCTCTGCGTCGGCGGGAACGTGATATAGGCTGGTGTCGGCGAACGGGATGCGGACGTACTCCGCTTGCGTCCCATCGATTTTGTTGCCGAGGATCCAACCTCCATTGACACAATGCGAATACATGCCGCGGCGGCAGTAGTCGCATTTGCCGCACGATGAGATGCAAGACACGATTACCCGATCGCCGGGTTTGAACGCGGTCACCGCCGCTCCAACTTTGTCAACCACACCGACGCCCTCATGGCCGAGTATGCGCCCGGGCGCGCAGGTCGGCACGTCACCTTTAAGAATATGCAAATCTGTGCCACAGATGGTCGTCTTGACGATTTTGATAATCGCATCCGTCGGCGCGGCAATGTCCGGTATCGGCCGATCTTCGAGAGCTTTCTTTCCCGGTCCGTTGTAGACAAGCGCCTTCATATTTCTCTCCACTGGAGAAAGTTGGCCCCAGACAAAAATGCACGAAAGGCTCGGTTGAGCTTTGAGCGAAATCAAGCGAGCCTAATTAAATATCCCCAATGCGACCGTGCCGTGAACCAGGATTACTGTCGCACGCTTGTTGCATGCATTTGATCGGCCCTCGGCACAAGAAATGCCTATGTCGCTTAAGGGTGAAAAGCGATTGATCGAAACGATCGTTGCGAGTCCGCTTTGCCCCCAATTCCAGACGTATTGCTGTCTCGCAGCTCAGGGCCAAGACGAGACATTGCGCCCGAGAAGCTCTGAATGGGGACGCATGGTAGTGTAAGACACTCGTAAGCCGAGAGGCATCGGTGAAGATACTAGTATATGGCGCCGGCGTCATCGGGACGCTCTATGCGGCCAGACTCCAGGACGGTGGCAATCGCGTTACTGTGGTTGCGCGTGGCCAGCGGCTTGCGGATATCCGCCGCTATGGTTTGGCGCTTGAAGACGTCGTTGGTCGCGGTCGATCGACGACGCAAGTCGATACGACCGAGCGGCTTGGCCCCAACGATCAATTCGATGCTGCGCTAATTGCGGTGAGACGCGACCAAGTGGCGAGCGTCGTGCCGGAGCTTAACGCAAATTACCGCATCCCTACATTGATTTTTATGCTGAACAATCCCACAGGCTCAAGCGATCTTGTTCAAGCCCTCGGCCGCGACCGGGTTCTGCTCGGTTTTCCAGGAGCGGGCGGCACGCGAGATGGCCACCTTGTGCGCTATGCAATGATCGCGCAGCAGCCAACAACATTAGGCGAATTGGACGGACAACGAACCCCGCGCCTGCGCAACCTATTGGAAACATTTCGTCAGTGCGGATTTCCTACGACGACATCTCGCGACATGGACGGGTGGCTAAAGGCGCACGCCTTCTTCGTGACTGCCATCAGCGGCGCGATCTACATGGCTGGAGGCGACTGTCATCGACTGTCCGAAAACAAAGCGACCGTGGCGCTGATGGCGAAGGGAGTGCGGGAGGGATATTCTGCGGTGCGGGCGCTTGGGCACAGCGTAGAACCCTTCGCGTTGAGGGTGCTCTTTACATGGCTACCGCCGGCGTTCGCCATCTACTACTGGCGCCGCTTCTTCGCTTCCGAAATGGCTGACTACGTGTTTGGCCGCCATGCACGTGCCGCTTCGCGGGAGATGCGCGAACTGGCGAACGACTGTCGCTCCTTATTGGAAAAGAGTCGCATCGAGGCTCCTGCGCTCCGAGGGCTTTACGGTGCAATCGATGGTTATGGGGCGTGAACGGCTCGTTTACGCTCCAGTAAGTTCAGATAAGCGATGTGAGAATTTGGTAGGACCTAGCAGTGGGCAATTGTGTCGGGAACTTTGCGCTTGGTCAAATTGCCCCTGATTACGGCAGGTCAAATACCCGCGCAGCCATTTCAGCGATTTTGGGATCGAGTGGCCGCGGCTCCAGGCTTACTCCCTTACCCAAGCGCGCAATTAAGATTTTGAATGCGGCAAGCCGTCCGAACAACTTGTCGTTCGCTGGCACGAGATACCAAGGCGCCCGTTTGGTCGACGTTTCTTCCATCATATCTTCTATTGCGACTTCGTAGTCCGCCCAGTGTTCCCGGTTGCGGAAGTCCTCGTAGGAGAGTTTCCACCGCTTGAGCGGGTTGGTCACCCGGTCTCGGAACCGGCGGATTTGTTCGCCCGGCGAAATGTGCAGGAAGATCTTCACTATCCGGATGCCGTCCTCAACCAGCAAGCGTTCAAACTGATTGATGTCTTCGTAACCCCTGCGCCATTCACGCACTGTGGCGAAACCTTCTACTCGCTCTACCAGGACCCGCCCATACCAGGAACGGTCGAAAACGACGATCTGGCCGTGCTCCGGAAGCTTTTCCCAGAACCGCTGAAGATAATGCTTGCTTCGTTCGTGCGAGGCGGGTGCGGAAATAGGGTGAACCTTAAAGCTGCGAGGATCTAACGCCCACCCCAGGCGACGCACGACACCACCCTTGCCGGCTGTATCCCATCCCTCGAGCACCACGACGGCACGCTCGCGCGTCCCCAAGTAGCCCTGTTGGATCGCTTGAGCAGTTGATTGCATCGACACAAGCTGACGCTCATAGTCGGCAAACTCGACTTTCCCATGTTTGGTAATCGAGCCAAGGCGCGGGCGCTTTGAAACGATGAAATCTCCGGCTTTCACGCCGCGCGATCCTCCAATAAAATCGGTTTCACACTATTGGTTTCGCACTATTGATTAGCTCGAGGTCGCAACAGGGCTGACGGCGCAGAATTCCTCACTTGGTACGGCCGTCGTAATATTAGATCAATCAAGCAGATGGTGGAACTGCAAATGGCATCATTAGACAGCGCATGGATCAGTTTTGTTCTTGCCGTCCCAATTTGTACGAGCCTCTTGTTAGGTTCGCACTACGCGGCTGCGCAGACCGGCACGGCGCCAAGGGTCGCATCGATATGTGTGCCGTGTCACGGTCTCGATGGCATTGGGCACGATGTGGAAATTCCAAATATTGCTGGCCAGCACAGTAGCTACCTGCGCAATCAGCTGATGGCCTTCAAAAAGCGAGAACGTAAGCATCCAGAAATGAAATCCATCGCTCCAGCATTGTCCGAGAAGGAAATTGACGATTTGGTTGAATATTATTCAACTTTGCCCGCGCGCTGACGAAACCGCCTCGATGAGACCATCGAATGGGCTCGCTATTTCCATCTCTTATCCTTCTGGCCGCACGGATCACCTGATGATTTTTAACCTCGTTTCTGCGGCAAGCCCAAGCAGCGGCACTTCCGACTTGGGTCAAGAACGGCCCTTTGGCGATGTCCGCGTCACGTCCGCTCTCCCTCCAATAGCGACCAAATAGCGGACATCGAGCGAGGTCGCAGATGGGCTGAAGCGACTGTCGGGCTACTGTCTTTAGCAGTGCTCATACTTTCCGGCGCTGCAAAATCGTTCGCCCGATCGCCTGTGCCATCGTCAGCGGATGCATCACGACGGCTTCAATGCGGCCGACCATGCCGTCAGGCTCGTGGAAAACGCCGAGCTGATGCAGCACTGTGGCGCGGTCGTAACAGATCTTCTCTCCCGCCAGCCTATTCTCGGCGTCGAAGGTGAAAACGCCACAAAGCGGAAATTGCACCGGGCGGCCGGTCGGCGGCAGCCCGCGCCACGCGCCCAGATGATGTCCACTGATTATAACTTCCAGGAGTACGGCATCCCCGGCGACGTGGCGCTGGCGCACTTCGATAGCAAGGTCGGGCATGGCGCGGAGCAAAGCATCGTAATACGCGCGCACCGCTTCACGACCGATGTGATGATCGTCCCACGGCTCCTCGTCATAGCGCGCCGATGCGCCAAAGGTGCCCATTATGCCATCGAGGTCGTGCCGGTTCTCCAGGCGGACGTGCTCCTCGACTAAAGCAAGCCTTGCCGCAGGCCCTCTGGCTTCAGTGATCGACATGGAGCTGTGTTTCCTTCGTTTACCGATTGTGCAGTGACAGCCACGGAGGTGCAAGCGCTGACAAGTCTGCCTCAAAACGACGGAAGACGTGCACTGCTAAATGTCTGTAGCGAGCCCGCCGTATCGAAATGTCGCTTAGGGTCAAAGGCGGAACTCGTCAATTAAGGTAATCAGGTCAACTTTGGCGCAGCAAGCAGACATGGAGCCTGGTAGGTGGTGCGGCGCACCGGTGATTTCAAAGGGAAACTCTGACAACGGAACGAACGCGGGAACGCTAGGCGCGGTTCTTGAAGCGCCAGCTCTCGTTGCCGGTCTCGACGATGTCGCAGTGGTGGGTGAGGCGATCGAGCAACGCCCTCGATCATGTCTGCTCCCGGGGAATCCAGGGCGCGGGCCTTCGAGCGAACCAGGACAACGACGGAATGGCCTTTCGCTAGGGCGTCGCGGACGATCAGCCGTCCGGTTCCGCCCTTTGCACCCAAACAAGAACCTTCATGTTCGATCTTGATTTTCATTGGTGTGAACGTCGCGGTTCACGCCGTCACGGCCTTCTGGGCCGCCGCGAAGACGTCGCGTGCGGACGTCGTACCCGCTACGTGCTCCGTACCCTCAACTCCGAGGTCCATCCATCCTGCATTCACGGCCTCAAACATTTCTTCGGCAGGTCCGGTGTGGCCCTTCGGGATGCCGAATTGCTCGAACGCTTCCGCCCACCCTGCACGCGGGACTGCAAAGGCTTTCACGTCGAGATTTAGGACTTCACCCAATTGCTCCGCGACTTCATCCGCGGTGACCATCGAACCAAGCTCGACGACGCGCTGCCCTGACCACGCTGGCCCGGTCAAAAGGGTTGCGACCTCTGTGCCGATGTCGTTCGTCGCGACCATGGTCGATTTCCGGTTTGTCGGATTGTAGTAGACCGGTAGCGTTCCGCCCTGGGCGATCTGCAAGCCGTAGAGGAAGTTTTCGAAGAATCCACCTGCGCGCACAAATGCGATTGGCGATATCAGGTCGCGAAAACCTTGCTCCAGAAGCGACAAGGCCGTGATCATCCCAAGCCCGCTGGTCCTGTTCGCACCCATCGACGAAAGTGCTACCACCCGCGGCGGCGCTGCCTTGGTGAGCGCCTCGACATAGTTCGCAATCACGCCCTTTGCTTCTTTGTAATCGGGCGAGGGCGCCCAGACAGCCGGCAACATGACAAATGCGCCTTCGACGCCTTTGAGCGCCCGCTCGATGGCTGCCGAATCATTCCAATCGCCGTCTACCAGTTCCACGCCCTGGTTCGCCCAGCTTGACGCCTTCTCGCGATTGCGGACTAGCGCGCGTACTTCCTTGCCGTGCGCTAACAGATGTTCTGCCGTTGCGCCGCCCACTTTTCCCGTGATTCCCATTACTAAAAACATGCGTTTTCTCCTGATCTTGAGGGACAGAGCACTGCCCCTGTTGGTTCAACGGATGAGCGGCAGAATGGCCCGGATACGGGGATCGCGCGCGTAGAGGCCGCCCCATGTCATCGCGCCCAGCAGCAGGGAAATGATTTCCGGCGGCGACCCCAACTCACCAATGCGGACATGGGCGCAGATGGCACCTCCCAAGAAGCCCGTCACTAGGATCGCGCCGAGGACGGCGGTGGCCGGGATGGCGTAAAGGATGGCGCAGGCGAGTATGATCGGACCCACGACACGGGTCAGGTCTATCGCGAACCCGGTTTCCTGCAACATGCTCGCGATCTGCGCCGGCGCGAAAAGCTGAATAGTGCCGTCTGCCACCAAAGCGATAACGACAAACGCGCTCATTATCCGGCCGGCCCACAGGGCGCGATGCAAGGTCATAGTTTCTGGCACCTGATGCAGGTTCATAGTTTCCGACATTTGTCATTCTCCGGTTGGGGGATTCCCATATTCAGAGCTTACTTACTGTATCTCCTAGGTATGATAAACACCGGGGAAATGAACTCACTGTTCTCTCGGCGGTGAACAATACCGAGGCACGAAAATGCAAAATCTCGAACCCATCCTCATTTTCATAACGGTAGCGGAAATGGGGAGCTTCACCCACGCGGCCGATAGCCTGGGCATTCAGAAGGGAAGGGCCTCAACGGCGGTCCGGAAGCTGGAAGAAGATGTCGGGGTCAGGCTTCTGCACCGGACGACGCGTAGCGTGCAGTTGACAGAAGACGGACGGGTATTTCATGCACGTGCCCGCGATCTGCTTGCTGACGTTGATGATCTGCACTCAATGTTCGCAAGCGATCGAGTGGCACTTCGCGGGCGCTTACGGGTTGATCTGCCGAGCGAGCTGGCGCGCACCACTATCGTGCCGGCCTTGCCGGCCTTCATGGCGACTTATCCCGAGTTGGAGCTGGAGGTGTCGAGTACGGATCGCCAAGTTGATCTGGTTCAAGAGGGGTTTGACTGCGTATTGCGACTTGGTCCCATCGGGGACGAGACGCTGATTGCCCGCCCGCTGGGCAAGTTACGCATGGTCAACGCCGCCAGTCCTGCCTACCTGGAGCGCTATGGCGTCCCTCGATCGCTAGAAGATCTGCAGCATCAGAAACATCGGGCAATTCATTTCGCAAGGACGCTCGGCGCAAAACCCTATGGATGGGAGTATCCGCACGGCGACAGCTACGCGAGGCTTCAGTTGCCAGGTGCGCTGCACGTCAACAGCGTGCAGACCTACGAAGCCGCTGGTGTCGCCGGCCTTGGCCTGATTTCAGGCACCACTGTTGGCGATTGGCCGTTACTTGGAGAGTGGAGCGTTGATAGAGCTTCTACCAGATTTTCAGCACAAGCCGCTCGACGTCTCCCTGGTAGTAGCGCATCGGCGCAACCTGTCGCGCCGAGTCCGCGCATTCATGAAATGGATCGAAAATGTGCTCGCGCCCTACCTAGAATAGCGAAACGAACCGCTTCGTTGCTCGGTTATTTCTACTTCGAGGATGAATCGGGCCGATACGCTGCTGTAACCTACCAGCCGAATTCGTCAGCGGTGCAAAAAAGTGCCATCGGCGTGTACGAGCCTCGCCTGAAAGGGGTGTTCTCAAACGCGAACGGAGAAACATAATGACCAAGCTGATCAATGTTGCACCTACGGCCCGTGTCATCATTGCGGCGATGATATCTATGGCACCCGCAGGTGCGGACGCGCAGCAAATCGGAAATGTTGAGGACGGTCGTCGGTTGTCGCGGGAGGCGTGCGCCGAATGCCACGCCATCGACAATGGCACGAGCACTTCAACTAATCCCGAT
The DNA here is from genome assembly GCA_963806465.1 of uncultured Alphaproteobacteria bacterium. Taxonomy (GTDB): domain Bacteria; phylum Pseudomonadota; class Alphaproteobacteria; order Rhizobiales; family Xanthobacteraceae; genus BOG-931. The sequence goes on along the minus strand of CAWDZD010000022.1, from coordinate 40,918 downwards.
GCGCCTAGCTTTAAGGATATTGCCAGAGACTCCCGGCATGACGAGTGCGGCCCTGACGGTCGCGCTGCAGACCCCGCACAGAATGATGCCCAACCTAGTGATAAAAGGCGATGATGCTCTGAATATCATTGCCTACATACTCAGCTTGAAAGAACGCGACTAATTTGATGGTGGGGTTGGTCCGCCAAGGCAAGCAGGCGCTAATTGAGCCGCGGCGCCGGCAGCTTCGCTTGTTAAAAGGACCTCGCCGCATTTATCCGAATCGTTGCAGTATTCTCCGCCTTTGTGCCCTCTGCGCAACTAAGTGCGAAGGCCGCAACACACCGACTTTCAACCAAAACGAAGGACGAAAACGACAATGTCCGCAGGTACAGTTAAATTCTACAACGGCGAAAAAGGTTTTGGATTCATTGCTCGAGACGATGGTTCGGGCGAAATATTCGTCCACATTTCCAATTGCGCCCCCGACATCGAAGAGCTCGTTCAGGGTCAGCGGGTGCGGTTCGACGAGCAGATTAGCAAACGGTCAGGCAAGCCCGAGGCAATAGCGGTCGAACTGCTGTGAGAGTATCAGCTAGGGGAGTAACTTATAACCGAAGATAACGTACACGCGAAAATTCTCATTCACTTTTGGCGCTTCGGTTGATTAGCGCGAAGCTCTCGAAATTCGCGCGGGCCTTTTATAAGACGGCGTTTCCGTTGTGCGCGCTCTTCTCCTGTCGCGGCTTGGTCGCCGACACGGTCTATCTCGCGCGATGCTAGTTCAGCTGCTTTGTGTTGGGCCTCGGTGTCCATCTGACGTTTGTCACCCGCGTTGCCGAGTGACTGCTCTACCAAACGGCGAATTGCCTTGGCACGGGACGGCCGGTCAGGCTGATCGCGGCGCCACTTGTCGACCGATTTTAGAAATTCGTTCGACACCCTCATCTGAAAAGGGCGATGTTGAATGCGTCGCTTCGACGGGCCGGTCGGAGGGATTTTGCCGATGATCTCAGAACGCATCATCATCGCCCTTTTTGAATGCTTCATTTAGAGCATTTCCCATTTGCCGCTGAAGGGCCTGATCCAGAAGTTCGTTGAGGGTGCCTATATCGCCATGCTTGGGGCATTTGAGCACATCGGTAGATTGCAATTCCGCGGCGGCGATAAGTGGCGTGCCACACTTAGGGCAAGTCAGGGCGAGAGGAGGTTCCTCAGTCATGTCTGCGTTTTCCACCGGCGTGACAGCTAAACGGCCTAGATCACGTGGCTGTTCCAGCCTTCCTCTTCAACCGTCCAGGGCGGCGGGGGCGACTCGGCAGTCACGGCCACGGTAACCTTCCGAGCGGCCATAGCAGCGCAACAACCAGGATTACGGCGACCACGGCCAAGGTGAGGGCAACCGCCACAATGGTCTGTTGGCTCACAACTTAGCCTCTCAATACGCGGCTGCTTCAACAGCGCCGGCAGCTTGGCGATATTCACAGCAATCCGTCGCGCTTCGTCTTTCGTCAGCAGATGAGCTGCGGTTCGGCGTCCTGGCTCAAGTTCATAATAGACATACGCGAGCGCGTGGCGGTTCTTGTCGCGCACGATAAAGCAGGCGTCGTAACTATCATCGACAGCCCAGGTCGGCGGGAAGTGTCGGGATGGCATCGGCGAGGGGACGGTGCTCTTGCAAAGGTTCCATCGGGTTCCATAATGATCCGTAGGCAGGGCTTCTATGTCCACGGACAACACCAACGATCCGCAGCACTGGCGCGACCGCGCGGCACAAATGCGCGCGTTGGCTCTCACAATGACGGGCACCCAAGTGGGCGTCCTGCTAACTGATCTTGCGGCCGATTACGACAAGCTAGCCGAGCGAGCGGCGATCAAGGCCAATGGGAAAAAGCCGCGATCGAACGGCAAACTGCGGTGAGAGTGTCGATTTCGGCGCGCTGATCGACATGCCCCCAAGGTCTTTCCTCGGTCGGTTTAACGGCCGGTTCAGACTGATTGGTCTACAAGCGCGGCATGTCCGCAATCGAATATGGCCTCATCGCCGCATGCGTGCCCATTGCCATCATTACGGTGGTGAACGGCCTTGGGACGAAGCTCAAGACAACGTTGGCGGAGTTAACTGCCATCCGCCGCGCCTCGTCCCGGCTCAACAGATTGGCTGTCCAGCGTCGCGGTCGGCTCGTCCTCGAAGCAGAAATAGCCGAGCTTCTTGCCGTCGCGCGGACGATGAAGGACTCCTCGCGCTCATCCTGATATTGCGGCTACGCACTAACTTCCGGCAGCTTGGCGATGTTGGCGGCGCCGCGCTCAATACCGTCTAAGCCGGCTCGATCACCACTTCGATCAGTGCTCGCCGTTGGATCACGATGCGCAGGCGGCCGTAGGGCCACGTCGGCAGGTCGAGCACGTCCTTCACGGTGCGCGCTCGAAAGCGCCGCCGCAACAGCTTGGCGGCATCGGGTTTCAGTTCGACCGGCTGGTTGTCCCCGAGCCCGATTAGGCACGACACGAGCTCAGCCCTGCTGCGGGGCGTGTAATGCGTTGGGCTCCGCATTGCCATAGGCCAATTTCAGCACCGCCTGCAATGTTTGCAAACTATTTTCCAGGGCGTCGGCGCCTGCAGACCGTCCGGCGCCCAGAACATTTTCCCGAGGGGCTGTCGAAATCGGCTCGGCCAGTTCGACAGCAGGGGTGGTACGCTTATCCATGAAGCGACAAACCGGATCACGCGCGGATCATTGCGCCGGCTCCCCGCAATCCTGCGGCCGCTTCAACCAACCCGGCAGCTTGGTATCCTGGCAGCAGTGCGCCGCGCTTCGTCCCCCTTTTTTGGGGGATTGCGTTTGGTACTAAACCACCTGAATAGATGGTGGCCCCGGCGGAGATGGGATCCGCCGAGGCCCTTCCATAGCCAACGGCGGCTCGCGGGATTGCGAGCTGGGGAGATGCCTAGGCTACCAGTGTGATGAGGATAACTTGCACGCTGCGGTTCGCCGCGGCGTGCACTTCCCCCATTCCCCTTGATTCGCGAACGCGGGCGGCGACAGTCAGTTCCTGCGGAACCTTGCCCACCTTTCGCCGTTTTTGCTTCAAATGCGAATGAATGTGCTGGCCGAAGAATGCCGCCGGCGCGCCGCTGAATGCGCCCAGAAGGCTCTTTGTCAATCCGATCCGAACATCCAGCAGATATATGCTGAGCTCGCCGAGCATTGGCGGGCGTTAGCGAGCACACTGAGTTCTTACGGCAATACCAGTGAAAGATGAACGGCGAGGTGCGTCGCTACACGATAGGGCGGACTGCGAACTACGACATTGTGTTCCTGAAGAAAGGACCCCCAAGCGTGGAGCGGCGCTTGCGTGTTTATTCGACAAATGGGTTCCGAAGACGATCTTCGCCGCGCCGAGGAGCTCGTCGCCGAAGCGCGGCGTATCGTACAACAACAGAAAGGCCGCATAATCCGTTTGAGGGCTGCGGGCGTCGACACGTGGGATGCCGAAAGAGCACTTCGCCTGTTCGAGGCGAACTTGCGGCGCTTTGAGGAACACCGGGACGTTCTCAAAGGTGGAACGTAGCTGTGTCCTCCGTACAATCGTTCCGGTCCTTCGCGATGAAGGCGGCGCCACTGTCTTCGACGATCCACGGCGGCGGAAAGCGGCGATCGGTCATGGCATGGGCGAGTTCCATTCTCATAGTTCAAGAGAATACTGCGCGGCTACTCATCCAACACCCGCATTCGCTGCCGGATCGTCAACCTGATCCGCAGAGCGGGCGGATGCAAAAGATGCGAACCCGGGCATGCCCTGGCCACAGTTCTACTGTGATCGCCGCGTCGTCCGCGCCGAACTGCTTCCATAAACGTGCAGAATTCACCGGATTGCGTCGGCATAATGCACGGCGATGCGGTTTATTTTCTCGCCTAATACTGCGGCCGCTTCTGTGGTCCCGGCAGCTTGGCGATGTTGGCGGCCATGCGCCGCGCTTCGTCGCGGGTCCGCGTCCATACTGGCCAGGCTCCCTTCGGCGCTGGGCGTAGATACAAAGAAAAAGCCCCAGCCGCGGGAGACCGCGAAGCTGGGGCAAGTGTTTCCACCCACGATTTGGAAGAAGGAGATCGTCCAGTCACCTCACTGGACCATTGCAAACTGAAAGCCTGATCGCGTCAACGTGGCCGTCTCCATCCACAGTCGTTTGTTGCTAGCTGTGTCGTAGTCGCCACACTAAAAACGACCCCATTTCTTGTGATCGTAGTCACAGCGCCGGCTTACCGCCGGGCTATGGTGGCAGCGTTCAAATCGGAGGGGGCCGCTATGAAGAAGATCATGCTGTATTTCGCGCTGGTGTTCGCCGTCGTGGCTGGCATCGCTACGGTGCTGACCGTCGTGACCCCGCAGTCTGCCATTGCCGATGGCCGCGGCTGCAGTGGCAGCAACTGCTAAGCGCTAGCGACCTGTGTCTCGCGCGGGCGGCGGCCGACGATCCGGTGCACAACGTCCAAGGCCATTTGATCACTATCAAAGCAGCGCGCCAAAAGCACCGGGACTGGTTCATAGGCCTGGGACAGGTTCCCGTCTGGTCGTATGCTGACTGTTACTCGGAGCATACAAATGGGCACCGGTGCGTTCGGGGGTGGGGAGGGGTATTTTCGACCCGTCCCGCCGCCTGAAATGCGCCCTTGAGCGGTTTTTTCTCGTTGTGACAGCATCGGGGCGCAAAGGCAGCTGGAATCCAGGGTTTTGTGCGGGTCAATGCCCCCGCCATCCTGCCGCAGGCGGATCGTGTTCCCACCGCTGCCGCTCCGCGTCCCAACGAAATTCCGTGAACAGGCGGTTGAGGTCGGGAAACCCACGGTCGGCCGACGAAGAACCCAAGTGTTCGCAGTCCGCCTCGCCTGGCCAGCGTCCATCCCACGGGCGACGGCGCGGGTCGCTCGGATCGAATCCGACGCACCCTAGCGCCTGCCCGCGGCGGTTTGATAGTGCCCGACGCTAATGCGGCACAGTGTGCTTGCCGTCGAGGGCCATGTGGCATGAACAGCGCATGAACCCGCGCGCTGGACCCGTTATCCACAATGCGTTGCACAGGCGACGTGCCGCTCCCGGCATTCCAACGAATCAGTTATACTGTTTGAGCTAGCGCGAGACTTTTCCTCCCTGCGCTGGCGGGCATTGTGCAACTGAAGCCCCGGCCTCTGTCGGGGCTATTTTTGTTTGCGCCGGTAGACGATTTCTAGCGCAAGCGCTCTTTGATCTCGTCAGTTAGCGGGTTCATTTCGGATACCTCCCGTGGCGCATGGCTCCGGCGTTCATCCTAGCCGCTGGGTGGGCGGTCGCCTCGGCCCGTTTTTTAGTTTGCCTGGTTCCCGTAGACGCACGACGCGGATTCGTAGACTCGAGCTCCATTGAGAGTGCCGGGAATAAATACGAAACAGTATTCGCTTCTGTGAATCGTCTTCTCGCTAACAGGGGAGAAGTATCCAAAACAACCGTGCACCCATTGAACGTTCTTTCCATCTATCACGTCCTGAGAAAGAGGCTTGTCCATTCTCCTTTCATAGACGTGCGTGTCAGATGTGGGATAAATGGCAATCTCCGTGGCCGGAATTGTCTGAGTGCAGATGTCCTTAATTGTGTCTCTGTGAAATACGGTGAACCATGAACCGTTTGGTTTCGGCACTTCGCCGACTTCTTCGTTAGCTGTAAAGGCCAACGCGGGCTCTCTCCCAGTGTTGCTGTAAATTATATCGAACCCGAAATTACTCGTAGTATCGAACGGGGTGATGATGTTCGCACGAATAGGTGTCAGCCAAGAACGGCTGCTAGCGATGAGCGAATTGGTCGCGATTTCACTGCTGTGATGAGTTTCTTTGAGAGTTCCAAACAGAATGCCAAGAGCCAAAAGGGCAACGCCGCACGAGGCCGCTGTAATGGCATTAAGCCACCACCCAACCGCAATTTGCCTTTTCCAAAATTGCCGTTCGTCGATGTGGCGATTTGGTTCTTTCGTGACTGGCTGGTTTATGGCGGCGGCTGACTGTTGACTGCCTTGTGGGGTCTGCCCGTGCCTGGGAGCCCGATCAACTACAAAACAGAGCGCTATTGTTTCGACAATGCAGACGACGGCCAACGAAGTAAAAGCGATGACATTTTTCGGTGTGAGAGGGCGGATCACTTAATGCCCATACCCAACTCACGCCAAGCGTCCACAGCATCACAACAGCAAAGGCTGACCAATATACCCACACGGTCGGCATCCGTTAATTGCTACGCCCCAAAACCAATCGGCACGCTCAAATCCACACTTGCCCCCTCGCTTAGGTTGTATCATGATCCCCTGGTTGAGGGGAGGTTATGTCGTGCGCAGTAGGGTCTGGCTCTTGGCCGCCCTGACGCCGTCGGGCTGTGCGCCGCATTTGGTCTATCTGCGGCAAGACGGGGTATTTCCCGCCAGCGACCCCGTTCTCAATCAACAATTTCAGACGGACTCCACGATCTGCCGCGGCGACATGCAGAAAGCAAATATCGCCGGTGTGACGTTCTCGGGCGGTGGGCTTGCAGGCGTTGCCGCTGCCAACAATCGCGCAGCTGCCGCTGGTCAAGTTGCTGAGGGCTGCATGGCTGAGAAGGGATATGTGCTGGTGGGTGAGGATCAAGCTGGCGCCATGTCACAACAGCTCGCCGCCGTAGCTGCTGAGAAGACGCGCCGCGACGCGGAGGCCGCTGCTGCCGCTGTACCTCCGCCGCGGCCGCAGCGCGTAGATAAGCACTTCGTCGCGAAGTCGGCAGCACGCGCCACGCATCATACATTTCGACGCCAGTGACGTTTTTCCTTCTGCCGCTACCCAAACACCCCGGCCGCAAACGCCTAGCAGCGCCCTTCTACCGGCGATTCTCGCCCTGTGCACCCTGATGTGCACCCTGACCAAATATCCGGCTTCGGCCTAATTTACTAAGCCTTTTATTTTAGTGGCGACCCCGGCAGGATTCGAACCTGCGACCTTCAGCTTAGAAGGCTGTTGCTCTATCCCCTGAGCTACGGGGCCGCTTGGCGGCAAGCTTATATCAACTCTTGCGTTAGAATGCCCGGTAAATCCGGATGAATGGCCAGCCGCATGCGACCGGACGGCGGCAAAACCGCTTAATTTTACCGCCGCGGCCTCGGTCACGACCTCGACACGATTCGCCCGTCAAATCCGCCGCACTGCACGTTCGAGCATGGTCTAATCCGAAAGCCGCGGTCCCCACCGTCGGATCCAATCCAAGGCAGCTTTTCGGGATCATGCCCTTGAGGGTGAAATTGCGCGCCCGTTTGGGAGGAGTCTTCCGATGATTTGGTTGCTTGTCCGCGCCGGCGTCGCCGCCGCGCTGCTCGCCGTTGCGCCGATGCTTGTGTCGCAGGCCGCCGGCGCCGCCGAGAAGCCGTTCCAGAACCGCGAGCTTGCCGACAGCGCAGTCACGCTCGAGGCGCAGATCAAGTCGGACGCGGGCACGCCGACCAAGCCGTTGCCGCAGATCCGCAAGGACGCCAACTCAGCCTTCGCCAAGAACGATTTCCGCGCCGGCATGGCGTTACTCGGCCAGATCGTCGCCGCGGCGCCGAACGACGCCACCACGTGGCTGCGTTTGGCGCGCACCATCATGCAAATCCGCCCCGCCGACGACAACGAAAAGACGCTGTTGCTCGAGCGCGCGTCGACGGCGGCCTATATCGCCTACCAACGCACCACCAATCGCGCCGAGGAGGCCGACAGTCTCGCTTTCCTCGGCAATGTGCTGGCGCTGCGCGAAATGTGGCGGCCTTCGCTCGACGCGCTGCGCCTGTCGCTCGAAGTCCGCGAAGTCGCCGACGTGCGCGGGCAGTATGAACGGTTACGGGAAGCACACGGCTTCCGCGTGCTCGATTATAGCGTCGACGCCGACACCACGTCGCCGCGCGCCTGCTTCCAGTTCTCCGAGAATCTGCCGCAGCGCACCGATTTTTCGCCGTTCGTCGTGCTCGCCGGCACCGATAAGCCGGCTCTGTCGGCGGCCGACAAGCAGCTGTGCGTGGAAGGGCTGCAGCACGGCCAAGGCTACACGGTGACGCTGCGCGCCGGGTTGCCTTCGACCGTGCATGAGACACTGTCGAAGTCGGCGGAATTTTCGATCTATGTGCGCGACCGCAAGCCCTCCGTGCACTTCTCTTCGACGGCCTACGTGCTGCCGCGCACCGGCCAGCGCGGCATCCCGGTGATCTCGACCAACACACGCGCGATCGCGGTGGAGATTTACCGCGTTGGCGATCGCAGCCTGGTCGATGCCATCGGCAACGACTCGACCGGACGCGGCGACTTTCAGCGCAGCCTGAACCGCTACGACGTCGAGCAGCTGCGCGACTCGCGCGGCGTCGCCGTGTGGAAAGGCGAGCTTGCGGTCGAAGCGGCCCCGCTCAACGCCGATGTCACCACTGCCTTCCCGGTTGATCAGGCGGTCGGCGACCTCAAGCCCGGCGTCTATGTCATGGTGGCGCAGCCGCAGGAGACCAAACACGCCGACAATTTCGATTCGCTGGCGACCCAATGGTTCATCGTTTCCGATCTCGGCCTGACCGCATTCTCGGGCAATGACGGCATCCACGTCTTCGTCAATTCGCTGGCGACGACGGAAGCGAAGAACGCCGTCGATGTGCGGCTGGTCTCTCGCGGCAACGAAGTGCTGGCGACACGGCGCACCGATGCCAGCGGGCACGTCCAGTTCGAAGCCGGGCTTGCGAGCGGCGAGGGCGGCTCGACGCCGGCGATGCTGGCGGCGAGCGACGGCCAGGGTGATAATGCCTTCCTAAGCCTCAAGGCGCCGGCATTCGATCTGACAGATCGCGGCGTCGGCGGCCGACCGGCGCCGAACGGCCTCGATGCGTTCGTCTATGCCGAGCGCGGCGTCTATCGCTCCGGCGAGACCGCCTACCTGACCGCGCTCGTTCGCAGCCCGCAGGGTGCCGCCGCCGTCGACGTGCCGGTGACATTCGTGATCGAACGCCCGGACGGCGTTGAGTTCCGGCGCACTTTGGTCGCCGATCAAGGTCTCGGCGGCCACAGTCTGACGTTGGCGCTGCCCGCCTCGGCGCCGACCGGCACCTGGCATGTGCGCACCTATACCGATCCGAAACGCGCCGCCATCGGCGAGACCACCTTTCTGGTCGAAGACTATGTGCCCGACCGCATCGAGTTCGACCTGACCTCGCCGACCGGCCACATCTCGCAAAAGGTTCCCGCCAAGATCAACGTCGCCGGACGCTTCCTCTATGGCGCGCCGGCGGCGAATCTCGATCTCGAAGGCGAGGTGACGATTGCGGCGGCGAAGGAGCGGGCGGGCTTCGCCGGCTATCTGTTCGGCATGAGTGACGAAGAGGTCGATTCCGCGCAGCAGACGCTGGAAAATCTGCCGACCACCGACGCGACCGGCAAGGCGAGCTTCCCGGTGCAGCTCGACAAGCTGCCGCCAAGCACGGGTCCGCTGGAAGCGCACATTGCCGTGCGCATGGCCGAACCCGGCGGCCGTGCGGTCGAGCGCAAGATTGCGCTACCGGTCACGCCGGCCGGCAACATGATCGGGATCAAGCCGCTATTCTCCGGCCGCTCGCTCGCCGACGGCGCCAATGCCGCTTTCGACGTCGTCATGGTCGCGCCGGATGGCGCCGCGACGACACAGCGCGGCCTGCACTACGAGCTGTTGCGCATCGAGACCCATTATCAGTTCTACAAGCGCGACGGCAGCTGGAATTACGAGCCGGTCAAGACCACCAAGCGCGTCGCCGACGGCACGATCGACACGACGCTCGACAAGGCGGCGCGCATTTCACTGCCGGTGAATTTCGGCCGCTATCGGCTCGAAGTCTCGACCGCCGACCCGAACGGCCCGCTAACGTCGGTGTCGTTCGACGCCGGCTTTTATGTCGAAGCCAATGCTGACACGCCGGACATGCTCGAAGTCGCGCTCGATAAGGGCGACTATGCACCCGGTGATACGATGACAATTGCGGTCACCGCGCGCACCGCCGGGCGGCTGACGCTCAATGTCGTCGGCGATCGCCTGTTGGCGACGCAGACGACCGAAGTGCCGCAAGGCGTAAGCCAGGTAAAGCTTCCGGTCGGCAACGACTGGACCACCGGCGCCTATCTCGTTGCGACGTTACGCCGGCCGCTCGATGCGCCGGCGCAACGCATGCCGGGCCGCGCCATCGGCGTGCAATGGTTCTCGGTCGATCGCGGCGCCAAGACGCTCAGCGTCGAACTGAAACCGCCGGCGCTGATCCGGCCGAACTCGGCTTTGGCGATACCGGTCAAGGTCTCCGGTTTTGCCGCTGGCGACGAAGCGCGCGTCGTCGTCGCTGCTGTCGATGTCGGCATTCTCAACCTGACCAACTACAAGCCGCCGTCGCCCGACGACTATTATCTCGGCCAGCAGGCGCTATCGGCGGAGATCCGCGACCTCTATGGTCAGTTGATCGACGGCATGCAGGGCGCCCGCGGGCAAATTCGCTCCGGCGGTGATGCCGGTGCCGAACTGCAAGGCAATCCGCCGACCGGACCGCCGGTCGCGTTCTATTCCGGCATCGTCAAGGTCGACGCCGACGGTAACGCCCAGGTGTCGTTCGACGTCGGCGATTTCGCCGGCACCGTTCGCGTCATGGCGGTGGCCTGGAGCAAGAGCAAGATCGGCCACGCCTCGACCGACGTGACGGTGCGCGACCCGGTGGTGCTGACGGCTACGCTGCCGCGGTTCCTTCTTCCGGGAGACCGCTCGTCGGTGCATCTTGATCTCGACAATGTCGAGGGGCAGGCCGGCGACTACACCATTGCGGTGACGAGTTCTGATGCCCTTTCAGCCACTTCGAGCCAGAAACTGACGTTGCGGGCGAAGGAGCGTGGGGCAGCGACCGTGCCGCTGACCGCTACCGCCGCCGGCAACGGCACCGTCAAGGTAAGCGTCAGCGGGCCGGGAGGCTTTGCCTCGCAGCGAAGCTACGCGCTCACGGTGCGCGCGCCGGCGCAAATCCTGGCGCGCCGCACGATCAAGCCGCTGGCCAAGGGCGAAAGCGTCACGGTGTCGAGCGACATGTTCGCCGATCTCGTGCCCGGCACCGGGGCGGTGTCGCTGTCGGTTGGCTCGCTCGCGGCGTTCGACGCCGCGGGCCTTCTTGCCGCGCTCGATCGCTACCCGTTCCGCTGCTCCGAGCAGATCACCAGCCGCGCACTGCCGCTGCTTTATGTCAGCGACCTCGCCAAGGATGCCCAAGTCGCGCTCGATCCGGCGACCGATCAGAAAATCCGCGACGCCATCGAAATCCTGCTGACGCGGCAGGACTCCAACGGCTCGTTCGGGCTATGGAGCGTCGGCGGCGAGGACATCTGGCTCGACTCCTACGTCACCGATTTCCTTACTCGCGCGCGCGAACGCAAGATCGCGGTGCCCGACACGGCATTCAAGCTCGCGCTCGACCGGCTCCGCAACGCGGTCGCCAGCACCACCGATCCGGCCAAGAACGGCGGCACCGATCTCGCCTATGCGCTTTATGTGCTGGCGCGCAACGGCGCGGCGCCGATCGGCGACCTTCGCTATCTCGCCGACGCCAAGCTCGATGCGCTGTCGACGCCCATCGCCAAGGCGCAACTCGCAGCGGCGCTCGCCATGGCCGGCGATCGCACGCGGGCTGAGCGCGTCTACGCGGCGGCGCTCGCCGCCATCGCGCCGGCGTCGCAGCCGGATCTGGCCGGCCGCGAAGACTATGGCTCGACCTTGCGCGATGCGGCGGCGGTGGTGGCGCTCGCCAGCGAAAGCGGCGCAGCGCGCGCCACTGTGCAGGCCGCGGTCCAGCGGGTCGAATCGGTGCGTGCCAATCTGCGCGCGACGTCGACACAGGAGGATGCGTGGCTATTGCTCGCGGCCGCCGCCATGGCCAAGGACGGCGGCAAAGTCTCGCTTGACGTCGGCGGCACCCCGACACCGCACGCGCTCTACCGCACCATCCGCTCCGGCGATCTGAAAGAGCCGTTGCGGATCACCAATACCGGCGAAGATCAAGTCCAGGCCGTGGTGACGGTGACCGGCGCGCCGGTCACGCCGGAGCCGGCCGCGGACAAGGGCTTCAAGATCGAGCGGCAGAGTTACACGCTCGCCGGCGATCCGATCGATCCGAAAGAGGTCAAGCAGAACACCCGCATGGTGGTGGTGCTGCGGGTGACCGAAGCGCAACCGCAATTCGGCCGCGTCATCCTCGCCGATTATCTGCCGGCGGGATTCGAGATCGACAATCCGCGTCTGGTATCATCGGGCGATACCGGCACGCTGGATTGGATCACCGACGCAGCCGAGCCGGCCAGTACCGAGTTCCGCGACGACCGCTTCACCGCGGCGTTCGAGCGCAAGAAGGACGACGTCCCGGTCTTCAGCGTCGCTTATGTCGTGCGCGCGGTCGCGCCCGGCAAATACGTGCGGCCGCAGGCCGTGGTCGAGGACATGTACCGTCCCGACCGCTACGGCCGCACCGCTACCGAAAGCGTGGAAGTGACGGCGGCGAAATGAGCGCCCCTCGTCATTGCGAGCGAAGCGAAGCAATCCAGCCACGCCTGGATCGCTTTGTCGCTTCGCTCCTCGCGATGACGAAGGGGGTGCGCATCGTCATCGCCGGTTGCCTTGTTGGTTTCGTCGCACTCGGGAGCGCCGCCTGGTGGATCGCCGCGCTTGGACCGGCGCCGCTCGGCCGTGACGTCGCCTTCTCGACCCGCGTCGTCGATCGTGACGGCCGCCTGCTGCGCGCTTATGCCACCGCCGAAGGCCGCTGGCGGCTCCCGGCGCGGATCGCCGACGTCGATCCGCGGCTGTTCGCCATGCTGTTCGCCTACGAGGACAAACGCTTTTGCGACCATCCGGGCGTCGATGTGCTGGCGCTCGCCCGTGCCGCGTTTCAGCTCGTTACCAGCGGGCGGATCCAATCCGGCGGCTCGACCCTGACGATGCAGGTGGCGCGGCTGCTGGAGCCGCGCAGCGGCCGAAGCTTTGCCGCCAAGCTCCACCAGATCGTGCGCGCCCTTGAGCTCGAGCGGGCGCTGAGCAAGGACGAGATACTGTCGCTCTATCTCGATCTTGCACCCTATGGCGGCAACATCGAGGGGGTGCGCGCCGCCTCGCTCGCTTATTTCGGCAAAGAGCCGCGCCGGCTGACGCTCGGTGAGGCGGCGCTGTTGGTGGCGCTGCCGCAATCGCCCGAAGGCCGGCGGCCGGATCGCTCGATTGCCGCAGCCCGCGCGGCCCGCGACCGCGTCCTCGACCGCGTCGCCGCGTCCGGCAGCGTCCCCGTCGACGAGATCGCGCTCGCCAAATCCGAGCCGGTACCCGCCGGCCGCCGCCCAATGCCGATGCTGGCGCCGCACGCCGCCGATCGCGCGGTCGCCGACGCCGCTGTCGGAAGCGAAATGCGGCTGACGATCGACGGCGATCTACAGAGAGCTCTTGAGGAGCTTGCCCGCGAACGCGTCCGCACGCTGGCGCAGACGCTCGGTCCCGACATTTCGCTGGCCGTGCTGGTCGTCGACAATGCGACGGGAGAGATACGCGCGCATATCGGCTCGCCGGATTATTTCGACGCGCGGCGCGCCGGGCAGGTGGATCTGACGCAGGCGGTGCGCTCGCCCGGCTCGACGTTGAAGCCCTTCATCTATGGGCTGGGCTTCGAGGACGGCTTCATCCATCCGGAGACGCTGATCGACGATCGGCCGACGCGGTACGGCGCCTATAAGCCGCAGAATTTCGATTTCACATTCCAGGGCACCGTCACGGTTCGCCGCGCCTTGCAACTTTCGTTGAACCTACCGGCGCTCGCCGTGCTCGACCAAGTAGGCGCGACACGGCTGAGCGCGCGGCTCACGCAAGCCGGCGCGGCTTTGGTGCTGCCTGAAGGCGAGGCGCCGGGGCTTGCCATCGGGCTCGGTGGGGTCGGCATCAAGCTCGCCGATCTGACGATGCTTTATTCGGGCATCGCCCGCCTGGGCAACATCCTGCCGCTCACTGAGCGCGTCGAGACTTCCGCGGGCAAGGGGGAGGGGAATTGGCTGATGGAGCCGGTCGCGGCCTGGTATGTCAGCCACGTTTTGATCGGCACGGCGCCACCTGAAAACGGAGTTCCTGGCCGCGTCGCCTTCAAGACCGGAACGAGCTATGGCTATCGGGACGCCTGGTCGGTCGGCTTCGACGGCCGCTACACCGTCGGCGTCTGGGTTGGTCGGCCGGATGGCGCGCCGGTCCCTGGGCTGGTCGGACGGGCGGCCGCCGCGCCGATCCTGTTTGACGCTTTCGCCCGGTTACCCACGCCGGCCACGTCGCTGCCGCGCGCTCCTTCAGGTGTCCTGGTAACGACCAACGCCAAGCTGCCGCCACCGCTTAAACATTTCCAACCGGACGCCCGGTTCGGCGAGGCCCAGGCCAAGCTGCATATCCTGTTTCCGCCTGATGGCGCCCGGCTCGACCTGCCGGCCGGGGGCGACAAAGCCTCCCTGGTCCCGCTTAAAGTCACCGGCGCGGTGGCGCCGGTCACCATCCTGGTCAATGGGGTGCCGGCTGCGGCGCAGCCGCGGGGCACGCTGTTCTTTCAACCGCCGGGGCCGGGATTTGCCCGCGTGACCGTCATCGACGGCTCCGGTGCCGCCGACAGCGTGATGGTGCGGCTCGACGACGGCGCGACGGCCGCTCTTATGCGCGCGGCGCCGCCAAGCCAGCCGGCTTGCCCGACCACGCCATGCGCCCGCCCGTGACGGGGTTCCGGCGCCGGCGGGTTTTGACTATGGTCGGCGCGTTTTGCGAACCGCGAGAAGAATGAATACGAGTAACAGCGCTGCGGCGCGGATATTGGCGCCTGGGACAGCCATTGTTGCCGTCGCACAGCGTATCCCTATCAATCTCCTGCGCTGGATCATGGTGCTCTTGCGCCCGCCGCGCGTGCGATTGCCGCAATGGCCGCCGAGCTTCTGGCTCGCGACCGCGCTCACCATCGCCGCGATTTTCTGCTTCGATGTTTTTCCTCGACACCGTGGCAAGCGACTGGGCGCGGCATTTGCCGCCGCGATTGACGGAGGCCGCGGATCAAGCCTCCAATTTCGCGCTGTCCGGCTGGTTTCTCTATCCGCTCGGAATTGTGCTGCTGGCTCTTGCGGCGATGATGACGCCGTCGCTGCCGCGGCTCACGCAAGGCATACTGGCCGCACTGGTGGCGCGCTTCGGCTTCCTATTCGTCGCGATCGGTTTGCCGGGCCTGTTTGCCACCATCATCAAACGCCTGATCGGGCGCGCCCGGCCCTATGTCGGCGTCCAGGACGATCCGTTCGCCTACATGCCTTTCATCTGGCGGCCGGAATACGCGAGCCTGCCGTCTGGTCACGCGGTAACGGCGACGGCGGCGGCGTTTGCGATAGGCGCGATTTGGCCGCGTTGGCGCGCGGTGATGTGGCTCTACGCCGCGATCATCATGTTCGCGCGCGTCGCGCTGAACGTGCATCACCCAAGCGACGTCATCGCCGGGGCTTTGGTCGGGGTCGTCGGCGCGCTCCTGATCCGTAACTTCTTCGCGGCGCGGCGCCTTGTGTTTAACCCTGTTGATCTCGCCGCCTATCCGTGGCCTTCGTTCAAGCGGATCAGGACGACGGCCCTTAGCGTGCTGCGTTCCTAGAGCGCAATCGTTTCACATTGAAACGGTCGTTCTAGCGTCGCGCTTGCTACTTGCATGGCGCCACCGCTGCGTCACGATCGCGCTGCATCGGCGAGCGCGGCAAAGCCGCGCTCGAGGTCGGCGATCAGGTCTTCGACCGCTTCCAGTCCGATGTGGAAACGCACGGTCGGGCCGCCGGGCTCCCAGCGCGTCGCCGTGCGAAGGCTGGTGCAGTCGAACGGGATGGCGAGGCTCTCATACCCGCCCCAGGATGCGCCGATGCCGAACAGTTGCAGCGTATCGAGAAACGCATACACCGCCTTCTGCGGCACCGGCTTGAGCACCATGCTGAACAATCCCGAAGCGCCACTGAAATCGCGCTTCCATAATGCGTGGCCGGGGTGGCTCGGCAGCGCCGGATGCAGGAGCCGCAAGACTTCCGGCCGCCGCTCCAGCCAACGCGCCACCGTCAGCGCCGTCTCCTGATGCCGATCGAGCCGCACCGCCAGCGTGCGTAGCCCGCGATGACCGAGATAGACATCGTCGGGGCCGACATGCAGGCCGTTGAGCCGCACGAAATTGCGCAAGGCTGCGATGGTGGCGCTGTTGGCTGCGACCGTGCCCAGCATCACGTCCGAATGACCGCCGAAATATTTGGTGCCGGCATGGATCGACAGATCGACACCGAAATCCAGCGCCCGGAAATACAGCGGCGTGGCCCAGGTATTGTCCATCAGCACCAGCGCGCCCTTGGCGTGCGCGGCTTCGGCAATGGCCGGCACGTCCTGCATCTCGAAGCTGAGCGAGCCCGGCGACTTGGTGAATACCGCGCGCGTGTTCGACTGCATCAGGCCGGCGATGGCGGCGCCGACGAGCGGATCGTAATAGGTCGTGGTGACGCCGAGCCTGGTGAGTATCTGGTCGCAAAAAGCGCGCGTCGGCCCATAGGCGCTGTCGGTGACGAGCACGTGGTCGCCGGCCCGCACCACCGCAAGCAAGGCCGCCGAAATCGCCGCCAGCCCGGAGGGCAAAAGCGACACGCCGGCGCACTGCGGCCCCTCGATCTCCTGCACCGCAAGTTCCAGCGTTTCCGTCGTCGGCGTGCCGCGCCGGCCGTATTGATAGCGCGCGCGATGGGCGACGTAATCCTCGGCGCTCGGATAGAGCACGGTCGAGGCATGATAGACCGGCGGGTTGACGAAGCCGTGGTACGACGGCGGGTCGCGGCCCGCGGTGACGATGCTGGTCCTCGGGTGTCGTTTTTGGCCGCCATTTTTGTCGTTTTTATTCTTGGTCATCGTCTCGTCCGGCCATCGTCTCGCCCAGCTTTGTCTCGCCTATATCGCACTGATTGTGCCATTACTTCGGCATCGGCTGCCGGCGTCAACCCTTGACCTTACAGCGCGATCGTCCTTTAGATGCCGCCCGGCAGGGGAGCCGTGTACGTTCGGTAAACGGCGCTTGGGCGAGCATACATCCTGAAAGGTTTGCTTATGAAACGCCTCGCGACGGCAATGGCTTTGGCAATGGCGCTTGCTTTCGGCGGGCAAGCCGCGAGCGCGGATACGCTTGCGGCGGTCAAGGAACGCGGCGAACTGATCTGCGGCGCCAACGGCACGCTGGCGGGGTTCGGGCTGCCCGATCCGCAAGGCAATTGGACCGGCTTCGACGTCGATTTTTGTCGCGCCATTGCGGCTGCGATTTTCAACGATCCGACCAAAGTCAAGTTCGTGCCGCTGACGGCGAAGGATCGCTTCACCGCGCTGCAGTCCGGCGAGATCGACGTGCTGTCGCGCAACACCACCTGGACTCTGTCGCGCGACACCTCGCTCGGACTCGATTTCCCCGCCATCACTTTCTTTGACGGCCAAGGCTTCATGGTGCGCCGGGCACTCAAGCTGAGCTCGGCGCTCGAGCTCAACGACGCCTCGGTGTGCGTGCAGCAGGGCACAACCAGCGAGCTCAACCTCGCCGACTATTTCCGCACCAACCATATGGGCCTCAAGACGGTGACCTTTGCGACCGGCGAGGAGGCCCTCAAAGCCTACGAGTCCGGCCGCTGCGACGCCTACACCACCGACTCATCGGGCCTCTACGGCGAACGGCAGAAACTCCCCGACCCCAGTGCGCACGTCGTGCTGCCGGAGATCATTTCCAAGGAGCCGCTGAGCCCCGCCGTCCGTCAGGGCGACAACCAATGGACCGATATCGTGCGCTGGGCGCACTACGTCATGCTCGACGCCGAGGAGCTTGGCGTCAACAAAGCCAACGTCGACGAAAAGCTGAAATCCGACGATCCGGAAACGCGGCGACTGCTTGGCGTCGAAGGCCAATATGGTGAAGCACTCGGCCTGACCAACGATTGGGCCTATCGCATCATCAAGCACGTCGGCAATTACGGTGAAGTGTTCGAACGCAGTGTCGGGCAGGGCTCACCGCTGAAGATCGTGCGCGGTCTCAACGCGTTGTGGACCAAGGGCGGCCTGCAATACGGGCCGCCGATACGCTAGCTCGCGCTTCCGTCGTCGCGTCGCGAACCCGATGGCAGAGACAGTTCGGGGCTCGATCCAGCAATACGCACCGCGTCGCGCGCGCCGCTTCGGCAGTATCGCGATTTAGATCGCTATCGTCGTCGTCATCGGCGTCCTCGCCGACGGCGCGATCTACGACGCGGTGCAAAATCTCGCCAAGGCCCACATCGCCTCCGGCTTCGGCTTCTGGAACAACACCGCCGGTTTCGACATCAGCCAGACGCTGATTCCCTATTCGGCGAGCACGTCGACCTTCGGGCGCGCCTTCTGGGTCGGTCTCCTCAACACGCTCCTGGTCGCCGCCATCGGCATCGTGCTGGCGACGATTATCGGTTTCCTGATCGGCATCGCGCGGCTGTCGCGCAACTGGCTGGTGGCGACGCTGGCCGGCGGCTATGTCGAGCTTATTCGCAATGTGCCGCTCCTGCTGCAACTTTATTTCTGGTACAACGCGGTGCTCAAATCGCTGCCGGAACTGAAGGGCAGCGTGGCGCTGCCGGGCGGCGGCATCCTCAATAATCGCGGCCTGTTCCTGCCGCGGCCGGAATTGGCGCCGCAATTTTCCTTGGTGCTCGTTGCGCTCGCCATCGGCACCGCGGCTGCGATCGCGCTCCACCTTTACGCCAATCGCCGCCACGACCGCACCGGCGAAGAGGTGCCGGCGCTCTGGCCGACGCTCGGCCTGGTGATCGTGCTGCCACTTGCGGTCTTTGCGCTGGCCGGTTTTCCGCTGAGCTTCAGCGTTCCGCACATGGGCCGTTACAATGTCATCGGCGGTGTCGAACTCCTGCCGGAACTCGCCGCGCTCGCCGTCGCGCTGTCGATCTATACGGCGGCGTTCATCGCCGAGGTCGTGCGCGCCGGCCTGCTTTCTGTCTCCGCCGGCCAGATCGAAGCCGCGCATGCGCTCGGCCTGCGGCCGGGCTTGACGTTGCGGCTCATCGTCCTGCCGCAGGCGATGCGGGTGATCGTACCGCCGCTGACCAGCCAATACCTCAACCTGATCAAGAATTCGTCGCTGGCGGTGGCGATCGGCTATCCCGATCTGGTGCAGGTTTTCGCCGGCACCGTGCTCAACATCACCGGCCAGGCGGTGGAGGTGATCGCCATCACCATGGCAGTCTATCTGTTCATCAGCCTGGTGGTGTCGCTATCGATGAACCTTTACGCGCAGACCACCGCGATCGCGGAGCGCTAGCCGATGAGCGCGATCGGCGACCAATCGTTCCTGCGTCAGATGCCGCTGCCGCCGCTGCCGGCGCCGTCGGCACGGGCCGGGGCGTTCGGCTGGATGCGCATCCATCTTTTCTCCAGTCCGGGCAACATCGCGCTGACCATTCTTTGTGTGGCGCTGATCGTCTGGCTGGTACCGCCGCTGGTTGGTTTTTTTCTGATCGACGCGGTGTGGTCGGGAACCGACCGCGCCGCCTGCCTGGCGTCGCCGGAGCATCCGTATCCGGGCGCTTGCTGGGCCTTCATCCGTATCTGGTTCTCGTATTTCGTTTATGGCTTCTATCCGCTCGGCGAGCGCTGGCGTGTCGACCTGTTCTTCGTTGCTCTGGCGTTCGGCGTGGTGTGGCTGTTGCGGCTGTCGATGCCGCGCCGTGACCTCGGCGCGTTATATTTTTTCATCGCCTTGCCGGTCCTGTCTTACGTGTTGCTGCACGGCGCGCCGCTGATCGGGCTTGCCGTCGTGCCGACATCGCTGTGGGGCGGCATCCTCGTCACCGTCGTGGTAGCGACGGTCGGCATCGTGTTCTCGCTGCCGCTCGGCATTCTGCTCGCTCTAGGGCGGCGCTCGGAACTGCCGGTCGTCAAGCTGGTTTCGGTCACCTTCATCGAATTCGTCCGCGGCGTGCCGGTGATCACCGTGTTGTTCATGGCGAGCGTGATGCTGCCGCTGTTCGTTCCGGAACGCTTTGCCCCGGATAAGCTCGTGCGCGCGCTGATCGGCGTGGCTGTGTTCGCGTCGGCCTATATGGCGGAGGTCGTCCGCGCCGGGCTTGCCGCGGTGCCCCGCGGACAATACGAGGCGGCCGGCGCGCTCGGACTGGGCTACTGGCGGATGATGGCGCTCGTCATCCTGCCGCAGGCGTTGCGCGTCACGCTTCCCAACATCGTCAACACCTTCATCGGCCTGTTCAAGGACACGACCTTGGTGTTCGTCGTCGGCATTTTCGATTTCCTGCGGACGCTCGAGGCGGCGCGGGCCGATCCGAAATGGGCGGCGCCGAACATCCCGGTGACCGGCTATGTGTTTGCCGCCATCTTTTACTTCGTCTGCTGCTATGGCATGTCGCGCTACGCCCGCCGCATGGAGGCGCGGCTGCAACGCGCCGGGCGGCGCTGAAGGGACGGCGATGGAGGAGCCTGCCGACCACACCGACGCGACTTCGCCGCTGCCCGATGTGGCGGTCGAAATCATCGGCTTGCACAAATGGTACGGCGACTTCCACGTGCTGCGCGACATCAACCTGAGAGTCGCCCGCGGCGAGCGCATCGTTATCTGCGGTCCGTCCGGCGGCGGCAAGTCGACGCTGCTTCGTTGCATCAATCGCCTCGAAGACTGGCAGCAGGGACGGATCGTCGTCGACGGCATCGAACTGACCGAAGATCCGAAACAGATCCTGGCGGTACGCCGCGACGTCGGAATGGTGTTCCAGCATTTCAATCTGTTTCCGCATCTTACCGTGCTGGAAAACTGCACGCTGGCGCCGATGTGGGTGCGGCACATGCCGAAGAAGGAAGCCGAGGCGCTGGCGATGAACTACCTCGCCCGGGTGAAAATACCGGATCAGGCCGGCAAATATCCAGCCCGCCTGTCCGGCGGCCAGCAGCAGCGCGTGGCAATCGCGCGGGCGCTGTGCATGAATCCGAACATCATGCTGTTCGACGAGCCGACTTCGGCGCTGGATCCGGAGATGGTCAAGGAGGTGCTCGACACCATAGTCGAGCTCGCCAGCGACGGCATCACCATGCTGGTGGTGTCCCACGAGATGGGCTTTGCCCGGCAGGTGGCCGATCGCGTCATCCTCATGGACGACGGGCAGATCGTCGAAATCAATGAGCCGAAAAACTTCTTCGGCAACCCGCAACACGAGCGCACGAGACTTTTTCTGCAACAAATACTTCACTGAGTGGTCATTGCAGCGAACGACCGATCTTCGCTCACGAGGGCTTCTTCCTACTATCAAGTTACGAAAATGTACCGACGTTCAACAACGCGGCGCGATTGCGTTGCGCGGATTTACAAGCATTCATTCCAGACCGGTTTTGGAACAACATTACCGCGTTTTAATGCGGGCACCACCGTTCTGACCTAACTTTAACTTGAGTTTGGATTGGGTCGGTCTTTTACTCGTGCCATCTCAAATCATCCTTTCGGAGGAGAACATGTGGAAGTCCGTGGTCGCTGCGACGGCCGCTCTCGCCATCGCCGGCTCTTCAATTGTCTATGCCCAACAGCGCTCCGGCGAAGATGGTTACGGTGATGGTTCGCGCTTCCAGCATCGTCATCATCATATGAGCGCCGAAGACCGCGCCGCGTTCGTCGACGCCCGCATCGCCGCGCTCAAAGCCGGTCTTGAACTGACGGCCGATCAAGCCAAGAACTGGCCGGCGTACGAGCAGGCGCTGCGCGACATGGCGAAGCTGCGCGCCGAGCGCAGAGCGGCGCGTGAGGCGCGTGAGCAGAATCCGGGCCAGGCGCCGGCGCCGTTCGACCGGTTGGCACAGCGCGCCGAGAACATGGCCAAGGCGAGCGCCATCCTCAAGCGCATCGCTGAGACCGGCCAGCCGCTCTATATGAGCCTCAACGATGCGCAGAAAGAGCGCTTCCAGAAGCTCGCCCGCATGCTGCGGCCGCATCATCATATGCACGGCCGCTTCGAGGAGCGCGGCCAGGGCTGGCGCGACGGCCAGGGCTACGGCCGTGGTGACGGCGAGCGCGGTGGCCGTTCCTGGCATCACGGCCAGCGCTTCGGCGAGGAAGACGGTTCGCAGGGCGGCCGGATGCAGCGCATGAGCGAGGAAGAGCAGCTCTAACGCACTTCAACCGAATACGCGCTTGCTGTTCCTCCCGCAGCAGGCGCGAACTGCCGAAGCCGCAGGGCGTGTACCCCTGCGGCTTTTGCATTTTCTGCAGAAGCATGTACAGGCACTACGCTTCACGGTTTGAAGCTTGAAACCTGAAGTCAGAAGGTGACGGCGCGCGGGACCGGTCGACCGCCCAAAAAAATCACGACTTCTCGGCTACGCCCTTTTCCATTTCTGGATGCGGCCGGCCTCGAGCAACAGAAAGTACTTGAGAACCAGCTTGCCTTCGCGCCCGGGCAGCGAACTGCCGCACGAGCGGCAGGTTATGTCCCGCGCGACGGTCTCCGGACCCGCCTCGATGCTGACGAGCTGATAGAGCGCGTTGCAGTTCGGGCAATTGAAGGAGGATAGCTTGCCGGCAATCATGATACGCCCCACAGAGAAATACGCCCACAGAGATTTTTTTTGATTCTTGAAGGCAAGATAAGCCGGAGACTGCTTTAACGCAACCGAACGTTACGCCATCGTCATACGCCGCGCGATCGCGCCCGCGAAAGGCAGGGTGTTAGCCCTACCTCTTGAGACCTTGAAGGCCGCGCTTGTCGCGCAATTACCGCTGCAGCGGACCCTCGGCCTTCTTCCAGGCGGCGATGCCGCCCTCAATGTGACAGGCCGATGTAATACCGGCATCCTGCGCCGCTTGCACCGCCATGGCCGAACGTTCGCCGAAGGCGCAGTAGAACACGATGCGCTTGCCGGTCGCCGCCGCCAATTCGTGCAGGATGCCGCCGGCGCCGATATTCGCTTCCAGGTTGGTATAGGGCGAATGCAGGGACCCGGGAATGACGCCGTGTTTCTCGCGCTCGCTCTTCTCGCGCAGATCGACCATGGTCACGCCAGGCTGGCCGCACAGCGCCATCGCCTCGGCCGCCGAGAGCGACCAGCCCTTGCTGGCGATGTCCTGCTGGCGAAGCCCGACTTGCATATTGGCCGGCACCGCGACGTCCATCATTTTCGGATTGGGCAGGTTCAGATTGTTCATCAGGTCGACATATTCGTCGATCGATTTGACCCGCAGCCGCGGATTGAAGAACTTTTCCTCGCCGATGGTCGAGACCGTATCGCCCTTATAGTCATGGGCCGGATAGACCAGCGTCTCGTCGCGCAGTTTCAATAGCTTGTTGAAGATGGAATCGTATTGCGCGCGCGGGTCGCCGTTCTGAAAATCGGTGCGGCCCGTGCCGCGGATCAACAGCGTGTCGCCGGTGAAGACGCGGTCGTTCAGCAGGAACGAGTAGGAGTCATCGGTATGGCCCGGCGTGTAGACTACGTCGAGGCTTAGCCCCTCGATCTGGACGCGGTCGCCCTCGGCGACCCGCATGGAAACGACGTCGGCCTTGGTATGCTCGCCCATCACCGTGACGCAGTGGGTGCGATCGCGCAGCGCTCCGAGCCCGGTAACGTGGTCGGCGTGCAGATGGGTGTCCACGGCCTTGACCAGTTTCAGGTCAAGCTCGTGCACCAGCTGCAGATAGCGATCGACCCGCTCAATCACCGGATCGATGATCAACGCCTCGCCGCCAGGCCGGCTGGCCAGGATATAGGTATAGGTGCCGGACGTGCTGTCGAAGAGCTGGCGAAAGATCATGAGCGCCTCCCGCTCTTGCGGTGCATCATACACCCGCGCGGTGAGGCGCGCGAAGGGTCAGGCGCCGCCGGCTTGCGCCGCACAACCTTCCGGCTTGAAAACCCGCTCGCGCGAGGCTGGGAATTTCGCAAGCTTCGCCGCCGACCGAATTGGCCGCCGCACCAATTCGCCGCCGCAATTCGGGGAATGACCCTTGAGTACGCTGTCGGCGCAGGACCGGCAGAACGTGCACTCGAACGAGCAGATCGTCGCTTCGCGCGAATCCGGCGGCAAATCGACATCGCAGCATTCACAGCCCGGCTTGAGCAAAAGCATGAGTCGGCCCCGATCGTGCCGGATTAACAGCGAACTAGTCGGTATCGATCGGGCCGTGCGGCACGGTCGCCGCCGGCTCGACTTTTTGCAGTGCAACGTGCGCGTGCTCGGCCTCGTCGTCCATTCCCATCCAGCGCAGCTTCAAAATCCGCATGACGAGATTGTGCGCTGCAGGCTGTTGGGCCGTTTGGTCGGGGTTTTCGTTAATTCGGGGCGCCATGTCCATGGCTATTCCTCCTTCGCATTGTTTTTCTTGTGGGCAGTGCAAAATGCCGGCTGCCGATTTTTTTGCTCCGCAACACCGACTCGCCCGCGGAGCAAACTAAAAGACAGATAATCTAACAGCGTCGGGAAGCAAGTGGCTGTGATCTAGATCAAACGTCGATCGGTGCGCTCTTCTGCGCGCCTCGCGCGGGACTTCGGCTTTGAAAAAGGCTAATCGCAGACAGCCTACGAACGAATCAGCCGGCGCCGAACACCATGCGGTTGCCCTTGGCGGTGTCCATATATTCGCGCACGCGATGGATGAGGCCGTTCTCAAGCTCGAGGACGAAGCAATAGTCGTTATCGTAGGCATTGCCGTTCGCCAGCGTGGCGCGCAAGCGCTGTTCGATGACGACGACGTTGCCGTCGGCATAGAAGCCGCGAAATTCGGCAGCGACATCGGCAACGAACAGCTTGCGCACCTCGGTTGCGAACATGCCGGCGATTTGGTCGCTGCCTTTGATGTGCCAGGGGCCGTTCAAGGCGACCGCCGTTGCGTTGTTTGCCGGCGCCAGCCATTCGGCATCCTCCGTGAAGACCGCCGCGATCTTTTCGGGATCGCGCGTTCGGAACGTCTGCCAGGCGGCAATGGCGGCTTGTTTGTTTGTTTCGGAATTCATCGCGCAATCTCCGTCGCGGGTTGCTCGAACAGCGGCCGCTCGCCGCGTTCATGCGCCAAGAGCCATCGCTTGCGATTGAGCCCGCCGCCATAGCCGGTGAGCGAGGCGTCGGCCCCGATGACGCGATGGCAGGGGACGACGATGGAAATCGGGTTGGCGCCGTTCGCCAGGCCAACCGCGCGAACAGCCTTCGCCCGGCCGATTTGCGAAGCCAGCATGCCGTAGCTTACGGTACGCCCCACCGGAATTTTCCGCAGGGCCGACCACACCGCGCGCTGGAAGGCGGTGCCATTGGTCGCGGTCGGCAGGCCGTTGATGGCGTCGAGTTCGCCGTCGAAATAGGCGATCAAGGCGCGTGCCGCAGCCGACCGTCGCGAGACTTTACGCAACTCTACCGCGTTAGGACCGTAGTGGCGACGCAGCAGGTCGCGCATACGCGGTTCGTGGTCGTCCCAATCGACGGCGCGCAGAATGTGCGCGTCGTCGGAGACGACGTGCATTCGCCCAGTCGGCGTCTCGATATGCTCGACGAAGAACGTTTGTGTCTGAGCCATGTGTTCGTCTCCAGGGAGCCATTATCGCTTGAACCGCCGGTGAATCTGGCGGTTTTCGGACACGCTCATCTGCGGCGTTGGTTTGGACATGGACCATGTCCGAAAACCGCTAGACGAAAACCGGCCGCCGGATCAGTGTGCGGCTATGAAACATCAAGAGCAACGCAATCAAATCGACCTGGATCACGAGGCCTGTTACCGGGCGATCTGTCAGCACGACGCCCGTTTCGACGGACGCTTCTTCACCGGTGTGAAAACCACCGGAATCTATTGCCGGCCGGTGTGCCCGGCGCGCGTGCCGCTGGCCAAGAACGTGATCTTCTTCCCGACCGCCGCGGCCGCGCAGGAAGCGGGCTTCCGTCCCTGCCTGCGCTGCCGCCCGGAAACAGCTCCTGATTTGGGCGCCTGGCGCGGCACTTCGAACACCGTGTCGCGCGCGCTCAACATGATCGAGCATGGCGCGCTGGACGAGGACGACGTCGATGGACTTGCTGGTCGGTTGGGCGTTGGCGAGCGGCAATTGCGGCGGCTGTTCCGTCAGCATCTCGGCGCTTCGCCGGTCGCGGTGGCGCAGACTCGCCGCATTCTTCTAGCCAAACAACTTATTCACGAAACCCGGCTGCCGATGGCGGAAGTCGCGTTCGCCTCGGGCTTCGGCAGCATTCGCCGTTTCAATGAAACCTTCCAGACGTTGTTCGGCCGCCCGCCGAGTGAACTGCGCCGCGCCGGCGGACCGGATTTTCCGGCCGGGCCGGCCGGCGAAATAGTTTTGTTGCTGCGCTATCATCCGCCGTACGACTGGCCGGCGATGATCGCATTTCTGGAGCGGCGGGCCATTGGCGGCCTGGAGCATGTCACCGCCGAACGCTATGCGCGCACGGTCCAATTGGACGGCCTCACCGGAACCGTCGCGGTCGAGCCGGCTCGCGGCAACGCGCTCTGCGCCACGGTGCGCTTTCCGAAGCTGTCAGCTCTACCGGCCATCATCGCGCGGTTGCGGCGCGTGTTCGATCTCGGCGCCGATCCGGTGGCGATCGCCGCCCATCTGGCGAAAGATCCGACGCTTAAGCCTTTGGTCAAGGCGCGGCCGGGATTGCGTGTTCCGGGCGCCTGGGACGGTTTTGAGTTGGCGATCCGCGCCGTGCTCGGCCAGCAAATCACCGTGACCGCTGCGGCGACGCTCGCCGGCCGTCTGGTCGCGCGGTATGGCGAGCGCCTGGCCGCAGCGGACCAGCATCTGACGCATGTCTTTCCGCAACCGCAGAGTTCTGGCATCCGCTGACCTCGCGACGCTCGGTATGCCGAGGAGCCGCGCGGCAGCGCTCGCTGCGGTGGCCGCCGCTGCCGTCGCCGATCCGCATCTGTTCGAGGCGAATTGCGGCCTCGACGACGCGGTGAAGAGGCTGCGCGCCATTCGCGGCGTCGGCGAATGGACCGCGCAATATATCGCGCTCCGCCAGCTGCGTGAGCCGGATGCTTTTCCGGCGGCCGATCTCGGTCTTATCCGCGCCATGGCCGATCGCGAGGGACGCGGCTCTTCGGCGTCCGAACTGCTCGACCGCGCCGATGCGTGGCGGCCGTGGCGTGCCTATGCGGCGCAGCACCTCTGGGCGTCGGCTTAACCGCGCTCTGTTGGCACCCTTTGAGCTTGGGCGCGCCGCCTGGCCGCCGCGGCGTGTCTTACCTATATCCAAGCCAGAATTACAGAAGCTTTCGAGGCTCGTTGATGCACAAGCCCTTCAGGGTCGGTGACCACGTATCGTGGAACTCGGAAGCCGGCCGCGTCAGCGGCAGGATTGTCAAGGTGCATGCCAAGGACTTCGCCTTCATGGGCTACGTCCGCCACGCGACCAAGGACGATCCGCAATACGAGATCAAGAGTGACAAGACCGAGCACATCGCCATGCACAAGGGCAGCGCGCTCACGCGGATCCGCTGACGGGCCGGCATTCTATACCATCGGCCATTCGACCCGTTCGCTCGACAGCTTCGTCGCACTGCTGCGCGAGGCAAACGTTTCCGTAGTGGCAGATGTGCGCACCATGCCGCGGTCGCGGACCAATCCGCAGTACAACAAGGATTCGTTGTCAAGCGAATTGGCAGCACGGCAAATTGAATACCAACATATTCCCGAACTTGGTGGGCTGCGCGCCAGGCAGCAGGCGGTGCCGCCCGACGTGAACGCGTTTTGGCGGCACCCCAGCTTTCACAACTATGCCGACTACGCGATCAGCAAAGGCTTCCACCGCGGGCTTGAACGGTTACGCGAGCTCGCGCGCGGGCGCTCCTGCGCGATCATGTGTGCGGAGACTTTATGGTGGCGATGTCACCGCCGGATCATCGCCGATTATCTCTTGGCGGCGCATGAAACGGTGTTCCACATCATTGGCCCAGGGCAGATTGTGCCGGCCGTCATGACAAAAGAGGCGCGGTCCGGCGGGCAAGAGCTCCTGATCTATCCCGCCGAGGCGGAACAGAAAACGTGAAACCGACCGGCATGAGACCGCGCTGCCTTACAAAAACGGACTCGAAACCAGCGTCCGCCATAAGGAAGCGGCAGTAGGCGCGCGCTGAGCGGCATACGCTCTATTCCGGCGGCAAGCCCTCGACGGCGAAGGAACGGAATATCGCGTACTTCTCGCCGATTTTCCGAATTTCGTCGTAGTCGGGGCCGTGGGCCCATGCCGCGATTTGCTCCGGACTATCCCAAACCTGGATGACGACGCGCTTCGGCGCCGGCCCTTCCAGCTGAGTGACGTTGAGACTGGCGGCGAGAATTTTGCCGCCGGCTTTCTTGATGCTCGCCTGCGCGCGTGGAGCGTATTCGTTGACGTAGCCAGGAATGTTGCGAACGGCGATTTCGGTCACGACATAGACCGGCGGCTTGGCTTGCGCGTGAAGCGTTTGGGTGACGGCCGAGCCGACGCCGGCGCCCGCCAGCATCGCCAACGCGACGGCAAATCGTGTTCGCATGGGTTCATTCCTCCGCAAGCCTGGCCGCGCGGTGGTGCATGCTTGCAAGTTCTGCCGCGCGATAGTGTTCAGCATAGCACGTCGTTTGAGCAAACAAACAATCGTGCTGGCGTTTGACGTCGCAAGCGAGGGCTAGCCGCGCTCAATCGGCAGATCGGGGCGCGAGGCCCATTCCGACCACGAGCCGTCATAGAGGCCTTTCGGCTCCCGGCCGATGGCCTCGAGTGCGAACAGCAAGATGGCGGCGGTGATACCGGAGCCGCACGATGTGATGATCGGCTTGTCGAGATCGACTCCGGCTTCGGTGAACGCCGCTTCGATCCGCGCACGCGGCGCCAGGTGGCCGTTGTCGATGAGCTTGCCATAGGGCACGTTGAACGAGCGCGGCATGTGGCCCGAGCGCAGGCCGGGGCGAGGCTCCGGTGCCTTGCCGGCAAAGCGTTCCGCTGAACGGGCGTCGACGATTTGCGCGCTGTCGTCGACCAAAGCCATGCGTACGTCGGCGAGCATCGCGACCGCGCCGACATTCATGTCGGCATTGAATGTTCGCGGCGGCCGGTTGGCGTCGCCTTGCTCCAGCGCACGGCCTTCGGCTTTCCATTGCGGCAGGCCGCCGTCGAGGATGTAGACCTTTTTGGCGCCGAAAATCCGGAACGTCCACCACACCCGCGGCGCCGAATAGAGGCCGGCGCTGTCGTAAATGACCACGGTGTCGCCGTCGCCGATGCCGAGCGCGCCGACCGCGGCGCCGAATTGCGTCGTCCCGGGCAGCATATGCGGCAAGTCGGTCGAGTCATCGGCGATCGCGTCGATGTCGAAGAACACCGCGCCCGGGATATGACCGTCACGATATTCGGCATGGGCGTCGCGCTGCGTCGTCGGCAACACCCAAGTCCCGTCGACCACGACAACGTTGCGATCGCGCAGGTGCTCACCCAGCCATTCGGTCGAAACCAGCCACCGGCTCGTGGGCGAGGGAGCAAAATTGTCTTCAGGTCTGAGCATGGCGATCATTTCGTGATAACGCGCGCGCGACCGCGGCGTTCAGGCGAACGGAACCTTGATTTGCGAATGGCGCTCGAGCCAGGCCGGTACCGGCAGCTTTTTCTCGCGCAGGAATTCCGGGTTGAACAGCTTGGATTGATAACGCGTGCCGTAGTCGGCGAGGATGGTGACGATCGTGTGTCCCGGTCCGAGCTCGTTGGCGAGGCGCACGGCGCCGGCGACATTGATCCCCGACGAGCCGCCAAGACACAGGCCTTCGTTCTCGAGCAGGTCAAAAATGATCGGCACCGCCTCCTGGTCGGGGATTTGATAGGCGATATCGATCGGCGCGCCTTCGAGGTTTTTGGTGACGCGACCCTGGCCGATGCCTTCGGTGATCGAGGAACCCTCGGACTTCAACGTGCCGGTCGTATAATAGCTGTAGAGCGCGGCGCCCATCGGGTCGGCGAGCGCGATGCGCACAGCGTTGTTGAATGACTTGAGCGCGATGCCGATGCCGGCGAGCGTGCCGCCGGTGCCGACGGAGCAGACGAAGCCGTCGACCTTGCCGTCGGTCTGCCGCCAGATTTCCGGTCCGGTGGTTTCGACATGGCCCTGGCGGTTGGCGACATTGTCGAACTGGTTGGCCCAGATCGCGCCGTTCTTCTCGGTCTTGGCCAGTTGCTCGGCGAGCCGGCCGGAGAGCTTCACGTAATTATTGGGATTGGAGTAGGGGACCGCCGGCACCTCGACCAATTCGGCGCCGCACAGCCGAAGCGTATCCTTCTTCTCCTGGCTCTGGGTTTCCGGGATCACGATCACCGAGCGGAAGCCCATGGCGTTGCCGACCAACGCCAGCCCGATGCCGGTGTTGCCGGCGGTGCCTTCGACGATCACGCCGCCGGGTTTGAGCGCGCCCTTCTTCACCGCGTCCTGAATGATGAACAGCGCGGCGCGATCCTTGACCGACTGCCCGGGATTCATGAACTCGGCCTTGCCGAGGATATTGCAGCCAGTCGCTGCGGAGACGCGCTCGAGCTTGATCAGCGGCGTATTGCCGATGGCCTCGACGATCCCGTTGCAAAACTTCATCGCGGCAACAACCTCAAATGGCGGGCGACCCTAAATGACTAACCCCTTGGAAACAAGGCGGGCCCGGCGTTGCATCAATTGCGCGGCAAGCGCGAAAGCTTATCGAAACCATAGGTAAGCACGCGGCGAGCCAGTGGAACTCCATTCACAGATTTTTTCCGGCATTGACCCTATCGCAGACGCGCCGGGGTCTTTCACGATCGGATTTCCCTTAAAGCCGCTTGGGCGAAACACAATGAATCTCGACGTCAATACTCTATTCGTCGTCACCGTCTACGTGGAAGCGATCCTTGGATTGCTGCTGCTGTTCGCCTGGGTGCAGAACACCGCGATCACCGCGGTGGCGTGGTGGGGATTTGCCGACCTGTTGCGCGCCGCCTCGGTGGCGTTGTTCGGTTTTTACGGCACCGTATCCGAGCTGATCTCGATCGATCTCGCCAACGCGCTGCTGTTCACATCATTCGCCGTCACCTGGACCGGGGCGCGGCTGTTCGACCATCGCAAAGCGCAACCGGTGTTGCTGTTTGCCGGTGCGGCGGTGTGGCTGATCGCCTGCCGGATTCCCGGCCTGGTCGACTCGTTCGATACGCGGGTGCTGCTGTCGTCCGGCATCATCGCCACCTATACCTGGGCAACGGCGTTCGAATTCTGGCGCGGACGCAGCGAACCTCTGGTGTCGCGCTGGCCGCTGATCTTCATGCTGTTCGCCCACGGCGCGCTTTATCTATTGCGCACGCCGCTCGGCGCCATGCTGCCGTGGCTGCCGACCTCCGATCAGGTATTCGAGAGCGTGTGGCTGACGGTGCTCAGCTTCGAGGCGCTGCTGTTCACCATCGCCATCGCCTTCATCTTACTAGCAATGGCAAAAGAGCGCGCCGAGTATCGCCACAAGACCGCGGCGTTAGTCGATCCGCTGACCGGCATCTCCAACCGCCGCGCCTTCCTGGAGGACGGCGAAGCTTATCTCCGACGTCACGCCGTCGATCCGCGTCCGACCGCGGTGATGCTGCTCGACCTCGACCATTTCAAATCGATCAACGATCGCTTCGGTCATGCGGTCGGTGATCGGGTGCTGGAAATCTTCGCCGACGTGTCGAGCGGCTGCCTGCGCCGCATCGACCTGTTGGGCCGACTGGGCGGCGAGGAGTTCGCCGCGTTGCTGCGCGATACGACGCGCGAGCGGGCGCTAGCGGTCGCCGAGCAGATTCGCGTGGCGTTCGCCGACGCGACGCGCGACGTCGATGGCCGGCCGGTCGCCGCCTCGGTGAGCATCGGCATCGTCATCATTCAGGATGCCGTGCTCGACCTGTCGGCGCTGTTGGCGCAGGCCGATCATGCGCTCTACCGCGCCAAGGACGGCGGCCGCAATCGCTGCGAGATCGCCTCGATCGAGCAGATTTTGGATCGTACGCGGCGCGCCGCCGCCGATCTGGTCAGGCCCGCCGTCCCCCAACCGGCGACCAAAACCGCCGCCTGAGCGCTGCGCCGGCGGCACAGCGCACCTATGCGCATGGCGCGCGATTGAAGCCGGTTCATCTTCGATTACGGATTTGCTAGGCTCGCTCTCGGCAACCCATTCCACCGGGAGATCGGATCATGCTCGACACCACGCGACACAGCACCGCGCCGTTCGATACGGCGCTGCTCGACCGGCTCATGGACGAGGCGGGGCTCGACGTGCTCATCGCGACCTCGAAGCACAATGTCCAATACCTCCTCGGCGGTCATCGCTCGTTCTTTTTCGACAACATGGATGCGATCGGCATCGGCCGTTACCTGCCGGCGTTCGTCTATCCGAAAGGCGCGCCGGAGAAGGCCGCCTATTTCGGCCACGGCATGGAGACCTATCAGACCCAGATCAAGCCGTTCTGGGTGTCGGAGGTGAACACCAAGAGCGGCGGCTCGGTCGACGTGATGCAGAAGGCCGCCGACTATGTTCGCGGGCTCACCAAGAAGCCGATCCGCATCGGTGTCGAAGTCGCTTTCATTCCGGCAAATTCGTTGGCGACGCTGCAAAAGGTCCTGCCAGACGCGCAAATAATGGATGCGCTGTTCGTGCTCGAGCGGCTGCGGGTACGCAAGTCGCCCGACGAATTGGAGAAGCTTCGGCTGGCGTCCGAACTCGTCATCGACTCGATGCTGGCGGTGATCAAAAGCCACGGCCCGGGCGCCACCAAGGCGGAATTGACCGAAGCCTTGCGCCGCGAGGAGACGGCGCGCGGCTTGGTGTTCGACTATTGTCTGATCACGGTCGGCTCGAGCCATAACCGCGCGCCGTCCGACCAGCGCTGGGAGCAGGGCGACGTGTTGTCGGTCGATTTCAGGCGGCAATTATCACGGCTATATCGGCGACCTGGCGCGCATGGGTGTCGCCGGCGAACCCGACGCCGAGCTTGAAGACCTGCTCGCCGAAATCGAGGCGACCCAGCAGGCCGCGTTCAAGCCGATCAGTCCCGGCGTCAACGGCATCGAGATTTACGCCGCGGCCGAAACGGTGTTGAAGAAATCGACGCTGCACAATCACTATGAATTCCTCGCCCACGGCATGGGGCTGGTCAGCCACGAGGCGCCGCGGCTCACCAATTCCGGCCCGGTGCCGTACGACGCCTATGATGCGCAGCGGCCGCTGGAAGCCGGTATGGTGATTTCGGTCGAGACCACTTTGCTGCACCCGCGCCGCGGCTTCATCAAACTCGAAGATACCGTGGCGGTGACGGCGAACGGACACGAGATCTACGGCAACCGCGCTCGCGGCTGGAATCGCGCCGGCGTTTGAACGGTTTGCGTTTTCACCTCGTCGTGCGATTGAGGCTGTGACCGCGAGCGCGCTCGAGAGCGTCGATGTCGCGGCGGAGCTTGTGCGAATAGCCGAAATATGCGCCGGCGACCGCGACCAAGGATGCGCCGGCGACGCCGAAAACGGTCAGATCCGCGTGCGGCCAGAATTTCCGGATCAGAACGCACGTCACTCCCCAAGCCATGAGGGTGAGGACCGCGCGCGGCAGGAGATAAGCCATGTTGGGATCTCGCAAACGGCAGGGTGATGCAAGCGTGCCCGAACTATGGTTAGGATTCGGTAAATTCGGACCGCCCGTTCGGAAGCCGTTGATAATCCTGCGTGAAAGGAAACGTCGCCATGCGTATCGTTGCCCTTGAGGAGCATTTCACCGTCCCGCAGCTGGTACGCCGGATCGATCCCGACGCCATTGCACGGCATGGCTTTCCTGCGGGCTTCGCCGCCAATCTCGCCGACAAATTGTCCGATCTCGGCGCCCTTCGCCTTGGCGAGATGGATGAAGCCGGGATCACCGTTCACGTGCTGTCTTCCTCCGGCCCCGGCGCCGACCTGATTGACGGCAAGGAAGGCGTCGCGTTTGCGCGCGACATCAATGACGTGCTCGCCAAGGCGGTCGCCACCCATCCGGATCGGTTCGCCGGCTTCGCGCACCTGCCGATGCGAAGTCCACAAGCCGCCGCCGACGAACTCGAGCGCGCAGTCCGCGATCTCGGCTTCTGCGGCGCCCTGATCAATGGCTTGACCGAAGGCCGCTTTCTCGACGATCCGCGCTTCGAGCCGATCCTGGCGCGGGCCGAACAGCTCGACGTGCCGATCTATCTGCATCCCAATTTGCCGCCGCGGGCGGTGTTCGATGCCTATTACGGCGGCTTGCCGGCGATGACCGGCTTTCGTCTCTCGACCGCGGCGTGGGGCTGGCATTCGGAAGTCGCCATTCACGTCCTCCGCCTGGTCCTGTCCGGCGCGCTCGACCGGCATCCCAAGCTCAAGCTCATCGTCGGACACATGGGCGAGGGGCTTGCAGCGATGCTGGTGCGTTCCGACAAGATCCTTACCCCCGAGGCGCCGCATCTCAAGCGCTCCGTCGGCCAGACGATCCTCGATCATGTCCACGTCACCACCAGCGGATTGTTCACCTGGCCGCCGCTGCAGGCTCTGCTCGCCGTGTTCGGCGCCGACCGCGTCCTGTTTTCGATCGACTATCCTTACAGCAGCAACCGGTTGGGACGGGATTTCCTTGATTCGCTGAAAATGCCGGCGGCGGAGCTCGAGAAGTTTGCCCACGGCAACGCCGACCGCCTGCTAAAGCTGCGGCATGGCTAAGACAAAAGGCTTGCGGCCCAGGCAGCAATGGCCCGTCGCATTTTGCCGCCTTGACAAAGCGCCGCTGAATTGGCCGACATTCCTGAAAGTCGCGCTCGGGAGGAAAATCATGCGTATTGTTGTCTGCACGCTCGCCGCTTCGCTTTGCCTGGTTTCGGCCGCGCATGCCGACATGTCGGGCGGCAAGGTCAAGATCGGCGTGCTCACCGATCTTTCCGGGCCGTACGAGCAGAATTCCGGCTCCGGCTCGGTCGAAGCGGCCAAGATGGCGGCGGAGGAGTTCGGCAACAAGATCAACGGCGTTCCGGTCGAGATCGTCGCCGCCGATCATCAGAACAAGCCCGATATCGGCGCCGCCATCGCGCGGCGCTGGTTCGATCTCGACGGCGTCGACGCCATCACCGATCTGGTCAATTCGGCGGTCGGCTTCGCCGTTCTGGAAATCGCCAAGGCCAACAACAAGGCGGTGCTGTTGACCAGCGCCGGCTCGGCCGACTTCACCGGCAAGGCCTGCGCGCCCAACAATTCGGTGCATTGGGTCTATGACAGCTACGAGATCGGCTCGGCCATCGGCCAGGCTTTGCCGCAGCTCGGGAAGAGCTGGTTCTTCATCACCGCCGATTATGTGTTCGGCCGCGCGCTGCAGGACGGCGCCACCGCCTTCATCGAGAAGAACGGTGGCAAGGTCGTCGGCTCGGTGCGCGTTCCGCTCGGCACCACCGATTTTTCATCGTTCATGCTGCAGGCGCAGGCCTCGAAAGCCGAGGTCGTGGCGCTGGCGAACGGCGGCGACGACGCCATCAACTCGGTCAAGAGCGCGCGCGAGTTCGGCATTACCGAGACGCAGAAGGTGGTGCCGTTCGGGCTCGACTCTTTGCCGGCGATCCACGCCACGAGCCTGCAGCTGGCGCAAGGCATGATGTATGTGTCGCCCTGGCTGCCGGATCGTGACGAGGCGGCCAAGGCGTTCTTCGCCAAGTTCAAGGAACGCCGCGGCACTGCGCCATCGACCTTCCAGGTCGGGACTTATTCGGTGGTGCGCAGCTATCTCAAGGCGGCGGAAGCAACCAACTCCGACGATCCGAAAACCGTGATCGCCAAGATGCGCGAGACCAAGGTCGATGACGCGTTCACGCCGAACGGCAAGCTGCGGCCCGACGGGCGCATGATGCATGACGTTTACCTGGTGCAGATCAAGTCGCCGGCGGAATTGAAAAGCGAGTGGGATTTGCTGAAACTCGTCGCCACCATTCCGGGCGACAAAGCATTTCGTCCGCTGGCCGACGGCGGCTGCCCGGCGCTCGCGCAGTGATCTCAACCGTCGTTTAATCGGTTGTCATTCCGGGGCCGAGCGAGCGTCAGTGTCGTATTCCGATTGGAGCGCTGCCGCGACCGCAGTTGCGATAGCAGACTTGATCGTGGCGCCGTCGTCATGAGATCAGCCAACGACATTGCATCGCGCCGATATCGCGCTTTGAGCCTCGCAAGACAGCCGGCACATCGATCGCATCGTCGATAAACACATCGTGTAGTCCCTGACTTTTTGACACTTGCCCGGTGGCAAAGCCGGGCGTAGCGACTACGTGCCTCTCGAATATCCGAATATTTGTGCAGGAGACTGGCCATGTCGCGTGTGAAGCAATCGCCGAAGCGTGGGCGACGGAGCAGTGCCGTGCCGGTGTTAGGGGCCGCCGGGTTATCCTTAGCGCTGGCGAGCGGGCGTCCGCGGCAACGGCTGCCCCGACGCTAAGTCTCGATGCAGAACGCCGGCGCGGGTCACGAAATCACCTTGCGCGAGGAGGAAGTCGCCGACGTCAGCTTGGCGACCTTCTATGTCTTCGACAAGGAAAACGCCGCATCGTTGCGGCCTGGTGTGCGGATAGCCATGGGCATGTGCGGCGGCTGCGGCGGCTGCGGTTGCTGGACCGGCACCTACTACACCGCGCGGGTCTTTGGCGGCGACGGCGATCCGCCGCCGGTCAGGCACAGATACTAGCGCCCAGGCACGTGCAGAAGAAATACTGAAAGCGCACGATCGCCAAAAGTCGGTGCGGGATCGCAACCGTGAAACGTGGCGATCCCGTTTTCCGATTTTCATATCGTGAAGCAGCGGCGCTTGGTGCGACGGCGCGCTCAAAAGACGACGCCGCAAAACGCTGCGAATCATGGCAACATCCCGCATGCGGACTGCGCAACGCGGGTTGAGGCAACATGCGGCTCCTCTTTTATGTCCTGGTCGCGGCGGTGATGTTCGGTCTGTATGCCGGCCAAGCGCGGGCGGCGCCCGCCGGCCTGGCGGGCGAGCGAAAACCGGCGACGTTCACGCAATTGGTGCAAAGCTTTAACGGTGGCTTGTTCGGCGGCCCCTGTCCGTCCGGTCAGTTCCTGGCCTGCTGGACCGAGGTGTACGGCCGGCGATTTTGTGGCTGCTGGAATGGCGGCGACCGTCCGGCCTGTCCGTCGGGCTATTACTATACCTGCCGCGTCGCGCCCGACGGCCGGCCGACCTGCGGCTGTTTTTAGATCGCTCGATCGTCGACAAGACGGATGACGCGAACGGGCGCGCTCGTGCCTGCGTCATCGGAATGCCGGCATCACTTCTTTGGCGAACAGCTCGACCGAACGCGCCGCCGCTTCATAAGGCAGCGAGCCGAAGGCCATGTCGGCGACAAAATAGGTGATGCCAGTCTGCTCGACCGAGTTCTTGACATAGCGGCGCACGGTTTCCGGCGATCCGGCAACGCCCATGCTCATGCCTTCGAGCGACTCGAACTCATCCGGATAGATCATGGCGATCGGGAAGGAGAGGCCGCCCCATTCCCACAGGAACGCCATGTGGTGGCGCCAAAGGCGATAGGCGCTGCGCGCGATGTCGCGCGCCTTGGCATCGCTCTCGGCGACGACAACATGGCGGAACACGCCCATGAGTGGCGTATCGGCGGCATCGTTGCCTTGCGCCTGCCAAGCCGCGCGATACGCATCGGTGATCGCCTTGACGCCGGCATCCGGGACCAACGTCACGATATTGCCCTTGAGCTTTGCGGCGTCGGCGGCGCGCGAGGCCTCGGTCGGTGCGAACCACAACGGCGGGTGCGGTTGCTGCAACGGCTTGGCTGCGATGCGCACGTTTTTATAGCGATAGAACTTGCCATCGTGATTGAGCACGTCCGCGGCCAAGGCTTTGAGAATGATGTCGGTCGCTTCGCGGTTCATCGCCGGCGCGTCTGCCGGCTCGACGTCGAAGCTTCCGATCTCGATCGGCGACGCGCCGCGTCCCAGGCCCAATTCCAGCCGCCCGCGGCTCATATGATCGAGCATCACCACTTCTTCGGCGACGCGCAGCGGATGGTACATCGGCGTGACATAGAGCAGCGGGCCGAAGCGCAACCGCTTGGTCCGCTGCGCCACCGCGGCAAGGAACACGCTTGGCGATGGCGCCATGCCGAGCGGCGTCGAGTGGTGTTCGGCGATGTGATAGGAGCGAAAGCCCGATCGGTCGTATTGCTCGATCAGCTTGAGCCTGGTCTCGAAAGATCGGCGAGCGGAATGCCGTTGTCGTCGAGATGGTCGAAAATGCCGAATTGCAAAGCCACGGCGCCGCCTCCCCGATGATTTTTTGTCGATGGTGAATGCTACTGGCCCGCGGCTGAATTGACCAGCTTGGTAACCGTGCCGTAGCGCCGGCTTTATTTGGGAAAGGCCCTTCATTTAGGTCAGGCTGCCTTCCCGCGGCCCAACATCCGGCGCGGGACTGGCGACGGACGCCGATAGGCTGAGTTGGCCTAGACCAACGTATATCGCGGCCCATCATTTGCGATATCTCGCTGCGACCACAGCACAATCGAGGACGAGCCGGTTTGAAACTAGCGTTGCGGCCGGGTCGGACGCAGCAGAGGTCAGCTCCAGCCGCGCCGGCACCCCGTGGGAGCGCGTCATGGTCAAGAGACTTGCGTCGATTGTTTTGGTGGCAGCTTGCGTTGGCGCCGTGTTTGCCTTTGTGCCGCCGGCAGCAATCGTCGAAGACGCCTTCGCGACTGCGCGCGGGGCATTCGCCGACAACGCCACGCCGAACCAACCGCAAGCACAGCGCTCCTGCGAGGATTTGGAGTTCTGGTTTCTCAACAGCGGTTGTACCAACGCGCACATCAAGCATACCGCGCGGACCAACATCGCGTCGCCACCAGCCACGTTGCTGTGCACGTCGGAGCAGAAGGCAATTTGGCGAAGCGCTAGGTTCGAGCGCTTGGCATCACGCGCTCGTCGCGATCGCGATCCGATTGGTTAGCGGCTGAACCGTACCAACGCCGGTATTCCGGCGTTTTGGATTCCCCAAAAGAGCGGACACGGCGGCCGCTGGCGCTGGGCGCCGCCATGAACCAATTCACCGGTCGGCACGTCCAGGTGCAGCGAACGCGGCCAAACGCCCATCGGCGCGTGCTGCCGCCATTGTTTGATCGGACGAAGGATGCCGCGTCATGAATAACAGGCGGCTGATCCAAGGGCTAATTCCGCTTTTGTACGGTCTCTTCGTTGGGTCTTCATCGGGTGGAGCGTAGCTGTAGCTACCCGGCCACGCTGCTGTCGTCTGGCGGTATCGGTCGCCTTTCGGGATCGCGGTTCTGTTGCTCGCATCTTTCTATCTTGCGAACGGGCTACAGTTGGCCGCGGGAAGGCCCTGCCGAAAATCGCCCTGATGTCGTCGAAGGCGTATCTGCGCAATCTCATGCCGTGGCTTGTGGTGGTTGTGGCGCTGCTGCTCGTGGTCTTGGTATTTTTCCAGCCGGGATTTCAGATAAGCCGCACATTGCGGCCATGCTGATTGCTCAGCCGCGAAGACGCGGGAGTTCCACCTGATGTTGCTGGTTTCCCTGATCGTGTTCGCGTCGGTGTGCTTAAGCGTCGGTTCGAACAGTCGCGATCGGCGGCGAAGCGCCACGCCTTAGATTGCCAAAGATCAAGCTTCCGGCCACGCAGCGGTAATGCTGGCACCTCATATCACCAGCCGGCCCCGTTTGGAGGCCGTTACTGGACACTCGCGTCATGTATGACGAACGCGCCAACAAGTCCGCGCCGAAGCCGCCGCGTTGCGTTGCCTGCGTCCGGCCGATGCAACTCGTTCGGGACACCGCGATTTGGCGGGCCGCCCGATCTCTTTACCTTCCAATGCGAGGGATGTGGCGAGCAGCATATCGAGGAAGGCGACGCGATGGACCGATCAGCCAGAACCTCGGTTCGTTTCACGCAGCTTAGGCCGGCGGCCGTAGTCGAGCCGCCGCTGCCGCGTTGGCGAGCGAGCAATGATGGAGGCGCGTAAGCGCTAATGCGCCGCCAGCTGATGTCGCGACATTCGCCGCCCACTATTACTGCATTGCGGAAGGTTCATTCGATTACCTCGTCGGCGGAGCGAGCAGCGCGGTCGGCATGGGCGGTTCCAAGCGCCTTGGCGGTCTTGAGATTGACGACGAGGTCGAACTTGGTCGGCTGCTCGACCGGAAGGTCGCTCGGCTTCGCCCCGCGCAGAATTTTGTCGACATATTCGGCTGCGCGCTGGAACAGAGCTGGAAAGTTTGCTCCGCAGGACATGAGGCCCCCTGCTTGGACATTAACCGCGGTTATCGAAGATCGTCGGCAGCCGCGAGCCGAGCGCAAGCGTGACGATCGGCGTTCTATTGGCGAGAATGAGAGTGTCACCCACGACGTAAAGTGCGTCCGCTTGGGATTTAGACGCTTCGAAGACGGGTGCAATATCTTCCGCGCGCCGGATTTCCTGTCCCGCGACTTCGAGGCCCAGCGTGCGAGCCACAGCCTGAACCTCGCCCGTCTCCCGGCACAGTTGAGGGATAGTCGGCATTAAACATGATTGCCAACCGGCGGAGATTAGGGACCACATCACGCAAGAGTTCGAGCCGCTTGCCGGTCCGCATCGGGTTCTGGAGCGACATTCCAGTGACGCTGCCGCCCGGGCGCGCCAAGCTCTCGACAAAGCCGTTGCCGACCGCATTGCCCGCGATTGCAAAGACGATGGGGATCATCGCTGTCGCCTGCTTTAATGCGGCAACGGCGCCTCGAGAAGC
Source organism: uncultured Alphaproteobacteria bacterium (assembly GCA_963806465.1). Lineage (GTDB taxonomy): Bacteria > Pseudomonadota > Alphaproteobacteria > Rhizobiales > Xanthobacteraceae > BOG-931. The sequence goes on along the minus strand of CAWDZD010000022.1, from coordinate 53 downwards.
CAGACTGACGATCGAGCCTCTGCCGCACCAACTCGGCCGCAATCTCGGCGACG
>CAWDZD010000021.1:0-22771 GCA_963806465.1 uncultured Alphaproteobacteria bacterium | reverse complement strand
GCCGTTAGGTGCGCCGGCCGCAGAGCCTTGGGAAAGGGGGCCACGGCCGGCGCGGGAGGGGCCTGTCTAAAACCCTCCGCTGGCCAGTGTATCGGCCAGTATGTGACGCGGGCAAGAACGGGGAAGCCCCGGCACAGCGGGCTCACTCGCGCGCCAGGGGCCCCGGTGCAGTGGTTCCCCGGATTTGTCCCCACTGTGCCGTCCGCAATGGTACGCCCAAGCTGTTGGAAAGAAAAACCCCAGCCAGAACTGTTTTCGCCGTGGCATCTAAAACCAATTTAGGCCGAGCAGGGGCTGCAATTTGTTTAGGATCGCGACGCCACCCACTGTCAGCACCAAACATTTGAGTAGAGCTGCCAGCCGACCGTTGCGCTCATAGTGGTGAATTGCCAAAAACAAAACGGCGGCGAGGAAGTAGATGATAAGTATCTCACACAACACGAAAAACATTTTGCAGAGCAAAAAGACTGAACCGGCATTTCTTTCGTAGCGCGGATAGCATGACATTCGTGCGACATATTGCGCTCGAGACCGGCCAACGGCCTTACGATTGTGCCTGGCACGTGATCGTCCCCGAGCATTCGCGCTTCGGGGTTCTTTTTTATGCCCGGTCAACAAACTTTTCCCCAGCACGCTCAAATTATGCCGGGCTGTGTCGCGCCGCTATCGCCGCTACTCCCGCTGACTGTGAAGCGGCCGCGCACGGTCTAGCCTTGCACCGGTGATCGGGCGTGTCGGCTCTGAGAGCCACGTTAAGGGTGAGGGAGCACCCATACAAAGATAGACCAGCCCAATCCTGTGGCAGCTACAAACAAGCTTAGGATCATAGTGAGAAAGTCGCTGAACTGGCTATCCAGCCGATAGATGTCGCGCAGGCTTATTTGGTCTTGAATTCTTCGCTGACGAGCGAGAACGGCATCAAGATCGTCAGCAAGGATGGGGTCTATTTGCCGGTTTTTCATATCCGAAACCCTGCAAGTTCTTAGCAGATCATGGACGGTCTTGGTTAACCAACCCTTAGCCGGGCGAGCCGCTGCGTTAAGCTGCTCACACGTTGGGGGGTCTCTTTTGTGGCAGTCGGACGATCGCCGGATAAGTTTCGGAGCGTGTTGCTGACAAGCAACATCGGCAAATGTCGTGCGAGGCTGGCGGTCTGCTACGCGGCAGCCAATTCCACCTTTTCGATTAGTGTCGAGTTGTCCGCATCCACCTTTGAGCCGTTGACCCGCTTCGACACCGGCCAACGCTGCAATGAAGCGCCAGGCGCCTCAGCTCAACCGCGGCGTACCTCTTCACGCGTCGTTCGGTGGTTCGTTGCAAGATTGAGCAAGCTATGGAGGGAGCGAGCGATGGATGTCGATGAGAGACGGACCGATGATCGACGCTCGGGAAAGGATCGCCGCAGCGGGGCTGATACTCGTGCCGAGGAAGAGAAGCGACTAATCGGGGAAAGGCGATCGAACATCGACCGCAGATCAGGTGCGGACGGACGTTCTTCGGTTTCTAGTACCCCAAAGAAGAGTGATTGACTTACTCAGTTGCATGATTTCTCGCGCTGATGGCGTGGTATCCCGATCTGCCCGCTCTATTCGCGCGGCTTGATCAGCAAGCTGGCTCCAAGCTGCCCTCAGCGCGCGATAAGCTGCCCGCGTGTTCTTATCTTCGCTCTTACGCGCCGACTCGCGGCATGCTTGTTCTTTGGCCCATAGCTCGTCTGCGCTTGAAAACATCTGTCAGCCCCTTTTCTTCGAGAGGTTAGGCAGAAGTTGCCGATGTTCGATGAAGCTCTTGTCTGCGATCTAAATCATATTCTCGTAATGCATGAGCCTGGGCTTTTAGAACCGCTTAACTAGTGCTGTGGGGCGCTGGGGTCGGCCGTGGAGGTCATCCCCAGATCACGCCTCGCCAGTCTCCGCCCACGTCATCTTGACGGTGAAGCGACCGCACATCATGACGCCTTTTGCGACACGGGCTTCCGAGTTGCCAGCACGCTCTTGCTCCCGCACTTGCGACAGCGGAGGCGCTTAACGAAAGCGGCAATCGGAGTGTTCGGCCCGATCGCCAAGCGTGCCAGTACATCCGGCGCCAACACATTGAAGTGGCCGCACCGGAGACACTGAACCCGAACGGATTTTTCGAAGGCACGCAAAATCGGACTCATTCAACGAGTTGCCGCCCACAGGCACTAACGTAGGGGCAAACTCGAACGTTACATTCGGGTGATCGTCACTTGGCCGGTGTTTGGCAGCCCAATCGCTCGTGCCGCCGCGGGCGATAGGTCGACATGCCTACCCCGCACAAAAGGGCCGCGGTCGTTTATCCGAACCACGACGCAGCCGTTATGGCAAACCCGAACCAGTGTGCCGAACGGGAGAGTACGATGCGCCGCCGTCATCGCCCCGCAATTAAAGCGTTCACCGTTTGCGGTCCGCGATCCGCAAAGGCCGTCCGAACCACCGTAGATGCTTCCGACTTCGGCTTGGGCGACGCTCCCGAAACCAAACAGAGCGATAGCGAAATCGCCGGTAATATCCGGCGCGATTTCATACGCCACATTTTGACACCCCTGTTGAACTCCACATCCCCTGTGGGTTTCGTGTGAAAATCTGTGGATGCAAATTGATGAAAATATGAAGGAGCTGCCTTGACTTAGCCCATTTATGTTCTCATTATGTTCTTATGGAGGAGAACGAGGGGCGTCTGCGCACACTGAGGCTTGAGCAGCTTGGCGAGGCGTCGAAGAGCCTTTGGGGAGCTAGTTCGGAAGCGTACTTTCGCGTGGACGAATTGCTTCGACAGTTAGCCAATCCGAACTTGCATGACATTCCACGCAACCTGCCCCTTTCGGGTCGAGATGTGGGACTGCAATGAGCAGCATGTTCGGTGGGTCATCGTGGCTTCGGCAAGCGCCGCGGTCTGACACGCTGCGCTGGACGCGGCGATTGCCAACTATCCTGATCAGCACTTTACGTTGCGCAACGGCATACTTGTCATCCGACAGTATCTGCGTTTGAAAGAAGTTTGAGGGAATAATGTCGACAACCTTTTTCCATGCCATTCTTTTGAATTGCGAACGGTCATTCGGCTGTCGCATGATGCCGCCAATTCACCGAGTTCTTCGGTCGAGGATTCGTCACGCGCCGTCTGACCGTGATTGGGGGAGCCATCATGCCTAAATACTACTTTACGATTAGGTCGGGCGACCACGAGGACGACGAGCGCTGCGTGGTATTGCAAGACGTGGCCGCTGCGCTCGACTATGCGTGCTGTATAGCTCGGGAGCTAAGCCTCAATAAATACGGTGACCCGGGATTGGCGGTGAGCGTCAGAAACGAGATGCGCGAGATCGTGCTCTCGGTTCCCTTTCTCGCCGCCTGCGCCTGAGGCTCGATTTCTATATGTCGAACTGGCTCTGCACGAACTTCTGGATTGCGATCCAAAAGAACTTATCACCATGGCAAGCTTTCACTTCCTCATCGATTGCAGCGTTAAGCCTTTGCAGTGAAGCAGTCGGACCCTTCAAATAATCCCGAATTCGCAATTCGCCCAAGAGCAGGCTATTAGGGTCGTTCGGCTTCTTCGCCAAGAAGCGCAGTGCCTGAAGAAGTCCGTCTCACTTCCTCCATGGATCGATCCTGTGCAGCAATGTGCGAACGTATTCCCGCGCTGGGCTCCAATCCTCGCCTTCCCGGCGTTGAGCCTCTTCGTTGTGGATAGCTCGACGAAGCCGCTCTAGCGCATGGGCAATACTAAAGGGGTCACTCCTTAAATATTCATCGATGGGTCTTTCAATCAAGACAGAGCGATGCGGACCTCTCGATTTCGCCAGAATACGCAAAGTGGTCAGGCACAGCCCGAGCCGATGCATCTCATTTCGTGTAAGTCCTTTTAGCGCCATCGCGCGGTCATAATCGGCCGTGACGGCGAGGGCTGAGTGGCGTCGTTTAACGTTAATCGGTTTGTCCGCCTCAAACACCCGATTTCGCTGCCGTATTGTCGGTTCTCGATCGAGTGCTCAAGGACATTCCGTGGCCCTGCCGAAGCAATTGCCCGCGGCGCTGGGACGCGGCGATCGCGAATTATCCAGGTCAGCGGCTCACGTTGCGGATTGGGATTGGCGCACGAGATCGAGCATGGTCAATTCAGGCGCCATTTCCTGCGGCAGCTCATATCCACACGAAGCTGTTGCCCAAGTTGTCGTTTGCATCTCGCTAAGGCTGCATCCCCGATGGAGGTCTAGCGTTATCGGGGTACTGGCAACTATAAATTGCTCGCGTGCCTTCCATTTTATTGAACAGTGCGCTCTTCCCAAATTGCTTGCAGTGCTTGTCGGCAAGTGGGAGGCCATCCGCTTTATTTCGGACGTGTAAAACGGTCACCTGTTGGTCGTCGCCGACAACGGTCAGGCCAACCAGATTACGGTAATTCGCATCATTGTGAGCCGCACAGGAGCACAATGAAAGGCAAAGTACCCCTGTTTACCGATTTACCGCGCAACACTTGACAGATGAAGCGCTCCGCTTTGGATATGGATGCGAATTTTCTTCATGTCCCCTATGAAGCCAAACGAATTAAGGGCGCAGAACTGAAAGTCATCCTCGCAACTGCGCATCCCTGGACACGCTTGCCGTCTTTGCTTCACTTCTCGACCATGTAAATAATTGCGCCGGGTCGGCGTAGTGCGGGTCGCCGGTTTCTTCGGCGAAGCAGTCGTCGGGCATCGATATTTGCTCAATGTGCGAGGCTTAGGTTATCACAGAAACTCTGGGGCGCGACGCAATACAACGCGCCAATGCAGCGCGCTCACTCTTGGCCCCCGATTGCTTCTCAGCGAACACACGCATTAGTGCAACACAGTCCGCTGGACCGCTCCCTCAGTTGCCCGCACCTTGATGTCGTGCTGCGGGAACTGATCTCTCAACTGCAGTCCCGCGCGCAACGCGTCGATGAAGCGCCGATGCCCCGATTTCGTCCGCCCGTCGATTTGCACGAGAAAGTACTTGTGCTGTTGCAGTCCGCTCGAACCGCTTTTCATGATACCCTCCATCGGCTTGCTCTACAGGTCTGTCGCAATTCGGCGGTAAGCGGTTCAAACGGCTTAAAGAAATCTCAATCCACCAGCCGCCGAAGTAGGTGCGGCAGCTTGCGCAGTGATGGGCACTGCAGCAAATGAAGGGCCGCCTGCGATTGGTTCGCAGGCGGCTGTTCAGTTCGAGTAGGCCTTAAGGCTTTAGTTCTTCTGCGCCAGGCCGTTGGCCGCCAGGAAGTCCTAGTAGGTCTTGCCGGCGTAGTTGGTGGTGGTCGGCGCTTGCGAGGCGTCGGCGACCGCCTTGTTGTCCGGCTGCGGGGCCGGCGGCGGGGTCACTTCCGAGGTCTTGGCCGGAGGCGTCACTTCGGTACCACCGACGGGCGCGCTGGCCGCTTCCTTGGTGCAGACGTCCGCGAACACGACGAGGCCGTCCTGCGTGTAGGTCTTGGTCAGGCAGGTGCACGGGCCGGGCGTGGCAACGGGAGCCGGATCTACGTAGCCGCCGTCGACACCGTAGTCGCCATAGAACCAGCGGCCATCGCGCCAGTACCAGCGATGATGCCAACCCGCCCAGCGGCCCCAGCCGCGTCCGGGATAGCCCCGGCCGATGCCGCGTCCGCCGAAGTGGGTGCCGGCGAAACGGCTGCCGCCGAAGTGGGTGCCGCCGAAGTGGCTGCCGCCGAAGCCGCCGCCGCGGGCGAACCCGCCGCCACCGAAATGGCCGCCACCGAAACCACCACCGCCGAAACCATGGGCATCGGCCGCGCTGGTAGAGAGAGTAGCTGCAGCGGCGATCGTGGCTGCGGCTGCGAGAGTAAAGAGGATTTTGCGTGACATGGTCGTTCTCCGAGTTTGGGTTTGGGTTTGGGTCTGAGTTTGAATTCCAATACCCGTAGGTCGCCGTTGTCGGAGAAAGGTTCATGCCTGTGACCTGCCACTGAACTTTCATCCAGCGGCGTTTAGAGCCTCGACCAAGGTTACGCCCTTCGGCGCGGTGAGTGTACCGGCATAAGCGGCCGGCGTTTTGTAGCCGAGCGAGGAGTGCGGCCTCGCGGTGTTGTAGTCGGTGACCCAGGCGCCGATGAGCTGACGGGCCTGATCGAGATCGATGAACAGGCTCTCATTGAGAAGCTCGTCGCGCATCCGGCCGTTGAAGGACTCGATGTAGCCGTTCTGCATCGGTCTGCCCGGTGCGATGTAATGCCAATCCACACCATGATCCTTCGCCCAGCCTAGCATCGCGTTCGAGGTGAACTCGGTTCCATTGTCGGAAACGATCATCCGCGGCTTGCCGCGCGCGCCGATGAGCATCGTCAACTCGCGTGCAACTCGTTTGCCCGAGATCGAGGTGTCGGGAATTGCCGCCAGACATACGCGCGTCACATCATCGACAATGTTGAGGATGCGGAAGCGCCGGCCCCCGGCGAACTGATCATGGACGAAGTCGAGCGACCAGCGCGCGTTGACCTTGGCCTCGACCAGGATCGGCGTGCGCGTTCCGATCGCTTTCCGCCGAGCCTTACGCTTGCGGACCGTCAGCCCTTCTTCGCGGTAGAGCCGATAGATGCGATTGACACCTGATGGCTCGCCCCGTTCCCGCAGTAGGATGAACAGCCGACGGTAGCCGAACCGGCGGCGCTGGTTGGCGAGATCCCGCAAACGGGTGCGCAGCTCGACATCGGGCGGCCGGCGCGATCGATAGCGGATCATCTTGCGATCCGCGGAAATGAGGATGCAGGCCCGACGCTCGCTCATCTGCAGGACATTACGAAGATGAGCGACAGCCTCGCGCTTGGCGGCGGGCCCTACCATTTTTTTGTCAGAAGCTCTTTCAGCGCCGCCTGGTCCAGCATCGACTCCGCCAAGAGCTTCTTCAGCTTGCGGTTCTCCTCTTCCAGCGACCGCAGACGCTTGGCGTCCGACATCTCCATGCCGCCGTATTTGGCCTTCCAGTTGTACAACGTGGCTTCCGAGATGCCGTGCTTGCGTGCTAGATCGGCCGTCTTCGCTCCGGCCTCGTGTTCGCGCAAGACCGCGATGATCTGCTCTTCGCTGAACCTATTCCGCTTCATCGTCCGTCCCCTATTTGAGGTCGGACTCTAACTCCGCGTGGAGGAAAAACTCAGTGGCAGGTCAAGCCGAGTGGCAATCAAACCGCCAAACCCAAATGCACAAATGGCGAACGGGCCCCTTTTGTCCGCTTCAAATGATTTGAAGTAGCCCCGAACGGAAGCCGAACGCCGCGCACAAGCGTGATAAGATCGCGCGGGGACGGTGGGAGAGAGCCTTCCCCGCCGTAACCGGGGCGCCGATGACAGCATCCCAATGCGCGTCGTTGGCGCCCCTCAGACTTCGCGCGCGCACGGGGTATAGTGCGCGGCTCCGCCGAGGTATCAAATCAACGCTACCTGCGGCCACTGCTGCAGCACGCGCGTCCGCTGCCTGATTGTCAGCCTGATCCGCGGTCGGTGAAGCCGCTAACCGCGTTGCCTACACTCGGCGTCAAATCCTTCGGGAGCACGACCACGTTGTCGGCGCTCAACGCCTGAAGGCGGGCCATATCAGATACCGGGCGATTTTCTCGCCATGGCCTCAACCATATCAAGAATTGAATTGCGCAACTCCTTGTCGTTGAGCCGGGTAAATGCCTCTGCAACCCGTAGCGCCTGTGGATCGAATGTCAGTGGCTTTGCCGACGTTCGACTCGTTCCAGCATCATCAGTAAAAAACTGCCCGACTGGGACGTTGAGAGCGGTCGAGATCATTTGTAGCCGGCTGGCGCCCACGCGATTCTTGCCGTTCTCGTATTTCTGGACTTGCTGGAATGTGACACCGAGCTTTTTACCAAGCTGAGCCTGGCTCAGCTTGCGACCTTTGCGAAACATCCTGATCCGCGAACCGACCAAAAGGTCGATCGGATTACCCCCTCCCTTGGTTCTCATTCAGTCACATCCTCGCGTTGAGACATTGCTTTAAGACCCACGTCCGCTGCCGGGCATGCGCTAGGCTCGCCGATTTCCACTAAATCCATGCTTATCGAATCCTCACGCATTGTCTCAAGAAGATTAGTGCGCAGTTGAGCGCTTGTCTCGTATGAAGTCGAGCTGAAACGGGAAAGTCCGGGAGATCAGAATGGCAGAGTACAAGATTCACGAGCATCACGAACAAGCAGCGCAACACTATGAGCAGGCCGCCAAACATCATTGCGAGGGCGCAAAGCATCACAAAGCGGGAAATCATGAAAAGGCCGCGCATCATGCCCGGATCGCATTCGGTCATTACCTCGAAGCCGCCGAGCACCAGAACAATGCCGCGAGGCAACACGCGAAACAGCACAGCTAAAAATGTCGACTGTGTTGCATCGATTGGCGTGATGACTGTGCGGGGCGGCCGACGGTCGATCCAAACACGCACTGCTTGTTAGTTCCATCAACGATGCAATTAGTTTGATACGTGGACCGGCCTGTCTGCGGAACGACAATCCGTGTCAAGTTTTAGTCTTTGTGCGTCGTGGTCCCGTCCGCATGGGGTGCCCCTTTCGGGCCTCTTTGCGGTCTCTCCTTGGCGCATAGGCTCCGGCGGAAACAACCCCCGCCGGAGCCGCTGGGTGGCTAACGATGATACGGTGCGTGGCGCCATCGCTCATTGCCGCCGGTGCGACGTTCAACTGACCGCCAGGTGTTTGCGCTCTCAACCACAGCGAACGCCGGCAGGCTTCACACTCGCCGGCATTTTTCGTTGCCGCGTTAGGTGAGGCAATGGGCGGCTCGGTGGCCGCCCTTTAGCGCTAATGTTGCACAGTCAGTACCTACGTGCGGTGGAACAAGCAGCCTCGACCGTGTCAGAAAGGTCACATATGGCAATATTTTTGAGGCCCAGCCAAATCACACGTATTTGGCCACAAAAAAGAACCCAGCCAGGAGCCTGCTTTGCAGACAAAATTTCCGCGCGGGGGGACTACAATGCTCGCTATCATGGTTCTTGTTGCGGTAGCCGGACTGGCGCTTGGACTACGTTTTAACGTGATCATCTTGGCGCTGCTGATACTACTGGTGATCACCAGCATATTCGCCGCCGGATTTTGGGTTGGCAGTAACTCGCTTGTTGTTACATTGCGTCTGTTAGCAACGCTTGTCTCGGTTCAGATCAGTTATCTGGTTGGCTGTCTGATCGCTGCACATATCCCGACGCGAGTCAAAACGGCCTCCGGCTCGGTCTAGCAGGGTTTTACACTGTCAACAGGCGGATGACGAAACACGCGTTTGCTCCTGACGCCGGAGAAGCACCGGCAGGAGGCCGAGCAGTTACGTCGGTGGAGACAGCGGGGCCGCGCAGCTGCATGAAGCCATGCAAGAAAGGTTGCGGACCGGAGAAAGCGTCGCTTGGCTGCTAATAGCGCCGAGCATCGTGCCGCTGCCAGACGGGACCGTCAGTGGATAAAGCACAGCTTGCGACCATGCTGACCACAGGCTTCGCCGTTGCCTTGATCGGTTGCGGCGTCGTGTATCTCGCATCACCGCCCCGCCCAAAGTCGATTCCGAAGGTGATTAAGAGCCGTGTGGCATCGGTTACTGACGGCCCGAGATTGACTCAAGCGTGAGCTCGGGCAGCGGTGCGGCCTTTTTGGTGATCATGCGTGTTGCTAGATCAACGAAATCATCGGTGACTATCCACCGCTTATTCCGACGCAAAGCTGGGCGAAAAGAATCTCCGTCTTGATTGTGTGTTGATATCTTGTAGCGGAAGCTTCGTGTGCCGATTGGACGTATCCGTGCGCTATCAGGCGATCAAACGCCTGTTTTTTAACTGCATCTGGATTTTCGGCCCATTTTTCAACGCCCCAGCCGCTCACGATGTCACACAAGATTGCAAGTTCCTCGTTGTTGATGGTGACGGCCTCTGTCATTGACCGCTCCTATAAGCCCTCAAACGTGCACGTTGATTTTAGGTTAGCGCTTATGATCGTCGAGGGAAGTGTTGCTGGTCACACGACCACCGCCTTGTCGGACTAACCTCATTTGCGGCATCACCCGCGCTGACTTCAGACAAGCGCAGGGATTATCTGCTACGCGGAGTCGCCCAGAGCTGTCTGATGATCGATCGAATTACCGACCAGTTTTCAGCTTAGTTGGACTGCCACGAAATGGATCGGACAAGGCGGAAGCTCCAAGGGAATTGCGCCCCCGCACGTCGGCTCTCTTAGGACGGTCCTATCACTTTAAGCAAATACGGAATATACGACAGCCGCCAGCACCAATCCCATGATCGAATATTTGACGGCGTAATAGACCCTTTTGTTCCAGGCCTTCATGCGTTTGCCGACCAGGCGGACCTGATAGATATAGGCGAACATCTTGTTAAAGGCGCCGACCGGTTCGCCGTCGACATTTTGCGTCTTGGTCTCTCGGACGACGTGGCGACAGACCCAACGGTTGAGCGCGGTCACGAATCCAGTATGTAACGGCCGCTCGACGTCGCAGAACAAAATGATGCGCGTGTCGCTGGTGGTGTTTTCCGCGTAGTGCACGAAGGTCTCGTCGAACAATAGATCCTCGCCGTCGCGCCAAGTGTAAGGCTCACCGTCGACAAAGATGCGGCATTCGCCCGGCGACTTCGGCGTCACCAGGCCGAGGTGATAGCGCAGCGATCCGGCATAGGGGTCGCGGTGCCGCACCAGTCTGCCGCCGGGCGGCAGCGTGGCGAACATGGCGCCCTCGAGGCCGGGGATCGAGTTCGAGCAACTCGACGGTGCGCGGGCAAGCCGATTTCGCCGACGGCAGCGGCTCGTCGTACCATTTGAGATAGAACCGCTTCCAGCCGGTGCGGAAGAACGAATTGAAGCCGAAATCGTTGTACTTGTCGGCGGCCTTGATGCCGCCCTGCTCGGACAGCGCCAAGGCTTCGTCGCGGATGATTTCCCAGTTCTCGCGCAGCTTGGCCAGTTGCGGAATGCTCGCCGTCGGCAGCACCGGGCGATTGGGCAGCGCCGAGAACCAATACATCAGCACATTATAGGGCGCGAGCAGCGTCGAATGGTCGGTCAGCTGCCGGGTAAGGGTCAACCGGTCGCGGCCGCGGAAATGCACGATCATCGCTGTGATCGCGAACCAATACAGCACCAGGAATTGTGGAGCGAACAGGCGAGCGACCATGACCATTGCCTCCCCCGCGGAATGTCATCAACCAAGTTACAGGGAAACTGCGCCATTTGAATAGAGCGCCAGAGCGCTCTTGATGCCGGCCGGCGGGACGGCATTGCCGGTTAGGTGCGCCTGCCGGCGCGAAGCGACCAAACGGAGACGATGAATTGTCGCGCGGCCGTTGCGTCCGCACGCCGCGCAGCATGCCCGCTGCCGCGGCACGTCGCTCGTTGCGCCGGCGCCCCAACGGATCACCAGCACGGCGCCGCCAGTGTCGCGCGGTCACAGGCTCCAGTACGCGTCTGGCTAAGCCGAGACAATCCTCGGAATTCGAGTGCCCGGCTTTTTCGAGACCACGGTCGGTGTGGTTTCTTCGCCCGCGTTGATGGCTTTCTGCATCGCAGCGCGAAACGCATCATCCATTTTTTCATGGAGCCTGCGTACCACCAGTTCTTCGATAAGCAGCTCGTCCATCATCGATAGCGGCCTCGTGAAGGAGCTTCACAGTGTGCCAGCCGCGTTAAACCTTGGTTACCGCTCCGCCTATCCCACCAGGTAGGCTCAATAGTGTCGCGCGGTGCAGGCCGCCAAGCGTCGTTGGTGCCTTGCTCTCTTACTTCATGCGGCCGGTCTACCGCCAAGCGGCTTACTCATAAATCGCTGGTGGCGGTCGCCACAGATGCCTTCACGTGTCGTAACGTTTATCCGTATGCGACGCCCGGGTTGCTTTGCCCAACTTCTATGATGTAGCCATCGGGATCGCGAATGTAGCAGCGCGTCTCGCCGTACTTGGGCTTGGGCTCCGTGATGAACTCGGCTCCTCGACTTCGCCACAGTTCATAGCACGCTTGAATATCTGCAACGCGGATATTCATGAAGCTGCTGACTAAATCGGGATTGGCGGGGACGCTGAGCGTTACCGACGGTTTATCAGGTGTCGGACCGCCCCCGGGGTTGACAAGAAGCCACGTGTTCGCGATCTGGATGTACCCCGGCGCGCCTTTGCTGTCGCCCCTGCTCAGAACGCGACCTCCGAAGACAGTTTCGTAAAATCGAAGCGATCGCTCGACGTCGGCGACGGTGAGAAAGTGTGCGATGGTAATCCCTTCCTGCGGCGGCATCTGATAGGTCTTCTGCTCGACTTGTACCGGGTTCATGGACGACTCCTATTGGGATTTGGCGTTTTGACAGGAAGGCAGAGCGGCATCAACTCGCTGGATACCCCTACGATAGGCCGATCGATCACGGTGTGGATACTTCCGGCATCACCGGACGGACCGTCCCATGCCGAGGCAATCCGGGGACCGCGCAGCAAAAACCGCGCCGGCGAACGGCATCGCAGCAAAAATAAAAGCAGCGGCGCGTGGCCGTCAGGGCCCCGATCGTGGCGCGCGCCTCATCGATCTGTTTGCGCGCCATCTCGATGAACGCAGTTGTAGGTCTGGTTGCAGCGGATATAGCGGAGCTTCGGCGAAGGAGAATACCCGCCATCTGATTTGGTAGGAGTGCGCGACAACACGATTGCGCCGTGGCCTAAATCCGTTATCCCAGAATGAAACTCGTCGATGTAATCGCCCTTGGTCGTGCATCGTTCGTCGAACTCGGCGCTTGTCCCGTGAGGCGTGATATTCGTAGCGTCGCAATAGGTTGGTTGATAGAGATAATCGATCCCGCGCTCGCAGATCCCGAGTAGTTCATATGGGCGTGCTTCGCTGGGAGTTCGATTGCCACCACTTGATAGTTCCTTTTGGCAGGCGACGCTCGGTGGTGCCGCGCCACCTTCAGCCGGCGCCCAAATGCCGGTGAAATTCTTGAGGGAGTCAAGGCGTTCGGCATGAGCCGCCGACGACACCAGTACTAGCATCAGTAGCAGTATCTTCCTCATCATAGCCCCCTGATCATGCTTCCAAGCCGTCCTTTTCCATTCGGACCTAAGAGGACTCAGGATTTGTTTTGAGGCCTTTGCCTATGAACCCCGGCTGCGGTCAATAAGAACGAACCTACGGCCACGGCTGAGCCAGGAGGGGGGCACCTGGTCAGGCGTTTGCCTCAGGCGGGAGAAATTCAACTTCAGGCTTTGCGGACAGCGTCATAATTTCCGCGGGATCGGTCAACCCGCGGATTTTTTCAAAGAGGGCTTCCAACTTTCCGCGCGGTGAAACCCAGAATAATGCACGAGCGGGCTTATCCGACTTATTGAAGTATCCATGCGGAATGCCACGCGGCATGCGCACGAGATCGCCTGCATTTGCTTTCGTCCAGACGCCACCAAGTTTGAGGTCGAGCGCACCCTCTTGCATTAGGATGAACTCGTCCTGCGTCGGGTGCATATGAACCGGGACGAACTGTCCCGGTAGCGAATTTGTCTCGAAAGCGAACGCGGCGTCGCAGGTTGCCTTGGGATAATATACCTGCCCGAGTATGTTCCACTGCTTTCCGGCGTAACCGGTACCGTTCGCGGTAATTCCCTTCTCAAGTGCACTCATCATTCGCGCCCATTGGAAAGAAAGCGTGTCGCAGACACAAAGGAATGTAGCACGACTATTCGAAAGGGATAGCTCTCGTATCGACCCCGTCATTCGCCAGCTTGTAGCCGCAAGCGTGGCGCAGCATGTGGGCGTGGGCCTTGATGCCAAGCTTCGTCGCCGCCGCTGCTCGCTCGATCATGCGGCTAAATCCGGGCGCCGATAACGGCGCCCCGCGCTCCGAAACGAACACGAAGGGTGACTTGGCGCTTTCCCTCTGATGCCGGCGCAACTCGCGCAGCTCTCGGCCGGTCAGCGGGTGCGTACTTGGCGCGCCGTTCTTGACCCTACGGATGTGCAGGGAGGCTGTTTTAAAGTCGATCTGCTCCCACCGAAGGTCCACGACTTCGGCCGCCCGAAGGCCGTACCGATAGGCCATGAGTACCATCAGGGCATCGCGGTGGCCGTGGCGGTTGGCGCCGGCGGCCTCGACCAGCTTTTTCCACTTCGCCGTCGGTCAGGTGCTCCCTGGTCCGCAGTTCGGCGTTTTTGGGTCGGAGCAGGGCAACTGTTCGATTTAAGTTATTGGCGCGACTAGCCGCAGCTTCGGTTTTGCCATGACTGAAATGCTCCCCTCGATGGGTACTGCGGTTGTTCTTTTAACACTGCTCCAACGGCAATCTGACTTGCCGCACTGAGTTAAACCGCCGCAGGAAAATGCACGACGATGCTCAGTTGGCGGTCTCGTTTGCCCAATAAATCGCCTTCCAAAGGCTCTTGGCTTCGTGGAAGATTGATCCGGGTCGGACGTATTGCGTGAGGGTTCTGCGATGGCCGCCAGCCGATCCTATTATCTTAATTCCAGGCAGGACGATTTTGCCGAATCTCACGCAGAGACAGGGGCGGTAAATATCAACGACATCCCGTACGTCACGCCTGCGAACGACAACTCGCGGACCAAAGATAGATTGTCGACGCGCTGCGGGATTTTAATCCGGCGTCTAATTGCCCTGCACAGCCTCAGGCGGCCGCGGGAGATTTCCCTGAGTCCGCGACATTGGAATTGCTGATCCAACAGGAGGAGCGGCGATGAGGACTATCGAGGGGTTGCAGGTGGTAGATGCCGACGAGCCAGTGACGGTTCACATTACGAAGGCGGACTGTGAACGCGGATCGAAGAAGGATCCAGCTAAATGTGCAGCAGCGTTAGCGCTGAAGCGAGACACCGCCTGCAACGAAAGCCGGGTTCACCTTGCCTGCACCTATTTGCGATTTGGGGACCGGTGGCTTCGTTACGCAACACCGCCGTCCCTCAAAGCAGAAATCATTTCGTTCGACCGCGGTGGCGGGTTTTATCCGGGCGACTTTCGCTTGCATCCGATGCCAAAAGCCCTTCGCTTAAGACCACCCAGCCCGATGACCGATTCCACTACCAGCAGAGCTGCAAGTGAGTTCAACGGAGAGAAGACCTCTGGACAACGTGCGCGCACCGTGAAGGCAGGAAGAACATCAAGAAGTAAGAAACCGAAAGCAGAACCAAGAGTGTTCCACCGGGTGAAAGGGGTCCGCGAGCGCGCGAGTTAACGGTGTCGATACGATTGCCGATCGCGGAACGTTAGGACCCGTTCTTGTGCATTGCAGCATGTAGAGTATTGTTCCAAAGTTCCACTGGGGGCATCGCCATGTCAGCATTTGAGCGATTTCTTGAGCCCGGCTGTACCGAAGGTCCTCCCTGCCGATGCGGAGAGGAGATGAAAGTCGCCAGTATAGAGCGGCTTCCCGAGGGAACGGATGCGGCCGTCCGCGTCTACCATTGCAGCTCGTGCAGCCATGAGATGCGCCTAACCGTGTGGGCCTCGGCACACTGACCTTGAGTCTCCAAAGCCGGAACGGATCAAACCCGCGTTCGCTACAAATGCCCCCGCCCGATTTTTTGCCCGGCATGGCCAGCGCCGTGTACCGGGTCGTATTTTGAATATCGCGATGCAAGCTGGCGGCCTGCCGTCAGCGGCTGGAACCGGGATCCGCGGCGAGTTCTTAGCTCTGAGTGGCCAGGGCTCGTTATCCTGTACCGTCGGCAAGCGGGCTCTAGCGCACGGGCCTCGGCGGACGGCAACCCGCCGGGGCCGCTTTGCTTAGGCGAACAAGGACATTGGCGACATTAGAAGCGAGCTCCAGCCAAACGCTGTCTCGCTGTTGCGATGTTACCAAGACGCCGGGTCATTCGCTTCCGGAACGGTATCGCTGACAACCTCCCAGCGAAGAAAATTACAGGCCTTGCGGAGTGCGGTTGCGCTGGGATTGCGAAAGAGCACCAGATCCTCCGGTTGCAGCACAATAACGTAATCTTCTTCGTCGCGTCGGATCGCTACCTTTCGCCTCGCCGGGCCAACAAAAGCCTCGAACGGCTCAGCGCTCGGCCATGCGGGAAATTACGGGCTATCCAAGTCTAGCGGCGTGTCTGCGGTGCTGCGCCGTAGGGACGTATACCCCCTCAAACGGGGGGGTGACTTCCAAGTCAACTGCCTATTCATTTTACCGAAATATGAATTGGGGCACGCCGTTGCCCGACTTCTTTCGACGTCAGCTCGAAGCACGCTGCGTTGAACGGCATGAAGGAATTGATTGGGGATATCATAATGAATGCGCAAGTGGAGCCATCGCATTTTTGGGATAGCCCCCCTCAGGACAAGGTGTTTGTTGACCGTGCAAATCGCCTTCTGCGTCGAATAGATTGTCGACGCGCCAACGACCGCGAATTGCGGGAGGCGATCGGACGACTTCGCTATCAGGCTTATTTTCGTGCAGACTTAATTGCGCCAAATCGTTTCGCGACGTTCGCCGATGATTATGACGCAATGGAGAACGCTTATCTGTATGCGTTGTACGTGGACGGCGAGCTAGCGAGCTCGCTGCGGCTTCACATCGTTTCAAAGGAACATCCGATATCCCCTTCTCTCGAGGTCTTCTCGGATCACGAGCGGTCTAAGCTCGACGCAGGCAACGTGTTGGTAGATGCAACGTGCTTTGTGGCAGACGAAAGACTCTCTCGGCGGCATCGTGATTTGCCTTATGTTACGCTTCGTATCGTTTTTTTGGCGGCGGAATACTTCGCTGCGAGCTACTGCCTCGTTGCCGCCAGGGCCGAGCACCAAGCGTTTTATCGGCGAGCCTTTAACCTCCAGGCGGTCGCCAAGCCCCGATGTTACTCGCAATTCAAAAGGCCTTTTAGTTTGATGGCACTTCATTTTCCTACTGAAGCAAAGGCGCTGTACCGCAAATATCCATTCTACTGTTCGAGTTTGTTCGAGCGGCGCCGCCTGTTGCAAGATCCGTAAGAAGGCATTTCTCGGTCGGTTCGCATCCTTATCACGCATGCGGATGGCAAAGCGCTCACCCGTTGTGAGCGTGTCAACGCTAAGGCGATAGCTAGGTGTGGCGTTGCGGGCGCCCGCTCTGCACATCGTTACATCAAGGCTCTCGAGCGCCGCGCGTGTCGGGAGTGGGTCCTTTCGAGGCTGGCTGCATCAAACAGTCTTTGGCGGCGCCCGAGGCAAACCAAAGAGTTGGCACTAAAGATTGCTACATAAACTTTTAAGCATAATTTCGTAAATTGCTAATCTACTCAATAGCCGGCTCTTTTGGCGACGTTCTCGGGCAGCGCACTCCTGAAAATGCGACCCTTCGTATCATGAGCCCCACGTTGGCATTTCCTTCCCTCGTGACGGAGCTCGATCAAGCCATCGCACACGGCTCAGCCCGGCGGCGCGCCGAAATGCTGCTGCAAATTACCGACTTGTTCGTCGACGGATCGGTTCGATTTTCCGAGGAAGAGATTGAGCTGTTCGATGAAATCATTACCCGTCTGGCGGCGGAAATTGAGGTTTCAGTGCGGTCACTGCTCGCGCACCGCCTTGCACCGGTCGCCAATGCCCCCACCAAAATCTCCCGAGTTCTTGCGAGCGATGATGAAATCCGTGTTGCGTATCCAATACTCGTGCACTCAGAGAAGTTGGATGACGGTACACTTGTCGAAAACGCGCGGACAAAAGGCCAAGCCCACTTATTGGCAATTTCCCAGCGAAAATCCCTCAGCGAAGCTATTACCGACGTGCTCGTAGAACGCGGAGACAGAGAGGTCGCCCTTAGCACGGCAAATAACAAGGGAGCGAAGTTTTCGCTGCGAGGCTTCTCCACACTCGTTAAGCGTTCCGATGGAGACGATCAGCTTGCCACGACCGTTGGCAGGCGACCTGACATTCCTCATGAACTATTTCTGACCTTACTGTCGAGAGCCTCCGAAATCGTTCGATCTAAGCTCGTGCTCGAGAAACCCCAGGCCAAAAGGGAAATTCAAGATGCAATTGCGACAGTGACTGACGAAATGCGCAATATGGCGACGGGCGAGTTAGCAACTCATCTTACGCTGCAAGCGCGGGTTCGGTCGCTTTATGAGTTCGGTCAACTCAACGATGGTACGATCCGGGCGTTTGCTGAGGGTGAGAAGTTTGAAGAGACCACGAGCGCGCTGGCGCAGATCTGCGACGTTCCTGTCGCTGTTGTCGAACAAGCAATGATTCAGCGTCATTCCGAGACGTTATTGGTTCTTGCCAAGGCGGCAAATCTGTCGTGGGCCACAACCAAAGCCCTGTTGTCGTTTCGCGCTCGACGAGAACGCATGCCAACAATGGAAATCGCGCAGTATCTCGCAAGCTTCGAGCGTCTAAAGCGCGATACCGCCCAACAAATCATTCAGTTCTATAGGATACGCCAAGGAACGCGCAGTGCTTGATCATCCGATTACAGGACTTGTGTCGCCCGTGTGCAAATCAAGTCAAGAAGAAAAAATACTGAGAATTCGGCCTCTGAGTTGTTGGCCGTCCGGTCGCGTCGCCGCTATGCAGGACGCAGAGAGTACCCGGGGAGCACTAAGGCTTTAAATCTATCGGCACCGCTGGCGCTTCGCTTACAAGAGTTATTGTTACGCGACGATTTGGTGGGGCCGTAGGGGCCTCCGGTAGCAGCGGATCGGTGTCGGCTTTCCCGGTGATCTGAAAAATATTGGCAGCAGGGTAGCCCTCCTGCTCCAGGATTGTGCGGACGGCATTTGCCCGGTCGGCAGACAGATTCCAGGCCCCGTAGTCGGGCGGCCAAGCCTGAGAGCCGGACGTGTGCCCGGTGATGGCAATGCGGTACGGAGTGGTCTTGAGCGGGCCGGCGAGCTTCTGAAAAAGCTCTCTGGCATGCTCGAACGGCTCCTTTGAACCCTCGGGGAACATCGAGCGCCCGTCCTGGTCGACGACCTCTATGTTGAGGCCCGCTTTACTCTCCTCGATCATGATGTGCTTTGAAGCCTCGGCCAGCTCCGGCATACCCTCAAGTATCCGGCGTAGCGAGGCCGCGGCGAGCGCGAAGGTTCGGCGGTGCTCGGAGTTCGGCACCCTTTTCCTCTGACGTCGGCGTAACGGATGAATTCCTCCGGCATAATCCGCGCTACGTTCTTAATTTTGGAACGGATCAGCAAGCCGTCATTTTCAACGATGCCGGAGTAGTTTGCATCGCGCTGTACGCCAAACGCATCTCGCATCGAGCCGGTTGCCACTTGCACTTTCTTTTGGTCTTGTGTGGAAAATGCGACCAGCATGACGAAGAAGCTAACGAGTAGGCCCATAAGATCAGCGAAAGTGACAAACCAACCGTGGCCGCCGCCGTGAGCTTCCTTCCGACGTGCCATAGTTGTCGTTGCCGGTCCGATGCACCCAGTGAGATATGTAGGTCGGCCGCGCTTAAGGATTGGTTAACCTTGCCGGCTTGACCGGTGCGATACAACGATTTGACGCTGTCGCTGCAGCTACATCATCGTTGTGCCGAGCATGGGGTGGTGGTGCGCGGCACCGCGCGGGTGACGATCGGCGACAAGGTGCAGATGCTGCGCGAGAACGAATCGGTCTACGTGCCGAGCGGCGCCCCGCATCGTCTGGAAACTCCCGGCAAGATCGATCTCGAGCCTATCGACGGCAGACCGGCAGCTATCTCGGCGAAGATGATATCGAACGAATTGAGGACGACTATCACCGCTCGTGATACGTGGCGCTGATTGCCCTTGGGTGGTGACAAGGCCCGCGCTCACAATCTCCTGAAGGTACTACCGAACAGAAGCGGACTGTCTCGCATCGTCGGAAAGCGGCTTTGCCGCCGTTGCGGCCGATGCAAAAAGTTAAGCGCAAAGAGCAGCTGGGCCGCTTGGCGCCAGAGTGCGGTTTCATAGCGGTTCAAGCGCTCGAATGCGCCGTTATCGAACTTCGCCAGACGCAGGAAGCGAAGCGCCATCTCAGCTTTTCCGATTTCGGCGCAGTTGACGGCTAAATCGCACTCAGACGGTCGGTCGTCACCTACCGAGGACTCCGAGCTCGCCTCGCGGCGGTTGGCGCGGCTTCCTTTGGAGCGGTTGCGTAGTGCCGCCTCCATCATCGAAAAAACGGAATGCGCGATAGTGTCGGCGCTACGGTGCGCCGGCCGTTCCTCGTCCGGCTCGCCTATCTGCAGTAACCCGGTCTCAATCGCTGTGGCACGGCGAAGGCGCCACAACACGCTGGCCAGACGCAATACCAGTTCGCGCTCCACCGCTGTTTGCGCGTCGAACTCAGCCGTTATCGACATTTCGAATGCTTTGTAGTCGTCGCGATTTTCCAAAGGCTCAACGACGGTCTCCGCCGTCAGCCCATGCCGCATGGCATTTTGGCGCGAGCGCTCCTTCCCGACTTCGCTGGTCGGGCCCGTGCTCTTGAGCGCGTTGCGGCGGTTGGCGTCGATCTGTTTGAGCGATGTCATCGCCGCGGATCTCGATTGGCTTCGTTTCGTTGTTCTGTGAGTTTGCCCACATCGGCCGGGTGTGTTCTCGCCGCGATGTTCGGTCCAATTTCAGGTAATGGGTGGCTTTGCAGCCACAGCGCGCGAGCAGCTGCGCCTGGGTCGATGCCTTGCTTGGCCCACCATATCGCCTCGTCGCCGGAACGGTGCACCTCGCGATGATGTCCTCGGCACAACGGCACCGTGAACTCATCGCTGACTTTTCGCCCCATGGCGCGGCTTTGCACAAAACGAAGATGATGAGGGTCCGAAGGCCGCCGCTCCGCAGATCAAGCATGGCTTCTGGGCGACGGAGCGGACGTGATCGCGGTCACGAACTCGCCGCGGTTCCGGCAATGTCAGCGCGGACTTGTCGATACCTGGTGGCCGGCGAGAACGAGCGGGCCTTCTGGATGGGTTCCGTCGGGGCGAGGTCTCGGCTGGGTCTGTCGAGAGGCTCAGAAGTCTCTGCTGGAAGACTTCCTCGACCTTTCGCGCATCGGTCGCCGACAATCTGTCCTTGTCGGCCATGCGGCGCTGGGCCCAATCTGAGGCAGCCTGGTCGCTGCCTAAAGCATTGATTTCCGCGACAAGGTTGTCGCGCAATCCCGCCGATGCATTGCCTTCGAGTGAACTCAGCGCTGGGGTTGGGGCCATCGTACCAGAGCGTCGCGAGACGTGCCGAGCGGCAGGATCACGACTTCCATTCCGTCCGGCATTGCCGTTTGCAAGGCCTCGCTCAATCGGTCCCGTCTGGCCGTTCGGCACCGCCAGCTCTGGCGCGTCCATGTCGTCTTCGCCGGCGATCCCGACGAGGGTGAAGAGCGCATATCGGCGGGCATAGGTCAGTGCGGCGCCCATACGATGCGGCACCGCTGTCTCGGTAATTGGGCAGACCGGCCAATCGGAAGCTATCCACTCCCCAGAGGCGTGAGCGAGCATTGTCGTCAGCATGATGACGCCGGCGGCAGGATCGGTGGACGTCGTCTGCATGACCGCGATGCCCTGCTGCCCAAGAGTTCTTGCGCACAATGTCGAGGCCGCTCGACAGCGGCGCATACCGGAACGTCTGCTCGGCGGCGCCCTCCGATTTGATGGTGGCGACCAAAGATTTTTCCGGATTGACCAGTTCGCCCTGCGCCTTGGCGAGTGCCGCCGCCAGCTGTGCGATCGACTCGCTAGATCGTTGCATGGGTATTACCGTCACCGTCATGAAGCAGGGCAAAACTGACGGCGCCCGATTTCGAGCGCTTCGCTCGGACGCCATGGCCAAAGGCTTGCTGCGCATCCTCAGGCATGAGGCTCTTGAGCTCGGCCTTCGCTCGTTCGTGCTCCTGATGGGCTTCGTGCGTCCTCGAAAAGGCCGCCGCAAACTCCGCCCAGGCATTCGAGGACGTCATGTCGACAATGCGGACGGCCTCAATGCGTGGTTTTGGCGGATCGACTCCAAAGGGGTAGGCGGCTCGCCGCTCTCGACGCAGCGCCAGAACTTGCGCTCGGCGGTGACGATCAGGTGCTGGTAGAGTGGGTCGGCGTGGGTCTTGATCTCGACCCATTTGCCGCCGCCGGTGATTACCGACAGCACTGCCGATCGTGCCGCAACGACCCACATGTTGTGCTGCAGCTGCGGCATATACTTTTCGGCGGCCGCTTCTTCGGAGAATGACCACGGCAGCATGAACTTGGCTTCAAATACCGCGCCGCTCGCACGCACGCGTCCGTCGAGCGTTGCAGCCATCCACCTGAGCCCTGGATGTCGGACATGAGTCTGCACGTCCGCGATGACCTGACCCGTGTTCGCCTCATACCAGCGGCGATTAAGATCCTCGGTCACCGTCCCAAGTTGGACGATAAGGTTGCGAGAAAGGTCCTCAGCCTCGGCCTCGCCCCGTTTCTCCCGCCACAGTCGCACCAGCGCCGCCTCATCGTCCCCCATGATGATCCGCGCATCAGAGCCGCCGACGAAAAAGCGGCGATCCAGTGTATTAATCCCACCTTTTGTAATTCGATGGATCATGCGCTGCTCCTTCTCTTTGCTGTGCCTGAAGCACATGTGACAAAAGCACAATATTATGCCTGTGACAAGTGCACAAGTACGGATGGCGCGGGCAGCTCTCAACTGGACCGTCCGAGATTTAGCCGAGGCAGCGAACCTGCATCGCAACACGATCACCAATATCGAAACCGGAAAATATGCCGGCGACGTCGCGACGTTGGATGCGATTGAGATTGTGCTGAAACGAGCCGGCGTCGAGTTCATCGACGAGAACGGTGGAGGCCCAGGGGTA
>CAWDZD010000020.1:0-109217 GCA_963806465.1 uncultured Alphaproteobacteria bacterium | reverse complement strand
CCCAAAAAATGCGCCAGCGCAATGCACCGGCGAACCAGCCGCCTTTTGCCGTTTCAGACTTTGGCACTGATCGACGCCGGCACTCTTTGACACCAACAGATTGCGCTGCGTGGCACTGAAAGAAACAGTTAGCGAGAAATCACTCGCCATTGATACCCGATCGATCAACGCCGGGAACCGGCTGATTCGCTACTCCCCCATGCGGCGGCGGCAACACCTTCAGGTGATAAGGCCGGCATCCTGCAACGTCGCAATCCGCTTCATAATCTCGGCGCGCAATTCGTCGGCGGTGGCATCGTCCCTGAAATGCACAGGATCCCTCGATTCCCGGCGAGCTTCATAGCTGACAGCCGGGCATGCCGAAACGGTGCCACCAGGGCAGCCAAAGTCGCAGCACCCTTGTAGTCTTGATCTACCAGTGCTTCCTTGCGGCCGGCGTTTTTCCCCATCGCAGCCCGCATATAGAAATGCCGCATCGCCATCTCGATCACGTAAAGGCTATCGAGCACCTGATCGACATATTTCGAGCCGACATGCTGCTCAGCTTCGTGAAGCAACGTGTAATCGGCCGCCCCTTGGCGTCCCGGTTCGTCCTCGATTATCATTGATTGAGCCATAGTTCTAAACCGGCGAGCTTGGAGTCGCTCACCACCACAGCGCGACCATGCCGGACATGGCGAACGATCCTGTGGCTTGGAAAAGCGATTTTATCTGCGCAGTAGCGGCCAGCTTAGTGGTTGCGTACTCCGCCATGATGGTTCTCGCGTGCTTGTTGTCGAAGGCGCACAACGTATTGGGCTTGTGATCGACAAGTGGGGTGTCGCTACTCAATGCGCCATGGTCCAGGTTGCCACTGGCTTGAGCAGGTCAGGTAAATCTGGCGACGTTCAAAGCTATCCGCGCCCTCATCGCGAGTGCGTGGCAAAGGTGCGGAAGCGAAGAGTGTTTTTCGACGCAGGAAGGCGGCTGGCAGCAATCGCCGAGCCTAATACTGCGGCCGTTTCAGAAGCTCCGGCAGCTTGGCGATATTGGCAGCGAACCGCCGCGCCTCGGTTTGCACCAACTCCGGCGGCTTGGCGATATTGGCCGCAATGCGTCATTGGAATGCCCTGGCTGGAAATCCTCATGTTGGTAATAGGCGTTGTGCTACTCGTCGCTATGATTTGCGGTCGGCAAGACGCCTAAACAGTGCGGGGCGTTCCCGCCATCACTCGGCGCTCGCCCCGTACTCCGCCGTCCACCCCCTCTTGATAGACGATCATCGTCCGCAGAGAAGATGGCAAGGAGGCCGAGGCCCCTACGCGCGCGTGCGGGAATGTCTATGGCCACCATGTCAACCAACTTGCTCGACATCGGCGACCGCAACCGACACATGGAAGAAGACATGGGTACCGTCACCGCGCGCAACAACGCCAGGCACAAGACGAGACGCACCGGATAACGGACACTTGTGCGCTTCTTTTCTCTTAAATACAGACACTGCCGCGCGTTTGAACGCGCCGCGCCCAACGTTTAGAGGAGCGTGAGCTTGCGGAACTTTTGTTCGGTCATCAATTGCGGGGCGCAGAAGTGTGTTTGGGGGAACCCGGAACCCTCACGGCTGTGGATTAGTCGAAACGCCCGCGAAACGTCAGACTCAGCGCGGCATATAGTGACGCTAGACGGAGAGGCGGGACACGAATCCACCCTCTCCTTCATCTCGCAGAGATATGCGAAGGGGATAAAATGTTTGGCAAAGCGAAAGGCGGTTCGCACAAAGAGGGCGAACATTTCCGCCGGCGCCGCGGTTAGAAAATTCGACACCTGCAAATGTCGCTGAGGCGGATACGACGGAGATCTCATACATCGGTCCCGGCATGACGGTTGTCGGCAAGATTTCGAGTGAGGGAACGCTAAATGTCTTTGGTCGCGTCGAGGGCGAGCTTCACGCTCCCATTGTCCGAATATCTGATGGCGCCCACATCTTTTGGCCAATTACGGTTGAGGTGTTTTGGTCATTGAAGACTTCGCGGCGCCACAAATGGTCGAGCGCCCGCCTCACCCACGAGCGCTCGTGAACTCTGCCAAATAGAATGGTGAGCCTGGAAGGGCTTCGGCTTCAATCCCCACCGATGCGATACGGATCATACCTCGCATCGCTTGCGAGCGCCCGTCTGATCTCAACGATTGGTTAAAACCGGATTCGCTTCCGGTGGCGCCGACGGCTGAGCGGAACAGTTGATTGACGAAGATTGCCTATGCGGTTCAGTGCGCAGCGCCGCGCATCGCCGGGCTCCAGCGGCAAGGCCTCACTGAAATGCAGCGGGGGTCGATACGGGAGGTCAATCGCGACTCCACCGCTCCACCACGGGCATCGTCGAAACAGCAGGACCAGAGATCGGGTCCCCGTAGCGCCCAAATTAATATTTAGGCAGTTCCCTCTAAGTAGGCTGAGGTCTCGAAGAGGAGGACTGAGGCCATTCGCTCCCTGGAGCCCGTCACAAGTCGAAGCTGCGTTGCCGCTCTCGGTCGCGGTCGGAAGGCGTATGCCGTTCCTCGGCCGCCAGTGCGCCCCCCTTGGCGTGGCCGCGTCTGGCTGGTTACTTCGGCTATGGTCGTGCTCGGCACGGTTGGCGCAATTCCCGCTCGGAGCGGTTTTTTGAACGGCGGCTGCTGAGAAATCCTACAAATCTGCCCTGACAGGAGGGACCCATCCCGCCGCTTGTGACTGCCGTCTGGTACCAACGGCCAAAGCAGGGCCATGAGGCGCCGCGGCACCGAAACCTCGCCCCACAACAATTTCCGCCGATCAGGCCGAAGATAGATTGCGTTCAAATGCCGTCGCGTCTGCGGTCTCAGTGCGCTTTCACGATCTAAAGCCCTCGGTTCTTTCCGGTGGCAGGTGGCGGTCTGGGTTCGACCGGTTCTTCGTAACCATAATACGTAAGGTTGAAAAGGAAGATCGCGTTGGTCTCGACGGGTGGGCCATTGCTAGTTGAGCGACTTCGAATAGATGTTTCACGAGCCTATCCAGTCAATTAATGTTTATCAAAAAGACGCACCCATGTCTCTTAGCACTTCCACCACCCCAACGAACGCAAGCAAAACCCGCTGTTACACCTGTAATGGACATTTCGGTCTTGTCCGCCCCCGTCTTTGGCTAAAGCAATTCTGTTCCAAACAATGTCTCGATAAACACAAAGCCCCTACTGAACGCGAGGCGTTTCGCGTCACGAGAAGGGCAAATTTTCTAGCACCAAGTCGATGAGATCGGTGTTTCAGCGTACGGCGAGAAAGCACCGATTTTTACGGTGGCACTGTTTGACACAAGCAGATTGCTCGCGTGGCACTGATTGACACAGTTCGCAATAAGGATCGTGTAAAAGTCACTACCCTTCTAACTTCATCTGCCGGACATCGCTGTTTCCGCTCGGGCCCGAAGGCGCAGGAAGGTTCGTCTATGCATTCTCTTTGGCCTTCCTGGAAACGGCTCAAGCAGGTCGACGCCGCCGCCTAGTCTCATCCTGATCTTCCGCGCCTGTTCTAAGCCGCGATCCAGCGCCGTCTGCTGTTGGCTCGCATAGGACAAGCCATAGCACCGCCGACAGGCAAATAGTTCGCCAGCGCAATAAAGGATGGCGGCGCGGCGCCCGCAATAGCGGCCGTTGCAATAGGCCTGACAGACGAACCAAGGGCGTACACCACCGAAGTGGCAAGCCGTCAATCTGATCGGCACCCTTTGCTGGATAGATTTCCACTCGTTAGAGCCTGAACGGCAGGACCGATAACCTCAGAACGACTGCGGCGTTTTCGACGCGACGGTGATGCTCCCGGCCGCGTCGCCGCCGCGTCTCCATGACCATGAAAACTCTTGGCCAGTGCGTAGGAGACCTTTGCGCTGCCACTCGCGCACATCAATCGAAGGGCAGGAATTCAGATCATGCGACCGCCGAGGGCTCGCCGACCCATCAAGTCACCTTGATCGAATAGTCGAAATCAAATGGCAAATGCAGGTGCTGCAAATCGCCCTCACAGGCAGAACCTACGGTATTTGCTTGTGTTTTCCTCTTTGGCTGACCCGATATTTTATTATATTCCCGCCATATTTTTTCGGATAGATCGGCTCGGCGCAGGAGTTTTCGGAGCAGCACGCCCCGTCGTCCTGTTACGCATCACGTTCACGCACCTAGCGTGGCATCGAGGTGCCGGTATAAGGCCGTTCGAACCGCATTCGCGTCATGACGCGCACCGGCTTCTAGCAGCTTCCTTCGGATTAGCTCGGCGACTTCGGTTTCGCGTAACTCGATCGTGAAGCAACGAAGACCCGCTTGGCGCCTTTTTCGATGGGCGCGCATGCGTTGAGCTGCGGCGGAGTAGGCAACCGGCGGGGTCGCCGGCCCACTACTCATCTCGCTATGCTGGGACATGTTACACCATCATGCCCCTTCGCTACTCTGCGCGGTCAACTTAGCTGATTCCGCGTTTCTCCGCTCAAGCCAGGGACTGCGTTTCAGTGGCCGCCCCCGGCGAGAGAAGGCCAGCCATAACTAAGGGAGCCCGGTGGTGAATTCGTGCCATTGGTCGGAGCCCCCGGGCCGCCCCGGTCCAGAGCACAATCTGAGAGCCCCTCTGGCCAATTACAGCGGCAGCCCAAGCAGACAAACTAGCAGCACGCGAAGCTAGCGTCTTGCGGGTACCGCCGAAGCTAAAGCCAAGCGATAAGGGGAAAGAGACTAATACCTCATCGCGTCTCGCTAGGCGATTAGGCTCATTGCAATCCGTTCCATCCCCTTAGCAATCCCGGGAGCGGCGGCCCGCTATGGCACCCCGCCGCGTATGACAGCACAATCGCTCGGTGCGGGTAGGGGGAGAAATCCTTGTTTGCGTTCAAAGAAGCTATTTCTACCCGCACCTTCTGCAAGTCTTTGATCCCGCCCGAAGTGGGACTTCTCTACCGCCCACCATCCTTCGATCACGGCGACGACAACAGCTTGATCGGCGGGCCTGCCGATATGCCGTCCGCCGAAGGCGCTGTACGCCTCCAATAACGGCAAAAGGCTACGCGGCGCCCTTCAGGTGCTTGTTGCACTCGCTGTAGTAGCCGCCGCCCTTTTAAATCCATTTCATGCCGCCGTTGCCGCCGTTGGCCTTATTGGCTTTGTACTGGTCGAGGCAGGTGTTAAAGCGCGCCTTGCCGGCGAACTCGCCCAATATTTGGACGAAACGGCGGACGGAAATACCGCGTTGCCGCCGCCCTCGGGCGCGGCCGGCGGAGGCGCGGCCGCTTCCGGTTTCGCCGGCGGCGGATTGTCAGCGGCCGGTGCGCCGCCGGACATGCACTTCTTGCTGAAGTCGCGATATTTCATGCCCTCGGTCTGGTTGTTCGTCTTCATTTCCTGCCACTGCGCCGCGCATTCCTTCATGGTCTTGGCCTGCACCGGCGCGGACACCGCGGCGGCGGCAAGCGCGGCGGCAAAAGCTCCCGAGGCGATCAACAGAGCGGTTTTCATGGCAATTCTCCTGTGCCGAGGATGACGGACTGGTGCGCGGTACGCCGCGGTGAAGCGCTTAGCCTCCGGTGGCGTCGGATATGCACTTCTTGGTGAAGGTCGTCTGCACCGCACCGTGATAGTTCTTGGCGGTAGCCTGGTCCCTGCAGCACCTCTTGGCGAAGCTGGTCAGAGCGGCACCGTGCAAATTCTTGGCGGCCGCCTGGTCTTTGCAGCTGTCGTCGGCCAGCGCGGCGGTCGCGACCAGGCAAAAAGCGGCGGCAATGATTGCGCAGGTTCTCATGGTTCCTCTCCCTCGTCAGAGCAATCAATAACGGAATGAATTTGCACCAACCAACGCTACGGCTACTTCAGCGTTCCGTTCGGCGACGCCTTATCCACAATGTCGGGCAGATATTGCGAGAGGTTTTTCAGCGTCTCGTCGACCGGCAACCCGAGATGACGGGCGAATTCCTGCAGCTGGGTGTTGCCGAGCACGGCTTTCAGCTGGTCTTCACTGATCGGCAGGTTTGAGCCCGGGCCAAGCCACGATTGCACCTGGGCATTCAGCCCGCCCTTTTGCAGCGCGGCAACCAGCCCATTGAGATCCTTGTACTGTGTCTGCCCCAGAATGTTGTTGATGACCGCTGGCAGACCGCCGGCTTGATCAGCTTGGCCTAACAGGCCCTTGAGCATATCACCAAGACCGTCCAACAAGCCCATGTTTGCCTCCATGCGCAGATATGACGGCTCAACGCCGAAGTCGTATCAAAACCGCAGCGCGACAGACTAGTCCAAGCCCGCCGGCTGTGCCAGAGGCGTGCAACCGGCTCTCTGCAATTTGTCGTTTATTTTCGCAGTTCGTCGGGAACCTTGCCGCCGTTCTCCGCAAGCTTCTGCATCACCTGTTTGTGCAGCCAGATGTTCATCAACGCGGAATCGTTCGTGTCGCCGCTATAGTGGAGTTCGGCAGCCAGCTGCTTGCGCGCCGTGAAGCTCGAGTCGAGATTGAGAAGCTTCATCAGATCGACAATCGACTTCTGCCAGTCGAGCTTCTCTTTATTGTTGGCCGCGAGCTTGGTGAGAACGGCGGCAACGTCGACGGTTGCCGCAGGCGCGGCGCCCGGAGCGGACGCAGGCTTCGGGGCTGCGGAGGCGGACGAGCCCGCGGGAGCGGGGCTGGCGCCAGGCGCGGCGCCTGCCGGTGCCGGGGCGGCGCTGGCGTGGCCGAAGATCGTCGAGATAATGCTTCCAAGAATACTCATGGAATTCTCCCTTTCAGGATCAGTTTTTCAAGGTTCCGTTGTTTTTCACGGTCAGGCTGCCAGCCGAGCGTTGCCCGAGCTCGCCAAGCACGCGACCGTAGCAAGCAGGGTGGTGGCAAGTCCTTATGTAACGAACAGCAAAGCGAAACAAAAAGACGATATCGGCCGGAGCCGACAATTCTTTGACACGGCGGGCGAGCGTTAGTTCCAGTCTTTGTGCGCCGCCAAACCGAGCGCCGCTATGCCGGCGAGTGCAAGCGATATCAAGGCGTTGTAGCCGGCGAGCGAGAGCCCGAGAAAGCGCCACGCCGCCTCGTCGCAGCGCACAATACGTATCGTGCGCAACTGATCGAGCAGCGGCTTGGCGGTGAAATCACTCATCGGCCCGGAACAGTCGGTCGGGCCGGGCCACCAGAGCCATTCGACGCCGGCATGATAGGCGCCGAGAGCCGCGCTGCAGAGCATGGCGGCAATAATCGCCAAAAAGCCGACGATAATGAGCACGCGCGGCGCCCTAACGATTGCCCCGATCGCCAGCAACAACGAAAGCGGAATGACGATATAGTATGGCAGGCGTTGTTCGAGGCAGAGCGGGCAGGGAGGCAGCCCCAGCACATATTGGAAATACCAGGCGCCGAGGATGGTTGCCGCGCTGCCGGCGAACACCACCAGCGCCGCGACGACCGCAGGCTCCCGGCGCAGCTGCTGGCTCCAATTGGCCTTCACCACCATATCGGTCATCAAGACAACCTCGTAGGGATGCCGCTCCGCCCCGCCAAGCGCCGCCGCAATGTGCCGATCTAGCGGGCGGAAGCAAGGCCGGTCGGTTCACAATACGGCGCGTCGGGTCGCGACCGGTGGCAATTCTCCCAAAGCAGGCCTCGGGCGGTCCGAGCCACTTCTCGCCCGAGACCAACGGATTTGCGGGCCGGGCCGCGACGATATAGATAACGCCGCGTTGCCCGTGTGGCGGAACTGGTAGACGCACGCGACTCAAAATCGCGCTCCGAAAGGAATGGGGGTTCGATTCCCTCCACGGGCACCACATAACTCGCCGCCTTCATTCGCCACCATTCAGAAATGGCCGCCCGTCCAAGCATTCTGGCCGAGCTAGGCTTCGTGGTTCTTCGCTATAGTTTGTTGGTATCCAGCAGAATTGTTGGTATCTTTGTTGGTATCTGAGCCCATCGGGGCGAGCGATACCGAGCGATACCAACAATGCCCCTCAAGGACGTTACCGTCAGGAACGCCAAGGCTGGACTTCGGCCTCGAAAGCTCTCAGATGGCGGCGGACTCCATGTCCTGATCCAGCCTACTGGCAGCAAGTTGTGGCGGCTGGCCTATAGGTTCGCGGGCAAGCAAAAAACTCTGCCCTTGGGGCTTACCCGACTGTGTCCCTTGACGAGGCTCGACGGCGCAGGGACGAGGCGAAAAAGCTTCTGGCTCGGTCAATCGATCCATCGGTGCAACGTAAAGCTGACAGACACGCGGGGAAGGACGGCACCTTTCGTGCTGTCGCGGAGGAGGTGATCGCCAAACTAGAGCGGGAAGGGCGAGCCCAGGCAACGCTGAGTAAGAGACGATGGCTGCTCGACTTTGCTTTCCCGGCTTTCGGTGACCGTCCCGTGGCTGACATCACGGCCCGCGAGCTATTGGCGCTGCTTCGGCAAATCGAGGGCCGCGGGCTTTATGAGACAGCAAGGCGGCTCCGCAGTACTTGCGGCATGGTCTTTCGGTACGCCATCGCGACTGGGCGGGCAGAACGTGATCCGTCGCTTGACCTGCGTGGCGCGCTAACGACACCGCAGGTCAGCCACCGCGCAACCATCGTAGACCCGGTAGCACTCGGCGCGCTCTTGCGTGCGATTGAGGGCTTTGACGGACAACCGACAACGCAAGCCGCACTGCGTCTCGCACCGTATGTTTTCGTCCGACCAGGGGAATTGCGGCAAGCCGAGTGGATTGAGTTCGACTTTGAGACTGCGGTTTGGAGTATTCCAGCCAAAAAAATGAAGATGCGGCGGTCTCACCGCATTCCGTTGGCGCGGCAAGCGGTGGCGATCTTGCGAGACTTGCGGGAGATTACCGGCGGCGGACGTTGGCTATTTCCATCAGTGCGGACATCTACGAGGCCAATTTCAGAAAACACGTTGAACGCTGCCTTACGGCGTCTCGGCTATGCGATTGACGAAATTTGCGTTCATGGCTTCCGGGCCACGGCGTCAACCCTGCTGAACGAAATGGGTCGCTGGAATCCAGACGCAATCGAGCGTCAACTCGCGCACCAAGAACCGAACGCCGTGCGCCGAGCTTACACTCACAACGCAGAATATTGGCCAGAACGTGTACTGATGATGCAGACATGGGCGGACTACCTGGACGGCTTGCGCCAGGGTGGCAAGGTCGTTCCGCTGATCCAAGACAGCGGTCGAATAATCCTGCCAGGGCGTGAAAGTGCGGGTGGATAAACTTCGCGGCTCCGCGCCAGATCGTCGGTGACTGCTTGACGTCGCCGCGGTTCGAATGTAATCGGTCCCTTGTTGCTTGTAGGGGCGCTCCCAGACCGAGCAACAACCTTGCCGTCGCGGTGACGGTATGGGTCTGTCTACCCAACGCTACCTCGGGCCGAGAGCAGCGATGGGCACCTTACGGCGGTTTTTGACCGACGTGATGGTGTTCGTCGCTGAGAGGCGTTGACACCACTAAGTCGAAACCGCCTTGAAAAAGGATGAGTTTCGACTATGGCAACGCTTCCCCCCGAAATCACCGGTCGCGCCGCGGCCGACGTCAGCCCGCTAGCCGTCACTGTGCAGCGCGCGTGCGAACTGAGTGGCCTCGGTCCCACTTCTATTTGGGCTTTCCTAAAGGATGGCCGCCTCGAAGCGGTCCGTGTGCCCGGTGTTCGGCGCACGCTCGTTAGCTATGGGAGCCTAGCCCGCCTGCTTGCGCCACCATCCGCCGCGCAGCCGCAGCAGCAGCCGCGGCGCCGCGGCCGGCTTCGCAAAAGCGATGCCGACGGGTTGACGCCATGAAGGCCGGGGAGACCGTCGCGGAGATCGCCGAGTGGCCAGCCGCGCACCCCGAGCTTATCGCAGCAAAGAAAGGCATCGCGCTTGCGGCTGACCATTTGGCTGCGATCGAGATCGAGGCTTTGCGCCTCGCACCATTGATACAATGCAGCGAGATTGCGCGCGGAGAAGCCACTGAATGTCTGATTGATGCGGCAACTGCTTGCGGACTTTGCCTAACGAACCGCGGCCGCGAAAGCGTCGAACATGTCATCCGCATGGGACTTGCCGGCCAATCCGCCGGCATCGGCTATGTGGGACGGACAAGCCAGGATACGGCGAGAATTGACCCGCGGTCGCCGCTTCGGCCATTAAACTTGGCGGATTTTCTCGGACTGACCTTGCCGCCACGGCGATTGATGCTTGCGCCATGGCTTAGCGAGAAAGGTACCGCAATGATCTATTCGCCGCGAGGTGTTGGAAAAACGCTCCTAGGTTTAAGCACCGGTTATGCCGTCGCCAGCGGCGACAGCTTTCTAGGATGGTCTGCTCCTGAGCCTCGCCACGTTTTGTATATCGACGGCGAGATGCCCGCTGCCGAAATGCAACATCGGCTCGCAGCAATCGTCGCGGGCTTCAAGCACGAAGCCGCACCGGAATATTTCCGAATGCTCAGCGCGGACGTAACAGAACGCGGCTTGCCCGATCTGGCCACGCCCGAGGGCCAGCGCATGTTCGACGACGCCATTGCCGACGCCGAACTCACGTACCTGGACAACATCTCGACATTGTGCCGATCCGGGAAAGAGAACGAGGCGGAGGGGTGGCAGGCCGTGCAAGACTGGGCGCTGGCACATCGCCGCGCCGGACGGTCCCTCGTTTTCGTGCACCATGCGGGAAAAGGTGGCGGCCAGCGCGGGACGTCGAAGCGCGAGGACGTGTTAGACACCGTAATTGCGCTCCGCCACCCACAAAACTACCGCCCGGATCAAGGCGCTCAATTCGAGGTGCACTTTGAGAAGCATCGTGGTTTTTTTGGCACGGACGCGGAGCCGTTCGAGGCGCGGTATGAGGAGCACGACGGCGCGGCGATTTGGACGCGGGCGACAATCGCCGACGTGGAGATGAAGCGCGTTGTTGAGGCAATGCGGGATGGCATGTCGCTCCGCGACGCGGCCACGGAACTCGGCATGACTAAGTCGAAGGTGGAGCGGCTGAAGGCAAAGGCCAAAGAGCAGGGATTGCTCGATGATTGAAACCGACCGCCGACTGTCTCACTGTCTCGCCTGCTAGGGCATGAGACGCCGAGACACTTGCATGGAGAGCGAGACACTGGCGAGACAATGACCGCGACAGTAAGCCTTAAAGCCTTGGCGCGCCTCGTTCTTGAGCGAGACGCTGCGCGAGACGGACAGCGAGACAGCCTGTCTCACAGTGGGCTTAGCGAAGCTGAGCCGTCGAGACAGTTCGAGACGTTTGCCGTCTTTACGTCCGATCCGCTATCTCAGCACCGGCCACCTGCCCTGCCGGTCGCCCAAGGTGAGCCCGGACTTGAAAAGCCCTGTGCCGCTCGCCGTGGACGGGTTGAGGAGTTAGAGGGGATATTCCTCCATTTCTGTCGCCGGTGCGGTCGATTTGCTGCATTTGGCTACGGCGTCCGATTGAGGACCGGACAGCTTGGCCGCTGGTACTGTGGCGAGCATCGCCCTAGCCAACCGCTATGTTGAGCCAATGACCGGCAACAGAGTACTGCCGGCAATGTCGCCCACTGACGAGCGCATGCGGCAACACCGAGGCGCTGCCAGTGATGGGCTTCAACCTCAATGTTGAATCACGCGGCGATCGAAAAATTCGAACCTCACATGTCCCATGACGCTGAGATGACTTCTGTGTCGCCCATTGCCCCACCGACCCGCTCGGCCGCGGCTCAACGCATGCGCGCCCACCGGAAAAGGCGACAAGCGGGCCTTCGTTGCTTGACGATCGAGTTACGCGAAACAGAAGTGACCGAGCTAATCCGAAGGAAGCTGCTGGAAGCGGGTGCGCGTCACGACGCTAATGCGGTTCGAACGGCCTTATACCGGCACCTAGATGCCACGCTGGGTGCGTGAACGTGATGCGTAACAGGACAATGGGGACGTGCTGCTCCGAAAACTCCTGCGCCGACCGATCTATCCGAAAAATATCGCGGGAATATAATAAAATACTGAGTCGGCTAAAGAGCAGAACACAAGCAAACACCGGAGGTTTCGCCAATGAGCGCGATTTGCGGCATCTCCATTTGGCAATTGATTTCGACAATTCGACCGGGGTGAACTGATGGCTCGGCGGGCCCTCAGTGGTCGATCGACCTGCGAATCTTGCCCGTCGATTGATGTGCGCCAGTGGCATCGCCAAAGTCTGCTATACCCCGGTCAACAATTTCCGTGGTCATGGACGCGCTGCGGGGAGCCGGTCGGGAACATTACCGTCCGTGTCGAATCCGATGCTGTCGTCCTAAGTTACCGGTCCTGCCGTTCGGGCTCTAGCGAGTGGAAATCCATCCAGCAACGGGTGCCGATCAGCTTGACGGCTTGCCGCCTCGGTGGTGTACGCCCTTGGTTTGTCTGTTCGGTTTATTGCAACGGCCGCTATTGCGGGCGCCGGGCCGCCATCCTTTATTGTGCTGGCGAACTATTTGCCTGTCGGCGGTGCTACGGCTTGTCTTATGCAAGCCAACAGCAGACGACGCTGCATCGCGGCCTGGGGAAGGCGCGGAAGATCAGGATGAGGCTGGGCGGGAGTGCCGACTTGCTTGAGCCGTTCCCGGCGAGGCCAAAGGGAATGCACCGGCGCACATTTGAGCGGCTGCGGGCCCGCGCGGAAGCGGCAGTATTCGGTAGACGAAATCAACCGGGTAGCTCTGGCACTATTTTTGCTGAGGCATTTCCGCGAGGTCGCAGCATGAGTTCTCGGCGATCTAACGCGACATAGAGTGCCCGCGGCACTGTTTCCTGCCTGAAGTGAGCGGCACAAGTGGCACTGTTTTTTCGGGGCGCTGACGCGACACTGACGGCACAGTTTCCGCTCGTTCCGCTGACACTGATTGGCACTGGGATAGAGCGTAGCACTGTTTGACACCGGCACAGTTTGACACTGGGCTCAGCGCTTCAGGTGGCGTAATCTATTTTCACGGCGGAGCTTATGTATTGGGTGATCTCGATACGCATGACTGCTTATGCCGCGCTCTCGCTAATGAGAGCGGCTGCCGAAACTAGGGAGATAATTATGGCGCAAAATCAAAGTCAAAATCAGAGCCGCCAGCAAGGGGGTCAAGGTAGCCAGGGTAGTCAGCACCAAGGTGGTCAAAAAGGCGGCCAGGGTGGGCAGCAGGGCGGCGGTGGCAGTCGGCGTTCCGAACAGCAAAATCAGGACCCAAACCGTCGTGGAGGTCTTCGGAACAACCAGCATGACGATCCGAGGCACAATCAACGATAGTTTAACCGCCTTTGCGTCACCTGTAACAGCCTCTCGCTCCCTCGCGCGCTCTCTCTGACCCCCGACGCCGCCCAAGACCTCTCCGGGCCCTTGTATGGGGCTTTTTTAGTCAAGAGGTTTAGGTAGGGCCGCGCATGTTTTGTCCTTTGTTAGTTTCTTGTTCGATCTGAAAGCCGTTTCTTCGTCTCGATCCGAGCTTCGATCACGCCGGCGCGCCGAAAGCGGTCAAGGTTGCCCAACCTCGCAGCATGCTCCGCCCTTGCCAGGCCGCACCTTGACGGGTGCGAGCACGATGGCACCGCTTGGTGCGGTCGGAATGACGATCAGAGGGGAGCCCGCCTTCGGGCGCGGTTCAAATCGCGCCACAACCTTGTATCCGGTAGGTCTTAAGGACCTGAACCATGATGCAGTCATGCGCATCGGCAGCGAAGCTCCGAAGCGGCGGACCCATTCTTCCAATCGGCATGAAAGCCAAGGGCCATGTCGGGATTCCGCCACCTCGAACCATCATCGGCGCCCGTCACAAGCAAACCGACAAGACGGAAACTGTCGAGGTACTTTCAGCATCCTCCATTCATTGTGCGGGACGCAAAACGACGCCGTCCGGTACAACGCCCTCCCGAACGAGCCGCCACAGAGCGATCAGAAGCTTGCGTGCCAAGGCCACGATCATGGTCTTGCGAGTGCCGCGGGCGTTCTCCGTGCGGGCTCGAAACCACTGCGCCAAAGCGCTGTTCTTCTGGAACATGAGCAACCGCCACGCCAATTAAATCATGCCTCGTCGAACCCGAGCATTGCCCGAACGGGCCAGCCCTTTCTCCCGGCATTTCCTCCCGCTCTCGTCGGGCGAGCCAGTGAGGCCGGCATAACGCGCTACGGCCCGTCGGTCGCGCATGTTTCGCGACAGCACCTCCTGCACCAGCATGTCGGCCGTCTCGGTACCGACCCCGATCACGCGCGCCAGCAAGCACACCATGGCATGTGGTCCATCGCTGGGCGTCTGCTCGAGACGCTCCAGGCGTGCCTCCTCGATCTGCCGGATCTGAGTACTGACCAGCCGCCGGCGCTCCATGTCGCGACGTAGCTCAGCCAACGTGTTCGGCGGGATCGGCTCGCCCTCAGGGGTGCGCAAATCTTTGAGGCGCCCGGCGGCCTTTTTCAGCTTGGGATTGAAGCCGCGGATGCCGAGCCGGATCAACGCCGCCTTCATTCGATTGATGATCCGATTTTGCTCTCCGACGAGGCTCTCACGCTCGCGGTTGGGCCGCTTGGCATCTTCGTCCTTGGCTGTCGGGATCGCCACCATCTTACAGTGATCACGCTCGCCCCGCAGCCAGCCGAGAAAGGCGCGTTTGAGCAGCTCGGAGTCGAGACGGTCAGTCTTTGCTCGCCGATGCTCGCGCGACACCGCCACACTCGCGGCGTGAATGACGTAGGCGTCGACGCTGCGCGCCTTGAGCCAACGTGCCAACCAGAAGCCGTCACGGCCGGCCTCGAAGGCGACTACAATGCGCTCGATCCTGCGTCCCGCTTTCTCCGCTTCTTCCCGCCATCGATGCAGCAGCTTTAGCAATGCACACTCGTCGACCGCGAGCTTCTTAACCGGCTGGCGCTCGACGCCAGGCACAATACCGGCAACGAGCCAGCTCGACAGGCTCATCTCAATGACTGCGATCAACGTGCCGTCCGGTTGAGGGCGGTGAGGGATCGACTCAGGTCGTTCAACTTCTGCATGGGGCGCTCCATCGGTTCACATCAGCAACGATGGATGCAATATCCTCGCCGCCGCCCATAGCATCTTCCAACGATGATATGCTTCAAGGCGAAGCTCGGGCGACATAATGGACGTCATGGTCTGGCTGCGGAGCCTTGGCCTCGGACATTACGAGGCTGTGTTCCGCTAAAACGACATCGACGAGACGGTCCTGCCGAACCTAACGGCTGAAGACCTGAAGGAGCTGGGCGTCGCCTCGCTGGGGCACCGCCGGAAGCTCCTCGATGCTATCGCGGCTCTGCGGAGCGATGCGGGTGGCAAGGAGCCCTCCGCTGAAGTAGCGACCCCGCCTACCGCCCCAAGCGTCTCTCCCGAAGACCGCGCCAAGCGTCGCCAAGTCAGGGTGATGTTCTCCGACTTGGTCGGTTCAACGGCACTATCGGCGCGCATGGACCCTGAAGACCTCCGCGAAGTCATTTCGGCTTATCAGAAGTGCGTTGCGGAGACCGTGGGTCGCTTCGGAGGCTTCGTGGCCAAGTACATGGGCGATGGTGTCCTCATCTACTTCGGCTACCCGCAGGCGCACGAGGACGACGCAGAGCGAGCCGTGCGCGCGGGGCTGGAATTGGTCGCGGCTGTTGGCGAACTGAAGACGCACTCGCCCCTGCAGACGCGCATCGGCATCGCAACGGGATTGGTGGTGGTCGGCGATCTGATCGGGTCGGGCGCTTCTCAGGAGCAGGCAATCGTTGGCGAGACGCCAAACCTTGCGGCGCGCTTGCAGGGCGTTGCGGAGCCGAACAGCGTTGTAATAGCCGAGAGCACGCTGAAGCTCGTGGGCAACCTGTTCGAGCTTGAGGACCTTGGAGCGCAGAACCTGAAAGGCATTGAAGGGCCTGTGCGAGCGTGGGCGGCACTACGACCAAGTGCAGTCGAGAGCCGCTTCGACGCTCTGCACGCTGGCGCACTGACTGAACTCGTCGGGCGCGAAGAGGAACTCGAACTGCTCCTGCGCCGCTGGTCAAAGGCGAAGGGCGGCGAAGGTCAGGTAGTGCTGCTCTCCGGTGAACCGGGCATCGGCAAGTCCCGGTTGACCGCCGCGCTGCTGGAACGCTTCGGCGCCGAGCCGCACACGCGCTTGCGTTACTTCTGCTCGCCGCAACACACAGATAGCGCCTTGTATCCGATCATCAGCCAGATGGAGCGGGCTGCGGGCTTCAGGCACGACGACAACACGCAAGCAAAGCTCGACAAGCTCGATGCGCTGCTGGCGCTCAGCTTCACGCCGCGTCAGGGCGCAGCGCTGTTTGCTGACATGCTCTCGCTGCCGAACGACGGACGTTATCCGACGCTCGAACTAGACCCACAGCAGCGGCGGCAGAAGACGTTGGAGGCGCTTACCGCGCAACTGGAGGCGCTGGCGCAGGCCAAGCCGGTGCTGATGATTTTTGAGGACGTGCATTGGATTGACCCAACGAGCCTGGAAGCGGTTGGGCGCACGGTGGATCGGCTGAGAACACTCGGGGTGTTGCTGATTGTCACCTATCGACCAGAGTTCGAGCCGCCGTGGATTGGCCGGCCCTATGTCACCGCTCTCACCCTTAATCGCCTCGGCGAGCGCGAAATCACTGCGATGATTGACCGCGTAACGGCCAACAAAGCGCTGCCACGGAGTATCAGACAAGACATCATTGAGCGCACCGACGGCGTCCCGCTATTCGTGGAGGAAATGACCAAGGCGGTGCTGGAGGCCGAGAGCGAGGGCGAAGCGCAACGGACCACCGCCGCCGTTCCATCGCCAGCATTGGCCGTCCCGGCGAGCCTGCACGCATCGTTGATGGCGCGGCTGGACCGGCTCGGCTCCGCTGAGGAGGCGGCACAGATCGGGGCAGCGATTGGGCGCGAGTTTTCGTATGCCTTGATGGCTGCGGTGGTGCGCAAGGCAGAGGCTGACTTGGCATCGGCCCTCGACCGTCTCACTGCAGCCGGTTTGCTGTTTCGGCAGGGTGCGCCGCCGCACGCGACCTATTTGTTCAAACATGCGTTGGTGCAAGATGCGGCCTACGGCACCCTGCTGCGCGAGCCCCGACGTGCCCTTCATGCTCGCATTGCCGAGACCCTGGAAAATCAATTCGCCGAAATCGCTGAAACCCAGCCTGAACTGTTGGCGCGTCATTGCACCGAGGCTGGCCTGACCGAGAAGGGCGCAAGCCTATGGGGCAAGGCGGGCCAGCGGTCGCTGGAGCGGTCGGCGCTGGCTGAAGCTGCACAGCAGATTACGCGCGCCCTCAATCCAATCGCAACGTTGCCCGGTAGTCCCGCGCTGCGTCGCGAGCAGATCAAACTTCAGGTCGCACTCATAGCTCCCCTCCTCCACGTTAAAGGCCAGGCCGCGGCGGAAACGAAGGCGGCCGCCGAGCGAGCCCACTCGCTAATCGAACGAGCCGAAGCGTTAGGAGAGCCTACCGAAGACCCTCTGCTCTTGTTCGCGGTGCTCTATGGCATCTGGGTCGCGAAAGCTGGGGCGTTCAATGGGGATGCCGTGCGAGAGCTTGCGGCGCAGTTCCTGACGCTTGCAGAAAAACAGGGAGCGCCAGTCCCGCTCGTGGTTGGGCACCGCATCATGGGTGTTTCTTTAATGTTTACCGGCAATCTGGTCGAGAGTCGCGATCACTTCGATCGAGCAGTCGCGCTTTATGACCCCGTCCAACATAGTGCGTTGGCTGCGCGTTTCGGCCAAGACCCAGGAGCCGCAGTTTTAGCCTTTCGATCGCTGGCCCAATGGCTACTTGGCTATGGCGAGGGCGCGGCGGTAACTGCCGATCAAGCGCTTGAAATTGCGCGGAATAGCAGTGAAGTCGGCACGTTGATGTACGTTTTGTTTTTTATCTCGCCACTCCATTTCCTTACGGGCAACCACGCTACGGCCGCCGCACAGGCCCAAGAGCTTCTCGCGCTCGCCGAAGAAAAAGTTGCGTCGTTCTGGATTGAGTGCGCGACATTTGTTCAGGGTTGCATTCTGGCTTCAACAGGCAACCCCAGCGACGCAGTGCAGGTGATTACCTCGGGGCTCGCCACATCGCAGGTAACGGGAACGACATTCTGGTTGCCGTTGTATGAGTCCTACTTAGCCAAATCGCATGCGGAACTGGGGAAATTCGTCGATGCGTGGCGCTGCATTGGTGAAGCGACAAGGGCGGTGGAAACAACCAAAGAAACGATGTTCGAGGCTGAAGTGTATCGCGTCGCCGGAGAAATCGCGCTCAAGTCGCCCGAGCCGGATGCGGCGAAAGCGCAGGCATATTTCGAGCGCGCGCTGGCGGTTGCACGTCAGCAGCAAGCAAAATCCTGGGAACTCAGCGCCGCCATGAGCCTCGCGCCTCTGGCGCCACCAGGGCAAGGTGCAACAAGCTCGGGATCTGCTCGCTCCGATCTACGGCTGGTTCACTGAAGGCTTCGACACGCTCGATTTGAAGGAAGCGAGGGCGCTGCTGGAAGAGTTGGCGGCTTAAAGATTGCCATTTTGCGTCGGGTGGCGCGCGCTATGAGCATACTCCACAAGACCAACGGCAGTGGGTTAACGCCTTGGCTCCGCGCGACCACAGTGTCCTTATTGGCACTTTCTTCTTGCGCTTCACCTAGCGCGCAGGAACCTCCTTGGGAGGGGTGCCGTGCGGCGTCCAAGACCGAGTACGAGACCGCGAAGAATGATTTTTTGCTGCAAACCAGTGTTGGCGCGTATGCGACGACTGGCCATTGGTGGCGGCGTTACTATTGGTATTGTCACTTATACTAGCTGGTCTGGGCCTTCGACCGGCTACCATGTCGCATGACGCTATATTGGGCGGCTCGACACGCCCAGGGTAAGCTTCATCGTCGATTTTGGGAGGATAAATCATGGCCTTCACCGCCACCAAAAATGTGCCTTTGGCCGCCACCACGACCGGGTCCTGGCCGCGGCCCGCCTGGTATAGCCAAAGCCTTTGGGGCCGCCCGCTGGATACGGCGATGCTCGACCCGGTCTACCGCGAGCAGTTCTCCGATGCCCTTGCCGTAGTTGTCTCAGATCAGGAGCGGGCCGGGCTCGATATTGTCACGTGCGGAGATTACTTCCTCGACGCCGATTTGGCCGGGCGGTCCTGGCATCACTATCCCTTGCAACGCTGGCGCGGCGTCGTTTATGACGAATTGCAGCCCGAGGGTACCCGCTCCGACCTTCTGAAATATCCGCCCGGTACGCTATTAAACGAAATCTACACGTCTTGGCGCTGGCCGATTGTGACCGGCAAGATCGAGCACAATCCACGCAATCCGCTCGAATATGCCAAGATTTATCGCATGACCCAGGCACGCACCCGCAAGCCGGTCAAGTTCGGGACCGTGTCGGGCCAAGTTATGGCGTTGTTTCTCAACTCTCACACGCCCGAATATCGGATTGAAGACAACAAACAGCAGATGATCTGGGACATGGCGACCGCCATCAACCGTGAACTCAGGGACTTGGTCGCCTCGGGCTGCAGCGTCATCCAGATCGAAGAGCCGACGATCCATTTCATCGCTTGCTATTACCCCGAGGCGACCGACACGCTCAACTTTTTGACGGAGGCCCTGAATCACGAGCTGGAGGGCCTCGAGAACGCTGAGATTTGGATTCATACCTGCTGGGGAAATCCAATGATGCAGCGGGTATTCGACAAGACGTCGTATGCGAACGCGCTGGAAATTTATCTCGATCGCGTCAAATGCGATGTCTTGACACTTGAGATGAAGGACCGGGGCCTCGCCGAACTTGAACTGCTGGGCAGTTGGAAGGGCAAGACGAAGAAAAAGGTTGCAATTGGCGTCGTCTCGCATCGGACGCTTAACGCTGAAACGCCGGACGAGGTTGCCAGCGACATCCGCAAAGCATTGCAGTACGTGAACGTGGAGAATCTCCTCGTCACCTCCGATTGCGGATTTGGCCGTCAGGGCGCCAACCGCTTGGTCGCATTTTATAAAAGCGCCGCAGCCGCTCAGGGCGCAAACATCGTCCGCCGCGAGCGTGGTCTGCCGGCAACCTATATACCTTGCGCCGATCCGCAGCTCAGCCAGGATCTGGTCCCGCCGGCATTCGAGGAGGTTGGGATAAGCGGCGCCGGAGAAAACGTCGCCCCTAAGCTGCTTGATCCCTCGTTCGGTCGTGCTCCCGCATCCGGCGACGCGGGACGGCAAGGCCTTCCGCAGGCGCCGCGCTTTTCTGGCCTCCGTCGCGAGCGGCATTGAGCACAGCCGCACGGAACCGCTTAGGCCATCATGCGGCGGGAGCTTTCGAAACGAAACCCGCGTTGAGTCGTTCGGACGAGCGCTCAAGCTCAGCGAGGCGTCGCGGCAGGTCGCGGTAAGTGAGCTTCCCATTCTGCTTGACGACATTGCCGCCGACAAGGACGGTGTCCACATTGGCGACACCCGCGTGCAG
Organism: uncultured Alphaproteobacteria bacterium; assembly: GCA_963806465.1. GTDB lineage: Bacteria > Pseudomonadota > Alphaproteobacteria > Rhizobiales > Xanthobacteraceae > BOG-931. The sequence goes on along the minus strand of CAWDZD010000020.1, from coordinate 88,830 downwards.
CACGATCGCCGAGATCGGATCGGCAGCCGCCCTCATATTTATGTCGCTCTTGCGCAGCAGAACCACATCGGCCTCTTTGCCCGGAGTAAGCGAGCCGAGCCTGCCGTCAAGCCCGAAGCATTGAGCAGACTTGATGGTAACGAGTTCTAGAGCTTGCCGTACCGTAATTGCCAGCTTGTCCGGCATGGCCTCCCGCTGATGAAAGGTATCGTTCGTAAGCGCCCGCTGTGTTTGGATGAGAAAGCGCATTTGGGTAAACATGTCGGTGCTCACGCCTGTTACGACATCGGTCCCGATATTGAATTTGGCGCGGGCGGCAAGCACTGCGGCGGTGGGCGGAAGGCCCAAGCCCATTTGCATTTCAACCTCTGGAGTGATGGAGATACTTGCACCATTGTTGGCGATGACCCTGAACTCGTCAGCGGTCAGAAAATTAGCGTGGACCAAGTTAATGTCCTCGCCGAGCAAGCGTTGCTCCGCCAGACTGTGCATCGATTGCGGCCGCGGTCCATGCTTGGCACAGGCGACGTGGAATGAGGCCAGAAGGCCGAGTTCGCGAGCGAACCTGATATCCGCTTCCGCCGTGCCCGGCGCGAAGTCAGTACCGCGAATGGCGAGCGCCATCGTCACCAATGCGTCGCTGGAAGCTAACCGCTCTTTGCGCATCCTCCTCGCGTCGGCGGGATGCGGTTCTTTGGTGCCGAAGAGAGTCATCGGGGTACCGTACGCAAATACTGCCCGAATGCCTGTTTCCTGGAGCGCGTCCACCGCGGCGTCGGCATGAGCCGGCGTATTGACGATGTGGCACCAGTCGAACAGCGTCGTAACGCCAGAATTGATTTGATCGAGCGCGCCGACGAGATTGCCGATATATGCATCTTGTGGCGTATAGAGGCCAACGACTTGGCCAATCAGCACACTAAAGTAGTGGTCGAGTGTCCAGTCTGCAGCAATACCCCGCAACGCGGTCTGCCAGAGGTGGATATGACCGTTGATAAAGCCCGGCATGGCAATCATGCCGCGGCCGTCTATCTCGGTCACGGCCCAACTCCCGACGTTTTTGCCGACCGCAATAATCTTGCCGCCGTCGATGAGCAGGTCGCCCAACTCGATGATCCCGAGCGTCGGATCCATCGAAACGATTGTCGCACCTTTGACCCGTATTCGAGGCAACATTGCCTGCACCTTACATTTGGTCTGTGTTGTATAATTTCAGGCCGCGTTGCTGCGCCGTCTTCGAGCCTCGTTGCCGCCCGCCACAACCGTGGAGCGGTGAAGTCTACAAAAGCGGTGTGCACGTAGTTGGCATTGTTGGCAGTATCCAAAAAGACGCGCATGCTAACCCAAAGGTGAGCAAATGTAATGGTCATGCATATATGGCAGGAATCACAGACAGGGATGCCCGCCCGCTAAGAGCCATGACTCAAATGCCGTCCGCATGACGACCGGTCCGCTCCTTTTCACCGCAAGCGACCGTCAACGCCGTGGTATGTCTTTTAAATAACGGCATTTCTGAGCACGCCAATTGATTGGATTTCACATTCGATCTGGTCGCCGGGGAGGCAATAGCGCGTCGCGGCGATAACGCCTTCCTTTGGCTGCCACCGACCTCCGAGCTCGCGATCAACAGACCACGCGGTGCCGGCCGGCGTGCCGGTGATGATCATCATGCCGGGCTTCAGCGTAAAATTTATCGAGAAGAAGTGGATTAGATCTGCACAAGTCCAGATCATGTCTCTCGTATTGCTTGACTGGCGAAGCTCTCCATTGATCCGCATTTTTATATCTAGAGTTTGCGGGTCATCAATTTCATCGGCGGTGACAATCCAGGGTCCGATCGGCGCGCTGGAGTCGAAAGCTTTGCCACGGCCCAAATCGTACCATGTGAAACTCTCCGACCTGCGCACCTGCCGGTCACGGGCTGTTACATCGTTGGCGATGGTGTATCCGAATACGTGCTCCAGCGCCCGCTCTACCGCTATGTGACGCCCTGCTTTGCCGATGACGATCGCCAGCTCCGTTTCACAATCGAGTTTGCGCGTCAGCATCTCATCGTATCGAATACCTTCTCCGGGACCGACAACGCTGTCCGATGTTTTGATAAAGAACTCGGGCTCTCTTCCGCTCATCGGCGCGCCGGCTTTCTCGTCGTTATGTTCCCGGTAGTTGCTGCCAGCACAAAGAATTGTCGATGGAAGCATCGGAGCGGTGAGCTTGGCACCCTCAAGCGGGTGCAGTGCGTTTGTTGGGCGCTGCTCGATCAAACGTGATGCCAACTTGAAAGCTGATTCGCCGGCCCGAATGAACGAAGTTGCGTCTCGAAACACGCGTTCTTCGCCCGGCGCCAATGAAATGCCTGCCAAGCAAGGCTCTAGTATCTTGTCGTCCAGAAGGAAACCAAGACGAACCTCCTGGTCCCGCAAAAAGCTTACGAGTTTCATTGCGCTTCCCCGATTTTGTCCGGAACTCACCGTGATTTTTTTGAAGCCGGAGCCGCTCCTCAACACAGCGAACGGGCTTATCGGCCAACGCGTCACGACCCGACCGAACCTGCGTGTCGGTTCTATTCTGATCTCTGACCTTAGCTTTTCTCACACGATAACCCTGTGCTTCGGTCGCTCATCAGGTATCATTCGCGCTGCGCGGGCGCGAAGCATATTACCGGTGGCCGCGCTGACCGACGTCACCGGGCAAAAGAATGCGTCGGGCGTGCCACAAAACGAATAGCGTCAGAGGAGAAACCAAGGTGCCGAGCCCTCAACCTTATGCCCATTTACTTTCGCCCTGGCAGATCCGCCATACCAGGATCGCAAACCGCGTCATTTTTGGGCCGGTTTGTCCCACATGGGTCAGGAGTCCGCACGAAGGAGTTTTTACCGAGCAGGCGGTCGCCTACTACGAAGAGCGCGCCCGGACCGGCATAGGGATGATCATTCTCGGCGGCCATCTGATCGACAAGGATACGCTTTACACCCCCGCCGGCTTTCCCGGCCTTTGGAACGAAGACCAGGTGGAAGGCTTGGCTCGAGTGGCAAGGGCCGTCAAGAAGCACGACTGCGCGCTAATAGCGCAATTGTTGCATATCGGCCTGCGGTCGCCGACACCATTTTTGAAAACCGATCCGGCTCGTGACCCTTACGAATATAACCCCTACATGCTCGGTCCGAGCCAGGTGCCGGTCGGCGAGATTCCCGGCGGCCCGACTCCAAAGGAACTCGAAGAGCACGAGATTGAATACATTCTGCAATGCTTCGCTGAAGCCGCGCGGAGGGCGATGTCGGCAGGTCTGGATGGTGTCGAACTGCATCTCGCGCACGGCTATCTGCCCTGGCAGTTCCTTTCGCCACTTTACAATCACCGCGACGACCGCTGGGGCGGATCATACGAGAACCGACTGCGGTTTTCGGTTGAGTGCTTGCGCCGCATCCGCAAGAGGATCGGGGATCGTGCGATCATCGGATATCGCATCAACTCGACGTCGTTCTGGGAAGGAGATCTCGAGATCGACGACGTTAAGCGAGTTCATCTCGATCTCGAACAGCAGACAGATATCGATTACGTGAGCGTATCGGCCGGCGTCCATCATTCGTGGATACACACGCCGATGACATTCGAGCAGGGATGGGAGCGCGAATACACACGCGCTTTCAAGGCAGTTTCGAAGAAGCCGGTGCTGCTTGTTGGTCGCGTCAGCTATCCAGACGTTGCCGACGGGGTCATCGCTTCGGGCGACGCCGACGCGGTGCTGCTTTCCAGGCAGCTGATCGCCGACGAACAGTGGATGACCAAAGTAAAAGAGGGGCGCGAAAGGGATATCCGGCGGTGCGTCGCCGCCAACTATTGCTGGCGCTCGGTTATACGCGGTAGTCGAGTTCAGTGTGCCTATAATCCGGTGGTAGGGCGCGAAACGATCTGGGGTGCGAACTCGATGACGAAAGCCTACGCGCCCAAGCGGGTGCTCGTCATCGGTGCTGGACCCGCCGGCCTCGAATACGCGCGCATAGCATCAGCTACCGGTCACGCTGTAGCCGTCTACGAACGTGAAGAAGCTGTTGGTGGACATGTCCGGGCTTACGGCGCGCTGCCCTACAGGCAGCAATACGGGACCATTGCCACGTGGCTAGCCGAACAAGCCAAGGGCAATGGCGCATCAATCAAGCTGATGAGCCCCGTGACCGCTGAAAATATCGACTCTGTGCTCGCCGCGGAAAAGGCGGATCACATCGTGGTGGCGACTGGAGCTCATTACCGACGCGACGGGTTTCAAGGCCAGAGCGGAAAGCCAATCCCAGGCTGGGAAACGGGCAAGTGCGTCTCCTGGGACCAGGTTGCGCTCGACAAGACCCTGATTTCGGGGGAGATCCTGGTGATAGACGAAATGGCGGATGTGGCCGCACCGCTGACGGCCGTTAAACTCGCCAAACAGGGCCGCAAGGTCACGCTTATTACAAAGTGGCCAATGATCGGCATGGAGACCACGCCGGAAGTCTATCTGCACTGGATAATGACGTACCTGCATGAAGCCGAGGTCGAGATGATCACCCATCACCTCGTCAAAAATATCGAGGGCGCGAGAGTGGCCATCGCCAACGTCTACAAGCCTTCGAGCATTCGCCGGATCAATGCAGATGCCATCGTCATGGCGACGGCGAGACGTTCAAACAATGGGCTTTATCACCTGCTGCGCGGGCGCGGTGCCAGCGTCGAGGCCATTGGCTGCGCGAATGCACCGCGGACGGTCTACGAAGCGACTTTTGAAGGGCATCGTGCAGCCCGTAAACTGGGGACTTCGCGATGGCGCCGCGCCGGCCAAGATGCTGCGCAAGGCCACGTACCGCAATACTTCTACAGCCCGTCTCTTTCGTAATGCCGGCTCTACCAGGCTCGAACAGAATCGATTCCAGGCGACCGAGACGAGATGGCTTAACGGCCAATATCGGCTTTTGGTAGCCCTCACCCAGGTCAGCGGTTGAAGAGCGCGCCGGGAGACCTGGCTGAGCCAGCTCAGTTCGGCCAACCGTAAATCGTAGGGCATATCTGATATGCGCAACGCTGCACTAGGAGTCCGTCGCCGGGGGTCGTCAACGTCGGAGCGTGATGTACGATAGCCTGTAGCATTGCGCTGCAGCGGCGTTGCGAGGGGGAATGTCGCGGGTCAAAGGCAATCTGAGCTGTGATTGAAGGCCGCTCGATTGCAGCGCTAAAACGATTGTTACAAGATGACCGTCGAGGACAAAATCTTGAAAGTGGCAGATCAACTAGCCGTCGTGTCCCGACAGCGGATCAATGGTCTCGAAAAAAATATTGCCGATCTGAAAAGCAAACTGAAGAAAAAAAACAGCGAACGTACTGCGGAAATTGAAAAGCCGAAGCGTCGCAAAGCATTCAAGGCGAGAGAAAACGGAACGCTCCGCTGCCCTTGGTGCTGGATACTGCATGGGAGTAACGGAACTCTCGAACCGATCGGCAGCAGTGACATCCTGCACTGCTGGACCTGTAATCATAACCTTTTCGTTGGACAGGATGGCTCCCAAGGGGAAGGAGCGGCTTCATGAAGATGCTCGTCGTCGGAGCTGGGCTTTCAGGTCTTGTAGCCGCACACCGACTCCAGGCCGCCGGTCACCAGGTTACGATCCTCGAAGCACGGTCGCGGGTCGGCGGGCGCGTGCTGACCTTGCGGGAACCCTTCGCCGAGGGACAGCACGCGGACGTCGGCGCGATGATCCTCTATGAGGGACAGAACACGATCCTCGACCTCTGCCGCGAGTTCGGGATCAAACTCACGCCCCTTAAGACCGTCGGAGCTGAACTCCCTTGCGTCAGATACCGCGGCCGCCTTCTCGGTCCGCAGGAGATAGGTGCCTGCTTTGGCGAGTTGGGGAAAGCTCAGTCCACACATCCGGCCGAGCCGTTCGAGACGGCTGCAGCCTGGGTGCGACGCTGCCGGCTCTCTGCCCAAGCGATCGCGCTGCTCGACGCGTTCATTGAAATCCAGCCATCAATTCCGCTCCGGTTCGTCGACGCCCGCGGCTTGCACCTCGGGCCCGAGCGGTACATGCAGATGGCAGAGGGGAACGATCAGCTTCCGCGACGTCTGGCGCAGGACTTGGACGTGCGTTTGGAGCACGTCGTGCGCCTGATCGACTGGTCTCGCTCGTCCGTGGTTGTCGAGACCGAGAAGGGGCAGTTCGAGGGCGACCTTCTCGTCCTCGCCATTCCCGGTCCGCTCACGACCGACATGGGCTGGAACCCTCCGCTACCGGCGGAGAAGGTACGCGCGCTCGTCTCGCTGCGTTACGGGACCGGAGCCGCCGTCGCAGCGCAGTACCAGGAACGCAAGGCCGTAAGCGACGCAGTGCGAACGGCGTTCTTCAGCGACAGTATTCCGCGTTGGATGCTCGACCTCTCCGTCGACCAGCCCGGGAATGCCGCGGTCGTGACGACCATCCTCAGTGCCGAGTTGGAGCCTCGCGGGCTCGCTCAGAACGAAGTGCTCGGTGAGATCGACTCGGCGCTGACCGAGATCACCAGGAGCCCTGTGACGAGACTCGGAGGCGCGATTGTGAGTTGGACGGACGATCCGTTCGCTCGCTGCATCGCCCGTGCCCCGATCGGCGATCAGCGAGAGACTTTGCTCCGCGAGATCAAACGGCCGCTCAGCAACCGGGTGTTCTTTGCGGGTGAGCACACGGACGAACGGCCGGGCCCCGGCGGCATGGACGGCGCGATCCGCTCGGGTCTTCGGGTGGTCAACGATGTCACGGGCGCGCGGGCGGGCCAAAGCAGCATGGACGACGCGGTTCGCCCGGGCCCTTGGACCATCGACAAAATCGCACGTGCCGGGCGCGTTCGGTGGTCGTTTTCTCAGCCTGCGTGGTCGCAACCTCCGACGAGCCGACGCTGAGCAATCGAGCGTGATCAGATTTGGTGCTTCGGTGCGCGTTGCCGGAATCGGTTACTGGTGGATGAGCGCCCCGATGCGTCAAACGATTCGTGGTCTAGTCAACGGCCCTGTTGGACAACGGCGACGCTAGCGGGGGCCATCGTCACGCGATCACGTCCCATCATACTTGGCCTTGCGCTTTTCGAAGAATGCATTCGCGCCTTCGGTGTAATCGTGCGAGTTGCGCAGCTTTTCGTAGGCGTGTCCCTCGAGGTCGAAGCTTGCCTCCAGGCTCGCGTCGTCACCAAGATTGAGCACGCGCTTTACCGTCGATAGCGCCAACGGCGACAGTGCGTTGAGTCGCGTGGCGTAAGTCAGCACGGCCTCATCGAGCGCGGCGCTATCGGCGACTACTTCGGTGAGCAGACCCCACTCATAGGCTTCCTTCGCCGAAAGCCGCCGGCCCTGCATCACCATGTCTTTGGCGCGGGTGATGCCCACCATCCGCAGAACCCGCTGGCTGCCACCCGAGCCCGGCATTTGCCCAATCGAGATTTCAGGTAGCGCGATCAGCGTGTCCTTCGTCGCGATCCGGAAGTCGCAAGCCAGCGCGAGCTCCAGTCCGACGCCGAAGGCATATTTCTCCATCGCGGCGATGACCGGCTTGGGGCAGCGTTCCGGCGCTGCGATGTTCCAGGCGAGGTGTGACATGCCATCGCGGCGCACCTTGAAGAAGCCGCGAACGTCGCCCCCTGACGTGAAGACCCCGTTCGCGCCTCGGACCACGATTACGCCGACCTCTGCGTCGCGCCCCATCTCCTCGAAGAGCGCCGCGATCTGCGAGCGAGCCTTGTAGGACACGATGTTAAGCGGGGCACGGTCGAGGATTAGCGTGGCGATGCGCCGGCCGGCGTCCACCTCGACACGCAGGCCGTCGAGCTCGTTCAGCAAGTCCGCGCGTTGCGTGGCATATTTGTCTGTCATGGAATCTCCCGCCCAAAATGCGGCGCTCAACCCAAGCGCCGATAGTTGCCCGCGCGCAGCTCCCGTCGCAACAGCTTGCCGACGGGCGACTGCGGAATCCGTTCCACGAACACATACTCCTTCGGACACTTGAAGCCGGCGAGCCCGGCCGCCCGGCAGTGCGCGTTGAGTGCGTCCGCACTGTGCTGCCCCTGCGCGGGCTCGACGAAGGCGACCAGCTTCTGACCCCAGCGATCGTCCGGGATGCCGACGACGGCCACGCGGTCGACAGACGGCGCCCGGGCCAACACGTTTTCGACTTCCTCCGGATACACGTTCTCCCCGCCGGTGATCACCATGTCGTCGACGCGGCCTACCACGTAAAGTTCGCCGTCCTCGTCGAGCCGGCCGAGATCGCCGGTGAAGTACCAGCCGCCGCGCAACGCCTTGGCTGTCGCGTCCGGCCGCTGCCAGTAACCGGCGAAGGCCTCGGGACTCGACAAGCTGGCGATGATCTCTCCGGTGTGGCCGCGGGCCACGACATCATCGGGCGTGGCCGAGCCGTCCGGATCGGCGCGCACGATGCGTAGGGTCTGGTTGAGGCCCGGCCGACCGGCACAGCCCGGCTTAACGTCGAGGTGATCGCAGAACGACAGCGTGTAGACCTCGCTCGAACCGTAGTAGTTGACGAAGAGTTCGGGCCGCAACTCGGCGAGGCATTCCTGGGACAGCCCATGGGTCATCGTCATGCCCGCGTAGCCTATCCGAGCGAGCGACGAAAGATCGAAGGTGCGCATGCGCGGATGACGCAGGATGTCGAAATATAATGTTGGCACGAGGAACATCGTCGTGACGCGCTCGGACTCGATCAAGCCCAGCACCTGCTCGGTGTCGTATGTTGGCACGCACACGAACTTGCCGTTAAGCAATGCTGTCGACAGCAGCACTCGTATGCCCATCGTGTGATAGATCGGCATGACCCCGAGCGCGAACTCGCCGAAGAGATAGCGGTTGTGCGCGATCTGCGAGACGGCTGCCGAGAGCTCATTGCGGTGTGTCCGCGGCACGCCCTTGGGCCGCCCGGTGGTACCCGAGGTGTAGAGCATAAGGCAGGTGCTGTGCTCACCGACCATAGCCGGCTTGCCCGGCGGCTCGCTCTCTGCCAAGCCGGTATAGGGAATATCGCCTGCCTCGCTCCGTCCCGCCCCAACGACGATGCGTGGCACGCCTTCGCGACCGCACCGTGCCAGCGCCTCGCGGACGGAGTCCGTCGAGACCTCCTCGAAGGCGACCACCTTCGCGTCCGAATCTTCGAGGCAGAAAGCCACTTCTGCGGCGCGTGCGCGCCAGTTGAGGGGTGTGAACACGACCCCGAGCGACTGGCAGGCCCAGTAGAGTACGGTTGTCTCATAGCGGTTCTTGAGCAGGACCAATAGCCGGTCGCCTTGCGCGAGGCCCAGCCGCGCCTAGACCGCCGGCCACGCGTAGCGATTCCGCGTGCCATTGCGCATAAGTGTGCGCCTCTCCGCCGTCGATGATGGCACATGCCTCGGGACGGCGAGCGACAGCGAGCGCGAATGCGGTGGCCAGATCCATGCGCGCCTACCCCCCGGCTTCCCGGATCACGCGTGCGGCGTCGAGGATCGCCGCCACGATCGGGTAATAGCCGGTGCAGCGGCAGATGTGGCCGGACAGCATGTCGCGCACTTCCACTTCCGATGGGTCCGGGTGGCGGCCGAGGAAGTCGGTGGCGGACATCAGGATGCCGGCGGTGCAGAAGCCGCATTGCACGGCGTGATGCCGCCGGAAGGCCCGCTGGAGGATGCTGAGCTCGCCCTGTCCGACCAGACCTTCAACCGTGCGGACCGACGTGCCGTCGCACTCGACCGCGAATTGCGTGCAGCTGCGCACGGCCCGTCCGTCGACCATCACGGTGCAAGCGCCGCACACGCCATGCTCGCAGCCGACATGCGTGCCGTAAAGCCCCAGTTCGTGACGCAGGAAATCCGAGAGCAGTCGGCGCGGCTCCGCCTGACCAGTCCGCAGGCTGGCCGTTCACTTCAAGCGTCACGGAGTGACGCGCATCGGATTTCAGTCGCCGCATGTCAGGTCATTGGTCTGGCCGCGAAGGCCTCGGCGATCGCCTGCGCGCCGAGGCTGCGAACGAGCGCGCGACGGTACGCCGCGCTCACCTTGAAATCGGTCATCGGGTCCACGCGTGCCGCGGCGGCCGCCGCGACGGCCTGGGCCAGTGCCGGACAGGCGCGCTCGCCGATGAACTCTGCGGTATCCGCCACGACCGGGAGGCTTTCCACGCCGCCGAGGCCCATGGTGAGCGAGACGACACGGCCCTGCGCATCGACGACGGTCTCCACTGCGCAGGCGACGATGGCGAAGTCGCCGTGGCGCTGCGCAATCTCGACGAACGCATACCGCGTTCCCGGCCGCCGCTGCGGCCACACGAGTGCGGTCAGCAGTTCGTCTTGCGCGCGCGCCGTGGTCATCATGTCGACGAAGAACTCGCGCGCGCGCACGCGGCGGGTGCCGCGCGTCGACTGCAGCTCGACCTCGCCGTCGAGCGTCGTGAGGACGAGCGGCGTCTCGGCGCTGGGGTCGGCGTGCGCCACCGAGCCGCACAGCGTGCCGCGATTGCGCGTCTGGAAATGGCCCACCCAGGGCAGTGCCAGGGCGAGGAGCGGCACCTCGCGCATCAGCGTGTCATGCTCGAGCGCCCGCGCTTGCGTGAGCGTTGCGCCAGTGCGGACTTCGCCCGCGACGATCGCCGCGTCCAGGCCGGGGATGCGTTTAATATCTACGACCGCGGCCGGCCGCACCAGGCGCATGTTCAGCATCGCGCCGAGCGACATGCCGCCGGCCAGCACGCTGGCGTCCGGCCCGAGCTCATGCAGCAGCTCGAGCGCTTCATCGAGCGTGTCGGGCCGGCAGTACTCGAATGCCGCCGGCTTCATGATCCCCCGCCCGCGGCGGGCGCCGGCTCGTTGGCGAGCGTCCAGATGCGATTCAACGTCAGCGGCAATTCGATGTCCTCGCGACCCAGGGCGTCCGCGGCGGCGTTGGCGAGCGCCGCCGGCGCAAGCATCGAGCTGCCGTCGCCCATGCCCTTCGCGCCGGTGAGGTTATGCGGGCTCGGGGTCGAGACGTGGCCGATGTCGAGGACCGGCATCTCCGGCGCGGTGGGACACAGATACTCGGCGAACGACCCGGTGACGAAGTTACCCTCGCGGTCATGGATGAGCTCCTCGAACAGCGCCGCCCCGAGGCCGTGCGCGAAGCCGCCTTGCACCTGGCCGTCGACGATCTTGGGATTGAGCATCGTTCCCACGTCGTGCACCGAGATGTACTTGACCACGTCGAGGCGACCCGTCGCACGGTCAATGTCGATCGCCGCGAGATCTGCCACGAAGCCGTAGGTGAGCGCCGAGGCCACGCGGTCCGCCGAGTCGGGCGCGGTAAGCGACGGCGCATCCAACACCACGGTCTCGTGCATGCCGGCTTCCATGCCCATTGGCATGCCGGCAGGATGCCAATGGGCGCGCGCGGCAAGACGACCGACGCCGATCGACCGCTGCGGATCCGCGATGACGCGCGCAACGCCGTTCGCGAGCTCAATCGCCGCAGCCGGCACGCCGAACTCCTCGGCCGCTATCTGTTTCAACTTCACGCCGATCCGGCGCGCACCGAGCATCACTGCGCTCGTAACCGATGCCGCAAAACGGTTCGAATAGTTGCCCGACGCGATGCTCCAGGCCATGCCGCGCGTGTCGGCTTCGGTGATGACGTCGACGCCCTCCGGCGCAAGACCGAGTTCCTGGGCCACGATCTGCGCAGCCACAGTCGCGTGGCCCTGCCCGTTCGGGGTGCTGTCGAGCTGGACCGTTACGCCGCCGCCGGGATCCATAGCAATCGTCACCGAAGCGTTGGCGCCGGACTTTGGCTCGGCGTTGCCGCGCTGTTCGGGCGTCTGCGCCAGTCCGACATACGCCATGTTCGAGCCAGACGGTTCCACGCCGACCGCCATGCCGATGCCGAAGAGCTTGCCTTCCGCCCGCGCCCGCTCGCGCCGCTGGAGCAGCGCAGCGTAATCGGCGAGGCGGAGGACTTCGCGGACGCAGGCATCGTAGTCGCCCGAGTCGAGCACGGATCCCGCCGGGCACTGGTAAGGGAACTCGTCCTTGCGGACGAGGTTGCGTCGCCGCAACTCGACTGGGTCGATCCCGAGGCCGCGCGCCGCGATGTCCATGATGCGTTCGAGCGCAAAGTAGAACTGCGGACCGCCATAGCCGCGGTTCAGTCCGGCGGGCACCCGGTTGGTGACGACCAGAACGTTCTTGACGGAGACATTTTTCACGCGATACGGGCCGTTCGAGGTCGAATGCATCCGGTAAACCGACGCCGGTTCGGGCGCCCGTATGTAGGCACCGAGGTTGACAACGTTGCCAAAGCGAAGGCCGGTCAGCTCGCCCTCCGATGTGAACGCCGCCTCGACCTCACCCACGCGGTCGGTCGCGCTGGACGACGCCATGAGGTGCTCGAGTCGGTCCTCGGTCCATTTCACGGGCACGCCTAGGAGGCGGGAGACGGCGGCCATCAACACCATGTAGGAATACACCGCCTGCTTGAGCCCGAAGCTGCCGCCCGAGTCGAGGTGGCGTGATGATGCGCAGGCGGTTGCCGGGCACGTTGAGCGCCGCAGCCATCAGCGGCTGGAGCACGAACGGTCCCTGGAAGTTGGACCAGATGGTGTAGCGGTCCGGATGCGGTTCGAAGTTCGCGATGACTCCGTAAGTCTCCATGGGCGTCGCTATGGAACGCGGGTACCGATACTCGTAGCGAAACGTGCGTGAGGCGGACGCGAAAGCCGAGTCGGGATCCCCGTATGCGAACTGGCGCGTCTGTGCGACGTTCGTTCCTGCCTCCTCGAAGAGCAGCGGCGCATCTGCGCGCACCGCATCGTCCAGCCAGGCAACGCCGGGCAATGGGTCGTAATCGACCTCGATGAGCTCGAGCGCGTCCTCGGCAACATAGCGATTGTCTGCGACCACGACGGCGACCGGTTCACCGGCGTAGCGCGCCTTCGTCGTCGCGCACACCCGGTAGCGAAATCTTGGAGCGGACCACGCTGGGAATGGCGCCGGCGATGGCACTGATCTCGGCCCCGGTGACGACGCCAACGACACCCGGCAGCCGTTTCGCCGCGGTCGTGTCGATGCCGCGGATGCGCGCGTGAGGATGCCGTGAGCGCAGGATGGCTGCGTGCCGAAGCCCCGCCACCGGCTCAAGGTCGTCCATGTAGCGTCCGCGCCCGGTGAGTAGCCGCTCGTCTTCCTTCCGCTCGACGGCGGCGCCGATCCAACTCGCGCGGCGCCGCGCTCATTCGGCGAGGATCTTAGCCCAATCGGCCCGGGAGCCGGCTCGCGTAAACACCTGTCGGTCATGGACCCCGGGCTTAGTGGCGTCGACGAGATGAGCAACATTCGGCATTTCGCTGAACCATGGAAGCTGTTGCATGAATAGTAGTAGAGCAGCGATTCGGTGTTAAGTATGACATTACGTCATATTAGATACTCAGCGCGTTTCCGGCCTTGTGGCACCGGCGAACCCGCTGCTACGATCTAACGTCGGTCTGGGCAATGGGTGCATGTCAAATCACCCGAAAGAACGACGCACAAGCATAATTGACCGGCAAACGGCTCTGTCTCAAGCGAGGTATGGGAGGGTATCCAATGCATAAGGGTATCGGACTAACAGTCGCGGCTGCGTTGAACACGGTTGTCGGCATTTGGTCAGCCCATGCGGCCGACAAGATCAAAGTCGGAGTCTTTTCGACGCTCGAAGGGACATACACCGCACTGGGCGAGGACGGCATGCGGGGCTTCGAGCTCGCGGTGATGCAGCATCACAACAAAGCAGGTGGCAGGGAACTCGAAATCATCAGAGGCTCATCGGATGCGAGCCCCGATTCCGCACTGCGCGCTGCCAAGAAGCTTGTCGAGCAGGACAAGGTCGATCTCCTCATCGCCCCTCTTTCAGGCGCGGAAGGCATTGCCCTGCATGATTACGCAAAGACCCAGCCGCAAGTCACATTCATCAATGGCTGCTCTGGCGCGCTGGAGACCACGTATGTCAATCCGGCACCGAATTTCTTCCGTTTCAACATCGATGGAGCCCAGATGCAAATAGGGCTCGGCGACTACATCTACAATGTCAAACACTTCAAGAAGATCGCGACAATAGGCGAGGATTATGCGTTCATCTACACGCAGGTGTTCGGCCTTGCACTCGATTATTGCCCAGCCGGCGGTGAAATCACCGAGCGACTCTGGGTGCCACTTGGCACCAAGGACTTCTCCTCATTCATTCCCAAGCTTCTGTCGCTAGACGTCGACGCCGTCTATCTCGGCCTCGGCGGCGCCGACGCATTGAACTTCCTCAATCAATACCAGCAGGCCGGCGGCAACGCCAAGCTTATTGGCGGCTCGATCATGGTCGATCAATCAGTCTTGTCGTCGAAGGGCAAGGCTAAAGAGGCACTGATCGGCGTCAACTCCGCAGGCCCCTTCGCCGACACCTGGGACGACCCGAAATGGCAAGCGTTTGTAAAAGCCTACCAGCAAGCGCCGAATGAAGGTTATTTCAAAAATCGCTTCTCCGGCCCTTCTCTGTGCGCCGTCAATTATTACGACGAGACGGAAGCTACGCTTCAAGCACTCGACAAGGTCAATGGCGACCTTAGCGATGGCCAGAAGAAATTCCGTCATGCGCTCGCCTCTCTCGTCCTCGACGCGCCAAATGGAAAGATGAAGCTTGACGAAAATCGTCAGGCAATAGGAACGAGTTTTGTCACCGAAGTCATCAAGGACACAAATGGCGATCTCGTCAACAAGGTGGTCAAAGTCGTGCCCGACGTGGACCAGAGGCTTGGCTTCTCCAAGACGGCCTTCGACAGGATTGGTTTGCCCGGCCGCGAAGTGCCGGTGTGCAAGAAGAGCTACAACAACTAGCTTTGATAATGACGCGAACACTCCCGGCCGCGCTAAACGGCGCGGTCGGGGTGAGCGCCAAAAAGGCGCTATTTCGCAATCGGCACAGCCGTAAAGCCAAGCAGTTCCGACCAGCCGATTTACTTCCGACCAAGCGTGCTGCCGGAATTGGAAAGCGGTGGCGAGTATCCTCGGCTTGAGACCGACGCCACGCGCCGAACGGCTGTTCACCCCCATGGGCAAGATGCTTTGAGCAAAAGATCAACTGTTCAAACTACTTCGCCATGCGTCCGCACGAGCTACTGATCGCCAAGCGACGGGCTGACACGGTGTCCAGTGAAATGGTCTGACATTGGCCTCTCCCATCTAACCCAAGAATATGTCCACTTTGGTTGGTTCACCGCCCGTCAAGGTGCAAAGCGCTAGTTATTGATTGCGGGATCGCCGGTTTCTCGCGCGATGTGCGTGGTGCGACATTGGGTGTGCTCGGGGCACCTTTCTATTATCGGACCACTCCGCTAGATTGGCACTGAGCTGCCAAAACGAGACTGCCGAGTCTCCGTTGACACCAAGCGGCAGCGTTTATGCCGTCGGCGGGCGATCCCTAGGCCTTCCAATCTCTGGTCTATTCGGTCAGTGCGCAGCCTTGCGAACGCGCGACATGTGCGCGCGCCGGCAGAGGCTCGGCAACAGATAAGGGGAGAACGGCCATGCGTCAAAAAAAGAACCTTGTTCTCGGCCTTGCAGCGATGACGGCGGCTTTGATCGCGGTCTCGGCGGCGCGGACTGAGGAGGGAATCTACATTCCGCTCATGAGCTATCGGACAGGTCCTTATTCGGGCGCTGGGGCTGCGATCTTTAACGGCATGTCGGACTATCTGGCGATGCTCGATGAACGTGATGGCGGGATCGGGGGCGCTCGCCTTGTCGTTGAGGAATGTGAGACCGGTTACGACACCAAAAAAGGCGTCGAGTGTTACGACTTAACAAAAAGCAAGAATCCTGTCGTAAGCACTCCGTACTCGACTGGAATTACCCTCCAGTTGATCCCCAAAGCTGCGGTCGACAAGATACCCGTTTTGTCAATGGCCTATGGACTTTCCGCCTCCGCGGACGGCAACGACTTTCCATGGATTTTCAATCCGCCAGCCACCTATTGGGATGGCGCGTCGGCATTTGTGAGACATGCAGCGGAGGTCGAGGGAGGCTTCGACAAGCTAAGGGGAAAGACGATAGGCCTCGTTCATCTCGACGCACCCTACGGCAAGGAGCCGATCCCGCTCCTGCAAGCGCTCGCCCACGACTACGGCTTCACGCTCAAGCTCTATCCGGTTGCCGGCTCGCAGATGCAAAACCAGACCTCGCTATGGCTCGAGATCCGGCGCGACCGGCCAGACTGGATCTACTTGCAGGGCTGGGGGGCGATGAACCCGACCGCTCTGAAGGAAGCCAGCAAGATCGACTTCCCGATGAACCGGCTGGTCGGCGTCTGGTGGGCGGGCGGCGAAGACGATGTTCGTCCTGCCGGCGAACTCGCTAAGGGCTATTCGACCCTCAATTTTAGCGGCGTCGGGCAAAATTTCCCGGCGATCCAGGACATCCTCAAGTACGTCATCGACAAGGGCAAGAGCCAAATCACGTCCAGGAGTAAGGTCGGCGAGAATCTTTACAATCGTGGGGTGATGAATGCGGTGCTGATCGCCGAAGCGATCCGTGCGGCGCAACAATTGACCGGCAAGAAGCAAGTCAGCGGCGAAGACGTGCGTCGCGGCCTGGAGACATTGAAGATCTCGGATGCGCGTTGGACTGAGCTGGGGCTGCCCGGATTTGCCGCACCGATTCACCTGAGCTGCGCCGACCACAACGGTCACAACGGCATTTACCTGGTCGAGTGGGACGGGAGCAAATGGACCAAGGCGTCCGGCTGGATCGAACCAATCAAGGACAAGGTGCTACCGCTGATCGAGAGCGCGGCAGCAAATTACGTGTCTTCCAACGCCGGCTGGCCCAAACGAACCGAAGCTTGCGACAAGTCGTCGTGAGTTATCGCGTCGGCTTTCCCGAGAGTGTGCAAACGCCAGCGTTTCGACGCCAGCGGCGGGTCTGCTGGGACGGCACCGGGATTGCACCGAAGATCCGCCGGATACTGCAGAGGGTCTGCCAGGAAACACCGCGGAGCCAAGAAAGGATCCGCCGAGAGATAGCCCGCCGGGAAACATCGCGCGGGCAGCGTTACGCCGCGCCATAAGACACGATAGTGGCGCGCGGCCTTCTGGGGCACGAGCAGGAATTTCTCGACAGTCTGCATGTGATGGAAACCGGGATGCGGCACTTCTTTGCGAAGGCGATGCACGCCAAAGCGAACAAGGGGAAACCGGAGACTATCGACGCGAACATGCTGCAAGCGGTGTCGATCGCGGAGAAGATTGCGCCGTATCGGCATGCGCGTCTATCGGCCACGAAAATCCTCGGGGATCCGAACAATCCTGTGCATTTCAAGGACGATGCCACCGCCGACGAGCTGCGGGCAGAGCTTATGAAGCGGATTGCGATATTGCAGGATGCCGGACTTATTGACTTGCAGTGCGTTGCCGGCCCGCATGGGGGAATAGCGAATCAGCCGATACCCGGCGTCGATCAATCGCGGATCAACGGGGAGTGACGTCAATCAGTGCCACGCAGCGCGTTCTGTTGTGTCAAACAGTGCCGGCGTCGATCAGCGCCAAAGCCGATGTATGAAATGCTTGCGTCGTTTCCAGGATAACTGAAGGGAATGCACAGACGAACCTTCCTGCGGCTGCGGGCACGCGCGGAAGCGGTCCATGACTGGCAAAGTCGATAAAGCTGTCGCCAAGAATATCGGATCGGTGATCCGCATGCAGGGCGCTACAAGCCTATCTCGCGCACCGCAACATCCAGCACACGGTCCGCTATACGGAACTTGCACCAATCGCTCCATTAGCAGCGGGGGACGGCGCGGGACCATTTCGACATATCTGCCGCAGCTTCCCGCTTTTGAAGTCGCGGAGGATCTTGGTTAGCGACGCCCCATCCAGCTTTACGAGGACGTCGCCAAGTTTCTCGCTATCGGAACAATGTGGTGCAAAGCTACCGTAGAACTCTCTCAGGACACGGACACTGACGTTACCGTACCGCAGCCCTATCTCTTGGCGAGCATCACCCATTCCCGACCCCCAACGCAACTCGGATCACAAGAC
The DNA here is from genome assembly GCA_963806465.1 of uncultured Alphaproteobacteria bacterium. Taxonomy (GTDB): domain Bacteria; phylum Pseudomonadota; class Alphaproteobacteria; order Rhizobiales; family Xanthobacteraceae; genus BOG-931. The sequence goes on along the minus strand of CAWDZD010000020.1, from coordinate 70,765 downwards.
CAACCACAGCACTCTGATTTTCCAACGTGACGATAGCGTGACAATCAGAGTGCAACCGTATCCCTGGAGGTCCCCCTCCTCAGAACTTCTTGAAGCATTCCCCTAAATTGAATATTTGCACGCTGCCACACTCCACCACGTTGTTGCTACCGTCCTGATGTACTTCGATGCTGTAACTGCGTCCATTCGTACACATGACATTCCAGAATGTGTCATTCTCATTTGTCGGCGGAACAGGTAGTTGCGGGCGACGATCACCTTTGGGCTGCGGTATGTCTTTCATCGTGCCCTGATAGAATGCTGTCTTGCCCTTGCATCCTTCGCCAACGATTTTGCCGAGGATGTCGGCTTGACGTTGAGCCGACATTGCAAGGAGCGAATCGTTTGCGGGATTATTTACGTCACCCGCCCAAGCAATCGTTGTGCACAGGGTGGTGGCCAGCGGGAACGCGAAGCGTAATGCGTCCCTCCTTAATGGACTCACTGCTCTTACTTTGATCCTCATTGTCCCTCCCCTCAGCAGCCCTGATCTCGGCGGGGAGAAGTCGCTTCCGGCAGATGCAACAGGGGCAATTTAGTTTAGCCCTAAAATCTGGGTTGCGGAATCGGCATCTAGCTGGCGTTAGTAGCTTGTGGGGTGTAAGGCGACCATCATTAGGCGCTCTGGATATTGTGGCCCGTTGCGGGCTGCCGCGATTTGAACCGCTTGCCGCTGAATTTCGACACACCCTTAGAGCAAGCCCAATGGAGGGTGCCATGACAAACGGTTCGAGCGGCCTGCAACAGCATGACTATTATCTCGTACAACTCGATGGGCGGACAAAATCGAAGCATAGGCGCTTCATCGATGCATTGCGCGTGGGCCTGCAACTGAGGGATCAGTTCCCAGCGCACATCGTCAAGGTCCGGTCGGCTGAAATGGTCCAGCGGACCGCGTTGCACTAGTCCGCGGTGGCGGAAAAATATCGGGAACGAGTCCGCAGCGACCGTATTAAGGGTCCGCGTTCGGGAACACTTGGGAGGACGACTTGGGCGACGATGCGTATTGCGAGTTCGAGGAAGCTTTGACCGATGTGTTGTGCGCAGAGAAGTTCATCCTCGCGCAACGGTCGCGGCTGGCAAAAGCACGGGCCGCAATCAACGATAACGACCCACGTTACTGGCTGGCACTGAGACACGCCGAGCAAGCATCATATGCGAAATGGCGTAACAGTTAGTTCCACTGACGCACGCCGCGGAAGATTGTGTCATCGTGTTCGGGTCATCTGCCGCTCCGGAAATGGCGCACCGAGCGGCGTTTGTGGCAAGCCGAGTTCGCACCAGCGTTGCGACAGACGTCCGATCTCTTGCTGGTCCGGCAGCGGCAGTGGCGCACTGAGCCCGCGATCGAGCAGAGCGATATAGCGCTGGCGCACCCATTCGCGCTCGGGTGAGATACTGTATTGAGCGTCGATTCTTCCGGTAGGCCAACAGGCCACCAAAGAAGGCACCCACGATGGCCCCATCGGCCACGCAAGCCAGTAACGTCCATAACGTCATCATCTTGGGCGCCCGCAAACTCCGTGCTCGTTCAAAGTAGAGAAGCGACCAACTCGAATAGTTCGTAAGCGAGAAAAGCTGTCCACGCCGCGCTGGCTGCCAGACCGGCTGGAACCGTGGCGACAACTAAAAAGTTGAGCATTTACATCTCCCGACCGCGCGCCAATTGCACGGTTCAGGAGAGCTACGGTCTGAGTTGAAAACACATGAAGATGAAAGGCAGCATTTGGTCGTTAAGCGCTTGCCGCTTTCAACTCAAAAAAGTTCGGCATTTCGGCAAAATCACTTCTTCATCGATTGTGGCCAATCTGGGCTACAGATTGTCCCCAAAAAAGGTCTCGGGACGCGCGGCCGGGGTGAGGGTGATGAGATCGCCGCGGTGATGGGTGAAGAGATGCACCGTACCATTAATTAGTTGGAGACGCTTTCACACATTCGAAAACACGAGGCCCCGCCGAACTGCTAACTCTCAAGGGCGCGGGTACAATCACTGTTGACTGAAAAATTGCTGAGCAGAAGACCAAGGTAGCCGTGGGCGGTTTCATTTCGCTGATATCGCCGAAGACGCTGTTCAGGTCTCGACGGAGCCACACATTGCACACCGTCGAACAATTGTTTGCGAACTTGGTCGAGGGGGCAAGATGTCTAATGTCAGCGCTAAATTCCTTGAGCGTCGTCTCGCGAAGTTTAGGGCGGAGATGGTTTTAACCGACGACGCCACAGAAAAGCATCGCGCCGCGTTAAATGCGCTCATTGCGTTTTACGAAAGGCAGATATCCGATCGCGATGCGGAAATCCGAGCTTTGTGTGCAATGCACGACGAGACAGCGACACACACCTCCTCGTAGACCGGTCTTTCCTCATGGATCGTCGCCATGCCGTAGAACCGGGCGATGCCGCCTTTCGGCAAGACGCCGTCAGTGCGCAGCTGCGGCTTACAGACGAACACCAGGACCTTGCTGCCGTCGCGTAGGTTCTCGGTCGTCGACCCGCGCCCGCGCTCCCAAAGCGCTAGATGCTCGTCATCGTAGACCATCGTGCTGCCACGCGGGCTCACTTGGGCGTACCCGTCCTGGAGCGTCGTCGCCACCATCGGTGCCCGCTCCCGGCTGGTTCCCAAACGCAGCCGCACCGGCTTGTTTTCTGTTAGTGCTGCTGCGACGGCGAACCGAGGACAAATGGGAGACTTGCCGTGAGTTTGGCGTTGTCGAGGGCCTGCGGTTCATAGATTTGCGGCAACGAATGTGCACCGCGATCGAGCGATCATCGAAACATTAAGCGGCGCGCACCAGACCTACCGGCACCGGCCCGTCGAGGTCGGGCGCGTGTCCTCGCAGACTTTATGAGGCGCGTATTCGAAGCGCTTCGGGTTCAGGTTTAAATACGGCTTTCTTTACATACGTTGGGCCACCGATTGGTTCGGCAGAACATGACGAGATAGACTTTGAATTTCTCGGTAAGGATCCGCAGACCGTGAACATCAACCATTTTACGAACGGTAAGCCGTATGACGGCAAGATCACTCAGCTCGGTTTCGATGCTTCGAAGGCGTTTCACAATTACGGGTTCGAATGGGCAACCGATAAGATCCGCTGGTATGTGGATGAAACGTTGGTATCTGAGACCCCGGTCGGCGCTAAAATCCCACGTAATCCCGGTCACCTTTTTTTCAGTTTGTGGTCCGGGTCAAATTTAGAAGACGCCTGGATGGGGCCGTTTCACTATTCAGCCCCCGCGATGGCGGATGCGGCGTGGTTCGCCTATACGCCGCCCGGCGGGTCGTGCAAGTTTCCAGAATCGATCAAGTGCAAAGCTAAATAATGTCGATAAAGTCGACCGCTGGCCGCTGGCGCTGCATGTTTTTTCTTAAAGCAGGACGATCGCTCTCGCGGGCAATTTGCCTCCGCGGCGATTTCTGTGATTACCGGCATGTTGGCGCCGCGCAAAACCGTTACGACGCCGAGACAAGGAGGCCTATTGAGGCGGGCAAATTCTCAGTTTAAGCTCCTACACGCTTGGGTAGAGAAGCCTCTGCCGATTTTTCACTAGGGTTTAGCATGCTCACACTTCATCAAATATCGAACAGATGGCAGCTTCATTGGGCAGTCCAGGACAGCAAAAAACATTCTGCCCTTCAAAACCCAACTGCGTACGATGAAACGGAAGATTGGATCAAGTCCGCAGGTAGTTGCCGAAGCTTCGGTGTATAGTGGAGGTTTCGACCAGATTTTGGTACTCCGTAATGCCGGCTTTTCATTGGAAGAAAAGAAGGTTCTCGAGCTTGGTACGGGCTGGTTTCCGGTTATACCGCTTATGCTGCGACTTGCAGGCGCCGGCTATGTTTATCTAACAGATATCGAGCCTCTCATGGATCACAACACGGTTTTAACTGCGGCTGATTTCCTCTTGACCAAGAAAGAAGACCTAGCACAGAGGCTTCACATCGATATCGCTCGCGTTGAGCAGTTATTGGCCGCGCCACGAAATCTTTCCTTCGATGAACTCCTTCGCTGGTATGAGTTGGCGTATATCTGTCCATATGACGCCGGCAAAGACATACCCTCGGTCGACTGTATCGTGAGCCATACGGTTCTTGAGCATATCCCCGAACATATTCTGAGGAAATTCTTTCATGACAGCAAAAGGTCTTTACGACCAGGCGGCGTTCATTCGCATGGGATAGACCTTACGGACCATCGCGCTCACGTAGACCCTCGCCTAAGCCGAGTTGACTTCTTGCGTTACAGCGATTTGACGTGGAGCATACTCGGCATCACGTCGGAGATTTGTACTAATCGCCTGCGGCGTTCAGATTACATCTCTATGCTGAGCGAAGCCGGCTACCAAATTATATTTGAGCGAAAGTTTGTTAATGATCAGGCGGCGAAAGAGGCGAAGGAAATGAACTTTTGGGGGCGTTTTCGCGATCAGGAGATCGACGATCTAGCAACAGCCTGGATCCACTTGGTCGCTAAGCCGCATTAAGAATCCACCATTCAAAGTTAGTGTGGGCCGCACCCTGTATTGACCGGACAGGTAGCGTAGCTCGATAAGGCATGAGCAACCTCGAGCACGCTTCGCACACCTTGCAACTTGAGAACGTACATGACGCCAAGGCCGCTGTCCGAGCTAACCAAAGCGCAAGGGTCCACATGTCGACACCGAACAAGGGAACAAGCAGCGGCAGGTTCGTTTCGATAGCAGAGCTTCGGCCCACTTCTCAGGCAAAGGGTGACTACTACAAAGGGGTAGTCGAACCAACCTGTGAACCGCTCATGATAATCCACGAAGCGATTAAAGACGGCCGCATAGCGGGCTTCCTCTGCGACGCAATCGTCACCCTGGAGGGGATCAAGGTAGATGATCGGGCGGAGGTGTTAGGCAGCACCACGCTCACGTCTAAGATCGCGGAGGAGGGTCCCGAAACGATCCGCGTCGACCTGCGCACAGAGCAGCCGCTTCGATCATCACTGCATCCCAAACTTCCCGCGTTAGCTCTGTCTCAGGCTTGTCGAGTGGGCCTACCTCATTTCTCGCTCCACGACTGGGACACGCTTGCGATCGATCGGGATTCGCAAAATTTCTGGCCGCCGTCACCGCTTCGCGAGCCCTTTCATTCGTTGTTTAGTAAGACACCGGAGCAAGCCATTCGGCTACTGAACGAAATCTCCAATCACGCGGTGGCGGCGTGGCGCCAGCTTCATTGGCACCATCATGAGCCACGCGGCACCCCGATTCCGCTAAAGATCCAATTTCCATGGGGCATTCAGCAATTTTGGGGCGGCCAAAGGGAATACCTCTGGCATCGCGGAACTTGGGCACCGCACGCGCTTGCCTCCGGATTCATGGCGCTTGATGATTGGTGTTTCGCAGAAATAGAGCGGGGTCGCTCGGTCGACGAACTAATCCACCAGATCGTACAGGGCAATGAAAGTGTCGCGATCCTCGGCGTTGCTGCAATGCTCGCCATGCATTCCAATCGAGTGTCTGAGACGGTCTTTCCCATCGTCACAGCGCAACGGCTTTGGTGCGCCGACAAGGGTCGGTTTGCCCACGATCTTTCCAACATGTCAGCGTCGCTAATTGGCTTCACTAAGCCTTCCGAGAAGCCGCATGTCGATGCTATCAAGGCGGCGAGCGCCAGGAACGTGCGACGTATGCAGCTGCCTTGGCTCGCTATGCTCTATTTTTTCAATACGGAGTTTCGAGAGCGGATTAAGGCGGCCATTCTCGCTTTTCCCGACAGCCTTCCTTACGAAATCGAAGAACAGCGCAACGATCCAGCGTTGGGTGAATATTTGAAGGAACAGGCGATCGAATGGGCTGAGATTGTCGACACCGCAAACTACAAAGCGAAGGCGGCCGATGCCGGTGGGCGGGTGGAAATCGTTCACGTCAACCCGTCCGCGTCGAAACCTGAAAACGTCGCGAAGCTGGAGCACGCGACGCTCATGCTGCAAGAGGGTAACCTGTGGACCTGGGCATCAAAAATATTCGAGAGCGGAAGCATCGAAGACCCTTCCAGAGTGGAAGCGGCGCTGACGCTCGGGCGCAAGCTGGATGATAAGTCCCTTTTCACGACCGTAGATGAGGAGCCAAGGTTTGCGATGCGACGCGGCGCAGTGGCTTCTACCGCCGCGGTGGTCCTGACATTCCGCGAAGGCAGAACAGCCGCGGATCTGAAATGGGCGCGTGATGTTTTAGCGCGCGCGCACCGCACTCCCGAGGCTTTCGACCTTTTCTGGTCTCCTTTCTCTGTCATTCCGTGGCACCAGGGAATCTTTGTCGCGCGCGGCCTCGCGGCCGAGCTTCGTCATGGCACCTTTGGAAAGACGACGGCTGGCGACCTTCTGGCGTTGGTAGTTCATCCGTTGGAAGGGGTCTCCCTCGCTGCGGTGGCGCAGGCAGCGACTTTTTGGGACAGCGATCCCAAGCTAACCTGGGCCGCTCTGCGCTTGGCGCTCGCGCTGTGCCGTATCGAGCCGCAGCCACACGCGGTGCCGCGAAGCCAGAACCGGCGGCTTCATTCCGAAAAGCAGGCGCGGACCGCGTTGAAGGACGCTATCAAATTCTATCGGCGTGGAGAGCAATGGCTGGACTTGCCCCTCCCGCCGCCAGCATGGATTAAGGTTCGGCGCGCATCCGAAGCTGTACACGAGGATGAATTTGACGCAGATGATGTGGTAAATCCCCGTGAGCACTGGTCGGCCAACCCGGCGCGGTGGCAGTCGGAATGCGCATCAAAAATCCTAAAGCTTGTACCCTATGAAAGAATCCTGGAGAGTTCGGCCAAGGAAGGGCTGCTGGCATTCGTTGTGGGTGCCTTGCAATGGACGATCGCCAAGAATGCGCCCCCGTGGCTCAGGGCAGGACGACGAGACCGCGACGCCTCTCAGCATTACGAATGGACACGAGAAGTGGGTCAAACGCTCGCGCGCATTGCAGGCGTGATGCCAGCGGTCGAGGTAAGAAGCCTGTTTCTTGAAGCCATTTTTGTGCTCGAAGGCGATACGTGCTGACACGGTCGATTGGGACGATGTCCCGTATTGCAAAATCAACGATGAGGAACATGAGAAGTATAGGCTTCTTGCCGGCGACATCGTTTTTGCCCGAACGGGCGCGACGACCGGTAAGAGCTATATGGTTTCAGACCCACCTGATGCGGTGTGCGCTTCTTACTTGATAAGGCTTCGCCTCCGGTCGTCCGAACTTCTCCCAAGATTTTTGGGTTATTACTTTAGTACTAAAGCATATTGGGACGCGATCTCAACGGGTATTTCAGGAAGTGCCCAGGGCGGCTTCAACGCTTCGAAGCTAAGCGCATTACAGATCCCGATACCTCCGCTCTCGGAACAACAACGCATCGCCGCTATTCTAGATGAGGCCTTCGCGCGCCTAGCGACCGCTACGGCTAACGCCGAGAAAAATCTCCAGAATTCACGCGAGTTGTTCGAGAGTTATCTAAATTCAGTTTTTATGAACCGAGGCGCGGGATGGATCGATAGAGCAATCCAGGAGGTCGCAGATAGTTGCCTGGGCAAGATGCTCGACCGAAGAAAAAACCGTGGAAAATTAAAACCTTATCTTCGTAACCTGAATGTTCGGTGGTTCGATTTTGAGCTGAGCGACCTTCTCGAAATGCAATTCGAGGACGATGAGACAGAGCGCTATTCAGCGGTGAAGGGCGATTTGCTCGTTTGCGAGGGAGGATACCCTGGAAGGGCTGCCATTTGGGAACGGGATGAACCAATTTTTTTTCAGAAGGCCATACATCGTGTTCGTTTTTACGTGCCGCAGCTAGCCAAGTGGTTCCTTTATTTCCTCTATATCAAGGACGCCACTGGCGAACTTCGCAATCATTCACCGGTGCAGGCATTCAACACTTTACCGGCCAAGCGCTAGCCAAATTTAAGTTCCCAATTCCTTCTGAGCTAGAGGTGAGCGCGTACATCGTAAAATTCGATGGACTAGCCGCACGAACGCGCTTGCTAGAAAACAACTATAAAAAGAAATTGGAGCGCATTGAAAATCTCAAGCAAGCCATCCTGCAAAAGGCCTTCTCCGGCGAACTGACACCGTCGCCGTCGCAAGCTATCAATGAGGCGGCCGAGTGAACGAGGCGGAGACCCGCGCTGAACTTGTCGACCCAGCATTGAAAGCCGCAGGCTGGGGCGACGTTGCCGACAGCCGCGTGCGTCGTGAAGAAATTTGTCCGGGCCGCATCGAGGGCGCAGGCTGTCGCGGCAAGAAGGAGATCGCCGATTATGTCCTTACCTTCCGCAATCACAAGCTAGCGGTGATCGAAGCTAAGGCCGAGGACAAAGGTCCAACCGAAGGCGTCGGCCAAGCTAAGGCCTATGCTGGAAAGCTCCAGGCCCGTTTTGGCTTCTCCACAAACGGGAGACGCCTCTACCGGATCGACATGGCGACAGGGAAGGAAGGCTATGTCGAGCGTTATCCGACGCCGGACGAGCTCTGGGCTGAGGTGTTCAATATACCGAACGAATGGCGCGACCGCTTTGCCGGCATACCATTCGAAGAGCGGGGCGGCACCTGGGAGACGCGCTACTATCAGCACAATGCGATCGAGAACGCACTGGAGGCGATCGCCGCCGGCAAGCAGCGCATTCTGCTGACGCTCGCGACCGGTACCGGCAAGACTGCCATCGCCTTCCAGATCGCCTGGGCGTTGTTCCAGAGCCGCTGGAATTTGTCACGCAAGCCGGAGCGACGTCCGCGCATCCTATTTCTGGCTGACCGCAACATACTGGCGGATCAGGCTTACAATGCCTTCTCCGCCTTTCCCGAGGATGCACTGGCGCGCATCAAACCCGACGAGATTCGCAAAAAGGGCCGCGTGCCTAAGAACGCGTCCGTGTTTTTCACCATCTTCCAGACCTTCATGAGCGGTCCGGAGAACAATGGAAAGCCTTCGCCCTATTTCGGTGATTATCCGAAGGACTTCTTCGACTTCATTATCATCGACGAGTGCCATCGCGGCGGTGCCAACGACGAGAGCAATTGGCGAGACATTCTCGAATACTTCTCGCCGGCAGTGCAGCTTGGCCTGACCGCAACGCCGAAGCGGCGCGACAACGTTGATACATACAAATATTTCGGCGAACCGGTTTACACGTATTCTTTGAAAGATGGCATCAACGACGGCTTCCTGACACCATTCAAGGTCAAACAGTTTGCGACAACAATCGACGACTACGTTTGGACGCCAGATGACAAAGTGGTCGAGGGCGAAGTCGAGGAAGGTAAGCGCTACACGGAACCACAGTTCAACCGCGCCATCGAGATTGAGGAACGGGAGCGCTATCGGGTCAAGCTGTTTATGGATCAGATCGATCAGCGCGAAAAAACGCTGGTGTTCTGTGCAACGCAAGAGCACGCGGCCCTGGTGCGTGACCTGATCAACCAGATAAAGAAAAGTGCAGATCCAAATTACTGCGTGCGGGTGACGGCAGAGGACGGCGCGCGTGGCGATCAGTGGCTCCGCACTTTCCAGGACAACGAGAAGATCATTCCCACAATCTTGACCACCTCGCAAAAGCTTTCGACCGGCGTGGATGCAAGGAACGTCCGCAACATCGTATTGATGCGTCCGATCGGTACTATGATCGAGTTTAAGCAAATCATCGGCCGCGGCACGCGCCTATTCGAAGGCAAGGACTATTTCACGATCCACGATTTCGTAAAGGCCTACGAACATTTTCACGATCCGGAGTGGGACGGCGAGCCGATGGAGCCAACTCCGGCTCATCCGAGAACGGCGGGCGAAAAGGAAGAAGGCGTTGGGGATAGCCCGCAGCCTGGTGATGAGCCGCGAGAGCGGGCTGGAAAGATCGTCATCAAGCTGGGCGATGGCAAAGAACGTGTCCTCCAGCACATGATGGCAACTAGTTACTGGAGTCAGGACGGAAAGCCGATTTCAGCAAACCAAATGGTCGAAAGGCTCTACGGGGAATTGCCGAAGTTCTTCAAAGATGAAGATGAGCTTCGCCGCCTATGGAGCAAACCCGACACTCGCAAAGCGCTCCTGCAAAGCCTTTCAGAAACAGGTTTCGGGGCCGAGCAGCTTTCCGAAATCAGCCGGATCATAAACGCCGAAAAAAGCGATGTGTTCGATGTGCTCTCTTACATCGCATTCGCGTTGGCGCCCATCACGCGCTCTGAACGGGTTGAGGAGCGAAGGACCAGCATTCTCGAGAGATACAACCCCAAGCTCCAGGCGTTTTTGGATTTTGTCCTTGGGCAGTACGTGCAACAGGGGGTCGGGGAACTGGACCAGGAAAAACTGGGGGATCTACTCCAACTGAAGTATCATACTATTGAAGATGCGGCGGTCCAGCTTGGCGGAATCCCGGCAATTCGCGACACCTTCGTGAACTTTCAGAGATACCTCTACGAGCCTGCCGAGTGATGCTAAAGCTACGTTGCCTATTTGACGAGAGTTATGACGCTTTTCTCTTCCCCCTCTGACGCGACTGTCCTGTTGACGGTCGATGCTCATGATACTTTTTTTGAGCAAGCCGGCGAGCTACCTGCAATGCATGCTCATCCAACACGCGCACGTATTCCACTCCACAGTGAGGGTCGTCCTCATACGCTCCCCTATGGAGATAAGCCGGCTTCGGCCGGCCATTCTGGGAAAACTCCCAAGCTCCTGTTATTGCGTTCTTGGTAACGGCGCCGGCGGTGTTCTTTGCAGCTAAATTATATTCGAGCACTTGCTTCACACAATAAGTCACAACTGGTCGGTGATCCTGTCGCTTACTGTAAATGTCCAGTATTTCAGATAGGGGTGCCATCTCCAGTGAGTGCACTGAAAGATGACTATCTCCGGGATTCGCAACAAACACGTCAGGCGCAGGCCGGTTGCCCCGCGCGCGTTGAACTTCGTCAACTTGACGAGTGAGTTCCGATTTAGCAGCAAACGATGGCTGTGGCATTCATACCCATTTTAGTGGGACAGCGGAATGACCTTTCAACAACTTCGTGACATTTTGCACGGCGAAAAGCGCGGCGCGAAGTAACGAGCTTACATAGCGGGGAAGCCCGGCGCATTGCTGCGAACATCGCCAAGCTGCCGGAGTTGTTGCGTAGGAGGGCTGACGCCCGTAGAACGCACCTTAATGAGACACCGAGATCAGATCTTGTGGGACAACGCGAATGAGCCCTTGGTATGGGCTGTCGATATCGGCGATAAGGAAAAACGCAATCGATACGATCACTGGCAAAACCATAAGAATGAGCATGCTCGCTCGACGCTCGCGATAACCAAGCAGCAGGTTGGAGAAGATCGCGGTCACTCCCATTAGGATCCATGCCGCAACCGGGATGCGGTTCCACCAAGCTGCCTGTGTGTAACCTTGTGAATTCAGTACATCATTCATGCCGGAAACAGCCAGAGCCGCGACAGGTGACTGTGGCGGTGCCGCGTGAACGACGGCGGACCAAAGCTCAGCTTGCAATTTTACGGTGTTGGACCTGGCCTCGTCAGTCCGATCTTTATCACTCAGATAGAACGCGATACGCTGACTCACGTATTTACCTAACAGTTCACGTACCCGCGCCGCATCGTCGGCTGGCAGCAAGTCGGCACGTACATATTCGGTGCCAATCGCGTTGGCTTCCGCTGCCTCGTAGTTCTTTCGTTGATCGTATCGGTTCACTGCCATCGAGAAGCTGAACCCGATAATCAGGCCGAGGAGTGTCAGAGTGGCCGCTACAACGATGTCCAAATCCGGCCGCTCATCAGGATCTAGGGGGCGCACTTTTCTGCGAAAGAGGTCTCCGCCATACGCCGCACACCATTGAGCAACGAAAGCGACCAAGAAAAGAATAAATGGGTTATCGATAATCCTGCTCAACGGGCTTGCCCCTTACGACTGGCGGCGTCTTTCTGAAGATTACATTAAGCCGTCGCCGGCTGCGCAGAGCCATTCCAACGGCGTTCGGTCTTTCGGCCTTGCTCGTCGTCGTTACCAAAATCGAGGCCCAACCAGCGCCATACTACGCCGCGTTACTAGCGACGCCCGATCGCAGCGATGCTGATCGGCAGGCCGACAAACGCCGTGATCGGGTAAGCCATCCAGCGATGAACAAAACAAAAACTGCTCGGTGACGCGCCTGACAACCAATTTCGAAACGACCTCTTCCAGGTAACTACTCGATGGTCCGAACGACACCGCTCTGAGGTCGGGTGTTGGTCAACGACAGCTTGTCCTGTTGCTTAACCATCTCGTCGTATTTGGGCAGCGTCGTCAGCTGTCCCTTCGGCACAGTCATCCCGGCGTCGATCAGCTGTTTGGTGATCTCGGGATGCCACGTGGCATGCTTGCCGATCTCGAAGAATGTGGCCCTCAAACATTCGTCGGCCAGCGCCTTGAGCACGGCCGGGGTATTCAACGGCCAGGGACCGTCGTCGAAGGTCAGGACGACCTCTTTGTCGCGCAGAAAGTTGTACTGCTTGAAGTGTTCGAAGCCGAAGCCGGGCCCGCCGGCGGCGTCGATCTCCACCACGCGGGAGACGCCGAGCGCGCCCGGATTCCCGCAGGCTGGGCTCGTTACGAAGGCGCCATTGGGGGCGTGCGTTGGGAATGCTGTGGGCGGCGGAAACGCTTCCGGTGGCGCCGACGGCTGAGCGGGGATCGGGCGTGAGTCGATCGTGCTGGTCACCCGGTCCGGCGCCAGGGCCTTCGCCGGCATTATGTTTGTGACTGGCTCCCGGGTCGTGAGCGTAAAGCTGATCATCCCCAGGGCCACCACGACGGCGCCCGCAGTGGCTAAAACCCTCTCGTTTCCCCAATGCGCCCGTCCGTTACGTTCAACCGAAATTGATTAACGTCCGGTTCGCGAGGGAACGCTAGCGCACAGAGGCTACCACTATTCCACTATCAAAAAGGGGAACGGGCCGCAATCGAAGAACCGGCATCCGGACAAACTGTGGCGATGAAATGAGCTCGTTCGCTTACCGAGCTGAACTAAACTCATGTGGAAGAATCGCAATGCAAATTCGTGCAATGAGTTCTTATCGGAAACGTAACGGCTATGAAGAAGTGTTTATAGAAGATGAGGATTTTGTACACGAGGTTATCAGAGGGGGGCGCCGCAGCGGTCCATTGTATGCCTCGGCAGCAAGTCTGCACCGAAATTTTGATTACCCCAACACATCGATGCAAGGCGTTCCAACCGTTGAACACCCGGGTGCCGCCCGCATTGGCGAGGAGAAATTGGCCAGATGCCGTCTTAATCGGAGATATGTAATCGTCACAGGCCGCACTTGCATAGTTTAGAATTGAATAGACCAGCCAGCCACCTAGCCAAGCCGCGAGCGAAGGGATACCGCCGAAAAATACCACGCTCACCAGTCGGTGCCCGAGAGGCTCAGGTATTGCCGCAACTACGCTGGCAGCAGCCAGCAACGAAAGCACGGCCAAGGCTAGTCCAAGCCGATAGAATGCCACGGCCAAGTGAAACATCGCGCGTGCTGCCGCTGACCGTCGTGAACCGTATATTCTCGTTTTGCCGTGGTGGCGTTTTTGGTTGCCCATACTGCCCCTGTCCATTCGTGATAATGATTGCGCAACAAAGATGAACAGGTGATTGACGAAGATTGCCTATGCGGTTCAGTGCGCAGCGCCGCGCATCGCCGGGCTCTAGCGGCAAGGCCTCACTGAAATGCAGCGGGGTCGATACGGGAGGTCGATTTCGTCGATCGGCGGCGGGAAGCGGCGGGCATGGCGTTCGCCTTGAAGCAACGAGCGCTCAGGGCCTTGATAATAACGTCTTTGGCGAAGCCTTCCGTCACCCGCTTCATCTGGTCAAACGCCTGCGCACGGTACGAGCTACCACCTTACCGATGACGTCCCTTTGACCTTTTTAGGTCGGTCCCCTGCTGCGGCAGCTTTAGGCGTTTTGCCGCACCAACTCCGGCAACTTGGCGATATTGGCCGCAATGCGCCGACGCTCAGACGCGCTCGACCTTGACCACGCTAAATCGGGGATCAGGGTCTTTGTTTACGTCCAAGACCAAGCCATGCGGCCAGTTGGGGAGTGACCGAAGCTCGGTTACAATCCTTGCGGATACCGGAACACAGCGTTCAATCTCGACCGGCATGTCGGCTGGACAGTTGCCGAGACATGTTCGCAACTCGTCCATGTTCCTGGGCGTGTATCGCGGCATTGTCGTCTCCTCGATCTACTATCCGGTAGGTTTGCGCGATAGCTCGGGCAGCTTGGCAATATTCACCGCAATGCGCCGGCCTTCACGCGCGGTATTATTCTTTACAATCGGCTTCGGAATTAGGACAGCACAGTCTAAGGTCGATAAGTCTAACCCATGGTGCGGACAATCTTGACGCACGGGGTCGCTCCCCAATGTGCCGTCAAAGTAGCCGTCCATCGTTAGGCGGAGAAGCCGGGGGTCGCTCCCCCGGCTTCATTTAAGCTCCATCTTCTCCGCGCAGTTCCGACCCTTCACGATGAAGCACGCCTCGTTATGGTCTTGGACGGTCCGGGGCGGCGGGAAGCGGCGATCTGGCACTAAGCTGTCGGTCCTTGCGCCACGATTTCAACCCTAGCCGAGCCGTGCTTGACGAAACTTCCCGTGCCGGTTTCCCCGCTCTCGATGCATTGCTGAAATCGGCTTACTGAGGTCCTTAGACGAGCCTGCGCGAGATTTTCCGAGGCTCCGTCTTCCATTTCAAAGTCGACCCTAAGTCTGGCAGTCCATTTGATGCCCATTGGGTGACTCCTTTTGATTGGGATCTCCGAATTCCTACGGGACCAATCAACATGGCACAAAACGGTTGACGGCAGAACGTTCACTTCACGGCGGCTGGCGGAAAGACGTGTCCGCACAGTGTCCGCAATTTCGAGGCGACAAGCGCCGATGGAAGTCGTGAGGGAAATTGTGAGACCGTCGAAGGACGGTGCTCGGAAGTGCCCTGCCGCCGAAGTCGCGGTCACGTGTCAGCAATGGTGCCGAACTGCTTCCTGGCATCGAGTTGCTGCGTGACTCTCAGTGCCATGCAGAACGAGTCCGCCACCGGGGCGGGACGGTTTCATACGTCGGCTTTGGCACTGATTGACCCCTGCACTATTTGACACAGACGCATTTGCGGGCGTGGCACCGATCTTCGCACTAAGGATCGTGTTAAAGTTACTCCCCGTTGATGCCCGCGTGATCCACGCTGCGTTTCGGCCGCTTCACTATTCCATCGGATGGCGCCGGCAGCGCCTGCAAGTCAATAAGCCCGGCGGACGTCAATATCGCAAGCCGCTTCATGATCTCGGCACGCAACTCGTCCGCGGTCGCGTCATCCCTGAAATGCACCGGATTGTTTGGATCCCCGGCGTGCTTCACAGCGCTCAATCGCGCATGCCGATAAGGCGCCACCAGCGCAGCAAGAGCCGCAGCTTGTCTGTAATCCTCGTCAACTTCTTCTTTTTTTTGGCCGACGTTCTCTCCCATCTCGGCCCGAATGAAAAAATGCCGCATCGCCATCTCGATCACGTAAAGGCTATCGAGCACCTGATCTACATGCTTCGAGCCGACGTGCCGCTCCGCCTCTTTGAGGATCGTGCGCCGCTCCAAATGGCTCGTTAACAACTAGTTTCGAAACGGCCTCTTAGATTTCTCGTCGCCAAATGCCTATTTTAGCCGGGCCGGGCAATAGGAGAAAAGGCGAAGGATCAGAGATCACGCAGTCGACACCGTTCTCCGTGTAGTAATGTCCGAAATTCCTACCAGTGATCGCCCATATCGCCGTCGAGGTATTGTGCGTCTTGGCCGCCTCGATAAGGGTCGGAAGAGTTCGGTTGTGCAATGTCATGCCTGTGATGATAACGAGATCGGCCGCCTCGATTAGCCTCTCATTCTCCCTCTCCTCAACCACTGTCACCCCGCCAAGATTTTTAGCTACGACGTCAGCCGCCATGTCTGTCGCCGTGACTTCAAAACAGCTCTCAAGGAGCGCTCCGATCATACCCGCAGTGGCTCCGATGACGTGAATGCAAGGCTTTTTTCCCTTAATCGCGCTTAGGCCCTTTCGCCGGAGTACTGCAGCGGCCTCATCGGCAAACAGGCGTGATCGAAGCGCGTACTTCTCACGCCGGATTTGATGGAGTATCACCTCGCGGTTTGCCGCCGCAGATGCATGTCCGATGACCAAATCGATCAAGGCTGTCCGATCAATATCGTCTCGAAATCGTCTGTTTTTGAGAATCTCCCGGCTGTCGTCTCCAACCAAATCATGATCGGCGTCAGGGCGCATCGCGGTGAGGCAGCAAGCGAGTCCGTAATTCTCGGCCTGAGCAAGTCTTATCATGTAGCGCGTTTTTCTTTCTCCTGGCACATGTTGTGCAACGTAATCAATGTACATGAACAACGTAAGGCGAAAGTAATCCGCCGAGAGGCTCGAGGTTTCCGCCAATGCCCATTGCTCTGCCGCCTCAAGTGTGAATGCCTGGGGCTTGAGCGCGCAACACGGTTGACGAAAGGTCCCTGGCGTCCCGGAATGTTGCTCAGCGGGTATCGTAGTATCTGTCATTTCGGAAAGCCTTTGCCAAATTGGCTGCCGAGCCACTGATCAAACTTGAGGTCCGAGAAACGTGATATTGCAGCCCCCGGCGAAAGTGTAATCTCACCGAATTTTATTCTCGATTTGCAATCGGAATAAAGATCGACGCGTGCAAACTCCATCCCCTTAGCGATAGCTTCCGCGACATGGATCATCTCTTGGAGATTGTGCGGTCGTGGGCACTCGATCGGCGGGTGCCGGTAAGCCACCGGAATGTGTCTCCAGTCTGGAGTGTAAAATGCTGATCGGAGCCGCGTGAAGCGATCTACGTCGATTTCAATTACGACGGCTCTGCCGTCGAAGCAGAAGAACTTGTAGTCATTCGGGGTCTGAACGCCGTTGAAATCTACGAATTGCTCCAAAAATAGCTTCGGCTTAAAGGCACTGTAAAACCACTCGCCCCACTCGTAGCGGTAGCGGCAGGTCAGCCATAGGCTCGCCTGCTTTACCTCGTCGCGCTTGGCGCTGAGGTCGCCTGGCAGGTCAAGGAAAAGATTCCAGCCGCAGCCGTGGTTCGCCTTAAGGACGTACCGTCCAGCAGGAAACTGCGCCGTAAAGAGCTCGCGCACGTCTTCACCAACCCACACCACGGTGGGAAGTAACTCCTCCCCGACACGCAACCTGACATGGTCTTTAGCAGTCAACTTGTCTGCGAGCGATGGCATCGGCAGAGATGCGAAGAACATGCGCACATAGATATGCTCGTTGAAGGTAGCCGGGAGAGCTAAAGACGGCATATAGCCATGACTATCCTTGAACATCACGGCGCTTTGGATAAGAGCGCGGACGAAGTCCTTTCCTGAGTAGAAATCGATACCGCGCTTGGCATTTCCAACGGAGCTCGGCAGTGGTAGTTTTCCGACGGCGACCAGCAACCCTAGTTCTCCAAGTATCTTACAAGCAACGATCAGCGATGATGGTCGACGGACGAGTTTGCCGGCATGACGAACGCTTTTTCCTAACATCTGGAATGCCAATGCGGTAACCTCCGAGTCCGCTTTTTCAGATCGCAGATTACAACCGCGAAGGCCTCGGTGCAATTTCCCTCGGCGGAATACCTACGTAGTTTGTTTGCTCGACTGCCGGTGCACGTCCATCTAAGACTTTGCGGGAATGACTTTGGGAGGCTCCGCCTCCACGGCGCGTTGTGCCTGTTCTTTCGTTATCATCGTGTGATCGTTCCGATCAGCCCAAGGATGTCCGAGAATTGACTGCAATCGCCTTTGATGCCGTCTGCGGCGATGCTCGACTGAATAGCTCGATCGGCTGGGACCGGCCGTGCTCCCGCCCCTAACGGCTTTCAGAGTCGCGCGGGGTTTAGAAGCGCCAGCACACAAGCGCTCGACACGGCCCTGAGGGTGGCGCTGCGCACCATGCAGAACGAGCCGAAAGCTGCCTCAAGCTATCTGCACAAGGCGCTGGCGGCGGCGTCGGGTGCCGTTGGCGGTAGTTTCGGGCTGGCGGCACTTCCGATCGAGCTTCCGATCTCCACTGTCATCATGCTGCGCTCCATCGGTGATATTGCGCGCGCTGAGGGTGAGGACCTTCATGATCCGGAAAACCGCTCCTTCACTTCCGTAAGCCAGACACGGCAATCTGCGCAGCCGTAAGTTTGAAGCTCACACAGCCCGGCGCTGGCAGGTACAATTCGCGAAAGGCCCATTGGCTTTCCGCAACTTGGGCACAACGGCGGTAATGTCGTGCGTTCCCCAGCCATTGTGGCCGCGTAACAGATAGACCCTCGATCGAACGATGACAGCCATCACATCTTTCGCTCATTAATTTAGGCGAGCTTCACCGCCGACAGCCGCGCATGCCGATACGGTGCCACCAGCGCAGCCAAATGCGCCGCCTTCTCGTAATCAGCATCGATCAAATCAGGCTTGTCGTCAGCATGCTTGCGCATCTCCGCCCGCAGAAAGAGATGCCGCATCGAGCATTCGATTACGTACAAACTGTCGAGTACGGCATCTGTGTATTTGTCACCGACATGATGCTGCCGTTGGCTATCGGGAGGGGCATCGCGTCACATACGATGGCCTGCCAGACGTTGTCGCGATCAACACGTTGTCGGCCTACATCCTGACCGCGCTGGTCGAGCGGCCGAAACGGCTCGTCTATCTCAGTTCCGGCATGCATCACCGTGCCAATGCCAACCTCGACGACATCCTCTGGAAGAAGCGCCGCTGGAACGGCTCGACCGCCTACGCCGAGAGCAAGCTCCATGATGCGATGCTCACCTTCGCCATGGCCCGGCGTTGGCGGGGCGTTTTCTCGAACGCGCTGGAGCCCGGCTGGGTGCCGACCAAGATGGGCGGCTCCGGCGCGCCCGATGACATGCATCAGGCGCACCTGACCCAGGTCTGGCTCGCCTCCGGGAGTAACTCCAAGGCAGACGTCACGGGGCAGTATTTCTACCACCTGAAGCGCACCGAGCCGAACACGCAAGCCCAGGATCCTGGACTGCAAGACCGCCTCATCGCAATCTGCGCCGAGATCTCCGGCGTGCCACTGCCGGCTTGGGCCGGCCGTGATCGAACTTCGGTGTCTCTCAGCGCGCTGGCTTTCGACTATCGGCTCGCGTTGCACCCGCCGTCCACGAGCGTGCTAGTATGTGGTGCTGTAACTAAGTCAATCGGAGCAGATATGCCTAAAGGTACAGTGAAGTGGTTCAACTCTCAAAAGGGGTATGGGTTCATTCAGCCACAGGGCGGCAGCAAAGATGTGTTTGTCCACATCTCTGCGGTTGAACGAGCCGGCCTCAGCAGCCTCAACGAGGGACAGGTCGTCGAATATGAGGAAGTCTCGAACCGAGGCAAAACGTCAGCCGAAAACCTAAGAGTTCAGCGCTGAGTTTTGTTTAGAGCCCGCCAACCGACCACCGTCGCTTCGATGCGTCTGCTTGTTTTTGCGTTTTCCCATAAGCCATCGCGCCACCGGCACGGGAATGGAATCACATAGGTCCCGACGTGATCCTCGCAGAGGATTTGGAGCGGCTGGTCGTTAGGCGGGCTTCCCTCATGAATGAAATCGTCAATGCGCTCCTGGCGTGTTAGCAAATTCGTTCTCTCCCTTCACGTTGCGGAATGGCATATTGGTGATACGGCCCGAAGACAGTATCCGCCTATTAGATCCCGAAGCCGTTAGTTGGGAACACCGGCCTTCGGATTGGGCGGGAACGCCGCATCCGTTATGGTGCCGCGCAGAAGATCGAGCGCCTCCTTAAGCGCGCGGTCGTCCTTTTCATCAGGCGGCACAAAGGATTGCGAGCCCGATTCCTCGACGCCTTCAGCCTTGAGGTGGCCGCGCAGCGACGCCTCACCCTCGGCCTCGGTGCGCGCCTTCAGATCGTCGGGCACTTCCTGCAGCACCTTTATGTCGGGCTCGACACCCTTGGCCTGAATGGACCGGCCTGACGGCGTGAAGTACCGCGCCGTGGTTAGCCGCAGCGCTCCGTTGCCGGAGCCGAGCGGGATAATGGTCTGCACCGAGCCCTTGCCGAACGAGCGGGTGCCCACGAGCGTGGCGCGCTTTTGGTCCTGCAGGGCGCCGGCGACGATTTCGGACGCCGAAGCGGAACCGCCGTTGATCAACACGATGATTGGCTTGCCCTTGGTCAAATCACCCGGCCGGGCGTTGAAGCGCTGGATTTCCTCGGCATTGCGGCCACGGGTGGAGACAATCTCGCCTTTATCCAGGAACGCATCCGACACCGAAATCGCCTGATCGAGCAGGCCGCCCGGATTGTTGCGCAGATCGACCACGAAGCCTTTGATCTTATCGGCGCCCAGCTGGCTGATGAGGTCAGCGATCGCCTTCTTCAAGCCGTCCGTGGTCTGCTCGTTGAATTGGGTGATACGGATATAGCCGACATCGTCGCCCTCGCTGTGTGAGCGCACCGACTTCACGCGAATGACGTCGCGCACAATGGTCACGTCGATCGGCTTGTCCTGCCCTTTGCGCATGATGGTCAGCTTGAGCTTGGTGTTCACCGGACCGCGCATCTTTTCCACGGCCTGATTGAGCGTGAGCCCGCGCACTTGCTCATCATCGAGCTTGATGATCATGTCGTTGGCCATGACGCCCGCCTTGGCCGCCGGCGTATCGTCGATCGGAGCCACCACCTTCACCAGCCCGTCTTCCATGGTGACTTCGATGCCGAGACCGCCGAATTCGCCGCGGGTCTGCACCTGAATGTCGCGGAAGCTCTTGGGGTCCATATAGCTCGAATGCGGATCGAGTCCGGCCAGCATGCCGTTGATCGCTGATTGCAACCAGTTTGTTGTCGTCAGGTTTTTCGACGTAATCGGCGCGCACTCGCTCGAATACGTCGCCAAACAAATTGAGCTGCCGGTAGGTATCCGAGGAGGCGGCTTTTGCGCTCGATCCGACGAACACGTTGTGGGGTTGCGTCGCCAGGAGTGTGAGCCCGGCACCTGCGATCGCACCCAGGAAAATAAGGAAAGTTTTGCGCATCATCCGCGAACCTTTTGACTTCGTTTGTCGAGCGGCACTGGCGACCGCTAGTTTGGCAGCACTGCGGCTTTTGCCGGACTTAAGGACGGCATTGGTCACAATGTGCTGGCGCTGATCCGGCCAATTCCGGGCGATGTCTGCACATCGGCGACCTCGCACGAGGTAGTCGTATAGTCCGGACATAGATCAAGAACGGACCTGAACAAGTGCGTGCGCACGGTCAGGCGGTCGTCTCGTCTTGCGATTCAATAGTGAATCCTCTCAGCGGTGTGACGTCACCGAGAGCCATATTGCCGATTAGCACTGACCGATCTGATTCGGCCAAGGCCAACTCCTTCGCCGCTTGCTTTGCCGTGCTTTGGTTCGACCCCCATACGGCGATGCCACCGAGCAACGCCGCGACGGCGGCAGCCATAATGCCGGGATCGAAACGGATCGCGCCGAAGAGCATCCCACTGAAGACGAGAACGCCACCCGCGACGGCGATCCGCGACGCCAAGATGAACTTGCGGCAGCTCTCAGTCTTCTCAGCGAGGTCTTCGATGCGCTCCTCAAGGCGCACGACCTCGTCATGTGGGTCGCCACTTTTGTGGTCATCCAAGGTCAATGCTCCCAAGGATCAGCGCGCGCTTCGACTTGAAATGCTTCGGTTGAACGTCATTGGACGACGTACCCATTGACGTCGAACGGTACCGACGATTACCGAATTTGCCAACGCGGCTTAGAAAAGCGGAGCCGCACTATACATCCGAGCGCGGCCCCGCCTGCTAGGCGCCGGCCAGAAGGGTTGCGGCGCCAAGCGTTGCATTTTAAAGCCAGTCATATTTTGGCAGTTTACGGCAAAAGAATAAGCCACGGCCATCGACCCTAATGGCCAGACCCGGCTCATGCCGAGTTAAAATTGGATGACCAGCCGTCCTCTCGTACCACCAGCCTCCAGCCGACGATGGGCATCGGCCGCCCTTTCCGGCGGATAGACCCCTGCCACGCGAAGCGTGATTTTGCCGGCCTCGACCTGTTGCCGGAGCCGATCGAGCTTCTCGAATTCCTGCGCGTAGGAGCGCACGAAGGTCGTCGTGAAGTGGATATCCCGCTGCGGGATGCCCTGGAAGCCGCGGACGGACGTGAAGGTGCCGCCGTCACGAACCGCGGGGATGACAACCTCATTAAGCACCGCCCCGTCCGCGAGCCCATCGACTCCTTGAGGGAAGTGTCCACGAATCCGCGACGCGACATCATCGCCCCTTCGAACGACAATATCGGCGCCAAGCGACTCAACCAGCTTTTCGTCTTTCTCGGACGCATCGGCGATAACCGTCAGCCCCTCGGCTTTGGCGAGTTGGATGACATAGCCGCCATACGCGCCCGCGGCGCCGGTCACGGCGATGACCTGACCCGGAGACAGCTTGAGCAGGTCGAGCGACAGGCGCGCCGTCAACCCGTTCATCGGCAAGGTGGCGGCCTCGGGATGGGTCTTTCCGGCAGGGGCGCGCACGACCGATCGGGCATCAAGCACGATTTGCTCGCGATACGCGCCGTGGCTTCCTTTCGGCACCACGATCGCCATGACGGCGTCGCCTAGCTTGAGCCTATCAGGAACGCCGCTTCCAACCTCATCGACGATCCCCGCCGCCTCCATTCCTGGCACGTAGGGCGGCGGATCAGCCTTCTGCTGTTCGGCGCGCGTACCGTCGCGGGTCGCGACATCGGTCGGGTTGACCGTTGCTGCATGGACGCGGATCCGCACCTGTCCTGGGCCGGTGTGAACTTCGGGCAATTCAACGACCTGGAGAACTTCAGGACCGCCATGAGTGAATAGTCCAACTGCCCGCATCGTTCGCCCTTTTGCCCGATAGATCAGCCGCCAACGCAGATCGCGGTCTTACCAAGACGTCGGATCATACGCTTCCGGATCAGTATCGCTGACAACCTCCCAGCGAAGAAAATTACAAGCCTTGCGAAGTGCAGTTGCACTGGGATTGCGAAAGAGCACCAGATCTTCCGGTTGCACCACAATAACGTAATCCTCTTGGTCGCGTCGGATAGCTACCTTTCGCCTCGCCGGGCCAACAAAACCCTCAATCGCTACTGGCATGGAACGCCCCCAACTCTGAAAACGCAGCGCGAGTGCGGGGCGTGTCCGCCATCCCTCGGCGCCCGCCCCGCACTCCGCCGTCCCGTCCCCCACGGACAGGCGATTATCGTCCATATCGAAGATGGCGAGGAAAGGGCCGGTATGTGGCGTGCGCCGCCTCGAAACTATCCTGTCGCGCGATTGTTGCAGTCGCGCGATTGTTGCAGTCGTAAGATAGGGTTTCGCATGGCGCAGCCACCAACTCTACGGAAGAAGGCGATACCGCCAATATCAAGCAGAACACCACGAACGAAGGTTATTTCCGTGGCAGACGGCAATCCTAGTCGAGCACCGTTTTCTCGAAGGCAGCGGCCAAGGCCGATGCATGAAATGCTTCTGCCATTTCCGGAAAAACTCAAGGGAATATTGGAGACTTCGTCTAACACGCGACTTCGCGTAAGATAACCGAAGTTTATCCTCGAAACCGTTGGCGTGCGGCGGACTAGAATGGCGTTGCAGTCTCAGTCTATTCGCGAACAGCGGCGCGATCAGATTTATCCCGCCTTCGATGCGACGGAAATCGAGCGGGTGCGTAAGTTTGGCAAGGTGCGCTCGTTTGCTGGCGGTGAGCGGCTTTGGACTGCCGGCCAAGTCTCTCACGGCCTTACGGTCGTACTTGCTGGCAGCATCGCGGTCACACAGCGCGACCAATTCCGATAGTGTTCGTTACGCTCTTCTTTGGTCCCGGCCCCGGCGTCCTTGTACAGCTCGGCGACTGCAGCGAGATAGAGTTTCTCGCGTGCAGAAGCTTTCTGTGCCGCCATTCCCTTTTGCACGAGTGCCCATGCGGCTGTTTCGTCCGCCTGTGACGGCGGATCCCAGAAATGGGTGGTTGTAGGTCATCGCCTCGCCCCAGTACGCCATCGCACACTCGGGGTCGTTCCTGGCTATTTGATCGAATCGCTCGAACGCCCGCGCGTACCAAAAGTTATGCAGCAGCGCGAGTGCCCGGTTGAACTCGGCGGCGACCGTAGGCGCACAAGAAGTATCCATGTGAGCCCGACCCAAACCCTCCTCTGAAGCCCCTGACGAATGGTCCTGCCCGGTTGGTTGCCCATCCGCCGAAGCGACAAAGAGGGCCGTGATAGCCAGAACAAGAATAACGGGCTTCATGACTGCACCGCCTTTCGACTCTCGTGCATCGGATCGGTAAAATGCCGCCGTCCCTCACGAGCAACGCTATCGAGCCGCCTGCGCGTCGCTCTCTGATCGATCCTAGCGGCTTCTCTCAACGGCCTTGCTTCGAGCGGGCGTCGGCTCCGGTGCCGTAGTTCTTTACGAGATAATCGACAATGATTCTAGTCTCGGCAGACTTAATCGGCGCGCCGAAAACGTCGATCATCTTGTTCACTTCGCTAGTCCAACCTTTATCATCCAATATGGACGAATTCATCGTTACATAATCGAGTGAATGACAGGTGCTGCCGCAATATTTCTCAACGATCTCGCGGCCGGGCCCAGTCGCAGTTTCAATTGACGCCTCTTGCGCCGAAGCAGTAGCAACGGCGCATGCAGAAACCACGCCGGCCAAAAGGGCCTGCATTGTCGCCTCCCATCACCGTCACGTAATTGTCATAAGACGAACGGCAGGGTTCGCTATCGGCCAACACCCCTCGCCTTTCAGAGTTCCAGACTGCGGAGCAGGCCGTAAAGCCGATTACAGTCAAATGTCCGGTTAGGGTCTTGGGTGTGCGAAAACACATTGGCGCGCGATTGCGACAGCAAAAACGTTTCTTAGAAATCCCCTTCTTAGTGGGCATGGAGTTGCAAGCCGCTCCTGTTTCGGCAGATCGAGAAAGATTATTCTCGCCGCTTTTCAGATTTTTGCGTTTTCACACATTACCTAGGCTTAGGGAATCAGCTCTCCAGGAATCGACGAGGCCCGCGTCATGAGCCTTGGAAACATGGAGAACTGCAATGGAACACTATGTCGGATTGGACGTATCGCTGAAGCTGACAGCAATCTGCATTGTTGATCGGACAGGAAAGATCGAGCGCGAAGGGGTGGTTGCATCCGACCCGGAGACAATCACGGCATTCATCAAATCGCATGCGCCGCATGTCACAAGGATCGGGCTTGAGACGGGGGCGACGTCAACGTGGTTATGGACTGAGCTGAATAAGATTGGGCTGCCTATCATCTGCATCGATGCCAGGCATGCGAAGGCGGCTCTGAAGATGCAGATCAACAAGAGCGACCGTAACGACGCCGTGGGCATTGCCCGCATTATGCAGTGTGGATGGTACAAGGAAGTCCGCGTCAAAGATCTCGACAGTCACGCAATCAAAGCCCTTCTTGTCAGCCGAGCTCTGCTCGTCAAGATCAAGCGAGATCTTGAGAACCAGATCCGCGGGCTCCTCAAGAATCTCGGGCTCGTTATCGGCCGGGCAAAAATGAATGTGTTTGCTGTGCGCGCCGCCGAGCTTGCCGAGGCTCGGCCACAACTCGCTGCCGCGGTGGAGCCGCTGCTCAAGGCACGCGAGGCTGTCGGGCGGCAGATTGCGGACCTCGACCGCAAGGTGATGCGGCTGGCTCGCAATGATGCCCGAGTTCGACGGTTCATGACAGCACCTGGCATCGGTCCAATCACGGCTCTTTGCTTTCTTGCGACGATCGATGACCCCACTCGCTTCAAGAGATCGAGAAGCGTCGGAGCCTATGTCGGACTGACGACCCGACGATATGCATCCGGTGAGATCGACTGGACGGGCCAAATCTCGAAATGCGGCGATGCGATGCTGCGAAGTTACCTCTACGAGGCAGCCAACGTCCTGCTCACTCGCGTCGCAAAGTGGTCGACGCTTAAAGCCTGGGGCATCCGGCTTGCGAAGCGAAGCGGGCTCCGCAAAGCCAAGGTTGCCGTCGCTCGAAAGCTTGCCGTCATTCTGCACCGAATGTGGATCGAAGGCACCGAATTCAAATGGTCATCAAAGGAGGCCGCTGAACAGCCTGCATAGTAGGACAACTGAGTTCCCGCCAACCCGCGGGAAACGAACGTCCCTGCCGGGACGCTGGCGTTGGTGCGATCGCCCCAGGCTTTGCGATGCTCGAAAGAGCAAAACGCGCTTCACACATTGATCCACCAGCGTCATCTTACGCCATCATGCGGAGGGTACACCCCTACCGCGGAGAGAACCCTGAACCCGGCAAGGATGTTCATGGAGAGCTTGACCCCTGGCCCGGAATTAGAGAACAGCCAGGGTCATTCACGACCGACGCACTCAGTACCCGTGCCGATCAATGTCCGTTGTTACTCCGATAGCGACATTACTGTTCGGCGCAGCGAAGTGACGGTAAGGGCCAATAGCGAACTTCAGGCGTTTTTGGCGAAATTGAACGGGCGCTCGTAGAACGCAATTGGTTATGGTGGAGTCCTATCGGCCGAGAACGAGGTGAGTGGCATGCTCGGTCGCCCGATGTTCGGTGACGCGATAGCCGAGCGCCGGAAGATCGATCCCGGCGAACATCGCTTCGCCTTGCCCGAGCACGACCGGGGACAAGGCGAAATGCAGGTCATCGATCAGCCCGGCGCGAAGATATTGACGCACCGTCTCGACGCCACCGCCGATCTTCACGTCGCGCCCATTGGCTGAGTGTTTCGCCTGATCCAACGCCGCCTCGATACCGTTGGTCACGAAGATGAAGGTGGTGCCACCTTCCATCACGATCGGATCGCGTGGATGGTGCGTCAGCACGAAGGTCGGCGTGTGATAAGGCGGGTTGTTGCCCCACCAGCCTTTCCAGCTCTCGTCCGGCCACGTACCGCGGATCGGCCCAAACATATTGCGTCCGAGGATGAACGCGCCGAACCCGTCCATCGAACGATGTGCGTAGGCCTGATCGACTCCGTCCGAACCGCCGTCCTTACCGACCATTGTTCGGAACATGCGCGTACCGAACAGCCACGTGTGCAGTTCATGCCCACGCTTGCCGAGCGGATTTTCAAGGCTTTGCTCAGGGCCTGCTCCGAAACCGTCGAGCGAGATGGAAAAGCCTGCAACGCGTACTTTCGTCATAGCGAACTCCCTTTCATATCGGCCATTTATCCGATTGCAGGCAATATGTCCGATTTGGGTCATTCGCGTCGCGATCGGCTAAGAGCGACGATCGGTCCACGTCCGCTTCGCCCGGAAAGCGACCATTCAAGGCATGAGTTCGAAATGGCCGCAATGGGCCATTCACGACCTGGTCGTGCCAGCAGCAAGTCCGGCCATGTCCGCTGTGCACTGAAAGCGGAAGTAAATTTAGAGCATTGTGACAGGTCGACCGGTGATGTGGGTTGATGGCGCTGCCCGAGACGTGATTGAAGCTCAGGCAGGTCAATACCCTCTGTCTATTACGCAAGTCCCGGACCCAACAACGAACTCACCGGGCCGCCTCTACTCGCCGGATACTCAGCAAACGACCATAGGCGTACGAGCGATATTTCAAGGAACCTATGTGCAGCCGTGGTTTCAGAAGGATAAGAATAAAAAAGATAAGGATTCGCACTACTCGAAGCCTCTTTCGGATATTCCCGTCTTCCAGAACGCCCTGATGAATTTAAACCAAATACCTGGGGTGGTGGTTTTTACCTTTGCCGACCCCAATAACCAATACTCGGTTTCTCAGGTCTCGATGTATCTGGACCGGTATAGGTTTATTACGGATCTAACGGCATCCGTGAGCTAGGCCGTGAACCCATAATCTACAGGGTCGGGCTGGCCAGAGTTTGCTATGCCCCCAATAGCGACCAAATTTCCGCAACGCAGGGAAATGTCGTGATGTGCCATAGGCGGAAATCGGTGTCGCTGGAGCACAACGGCTTGGGTTAACCGCCTCTCGCGCGGAGCGCAGTCTCTAGCGCGTTGCGAATTTCCGGATCATTTTCGACCGAGGCAGCGGGCTCTGCTGCGCGACCCACTTCCGCTTGACCCCGAAAGCAGACGTCAGGTCCCTATGAGAAATTGGTCGCGATGGGCCAACATGCGACAACGCATCCCTCCAGGGCACGGATCGCCTATTTCGTCAAAGCCGCGATCTGATCGTGGAACCAGCCTAGATCGCCCTTCCATCCGGCATTCTCCGGCGAAAGGTTCACTAGGCGCTGCATGATCGCTTGGCCCTGCCGCAGCGCGGCCAGCTCGTTGTCGCGATCATTGGATCGGCGATACACGTCGGCAAGCTTGGAGTAGCTCACGGCGAGATTGCGTTGCCAGCCGGCGTTGCCGGGATCGGATTTCGCCAGACGGTCTTTGATTACGAGGCTGTCGCGGTAGGACTTGAGCGCGCCGACAAGGTCACCCTGATCTACCTGCGAGTCGCCGACCCTGTCATACGAACCAGACAGATCGCGTTGCCAGTTGGCGTTGCTGGGATCGGATTTCGCCAGACGGTCAATGATGACGAGCTCCTCACGGTAGGACTTGAGCGCGGCCGCAAGGTCACCCTGCGCCTCTTGCACGTCGCCGACCCTCTCATACGAAGCAGATAGATCGCTCTGCCAACTGGCGTTGCCGGGATCGGATTTCGCCAGCCGGTCAATGATGGCCAGGCTGTCGCGGTAGGACTTGAGCGCGCCGGCAAGGTCGCCCTGCGCCTTCTGCACGTCGCCGATCTTGCTCAACGCCACCGACAAGTTATCCTGCGAGGCGGCGTCGCTGGGATCGGATTTCGTCAGCCGCTTGGCAATGGCGAGTTGCTCGCGGTAGGACTTGAGCGCGCCGACGAGGTCACCCTGATCTACCTGCACGTCGCCGACCCTGTCATACGAAACAGACAGATCGCTCTGCCAACTGGCGTTGCCGGGATCGGATTTCGCCAGCCGGTCAATGACGGCCAGGCTGTCGCGGTAGGACTTGAGCGCGCCGGCAAGGTCGCCCTGCGCCTTCTGCACGTCGCCGATCTTGCTCAACGCCACCGACAGGTCATCCTGCCAGCCGGCGTTGCTGAGATCGGATTTCGCCAGCCGCTCTCTGAAGGCGAGCTCCTCGCGGTAGGACTTGAGCGCGCCCACAAGGTCGCCCTGAGCCATCTGCACATCGCCGACCTGTTCGCATGACTGCGATAGGTCGCGTTGCGAGCCGGCGTTGCTGGGATTGCCGGCCAGCAGGTCCTCTGCGATTTGCCGGGCCTGTTCGGCGGCGGCGAGCGCGCCGGCCGTGTCGCCGATCGCCAGCAGCGACCTCGCGGTTTCATTAATGGCCGCGCCCTCGCTGCGCCTGAGGTCGGGCGTGAGCTGCCCAGATTTAATGAGCTGCTCCTGCAGTGCGCGTGCCCGGTCAAGAATGTCTTTGACGAGGCCGGCAGAAATTCCGACCGTGTCACGGAACTTCTGTGCCAGGTCGAAGACGAGACTGTTGGCGGTCTTGGTCGCGGCTGCAAGCGTGTCTTCGGCACGCTGGCGCTGCTGCTCGGCTAGTTGCCGTTGCTCGTTCGCCACTCTTTGCTGCTCGACGGCAATTCCGCGCTGCCAGTAGGCGAGCCCCGCGAGCGCGAGCGCGACGATGAGCCCGGCCGTTAGGCTCCCCGTGAGTATGTTGCGCCGCCGGGTCGCCCCGCGCCGGCTCCCGGCGACGAATGCCTGGGTCTCCGCGGTCGGCTCTGGTGCGCCGCGCGGACGCGAGGCGATCCAGCGCTCGGCCTCCTCCAGCACGGGCGAGCGCAGAAGGAGCCCGCCGGGACGGCCGGCCGCCGCCCAGCGGCGCGCGACTGCGCCGAATTCGGTATGCTGCCTGATCCAGCCGATGTCGGTCGCAAGCGCCTCGGCAAGCTGATCGGCGCTCGCTTCGAAGCGGTCCGGGTCATCGAAGAAAATAAAATTCAGCCGGCGCAGCGCCTCCGGTGCCGTGCCGTCCTCGACCCGCCGGCACACGATCGGCGCTATGCGCTTATTCAGCGCAACCGCGTGGGCGACCTCTTTGAGCGCCACGTCCGACGTCACCGCGTCGGGTGAAAGTACAAAGACCACGCTGTCGGCGCGTCCGATCAGCGCCTCGATACGCTTCCACCAGTCCTCGAACGCATAAATCTCGGTACGATCAATCAGCGGCTCAAACCCCCGCGTTTTAAGCGCCGCTTCGAGGCGATCCGCGAAGACCATGTCCTTGCGCGAATAGGAGATGAAGATTTTGGCTTTCGGCTCAACTGCCGTTTGAGCGCCGTCAGCAATCACTAGTTCGTTCCCCTAAAACGAAAGACGGTAGCAAATTTTGAACTAGGCTCAACGTCTCTTTTGGGTCGAAGTGCGATACGGCGACAAGTCCGCGCCACTTCCGCTCTTCTCCTCAAAGCAGACTTTCGCTAACGCGATTGGCACGTCCGTTTCGGGCCAGGAGGCGACATTCTCTGCGTTCCCCGGCGGACCATAGAGTGCGTCACAGACGGCCGTGCCGAGGCGTGCTATCGTGCCAAATAATCAACTGCGCGTGACCCCATTGGAGGGTCCGATGGCGATCATCATCGCAACGCGGAAATTATAGCTGGTATGGCGCCAGCACAAACTATCGCGGCGGGCGATATTTGAGCTTAGCCGATAGCGGTCACCAAGCACTTTTCGTCGAGGCGAGGATCGATGCAGCTTACGGCGCGCCAACGCGAATTTGTCAAGATCGCCGGGTGGGTACTGCCCGTCAGCATCACGCTCGGCGCCGTTTTCGGTCATTTCCAAGCGCAGAACGGCAGTGTCTGGGGATACGTCCAGGGCGCCGTCACCGCCATCGTGATCTCCTGCACGATCCTTCTGCTCGAGTTCGCCGTCTTTAGCCGAACGCGCAGCGCCCTAGCCCGCCGGATGCCGTTCCTCCTGTATCTCGCGCTGCGTTCGTTGGGCTATCTTGCCGCGATCCTCATGGGGCTCACCGTTAGTGCATGGCTCCTGCGGGAATCCGCCGAGAGGGCCCTGATCGAACGCGGCGGCGTAGTCTTCTCGCTCGTCCTTAGCCTCGGCTTTAACATGCTCATTGGCGTGAACGATCTGCTCGGCCAAGGCGTACTGTTCAATTTCGTCGCCGGCCGCTATCGGCGCCCCCGCGTCGAGGATCGCGTGCTACTTTTCATCGACATGGAATCATCGACCGTCATTGCCGAGCGTCTTGGGGAGGCCGGCTTCCTCGATTTTCTCAACCGGTTTGTCGCCGATGTCTCGGAATCGATCGTGGCGCAGCGCGGCGCGATTCACAAATATGTCGGCGACGAGATCATCGTCACTTGGCCACTTGCGGCTGGCCTTCGGGACGGGCACTGCGTCCACGCCTGCTTCGACGCCTTGGAGCAGTTAGACGAGCGCGCTAAAGCCTACATTCGCGACTTTGGCCTCCGGGCCAATTTCCGCGCCGCTCTGCATTGCGGACCAGTGGCCATCGGCGAACTCGGTACCATTAAAATGGAGATCGCGTTCCTTGGCGACACCATGAATACGGCGTCACGCCTGCAGCAGGCCTGCCGCGACACTGGCCAGCGCGTGCTTGCCTCGGCGGCGCTGGTGAATTGCTTGGCTGCTTTGCCTCCCGGCATCGCAAAGCGCTCGATCGGCCGGCTACGTTTGCGCGGCAAGGAAAACGAAATCGAGCTCTACGCGCTTACCGCCGCTGTATCAGCAACCAGTGCCAGCGGCGAGATCACGGCCCTGTCATCTCGATTAGGCTGAGGTTACTCACCCTGCGAGGGAGGACCGGCGCAAGCTTGAGCCATTTGGCAACGCTCCGTTTCCCATTCTCGCTCATCGAACCGGACGTGCCGATCTCCGGCATCCGGCTCTCCGACTCGTTTCACAGTAGGCACACGGCGAGTAAACCAACCGCACGCGGCTTCGACACGGTAAGTCACTCTCCTTCGCCCCTCGATACAGCAGTCTCGGACGGCGCCTGTCTTTGATGGTGTTCTCAGGCTCATCGCCAATCACCACGACCTCTCCATCTTCGAAAGCGAACCAGAAGTCAGGGTCTTTTCCTCCGCCGACATTACTCGGCTTCAACGGTCGTACGACCCTGTCCGACTCCCGCCCGACCCCGATCGGTCTTAACCGCCGAAAGGCCGTCCTCGTGTGGGTACTGCGAGATCATCTCCGCCATATCTCCTGCGTGCGCCAATGTAGCCGTGACGACAATGCCGACGGCAAGCCAGACCATCTTCATCGCTTCCCTCATCGCGTGCCGCCTGCACTAGGCCGCGCAAATCTTCAGGAGCGGCTCGCGTCGCTCTCACAGTATGTCCTACATACGTCATGGTGGTATCACCAAACAACAAAACCTCAGCGTTTATTGACTTGCCGCGATGAACATAACTTATGTTGCCCTAGTGACGACAATCGCGGATCAAACAAACACTCAGCGATATTTGCTGCCGGGCGGCAACATGGATGGCGGACTTAAAAAATAGCGCTGGAGCCTCGCCGCCTCGCGGTGCATGAGCCCAGGCCCGCGGCCGTCCTCGGGATATTGCGCGACCGCGTCGGCGACGGCTTGGAGGAATTCGTCGCGATGTTCGATCGGGATTGCGGCGGCGAGGCTTGTTAATTCATCGAGTTCGGAATTGCTCAAGCTGAATGGCGACACGGCTGGCTCCGTTGCGGCTGGCGCGCTGGCGCGCTACGCTCTGCCTGCCGGAAAAAATCTCCTATCGGTTTTTGCTCGGCCTCGGCCTCGCATCCCTTTGTCGCCTTTCCTTGGGATCGGGGCCGATCTTTTGGCTTTTAATGGCGTGTACTCATTAACGCGGAGCCACAGCGGTACGCTTTTGATGCTGTGGACGGCTCCTCCACCGGCACGGAAGTGCCAAAGATGGGGGCACCGATAAGGCTCCCACGATTTGGAGGAGCTACCCATGCAGACGGTCACGACAATCGGTCTCGACATCGCGAAGTCGGTCTTCCAGGTCCACGGCGTTGATGCTGCCGGCCAGGTGCTTATCCGCCGCCAGTTAAAGCGTCGCACCGTTCTGGCGTTCTTCGAGAAGCTGCCACCATGCCTGGTTGGCATCGAGGCTTGCGCCTCGTCGCACCATTGGTCGCGCGAGCTCCAAGCGCTTGGCCATACCGTGCGCCTGATGCCGCCAGCCTACGTGAAGCCCTATGTCAAACGGCACAAGAACGATGCGACCGATGCGGAGGCCATCTGCGAGGCAGTCACCAGGGCGAACATGCGGTTCGTCGCGACCAAGACGCCCGAGCAGCAGAGCTGCCTGACACTCCACCGCACGCGCCATTTACTCGTCCGGCAGCAGACGTCGGTGATCAATGCCATCCGGGCTCATCTTGCGGAGTTTGGCATCGTCGCACCGATTGGACGGAATGGTGTCGAGCAACTGCTCGGCGTCGTCGCGGACGCAAATGACAAGCGGCTGCCCGAGATTGCCCGTGCGTGTGTGGCGGCTCTCGGCGTCCAACTGCGGATGCTGAAGGCGCAGATTTTGGAGTTCGACCGGATGATCAGCGCCTGGCATCGATCCAACGAGACGAGCAGGCGGCTCGATAAAGCTCCCGGCATCGGTCCGGTGCTGGCCACTGCTCTGGTCGCTACCGTTGCCGACCCCAGGACTTTCCGATCAGGGCGCAACTTCTCGGCCTGGATTGGGCTGGTGCCGAAGCAGCATTCGAGCGGCGGCAAGGACAGGGTCGGCCATATCAGCAAGCAAGGTGACCGCTACCTGCGCGGCCTGTTCGTGGCCGGTGCGCTCGCCGTCATCCGCTATGCTAAAATCCATGGCACCAAACATCGGCCCTGGCTCACGGCGTTATTGACGCGGCGGCCAACCAAGATCGCCGCCATCGCGCTTGCCAACAAGATCGCAAGGATGGCCTGGGCCATGATGGTCAAGGGCGAGCGTTACAAGGAACCCGTCGCGCTTGCGGCGTAACGGATCGCGTCGGACATCCGACGTGATGTGAAGGTTGGGAGGGCGAACAGCACGTAATGCAGAGCCGGTCGATCCGGCGATCAGGACAACCCACTCGCCCCGATGCATTCTCGAATGCGGGCTTTCGATCGGGACCTGATCCGCGGAGGGCATTATGGCCAGCGGTCATGTGAACCGCATCTAAAGGCCGAACACACGGCTGCAACGACCAACCCTGCGACGTGAAGAAAACTCTTGCCAACTCGGAGCCGTCCACACACGGGGCGAAGCGGACACGATCCGGCGGGCAAAACCGGCTCGATCGGTCGAAAATGACCCAATGCGGGCATTAACGTCGGTTCGGCTTTCGCGGAATTTTCTGGGTGCCCCGAATGTTCCTATCGAGGCGGGGTACTGGCCCCTTTCCATCCTCACTGGTCCCTTTTGATTTTTGGAGTGATCCTTTTTGCACAGACTCGCCCGACAAGATCGCCACATTTTTCCGTGAAAGGATATTCCTATGTTGCAGAACGATACCGCCGTTTTCCATGCTTTCGCATGGAATCCCGTCAAGGCCGAATACGATGACTGGAGGGGCATGGGAACGCGAGTGGCAATTGCCGCGCGCAGCTTCGAAGCGATAACGTCCGGAATCTTTCGCACTTTCAGGATTGACGGCTTCTTCATACACTGAAGGAGCAACCGATGAGTGACGAGAAGCCGATGGGTCAGGTGATCCAGATCGATGAAGCGCGGATCCGCGATCATCTTGGCGAGATGGTGCGTGGGACGGTGGAAGAGACGCTGAACGCCATGCTGGATGCCGAAGCAGACCAGCTCTGCGGTGCCGGCCGTTACGAGCGCAGCCAGGCTCGGCAGGACACCCGGGCTGGCAGTTACGATCGGACGCTGCAGACCAGCGCCGGCGAAGTCAATCTCAAGATCCCGAAGCTACGGCGCCAGACCTTCGAGACGGCAATCATCGAACGTTATCGCCGGCGGGAGAGCTCGGTCGAGGAATCCCTGATCGAGATGTACCTGGCGGGGATTTCGGTGCGCCGAGTGGAGGACATCACTGAAGCCCTGTGGGGCACGCGGGTGAGCCCGAGCACGGTGTCGAACCTCAACAAGAAGATCTACGCCAAGATCGAGGCGTGGCGGAACCGGCGCATCGAAGGCGAACATCCGTACCTTTATCTCGATGGCATCGTGATGAAGCGGACCTGGGCTGGCGAAGTCCGCAATGTCTCTCTGCTGGTGGCCAGCGCCGTCAATTCGGAGGGTTTTCGGGAGATTCTGGGCATCTGCGAGGGCGCCAAGGAGGACAAGTCCGGCTGGTCGGCGTTCCTGCGCCACCTGGTCGACCGCGGCCTCAACGGCGTGCAGCTCATCATCTCCGACGCCTGCCGAGGCTTGATGGAGAGTGCCGCGGAATATCTGCCCGACGCTCAGTGGCAGCGCTGCATGGTTCATTTTTATCGGAATGTCTTCAGCCATGTGCCGGCAACCAGGGTCCGCGAGGTGAGCCACATGCTCAAAGCCATTCATGCCCAGGAGAGCCGTGACGCGGCCGACCGCAAAGCGCGAACGATCGTTGAAGATCTGCGCGCCGCCAAGATGCACACGGCCGCCGATCTGGTCGAGCGCAGCGTGTCCGAAACGCTGACCTATTACGCCTTCCCGGACATCCACTGGCAGAAGATCCGCACCAACAACCCACTAGAGCGGATCATGAGAGAAATCCGTCGGCGGACGCGCGTTGTCGGAGCATTCCCTGACGGCCAGTCCTGTCTCAACCTGGCTGCAGCACGGCTGCGCTACATCGCCGGCACAGCCTGGTCCGCCAAATGCTACATGAACATGCGGCCGCTCTATCAGCCGCAAGTCCCGCAAACCGGAGCCGTCGCCTGATCAAATGTGCGAAAGAATCTGCACGCTACCTTCGAGCAAGGGCCCGTGCATTATTGTCCGAAGGAATGGCTCAAGGAAGGATGGCTTGATAAGCCAAAAGGTCGCTAATCCAGAGGCCGGTGAAACAGCTACATAATTCCGCAGCATTTACCGCCTAACAGAAACGTTAGGCCAGAGCGTGACAATGCCGGAGAATGACAAGTTCAAGGACTACACGCGTTACGCTGCGCATTGTTTGAACACGGTGGCTTCGACAGCAGATCAGGAATCGCGTCGCGTTCATCGCGAAATGGCCGCTGAGTGGCTAAGACTAGCGGATGCAATTCGGCCCTCTCTTAAGTCCTGGAAAGTAACACCCTCTTAAGTCCCGGCAAATGCAAATGGGATGATTCAGGCCGCCTCGGTTCGGCGCTAGGCATTTGTCCCCCTAGTTCGCCCGTCGCCGCGGCCGGTTGCGGTCTACGTCCATCGTTGGCCGACCAGCGCCTCCGACTTCTCCGGCATTTCCCGCGCGTCCGCAGGCCGGTCCCATGGCTTGGGTCCGGGTCTCCGCATGCCTGCCGAGGCAGCGCGGCGATCGTCCGGCGCTCTCGACTTTCGGTCCTAACCTCAATTTGGTCGATAAGGTGATGATCAAGGCAGTCGCGGCCCGCAAGTCACGCTCTTGCTCAGCCGCTCGCCGCCTTGTTTCATCAATGCGCGGGCGGCGATCACCTGGGCGCAATAGAGCGCCAACAATTCGCGATCCTCATGCCGGAAATGACCCGGATCAGCGACTAGCGACAACGTCCCGGAAGACCACCTTCTCGCTTTCGCTCAGATGGGCTGGCGGCGGGAATTCAAGCTCCGCGGCCGGAACAACGCCCAGGGCGGCGGCGGATATGCGCGGCATTCGGCTTCCTCCGAAGTTGGCGGCGGCTGGTTGAGGTTAAACCGCGGACGCGCGACAGAGAATAAATTTTCTGGCCGGTCCAAACATTGCAGGTAGTAAAATTTGGCCAGCGCCGTGCCGCGACCTGTCGGCATTGCCGAAACAAACCCGCCCCCGCGGCAACGTCCGGAATCTTTCGCACTTTCAGGATTGACGGCTTCTTCATACACTGAAGGAGCAACCGATGAGTGACGAGAAGCCGATGGGTCAGGTGATCCAGATCGATGAAGGGCGGATCCGCGATCATCTTGGCGAGATGGTGCGTGGGACGGTGGAAGAGACGCTGAACGCCATGCTGGATGCCGAAGCAGACCAGCTCTGCGGTGCCGGCCGTTACGAGCGCAGCCAGGCTCGGCAGGACACCCGGGCTGGCAGTTACGATCGGACGCTGCAGACCAGCGCCGGCGAGGTCAATCTCAAGATCCCGAAGCTACGGCGCCAGACCTTCGAGACGGCAATCATCGAACGTTATCGCCGGCGCGAGAGCTCGGTCGAGGAATCCCTGATCGAGATGTACCTGGCGGGGATTTCGGTGCGCCGAGTGGAGGACATCACTGAAGCCCTGTGGGGCACGCGGGTGAGCCCGAGCACGGTGTCGAACCTCAACAAGAAGATCTACGCCAAGATCGAGGCGTGGCGGAACCGGCGCATCGAAGGCGAACATCCGTACCTTTATCTCGATGGCATCGTGATGAAGCGGACCTGGGCTGGCGAAGTCCGCAATGTCTCTCTGCTGGTGGCCAGCGCCGTCAATTCGGAGGGTTTTCGGGAGATTCTGGGCATCTGCGAGGGCGCCAAGGAGGACAAGTCCGGCTGGTCGGCGTTCCTGCGCCACCTCGTCGACCGCGGCCTCAACGGCGTGCAGCTCATCATCTCCGACGCCTGCCGAGGCTTGATGGAGAGTGCCGCGGAATATCTGCCCGACGCTCAATGGCAGCGCTGCATGGTTCATTTTTATCGGAACGTCTTCAGCCATGTGCCGGCAACCAGGGTCCGCGAGGTGAGCCACATGCTCAAAGCCATTCATGCCCAGGAGAGCCGTGACGCGGCCGACCGCAAAGCGCGAACGATCGTTGAAGATCTGCGCGCCGCCAAGATGCACACGGCCGCCGATCTGGTCGAGCGCGGCGTGTCCGAAACGCTGACCTATTACGCCTTCCCCGACATCCACTGGCAGAAGATCCGCACCAACAACCCACTAGAGCGGATCATGAAAGAAATCCGTCGGCGGACGCGCGTTGTCGGAGCATTCCCTGACGGCCAGTCCTGTCTCAACCTGGCTGCAGCACGGCTGCGCTACATCGCCGGCACAGCCTGGTCCGCCAAATGCTACATGAACATGCGGCCGCTCTATCAGCCGCAAGTCCCGCAAACCGAAGCCGTCGCCTGATCAAATGTGCGAAAGAATCTGCACGCTACCCCGCGGCCCCTTTTGCGAAGTGGAACATTCGTCCGGGTCCTCACGAGAACCGAAGCGCAGCCTGTGGAGGGGCGACTCCAGATGCCCGAGACTGCTAGGGCCACGTCGTGCGAACGCGTCGGCGAGCACCGATAGGGCAAAAAAGGTCCGACGAAATCGGCGGACCAACGATTAATAGCTGACGTCTGCTTTACCTCCGAAAGCGACCAAATAGCGGGCGTCGCTCGACGTCTCAAAAGGGAGGTCGTCGAATAGTGCGGCCAGAGCCGTCAGGAATTGAGGGGCTATTCGCGAAAATCACGTTGACTCGACGGTTCACCAGGTCGGCGGCAAGTGCTGGCAAGCGTTCGTATTGGTTACCTGCCCAGCGGTATTCAACGGTTACATTCTGACCCTCGACACTGCGCACGCGCCGCGAGCGGCCAAGCCGCCGCACCACCGATCAGCGTGATGAATTTCCTTCGCCGCATGGGTCGCCTTAGCCAGAGAATTACAGCCTAGCGCATTCTAACGGGCGGCGTTAGTTGTGAAGCAAACGTTCCCACCTATCGCGATGGAAGGGGTGGTTCCGACGCTCTTTCAGATCGCCTTGACGACTGCTCGGCACCCTTTCGGTCGGACCAGAAACATTGAACTTTTTGTATTCGTGATAATTTGTCGCGCCACTGGGTCGTGGAAGGCTTATCGCGAATACGGTTATTAGCAACGTGAGAGTTAGCTTCGACATGTGCTTCGCCCCAACTCGCTGAATGGAACGGCCAAGTGGCCAGCGGTTGTCGGCTCGCGCTGCGCGGCAGGCTCGGAGAATGACGAAACAATCGCTGCGTCATTCACCCGCTCGTACGCGCGGCGAGACGCGAGATCAGCAACGACCGACGAAGGTCAGGCCAGGGGCGGTGCGCGCGATTCAAAGGCCGCGCGCTGCGGCGTGACGAAAATGAGAGCCACGCGATCACTGTGTTCGATCGCTCGTATTGCGAACGGCACCGGCAACGGCGGCGCGCTCGGCGCAAACATCGTCGACGCGAGATGGATGATCGCGCAGATCGCGCAATAATCGTTGGTGTCGTTGGCGGGGTGCTGCGCCGGAGCCACGGGCGATGCTGCCCGCGGCGCCAGCGCCTCCAATACTGGGAATTCCCTCAAGATGAACGTGTCCGAAGGAGAGCACAAGCTGCAGCGCCATTGCTGCAAGCGCCAGCAAACTCGCACGCCGCGTTCTGGCTCGAATCCAACGCACTAGGCGAACCTACTGCGATCGGTCGACAAAGGAAATACTGAGCGGGAAAAGCCACGTTTCTGCTGCGGGCAGGTCCCGAAACTTCCCTTCCTGTTCGGCATTCCCGCGGGCAGCTAGGGCGCCGTGCAGCCGGCCGCCGAGAGGTTCCACCGGCCATTGCTGCCGCTCAAACGGGTGATCGACAGTGGCGCAATATCGATGCGCCAGAACGATTGCGGCGGCGCCCCGATCGCGTGAACGATCGCAGATCGGATGATGGTCGCGTGGGTAACGACGATCGATCGCCGGTGCTGTGTTTGCTCGACGGCGAGCCAGCCGGCAACGCGTTGCATGACGCTCAGGATCGATTTGCCACCGTGCGGCACTCCTGCCGGATCGGACAGCCATGCCGCCGCAGCCTCGGGCTCGCGCGCGCATATTTCATCGAAGGTGCTGCCCCTCCAGCGGCCATAGTCGCAATCGCGCAACTGCGGTTGCACGTCCGCGTCCAGTTGCAGCGCGTCGGCGGTTTGCCGCGTCCGCAATTCCGGGCTGGTCAGCCAGCGGTCTGCACTGGGCAGATACCCGGCTAGCTTCGCGGCGCCGCCGCGTCCCTTGTCGTCAAGCGGTTCGTCGATAGGGAACGCCGCCCTGCGCACGGCGACCGTTGGCGCATGGCAAATCAGGATCAGGCGCGCGGTCATTGTGCGGCGCCAGCGGGAAAATCACCGGCGGCGTAATACCGGGCTCATGCCGGCAATTTGCCGCGGCTGAAAGCGCGCTGCGTGAGCATGCCGAACAGAAGGCCAAGGGTCGCCCACATGATGAATTGCGCGCCCAACGATGCGATACGGAATTTCCACAGCACCACTGCGGGGAACTGGTCCGGCACTTCGTTGACTACCGGAAGAAGCAACCCCGCCGCAGCAACGACGACGATATAGCAGGCCGCCAGCATAAGGTTGGCGTTCCACTCACCCAAACGTGAAACAAACAGACGCTTGAACGAAACCGCGCCGATCATGGCGGCGAGCGAAATCGCAATCATGACGAAGTAGAGGGCGGTGCGGGCACCGATCGTCTCCGGGTCGCCCACCGAAGGTGGATTTGCCGGATATTTGAGGTTCGGCACCAGATAGACCGCGACGAATCCTGTCGCAGCTAATAGCGCCGACAGGGCTTGCGGCGTGAGGGCGCCGGGCACGCGGCCATAGGCAAACGCAAAGGCCAGTCCGAACAGGCCGCCGAACGCGGTGCTGTAGACGACGACGGCGGTGAACAAGCCGAGTCCCGCCTGCACCGGACGACTGACGAGCTCCGGCTCGTTTTCCTCGGACGGTTGCATGCCCGGCATGCCGTGGTGCGCGTCTTTGGCTTCCTCGGCGGCCTTGGCTTGATCCATCTTCGTCTCGAAGGCGATCGCGCGGTCGACTTGGGGCTCGCCGTAGACTTTCAAAAAACCGAATGAGAGCACACCGGCGATGAGGCCCGTGAGCATCCCGCGGACCAGAAACATCCTGACCATGGCAGACGACTCCTGTCAGCTAGTGACAGGGAAAGCCGAGAAGATGGCGTCCGTCGTGAACGAACTCGTGAACGTACATGCCGCTAATCAGCGAGGTGGCGCCTTGTTCGGCGCCGACGAAATAGATCGCCAGCAAGAGAATGAGCCCGGCGAAAATTGCCCATGGCAGCCATTCACGCAGCGGAATGACGCCGGCGGGTAGTGCCGGTATATGGGTGGTGCTCGTCATAGTGCCCTCCTGGGGATTGCGCGTCCCGACCAAGTTGAACCAATTCGCGAAGAGGGTCTGGCTCTCGACCACAAAGCTAAAACTGGCCGAATACAGTGGCGCGACCGCGCCGGATTTTCACCGGCTTCCTCATTTCGCTACGACGACCACAGAATAGGGACGCGTGCCCAGCGTTGTCAACGACGGGTCACCAACAATATCCATTCCACGTTCACCTCGCCGGACGCGCTCTATGTCGGACAGTCAGTCAACGATCCGGCTTCCTCGAGCGCTTCTATTCCGCCACGACTTGGCCTTTCGCCGTAGCATCGTGGTACTCGCCGACAAACTCGTAACGGCCAGGATCGAGCGGCCCGAAGCGCACCACGCCCTGCGAACTGCCGGCAATCACCTTTTCGACCTTGAGCGTCGGCGAGTTGAATTCCTCTGACAGCGGATCGGCATTGACGATGGTGAGCAGCACGCGCTTTCCGGCAGGGACGTGAAGTTCCGAAGGCTCGAAGCGGTGATCGCGGATCGTGATCGTCGTCGTGTAGATTTCGTCTGCCCGCGCGCCCGCGGCGCACACGGTCAACGCGGCTACGATCAGAAGCACCGATGTGCGCATTGTGGGCCGCCGCGTCATTCAGCGGCTTTGCTCGGGAAGTGAAACGTCCAGGTTTCCGAGAATGGCTGCCACCAATCCGGTACGCCGGTCGCCTTGTCGACGTGGCGAAGGAACCCGGCCTTGGAGGGCGGCTCGAAAGTGTAGGTGAGCCGGTAGTCGCCGTCACCCATCAACGCGATGTTGTTGGCGTAGTGTGGGCCGTCGCCGGCGGTCATCGGCAACAGCTTCCCCGTTTGCCTGAATTTCGTGCCCACTTTCTCGATCGTGTACGAGATCGTGAGATACGGTATCCACTCGCCGTCAGCGAAGCCGTGCTTCTCGTCCTTGGTCGCGTGCACGTCGACTTCAAGATGCACCGCATCTGGCCCCATCGCCGTACCCTTCGGCATCGCCGACATCTCGATGCCCAGCAGATAGTGCGGGACGATCTGCATGTTGTTGGCGACGATCGGCTCGCCGACATAAAACTCCTTTGCTGCGGCCGCCGTCGTTGCAACAATCGATGCAGCCGAGAATGCGATCAACAGCATGTGCGTGGTGCGGATCATAAGCGTTCTCCCGCTGTTTATTTGGAACAAAAATAAATACCGTTCTAGAGAGTGGTTTTTTGTTCACATAACATGGAAACAGCGATGAGCAATATCGAAACTCTATTCTGGAATTGGTCCAATTAAACACTAGAACGCGCCGACCGCACACCAAAGGGTACAGTGCCGATCTGGCCTAAGCGAACCACGCTGTCGACGGGACGCGCCGCGAAACAGCATTCTTACTTTGTAGTTTTGATCTGATCTAACTCTAAAAGATAAGTGTTGACGCTGCATTTTGCGCGATGCTTGCATTTTTGTCGTTAGTAGCAGCGCACAAACGTCTGAAGCGACATGTTTGATTATCGCAAAACAGCTTTGATTTATTCATTTGACAACGCCTTTTTGCTCGGCGGCAAGACAAGGTTTCGCTCGCCACTTCGTGTGCTCGTTGCGTTGCGCGAAAGCAACACGCGTGGACAAAATGAAACCAGATCGCTTGACAACCATCGGGGCGATTTGTTTAATTTTCGCAGTTCAGGTGTGCCGGTCGCGTTGATCGGCCAAGAGGGAATCCGGTGCGTTATGCCGTTTCGGCGGCAAGGCAAGTCCGGAGCTGACCCCGCAACTGTCGGCGGTGAATCCTTCTCCAACATGCCACTGGGCCTTGCGATGCAAGGTCTGGGAAGGTGGAGAAGGGTAACGACCCGCGAGCCAGGAGACCTGCCTGAACGAAGTCATCTTCCGGCGTGCGGGGAAGCGCGCGCGGGGCGGACTTCCGCTGCGGTGACGAGTTCGAATTGTCACGCGGACGGAGGCCGCCACGACCATGCTTGCACGCATCCTACGAACCAAAATCGCCAACACTATCATCGCGGCGTCTTTCGCTGCCGCAGGCGTCGTCGCCCTAGCCGCCGGCGCCGCAGCCGACGACGCCATCGTGACAAAGGCGCCGGCAATTCCGTTCACTGGTCCCGCCTATAACTGGAACGGGTTCTATGCCGGCGGCCATTTTGGCGTCGCCTGGGGAAATTCGAACTGGACGGCTGGCCCCGGCATCAGCGGCTCGAACAATCTGTTTCAACCGATCAATAGCTGGGACGAGGCCGGGAGCTTCTTCGCCGGACTCCAAGGTGGCTACAATTACGTGCTGCCAAGCCGGATTCTCCTCGGCGCCGAAGTGGATGCATCATTTCCATCCTTTCAACCGTTGCCAGTCGGAGTAAATCCCTTCGGCGTCTCCATTGGCGGTACCTCGAACTTTACGTCAGCGACGCTCGGCGCGGTCAGCTTTGCGGAGACTGTGTTGTCATCCGGCACCGTGCGAGGCCGCATCGGTTACGCTCCCGGCCACTGGCTGTTCTACGCCACCGGCGGATTTGCCTGGACCTACAATCAACAGTCGCTCACGCAAGTCGCCACCGGGAATAGCGCGACTCCGTTTCTGTGGCGGCTGGGATGGACCGCGGGTGCCGGCGTCGAAGTGCCGATCGCGCCGCACTGGACGGCGCAAATCGAATATCTGTTTAAGGACTATGGCGGAAGCACCACGACGTTCTTCGGAACGCAGCCGGTCACTTCGGATTTCCTGCTGCAAGCGGTGCGTTTCGGCCTAAACTACCAGTTCGGCAACGATGCCGTTCCGGTGAGCGCCCCCATCGTGACGAAGGCG
Organism: uncultured Alphaproteobacteria bacterium; assembly: GCA_963806465.1. Taxonomy (GTDB): domain Bacteria; phylum Pseudomonadota; class Alphaproteobacteria; order Rhizobiales; family Xanthobacteraceae; genus BOG-931. Next base: position 26,670 of record CAWDZD010000020.1, on the reverse strand, counting down.
CCGACGGCGCCCGACCCGGACTATCTCAGCCTCCACGGCCAGGGGACGTTCGTGTGGCAGGGGTACCCTGCGTTCCGGTCGGCATTTTCGGGCGCCAAATAGTCTGCCACCTGTGGCCACTGCACGGGAGACGACAGACATCACGATGTTCGCTGGCCTGCGCCTCTGGCAGGGCGCGGAATTATGGTTGAACCCGGAGATCGATCAGGGCCTCGGCCTTGCCGATACGCACGGCCTCGCCGGCTTCCCGAGCGGCGAATCCTATAAGCTCGGCTCCGCTACCCCTATGCGCGCTTCCAGCCGCTATTTCATGCGCCAACCATCGATCTCGGCGGCGAGACACAGAAGGTCGATCCCGACATGAACCTGTTTGCCGCATCGCAAACGTCTGACCGTCTGGTCCTTGGGTCGGCAAGTTCTCCATCGTCGACATCTTCGACACCAACAAATTCGCGAACAACCCCAGAAGCGACTTCCTGAACTGGACGCTGATCAACGCTGGCACCTTCGACTATGCGGGCGACGCCTGGGGCTATACTTATGGCGCAGCCGCGGAGTGGTACACCGGGCACTGGACGCTGCGCGCGCGGCGTGTTCGACCTGTCGGCGACGCCCGCTGGCGGCGACAGCCCGCTCGCCTACGGTCTCGATCCCACCTTCAGGCAGCTACAATATGTCGCCGAGGTCGAGGAACGACACGATTTGTGGGGCCAGCCCGGCAAGGTCAAGGTGACCGGCTTCGTCAGCCATCGGCCGCGCAGGAGCCTCTTCCAGGACGCGAACACGCTGGCCCTCTGACGGGCCAGCCTCGCCGACGGATCGACCCGGTGGCGACAGTGCGCATTATAGACACCGGCCAGGCGTAAGCCTCAATGTCGAGCAACAGGTGACAAAGACCTCGGTGTCTTCCTCCGCGCCGGATGGGCCGACGGCGCTTCGAGCCATGGGACTTTACCGACGTCGACGGATCGGTGTCAGATGGCGTCTGATCGCCGGCACGCAATGGGGCAGGCCTGACGACACGATCGGCATCGCCGGCGTGATCAACAGACTCGAAGCCGTGCACCAAGCATATTTTGCCCCCGGTGGCCTCGGCATCCTCGTCGGCGACGGCAAGCTGACCAACCATGGCTTCGAGCAGGAATTGTCGAAGCCTATTACAGCTACGCTTTCAACTCATGACTGAAGCTGAGCGTCGATTACCAGTTCATCGACAACCCCGGCTACAATGCCGACCGCGGACCGGTGAACGTTTTCGCCGGCCGCGTCCACACGCAGTTCTAGATCAAAAGGATGAAGGGCACGCTCAAAAATGTAGTGGCCTAGCACGGCGAGAAGGACATCGTGACACACTCAATCAACGGAAGACCACGCTTTTGGCTCAATATCGACTGCCAGAGTGAATGAAATGGTCCGGTTTCGGTCGAAGATAGGCAGCTGGTTGGCGTTCACAGCGCTGTCACTGCAGCTAATGCTGTCGTCTACGCACGTGCATTTTGCGATCTTGCACGGCGCCGGCTATGGGACGGCGACCACCGGCACGACCGTCAAGACATACAGACTTCCAACACCGGAACCAGCTGACTCAGAGGGCTATTGCGCGATCTGTGCCTCGATTTGACTCGCCGCAAGCACCGTTTTACCGCAGGCTCTGCAATTACCGCAGCCTTTTGAGTTCCGAACCATCCACCTTACCGGCGAATTCGCACTGGCGATTCTTGGTTCGCGCCGAACTGCCTTTCAGTCTCGCGCGCCTCCGCTCGCCTAGTTCACGGCGTCCAGACAACGCGCCGCGCTCGCGGCGGAGACCAACCTTTACCGTGAATTCCGTTTGCGCCGCGCCTTGGCTGACGTCACGCACGTCAAACCTCACCCATAACATAAAGCCGCGAAGGTCGACGCACGGCGAATGGGTAGTCGACATGAGCTTACCATCAAAAATTATCGGCTCAGTTTGCGTTGTGCTCACGGTCATTTTGTGGATCGTGACGCTTACGACGGACCCTGCACCGGGACCAATCGGTGTAGCGGTTGCCATGACCACAATCGTAGCCGCTATGGGCTTTCTAAGTTTGTGGTCATGATCTGCACCTTTTCGTAACCAGCGAAGACGTCGATCAGCGCCAGCTAACGGATATCAGGCGGCAGAGGAATGGATGGCCGATGTCGCCTTTGGGTCTTGGCTGTGTAAAAACGCGGCGACGCGTATGCGACGCGATTATGAGGACGCTCATTTAGATAGAGCGTGTGAGTCCTCAATTTACCGACGACGATCGCCAGTCGCGCTGTCGTCGAACTGGATCGAATCGCGCAATGTCTTGGCGCGCTCTCGCCGTCGCTACGACTGGCGGTTCCGCTGCGGCAAGTCGATCATGGTCAGGCGTTGGTTAAGCTCCATGATAGTGCCCAAGCGCGTCATCGCATCTTCGAGCCGCGTCGTCGTAAATTGAAGCTCGCGCAGCCGCTCAATGAATTCGCGTTTCGCAGCGAGCAGAGAAGTGCGCTCTTGCCCGAGCCGTTCATCGATCCTTTGCTCGATATAGGCGGCCAGCGCGGCATCGACCGGCGGCGACACGGTATCGACATGCGGCGGCTCGGGTGGCGACGTCGTCATGGCAAGTCTCTCAGTTAAGATCGCGATGCGAGGGGAGCGGCGGCAAGCTGATGGTGCGCGTGCGCTCCGCCGCGATTTCGTCGCGCAATTCGCTGAGTACCCTTTCGAGGCTATTGATCTGCGCCTGCAATTTGCGCGCCTCGTGCCGATTTTGCCGACGCTCTCTCTCGCATCACCTGCCCCACGATACCATCCCGTTCGACCGAGTCGGCGAGCACCTGCGCCATGACTTCGAAAATATATCGGTGCTGTTCCGCGAACAAAGTCCTAACGTGGTCGGCGACTAGGCCTTCGAGGCAGGTGTCGAGTTTGCTTTTCTTCGCCGGCTCGGGCCAGCCAGTGCTTTCGATCGGATCAAAGAAGGCGTCGTCAGCGGCTTCCGCTCGCCTGCGCCACTGGCGTCTCTGGCGCGGTTGGCGCGCTTCCGACGCGGCGTCCGCTTGGCGCGCTGCCGGCGCGTTGAATGTGACCTTGGTTACCAGTCCAGTGGTCGGATCGCGGCGGAGGGTATCGCGGGCGGTGCGGAGGATTTCCGCTTTCTCGTCCGCGCTCCAAGTCTTCTGATTGCCGTCGCGGCGTGGGATTTCCTGGTCATCGCGGCGGGCGAGGGTCGCGCGGGCGTCGTTTAGGATTTGTTGTTTTTCGCTTTGGCTCCACTGCCGATTGCCGTCGCGGTCGTCAAGGTCTGAGCGCGTCATTGGCGGAACTCCTGATAGAAGCGTCCGAGGTCCCTTTTTGTGCACCGGCGCGCGGCGCAAGTCCACGCCGCCGCTGCGCATAGCGCTGATTGCGGGCGGCTTGGCGGCTATCGTGCGGGCGGTTGACTCTGACCAGCATACTGAACGAGCAGTTGGAGAATTTCTCGCCGATGTTTGGCTTCGGCCGCGACCGACTGCAATGCTTCCAGTTCTTCAACTCGTCGGCCTCCGCCATATCGGAGACCGCGCTGCTTTGCTCTTTGAGAATTTCCAACACTTCGGCGATGGTTGGGGCGAAATTTTTTGTACGCCGCACGATGCGACAGGTGGCTTCGAGCGTGATGGCATCCGGGTCGGCCGCTGCAATTTCGTTCGTCAGCATGCCCGCATAGGTCTGCGGATTGTGCGGCCCGCAATTAGGGAAGCTGCCGATCAGGGCGGCAACCTGTTCGCTGATCACTCGGCGCTTGAGTCGCCAGACGCCATCGACGCTATCAAACAACCCTTCCGCATTGTAGAACTCGCGCTCCGCCGCGACCCAGGCGATTTCTTGAAGGATTCCGACATTGAGCTGCGCCACAGCTTTTTGCTGGGCATACAAATTGGACGGGGGAGCAAGCACCGGCCTACATCTTTCTGGCTTTCGTTTTTGCGTATGGAACACAGGTGTTGCATGCGCCACGTAACTTCCTGCTGTCAGCGCTGATCGCCGGCTGCGCAGTGTCGCTCATCGCGACGCCAGCTTCCGGGTATCTGTCGGATCGGATTGGACGCAAGCGCTGGTATGTTATGGGCACGATCGCGATGGGTGTTTTTGGTTTCATCTATTTCGCCATGCTGAACTCTCTGGTGCCGGGCTTGATCTTCCTTGGCATCATGCTGTCCTTCTTGATGCACGGCATCCTCTACGGACCGCAGGCAGCGCTAATCGCGGAGTGCTTCACACCGCGGCTGCGCTACAGCGGCTGTTCGATTGGCTATCACCTCGCCTCGATTACGTCCGGCGGGCCCGCGCCTCTTATTGCCACTGCGTTGCTGGCATGGACTGGATCGGCCTACGCAATTGCCGGGTATATCGCTGTCTGCGCGATCGTCAGCATCATCGCAACTCTGCTGATGCCCGATCACACCAATCGGGACATTTCACAAGAACACGCATGACCTTGATGGGCCCGCGGAGATAGTCTGGGGCATCGGCATCGCCCACGGGTTTGCCACGCTCGGGACCATCGGCTTCGAAGGTCGCTTCGACTACGCCGCCATCGGCACGGTGTCGAACGTTGCCTCGCGGCTTTGCGACGAAGCCAAGCCCGGTCAAATTCTCATTAGCCCACGAGTGCTGATGGCGGTCGAGAATGCCGTCACAATCGAGCCGGTGGGAGAGTTCGCTCTCAAGGGTATCACTTCACGCAGGCGGGATTGACCGAAGCTGCAATCGAATGGTGGGGAATCTGAAAACCGGCAAGGTGCTGGGTGTAGAGGAAGAAGACTAATCCTGCGGCCGCTTCAGCAGCTCCGGCAGCTTAGCGATGCCGGCGGCGATGCGCGGAGCTTCGTCGCGCGTGGGCAAACTAGCCGGCCAAAAACAAAGGGCTCTCGGAGGTCAACTTGCCAAGAGCCCCGTGCGCGCAGTCGTTTACCAGACGGGTCCGTAACGATTCGCAATACTAGGCCGGAATGGTTAGCGGGTTGTTAACCACGTCAGGGCACCCTGTTCGCGGGGGCAATCAGTCGAGATGATGATGGCGAGCTGCACCGCCGACGAAACGACAAAGCGACCATTCAGTCCGTCAGCGTCGTTTGGGCTTTCCCCATTCGACCGCGAATGTGTTGCGAAGTTGGTTGGGCACAAGCTCGCCCGCATCGAGCGCGAATTCATTCTTCAAACGTTGAGATCGCACCAAGGAAACCGGACCCACACGGCCGACCGACTTGGAATTTCGGTTCGATCCTTGCGCGACAAAATCCGCACTTACAGACGCTATGGCGAGAGCGTGCCTGAGCCTGGAAATCCGGCCCTCATTTAAGGATGTCGATTAGGCTGGGTCGCGCCCGTGCGAAATCAATCCCGGCAGCTTGGCGATGTTGGCGGCGATTCGCCGGACTTCTCGCGTGTGAGCAAATTGGCAGCCGTGCGACGGCCGGGCTGATCCTCGAAATAGAGGTAAGCGAGCGCCGTCCCGACGCTGTCCTTCACGATGAAGCAGGCGCCGTTGTCCTCGACGGTCCACGGCGGCGGGGAGCGGCGGGACACAGCTACATAAAGCGTAAGGCTTCGCTTAAGGCGTCCTCACCGCGTTTGGTGATTTGATAGCTGACCAAATCGAAACTTGTCCCGTGTTCTTCAACGTAACCCACCTTTATTAGCCGCTTCAGCCCATCGTGGGCGTTGAGTGCGCTGACGGTGCGGCTGGCCCCACCAGCGGCCTTCAGCTCCTTCAAAATCTCAACCTCTTCCTGCGTTAGAATCATTTTGGGAACCCCATTTCGCCTATGCGTTTCCCGAGGAATGAGCGCATAGTGGCTGAAGGCGGCGGGGTGAGGGCGTTGAGCACCAGCGTAAGCCCCGCGCCAAGGCAGCTTGGCGGTTCGCGGCTATGTGCCTAGCCTCGTATATTTAGTGAGTCTTGTGCCGCTCGTTCGTATTGAAAAACAGCGGTCACTGATGCGGATCATTTCCTGAACGTCGCTCAGCGCCTTTGCGCTCGGCGCTGCGTTCCTCAGCCAGCGCTAGCGTGCGGTAATGCCGCGCAATTTCGACGAAGCGACTTTGAACGTTGGGATCAGATGCTAAGCGTTCAAGCTTCAAATATCGGATCGCTCGATCCCAATATTCCCGCGCTCTCGTCCAATCTCGGAGTTCGTTCCGAGCGTGTGATCGCTCATCCGACAATAATGTTTTCCCCTTTCAACAGAGCGAATGATTGAGATGCGCCGACATCCCCGATCAACTCCGGCAGCTTGGAGATGTCTGCGAGCCCGTCGCGTTTAGGCGCATGCGCCTAGATCGTTTCCAAAATCAATGCGCTGTCTCGGTCTCACTGGAACCCCAAGCGCAGGGAGTAACGGGGCCGGCTCGTATCTCGCGGTCACGACACGGACCATCTCGCCTTCTGTTGGACGGAAAGACATCAGCGGCCCAAAACTTGTCTTACGCCGGCCAATACCTGGCCTACCGCACTCCCCCATCAACGCTTCGCTTGCAACGTCACGACCACACGCGCATGACTCTGGTCCGGTGTAGCTCGCTACGCTTTCACCGCGACGGACTCGCACCGTCTACGTTCCGCCGGTCTCCCGGCGCACCCGTCCACAGCATCAACTGGTGACATACAGTGGCTAGGGCGCGAAGCCTCGAATGCCAGCTGAACAACCTCGCTTCGCGCCCAAGTGCCAGGACGAGATTCACGAGATTTTCGGTCGGTCGGCGCGATTGCCGCTATTGCTCTGCTTAATGCAATGCATCCCCAAGATCACGCAGGCTGGCCCGCCGTCCGACGGTTCGCACCCATCATGCGCGAAGCTAAGCAGCAACGATTCTTCCCGTATCGGCCTTTAGCAAGAGGCCCTCAATTTCATTCGGTAATTTCGGCATAGATAAAAAATATCCCTGCCCCTCCTCGCAATTATGCCTGCGGAGAAAATGCAGCTGCTCGGCCGTCTCAATGCCTTCAGCAACTACGTTGATGCCAAGATCGTGTGAAAGAGCGATTAAGGATTTTACGATCGACGCGCTTTCAGCATTGGTGGCCATCTGACGTATGAACAAGCCGTCGATTTTGATACTATCAGGAGAAAGACGTCGCAAGTAGGTGAGTGAAGAATATCCGGTTCCAAAATCGTCCAGCGCAATACGAACGCCAAGGTCGCGCAGTGCCTTTAAGTTCGATAGAACCTGTTCGCTCTCTTCGATTACTGCAGTTTCCGTAATTTCAATTTCCAGGCGATTGGGCTGCAGAGCCGACGCCGTTAACGCTTTTACGACACTAGACAAGATACTTGTCTGACGCAGCTGTTTTGCTGAAACATTGACAGCGACTCGGATGTCTTTCGGCCAAGCAACCGCCGCCTTGCAGGCATCAAGAAAGATCCAATGACCAATCTCGTTGATCAGCCCAGTTTCCTCCATAATGGGTACAAACTCGGCTGGCCGTCTGACGCCGAGGGTAGGATGCCTCCACCGCAACAAGGTTTCGCATCCGGCAATGTGATTATTGTCGAGCGCAAAAATGGGCTGAAAAACCAGAAAAAATTCGTTGCGACGAAGAGCATAGCGCAGGTCCCGTTCGAGACCGCGGCGTTGCCGCGTCGCCTCTTTGGATTCGGGATCGTAGAGTTGAATGATGCCGCTGTGTCCGCGCTTAGCCTCGTAGAGCGCATGGTCGGCACATTTTAGAAGATGCTCGGGGCTGCTGCCGTCCGCCGGCGCAAACGCGATTCCGATACACGCTCCGGTAAAAACCTCGATACCATCCATCGCGAAAGCAGTATCAAGACTACTAACTATCCGATTGGCCACTATTGTAGCAACGTTGGAGTCCTTTGCATCCGCAACAATAACTGCAAACTCGTCTCCACTTAATCTTGCAACTAGATCGATCTGCCTCACACAATTCTTGAGCCGTTGGCCGACCTGAACCAACAATCTATCTCCGATTGAATGACCGAAACGGTCGTTGACGGCCTTGAAGTCATTGAGGTCGAGATAGAGAACAGCAAATCGCTCGTGCAAACGAGCAAGCCGGGCAAATGCGCCTTCAAGTGTCTCAGAAAACGCCAATCGGTTTGGCAAGCCGGTCAATTCGTCGCTGCGAACTCTCCTCTCAACCTGAACCTGTTCAGCAACTCTCCTGGCGATCTGCGAGGCATGAGCATATACAGCCCGCCAAAGCGCTGCGATGTAGCTGATCATCAGCACCGCCACCACAAGATACTCGGGGTCACCACTGCGCACGATGGCTATTGCGGAGGCAGCAACGATAGGAGCTGTGAATGCTATCGCCGCCGCGGGGACGCTGGCCAAAACGAACGTCCCGCCACCCAGGACACCGGCGCAAAGGCAAGCGATGATAACTTGTCCAGCTGGCGATGCATCGGAGAAAAACAAAAGAGGCAGCATTGCCCATAAACTGCCAAAAAAGAGAGCGTTCCGGGCCGTTCGAATGATCGTGTTGCGTGAAACATACGATGGCTTCGTGTGAGCCGAATGCCGATTGTTGAAGCCGTGATAAAGCGTGAAGACAAGAATCACGGAGGCCCACGCAATGGCCAACTGGTGCTGCGGCGATGCCCAAAGCGCTACGATGAGTATTGCCGCGTTGCAGACATTGGCAAGCAGCATCGCCGATAAATAGCGTTTGATGTTGCTAATTTGCTCGGCGCGAATGCGCCCTTGAACAGCGTCATCATCAGTCGCGCTGCTAGGAAAGCTGAAGATACTGGAGATCATTCTGCACAGGGGCTGAGACGACAAATGCCCGTCGTCCTGATAGCCGATTTGATCCCAGGCGTTGCTCAGCAGCGTTTTCATGATCATAATCCAACAACAAGATACCGGTAATGGACGAGGCTCCATTACCGGCCATCGAAAGCGACGTTATGTGCGATACTCGAGTGAGGATGTGACGCAGAGCACAAAGATGATGCCAGGCGCATCGAACAGCGGCAGAGCTGCCCCGGGCGGTTGCTCCAGCGGGCGGATTTGAAATGAGCCCCTAAAGTATTTGCTAGATTTTTCGTTATAATTTTTGCTTCGCCCTCTACGTCACTCAAGAAGCTGAAGCTGCGCCCCTCGGCCAAGTGTCCGAGGTCGAAAATTAGGCGTGCGACAGCATGCTCGTCGCCCGTGCCACATTGCTTTTGGAAGACCGTGATCCGCCGATACGCTGGCGCGTTAACGAGTCTTAAAAGCGCGATTGCGGTTTAGGCGACAGCGATGATATGGCCAGGCGGCGGCGGCCGGGATTTACTTTACTCGTGTCTCAAGCCAAGCGTCGGACTGAGTACTTACCCAATTCACGGCCTCCAAATGGGCCTTAAACGACTTCGCGGTAATGCCGCGCCGCTATCGGCGTCACCTCGTTTGCCGAGGCACGACCCCAGCCGATTGGTGAACTATCGATGGAGACCGTTCAAGGGCGACGAACGCTCCACCGGTTCAGCGCCAAGGCTGCCGCGTTACCTAAGCTGCGCTCAACCTATGGGACTGGTCCGAGAATCGTCTCGATGTCAGACATGCGGCGTGTGGCAGAAGGTGCGTCGGTCACCATAGCGCACGGGTCAAACGAGATCGTTGAGCGAAAGCGCGGGAAAGATCGCCGAGCGTGGTCCTTTCACTTATTGAATCAATAACACGCCCCATCGGATTCAATTAATCGCTTGTTGGATGTGATTTTAGCAACGCTATCCCGGGTAACAGTGGAGCTCCACTTCATAAGCCTTCACGATTGCAAGCAGCGATCCACTCAAAGCCTAGCCTGCGACCGGCTCAGCCGAAGACGTTTGGAGAGGGCAAAACTTCATGAACATCGAAATCTTAGGCTACATTGGTGGCGCGCTCATGGTTGTTACCCTGGCGATGAGAACAATGATTCCGCTCCGCATGGTTGGCATCGTCAGCAGCATCTTCCAGATCGCGTTTGCGCTGTTAGCAGGAATCACACCGATGCTGATTCAGCATAGCGTTCTCTTGCCGATGAACGCTTATAGACTTTACGAACAGATGATGCTCGTGCGGAGGGTGCGGAAGGCCAGTAATGAAGGCCTGTCGATGGACTGGCTGCTGCCGTTTATGACCAAGCGTCAGGTCCAGGCGGGTCAAATCCTGTTCAGAAAGGGTCAGCCCGCGGATGAAATGTTCATCGTTTCTTCCGGCCGACTGCGGCTCAGCGAAATCGGTGTGGAACTGCTGCCGGGCGGCGTAGTTGGCGAATTGGGATTATTGGCGCCCAACCAGCAGCGCACGCAAACGCTCGAGTGTGTTGAAGACGCCGAAATCATGCAGATCGACTACGATCGCGTTAAGTCGATTTATTTTCAGAATCCGAGCTTCGGTTTCTATCTACTGCGTCTTACGAGTGCGCGCCTGTTTCAGAATATTGCCGAGCTTGAAAAAGAACTGCAACAGCGTGGCCCTGAAATTCTGCGTCTACAGGCGGCCAGCGCCGCCTTAACATCACGATCTGCCGATTGCTCGGAGGCTCCGGTCTTAACTAACGTCCGAGCCAGGTCACGCGGCGCGGCGTAGTACGATTTCGTGCCTGCCGCCGCACCCGGGCAATGACATGCTGCAGGCGGGCTCGGTGCCGTGTGTTTAAGGTCACCCGGACGTCGACGCCGCACCCGCAGGGCGGTCGGCAGATGAGCACGCGAGTTCAGTGGCGGGGAGTACGCGATGGCTTATAAGTTCTCCACGCAGGGCGGTTACGGGATTGGTGCGTCCGTTTTCCATTATGACGCATTGCATCCCGACCGTGTCGATATTCCCGATGCCGAATTGTTGTTCCGCGGGCATTTCGCCCGTTCCGGCCCCGATCTGATCCTAACCGGCCAGGACGGCCAACTTCACATCGTCCCCAGCTATTTCGCCACCGAGAAACATCCGGATCTCGTCGCGCCGAATGGCGCGCATCTTTCCGGCGATCTCGTCGACCTGTTGGCCGGCTCGCCGACGCCCGGCCACTACGCGCAAGCGCAGCTGACGCTGCCGCCCGACGCCATCGGCAAAGTGGAAAAAGTCGTCGGCAACGTCACCGTCCTGCGCAACGGCACCGCCGTCACGCTCCACGTCGGCGACGCGGTCCACAAAAGCGACGTCATCGAAACCGCCGCCAATTCCTCCTGCGGCATCGCCTTCCCTGACGGCACCGCGCTCGATGTCGTTGCCGGCACGCGTATGGCGCTCAACGACTATACCTACGATGTCGCCGGCGCCCCGAACAACGCGTTGTTCACCCTCGTCGAAGGCACCTTCGCTTTCGTCGCTGGAAAGGTCGCCCATAGCGGCGACGGAATGAAGATATCCACGCCCGTGGCGACCATGGGCATCCGCGGCACGGTCGGTCTGTTCAAGAGCGAACCCACGGTCGTCAATTCCAAACTCGGGCACGTCTGGTCGGTGGTTCTTCACGAGGATATAGACGGCAGTCATCACCTCGGCCGCATCGCCATTATCGACCAGGATCCGACCTCGCCGGCGTTCGGCCGGGTCATCTATCTCTTGGATAGTTCCGAATACATCGCTTATCTGGAGCCGCAAGGCAGCGGCCTGCCGCCGAACGTGCGTCTCGAACCGATAACAAGTTCGCGGCTGTTCGATCATCGGCACTTTTACGACGATCTCAATCAAATCATCAGTGCCTACAATGGCGCCAATCCGCCATCGGGGCCCAACGGCGGCAGCGGCGACAATCCAAACTTGCTGCTTCCTCAGCAACCTAACCAGGAGAACGGCGGTCAACCGCTCCCCATCAATTTTCAATCCAACAGTAGCGGCGAGGGTCCTAACACGACTCTCGAAAGTTTCAGTGTGCCGGTGCAGGGAGGTATCCTTCCCAACAGCACGCCGACCACTCCTGCTCCGCTTTCAACGATCTTTATTTGGAACTCGAGCGGGCCTAGCGACTGGCCGACGGATCCGAACTGGAACACAGGCTCGGCGCCGGTTTCGCCGATCGATCAAGTCATCATTCAGTCCGGCACCGTGAACTATGACCTGCCTGGCAACACGGCCGTCAGTGCTTTGACGGTTGACCCGGGCGCTATTCTCGACGTCACTTCCGGTCAACTGACAACAGGTAGTCTTGTTGATGACGGCACGATCGTTGTCGAGGGCGATCCGCCAACGCTCGTTATCGCTGGACCAGCGACGATCGGCAGCACCCACTCAATCGAAGCGGTGGGCACCGGCTCGACAGTCGATTTCGAGGATAGCACGGTCGATAATCAAGGCATCATTGCCGCTCGTCAGGGCGGCACCGTCGACCTCAATGAAGAAGCGATTACCAATGAATCCGGCGCCCAGATTGAGGCCCGGGATTTTCATTCCTTGGTCGATTTCATTGGCGCCAATCTGGATAATTTTGGCGCCATCATTGCAAAGCATGGTGGCTCGGTGCTGTTCGAGGGCGGCTCGATTTTCAACGAAGCTGCCGCGGCCGATCAGCCTGGGGCCAAGATCGTGGCGCGCGGCCGCGGGTCGGAGATTGATTTAATCAGCGTCGACCTGATCAATGGCGGTCTCGTTGGCGCTATGCACTACGGCTCGATGAAGTTTGAGAATGTAGCCGTCACGAACGAATCCGGTGCGACAATCGAGGCCGTCGATCGCGGCAGGGTCACGTTCGACGTGGCCAACAAGCATGGTGCCATGATCGTCGCCGCCGATTTCGGCACGGTCAACTTCGATGCCGACAGAGTCACGAACGACCATTGCAGCACGATCGCCGCGACCAAAGGCGGGCTGGTCGACATCGCGTATTCGGACGTCACGAATACGCACAACAGCTTCATCGAGGCGACGGACGGCGGCACGGTGATATTCAATCACGCCTGGGTCACAAACACGGCCGACAGCACGATGGAAGCGAAAGGTCACCACAGCACGGTTGACCTCGAACATACCGTCGTCATGAACGATGGTGGCACGATCGCAGCGATCGGCTGCGATGCACGGGTCGAGCTCATCGACGCAACCATTGTCGGAGGCACGCTCGAATCGCGCGACGGCGCAATTATCGAGAACGTGGGAGGAACCAGCACGCTCGACGGCATCACCATCGCCGATGGCACCGTCATACAGGCTAATCATGGCACGGACGTTGACCTGAAAGAAACGATCACCGTCGACGGCACGATCACGTTCCAAGGCTGCGGCACGTTCACCCTCGATGGCCCGGGCGCCAAAATCATCGGCGACACGGGCACACTCGACAATTTGGGCACAATCGGCGGCGCTGGCACGATCGGCAGCTGTGACGGCGCTCTTTCGCTGATCAACGACGGCATCATAGATGCCAATATCTGCGGGCAGACGCTGGCCATCCATACTGGCGAAACCATGACCAATTTGGGAACGCTGGAAGCAGTAAATGGCGGCAGGTTGCTTGTCGATGATCCGGTGACCGGCGGAGGGACTGCGTTGGTCAAGGGCGGCACAATAGATTTTGCTGCGGCAGCGGACATTAGCCAAATAACATTCAACAACGGCTCCGGCACGGCGTACGGCGAGGTCATTTTCAATGACCCGAACGGCCTCGACGTTACAGTGAATGACTTTGCCGGCACTAGATCAAACTTGGCCCACTCGGATGGTATCGAGTTGACCGGTACCTGGACGGTGGAGTCGGAGACGGTTTGCGGTGGCAACGTGACGCTAGAGCTAAAGAATGGATGCGAGACAGCAGCGTTCAACTTTGATGATTTCAACGGACGGCTGCAAGTTACCACCGTCAACGGCAACACGCTAATTACTGATCCCGCGGTATCGACGGCGTCCTCCCATCCCTCCGTCTCCATCGGCGGACCCGGCAACGACACGTTCGTGTTCCAGCCCGGCACGGGTCCGGAGACGGTCGGCAACTTCACCCCGCAGTCTGACACCATCGAGCTCGACCATTTCGCCAACATGCAACATGCACAGGAATCGATGGCCGCGGTCACGAGCGACGCGCATGGCGATGCGGTCATCGAGCTCGGGCACAATGATAGCGTCACCATCCCCGGCATGACCGCGAGCTTCCTGCAGGCGCACCTGCAAAGCCTCGTTCATCTTCACTGAGGGGTTGTGTCTGTACCGGGTCGATCGCGGCCGGCGCCTGGCGGCGTCGACCTTCGGTGGGGTGGGTCTGCGGCGTGCTCTCTCTCCGACATTTCCGGCTGGCGAGCTGGTGTTCTTATCCCTTTGCGGGCGGTGGCCGAGAATCCGGCGCGGCGCATCTCGACCTGCTCGGGCTCGCCGGCGGCGATTTCCGTTTTAGTGATATTCCGGTTCGGGGCGACGATGGAGCTCGGGCGATCGGGGCGACCGACGATGCTGCCGCTGCGCCGGCGGCGTTGGACACCCTTTCGCCGGCCTTAGGGGCGCCGTATAAAGCCTTAGTGTCTTCGGGGAAACGCTTGCGCGAGGAAGAGCGTCATTATCCACGCAGCCAATATCATAATTGCTCCCCATCCGAAGGTGCGTGGAAAGAGGATGAACCAAGCTACCGTCAAACTGGCGACCAGGGCTAGCGCTAGAGGGTGTGTCGCAAGTTCGCCAACGCGCGACAAACTCCGAATTGAGCTTCCAATGCGTTTCAAGAACTGCGCGGGCATCGGCATCGAGTCTACGTCTGTAGCCTCGTGTTCTGAGCCAGGCGCGCCGTCATAACTACGAGGTGTTTATTCGAGGGAAAGTACCCATGAGTCTCAAGCTGTACTATCATCCACTTTCGACTTATTCGCGTCGGGTTCTCATCGTGCTTGCTGAAAAGCAGATTCCGCACGAGCTTTCTATCGTCGACATGCCAGCGCGCCGTCACCGCGAGCAACCGTATTTGTCGCTCAATCCCTATGGCCGTGTGCCGACGCTACAGGAGGACGAGTTTGTCCTGTTCGAGTCAACGGCAATCCTCAATTATTTGGAGGCAACACATCCAACACCGCCTTTGGCTCCGGCCGATTCGCGCGGTCGTGCGCTGGTTAATATGCATATGAAGCTGTGCGATTTGCAACTTACCCGCCACGCTGGAACGATCATTTTTCCCAAACGCTTTCTGCCCAAAGAAAGATGGAACACGGCTGCGATAGCGGAGGCCAAGCAGGAGATCGAGAAACACTTTGCAATACTCGACAAGCATCTTTCGGAGAGGACCTACCTAGTCGCCGAGCAGTTCTCATTAGCTGACGTGTGCTACGCGCCCTTCCTGGAGTTTCTGCCTCTGATGGAAATCGCCCCTTCAACGGCCATCGCAGCATGGAGCGAACGCGTGATCTTCGGCTTTGTCGCTCCCATTGGCGCGGAGATCAACGAATGTGTGGCTGCATTTAAATCCTATTTTGAGCAGGCCAACTACAACGTCCTCGAAATTAAGGTGACTGACGTTTTCAAATTACTGGAGCCGTACCTGCCGCCGAAGACTGCCTTGGTGCAAAGGCCCCTCAACGAGAGGTATAACACACATATCGCTTATGGAAATCAGATCCGCGAGTTTTTTGAAGACGATTCCACGCTTTCCGCTCTCACTATCGGACGTTTGATACGTAGACGATTGCAAAAAGGCGCGCCGGTCGATCAAGCGTTTACGAAAAACGTGTACTTGATCCATCAGTTCAAACGAAAGGAGGAGATTGATCTTCTCCGTTCTGTCTACGGCAGGCTGTTCTTTCAGATTTCTGTCTATTCGCGTCGAGGTGCTCGCGTCGATTACTTGTCGCGAAAATTTGCTCAGGATGCCAATAGCGCCAATGCCAACGCCTTTCGGAGTCGAGCGGAGGCTATAATCGACAAAGACGAAAACCAGTCGGGAGAGGATCACGGTCAACGAGTTGCCAAGATATTCCACGACGGCGACCTGATTATCAATACCGATGTCATCGCCGTGTCCGTGCCCCAACAGGGTCGAGAGATTTTGTGATCTTATTATGGGCTCTAATCAGATTTCTCCGACGAAACTTGAATATGGCTTATTCATAGCGAGAGCGGCAGCGCTTAGGACGTTGGATTTGTCGCGACAAGTGGGTGCCGCAATCTTCACCGATCGCGGTGAAATAATTTCGATGGGATCGAACGAAGTTCCCAAAGCTGGTGGAGGGACCTATTGGTGTGATGATCCCTACGATGATCGCGAATTTAAAAGGCGAGTCGATTCGAACGACAAACGCAAGTTTGAACTACTTCGCGAGCTAGTTTCACTCGTCGTGAAGGACGGGAACCCTGAAAGTATATTGAAGGATACGAAAGTACTTGATTCGCAATTTATGGATGCGTTGGAATACGGGCGCATTATTCACGCGGAAATGTCTGCCATCTGTGACGCGGCTCGACTGGGAAAGTCGCTTCAAGATTCGGTCATGTTTTGTACGACGTTTCCCTGCCACATGTGCGCGAAGCACATAATAGCGGCGGGAATAAAAAAGCTGATATTTTTGGAGCCCTATCCAAAAAGCCTTGCGGCGGAGTTACACGGGGATGCAATCGCCATCGAGGGTTCTGATCGTGGTCAATATGAGCATTTCCCGTTTATCGAGTGCGTTCATTTCTACGGTGTATCGCCTAGCAGGCTGTTGAAGAAGTGGGTCGCGGTTTGGCTGATTGAGTGATTCACTTTCTCCGAAACAATTCGGAGGTTAGGTGATGCGGGGTGGGGATAAGCGGACTGGCGAGCTTTTCAGCTACGTCGACCTTGAGAAGCGGGTTCGGTCGGATCATCCGCTGAGAGCGATCAGAGGGCTTGTGAACGAGGCGCTGGTCGCGCTGGAGCACGAATTCTTCGCGCTTTATGCGCCGATCGGGCGGCCGTCGATCCCGCCGGAGAAGCTGCTGCGAGCGATGCTGTTGCAGGCGTTCTATTCAATCCGGTCGGAACGGCAGCTGATGGAGCGGCTGGAGTATGATCTGCTATTCCGCTGGTTCGTCGGAATCGGGGTCGATGCTGCCGTGTGGGACCATTCGGTGTTCTCAAAGAACCGTGACCGGCTGCTCGAAGGGAATATCGCCGCAAGGTTCCTGGCGGCGGTTCTGGATCAGCCGCGGGTGAAGAAGCTGCTATCCACCGAGCACTTCACGGTCGACGGGACGCTGATCGAAGCGTGGGCTTCGTTGAAGAGCTTTAAGCCACGGGACGGATCGGACGAGCCGCCGGCCGGTGGCGGGCGCAATACCGAAGCCGATTTCCACGGCAAGAAGCGGTCGAACGAGACGCATGTCTCGACGACGATCCCGATGCACGGCTCTACCGCAAGGGGCCGGGCAAGGAAGCCAAGCTCTGCTTCATCGGCCATGGCTTGATGGAGAACCGCCATGGCCTTCTGGTTGATGCTTGCCTGACGCCGGCTGACGGCCATGCCGAGCGGGTAGCGGCGCTCGCCATGATCGAACCGCGCGCCGACCGACCGCGCGCGATCACGCTCGGTGCCGACAAGGCCTACGACGCGGAAGACTTCGTCAATGAGCTGCGCTCGATGACAGTGACACCGCATGTGGCGCAGAACACCAGCGGCCGAAGTTCGGCGATCGACGCACGCACGACGCGGCACGGCGGCTATGCCGTCAGTCAGCGCGTCCGCAAGCGCATCGAAGAGGCGTTCGGCTGGATCAAGACGGTGGCCAGGCAGGAGAAGACGAAGTTCCGCGGTCGCGGCCGCGTCGGGTGGGCCTTCGCCTTCGCTGCCGCCGCCTACAATCTGGTGCGATTGCCGAAGCTCATCGCGGAAAATGGTTGATGGCAAAGCTTCCCGCCTTCGCCAAGGCTTTTGCCGCTCGCTGGCGTATCGTCGAGACAGGCTTCGCATGCGATGGTGCCTGACTTCTTCAACGGCCTGCTAGGCGTTACCGAGAAATTTTCGAGCGGGGGACGCGCAAGGACAAAGAGTCTAAATTTGAGCGCTGGAAGGATGGTGTGAAGCGCCCGATTATCGATATTAAAATTCCGTTTTACACTCAGTTGGAAGAAAAGATCGTGGAGACATTTGTTGCCAGCTACTTAACTCGAATTAAAATGGGTGCTGATTTGCTGGACGATACAAGCCGAAGCGTCGCGGCTGGTAGCGCATCTTGAAGGGCCGCGGCCAGCGCTTTGCGGGTCACAGCAGCCAGTCATCACCATCTCCGTCGCAGAAGGCACTGTACTGAACGCAGTCCTCTCGCAGGTCGGCTCCCACTGGCACTTTTTGACACTACTCTCGCGCGAGAATAGCCGTTACAGTTACAATCCTCCACCTACCGAGTGCTCTCGTGAGCCCGTGATGTCGAACCCGTTCTTTGACCGGCCGATATTGAACTCTCCATACGGCTATCCGCGCCGGCATTGGGAGCTTGATGAGAGCGGCCAGCCGACACAGCGCATCATCGATACCCGCCGCAGCGCGAAATTCATCACGCCCAATTCCCAAGCCGAAGAAGCGGAAGGCCCCGACTCAGACGGGCTTTGTGTTCGACGAGGGCAAGGGCCTGTCGACGAAGGAGCAGCAATACGATCCGACCTCGATCATCAACGAGGTCCGCGGCTACGTGGACGCTTGGCGACAGTTGAGCCCCAGCCAGTGGCAGGTCACCCCGGAGACAGCCCGGCTCTTGCAACATTGGCGACACCACGAGTTCAGCGGAGTGCGGCCGTTCTTCTGCCAAGTGGAGGCGGCGGAAACCGCGATTTGGCTCACCGAGGTCGCGCCCCAGTCAGCACGGGGCAAGCGTGTGCTGGATCATCTGGCCGCAGCAAACAAGGACGCCAACCCGGAACTGATGCGGCTCGCGCTGAAACTTGCGACGGGTGCAGGTAAGACCACCGTCATGGCCATGTTGATCGCATGGCAGACCATCAACGCGGTCCGCCGGCCCGGCAGCAAGCATTTCACCCGCGGGTTCCTCGTCTGCGCGCCCGGCTTGACGATCAAAGATCGGCTGCGCGTCCTGCAACCGAACGACCCCGACAGCTATTACGCAACGCGCGAGATCGTACCGAACGACATGCTCGACGATGTAAATCGGGCAAAGATCGTCATCACGAACTTTCACGCATTTAAGCTGCGCGAAACGCGTCGAACTGGCCAAAGGCGGGCGACAGCTTCTGAAGGTCGCACCGGAGAGAAGCTAAACACGCTGGAAACCGAAGGGCAGATGAATTCAGCGGGTGATGCCAGACCTGATGGGGATGAAGAACATCCTCGTGATCAATGACGAGGCGCACCACTGCTATCGTGAAAAGCCGCAAGAGGCCGACGAAGAAGAATTGAAGGGCGACGACAAGAAGGAAGCCGATAAGAACAACGAAGCGGCGCGCCTCTGGATTTCGGGCTTGGAAGCTGTGAACCGCAAGCTCGGCCTCAGCCGCGTAATCGACCTCTCGGCCACGCCATTTTTTCTTCGCGGCTCCGGCTATGCGGAAGGCACGCTGTTCCCGTGGACGATGAGCGACTTCTCGCTGATGGACGCGATCGAGTGCGGCATCGTCAAACTGCCGCGGGTCCCGGTGGCCGAAAACATTCCCGGCGACGAAATGCCGATGTTCCGCAATCTGTGGGAGAACATCCGCAAGGACATGCCGCGCAAGGGGCGCGGGCAAGGGGAGGAACTCGATCCCCTCAAATTCCCCACCCGCTTGCAGACGGCGCTGCAAGCCCTCTATGGCCACTACGAAACGACATTCAAGCTTTGGCAGGACAAGGGCCTCAAGGCGCCGCCCTGCTTCATCATTGTCTGCCAGAACACCGCGATCTCGAAGCTCGTCTGCGACTTCGTCTCCGGCTTCCACCGCAAGCAGGAGGATGGAACGACGACATTCGAGAATGGCCGGCTGCCACTGTTCCGCAATTTCGACGATACCACTGGCAATCCGCTCCCCCGCCCCAACACGCTGCTCATTGACAGCGAGCAACTCGAAGCCGGTGACGCGCTCGATGACAATTTCCGCAGCATGGCGGCTGATGAGATCGAGCGGTTCCGCCGGGACATCGTCGAGCGCACTGGCGACATCCGAGCGGGTGAAAACATCACTGACCAGGAACTACTCCGCGAGGTGATGAACACAGTCGGCAAGCCTGGACAGCTTGGCGGCTCCACCCGCTGCGTGGTCTCCGTTTCAATGCTGACGGAGGGCTGGGACGCGAACACAGTGACCCATGTGCTCGGCATCCGTGCGTTTGGCACCCAACTCTTGTGCGAACAGGTGATTGGCCGTGCGCTACGCCGCCAGTCTTATGCCGAGAACGAGGAAGGGCTGTTCGATGTCGAGTACGCCGACGTGTTCGGCGTGCCGTTCGACTTCACCGCCAAGCCGGTCATTGCGACGCCGCAGCCGCCGCGGGAAACAGTCCAGGTGAAGGCGGTTTCGCCCGACCGAGATGCACTCGAAATCCGCTTTCCTCGTGTTGAGGGCTACCGAATCGAGTTGCCTGAGGAACGGCTGACGGCCGATTTCAATGAGGAGTTCCATTCTGGAACTCAGCCCTGACCTCGTCGGGCCTTCAATCACGCGCAATTCCGGCATTATCGGCCAGGGGGTGGATCTTGGGCTAAAGCACTTGGGCGACATACGACCGTCATCGCTTGTCTTCAACGACACCTATCCCGGCTTGCTCATGTACCAGGAACTGGCCGACATCCCACAAGTGTGCGACTTCATTCTGTGGTTTGCCTCAACCGCACGCCCCGGCGGCGACCCCGTGTCGCCCGTGACCTCCTCACCGAGTCAGGGTCCGCCGTGTCCTCCTAACAACCTTCTCCGACACGCTCGCCAGCGCACTGCGCACCATGCTGAAACGGCTTCTAAGCAACGAACCGCGTCTCGGAGAACGGATCGACGTGTACTCGCTCAATGCCATCGGCCTTCGCCTCTACAAAGCGCACATCGGGGCGGCAACGATCGCCGAGCGGCAGATCATCAACGACCTCATACGCGAGGCTGGGAGCGCGATTGTCGGCCACAAGTTCGGGCATCATTTCCTGCTCAGCGAATGGAAGCAGGTGGTCGACGCTTGGCAGTTGTCCGACTGGGAAGCCTACCGGGATGTTACCCGCCTCGGGAGGAAAACCCGGCTGTCCGAGCCGCAGCGCAAAGTGTTGTGGTCGATCTTCGAGCGCGTTCGTGCCGGTCTGCACGCGCGCCGGCTGATAACCTACGCTGAGTTGTTTACCTCGCTGGCAGCAGCGATCTCGAAATCTGGCAAGGTCATCTTTGATTTCGCGGTGGTGGACGAGGCGCAGGACGTGAGCGTCGCCCATATTCGTTTCTTGGCAGCCCTGGGCAATGGCCGTCCCAATGCCTTGTTCTTTGCCGGCGACCTTGGGCAGCGCATCTTTCAGCAGCCGTTTTCATGGAAGTCCCTCGGGGTCGACGTCCGCGGCCGTTCCCGCACCTTGCGCGTCAACTACCGGACCTCACACCAGATACGCACGCAGGCGGACCGGCTGCTCGGCCCCGCGGTGACCGATGTCGATGGCAATAGTGATGACCGTAGCGACGCCGTTTCCGTGTTTAACGGCCCACCGCCGACAATTCAGACGCTCAGGAGCCAGAACGAGGAAAACGCGACGGTAGGAAACTGGATTGTCGGACTTTTAAAGACCGGCCTAATGCCGCACGAGTTCGGAGTGTTCGTCCGATCGGCGGAGCAACTAGATCGCGCTCAGGCCGCAGCAAAGGCAGCGGGCGTCACATTCAAGATCCTCGACGACAACGTCGAGAGCGCCAGCGGCTACGTCTCAATCGGCACAATGCACTTGGCGAAAGGACTGGAATTTCGCGCCGTGGCTGTAATGGCTTGCGACGACGAGATTATCCCCTTGCAAAAGCGGATCGAGACAGTGGGCGATGACGCAGATTTGCAGGAGGTCTACGATACGGAGCGCCACCTGCTCTATGTCGCGTGCACACGCGCGCGAGATCACCTGCTCATCACGAGCGTCGAACCGCCGTCCGAATTTCTCGACGATTTGGGTGCAAGTGCCGCCGGCATTATTGGCTGAATGGGCGGCGTGAATGTTTACGCTTTGGGGGTGCAGAGCCGACTTTGTTGGTATAATCGTTGGTATCTTGAGATCACCGTATTGAGATATTGTCAAATAATCATACACTTAGGGCTTTAATTTGATGCCCTCCACGGCACCATCAAACGAAAAAAATCTGCTATGAATCAAGTGTTTAGACACGAGACTTCGTCAGCACCCTAAGATTTACCCTAAGACGTGACGCGGCTTCACTGAGCTGTGTGCATCGCCGAGTGAGCGTTCAGAAGATCGAGCAAAGCATCGTGTCAGGGGTCAAAGCGAGGTGGGGAGAAGTGGTGAGACTCCATTAGCACAACAAACAAGGCACCAGCCATGAGCGGACCAAAAAAAGATGTGTTGCTCTGACGTGACGGTGGTGTTTCACGGGCGTGCAGGTGGTGTCCTGCGGGCACTACACCGTATCATCTAATAAAGAATCTTATATGATGTCTTATATTATATATAGATAGCATCCTCACAAATCGGGATAACAAAGAACTGAGATTGAGAACAGGCCTCCGTTGCCAACCACAGTGCAGCATCAAGCTGGGGCGAGATTAGCGGAAGCGCGATAAGAGCGGAGCAAACAAAACCCGCATATTGACCCTGAGCTCGACATCCGTCCGCATGTCTATTCAGAAAAGCAAAGCACTCGCTGCCAAGTAAGCCGACTAGCTCGCCCCAGCAGCGCCTTCGGACACAAGTGAGCTGGGTTCTCAACAAAATCCCACACACAGAAGACTGGCGCTTCCTCGGGCGCGTCCTCATGAATTGAGCTTGATTGATGCGGCTCACTCGATGTCCGCTGTGACCCGATAGCGACCCAATTCTGCAATCCAGCGAAATGTCGCGAAGGGCCAGGAGCAGACGATACGTGAAGGTTCTGTGATCCAAGAAATGCCTCCTTTGGAGAGCTAGCGTGCAGACTCGAGCATCGACCAGAAACAGGCGGCGTTCGATGTTAGTCCGACTTAGAAAGTTGGCGTTTCTGACGTTGGCTCTCGCAGGCTGGAGCCAAATGGACGGCGGCACTCTTTTGTTTGCGCAGAGCGCCGAGAGAGATCAAAAGAACAACGATTCCGCCACGCAGGAGGGCGCGGATAAAGATATGGAAATTGGTCGATATTACATAGGCAAGCGTGATTATACGGGCGCCATTACTCGCTTCAAAAAGGTCGTGATGCAATACCCGACATCTTCGTATGTTGAGGAGGCGTTGGCGCGTCTTACAGAAGCGTATCTCGCGCGTGGCATGCACTCCGACGCGCAAACCGCTGTTGCGGTGTTGGATAGGAAGTTTCCGAACGGTCGCTGGTCTATCGATGCGAAACGCGCATTAGAAGCGGCCGGACTACAGCCTGCTGAGAACGATAAGTCATGGATGTCAGTGCCTTTAAGATAACCGCGGTCAACGCTTTTCTGGACCATCTCCTCGCGCTTCAGCCGATGTCGCAGATGGGTCATTTTCGACCGATCAACGATGTCTGCGCGATGTCCGCTTTCCGCCAGATCGCGCCCAAATTGCTGCACTATGGCAAGTGACGTGACGCGCCATCTTCTGCCTCACGCAACGCAGCAAACTCCATCGCTATTCGATCACCTTGTCGGCGCGCACCAGAAACGACTCTGGGATCGTCAGGCTGAGAGCTTTGGCGGTCGTAAGATTGATGACGAGTTCGAAGTTAGTAGGTTGCTCGACTGGGAGGTCTTCCGGCTTGGCGCCGCGGAGGACCTTGACAAGCAGACGCGCCAACTGCCGGTAGATCAGGTGAAGACGCGCGCCGTATCCGATCAGACCTCCTTCTTCCGCCATTTCGGGCCATTCATAAATCGCGGGTAGGCCCAGAGCTGCAGCCCGCTCAATGACGATACGGCGATTGAAGGAGAACAGCGGCGCAGTCAGCACGTTCAACGCAGCGGCCCCCGATGCCTTAGCCTTGTCCATCACTGGCGCGATCTCTTCGGGCGCCCCGGCTGTAAAGGTCACGAGTTCGATGCCGCGCGCACGGGCGGCGTTATCGAGCGCCTTCAGCTCCGCCGGTGGCGTTACCCTTGGGTCCGCCAGGACCGCGATCCGCCGCGCACTGGGCACGGCCTGCATGAGGATTTCTAGCCGCTTGCCATCGAGTTCGGAGCCTAGAATGCTGACGCCCGTGATATTGC
Source organism: uncultured Alphaproteobacteria bacterium (assembly GCA_963806465.1). Lineage (GTDB taxonomy): Bacteria > Pseudomonadota > Alphaproteobacteria > Rhizobiales > Xanthobacteraceae > BOG-931. Next base: position 2,513 of record CAWDZD010000020.1, on the reverse strand, counting down.
CACCGGGGCGGGCTAGTGAGCGAACCAAACCCGCGGCGACCAAATCGGTGGAGAGGGCCACGATAAAAACCGGGTGGGCCAATTCCATGGCGCGCGTAGCCGCGTCACTGACGCAAAAGACAGCGTCGGGGGCAGCCTTGGCCAATGTCGCCGCGACTTCCGCAAACTGATCATCGTGAAGATCAAAGCCACCAGCCACGACGTTTAGGTTTTGCCCCTCAACGAAACCGAGCACCTTGAGCTCGTCAAAAACGCGACCATCCGTGGTGCCTGACGAGCAGCGCCGGTCAATATGCCAAGTCTGTAGATGCGTCCGGGCTCCTGCGCGCGCGCGACGGGCACCCGAAACAACGGCAGCGCCGCCGCACTCCCGATAAGGGCGATGAATTCCCTCCGCCTCATTAGGCTCCCCACGGCCGATAGTGATTAAGTCAGCATACCATGTCCCGGCGTCGTCATTGAAGCGTGCGGCGCAGCGCAAACGGGACCCCTTATGTCGATGAGGGTCATTTTCGACCGAGGCAGTGAACTCTGCCGCCCGGCCCAGTTCCGCTTCGCCCCAAAAGCTGACGGCAGGTGCTAATGAGAAATTGGTCGCGATGGGCCAGGAAGAGAATTTGTGGCTCTTGCAAGCGATCTGCCGCCGCGCCGAAACTCCGGCGGCGGTCCGACTATTCAGTAGTGGTCGCGTGGTCAGCGCCCCGGCTATGCATGCTATGCGCGCTCGCTCCCAGCATGCCCAGCACCAGTCATGTTGGTGTGCGCCGCCACATTTTTGTCTAGCGCGTTCAGCGCATCCTGCAACACTTTGCGAACGCGCGTTGCGGCGTTGATATCAACCATGCTTGTGTTGAGATAGAAATCTAAGCCGGTCACATGCTCGCTGAACACCTGAATGGTCTCGCCGGCGGCGCCGAGAATGTCGCGCACGGTATAAGGGACGACCTCCCGGCTGATCCCTTTCATGGTGATCGGTTGCAGCTCCTCGGCGACAATCATTTCACGCACAAGCGCGTACGTTTCGTAACTGATGACGATATGGCCCGGTTCGGCGATCGATTGCAGGCGCGCGGCCAGGTTAGCCTCGGCGCCGATAATTGTGTAATCCATCCGATCGGCACTGCCGAAATTCCCAACGTTGCAATAGCCGGTGTTAATGCCCATGCGGACGCGGAAAGGATGTTCGATGCCGGCGTTGCGCCACTTGGCATTCAGCCCCGCGATTTGTTCCTGCATCTCGATGGCCATGCGCAGGCAGGCCTTGGCGTCTTCCGCGTCCCCCTTGGTCTCTGGGTCGCCGAAGAAGATCAGCATGGCGTCGCCAATGAACTTGTCGACGGTGCCGCCATGGACCAAGGCAATCTTTGACATTTCGGTGAAATACTCGTTGAGCAATTCGGTGATTTGCTCGGGCTGGAGCCGCTCCGTCGTCGCAGTGAAATCCTTGATGTCAGAAAAGAAAATCGTCAGCTTCTTTCGCTCCGTATGAATAGTGACGTCCTTTTGTCCGCTGAAAATGCTTTTGTAGATTTGCGGGGACAGGTACCTTGAGATCTTCATCGACAACGAGGCAAGGAAATTGTTGGCTGTTTCAAGCTCTGCATTCATGCCCTGGATGACCGCGGCCTGCCGCCGTTGCAGGGCAATGAACAGAAAGCCCACTGCAGCGACGAGGAAGAAATAAGCCAGTAGATATTTGAACGCGAATAGATCGCCACCAATCGGCTGGGTAATGGAAACTTCTTGTAGGCCGCGCACATCGCCCACCTTCCAGTCGCGCTTGGGACTCTCCGGGTGCGCGTTATGGCAGGAACGCAGGCGGCAGCCATGATGACCGGCGCCACCAGGCGACGCGATCGACAAAGAGCGAATTCGATTCGCGCTTGAGCACTTGATTAGGGTTGTCGCGCAAGCTGCGAAGCGAGTTGGTCTCGAACTGATCCAACTGGTGGGACGCGCGGTTGGCGAACGGATAATCCGACACGAAGCGATAGGCGATGTTGTGCTGCCGCTCGCTGATCACGCGGCCGAGCTCCAGCGAAAGTGTCGCCGGTATCGGAATGGCGCCCGGCACATCTTTGTAATTATGCACCACTTGGGTGGCGATGCCAGGTGCGGCGAGTATGCGGCCAACGACATTGGTGGCGTAGTAGCTGCGGACGCTGCTGATGATGGAATTCAGATCGCTTGCTTGGCGGTTTAAGTTCGTTTCCGCGAGATTGGTCAGGTCAAGCCATACGGCCACCGGCAGGCCGACAAGCAGCAGCGCCACGAGTAGGAGGAGAACGGATCGAATCTTGCCGCCGAAAAGGCTTTTCATGGAATCGCTCCTTGCGCCGTGTCGGCATTTTGCGCCAGCACGGCATACCACAAACATGGTCATGAACGTCGTTTCCGCCATGCCCGCGCCTTGTCCGGATTCCCGCCGTTATCGACCGTTTAAACCGCCGCGCGGTACGAGCGAGCGATGGCTCAAGAGACAATTGGGCCCTTCAGGCCTAAACAACTTGGGG
>CAWDZD010000019.1:0-95482 GCA_963806465.1 uncultured Alphaproteobacteria bacterium | reverse complement strand
CCCAAAGGGCAGTACTAGACAAGAACGGCCTAAGACGCATCTAGACCGCGAAAACGCTCGCATTCCAAATTCAAGACGACGCTGGCCGCGGAAGTGATCGAATGAATCGAATGGCGTTTGCTGCGCTGCCAACAACGAACTCGAGCACCGTCTATTTACCGACTGGGTTGTGCGTAACCAAGCGATGCGCGCTTGTTAGGTGACGATAAGACGTTGGCGACAGCGTCATCTATCGACCATGATTTGAGTCGCCGATTTCTCAATTACCCAATACCATCCATTTTTAATCCCTCGTCTTCAACTGCGCTTCGTTCGCGGCAATGAACGCGCGAATGAAGCAATCCATTATCATAATCAGTTGGCGTTTCTGGAATGGTGAGCACCAAAGCGGGTTCGACTTGGCTTTGAGCGAACCGCCCTGCCAAGTCCGCCTAAAATGTTCCGGTCAGGACTGCAGTTGGGACAACTGGGAAGCAGATCACAAGCTTCCTTGGTCGCACGGCGGCAAGACTACTGTCGAGAATGGTCAGGTCGCCTGTTTGGCGTGCAACGCTTCAAAGGGCGGGATTTAGGGTTCACAGATGTGCATTTGGAAGTAGAGGCTGATAAAATCTTCACCGTGATCGGACGGATTGACGCCGAAAGACGATGGAATTGGGAAAAGCAATTTCAAGCAGCACGCCCGCACTTGATCCAGATCACCGGGTCTGAGAAGGCTGCTGATCGTTTTGTCGCCGATTTTCTAAGCGTATACGATGATCCAGCGACGAGCAGCATCACGACCTTGCATTTTACAACGGGATACAAACCCACGACAGGATAGACGGTACGGGCGAGAACTGGATTGTTAGACCCGATCCTCGCTTCAATGACGACGAAAAAGATAAAGAGGAGCCGACGCGGCTCCTCTTTGGATCAACCCGCGAATTCTTCAGGCGCTGGACCCGAGCATCAAGCGACTCGCCCCAACTAAACGCCTTTTGACGGGTAGCGCCCTCGGCGCGCTTACGGACTGCGTTCAGCAGCTAGATCGCCATTTTCAAATCCTTGGCCGCCCGGAAGGCGACCTTTTTGCTGGCCTTGATCTGGATTGCTTCTCCGGTTCCAGGATTGCGCCCCACGCGAGCTGCCCGCTTCCGGACCTGCAGGATGCCGAGACCGGCAATACGGATGCGTTCGCCCTTCTTAAGATGCTTTGTGATTTTGCCAACGAGATCGCCGAGGAGAGCTTCACCAGCCCGCTTCGTCAATTGATGCTCCTCGGCCAAGACCGCAGCAAGATGCTTGAGTGTAACGGGAGGCTTAGTTTTGGCCGCAGCAGCCGGTTTCTTTGCTTCACCTGGCAACGCCATGTGGTTTCCCTCCGAAGAGCGCGGAATGTGCGCCTTTGAAGGAAAGATATGATTCGGTGCCCGAAGAAAAGTGCTTTGATCGTTAGAGCAGCATTTCCGGGAAACTAAGATGGTCGAGACTCGCCCTTTAACCGACCCCCGGCCACAACGGGGTGACCTCCAGGTTGGGCGGCCACACTGCGCCCCCCGGAATCAATTCGGCTCAGTAAGCCGGTGCAGCAGAGCCTGCAACCTTTTCTCACTCGTTCCTTGTTCTTCCACCCGCCTACGCAACCGTGCCATAACCGCAGATACGCGAGATCGGGCAGCTATTTCAGTGCAGCCAAATTCCAGCGCCGCTTCCATAAAGCGTCGTTCCGCAGTCTCTAGAGCGCCTGCTCGATCATCAGGCGGGAACCCGCAGATAATTTCGGCTATCCTCGGAATCGCAGCAACCGCCGACCTCAGAAAGGCTTTCTCCTCATCAGCCGGTGCCATGACTGTCAACGCGCAGCCAATTGCCCAGTTGCAAGTCGTTTCACCGCGACCCGCGTGGAACGTATAGGAGTGCTTGAGGTGTACGGCGAAATACCGACGGCGAGCAACACCCTTATTCGATGATTTATGCCGGTAAAATCTGTTTCAGAACTTCCATTAATGCAGTCGGTGCCGTCACATTTGGACTATGGCTGGCGTCAAGTTCGTAGGCTTGCCAGCCAGCTTCGCCATTCGCGCGGCTCGCGAACTGAGCAAAGGGCTTTTTATCGGCATAGCGCGTGCAGTGGATATATGCGCGCGGCAAATTAAGTTCAGCCTGTAAACGGAGCGGCTGCTCGAAGCACTTAACCGACTGCGGCATCCTGTATTTGCTGATCCACTCCAAATCCTCTGGAGCCGTATCGGGCGGAGTTGGGTTAGGTGTGACGCGCCAGCCGTCCCCCGTCTTTACGCTGTCCAGCAGTCGTTGCCGCTCGGCAGGCGGCACCAAATCGATCAAGGCTTGGCCGTTGGTCGGCACAAAAGCATCAAGAAAGATCAATTGCGCAACGCGATCCCGCGCACGGTCGGCCACACAAGTCGCTACCATGCTACCGTAGCTGTGACCGATCAGCACGACCTCGCGTAGGTCCTCAAAAGTCAGGACGCCAAGCACATCCTGAATATGAGTTTCCAGATCATTTGAGGGGCTCGCCAAGTGCGCTCGCTCGCCCAGCCCGGTGTAGGTTGGCGTGAAGAACTGATGTCCGGCTGCGGCCATTAAGGGGCGCACTTTCTTCCACGCCCAAGCCGCTGACCAAGCACCATGGGCAAGAACGACAATCGCCAAATTATCCTCCCTCATTTAAGTGGCGCGACTCGCAAGCCAAGGAAGGCGTACTCTACTAAATTTGCCGAAGGATTCGTCCTCGCCCTGAAAACCGGCCAATCCCAAGGCAGGGGGTCCCAACAGGTCCACCTAAGTGACCTTCAACGGTCAGTTGCATGCCCTGAGTCAGCGAACTCGGTCGGAAGAATAAATTGGAACTGCGCTCCACGGATTCCATCTGATGCCGCAGTAAGTTGACCGCCATGACGTTCAACAATCATGCGGCAAATCGCCAGTCCCAATCCTATGCCGTGCGACTTCGTCGTGAAAAACGCCTCAAACAAACTGCCCAACTGTCTCGGGTCAAAGCCGGGTCCAGTATCTTCGACCGCAACGATAATTGCATCGCGACTGTGGAGCCCCGTTTTCACCTGCAGAACCCGATCTCGATCAGTAGTGGAATCCATTGCTTCAATTGCATTCTGGACCAAATTTGAAATGACCTGTTGCAATTGTCTCTTTTGGCCGGCAACAGGTGGCAGCCCTGACGCAAGTTCAGCACGGGTGGTAACGCTATGTGCAGTCAGCTCTCCGCGCGAGGACTGCAGCACTTCAAGTGCAATCTCGTTGACATCGATCGGTTGCCGTTTCTGATCTTCGCGTCGGAACAAGACGAGGATGCTATCGAATACTTCGCTGGCGCGACGACAGTCGCTTACTATCCTGTCCAGATTTGCCGTCACCTCGTCGATGTCGGCTGGAACCTTAGCAAGAAATCGCCGTGCCGCGCTTCCATTCGCCGCAATCGCCGTCAGTGGCTGTCTTACTTCGTGAGCGATCGCGGCCATAATCGCCTCAACATTTGTTAGTTTACTGTCTCGTTCCCGCTCTAATTTCGTGACAGCTTCTCGCAGAGCTACCTCGGTCCGCCGAATGTCGGTGATATCGGTTGAGATGCCGCAAATCCCGTCAACTTCACCACTAGCTGAAATCAGCGGTACCTTCTTCGATAGGACCAGCCGCTCGCCTCGCGGCGAGTCAATTGTCTCCTCGGACACAGAAAGTTTGCCCTGGGTCATGGCGTTGAGGTCATTGGTTCGCCATTGCTGCGCGATCTCTCTTGGGAATACCTCGAAGTCTGTCTTGCCGAGAACCTGTTCGCGCACTACGCCGCACAGAACCTCCATTTCGTGGTTGAGATAAGTATATCGACCGTCTTTACGCTTGGCGTAGACACTCGCGGCGCTATTCTCCAGCACCGTCTCCAAAAGCAGACGGTTTTCTCGCATCGCCTCGTAAAGAACTTTGATCCGCCGCTTGATATCGGCAAAATGCTTGCCGAGCTCGGAAGCCGCAAGTTGCGCTTCAAGAGCGTCAAGCTCGTGTGTCAACTGGGCGAAATGTTCCTCAAATTCCGATTGTGATGGCATTAGGTTGCTTGCGCCAAGTGACGTTGCCAGATGATCGGTAATGCGATCATTCTTTCCTCCCGCAGCAATGTAGCGAACTCGCAACCGTCACAAAAGCCTAATTTGCAATCGTCCATGCCTGATGGGCAGACGTCGGCGCGATGGGCGAACCCAGACGGCCAAGCGCTCGCCGATGGTTGCCGCCCAATTCGCAGACGCTGCGCGGAAATACGCCTGCCTCCCCTGCGCGAGGAGATTTTCTTTGATAGAGTACTGGCTTCAGACGGGAGGCAATTTATGGCGAAGCGCAAGAAACGTTCGGCGGCATCGCGTTCGTCTCGGAAAAAGCGGACGCCAGTGAAACGCCGTACCGCTGCGAAACGGCGGACGACAGCCAAGCGGCGCACCGTCACGAAGCGCCGTACAAGTGCAAAAAAGCAGTCGGCTGCGAAGCGGCGAACGGCGCCGAGGCGTTCAAATGCTTCCAAGCGAAGTCGGAGCGATCCGCGTGTACGGGGCGACATCATGCTGGTCGGCAGCCTGCCATTCGAGACCGTGGAGGAAGGGTTGCGAGCAGTCGGATCGAAGCTCGGTGACAATGTCATAGCAATCCCCGACGGAGAGGTCGGTCCGCGTAAGATGTGGTGCATGTTCCTTGCAACGGACACTTACTCCAAGCACCCTGACCTCGTGGAGTCCCGTCGTCCGTCACCCGCCGTGATCAGCAATGAGGAAAAGCCGGTTGGTGACAAGAAAACGCGACCAGGGGCTGCCCCCGAATACCATTGGACTTTTCGGCTGAAGGACGGCGTCAAACGCCTCGGCTTCGGCGAACTCGGCTATGCCGCCGCGGCGCGGGAGTCCTATACCACCTTCTGTCGATTGCGCGACGAAGGCGTGATCGCCAAGGGTCCGCGCTTCCAAGTTTCGCTGGTCGCCACCGATAGCGGGACCAACGTTTACTTCGACGACGTGAAAACCTGGCCCAAGGTTCACGACGCGTACGTACGAGCGATGAAAGCGGAAATCTCGAAAATGCTCGAGGTCATTCCCGCTGACGATCTCCTCATACAGCTCGATCTGGCGTGGGAGGTCGTCGACCTCAGTATCGGCGACGAGCAGTATTTCCCGTGGTGGCCGGAAAGCACGATCGATCAGAAGTTCGAACGCTATATGACTGACTTGGTCGATCTCGCCTCAGAGATCCCCGAGACTGTGCCACTGGGGCTTCACTGGTGCTACGGCACCTGGGGCGGTTGGCCGATGACAGAAATGCCGAATTTGGATCTGTGCGTGCGCTTGTCGAACGAAGCGGTAAAGCGCATCACGCGCCGCGTCGACTATCTTCACATGCCCGTCGTGCCAAGCCCCGACGACGCTTTTCTCGCGCCGTTGCGCGATCTGCACGTCGGCGGCACGCGCGTCTTTCTCGGATTGATTCATCCGCAGGACGGTCTTAAAGGCGCTAAACGGCGCATTGGTCTTGCTAAGGAGTACCTAAACGACTTCGGTATCGCGGCGGTCTGTGGGTTTGGTCGCGAAAACCCACACGAGCTCGGGAACATCCTAGAGCTGCACAAGGCAGCCGCGGGTTCATTGGCAACGAAATCTGGCCGTTGACGAAAATTAGTCAGGCGTGCCGCACCAGGAGAGGCTGCTGTTACGGCCACCGAGTCCAAGCGCAATTGGAATACAGTGATAGTAAGGTACGTCGCCACTGACGAGGAACAATAGCGCGAACGGATCACGCGCCGATCAAGAACTGCAATGTTCACGCAAAGAGCTGTCTTGACGGCCATGCTGATTATGCTGGCCATCGTGATCTTTTTGACCTGGACAGCTTGGAACGACGGTCATTTGGGATGGGCGCACGTCATCGGCTTAGCTGCCAGCGTTCTCGTCCTCATTCTGATTTGGTTTGGCCCGGGATTCGGCAGCCGATCCAACCGCCGCCGGGAACGACAGGACCACATATTGGCATCGCCACCCTCGCCGCCGCAAAGGCGAAATCCTGTTCTGATCAAGTTACGCCTTTGCTCCGAACGCGCGAACCATCGATAAGACCGACTTGGCGACCGCTTGCCGCTGCTCGCGCGACAGTTGATTGAGGGCGATCACGATCTTGTTTATGTGACGATCATTCAAAGCCGCGAACTCGTCTTCCGACGGACCAGAACCATTGGTGCCCAACAATAGCTCGGGCTTCACGTGCAGCAGGTCCATCACCGCGACCAAGCGTGCGCCGGACAGTCGATTGACGCCTTTCTCGTATTTCTGAATCTGCTGGAACGTCACGCCTAAATGGTCCCCCACGGCTGTTTGGCTCATGCCCGCGGCGAGACGATAGGCACGCAGCCGTTGGCCGATGGCGCGGTCAATTTGCGATTTGCCTTTCAAACGCATGGAATCCTCCCTTGTGCGCCAGGACCGACGCTTTTTGACTTAACGAACTGGAATCTCATTGCGAAACTCTTTCCGCTGAAAGCCAGCCGTCACCGCGAAACAATTGTCTTCCGTTGTCGCAATAGACCTTTACCGAGCCAAGGCTGTCGGAATTGAACTCCCAATAATCTGCAGCAATACCTTCCTCGCTCGCGAAGCCGTCGCCCTGCAATGTTATTTCTTTGCCGCCTCGGATTTCCGAAAATGTTTTGTGCGAAACAGTAATTGAGTGAACGCCATCACCGTAGTGGACGGCTATTCTGACCGAATACCACATAGCGATACCATAGGTCCCCGCGTTCACTGCGGATATTGCTAGCAGTGACTCCTGTCTCAAACAGCGGAAAGTACGTTATACGCCGCCAAGGGTCGCCGTATCCCCTTTAACTCGAACTCACCCACCGGCTCGACCTTCACGGCATCTTCAACTGCCATTAGCACGCGAGGACTAATCAAGATTTGGCCGGGTTTGGCTTCGTCGCAGAGCCGAGAGGCAACATTTGATACGGTCCCGATGGCGGCATAGTCAAAGCGTCCCTCGAAACCGATGGTGCCGAGCGTCGCAAACCCGTGCGCTATGCCGATGCCGAACCCAATGTCGTGCCCGAGCCGGCGCCACTTGTCGGTCAACGCTCCAATAGCCCCACGCATTTCAAGCGCCATCAGCACAGCCTGGAGGGCGGGGTTCTCGACTGGCACTGGATCATTGAAGACCACCATCACTCCGTCACCTGCGTAACGTTCGAGCGTGCCGCTGTATTTGATGATTTTCTCGCCGACTGTCGCATGGTAGTCGCGCAACAGGGCCATCACATCTTCCGCGTCTGCGCTTTCGGTGAATCCGGTGAAGCCGCGCAGGTCGCAGAAGAGCGCAGTTATCTCTCGGCGATGGCTCTCGAGTTGCTTCTCACTACCGGATGCAACGATCAGGTCAGCCACCTGCGGAGGCAGGAAGCGCCGCAGTCTGCTCATGCGTTCGATTTCGCCTACTTGGTCGGCGACGCGTTCTTCGAGGTGCCGGTTAAGTTTGAGGACTTCTTGTGATTGGATTTCCAATTGGTCTGTTCTCTCGCGAAGCTCCGTCAGCAAGCGCGTATTTTCGATGGCAATTACCGCTTGGTCGGCGAACGTCGTAATAAGTTCTATCTCTTTATCGGTGAATGGACGCACTTGATACCGCACAAGCGCAAATGCTCCGATGACTTCGCCTTTCCTAGATAGCGGAACGCCGAGACCGGTACGGTGCTGGCCTCTCGCCTGGTAGGCAGTCCTCATTTCTGGCTCGGACAGAATGTCGGGAATGTGAACGGTTCTGCCCTCTAGGATGGTTCGGCCAGAAATCGTTGCTCGGCTTGGCGTAATTGGATTTTGTCGAGCATACTCCAAAAATTCCTTGCTAATGTCTCCGTAGATCGAAACGAGCCTCAGAACGTCGCCGTCAGGGCGCCAGATGGCTGACGCGTCGGCTGAGCAAAGCCGTCCGGCGGTCTCGACCAATGTGTCGAGCACCGTTTGCAAATCGAACGTTGAACTGCTGATGACCTGCAATGCCTTGGCGGTAGCGGTCTGCTGCTCCAACGACTGCCGCAGTTCGTTAAGCAGCCGGGCGTTCTCGATGGCAATGACAGCCTGGGCGGCGAAGTTCTTGACTAGCTCGATCTGCTTTTCGGAGAATGGTCGCACCTCTTGCCGAAAGATAGCGACGACACCAATCAACTCATCATCTGTGAGCATTGGCACATCGACCACCGACCGCGCACCGCCAAGTTCGACTGCAGGACTGGGAACAGGTTCAGCGGCGTCGTCAAGGGTGTCGATGATTTGCCTAGTCAACATTACGCGCTCAAGGCGACTACCTGATGGTGGTCGAAATGGTCCTCGGCGCTGTTGAAACTCGAGCAATTCTGGCGGCGTACCGACTTCGGCTGCGAACTCGAACAAGTGTCCATCGAAACGGAAGAGCACGCCGAACTTGGCTGCGCAAATGCGTGTCGCATTCTCCAGCATAGCGCGGAACACTGGCTCTAGGTCACCGGGCGATGAACTGATGACCTGGAGCACCTGCGACGTGGCGGTCTGTTGCTCCAGCGATTGCTTTAGCTCATTCAGCAACCGCGCGTTCTCGATGGCGATGACGGCTTGAGCGGCGAAGTTCTTGACGAGTTCGATTTGCTTGTCGGTGAAGGGACGGACTTCCTGGCGAGATAAGAAGAACGCTCCGATCATTTCGCCCTTGTTGAGCAATGGAACGCCCAAGAGCGTCCGTATGCCACCAAGTGTGACTGCCGATACGGCCATCGGATCGCGTTGAGCGAGATAGACCTCCTCCGCCGTAACGTCGTTGATATGAACCACGGTTCTCTCAGCCACCATTCGACCGATTGGTGAATGCGGATAAGGGCGATACGGTGAGCGCCTAACGGCGTCGACGAAGGCAGGCGGGGTGTTGTGCGATGCCAGGATATGTAGCGCCTCGCCATCCCAGCGGTAGATATTTCCGAAGTTGGCCCCGCAGATGCGAACGGCTCTCTCCAGCATGGCCTGAAAAACGGGCTCCAGATCGCCGGGCGACTCGCTGACGATGTGCAGCACTTCTGACGTCGCCGCCTGCTGCTCCAGCGCCTCGTTCCGTTCGCGGACAAGCTCAGCGACCTGTTGTTCTTCCGCAACGGTGGACGGTCTGGAAGGTGTTTCGACTTTCCGGTTGCGGCGCGTGGGCTTCGGCGTCTTGGACCGTTGCGACCATTCTCCGAAAAGCAGATCGAGCTAGTCAATCGATGGCAATGACAGCCTGGGCGGCGAAGTCATCCATATTTTCCAATTCCAGGGACAACGGCACTTTCGAGGTAGTCCATATATTTCGCATCGGTGGCGTTTAGTTTGTTTCTGTGTTCCTTGGCTGTCGCGTAATCTGAGAGGTCAAAGCCTGATTGTTCGTTTACTGGAATTTGTGGTGCTTCTTTTACTGGTTGTTGAGGAGCTTCCACCACTTCTTTTAGTTTCTGACGAACCAGCTGGCTCCCGCCAACCACACTTTTGATGAACTTTTTCATTCGCACACTTGATGGGATATCGCCAAGAAATTATTTGAAGAATAGCGACTCGATCAATCCGCGTCTTACGATCTGACTTCTACTGAGGTCGGTTGAAACAGCGGCACTCAGCTGATTTAACAGTTCGTGGGTGCCCGCACGCACATCTCGGGATGTTGACGCTGCATTTTGAATCCTTTGTAGTTTTATTTGCATTCCCTGCGTCGTGACGGTTTATTTTTTCGTCAGAAAGCAGTAGTTTGCTGGGCAGCACGAACGAACCAAAAAACCCGGTTCTTCTTTTCGGCTTTGTAAGCCATTCTTGCTTATTTATCTCACGACGATGCGACCAAGACAGCTTTAATACGTTGATGATTGCCGGTCATGCACTTTTGGAGTTGAACGACGGAGACGTCCAAACAACGTCCATCGCTATATTTACCGATTTGTGTATCCTTCGGTTCTAACGGAAATTCTTAGAGCGTCTTTGAGGACTTGACACACAAAAAGAAAAACCTAGAATTTGTTGCTCCAGTCTTTGCTTCGGTTTACCAGTTTCATTACATTGTGTACGTTTTAACGAAGCGTGCCCTGAGACACACTCAAGCGTATTTAACCTGTCGAGTTAGTGTGGGTGGAATTGAAGGAAAAGCTGAAAGCTCTTCAATGCGATTATTACTTAAAAAAAACTCACGTCAGTTTTAGGAGTGCTGACCCGAGTTCAGTATTGGGAGCAGAAGCTTCTCCCACAGTGGAAAAGCTAGTTGAAAGCCAAATGACCTTATAGTATGACTCCAATGCCGCCAAGAGCAAGGGATACGGTTGCAGCCTTCCCTTACGCTCTTTTTGTTATTTTGTGACCTCAAACGTTTCGGTCAAATATGCTGCCGACTTGTATCAATCTGATGGTTATCGGCTCTTGTCGAAGATTTCAACGCTGCAAGGTATCTTGACATATTCGGACTTAAACGTTCCTGATGGCTTTCCTTCATGATGAAAAACATTATCAGAATTTGGTTCGTATAGGTCTGCCTCCAAACGTGAAGACGAACGACGTTGACGTGCTGCCTTCTGTTGATGACCATACATTACATCTTCCTGCAAACATGTTACATACGTTCCCGTTGTGGTCTAGGCAGCATCCGATTCTCTGCCAAAATGATTGAGAGACTTTCTTCTAACGAGTTGATGTGTCGCCAAAAATTCCGCTGCCTCGATTTGAGCTCTGAAGCCAATAACGTCAATTCGGTGATGCTGCAATCATCTCACACAGCTTGTGTGCAATGAGTTGAGAAGTTGCTTTGTCGATGATTTGAAAACAGCTTCCTGAAGTTCCGGAGACATGCCAGTTGATTTTTTGATACGTGCCTTTGCTGCAGCCAGCGTCTTCTTCAAGCTATCCTTGTCTTGCCTGATTGTCATCCAGCTCGATTTTGATTTTCGAAGGCCACCAGTATTCCGTCGCCAATGTGACTACGTAGTGCAGCCTGGAGTGATTTACTGTCTCGCATCCAACTTCGCTGCATCGTGCCCGAGAGTTTCATGAACGATAGAACAGCGCATTGTGTGGTGCAGCCTTTGACTTTGTCTGAAATCTTCAAGACTCTGCAGCGCTGTGCCTTCTGTAATGTCATAACGCCACACTCCAAGTCTTTGTTAATTCTTCGCTCATTTCTTCGTTTCCTTCTTGTCCTTCGGTGCTGTTTGTTTCACTTGCTTACGTTTGAGCAAAGTGTGATGCTTGCCTGACAAAATGCTGATGCGTTTTTCCCTAACCTTAGCAATTTCGCTTCCTCATATGCATGTTCTTGACGCTCTGTGCTCTGATGGTGTCTTCCTCAGATGAAGTGGTTCTCGCGCTTTCGTGCTTCCATCAACAGGTTCTCCTTGCCTTGAAGTCCTGCATTGCGGTGATGCCTGTATTGTATCGCCAAACGATGATTACGAACCATTCTTCAAGTAACTTGATTCAACACGACGCAATGCCGCTCGTGCCACTGCGACATTGTGCCAACAGATTTTCCATAATCGAATGTTGCCACTTCTTTGCCTTCCTTGATGCCACGCTCCACTTTAGTCTTCGTCCACAAGCCGCATGAAACTTGAATTCAAAACGTGAATTTTGCTTAGAAGATTTCTGCATGATTCCGCAAGTTCTTGTCGAACATCAACGTTCAATAGCACGAACCGTATTACCACTTGTTGAAGTGCTTGCGAGTGACAGATTTATTACAGTTTTACCAAGATTGTTTTGCTGTCGTTGCTGCTCTAAGAACACTTCTTGCTGAAATTCTGAATTTAAATTCGTCGCCATTTGCTGACACTTCTTTCTTCATATAGCCAGAAACGAAACTGTTATCAGTAAATTCACATCGCCAACCAGTATTTTGAACCCACTTGCATCCACTGCTTCAAAGCATTCTACTTCAGTTCCTCAAAATTATTCCAGCGACGACTTCTTCTGTTTGTTGAAATCCGTATAGAAATACCGAAATTATAATCTTTCCTTTACGTGAAATTTTTGTATGAACTTGCCGAAAATGCCGCCCCATTGCCATAGCATCATTCCAGTCCTGAACCTTTATCTTTAGAAATCTTCGTGCCGCCTTCGAATAGTGTGAGTGCTTGTCAACTGAACTATCCCGATATTTGCTTTTTGCCGAGCATGCAAAACGAATCACGTCATCTGTATCAATGTCGTCTGACCTTTGATCCTTCTGCAGCATTTGCAATCTGACCAACATACTCGCCATCTACCTCAGATTAACCAATTTCAGAACACCAAGTTTCAAATGCTGAAACATGGCGCGTCGAATTCGGACAAAGATACTTTTCGGAAGTGTCGTTCAATGGCGTGGTCAGAAATGCACTTTCTTGCAAGTGCTGGTCAAATACTACTCGTGACATATTAGTGTCTGGCTCCTTGGTCGTTCAACTTTCTGGCTTCAGTCAAAGCCAAGGCACGCAACCAAGCAGCAGGATGCATTCGTTGCAAGAATCTGCCGCTTTGATGATCTCCAATAGTCATCTGGAAACAGAGTTAGTTCTTTACGAGCGGTGCGTTTGAAGTGTTGTAGTTTCGTCATCTGATATTTAGCAAATACCGTATCTTGATACGGCACACACTGGAATGGTGAATGTCCTTAGATGTACCAAACGCAATGTCGAATGTTCATTATGATGGTATGAAGGAGGACCTTCAGGTCCGTGCTCACGAATTTCAGAAGGCTCACCGCAACGATGACAAAGAACACCGTAACCCGGAATGATGATGTGTGAACGATTACGGTTTGTTGCCATTTTTGCGCTGCTGATCTTTGCGAGCGTAATCGGGTCGTTTCTTCAACCAACGTGCCGCAGCATCTTTGGTTAGATTTTCGATTCATCCTTGATTGATAGTTTGAGTTTTGGAGGATAAGTATGAGGACGATAAATTATTTTCAGTAATCCAATACCTCAAAGATTGCTCTTGCTAACGCCTCTTGGCGTTCCTTTAGCAACCGCCTAAATTCCTTGTTTTAGTGTTCCTTGGAGCAGCCTAGAAGCAATTTGCTGTTCGTCGGTTCTTGGTAATTCGGTTGTTCTCAGTGTAAACCACTTCGCCTTGCAGGCTCGCTAGTGGTTGTCTTCGGCAATCCAGTTTTTTCAGTTTGTTGTTATCTTGTTGTGTTGTTCTGACGGGTGTTCGGAGGCACACTATTTGGCTGCGAAAAAAGCAGACAAAATGTACGCCACGGAAATCTTGCAGTGATATCCCGTCGTCACACGTCGATTTGAACAGCCTTTGAAAAGGTGGAGCGCGGTTGAGCGGTCTACTCTTACGTTCATATTTGCCAATGCGCGAGCATTAAATCAACGCCGACGTTCCATAGCCAATCGACGGACACATAGAACGTTCCCAGGACGCAAGTGTGCAACGTTGCCTGGATCGTGCTTTTGAAGAATTATGTGGGGAGGAGAAATAGATGAGAATAGGGAACCGCCAACACATCTAAAAAAGCTTTGAAACCGATGAACCGCCAAGTTTTAGTCTAAGCTTTTCTCTCAGGGACATGGCCTTGCCTTCTCAGGGGCAGTATTACCATGCCGTTCGATACGATGTATTGGCGGTTCACCTTATCTTATATTCTATTTATACGCGCTATGGTAGAAAGTCAATGACTTTTAGGAACTCTTATCTGTTCCAGATCACATCAACAAAATAAGGTTCTATTTGCTCACATCAACTTTCAAGCGACACGATACGCCATGTCCTTTCCTGATCATCGTGCGTCGGTAGGACCTCGCAACTTTCGCAAAACACCACGCTTGACCGTTCTGCGCCGGGTGCTCATGCCGTATATTTCTGAAGAGCGGTCCATATCATCATATCGGCATAGACCGCATCAAGGATTTCTTTGGTAGCTTTTCCAGCCTCCACGATCTTAAGGTTTTTGCCCAGCTCTTCGGCTACAGATTGCATGAGAGGTTGGCGATCTTCTGGGGGTACTTTTGCAACTTCTTTTCTGGCATCGTCAAAGTCACACCGCTAAACCACAAGTCCAAAGTCGCCATAACTAGTTTCAACGGCACCACCATTAGCAGCAAGCTCGGCGCGAGCAGCTTCTAGAGACATCCCAAATCAATTCCGAAAACCGATAGAACTTGGGTATTTTGGTTGCGAAGAGGAATTTTACATTGCGCATCACGTCGTTCTCATACGGTTATCACTTTATCGGGAGCATTGAAGTATTCAAGGCGCAGCAAATTGCTAGTGATCGTCGTCTTGAACCGAACCATGTGTTTGAAAATTGAGACGTGATAATCACTTTCGATCATGTTGACGATCTTTCGATCAGCAAGTGTTACCTGAAATGGTGTTGTTTCTGATTTTGTATGGGGGAGCGTCATTTCAAATAAATCAGAAGTTGAAGTTTTTGGGTCGAAGGCTAGTACCAGGATGTCTTTTTGGTGTTGTGTTGTGAATGATACAGACGGCAACTGGCCGATCATCATATGGTTTTTGATGTCAACAAGTTCGGTATTCAGGAGAGGAAAATCCGCAACCGATTTGCCGAATTGTCTCATGAAAGTGTCGGGGTCGTTTTCTTCGATTGACTGAACTGCTTTCTCGGAGGCAAGCGTTAGACTGACACGCTCACGCTCCGAACTGACGACTAAACACTTGTCTGTGACCTCGAGAGTTGATCGTCATCATACAAAGGTAAGAGGGAAAGCAGTTTAGAAATATTTCCGATGGCAAAGCGTTGAGGAAACGTCTCTTCCACTTCAGCGAATGCTATGATGTCACGATGTTCGGAAACGAATGTGATAACATTGCCAGGACGAAATACAACTGTATTATTGATCCATGAAAAATTATCGAGTATCTTGCGTGTTGATTTGGACAACTTAAAAGTTTCGGACATGAAGTTTTGTTCCTTTGCGTTATAAAAAAGCAGTAAGCCGCGGCTTCCAGTAGTACAGGTCATCCCTGATTTGTCCGTGCCAACCATTCGTCGGATAAAGACCCGTGATCTTCAGAAACTCACCATTTAGTGGCAGTAAACTTTGTGGCGGCTCCGGCAACAATCGGGAGAACGCATAATAGAAGTTGCCGTCGTCCTGCTCACACAGGCTATGTTGAACCTTGTCTAAAACATCAGGATTGTGTGGGTCCTCTTCACATGGCTTGTTGGGATCAGGCAGCAGATCGACCACCGATTCAAATAGATTGGCGTTCCAGCCGTCTCTCTGAATTTTTCTTAGGTACTCACTAACTTCTTTCATGGTGTCGCGAAAATCACCGAATAGTTCGAGAGTCATTAGGCGACTTCCTTCTTCTTGCGACGTTCGGCTTTCAACTTCTCTTTGTATTCGGTGCGCCATCCTTCAAGGAGTGGCTTGACCTTCTCAATGATTTCAGGATGCCAGCCATCGGCCATGTGATCGTAAGCCCGAACTCATTGACGTGAACGTGTGCGAGAAAACTGCACCGTCTGGAGGCGGAAACTTTCCTTCCTCTTGCCACCGTTGAAATTCTTGTCGAGTACATGGCAAGGCTTTTGTAACGCCTCTCCAGTCGTAGCCTTCGTCAGCAATTGCTTTGTATAATGTCATCACACTTCCTCTTCTTTGAACTTGTATTCCAGAATAATCTTGTACAAAGTTTCAAATGCTCTTCGAAATCCTGCCATAACTTCTGGGGCTGTTTCGTCCGGGTTCTCCAATTTCAGCTCCTCGAACCGCCGCATCATCAGTTGTCGAATAGAACTGTCGGGGGCTTCTGGAAAATCGGTTTCCATTTCGAGCACACCGTTCCAGATGAGATCGAATGGAATAATGTCACCAGAAGGCATCCGTCGTAGTGTACCATCGTTGTCCGTCATGGTGGCGTGAACCACCATTGCCGTTTCGTTGATTTCAAAACCATTGTCGCATTTAATCTGAACGGTTTCTAATAGATCATCGGTCGTGGTATTTTCCTTTCAAAAAATGATTGTTCACCTTTTACGGTCAGTGTCCGACCCGCTTTTCGACAGCGGGATCTACTTCTTTTCGAGCTTCTTTCAAAGAAAGGAAAGGACCGTGCTCCACAATGTCCCAGTCCTCAAGGACATCTGGGTCGAAGTTATTTTCGTGTGCGATGAAATACTGTTCGATTACGTCATCGTCTTCTTTTGGCTGTCGTAAATCCACAAACCAGTTATTACGGCAATATTCAACTTGCTTTGGCTTCATCATAGGTTGATGCTTCGTGAAACCAACGAAATTTCCTGCAATAGAGGTACAACACGTAAACTTTGATGTTGGGTTCATCAGTCATTGGAATGTATCCTCGGCTTCGGAAATGAAACCAAACGAATAGCCTTCGTACTTGTCCTTGTCCTTGTCAGTCATGGGCTTGCTCTACAATTTTTCGTATTCGCTCAAAACAAAGTCGTCGCTATCGACAGTCACAGCTTTAATAGTGAGGTCAATCTGTCCGGGCCATTCGTTTTCAAGTTCACGTTGCCAAGCTTGCGCCTTGGCTTCCGTGGAAAATGCTCGTGTGACAACACCACCAACGCCGGATTTTTTTACCAGGAACGAAGCGAGCCTTACTGTTTTCATAGGAATGCCTTTCCGCGCAAATTACTTTTTCGAAGTGATTTAAGTATGGCCAAAGTTTATCACAGAGCGGCAAAGAAATCTAGGGAATTCCAGAAACTGTTTTGTTGATCATCAAACAAACAGCGATCAAATAAAAGCTTTTTCCAGTGCTTAATTTCCCCGGCTAGGCATATCGCAACCTTCGGCTTCGTCAATCACGTCTTGAAGCGCGTTACTCAATTCGTTGGCGACACCTTTGTGCTCGTGATCGTCTGGCAATCTTCCAGATAATCGACAACACGTTGCAAGTCGCTGGTCGCACAGTTACGTCGCCATTCCTTGCCACTACGCTTCGACGGCATTTCTTGATAACGAAGCTCGATCTTGCCCAAGGTTTCTGGAATGTCGGGTGCGCTTAGATTTTCCAATGTGCTGGCGCAATCCTGATAACGACTTGCCTTATCTGGGAAGTACTCTTCAAGATTGCTGGCGCTGTCATTGATTTCCGAAGCAAGGTCTTCGAATTCAGACATGGCGTTGGCAATCAGGTCTGCGATGGTCGGCGTCTGCCATGGTTGCTTGGCGAGTTTCTTTTCGTAAGCAGCTTTCTCTTTAGCATGCTTCGCCTTTTGGATCGTATCGTTGAATGCGTCGAGCGGGACTTGGAACGTCCATTCTGGATCGCCTTTTTTAGTCACAGTAGGTTCCACTGTCGTCGGCGGATCAACATGCATCATGGCAGCGATCTGAGAAAGTACTTCCAATTCAGGCGCTGGGTCGGTTCCTTCTTCCCAGTCCGCATATATCTTTTGAAGAGCATCATCGAGCTTGCACGCCTCCGTCATATCGAAGTCGGGCGACACAGGCATGGGTGCGGACTTCGACGACGGCTCGTCCTGGGCGTCTGGTTCGATGTGCTCTTCGATCTTCTCGACATTGCTATCAAAGTCGATTGGTTTTACAGGTTCTGGTTCTGCAGCTGGAAACAGTTTCTCGTCATAACGAGCAAGGGGACTTTCATTGCCACATTCATCAGACTGACCAACATCAATGATGATGCTAGGTTCGCCACTTGGATTGTGAAGAGTAAAATGTACACAGCCCAAGGTATGGTCCTCATGATTAGCAGTGATAGCTGAAAGCACGTCCACGAGGCGTCTAAATTCACCGCCTGTCAGAGCAAACTTAGCAGCATCAGTTCCAGCCCCATCGTCGGCGTCTTTCTGTGGCTCTTGTTGCGTCTCTTCTTCCAACTCTTAATTTCTGGCGCGGAGTTGCTCAACTTCATTTTTCAGCTTCTTGATCGTCGCAGCAGGCGAGTTTTCCAGGCGCTTTTTGTCCTTGGTGTCACGTGCCTTTGATGACTTGTTGGTGTACTTACGCCATATGGTCGTAGGATCGTTGAGAGCATCAGGATCAGGCTGACGTGATCGCCACTCCTGAACATCGTCCAGGTGCTCCATGATGTTCAGAAGGTGCCCTCGAACCGACTTACCAATCTCGATAAGTTGAGGATATTTCGCCAACCATGCCCCAAAGGCGTTGTTGTAACCTTTGCCTGCTGGACGGTTTGTGCCAGCCATGAGCATGGCGGTGTTGCGAGCATCTCGGAAAGTGTCACCGATCACCAGCCAATTGGCGAACAGCATGCGCCGACCATCCTTGACGGATGCCCACGCCTTCACTGCGGCAACTGACTTTGTGTGTAGGTCTGTGTCCATGACGGTAGAGGTAGGGGTCCCTACCGATAACGTCAAGCTTATCAATTACTTTTATTGATCAGGGTTGGTCTTTAAATGATATAGAAACGGCATGAGTGACCACCGAACGTCGCATAGTCATCACTTGACTGCCATGGCCCTTTGCGTGAGGGGGGACCATGATGACCGACAAAGAATTCGCTATGACCGAGAAACGATTGCTCGCCGCTTGGATCGAAGACCATCCTGGCCACACCGCCAAAGACTTCGAAAAATGGTCGTCGTGTGCGGCTACGGACAAGCAGGCCAACGCTTGGGACACTGGTATGTATATCCCGCTTTATAGTGTGCGGTCGTCATGTGTTTGAATATCGAGTAGGACCGCGCAATCTGAAAAAGCTTGCTCGCGAAGTACGGGCCACTGTCGGCAACGTCAGCAAAAAGCAGATCGATGCGACGTGCGTCTTCCATATTGCAAATCAACATGGCTGCGGTTATGGACCAGCGCCACGCGGACTCGTTCGTGAAATGCGGCGACTTCATTTTTAAATCATCCGAAAAATTCCTGAGCAAATTACAGTTTTGCTTTTCGATTCTAAATCTGCGCTATAATTGGCATGACCAGCCCCATCACCATCGAGGGTCTTGAACGCGCCATCAATGTCACCGCCCAAGTCATGGCTGATCATCATGATCTGGGGCATCAGCTCCTGCCGGTGCTCAAACGACTTGAGGCTGAACGGGACAAGCTGGTAGCGGAAGGTGATCCAATCGATTATGCGCGACGGGTCCTGGCGCGTCAGCGTCATGCAGCTTGAAAAACGGACGACATAACGTACAACATTGCTGCTCTTAGTCTTTGATTTACAGGCATTTTTCCGTTCTATCTGGTGACACAGCGAAATCCGATGTGAACTCGTTTATGTATCGACCGGCTGCGCATGGCGCGCGGCCGGCCGGTAGCGGCGGCAATGTTCGGCGCGCAAAGGTGCGAGCCACCTTTGAGCACCTTGCGTGGAATCTTGATGTCCGGGAGCTGCGGGTCGTACTCCTCTGTTCGGCCGCGCCGCGCGGACTTGCCGGAATGCAGCACGGGTGCGCTGCTTCGCCCTCGTGCTTTGGGCGCGTACCAATGCGTTGTCCACTCCCAGATATTGCCGATCATGTCGTGCAGTCCGTAACCGTTCGGCGGGAACGCCGTCACCGGCGATGTCGCGGCTCGCATTAAATCATGCCTGTGCTCGGGAAATTTGTCCGCCGCAATCACAACGGCGCGACGCGGCCGGAACAAGTGTCAGCAACACTGACAAGTAAGCGAGGTAAACGATCCCGTTAGCGGAAAATTGTCGTCGATATCGAGCGAAGGCCTGAGGTTTCAAGCCGAAACCGCCGTCGCCTCCGCTTGTGTTCGTCCGACCCCTGGCAAAGCTCCGGCTCGGCACGATGACAAAATTCCACTATTGGTTCCCATCGATCGCGCCGCCGCAGATGGGCGGACGCCAGCGGTAAGTGGGGGCAATCATGACGAGGGGTTTTTGCGCGCTGACCGTCGCAGTTCTTGCCGGCGTGGTTTTGGGCACGCCGGCGCTGACACAGACGCAACTCACCGAGAGTCCAATCACGCCCGGCTTTTGGTCATTCCCGACCAAAAAGATCGTTGCCGCCGCCGACGTCGTCGCTGGTTGTCGCGGCCATTTGGAGATTCGCTTCGCCGACGGCCATTTCATCGGCTTGCGCCTGCAGCGCAGGGACATGGGCCTCGTCCAACGCGAGATCGAGAAAGTCGGCCGCTGTACGTTCAATCGGGAAAAGCAGATCGATAGCTGCGACCTCAAATTCATTCACGCCGATGGATCGATCTTGGCCGGCACGGCGGAGATCAAATATTCGTTCGACAATCAGAAAGTCTCGAAGATGACGGTGACGCCGAAAATGATCACCGATACGCCGGTCGACAATGCGCCGTTCGACGCTTTTCCGGTGCGCTGTCCTGACGACGCGGTGTGGAATTTTTTGAACGAAACCAGCCTGCCAAAGTGAAGCGCAAAAGCACTGGCGTAACAGTCCGCTAATCAATTGGTGTCATGGTGATGCATATTGCGCTGCAAGCCCGGCCGAAACCCTGCTGCCGTGTGATGTCCATGAAGAACCTTCGGATTGCGCTCCTGACGATCACCGCGGTCGCCGCGGTGACGTCGGTCATGTCGAGCGCCGCGGACGCGCGCTGCTTCCGCGACTGCCGCTCTTATCCCTCGGTGCGCAACCAATGGGGCTATGGCGGCTTGGTCCGAACCTGGGGCCTGGGCGGCCCTGCCGATGCGCCCTGGGTCGGCGGCGCCATTGCCGGCGTCACCCCATACGCCCGTTACCCCTACGACCGCGTCCGCGGTCTCTAAGCTGCGACGCCTCCCGATAACTTCATCAAGCTAAAGGATTTTCCGCCGATTGACGGCGGGAACTCGAACCGTGCTCCGGCGTTAATGGACGAGGCGACCGGGGGACAAGATAAATCATGACTCGCATCGAGTCTGGCTTGGCCAATAGTAGATCGAAATCCGGCCGGGCTTGCGGCGCCAGTTGCTGGATTTGCACGACACGCCCGACACCAAGCGGCCATGGCAGCTCTTTGATCTCTTGCCGGCGGCCATCTACGTGACCGACGCCGACGGGCGAATGACCTATTTCAACGATGCCGCGGCGGCGCTGTGGGGCCGCCGGCCGAAGCTTCATAGTGACAAATGGTGCGGCTCGTGGCGGCTCTATCACCCGGACGGCAGACCAATGCCGCACGATCAATGCCCCATGGCCGTGTGCCTGCGGCGTGGCGAGCCGATCCGCGGCGCCGAAGCGATCGCCGAGCGTCCCGACGGCAGCCGCGTGCCCTTCATGGCGTTTCCGACACCGCTTCGCGATGCCGCCGGCAACCTGGTCGGCGCCGTGAACATGCTGATCGATATCGGCGAACATTGTCGTGCTGAACGCATCGAGCGCCGTCTCAGCGCCATCGTCGAGTCGAGCGACGACGCGATCGTCAGCAAGGATCTCGACGGCGTTATCGTCACCTGGAACAAGGCGGCGGAACGCCTGTTCGGCTACCTCGCCGAAGAGGTCATCGGCAAATCGATCACGATCTTGATTCCAGCGGATCGTCAGGAGGAGGAACGCGACATCCTCGATCGTATTCGGCGCGGCGAGCGCGTCGATCACTTCGAAACCTTGCGGCAGCGCAAGGACGGCAGTTTGGTCAACATTTCGCTGTGCGTGTCCCCCATATCGGACGAGTTCGGCAAGATCGTCGGCGCGTCGAAAATCGCCCGCGATATCACCGACCAAAAACGCGCGAGGAACTGATCGATCTGCTGGCCCGCGAAGCCGAGCACCGGGCCGAGAATCTGTTGACGGTGGCGCAGGCGACTGTCCATCTCGCCCAGGGCGACAGCCCGGCCGCGGTCAAGGCGGCCATCGAGGGGCGGCTCACGGCGCTGGCCAATGCCCACGCGCTGTTGGCGCAATCGCGCTGGGCCGGCGCCGATTTGCACACCCTCGTGGCGGTGGAGCTTGCGCCGCACACCCGCGCCGATGAATCGCGCGTCGAGACCCGCGGCGAAAGCGTTATGCTGAAACCGGATCAAGCGCAGGCGATGGCGGTTGCTTTGCACGAGCTGGCGACCAACGCCGTGAAATACGGCGCGCTGTCGGTCGCCGCGGGCCGCGTCAAGATCGAGTGGGGGCTTACGGCCGGGCAACCGGCTGTCGGTCCGTTGGGTTGAGACCGGCGGTCCACGTGTACTCCCGCCGGGCCGCAACGGCTTCGGCATGCAGGTCATGGCCCGCATGATCTGCGATCAGCTCAACGGCGAGATCAATTTCGACTGGCGTCCGCAGGGTATCATCTGCGATATCGCCATGCCGTTGTGAGCGTGCAGCGAGCATCCTCGCTTTTCGATCGATCCCTGTTACGATATCCAGACGATCTCGACGTATTGAGGAAGGCGAAAGATGACACGCCGCGAGCTGCTTGGCGCGCTGCCTGCGGCCGCTACCGGCGCCTTCGCCCCGCGCGCCGTCAGGGCCGCGCCGCTTCTGAAAGTCGGAGCCGCGCTTCCCGACCCGCCCTTCGAGTTCATGGACAAAGACGGCCCGTCCGGTTTCGACATTGCGTTGATGCAGCGCATTGCCGGAAAGCTCGGCCGCACCTGGCAACTGGTGCGCTACCAACGCGCCGACTTCAACGGCATCTTCGCCGGTCTTGACTCCGGCGCCTATGATTGCGTCGCCTCCGGCACGACCATCACGCCGGAGCGCGAAAAAGTCGCGGATTTTTGCGCGCCCTATGCGGTCTCCGGTCAATCGCTGGTCGTCGACACGACCCGCCATCCCAACGTGCACGGCATTGCCGACCTCAAAGGCCTGGTGATCGGCGTGCAGCAGGGCAATACCAGTCAGCCCGTCGCCAACAAGCTCGTCGCCGAGCATCGCGCCGCACGGGTGCGCGTCTACGCCTATGACCAGATCGAGCAAGCGCTGGACGATCTATCGAGCGGCGGCTGCGACGCCTTCATGAAGCTTGCGCCGGTCATGGGATGGTTGGTGCGCGACCGCCCGAAGCTGAAGGTGGTCGAGGTCGGCATCACCCGCGAGCTTCTTGGCGTCTGCGTGCGCAAAGGCAATACCGCGCTGCGCGACGCCATCGGCAAGGCGCAAGCCGAGTTGACGGCGGACGGCACAATTCCCGCGCTGATCAAGCAGTGGCTCGGGCAGGGCGCGACGGCGCCAAGTTAGGGCGGCGCGTCTCCTTCAACGCCAGCGGCGATGCAGCCACAGCCATTGCTCGGGGTGCTCGCGCACCCAGCCTTCGATCACCGCCGTGATCGCCTGCATGGTGCGCGCGACATCGATGCCGCCTTGCGCGTCGCGCACCGGCTCGATCGGCTCAGTGACCTCGACGGAAAAGCTGTTGCCGTCGGGCTTGCGCACCACGCGCATGCCGCGGATCGGACATTCGGTTTGCCGGGCAAGGAGCGCGATCAGCGGGTTGGCCATGCAGCGCCGGCCGAAGAAGATCACTTCGACGCCTTTGGTGTAGTGCTGGTCGATCAGCATGCCAATATGGACGCCGGTTTGCGCCAGTCGTGACAATTGCACCGGCGCCGACAGGCCGGTCGAGACCAGTTCGCCCATCAGCGGCTCGCGCAGCCTGACGATGGCGTCGCTCACCGGCGCGATATTCGGTCGCCGATAGAGTATCGCAGCATTGGCGCCGAGCGCTTTGACGACGACGGCTGGCAGCTCCCAGTTGGCGAGATGCGCGGCAAAGCCGAGCGTCGGCTTTTCGCCATGCAGCACATGCTCGTAGCGCTCCGCGGTTTCCGGCGTGTAGCTGATCGGATCCGCCGTCTGCGGTCCGACGCGTTCGACGCAAAACTCGTCGAGATGCGCGAACTCGACCGCGATACGACCGAGATTATCCCAGACGCCGGCGAGGATTTGCTCGATCTCGGGCTCGGATTTCTGCGGAAATGCTGCGCGCAGGTTGTCGCGTCCGGTGCGATGCTCGGGCAGGAACGGCCCGATCCGGCGCATGAATGCGCCGACCGCATTGGTCGTACGCCTGCGGTCCATGCGCTTGATGGCGCCGAGAAGGCCGACCACCAGCCCGCCGACGATCGAATCCAAGAAAAGCTGAAAACGGCTCCGGACGGCCATCAGAGCATGATCCGGAAAAGTGGAAAACGGTTTTCGGAAAAGATCATGCTCAAACCAAAAATATAGACCATGTCCGATTCAACTTGATCGGATCATGGTCGGAGCATGATCCGGAAAAAGCCTGTCCTGGACCCGATCCTGGATGGCATCCGGTTTTCCGAAAAGATCATGCACCACCAAATCAGAACATGACGATGATCTTGCCGAAAACCTGCCGGCTTTCGAGCCGCGCCAGGCCGCGTTCGAAGTCCGCGAGTGGCACTTCAGTATCAATCACGGGGGTGAGCCCGGCCGCCATCTTGTTGAGGCCCTCACGGATATTGCGGATCGAAGCGCCGAACGAGCCGAAGATGCGATATTGCTGCAGATAAAGCTGAAAGAGATTCAGCGTCGTCGATTGGCCCGAGGTCGAGCCGCAGGTGACGAGACGGCCGCCGCGCTTGAGGCAGAGCAGCGAGCCGTTGAACGTGTCGGGGCCGACATGCTCGAAGGCGACATCGACGCCCTTCTTACCGGTCAGCTTGCGCACTACGCCCTCGAAACGCTCGGTGCGGTAATTGATGACGTGGTCGGCGCCGAGCGCCTTGGCCTTGGCCGCCTTGTCGTCGTCGCCGACCGTGGTGATGACGGTACAGCCGATCGCCTTCGCCATCTTGATGGCGACGGTGCCGATCCCCGAGCCGCCGGCCTGGACCAGGATGGTTTCGCCCGGCTCGAGCTTGGCATTGTCGAACAGCATGTGCTGCACGGTGGCAAAGGCGACCGGCGCGCAGGCGGCGTCGCGAAAGCCGATGCCCGCGGGCACTGGGATCACCAGCCGCGCCGGCATATTGATGAGATCGCGGGCGAAACCGTCGACATGAAAGCCCATGATGCCGGCGACATTCTCGCAGAGATTGTCGCGGCCCGCGCGGCAGGCCTTGCAGGTTCCGTCGGTCAGTCCGCCATAGGCGACGACCGGATCGCCGGCGCCAAAGCCACTGACGCCTGCGCCGACGGCGCGGATTTCGCCGGCCGCTTCGGCGCCGACCACCAGCGGCAGCTTGCGCTTGGCGAACGCCATGCCGCGCCAGCCCCAGACGTCGATGTGATTAAGCCCGATCGCCTTGATGGCGATCTGCACTTCACCTGCCGCCGGCGGCGGCGGTGCCGCGACCTCGAGCAGCTCGATCTTGCGATCGGCAACGAGCGTGAGCGCGCGCATGGTGTGCGCGGCAACCGGCGCCGGCTGATCGAGCAGCGTCACGCCGGCTCCAGCGCGACGACCAGGCTGACATTCTGGCCGCCGAAGCCGAACGAATTGGAGATCGCGCGGTGCAGCTTTGCATCGCGCGCCACGTTGGGTACGACGTCGAGCTGGATCGACGGATCGGGAATGGCGTAATTGATGGTCGGCGGCAGCCGCTGGTGCTGCAGCGTCAGCAGCGTGAACACCGCTTCGACCGCGCCGGCCGCGGTCAAGGTGTGGCCGATCATCGATTTGTTCGACGAGATCGGAATGCCGCGGATGCGCTCGCCGAATACGGCGGCGACGCCGAGATGCTCCATCTTGTCGTTCTCCGGCGTCGACGTGCCGTGGGCGTTGATATAGTCGATGTCTTGCGGTGCGACGTCGGCGTCGGCGAGCGCCTTGTGCATGGTGGCGATGATCGGCTTGCCGTCGGGGCTGCTTCGCGTGCGGTGAAACGAGTTGGATTTCTCGCCGTAGCCTTCGAGGATGCCGAGGATGCGCGCACCGCGGGCACGGGCATGTTCAAGGCTTTCCAGCACCAGAGCCGCCGCGCCTTCCGCCAGCACGAAGCCGTCGCGGTTTTTGGAGAACGGTTTTGAGGCGCGCTCCGGCGGATCGTTCTGTGTCGATAGCGCCGACAGCAGCGAGAAGCGCACCAGCGATTCCGGGGTCAGCGACGCGTCGGCGCCGATCGCCAAAGCCGCTTCGCATTCGCCGCGGCGGATGGCTTCTATGCCGAGCTGAATGGCGCTGGCGCCGGATGCGCAGGCGGTATTGAGCGAGACCGGCGACCCCTGGGTGCCGAAATGCTCGGCGAGATCCTCGCCAATGACGGGGAACCTGAAGGTGCCATGGGCCGCCGCGAACTCGCGCGAGACCCGCATCAGGTCGGGGTAGCTGGTGTCGGCGTTGGCGGCAGCCAGGTCGGCCATCCGGATACGATCGGCCCATTCGATTTCGAGCGGCGGCGGCGCGAGAAACAGCGGCCCCGGAAAATTGCCCTTGGCGCCGATACCGGCCTCGGCGATGGCTTCATCGCCGGCGAGGAGCGCAATGCGCTCGGACAGCTGCGCCGGCGACATGGCGTCGCGATAGACCTCGTCCACCGTGCCGGCGATGGTGGTGCGCAGCCCTTCGGTCGCAAAGCGCGAGATGCGGCGGATGCCGGAAACGCCGCCGGAAAGCTTGGCCCAGTTGTCGGACTTGCCGACGCCGAGCGAAGTGACGATGCCGATGCCGGTGACGGCGACGACGGGGCGGTCCTTGTTATCGCGTGTTGCCGCTGCCATACCGCTCTCCTTCAAGCGACCTGCTCAATCAGGGCCAGCCCTTCGCCGCGCCAGTTGCCGACGCTGGTAACGACGACCTGCGACAGGCCCGGTGGACTTGACCCTATGTCTCCCGTGCCTGCGGGCGCAGACAACTTGCCATGCTCGATCGCCGCACAGGCGATGACGATATTGGCGATGAACTGAGCCTCAATGCCATGACCGATATACGTCCCGGTATTGCGGACGGGAAGGCCGATCTCGGTCAGGACCGCGCGCTCCGCCGACGTGGCCGGATCGAGCCCGGTCGCGCCGGAAATCACCGCGGCATGCGGGCGGTCGATCCGAGGCTCGATAGCATTCCATTCGCGGCGCAGCGTGGCCTCGATCTCGCCGGGCTGGCGACGATTGCGGTCGGCGCATACCGATGACAGACGCGCCCGCGGGCGGGCGCCGCGCGCCTGCGCATGCTCGCGGCTTTCGAGGACCAGGAACGCACCCATGCTGCCCAGCGCAAGCCCGCCCGGCTGGCCGCGATCCCATACCGGCGCGAAATGGTCCTTCAGCGCGGCGCCGGCTTGCTCGAAGATCAAAAGAACGTCCCAGCGCGTGGCGTGATAAGCGCCGCCGACCAGCGTCAATTCGCTTTGGCCGGCGGCGATCCGCGCCTGCGCGACCCGCACCGCGTCGATGCTGGCCGCCTCTTCGCCCAAGAATGTCCGCGACGATGCGACGACGCCGTGGACGATCGAAACGTTGCCGGCGAGGAGGTTGGGAAGCTGCGCCAGAAACAAGGTGGGGCGCAGATCGCTCATCAGCCGCTCATTGAGGAACGGACCGCGCTTGGCCGCCTTGCGCAAGCCGGTCAGGATGGCGCTGTCGGCGGGAACGTCGCGCTCGCCGCCGCCGGCGGCGACGATCATGTCGGTCACGTCGAGCAAATCCGGCTTGCCGGCAATACCGGCATCGCCGAGCGCGAGACCCGCGGCATAGACCCCGATCCGCTGCCACGGCTCCATTTGCCGCTGGTCGCTCTTTTTCGGAATTTGCTTGTCGAAATTCACCGGCGCCAGCGGATGCACGATGTAGGGCGCGAAGCTCTTGGCATCGTAAGGCGGCGGATCGCCACGCTCGAGATGACTCCAGTTGGCGTCAAGCCCTTCGCCAAGGCAGGTGATCAGACCGACGCCGGTGATCCACACCTCGCGGCGTTCCGTCACTTTATCGGCTCCTTGGCCAGCGTCTCGACCGGCAGGTCGATCCGCTCCGCCCATTCGATCATGGCTTTGCGGAATTCCGGATTTGGAAACGGCATGACGCGATAGGTGATCCGCGCTTCACAGATCGTCTTGCCTTGCCGCCGCCCTTTGCCTTCGCCGACCGTGAAGCCCGAGCCCTCGTGGACGATCTTGCCCTCGACCTCGAGCTCGTCGCCCGGCAACACGGGGCTGCGGAATTTGGCTTCCTTGACGCCGATCAAAAACGGCATCGCCGTAAAACGGTTGATGGCCGTCACCAGCCAGCCGCAGGTCTGCGCCATGCATTCGATCTGCAGCACGCCCGGCATCAGCGGATAGCCCGGAAAATGACCTTCGAAAATCGTGCTCTGTTTCGGCACGATGCAGATCGAGCGGACGGTGCGCCCGCCGACATCGAGCGCGGCAATGCGGTCGATCATCTGAAAATATTCGAAACGCATCGCTCGGCGCCCTTTAGAGCACGATCCCGAAAAAGCTTGCCCCGGACCTGATCCGGCATGGAAGCCGGTTTTCGGAAGAGATCATGCTCCGATGGAGGTGCTACGCCACGATCCGATTTGATCGGGTCATGTCTAGGCGCCCTTGGCCGCGATCAATTTATCGATCTGTTCGCTCAAATTATTCAGCACGAAGTATTGATCCGTGGTTGCCTTGCCGTCGTTGACCTCCTGGGTCCACTGTTCGAGCGGCAATTTGATGCCGAAGGTCTTGTCGATGGCGAACGCGATGTCGAGGAAGTCGAGGCTGTCGATCTCGAGGTCGTTGATGGCGTGGCTTTCCGGCTTGATATTATCGCGCGGAATGTCGCAGGTTTCGGCAATGATATCAGCAACTTTATCAAACGTGGCAGACATCGGGCGTGCTCATTCCCTTGCAGCATGAATGGCGCCGCCGCAGGCGGCGGCGCCGAACAAGCCCGATCGCTGCGGGCCCCTCCGGTCGAGAAGCCCGTATAGCGAAGGATGTCGGCAAGTTCAACGCCGCCGCCTTCTGCCGCATCCCGGCGGGGCGCCGGTTGTCGTAGATTTGCGCGGCGCGCGCTCAGCAAGCATCCGGGAGACGTCATCATGACAGAACATGCCCGCAAATATATCCGTAGCGGCTTCGCCGGTGCGCTCGTGCTGGCGGCCATGCAGCTTGCTGCCACTGCCGCTTCGGCCGCCGACTACGATGTCGGATCGATCCACATCACCCAGCCCTGGGCGCGGGCGACGCCGAAGGGCGCAAGTTCCGGCGCCGGTTACCTGACCGTGACCAACAACGGCACCGCAGCGGATCGTCTGAACTGCGCCGGCAGCGACGCCGCCGCGCAATGCCAAATCCACACCATGACCATGGACAACGGCGTGATGAAAATGCGGCCGGTCGAGGGCGGCCTCGAAATCAAGCCGGGCGAGACCGTCACGCTGCGGCCGGGCAGCGATCATATGATGTTCGTCAACCTCAAGCATCCATTTGAAGCCGGCGGCACGGTCGAGGCCACGCTGCAATTTGAGAAAGCCGGCACGGTCAAGGTGGAGTTGCCGGTCGTCGCCATCGGGGCCGCGGCGCCCGGCGTGACCACGGGCGGCGGCACCATGGGCGGCAACATGATGCAGGGCGGCGGCATGATGTCGACCAAGCATTGACGCGGACGAGCGTCCGGGAAATTAGTTCCCGGCCGGCTCCCTGAAAGGCAGTAGCGTTCCTTCCGGCAGCGGCATGCGGAAGACATTGAGCGTCATCGATATCAGCGCGTAATAGCCGAGGATGCCAACCAGTTCGACCGTGCCCGCGTCGCCGAGGATTTTCTGCACGCGGGCGTAGGTGGCGTTGCGCACGCGCCGCGTCGCGTAAAGCTCCTTGACGAAAGCGTAGATCGCCAGTTCGTCGCGCGGCGCCGACTTTGGTGCCCGTCCGGCTTTGAGATCGCGAATCGTCGCGTCCTTGACGCCGGCCGTGGCGGCAATCCGCGCATGCGCGTGCCATTCGTATTGCGCCTTCCAGAATTGCCCGGTGCACAGGATGGCGAATTCCGAAAGCCGCGGCGACACCCCGGTATGAAAGCGCAAGTGACCGCCGAGCTTTTGCGCCAACAGCCCGTAGGCCGGCGCGTGCAGATAGACCGCGAACGGCCCTTCGTTGCTGAAACGGCCGCGCGGCCCGGACTTGATCGCTTCGACCAAGGCTTGCTGCTCCGGCGTCAGGCTGTCGAGGCTGACCGCGGCCAAACGCGGCGCGGGCTGCTTCTTTGGTTTTGCGTTCGCACGCGGCAATGGCATTTTCGGCATTGGCTTGGGTGCACTCTTTTGTGTTCGGTGGACAGTGCGATAAGTGTATCGGATGCCGTCTGCCGTAAAAGCCCTGTTCTTCGATGTGTTCGGCACGCTGGTCGATTGGCGCACCTCGATCGCGCGCGAAGCCAAGGCGTTGCTGGAACCGCGCGGCCGCGCGCTCGACTGGTCGGCGTTCGCCGACGCCTGGCGCGGCGAATATCAGGGCGCGATGGAAGAGGTCCGCGCCGGCCGCCTTGCTTTCAGCAAGCTTGATGTGCTGCACCGGCACAATCTCGATCGCATCCTGCCGCACTTTGATCTCGACGCGCTGGTCGAGGACGATCGCCGCGCGCTCAACATGGCGTGGCATCGGCTCGACGCGTGGCCGGAGGTGACCGGCGCGCTGCATCGGCTGCGGCGCCGTTATCTCCTGGCGCCGGTCTCCAACGGCAATATCTCGCTGATGGTCGATCTGGCGCGGCGCAACGATTTTCCCTGGGACGCCATTTTGGGCGCCGAGATTGCCGATGACTACAAGCCGAAGCCGCGTGTCTATCTGGCCGCGGCCGAAGCGCTCGATCTGCAGCCGAGCGACTGCATGATGGTCGCCGCGCATTCGAGCGATCTTGCAGCCGCCGCGGCAGCAGGATTGCGGACCGCGCACGTGGCGCGGCCGGACGAAAAAGGAAAGGGCCGCGGCGAGGGGGCACCCAGTGTGGATGTCGATGTCGCGGCCAAGGACCTTGGGGACTTAGCGGGGAAACTCGTCTAGCGGCCCGGACAGCTAGCGCGGAAGACGATCCGAGTGGGTGCGAATTTTAATCGCGGCGCACTGCATGCGAGCCTCAAAAAACCGGTCGGCGAACTCACCCAGATATTTGATGGCAGCGAGGGCGATGATCATTGCAGGCTCCCGTATTTCGACGCGATCTCCAGCTCGTGCGTCAACCTTAACGGCGGTCGCGCCAACCCGAAGTGATCGGCGTCACACGAATGCGCTATCTTTGTAAGCTATTGAAATGACGTGATCATTTCCGGGGCCGCGCGGGCTCGCGCCTTTGCCACGCCCCGGAATGACGGAGCTATTACCCGCGCAGCGGCGGATAATCGGTGTAGCCCTTTTCGCCGCCCGCATAGAAGGTGGCGCGGTCCGGCGGATTAAGTCCGGCGCCGCGCCGCAAGCGCTCGGGCAAATCCGGATTGGCGAGGAAGAGCGCGGCGAACGAGACCAGGTCGACAACGCCGTCGCGCAACGCGGCGTTGGCCCGGGCAAGATCATAGCCTTTGTTGCCCATCAGCGTGCCGGACCAGATGCGGCGGAAGAACTTGATGTCCGGCCGCTCGCCGGCGGCGACCGGATCGCTCGGCAGCGGCTCGACAATGTGCAGATAGGCAAGCCCGAACCGTTTGAGCTCGCCGACCGCGACCGCGAACGTCGCGGCCGGATTGCTGTCGGCAATGTCGTTGAACGGATTAGTCGGCGCCAGCCGCACGCCGACGCGATCGCCGCCCCATACACCGACCAGGGCTTCCGTCACCTCGATCAAGAAGCGCGCGCGATTGATGGCGCTGCCGCCATAACGATCGGTGCGCTGGTTGGTCTTGTCGCGAATGAATTGGTCGACCAGATAGCCGTTGGCGCCGTGCAGCTCGACGCCGTCGAAGCCGGCGGCTTTGGCATTGGCGGCGCCGCGCCGATAATCATCGACCACGCCGGCGATCTCGTGGGTTTCGAGCGCCCGCGGCATGACGAACGGCTGCATGCCTTGCGCCGTCATGGTCTGGCCCGGCGGCTGCAGCGCCGACGGCGCCACCGGAAGCGCGCCGCCCGGCTGCAGCGACGGATGCGAGATGCGGCCGACATGCCAGAGCTGCAGGAAGATGCGGCCGCCGGCGGCATGGACGGATTCGGTCACGCGCTTCCAGCCGGCGATCTGGTCCGGAGTGAAGATGCCGGGTGTGCCCGGATAGCCCTGGCCCTGCTGCGAAATCTGCGTGCCTTCGGTGACGATCAGGCCGGCGCTGGCGCGTTGCGTGTAATAGGCGACCGCGAGCGGGCCGGGCACTTCGCCGGGCCCGGCGCGATTTCGGGTCATCGGCGCCATCACCAGGCGATTGGGCAATCGCAACGGGCCGAGCGTGTAAGGCGAGAAGACGTCGAGGTCTTGGGTATTATGGGTCATGGCAACTCGCGACGGTGGCTGCACACACATAGGGCATGCCGCGTTCTTTGGCGAGCGCGTGTGCCGGTTATGACGCGGCCCTTGCCTCGCCGTTCGACCTGCGTGCACGGTCCAACCGCAGAAAGTCGATCAGCGCGCGCAGCGCGGCCGGATTTTGCCGGCGGCTCGGATAGAACAAGAAGAAGCCGTCGGTGACCGGCAGGGCGGATTTGTCCAACAGACTGACCAGACGCTCCTCGGCGACCAAATCCGCCACATAGTCTTCGTAGAGATAAGCGACGCCGACGCCTTCGAGGGCGGCGCTGATCACCAGCTCCGGATCGTTGACGACGACGACGGAGCCCACGACGTCGAACTCGACAGTCTTGCCGCCGACGACAAATATCCAGGGAATGAATCCGCCGCCGGGCAGGCGGTAGCGAATGCAGTTGTGGGCGTGCAAGTCGGCCGGCGTCTGCGGCCGCCCGTGGCGCGCCACGTAATCCGGCGAGGCGACCACAAGATAATGCATGTCGTTCGTTACCCGCGTCGCGATCATGTCGCGCGCCACCAGGTTGCCGCGGCGAAAGCCGGCGTCATAGCGACCAGCGACGATGTCGGCGAAGCCGGACTCCACCGTCGTCTCCATGATGATCTCGGGATAAAGCTGCAGAAAGCGCGCCAGCATCGGCGCCAGCACGAACCTGGCGACCGGCGGCGGCATGGTGAGGCGAAGATGGCCGGCGGGCTTCTCGCGAAAGGCGTTGATCGATTCGATGGCGGCCTCGAAGCCGTCGAGCAGGGGGCGCAGTTGAGTGAGCAGGCGTTCGCCGGCGTCGGTCGGCGCGACGCTGCGTGTCGTGCGGTTCAATAGCCGGACGCCGAGCCGCGTTTCCAGCGCCCGCACGGTCTGGCTCAGCGTCGCGGTTGAAAGCCCGAGCCGCCGCGCTGCGTTGGTGAAGCTCGCCTGTTCGGCAACGGCCACGAAGGCGTTCAATTCGGCAAAATGATTTCCTCGCATTGTCGACTCCAAGGACCTTATTCCAATTCCAAGCACTTCAGCCCCACGGGCGTCGATGAGATCGCCCGTGCGATTTCCGTTAGATAGGGACGGCGTCGCCGAATTTTCATTGTTAGGCCGGCGTGAAAGCACCATTTCTAAGCCGCCCGATTATCGGGGAGCGAATTGTCGACATATTCGGACCGGGCGAAGCACCGCGCTTCGCTCTCGTCTGGAGGGCCTCGTGTCAAAAACATCCCGGAGGTTCGATATGTCGAATAAGATCCTGATCGCCGCCGTCGCGGCGATCGTGCTCGCCTCGACCGGTCTCGCTTCGGCGCAGACCCGGACTCATGTGCGAGCGCCGTACGCTTACGGCTATGCGCCGTCGAGCAATTCCTACTACGACCGCTCGTACTGGGACGCCGTGGCGCCGAACATCTATGTGCGGCCAGACCCGTTCGTCGGCACCGTTTGGGAAGGCGTGGTTCCTTACTAACACTTTCGGCAAGGCGCCTTTTCCACGCGTCTCTGACCTGCAGCCGCGCCGTGCGCGGCTGCTTCTTTGATTCAAGGCGCTCGCCGCGCCCGGCATTACCGTCTGCTTTAAGTTTTATAAGGCTCGATGACTAACCTCATTCAAAGCAAATTGACTCGATGCGGAAGCATTTGAGTTGCACTTTCGAAAACACGTTGAGTTCCGTCACTGGACATCAATCCACATCGGAACTTAGTGTGATCGCAGTTCCAGCAGGAACCTGTCTGAAGCTCAAGAACAGCATGAGCACCAACAACCGTCGAACCTCGCGCCAAGCGGTCAACTCGCCCGCCTGGCTGGAAATCGGCAATGATGCTCGGCTGCGCCGGTGCAAGCTCATCGATATTTCTGCAAATGGAGCGAGACTTATTGTCGAAGACGTGGAAAACACGCCCGATAATTTCAATTTGTTGTTATCCCGCTTCGGCAGCCCGTCCTATCGCTGCAACGTGGTCTGGAAACAGGGCGACGAAATGGGCGTCGAGTTCCTGGATGCGGCGGCGAGCGATGCCGGCGAATCCGCCGACAGTGGCGCGGCCCAAAAGTAACCGACGCCCATCAGCCGACCTCTTGCGTTCTTCGCGGCGCGGGCTTTCAGTTTTTGAGAACGCCCTAGCGCTGCGCGTCCCCGGGTGGCGCCTCGACGCGAAAGCCGCCGCCGGCATCGAGGGCGATGCGGCCGTCGGCGACGGCGCTCGCCCAGCGGCTGGTCGCCGGCACGCCGCCGAACGAGAAGAAATGCGGCACGACGCCGGCCGGCGCGGCTTGCGCGAGCGTGCGGATCAGATCGTCGGGCGTGGTCAAGGCGAACATCTGCCGCATCAGGCCGGAGCGGCGTGCCAGGCCCTGCGCCGAGGCGCGCACGCCGCAGCGGCTGGCATAGCGCATCAGCGAGGTCAGACTGGTCGGGCCGACCAGCCCGACCCGCACGCGATGCTCAAAGCCGAAGCCGCGCAGGCGGGCGATGAAATCGAGGATCGCCGGCGCGTCGAAGCAGAACTGGCTGACGATTTCGACGGCGAGCCCGGTCGCCTCCGCCGCCGCGATCTTTTCTGCGAGCGCCCGGTTGAGCTCGTCGTCGCCGATCCGCGGATGGCCTTGTGGGTAGCCGGCGATGCCGATGCCGCGGATGCCGCGGCGGCGCAAGACACCGTTGTCGATGACGTCGAGCGCGCGGCGGAACGGTCCATATTCGTTGCGGTCGCCGGCGATGACCAGGACATGGTCGACCTTGGCTTCGCCGTGGAGCCGCGCCAGGAAATCGTCGAGCGCCTGCTCGCTCCCGAAATTGCGTACCGCGACATGCGGCACCGGTTCGAGGCCGGCCGCGCGCACGGCCATCGCAGCGGCGAGTGACTCGTCCGCGGGCCGGTTTGGTACTGCGCTGAGATAGACACGCGTGCCGCGCCTAAGCACTGAGAGCGCGGCGATGTCGGCGGCCGACGGCCGCGTCGCCTCGATGGAAAACCCGGCCATGAAGGCGGCGATGCGCGCGATCTCGACCGGTAGTGGTTGATCTGGAACCGGGCGGGCGGTCATTTCTTTCCGCCCCCGCGAAGCGCAGCGCAGCGGGGGAGGGGGACCACGCGAAGCGTGGTGGAGGGGGCATGCGGAATCTCCGCTCGCGCAGGCATCAATGACTTGCCCCTACCGGCGAGCTTCGCTCGCCACCTCCCCCGCAAGCGGGGGAGGAAATAGATGCACGCGTTCACGCGCGCCGGCGCGAGATCACGTAGGAACTCGTCGAAGAACCACAAGCCGCCGCGCTCGCGCAGCACGTCGCGGGTAGCGTCGATGTACCGGCCGTCGGCCCCGGCGTTGCCGAGTTCGGTCATCCTCGACCTGCGCCACATAGATCGCGGCGTTCCATGCCGCGAATAATGTCGAGGTGCCGATCGACTCGGAGATTTCCGACGGCAGCGTATGCATGACGTAGCGGAACAGCGAGCGGTTATCGGCATAGGCGTTGAAGTTGAGGTCGCGGCCGGCGGGCCCGAGCTCGTGCTTCACCGCTTTGAGGATCTGATGGCGGTCGTGAATGAACGGGTTGTCGCCCGGCCACACTTTCTGGATGATTTCCATGCCGGGATCGTGGCCATGCGACTGAATACCGATCAGCCGGCCGCCGGGACCTAGAGCACGCGCTAAGGGTGCGATCACCCGCTGCGCCTTGAATTCGAGCGAGGCGCGCGCCCGATAAGGCTGCGAGGCGATGACCAGATCATAGTTGGCGAGCGTGCCGCCTGGCTTGGGAATGATCGGATCGAGCAGGAAGCGGTGATCCTCGCGATAGACGACCATCACCACCGGACGCTCGTACACCGGATTGCCGGTGCGCGCGCTCACCCCGGCCTTCCAGTTCTGCGCCAGGAACGGCTCGAGATCCATGATCTGCTGTTCGAAGCGGTGCGCGGAATTGCCGGTGAGCGGCAGCTCGTGCCACACCATGCTCGAAGCGGCGTTGAGCGATTTGACGGCGAGCCACGGTGCGTCCGCATAGGCGAGGTTGGTCAGAATCAGCACCGTGGCCGGATGCTCGAAGAAGCGGTCCGACATTTTCTGCAGCGTCAGCCGCACGTCCTCGAGGCTGATTTCCTTGCCGACCACGTAGAACGGCATGTGGGCGAAACGGTCGTGCATGGCGCGCATCACTCGCGTCAGCACCGAGCCGTCGCCGACGCCGGCGTCGAACACGCGAACCGCCGGCGGGCGCGGATGCAGGTGCGCCAGCTCTTCGGAGACCCGGTGCGCCACTTCCCATTTTTCGCTGCAGGTATTGACGAACAGCAGATACTTCTGCCGGTTGTCGAAGAAGCGGAAATTGCGCTGCGGATCGGTGGGCTTGGCGCCGGCGGCGGGTGGCGCCGCCGGCAGCTGCGCGGCGAGCGGCTGCAGCGGCGGAGCGGAAGTCGGACGCGTGTCGCGGGATCTTTCAATCACGATTGGACGTGGCCCCTGTGGCGGATGGGTGGCCATAAAGCCGTGGATACGGTCGAGCGTGTCGGTGGTGATGCGGCCGCCGTTGCGCAGCCGCGCGGTGAGCTTGCCGTCATTGACGGCGCGGCGTCCGAAGGTGGACTCCGCCAGCCCCGTCGATCGGCAATAGTCGGAAATTTCCTGCAAGAGTTGTTGGGCGTTCATGGCACGCCGCTTCCTTTAGCTTTCCTCGACCCGTGCGGATTGATTCCCGTGTTCTTGTTGCGCACGGTTTCCGAGGTTCAGCGAACCGCTCGCGGGGCAAGGGGTCAACCACAAAATGCCCCACTTTACAGTGGGCTAGATAGTGGGCAACTTCCCAACTTCAAGCGGTGACTTTTCATGACGGAAAACGACATTTCCGCCTGATGATGGCGATATTTGCCGGCCAAATGTACCCTTGGTGACGATTTTTCGAACGAAACTCCATGCCGCGCTTCGCCGCCAATCTCGGTTATCTGTTTGCCGAGCGTCCTTTGATCGAGCGGTTCGGCGCCGCCGCCGCCGCGGGCTTCGACGCCGTCGAGCTCCTGTTTCCGTACGAGGTCGCCGCATCGGCGGTGAAAGCGGAATTGGCGCGACACGGCTTGACTCAACTTGGCATCAACACACCGTTCGGCCGCGATGGCGACTCCGGCCTCGCCGCGGTCCCCGGACGCGAGCGCGAGTGGGAGAGCGCGTTCAAGCTGGCGCTCGATTATGCCGCCACCATCGGCGCCCGGTCGGTCCATTGCCTCGCCGGCTGCGTGCCGCCGGAGCAACGGCCGGCCGCGGAAATCACGTTCATCAGAAATCTGACCCACGCGGCCGAGGTGGCGGCGACGGCCGGCATCTTGTTGTTGATCGAGCCGATCAATCCGCGCGACCGCCCGGACTATTTCCTCAATCGCGTCGAGCATGCCGCCGACATCATCGCCAAGGTCGGCGCGTCGAACCTGCGAATCCAGTTCGATTTTTACCACGTGCAGATCGTGTCGGGCGACCTGATCCGCCGCTTCGAAAGGCATCTGCCGCTGATCGGCCACGTCCAGGTCGCCGGCGTACCGCTGCGGCGCGAGCCCGATGAGGGCGAAGTCAATTATCCGGAGATTTTCGCGGCGCTCGATCGGTTTGGCTATGCCGGCTTGGTCGGCTGCGAGTACCGCCCACGCGGACGCACCGAGGACGGGCTCGTCTGGGCGCGGCCTTACGGGATTGTGCCGCGATAAGAAAAAGGATGACTCTTGCTATGTTGTCGGAGTATCATGGCGTGATACTAAAGGCTCGGGCCGATCGCGATCCGAAGCTTCAAGGATCGGCGCGGCCCGATTCTCTTCGACGGACGATGCCCGAAGGGCTTTCCGCCTGACGTCGTGACTGTAGCCCGTCGCAAGCTTCGGGCGCTTGATGCCGCGGTTGCCGTGCGCGACCTCGCCGAACCGCCGGGCAACCGGCTAGAAAAGCTGCGGGGCAATCGCGCCGGTCAATGGTCGATCCGTATCAACGATCAATGGCGGATCTGTTTCATCTGGAACGAGGACGGAGCACATGAAGTCGAAGTCGTCGACTACCATTGACATCGACCGCAGCTTCCGGCGGCTGCCGCCCTTACATGCCGGCGAAGTGCTGCGCGAGGAGTTTTTGGTGCCGTTGAAGCTTACACCTTACGCTTTGGCGAAAGCACTCGGCGTTCCGCGAACCCGCGTCGAGCGATTGGTCAAGGAGGAAACAGCGCTGACCGCCGACACGGCGTTGCGGCTGTCACGCTATTTCGGCACCACGGCGGAATTCTGGCTGAAATCTCCAAGCCGGGTATGAACTGGAATGCGCCAGGCACTTGCTGGCTTCGAAACTCGCGAAAATCACGCCGCGATCATCGAGCGGGTCGCGACGGCGTCCCGGCCGAGGCGCCCGCGCCGCCTAACAGCTTCGTCCCCAGCTTGTCTCGTCGAGTTCCGGATTTTTTGCCTTCTGCCTGACGCCGGCATGAAATAGCCTTTAGCACGCCTACGCCTTGATGTATCTTGGCTTTTAGGGACGTACACGCGATGTGGGGTCGAAAAAGCAAAAGCGCCGCGACGGCGGGCGAGAGCACGCAGCCATCGCCGTTGAAAGAGGCCATGCAGGCGGCGCGCATCGAGGCCGCCGAGCGCACCAGCGTCGTCGTCGATCTGCGCGACGCCGAACTGGCCCGTCTCGAACTCCTCAACGAGGCGCTCGATCCGTTGTTTGCGCAAATTCCCTCCGAGGTCGATCTGTTCGATCGCGGCGTCTCTCGCGGCGACACGCCGCGGCTGTGGGTCGATGCCGTCGCCCATGTCGCCATGGGGCGCGATAAGCGCATGTACCGCTTCCTGCACGACACCCGGATCGGCCGGCGGGTGCTGGCGGAGTTGCATGACATCGCCGATATCGTGAAGGCGGTCACCGGCTACGTGGCGCGCCGCCTGATCGAGCGCGAGCGGGCGCTCGACGAAGATCCCGAATTCATCACCCGTGTTGGGAAACCCGAGGCCGCACGCACGCTGCGGCGTCGGCGCCGCAGCCGGTGGGGCACGTTCGTGCTCGGTTTTTTGCTCGGCGCCATCGCGCTGTTGCTCGGCACCTTGCTCGTGGCGAGCTATTAGAACAGTCGTCGGGCTCATATCAGCGTCTGCCGTTCGACATCGTGCACGCCGCCGTCGGCGCTGCGTTCGCGGGCGATCATCTCGCAGCGCCAAGCATTGCCGTCGGTTTCGATGCGAAACAGATGATAGCCGGCGGCATTCTCGTGGCGATGAGCGACCCGCGCCGACGCCGACGTGACGCCGACCGCGGGAATCTTCTTGTCCGGGCCGTCGAGCCACGTGAGTGCGCGGCGATGATCGTGGCCGTGGAGGACGAGGTCGGCGCCGTGGACGGCCAGCACCTGGCGAAATTCGGCGCCGTCGGTCAATCGGCGCAGATAGCGCTTGGGCGGGCTCTCCGGCGGGTGATGAATGAGCACGATGCGGAATAGTCCGCGGGTTTGCTCCAGCGCTTCCGCGAAGCGCGTAAGCTGCGCGTCACCAAGTTCGCCGGTCGCCATGAACGGTCCGGTCGGCAACGCCGAGGAGAGCGCGATCAGCGCCACCGGTCCGCGCCGGCGCACGAACGGAAAGGTGCCGGGCTCGCCGCCGTCGTCGCCGCGCATATAGTCGCCCCAAAACTTCTCCGGTCCGCCCAGCGCCTGCGGCACGTAAGCGTCGTGATTGCCGGGGATCACGGTGACGTCGTGCGGCGGACCGAGATTGTCCAGCCACGCCCGCGCCGCCGCGTATTCGACCGGCAGCGACAGATTGACCAGATCGCCGGTGACGGCGATGTGGTCGGCGGCGGCGGCTTTGACGTCGCGGGTGATGATCTCGAGCGTCTCGCGGCGGTGGATATATTTGCGGCCGCGCTGCCAGTTGATGAAGCCCAATCCGCGCTTGCCGGCAAGCTCGGAAAGCCGCGGCGTCAGCGCCATGTGC
The DNA here is from genome assembly GCA_963806465.1 of uncultured Alphaproteobacteria bacterium. Lineage (GTDB taxonomy): Bacteria > Pseudomonadota > Alphaproteobacteria > Rhizobiales > Xanthobacteraceae > BOG-931. Next base: position 55,326 of record CAWDZD010000019.1, on the reverse strand, counting down.
AGGTCGGACAAGTGGGCGAGAACGAACATCGCCGCATGATGCTACGCGAATCATGCCGTTCTCAACCGCCGCCGTGCAGGCTTCGCGCGGCTGGTTAAGAACTGCCGATCAGGATGCCGGCGGCGAACACCAAGACGCCGCCGACCACGACCTGAAAGGCCGCCTGCAGGAACGGCGTGTCCATATAGCGGGTGCGGATCCAGGAGATCGCCGCGAGTTCTAGCGCGACGACGACGAAGGCCAGCACGGTGGCGGTGAAGAAGTGGGGTATAAGGAAGGGCAGGGTGTGGCCAAGCCCGCCGATCGCGGTCATCAGGCCGCAGACCACCCCGCGCACCAACGGCGCGCCGCGCCCGGTGAGCGAGCCGTCGTCCGACAAGGCTTCGGCGAAGCCCATGGAGATGCCGGCGCCGATCGCGGCCGCGAGCCCGACCAGAAACGTCGCCCAGGTATTGTGCGTGGCGAAGGCAGCGGCGAACAGCGGCGCCAACGTCGACACCGAGCCATCCATCAGACCGGCGAGCCCCGGCTGCACGTATTGCAGCACGAACATCCGCCGCGCGGTCTCGTCCTCGGCGGCACGCGCGCCCGGGTCGAGCTTCTGGCCGAGTTCGTGGGCGAGCTCTTGGTGTTTGTCTTCGGCGGCGGCAAGACGTGTCAGCAAATCGCGCACCGCCCCGTCGTGGGACGCTTCGGCGGCGCGCCGGTAGAACCTTGCGGTTTCGAATTCCATTTCCTCGGCGAACTTGCGCACGGCATCGAGCCCGAGCGGGCGGTTGAGCCAGATGGCGCGGCGCGGCACGAAGCCCTTGACGTCCTGGCGCCGGATCAGCGGCAGAAAGTCACCGAATTTTTTTCGATAGAGGTCGAGCAGCATGTCGTGATGGCTGATCTCTTCCTCGGCCATTTTGTTGTACATCGCCGCGGTGTCGGGATAGGAGGCGCGCAGTCCATCGGCGAACGACCGATAGATGCGGTTGTCCTCGTCCTCGTTGGAGATGGCGAGCGCCAGAACCTCTTGTTCGTTGAGATCGGCAAAGCTTTTCATGGCGGCGCCTCACTGGCGATTATCTATATTAGAACGCTTCTAAACTAATCGCCAGTGGGCTTACCGGGCAATTTTTCAACGGCCGGCGGCCACGATTTGTCGCGGAAGAGCGCCTCGTTCGGCCGATCGCACGGGGCGAAGGAATGCTAATGCTTCAATGCGACAGACATTGGAAATTGGCTTTACGCATCGCGGCGGCGAAGATCATCGGTCATGAAACTTGAGTCTCTGCGCCGATCCACCGAGCCGGCGATGCGGCGGTTGCTGCACGTTTATTGGCGCTTCGCGCGCGGGCTGACGCTCGGCGTGCGCGGCCTGGTGATCGACGGCGCCGGACGCATCTTTTTGGTCAAGCACAGCTACATCGCCGGCTGGCATTTGCCCGGCGGCGGCGTCGAGGTGGGCGAGACGCTGATGAGCGCGTTGACGCGCGAGCTGCGCGAAGAGGGCAACATTGAGCTGAGCGAGCAACCGTCGTTGTTCGCGTTCTATTTCAATCGGCGTGCCTCGCGGCGCGATCACGTCGCGTTGTACGTCGTTCGCTCGTTTCATCAGAGCGCACCGCCGGAGCCAAACAGTGAAATCGTCGCGCACGGATTTTTCGCGCCGAATGCGCTGCCGGAGGATACAGCGCGGGGCACGCGTGCGCGCATCGCCGAAGTGCTGGACGGGAATGCGATCGCCGAGAACTGGTAGCTCGGTTTCGGCAGGTGCCGCACATTAACGTCCTGTAACGCGATCCGCGTCATTTGGTCGTAGCGCCGCAAGGTTTCCGCAACGAACCTACGCTTGAGGCGTTGGCGTGCATGGGGCTGCGACGAACGGCAAAAGGAGAACCTCGATGCGGAACAAAATAATTGCGCTCGCTGCAGCCGTCGCGCTTGGCACGGCGGCGATGACGACCGGCGCCATGCCGACCAGCGCCATGGCGTTCGGCCATGGTGGCGGAGGCGGCGGTGGACATGGTGGTGGCTTTGGCGGCGGTCATGCCGGCGGCTTCGGCGGCGGGCATTTTGGCGGCGGCTTTGCCGGGGTTCGCGGCGGCGGTTTCGGCCCGCATGGTGCCGTCGGCGGCTTTGGACGCCCTGGGATGGCAATGAACGGCGGCTGGAATCGCGGTGGTTGGGGGCACGGCGGTTGGCGCCGTGGGATCGGTGCCAGCGGGCTCGCCCTTGGTCTCGGCGGCCTGTATGCCTACAGCCCCGGCTATGACTACGGCTATTGCGACCCCACCGATCCGAACACCTACATTTACGGCTACTGCAACGGCTCCGCCAACGGCTGGTAGTCGTTCACCGCGCGACAGCAATTCCGCCGTGCCTTGTTTGAGGCGCGGCGGTTTTACTTTCAGCCGAAGCGGCCGCGATCATGCGGCAAGGTGAAATCGATCAGCGGGCCGATCGGAACGATCCCGGTCGGGTTGACGTTGCGGTGGCTGCCGTAATAGTGCCGCTTGATGTGATCGAGATTGACGGTCTCGGCAACGCCCGGCACCTGATAAAGCTCGCGCAGATAATTCCACAGATTGGGATAATCGACGATGCGCCGCAGGTTGCATTTGAAGTGGCCGTAATAGACCGCGTCAAAGCGAATGAGCGTGGTGAACAGCCGCCAGTCCGCCTCGGTGATCTGCGCGCCGGCCAGATAACGCTGCCGCGACAGCCGCTCTTCGAGTTGATCGAGTGTTGCGAACAACGCACGCGCCGCCTCTTCATAGGCCGCTTGCGTAGTGGCGAAGCCTGAGCGATAGACGCCGTTATTCACCGTCGCGTAGACGAGGTCGTTGATGCGGTCGATTTCGGCGCGCAATGCGGCCGGATAATAGTCGGTGCGCACGTCGGTGAACGCATCGAACGCCGTGTTGAGCATGCGGATGATCTCGGACAATTCGTTGTTGACCACGACGCTCTGCTTCTTGTCCCAGAACACCGGCACACTGGCGCGGCCGCTATAGTGCGGGTCGCCAAGCACATAGATGTCGGCGATGGTCGATTTGCCGTTGATGGTGTCGAGCGTGGCGCCGGGCTCGGTGCCGAATTCCCAGCCCTTTTTGCCGAACAGCGGCACCGTGACCGAGACCGAGATCACGTCTTCCAGTTTTTTCAGCTTGCGGAAGATCAGCGTGCGGTGCGCCCACGGGCAGGCCAACGACACGTAGAGATGATAGCGCCCGTGCTCGGCCGGAAATCCGCCTTTGCCGGTCGGACCGGGACTGCCGTCGGCGGTGACATAATTGTGGAAGGCGGTCGCCTTGCGGACGAAATGGCCGCCCTGGGTGCGCATATCGACGTCCTGCCAGGCACCATCGACAAGAAGCCCCATTTGTACCGTCTCCACCGCTGTCGACACCCATGTCGCTGTCGTCCATGTAGTCATTCCTGGCAGCTGCGACAGGGCGCGGCCAGAATGAAAAACCGCGGCCTGGGCCGGGACCGTTCGGCTGGACCGACGGCGACGTAGATGCTAGGCGGCGCCGTCATGAACGATATTTCTCTCACCATCCTGCCGGAGGGGCAGGGCGACGCGAGCGCAATCGAGCGCCTGCACGAGCGCACGTTCGGCCCGGGGCGCTACGCCAGGACCGCGTACCGTCTGCGCGAACAGGTGGAGCACGATCTTGATCTGTCGTTCACCGCGCGCATCGGCACGCTCCTGGTCGGCTCGGTGCGGCTGTCGCCGGTGCGGATCGGCGAGGCGAGGGCGCTGTTGCTCGGGCCACTCACGGTGGAGCCGCCGTTTCGCGACCGTGGCGTCGGCCAGGCCTTGATTGCGCGCGCGCTCGAACAAGCGCGCTCAAAGGGGCATCAATTGGTGATCCTGGTCGGCGACGAGCCCTACTACGGAAAATGTGGCTTCAAGCGCATTCCGTCGGGCCGCGTCACCATGCCGGGCCCGGTCGATCCGGAACGGCTCTTGGTCGCCGAACTGCGCGACGGCGCCTTTGACGGCATCGCCGGCCCGATCCGCGGCGAGTGGGAGAAGTGAATCAATACATTTCCCGGACGCGGTGCAGCGTGCAACGCTGCACCGCAGATCCGGGATCGTAACACACGCCGGGTCTGGAACGGTCCCGGTTCTGCAGCGCACCACTTGCGTGCTGCGCTGCGCCCGGGACACCTGAAAAAACGTGACGACTACCGCCCCTCGCGCGCCCACGTGCCGGCGAGGCTGCCAAGCAGCAACAGGAGCCCGAGGAAACCGGCGAATACCGGCAGCACGCCGATGCCGCGCACCACGCTGGCGTCGCGCATTTTCAGGCCGATCCAATCGTCGCCTTTGTAGGTATCGCCGGAGCGCACCGCGAGAATGCGCGGCACGCTGACGCCGCCGCCGTCGTCGAGACGGCGCGAATCGCCGCCGGTGGCATTGGCGATCGGCGCCAGCACTTCGGTGGTCGACGTCACCTCGGCGAATTCGCGCGGATTGACCGGACCGATATTGACCAGCGCGCTGAGCTTGCCGTCGGTCGCGCGCCACAATCCGAGTTCGTTGGCGGCGACGCTGGTTTCCCAGACGCCGGGTTCGGTCGGCGCCAATTTGAGCGTCCGCGTCACCCCCGACGGCGAGGTCAACGTCACCTCGGACACCTCCTCGGCCATGGTCTGGCGCCGCACCAGGAGCTGATGGCCGCTGACTGTGAGGCGCAGTGCCTCCTCTTCGAGCTCCGGCTCCTTCATCAGCCAATGCGACAGCCGGCGCAGCAGGTCGAGATGCGGGCCGCCGCCCTGGAAGCCGCGCGCCCACAGCCAAAGCTGGTCCGACAGGAGCAGGGCCACGCGGCCTTCGCCCTCGCGCGACAGCACCAGAAGCGGCTTGTTGTCCGGCCCGTGCATGATCGCGGTGCCGGTGGCACTGGCGGTATCGACCACCCGGAACCACTGGCTCCAGCGCGGCGGATCGGTTTCGGAGCCATCGAGGTCGCGGGTCACCGGATGGCGCTTGCCGAGATCGGTGAGGCGCGCGTGGAAGCCGCGCTCGGTGACGTTGCCGCTGGGCTCGGCCGGCAGGATGGCATTGAGCGGCGTGCGCCAGATGCTGGTCTGGCTCGCATAGTCGGGACCGGCGGCGACCAAAACCGCCCCGCCGTCACGCACATAGCGGGTGATGTTGTCAAAATACAGCATCGGCAATACGCCCTGACGGGCGTAGCGGTCGAAAATGATGAGCTGAAATTCGCCGATCTTCTGCTGGAACAGCTCGCGCGTCGGGAAAGCAATCAGCGACAACTCGTTGATCGGCGTGCCGTCCTGCTTCTCCGGCGGGCGCAGGATGGTGAAATGCACGAGATCGACTGACGCGTCGGACTTGAGCAAGTTGCGCCAGGTCCGCTCGCCGGCATTCGGCTCGCCGGAAACCAATAGCACCCGCAGCTTGTCGCGCACGCCGTCGATATTCACCACGGCGCGGTTGTTGACCGCCGTGAGCTCGTCGGCGAGCGGCGAGGCTTCGATCTCGACGATGTTGGGGCCGCCATGGGGGATCGGGATATCGACGCGCTGCGGAACGCCGATCGGCACGGTGCGCGTTTCCACGACCTCGCCGTCGCGCCGCACCGTCACCACGGCGCTGCGTTCGCGGGCGCCCTGATCCTCGACCTGAAAGGTAATGGTCTGGGTCTGCCCGACGATGCCGAAGCGCGGCGCGGCGATCAGCGCCACGCGGCGATCGCGCTCGTTCTTGTTGCCGGTAATGAGAGCGTGTACCGGCGCGGCGAAGCCGAGCGCGCCGGCTTCCGCCGGCACGTCATGCACGCGCCCGTCGGTGATCATGATGGCGCCGGCGATCCGGTCGGCGGGCACGTCGGACAGCGTCGAGCCGAGCGCGGTGAACAGCCGCGTGCCGTCGGTTTCGCCGTCCGACTGGCCGGCCTCGACCACGCGGACGTCGAGCCCGGCAATACGGCCTAAACGCGCGACGATGGCGGCGCGCGCTTCTTCGGTCTGCCGGGTGCGGTCGCCGAAATTCTGGCTCGGACTTTTGTCGACCACGACGACGGCGACCGAAGAGAGCGGGTCGCGGTCCTCGCGGGTCAGCGACGGATTGGCGAGCGCCAGCACGATCAGCGCCAGCCCGAGCGCACGGATGGTGGCGCCGCGGCTGCGCGAGGCGAACAGCAGCAAAGACAAAAGGACAGCGACGGCGATCGCCGCCCAAAGAATTTGAGCGCTGACCAGCGGGGCGAAGGCGACGCCGAGATTCACGCTTCGCCCTCCTATTGCCCGAGCCGTTCGAGCAGCGCCGGCACGTGCACCTGGTCTGCCTTGTAGTTGCCGGTCAGCGTGTACATCACGATGTTGACGCCGGCACGGAAGGCAAGTTCGCGCTGGCGCGGCTCGCCTTCGAGCATCGGCAGCATCGGCTGACCGTCGGGCTGCAACGCCCAGGCGCCGGCGAGGTCGTTCGAGGTGATGATGATCGAGGACACGCCGTCGCCGCCGCGCGCCGGCCGATGCGAGGCTTCGTCGTCGTCGTTGGCGGCTGGCAATGCTTCGACCCAGAGCTGGCCGGAATTGAACCGGCCGGGGAAGTCGCGCAGCAGATAGAACGTCTTGGTCAGGACGTGATCGCGCGGCACCGGCTCGAGCTCGGGGATGTCGAGCGAAGCGGAGAATCTTGCGCAATTCGAGCATGCCCGGCCCGTGGGTCTCGCCACCGGATCCGGGCGGCGCCACCACCGCGTCGCGGGTGTCGAACAGCACGGTGCCGCCCTGCTTCATGTAGGCATCGACGCGCTTGAGCGTTTCCTCCGACGGCCGCGCCGCGCCGGGCACGATCGGCCAATAGATCAGCGGGTAGAAGGCGAGCTCGTCGCGGGCGATGTCGAGGCCGATCGGCTCGCCGGCTTCGAGCGCGGTGCGTTGCGCCAGGAACAGCGTCAGGCCGCCGAGTCCGGATTTGCTGACCGAATCCACGTCGCGATCGCCGGTCACGACGTAGGCGAGCTTGGTCTCCAGCGCCGAGCGCGGCACGTCCCGGCTCGGCTGCTCGGCGGCGCGCGCATACGAGATCGACAACGCCAGCGCGCCGATGACCATCACCATCGCAGCAGAGGCGCGCGAAGCACGCGATAAGCGCGGCAACAACCGGGCGACGCCGCCGCCGAGATAAAGCACCAGCAAGGTATCGAGCAGGAACAGCGACAGCGCCGCGAGCAATATCGGGCCACGCAAGTCCTGCGGCTCGGTCTTGCGGTAAATTTCATGGCTGGCGTTGACGAGCGGCGAGAAGTCGAGCGGCGTCAGCCGATCGGCGGGGCTGAGCGTGTTGACGGCGAGGAGATTTTCCGGTGGACCATAAAAACCGGGCGGATGCTCGGCGCTGGCGCTGCCCGCATAGTCGGTCGGCACCGGGCGGGCGGTTGCCGGCGGCGACGTGAAAATGCCGAAGCCGTCAAGCACGCGGCTTGCCGCGACCGCTTCGTGCGTGGTCTTGGTTTTCTGATCGGCTGCCGGTTCGGTGACGGCTGCAGTGCCGGCCAGCGCGACAATGCGCTTGAGCATGTCGACAAAACTGCCGGACAGCGGCAAATCCGACCAGCGGGTGTCGCCGGTGACGTGGAACAGCACGATCAAACCCTTGCCGCGCCGCGCGGCGGTAACAAGCGGCGTGCCGTCGGCGAGCGTCGCCCAGGTATTTTCCGTCAACGCCGCATCGGGCTCGGCCAAGACCTGACGGCTCACGGTCACGTCGTTCGGCACGCTCATGCCATTGAACGGGCTCTCGCGCGAGAATGCCGCCAGCGGCTGCGGCTTGTCCCAGCTCAGGCTGCCGCCGAGAATGCGGCCGCCGCGCCGCAATCGCACCGGAACCAGATCATCGTCGGAAGCGGCAAGCCGTGGACCGGCGAAACGCACCAGCACGCCGCCGTCTTCGATCCAGCGCCCGAGCCGGTCGTGGGCGTCACCGGCGACATTGCCGACATCGGCGAGGATCAGCATCGGCAGATGCTGGTCGAGGAAATGCGACACCGCCTCGGCCGGCGACTCGCCTTGTGCAACCCGCACGTCGGCGAATGGGCCCAGCGCCCGCGTGATGTAATAGATCGACGACAATAGCGGCTGCGACGTGTCGGCGGTGGCGCCGGATACGACGCCGACGGTGCGGCGGCGCCAGCGCTTGTCGAGAAGCTGCACGGCGCCGGCGGAGCGTTCGTTGGCAATTTCCATGCGGGCGATGTCGTTTCGGATCTCGACCGGCAGGTCGAAGCGCGCCTCGGTTTCGCGGTCCGCCGGCTGGAACACGAACGGCGCTTCGCCGAGCGGCAGGCCCTTCAAGTCGAGCGCGCGCACCGTGCCGGACTCGGCGCTGCCGGAGCCGGCGCGCAGCACTTTCACGCTGAGCGCGCCGGCCGCATTGTCGGCGGCGGTGAGCGCGCGCGTGCCGGCGATGCCGCCGGCAACGATCGTCAGCGGCCGGTTGTCGAGCAATGGCGCCAGACCCTTGGCGAAATCGGCGCCGCGGCCGAGATCGACGGCGTCGGAAAGCCACACCAGCTCGACTTCGCGCGTCGCGGCGAGGAAGCGCGAGATGGCGGGCAGCGCCTCGGTGCGGTCGACGGTGTGCGGCTGCGGTTTGATCAGTTGCAGGCGCACCCGTGCCGAGCCGGCCGGCGCGAATGAAATATCGCGCGGACCTTCAGACAACGGAATGAGTGCGACCGCGCGGCGGTCGCTTTCCGCCCGTGAGATAATGTCTTCGGCGGTGCGGATGCGCGCGTCCCAGGTCGCGGCCGCGGCCCAGCCGTCGTCGATCAGGATTGCGATCGGCGCGCGCGTCGTCTGCGTCGTCAACGGCGGATTCCATAACGGGCCGGCGGCGGCGAAAATCACCAGGGCGGCCAGCAGGAGCCGCAGCAGCGTCAGCCACCACGGCGTCCGTGCCGGCGTTTCTTCGCGCGGCGCGATTTCCAGAAGCAGCCGGGTCGGCGGGAAATCGATGCGGCGTGGACGCGGCGGAATGAGCCGCAACAGCCACCACAGCACCGGCAAAGTCAGCAGTCCGATCAGCACCAGGGGTTCGGCAAAGCCGAGCGGCAATCCGCCAATCATGCCGGCACCCTCGGCTCAGCGCGCACCGGCAGGCGTGGGCCGCTGTCGCTGATGGCGGCGCCGATGCGGGCATGCAGCGCCAAGAGGAGCTCGCTGGCCGGCCGATCGGTGCGGTGGATGGTGAAGGTCCAGGACAGCCGGTCGGTCTCGGCGCGGATTTCGGCACGGTGGCGCCGCACGCGGGCTTCGTAGTCGGCACGCCAGGTTTGTGCCCGGCCGGCGGTAATGCGACCGCCACCTTCCGGCTCGACGAACTCGATACGGCCCCAATACGGGAACGTCTCTTCCGCGGGATCAACGATCTGCACCACGTGACCGCGCGCGCCGCTGCCGGAGAGTTGCGTGACGGTGCGCCGCACGTCGGCGATGTCGCTCCACAGGTCGGACAGGAGCACGATCTCGGCAAGCGGGGCGGGCGAAAAATTCGGCGGCAGGCTTGCGCGCTCGCTGCGATCATGGACGATCGCCTGCGCCATGCGCTGGATGACATTGCGGCTGCCGGTCGGCCGCATCAGGCCCGGAATGCCGACGCGCTCGCCGCCTTCGACCAGAACTTCGGCCAGCGCCAGCGCGATCACCAAGGCGCGGTAGAGCTTGGTGTCGCGCACCAGCGGCGAAGCGAAGACCATCGACGGCGAGCGATCGGGCCAGATCCAGACGGTGTGCGCGGCTTCCCATTCGAGTTCGCGCACATAGAGATGATCGTCGCGGGCGGAGCGCCGCCAATCGACACGCGAGGCCGGCTCGCCGGAGACAAAGCGGCGGTATTGCCAGAAATTTTCGCCGGGCCCGGCGCGGCGGCGGCCGTGCAGTCCGTGAATTACCGTCGCCGCGACCCGCCGCGCTTCCAGGATCAATCGCGGCATGGTGGCGGCGAGCGTGCGGCCTTCGCCAACCGCACGCTGCACCGCCGAGCGATCGTAATCGGGCGTGCGCCTTGCCTCGGCCGCCATCCGCTTATCCGATCCGCGCCTTCAGGCGCCCGATCACCGCCTCGATGGTCTCGCCCTCGGCGCGCGCCGAGAAGGTGAGCGCCATGCGGTGCTTGAGCACCGGCTCGGCGAGATCGATGACGTCGTCGACCGAGGGCGCGAGCCGCCGATCAAGCAGCGCCCGCGCACGCACCGCCAGCATCAAAGCCTGGCTGGCGCGCGGCGACGGTCCCCAGGCGATGAGCTTTGCGGCGTCGCCGCCTTCCGGCCCGGGCCGCGCCGATCGCACCAGCGCCAGAATCGCCTCGACGACGGATTCGCCGACCGGCAAACGGCGCACCAGACGCTGCGCGGCCAACAAGTCTTCGGCGCTCATTGCCGGTTTGGCTTTGGTTTCCTCGGCGCCGGTGGTCTCGAACAGAATTTTCCGTTCTGCCGCCCGGTCCGGATAATCGACGTCGATCTCCATCAGGAAGCGATCGAGCTGCGCTTCCGGTAGCGGATAGGTGCCTTCCTGCTCGAGCGGATTTTGCGTCGCCAACACGTGAAACGGGCGCGGCAGATCGTGGCGCGTGCCGGCGACCGTGACATGTTGTTCTTGCATCGCCTGCAGCAACGCCGATTGTGTGCGCGGGCTGGCGCGATTGATCTCGTCGGCCATCAGAAGCTGGGCGAACACCGGGCCTGAAAGAAAACGGAAGCTTCGCCTGCCGGTCTGGCTTTCCTCCAGCACCTCGGTGCCGAGAATATCGGACGGCATCAGGTCGGGCGTGAACTGGATGCGTCGCGCATCGAGCCCGAGCACGGTGCCCAGCGTATCGACCAGCTTGGTCTTGGCGAGGCCGGGAACGCCGAGGAGGAGCGCATGTCCGCCGGACAGGATGGTGACGAGCGCCTGCTCGATAACCTTATCCTGGCCGAAAATCACCGTTCCGATCGCGGCCTTAGCCGCGCGCGCGTGGTCGGCGCTTGATTCGGCCGCCCGCACGATCATGTCTTCGAGCTTTTCGAGCCCATCTCCGCCGACAGCGGGCATGGTTTCATTCCTTCTCTAGTGCCGCTTTCGCGAGCGAATCAAATTCGGCGCGTTGATACGAACGAAATCTGGCACGAACGAAAACCGCTGAGTTTGCATCGCGAGGGGCTGATGCAATATACGCGCCAGCGGCACGTGCCGGATCAAAAGCAGGACTTTGCGCCAGTTCTTTCATTCACCGGGAACACGACTTAAGTCTGGCGCGACGCAACCGCCGCAACACGGTTACGGTCCCGCGAGCGATGCTGCCCCCGGACTTAATGTCCAAGGATGCAAGTTCAAGGCAAACCATGGCGAAGGCAGGGCAATCCGGCCTGGAAGCGATCACAGGCGCGCTAAGTGAGGCCGGTGCCGGAGCCAAGGGCCCGCCGCCGGTTGAGCGCTGGAACCCGCCATTCTGCGGCGATCTCGACATGCGGATCGCCGCCGATGGCACTTGGTTTTACTTAAAGACGCCGATCGGCCGGCTGCCGCTGGTCAAGCTCTTCGCCTCGGTGCTCAAGCGCGAAGGCGACAAATACTTTCTCGTCACGCCTGTGGAAAAGTGCGGCATAACGGTCGATGACGCTCCGTTTCTCGCCGTCGAGCTCCTCGTCGAAGAATCATCGTCCGGCCGCCTGCTCAACTTTCGCACCAATGTCGATGACTGGGTGCGTTGCGGGCCGACGCATGCGCTGCGCTTCGAGCCGGAAGCGGAGACCGGCGGGTTGAAGCCCTATCTGCATGTGCGCCGCGACTTGTGGGCGAAGGTGACGCGACGACTTTTCTTTGATCTTGTCGAGCTCGGTGAGGAGCGCGAGGTTGAGGGCAGGGCGATGTTCGGCGTGGCGTCGATGGGCGTATTCTTCCCGATGGCGCCGGCCGAGCAGGTGAGGGATTTCGCGTGACCGACCAGACCGCGCCGGCGCGGCCAACGGTGGGCGAGGACTTCTTTGATCGCGCGCGGACGCGGCTGACGCTCCAGGTACCGCCGTCGCTGACCGACCCTATGGCGCAGGGCGCTCGCGGCGATCTCGATCTCAATCCGTCGATGTGGGAGCGCGCCGGTGTCGCCGCCACCAAGCCGGCGGCGGTGTTGGTTCCGGTGATCGACCGCGACGAACCGACAGTGCTGTTGACGATTCGCACCCAGGATCTAGCAAGCCATGCCGGCCAGGTCGCCTTTCCGGGCGGCAAGATCGAGCCAAAGGACGAGAGCCCGGTGGCCGCGGCCGTGCGGGAAGCCAAGGAAGAGGTCGGGCTCGCGCCGGCGCTGATCGAGCCGCTCGGCTATCTCGACCTTTATCTGACGTTTTCCGGCTTTCGCATTCTGCCGACAGTCGCGCGCGTGCGACCCGACTTTATGCTGAATCTCAATCCCGGCGAAGTGACCGAGGTGTTCGAAGTGCCGCTGTCCTTCCTGATGACGCCGGCCAATCATCAGCGCCGCAGCCGGGAATGGAAGGGCATCGAGCGGGAATATTATGCGATCCCATTCGGAGATCGCTACATCTGGGGCATTACCGCGGGTATTGTGAGGAACCTCTACGACCGGGTTTACGGATGATACGGCCACTCGCCACGGAGATCGGGCTCTTTCTCACTCCGTTTGTGCTTTATGCGGCGTATCTCTTGGCGACGCGTGCCGGTGTTTTGCATCCGAAGGCATGGACCTTGTCACGGCTTGCCGGTCTCGTCATCGCGTCCCTGGTGTTGATGACCGGAAGCTTTCTGATGCTCGCACAGTTCGGGCGGGCGCCGCCGGGTTCGACCTATGTGCCGGCGCATATCGAGGGCGGCAAGTTCGTGCCGCAATCGAACCGGTGACGGCTGCGCCGCTTCTGCGCGATGTGGCGTGGCTCAAAGGCGGCGACGTCGCGCGCCTCCTCGCGCTCCTTGATCGCGACGGCGAAGAAGCGCGTGTCGTCGGCGGCGCGGTGCGCAATGCGTTGATCGGGCTTGCGGTCGCCGAGATCGACATGGCGACCACGGCGGTGCCGGAGGAGGTCATCCGCCGCGTCGACGCGGCCGGCGGCAAAGCCATTCCAACCGGCATCGAGCACGGCACAATTACCGCCATCATCGATCACCGCCCGGTCGAGATCACGACGTTGCGCGAGGACGCCGAGACCTTCGGCCGCAAGGCCCGCGTCGTGTTCGGCCGCGACTGGCGAGCGGATGCGCAACGCCGTGACTTTACCATCAACGCGCTCTCGGTCACGGCCGATGGGGTGGTGCACGATTATGTCGGCGGTCTCGACGACATCGCGGCGCATCGCGTGCGCTTTATCGGCGAGCCGCAGCGTCGGATCGAAGAAGACTATCTGCGCATCCTGAGGTTCTTTCGCTTTCACGCCCATTTCGGCGAGGGCGCGCCGGACCAGGCGGGCGTGCAGGCGTGCGTCCGCGCCCGCGCCGGCCTGGAAACGCTGTCGCGCGAACGCGTGCGCATGGAGATGCTGAAACTCCTGATCGCCGAGCGGGCGACGCCGACGCTCGCGGCGATGGCGGAGACCGGGCTTCTGAGCATGGTGCTGGGCGGTGTTGCTTATCTCGCGAGTTTCGAAAACACGATCAAGGTCGATGCGGCGCTCGGCGTCGAAGCCGACGCCATCCGCCGCCTGGGCGCGCTCGGCGTCTGGGTCGAAGAAGACGCCGAGCGGCTGACGCAACGGCTGCGGTTGTCGAACGCCGAGTCCGAGCGGCTATTGGCACTGGATGGCTGGTGGCGGGTGGCGCCGGACGCTAGCGGCCGCGCGGGCCGCGCGCTCCTTTATCAGCTCGGCCCGCAATCGTTCGCCGACCGGGTGTTTATTGCCTGGGCGCGCTCTGAAGCCGGCGCCGCCGACAGCGTCTGGCGCGAGCTGGCGAGCCTGCCGCAGCGATGGACGGCGCCGGTTTTTCCGCTCAAGGCCGCCGATTTTCTTAAGCGCAGCGTCGCCGAAGGGCCGCCGCTCGGCGTTGCGCTACGCGCCGCCGAGGCAGCCTGGATTGCCGCCGATTTTCCAAGCGCGCGCGCCGCGTTGGATGAAATTGCTGACCGGGCCGCTCAAGAGACGATCGCCCCCAAGTGAACAATGCTTGGAACTTGTGAGCCCACGTCGTGCGGGTCGGCGCTAACTATCGCTGGTAGACGAACCTGACGCTCAAACGCGCGCGCCGGCGACGTGTTCGAGAAAGCTCGCTTCCAGATCGGCGTGGTCGATACCTCTGGTAATGAACACGATCCGCGAGCGGCGATCGGCGTCGGGCCAGACATCAAGCTGAACCGGCGGATGAAACACGTGGTGGACGCCGTGGATCGCGACCGGCGCGCTCTCGCCGACCAGGTTCAGAATCCCTTTGACGCGCAACAAGTCGTTGCCGGCGCCTTTTCGCAGCCGGCTAAGCCACGACGAGACGGCGTCCCAGGACAGCGGCTCATCGCTGGTCAGGCAGCAAGCGCGGATGTCGCTGTCGTGTCCGTGCTCGCCGTGCCCATCACCGCCATGTTCATGCTCGCCGTGGCCGTGTTCGCCGTCATGATGGCCGCCATGATCGTGGCCGCGTGCTTGGTAGGCGCGCTCGTTGATCCACCGATCGATATCGACGCTTTTGCGTGATGGATCGAACAGCGCCGCGCCAAACAACGCATCCGGCGCGATCTCGCCGTTGGCCACCGTATGCCGTGCCGCTCCCGGATTGAGATCGGCCAGTCGCTCCTTCAAAGCGTGGATCGCCTCCGCCGCGGCGAGGTCGGTCTTGGTCAGCAAAAGACGATCGGCGAGGGCGGCCTGCTTGACCGCTTCGGCATGTTCGTCGATTTGCCGCAAGCCGTTGACCGCATCGACGGTCGTCACGACGGCGTCAAGGCGCACGAAATGGCTCACCAGCGGATTGTTGAGTAACAGCTGGATGATCGGCGCCGGATCGGCGAGCCCGGTCGTCTCCACTAGAATCCGTGAAAACGCCGGCACTTCGCCGCGGTCGCGCTTGACCAACAGGTCGCGCAGCGTCTGTTCCAAATCGCTGCGCAATGTGCAGCAGACGCAGCCGCTGGCGAGCACCGCGACTTCGCCGTCGATCGCCTCAACCAGCAGATGGTCGAGCCCGACCGCGCCAAACTCGTTGATGATGACAGCACTGTCCGCCATGCCGTCGTGACGCAACAGCTTGTTGAGTAACGTGGTCTTGCCGCTGCCGAGAAAGCCGGTGATGACGGAGACCGGCAGCCGCGATGCGGATTTGTCGGTGTCGAAAATTCCCATATGGTCCCTGTACCGTGCGGCGCACGACGGCGGCTCGACGAACGAATATCAGCCTTGAGCAACCGGGCCTTGTACCCGTCCCGCGCTCAAATTATCATAGCATTGTTAGCCTAATTGATAATTGGCTTGCTTATCGACGAGCCAAGCAAAACGGGGAGGATACCGACATGACTGACGGTCATGAACGCGACGCCGTGCCTGCATCGGCGTCGTCTCAATCGTCACCGACCGAATCTTCACAAACTGAATCGTCATCAACCGATCGCCGCGGGTTCCTCAAGGGCGCCGGTTTAGGCGCTGGATTGGGTGCAGTCGCCGGCGCCAGCTACGGCAAGTTCGGGCTGGCGCCGATCACGCCGGCGGCGGCCGAGCCGGCGGCTCCGCCGAAGCTCAGTCCCGACAAGTGGTGGCCGTCGAAATGGGGCGCCGACGATCAGGCCGGCGCGTCAAACCACATCACGCCGGCGAAGGTGCTCGACTCCGTCAAGTGGATCAAGGACGGTAAGATCCACAAGCTCGGCCACGACTACGAAGCCTCGATGCCGCTGTTCGGCAAACGGGTGTTTACGCTGCGCATCCCCGGCGGTCCGACCGGCGGTCCATTCGGCGAAAATCGGCTCGTCTATCACGACGAGTTCGTGACCACCGAGATCGGCCAAGTCGGAACGCAATTCGACTTTCTCGGCCACATCGGCGTCGCCATGGGCACGCCCGGCGACAAGGCCGAGATGCGTTTCTACAACGGACACACGGTGGCGGATTTCAGTGACGCCTACGGCCTCAAGAAGCTCGGCGTCGAGAATTGCAAGCCGTTCTTCACCCGCGGCCATCTGGTCGACTTGGTTCCGGTCAAGGGCCGCATGATGGAAGCGGGCGAAGAGATCACCGTCGCCGACGTGCGCGCCGCGCTGGGCAAGCAAAACATGCAGGAGAGCGACATCAAGCCCGGCGACGCCATCTTCTTCAACACCGGCTGGGGCTCATTGTGGAAGAAGAACAACGACAAGTTCAACAGCGGCGAGCCTGGCATCGGGCTCGAGATCGCCAGCTGGGTGATCGAGAAGGACCTCTGCCTGACGGGCGCCGACACCTGGGCGGTGGAAGCGGTTCCCAATCCCGATAAGACGCTGGCCTTCCCGGTCCACATGACGCTGCAGACCAAGCACGGGATTCTCAACCACGAGAATCTGTTCTTCGACACCTTGATTGCCGACAAAAAGTATCAGTTCGTCTACATCTTCACGCCGGTGCCGATCGTCGGCGGAACCGGGTCGCCCGGCGTGCCGATCGGCATAACCTAAAGCAACGCGGCAATGGCGGGCTCATTCGAGCCCGCCGTTTCCTACCGCGCCGGGACGTGAGGGCCTATCTAGGACATCCGCTCGCGCAGTGAGCGCAGGTGCCGGCGGGCGCGCGGCGCCACCGCGGCGAGGCGCGGCCGCATCCGCGCCATCACATTGCGCGGCCGCACGCGCGCCATCATCCCGCGTGGCCGCAGGCGCTCGACCTGCATTTCGTTGCCGCGCCACACGAAGTCATCGCCTTGCAGCGCGCTGACGAACAGCACCGGAAGAAGCGCATCGCGGATCAGACAGATCAGCGGATAACGCACCGAGACATGCCAGCCGACAATGGCGGCGAGCAATGTCTCGCCGC
Organism: uncultured Alphaproteobacteria bacterium; assembly: GCA_963806465.1. Lineage (GTDB taxonomy): Bacteria > Pseudomonadota > Alphaproteobacteria > Rhizobiales > Xanthobacteraceae > BOG-931. The sequence goes on along the minus strand of CAWDZD010000019.1, from coordinate 38,380 downwards.
CGTACCAGACCAGGCCAAACGTCACCACGCTCGCCGCGGCCGGCAGACCGATGGCGGGTGCGACGATGGCAAGCGCGATCATCGGCAGCACGCCGCCGGACACCGCCTCGGGGAGAAAATAAGCCAAGAAGCTGGCGCGGCGCAGCCGCGCCCAGCGCACCTGCCGATGCCACACCTCGGCCGCGGTGCGATAGCCGAGCGGTTGCGCGAACGGCCGGTCGACCAGCCGCACCTTGAGCCCGGCACCACGCACGATCTTGGTCGCGGCGGCGTCTTCGGCGACCTCCTTGGCGAGCGTTTCAATGCCGCCGGCGCGCTCGAGGTCGGCCCGCCGCCACAGCATGGTCTTGCCCTGGGCGAAGCCGAAGCCGAAAGCGTCGGCGATGAATTGCCAACGCGCCTCATAGGTGTTGAGGAAGGCGCATTCCAACTCCGCCCATAATCCGTCCGGCTGCGAGCCGATCGGCGGCGAAGCGACGAGGCCGGTGTCGGCGCGCCAGCTGGCGAACAGGCGCTCGAGGTAATCGCGCGGCATCAGCACGTTGGAGTCGGCCAGCACGATCCAGTCGTATTTCGCCGCCCACCAGCCCTTGAGCACATTATTCAGCTTCGGATTGTTGTTCACCCTCTCGCCGCCGACGAGCAGCCTCGCGTCGGCTTCCGGCTCGCTCGTCAGCAATGTTTCGATAAGCGGAATGACGGGGTCCTTTGCGGAAGCGACGCAGAACAGGATTTCGTAGCGCGGATAATCGAGCGCGAACGTCGAACGCAGCGTGTCGGTGGCATAATTGTCTATTCCGCATAGCGGGCGCACCAGGCTGACGGGTGGGAGCTTTTGGAAAGGCCGAGAATTGCCGGCAGCGCTCCGCCGCAATCGCAGGGCCGCGATCGCGATGCTCGCAACGTGAACGCTAGTCGTGGCGATGAGGAAAAACGCGGCGGCAATCGGCGCTGTCATTAGCGAATCATTTAACGCAGCGGCGTGACAGCGCTGTGACTCGGCGGGCGCGGCCGGACGCCGCATGAAGCCTATATGAAATGCACGTTATTATTTGTTGTTGCCGTCGCTGGACGTTAACTTTTGTTGTCATCTTGCTGCAATGCGACGCACTTATACGCCTGACAACGTCGAAACCATGTCGCGGCAACGAAAGATCAAACATCGTGGAACTTGAGCACGGTACGCGTCTGTTCCGTACTCTCTTTATTTCAGATGTTCATCTCGGCGCGCGCGGCTGTCAGGCTGAACGGCTGCTCGACTTCCTGCGCTACCACGACGCCGAGACGATCTATCTGGTCGGCGACATAGTCGACGGCTGGCAATTGCGCTCGGGCTGGTATTGGCCGCAGCCGCACAACGACGTGGTGCAGAAGCTGTTGCGCAAGGCGCGCAAGGGCGCCCGCTTCGTCTATCTGCCGGGCAATCACGACGAGTTCCTGCGCGACTATTACGGCACCCATTTCGGCGGCATCGAGGTGGTGGAAACAGCCATCCACGAAGCCGCCGACGGACGGCGCTATCTGGTCGTGCATGGCGACGTGTTCGACATGGTTGTCAAGCACGCGCGCTGGCTGGCGCTGCTTGGCGACACCGCTTACGACTTCGCGATTTTCGTCAACCGCTATTTCAACGCCATCCGCCGCAAGCTCGGCTTTTCCTATTGGTCGCTGTCGCAATGGGCGAAGCGCAAGGTCAAGAACGCGGTGAATTACATCGGCGCGTTCGAGCAGACGCTGGCCGACGAAGCGCGGCGCCTCGAGGTCGACGGCGTCATCTGCGGCCATATCCACCACGCCGTGATTCACGACAATTTCGGCATCCGCTACATGAATTGCGGCGATTGGGTCGAGAGCTGCACGGCGTTGGCCGAGCACGAAGACGGGCGCTTCGAGATCATCAACTGGTCCGATACCGGCGCCGAGCGGCCGCTGCCCAGCCCGCGCCTGGTCGAGCAGGACCAAGAGGCCGAGATCGCGGCCTGAGGGTTGGAGTAGGGCGGATTAGCGAAGCGTAATCCGCCGATCCGAGCCAGAAATGGCGGGTTACCACCCTACGGCGTCAATGCCCGAAAATCAGCTGCGAGGGGTGATCGTTGATGTTCTTGATCACCTTGTGCAGCTCGGCGAGCGTACGGCGGCCGTCGACCGCAAAGGCCTCGTATTCCTTAAGGCCTGAATTGGAGAAACGCACCAGCCCGGCCGAAATTTCGTCGGTGCGCTTGTCGAGATTGTCGGCGAGCTTGCGGATCGAGATGGCGGCTTCGGCGAGCTCGCCGCTCTTGTCGCCGTTGCCAGTCAGGTTTTCGACCCCGGCCATGACTTTATCGAGCCGCTGCGCATTCTTGGCCAGCGTCTCCGTCACCGCCTGAATGTTGCGCATCGAGGCGCGCATCGCCTCCTCGTTCTCGGCGACGAGGCCATCGACGCGCGCCAGCACGTTACGCGCGGCTTGCGTGACGTCGGCGGAGGCGCTCGGGTCGGCATAAAGCGTCGGCAGCCCGCCGCCGTCGGCGAGCACCGGCGCGGCGTCGGCGGCGCCGCCGGTCAGCGAAATCTCGGCGAGCCCGGTCAGCCCCTGGAATTCCAGCGCCACCTTGGTGTCGGCGCGCACCGGCACCGCGCGATCAAGCGCGATCAGCGCGTCGACCTTGCGCGGATCGTGCGGGTCAAGGGTAAGCTTGGTCACTTCGCCGACCCGCATGCCGTCGAACAGAACCGAGGAACCGGCGTGCAGTCCGGAAACCGATCCGGCGAACACGACGCGATAAGTGGCGCGGTCGCTCGAGGTCCCACCGCTCTGGACCCAATAGACGAAGCCGAACACGCCGGCGATGACGGCGAGCGTGAAAGCGCCGGTGAAGATGTAGCTGGCCTTGGTTTCCATGATTGGTCTCTCGCGCTCTTAAAGCGTGATGATCCTACCTGCATCACTGCTCGTCATTGCGAGGAGCGAAGCGACGAAGCAATCCAGAATCGTGAACGCCGCGCTGGATTGCTTCGCTCCGCTCGCAATGACGAGACAATTTGCATGCCCAAAATTCACCATGCCTATTGTAAGAGCCCCTGAACTTGCCGCCCCCGTTTTCCACCAAAGTACGATCGCAGCCACGGATGCTCGGACGCCAGCATGGTCTCGATCGGACCGGTGGCGATGACGCGGCCTTCGGACAGTACCGCAATGCGGTCGCACACCGCGTGCAGGCTGTCGAGATCGTGGGTGACCATGAAAACGCTCAAGCCCAGCGTGCGTTGCAGCGTCCGGATCAGCTCGTCGAACTCGGCGGCGCCGATCGGATCGAGCCCGGACGTCGGTTCATCAAGGAAAACAATGTCGGGATCAAGCGCCAGTGCCCGCGCCAGGGCCACCCGCTTGATCATGCCGCCGGACAGCTCGGACGGATATTTGCCGCGCACGTCGGCGCTCAAGCCGACCATTTCGAGCTTGGCCAGCGCGATCTCTTCGATCAGCCGCGGCGACAGCTTGAGATATTCGCGGATCGGGAATTGCACGTTTTGCAGGGCCGTGAGCGATGAAAACAACGCGCCCTGCTGGAACAGCACGCCCCAGCGCTGCTCGAGCGCGCGCCGCTGCCGGTCGTTGAGTGCGGCAAGATCGTAGCCGAAGACTTCGATGGTGCCGTGCCGCTTCGGCACCAGCCCGATGATGGCGCGCATCAGCACCGATTTGCCGGCGCCCGAGCCGCCGACAAAACCGAGGATCTCGCCTTCGAACACGTCGACGCTGGCGCGATCGAGCACGGTCGTCCCGCCGAAGCTGACGACGACGTCGCGCACGCTGATCACCGGCGGGTTGTTGGTCATCGTCACATCCCGATGCCGGCGAAGAACATGGCGAACATGCCGTCGAGCACGATCACCAGAAAGATCGATTTGACGACCGAAGCGGTGGTTTGGCGACCCAGCGAGGCGGCGCTGCCCTCAACCTTGAAGCCCTCGCTGCAAGCGACCAGCCCAATGGTCAGCGCCATGAACGGCGCCTTGATCATGCCGACCGCGAACGTCGGCAGCCAGATGGCTTCGCGCAGCCGCTCGAGAAAAATCTCCGGCGCCATGCCGGCATAGAGCCAACACACCAGGCCGGCGCCATAGAGCGCGGCGATCGAGCCGATAAAGGTCAGCAGCGGCACGGCAATGACCAGTGCGATGATGCGCGGCAGCACCAGCACTTCGACCGGATCGAGGCCCATGGTGCGCAAGGCGTCGATCTCCTCGCGCATCTTCATCGACCCGAGCTCGGCGGTGTAGGCGCTGCCGGAGCGCCCGGCCACCATGACGCAAACGATCAGCACCCCGACCTCGCGCAGCACCAGCACGGTGACCATGTCGACGACGTAGATATCCAAGCCGACGGTGCGGAAACGGAAAATGCCCTGCTGCGCCAGAATGGCGCCGATCATGAACGTGCTCAGCACGATGATCGGCACCGCGCGCCAGCCGACGCGCTCGAGATGATGCACCATCGACGTCAGCCGCAGACGGGTCGGGTGGGCGATGGTGCCGAGCGCGGCCGACGCCAGCGCGCCGAACATTTGCACCAGCAGCACCAGCGACCAGCCGATTTCGGCGATGCTGCGGCCGATGGCATCGAGCGCCAGCAGCATGCGGTTCGGCGCGGCGCGCTTGGCCGCCGGCGCCTGGTTGACCAGCCGCAGCTCCTCGATCAGGCCGCGATCGATGTCGGACAAGCCGGTAATGCGGGCGGCCGAGCCGCGGATGAGAAATGTCCGCTTGAGCCGCTCGATCAGCCAGGCGCCGAACGTATCCAGCCGCTCGAGCTTGGCGAGATCGATATCGACGCTGCGCGCGCCGACATGGCGCCGCGCCGTCTCGTCGATGATCTTTTCAAGTTCGGCGGCGCGCTCCGCCGTCCAGCTGCCTGCCGCCACCAGCGCCAGACGTTCGCCGTCGGTCTTGGCGGTGAGCGAGACTGCGCTCATGGTCCAATACCCGACGCCGGCGCCGCGGCGCGCCACCCTTGAGGGTTAGGGAAAATCACGGTCATACTGCCCCGCGCATGGAGCTCTCCATACGGATCGAGCGCTGGCCGATAGCCGGCGCCTTCACGATCAGCCGCGGCAGCAAGACCGAGGCCGTCGTGGTGGTGGCCGAACTCAGCGATGGGACCCACCGCGGCCGCGGCGAGTCCGTCCCCTATGCACGCTACGGCGAAACTCCGGACGGCATTGTGGCGGCGATCGAGACATTGCGCCCGGCGCTGCGGCAGGGCCTTGACCGCGCCACCCTCCAGCACGCGCTGGGCCCTGGTGCTGCCCGTAATGCACTCGATTGTGCTTACTGGGACGTTAACGCCAAGCAGTCCGGGCGCCGCGTCCACGAATTGGCCGGCATTTCAGCCCCGGTCCCGCTGACCACGGCCTATACGATCTCGCTGGCCTCGGCCGCGGAAATGGCGGCGGCGGCTGAGCGTGCCGCTTGGCGGCCGCTGCTTAAAGTCAAGCTGGGCGGCGGGCAGGGCGACCGGGCGCGGATCGCGGCGGTACGGCGGTCCGCGCCGCGGGCCGAGCTGATCGTCGACGCCAATGAGGGCTGGAACGCCGACAATTTCGCGGAAAACCTTGCCGCTTGCGCCGATGCCGGCGTCACTTTGATCGAACAGCCCTTGCCGGAAGGCAGCGACGACACGCTTGCCGGTATCAAACACCCCGTTCCGGTTTGTGCCGACGAGAGCGCCCACGACCGGGCCTCTCTGGATGGGCTTGCCGGCAAATACGACGCCATCAACATCAAGCTCGACAAGGCCGGCGGCCTGACCGAGGCGTTGGCGCTGGCGGCGGCCGCCGAGCAGCGAGGCCTCGCCATGATGGCTGGCTGCATGGTCGCCACCTCGCTGGCGATGGCGCCGGCCATGCTGGTCGGGGCGCGGGCACGTTATGTCGATCTCGACGGCCCCTTGCTGTTAGCCAGGGATCGTCCCGACGGTTTGCGCTATGAAGGGAGCCTGGTTTACCCGCCCAGAGTCGGCATTGTGGGGTTGAGAGCAGGGCGGAACTTGCCACGAAACTTGCCACGACAATCGTGCCGGGCGGGATTTTGTTGTTTGGTCGCGGCGGCTATGATGCTCGAATCGCCGTGACCGGTGAAAATGATGTCCAATGAACTTTTGCCGCTACTGGACATTTTGGCTGGGCCGCCGAAAGACGCCGACCATGAGACATTCGTCACCGCGGTGAACGGCAGCGGCGACGGCTTGCTGCCGCACGACCCAACTCGTGATCAAAGTCATGATCAAAGCCCCGATCTAAATCTTGACCTAAGTCCTGATTCGCATCCGCAGACGAATGGCGCCGCCACGATCGCCAATCATCGCGACGCGGCGGCCGACGATTTGCCTGCGCCGGGGTCAACGGGATTGGCCAACGGCTTTGCCCGTGTGGCGGCGACGATCAGGCAGATCGAAGCGGTGCTCAAGACGAACGGCGCGCTGGCGCTCGAGGTCCACTTCGCCATCGAGCGCATTCAGGACGTCGCCATGGCGCTGCGCATGCGCGAGGTCGACACCGCGCTGTGCGATACGCTGGAAGCGTCGATACGCGAAGTCGGCGACGCCATCGTCCGCAACGACGCGGCGGCGGCGCGGACGCAGGGCGCGGCGGCGCTGCTGTGCGATCTGGGCAAGCGGATCGATCAGCTGCTTCCGCACGGTTCGGTCGTTGCCGTCGAGCCGGGCAAAGCGGATGGAGCCGCCAAGCCGGACAAAGCGAACGGAGTTGCCAAGCCGGACAAAGCGGACGGAGTTGCCCAGAAGGCGAACGTTGCGGTGAGCGCCGCCCTGAACGGCGATCACGCAACCAAGCCGAACGGCGCCGCCGCTGGGCCGATGGCCGATGCCGTCGACGTCGTCGTGTCGGACGACGATCACGCCCATCCGCTGCCGCAGCCCGCATTCGTGCATGCGGCATTGCCGGACATGCAGCTGTCCGCCGAAGCGAAGCGACAAACGGCGAGGCCGGTCCAGCCGGTCGTCATGTCGATGCCGAGTCCGGTCGGCGAAGATGAAGACGCGCCGCCCAACGATGAGCCGGTCGATCACAAGGCGGAGGAGCGTGAAGCGCAAGCGGCCGCCGAACAGATAGCGGTGGAGCCGCCGGCCGCCGCCGCATCTCATGACGCGGATACAGTGGCACCCGCCACGACGACGTCCGCGATGTCTGCGCCATCGGCTGCCGAAACAAACGGGGCAGCGCCGTCATCTGCCGACTCGAATGGAGCGGCGCCGGCAAATTCGCGCGCGTCGGCCAATGATCCGCTCGCGGCGATCTATGGGCTGAGCGAGGAAGAGCTCATCGCGCTGTTCAGCTGAGCGTGATGCCAAAAAAAGCTCGCCTGTGATTCGACAGGATCATGGCCGCGCGGCTGCCATGTTGCTGACAAAGTTCCAACCGGCCCAACGAATGCCCGCGCGAATCGTTGGCTCGCGCGAACATTTATTCTTTGTTAAGAAAAAATGTCATCCAATTGGAGTGATTCGTCAAACGGCACGGAAGTTGCTTTCCATGAGTTGATGCGGATCAACAAGGAAAGGCAGGCAAGAAGCTTTCTCTCCAGGTCTGCCGGACCTTGTTGTTGTCGGTCCGCGTAACACGATCATCTGGAGGCCACGATGCACAGACTTACCGGTCCTTTGTTGGCGGTTGTGGCGTTGTGCACGAGTGCTTTGATTGCGGACAATGTATCGGCGCGTGATGATGGCCGCTACGCCAATGAGCCACTTCACGCTTGGTTCGATCAATTGGCGAGCGGCAAGGGCTTGTGTTGTTCTTTTGCCGATGGGTTCAAGGTCGAGAATGTCGATTGGGATACGCAGGACGGCCGTTACCGCGTGCGGCTGCACGGCGAGTGGGTTGTCGTTCCGGATAACGCGCTTGTCACCGAGCCGAACAAATTCGGGCCCGCGGTGGTGTGGCCGTACATGAGTTCGGACGGCACAACCCAAATCCGTTGCTTCCTGCCCGGCGCCGGGGCGTAGCGCATGATGCTGAGAAGCTTGCCCTGGAGTGGAGGTCGGCCGTCATGCTCCGAGAAGCATCTACATTATGATCCCAAGATCATAATGTAAATTCGCTGCCTTCGTTGTTCCCGCGCAAGCGTGAATTTTAGGCAGCCTGTGCTGTTGAATCTTTGCGAGCCTCGCCGCCCGCGCGGCGGCGAGGCGCAGCATTTTACGCGACCAGCCGCGAAAACAATTCGGGGTCGATATTGCCGCCGGACAGGACGGCGACGGCGATCTTGCCGGTGACGTCCACCTTGCCGGTCATCAACGCCGCGAGCGCCACCGCGCCGCCCGGCTCGACCACAAGCTTCAATTCCGAGAAGGCGAAGGCGACGGCGGCGGCGACCTCGGCGTCGCTGGCGACGACACCGGCGCCGACCAGCGACTGGTTGATGGCGAAGGTGAGCTTGCCGGGCGTGCGCGCCATCAGCGCGTCGCAGATCGTGCCGCTGACGGCGGCGTTCTGCTCGCGCTGGCCGCTACGAAACGAGCGCGCGTGGTCGTCGAAGCCCTGCGGCTCGGCGGTGTAAAGCGCCGCGTTCGGCGCCCGCGATCTGACCGCGAGCGCGATGCCGGCGGTCAACCCGCCGCCGGAGGCGGTCACCACCACCACGTCGGGCACGAGGCCGAGCGCCTTGAGATCGTCGACGATTTCGAGGCCGGCAGTGCCCTGGCCGGCGATGATCATGGCGTCGTCGTACGGCGGCACCAGCACCGCGCCGCGCCGCGCCGCGATGTCGCCGGCGATGGCTTCGCGGTCGTCTTTGACGCGGTCATAAAGCACGACTTCGGCGCCGAGCGCGGCGGTGCGCTCGCGTTTGGCGCGCGGCGCGTCGTGCGGCATCACGATGACGCAGCGCATGCCGAGAAGCCGCGCCGCCGCGGCGACCCCTTGGGCGTGATTGCCGGAGGAGAAGGCGACGACGCCACCGGCGCGCTGCTCGGGCGGGATCGCCGCCAGCTTGTTGTAGGCGCCGCGGAACTTGAATGAGCCGGTGTGCTGCAGCGTTTCGGCTTTCAAAAAAACGCGTCCGCCGGTCATCGCGTCGAGCGCCACCGAGGTGAGCAGCGGTGTATGCAACGCCACCCCGGCGAGGCGGCGGGCGGCCGCCTCGACGTCCGCAGCGGTGGGCAAGGAAGCCGAAGGTTCCATAACCGTTAACGGTAGCGCTGCCGTCGCCCAATGGGCAAGGCGGCCATTGACCCACGCATCAGGTCATTGGCCGAATCTATAATTCCTTGACCGAGTTTGCACTCTCGCTTCCGGCGCCACAGCCGCGGGCCGGCGCGGTAGCGTCATTGCCGCAGAGCGGCGCGCGTCACTGATCGAACCGGCCGGCGGCGTGCGCCAGCATGGTGTAAACCTTGCCGGTGTCCGAGGTCAGGTAGTTGCGCACCACCGCCGCGCCGCGATCGCCGCGCGACACGTCATCGAGCAGCCGCTCGAACTCGTGGATGTATTGCTCGACGGTCTGCCGGAATTCCGGGTCGGCGCGGTATTTGCGGCGAATCTCGTCGAACGCCTTTTGGCCCTGGGCGGTGTAGAGGCGCCGGGTGAACAGGCCGCGTTCGCCGCGTTTGTAACGCTCCCACAAGTCGGCAGCCGCTTCGTGGTCGATCATGCGCGCGACATCGACCGCGAGCGATTCAAGCGAGTCGGCGCCGTCACGCGGAGCACGCTCTTCGCCGCGCGCCGTCGGCGGCGCGATCGGCGGACTGTCATCGCGCGACGCGCGGGTCAGCAGATCGCTGAGCCAGCCGCCGTTGTTGCGGCCATTGCCGCCGCCGCCATTCTGACCGACCGGCGGCTGCTCGGGCCGGCGCGGCGGAGCGCCGGTAATGTCGCCACGCGTCGCCGCCGGTGGCGCTCCGGTGATGTCGCGCGGCGGCCGTGCCGGCGGACGACCGCCGCCGCCGACATAGGCCGGCTCCGGCTCGCGCCGCAGCGGCTCGGGACGCGGCGGCAGGGGTTCCTGACGCAGCGGTTCCGGCCGCATCGGATCGGTGGTGTCGAGCGAGCGTCCATGGCGGGCGACGATCCGGTTGAGCTCGGCCAGCGCCTCGATCTGGTCGACGATGACGCGGCGCATTTGCGCGGCGCTCTCCGCGGTCTCCTGCGGCAGCTCGAAAATGCCGCGGCGCAATTCGGCGCGCGTCGTCTCCAGCTCCTGCTGCATTTCCGCCGCCATCTGCTTCATGCCTTGCATGATCTCGGTGAAACGCTCGGCCGACTGGCTGAGCATGCCGTGCACTTGGGCGGTGGCTTCTTCGTAGATCGAGCCGAACGTCTCGCTGGTGTGCTTGCGTTCTTCTTCCGAGGTCGTGCGTACCAGCTCGTATTGCTGCTCGATGGTTTGCACGCTGGTGTTGCTGGACTCGGCGATTATGCTGGCGATCTCCCGCGCCCGCGTCGTCGCCGCGTCGAGCGACTCGTCGAGCAGGCCGGAGAAGCGGGTGAGGCGCTGGGCAAAGTCGTCGGTCCGCGTGTCCAGCGTCGACACCAGCGCTTCGATATTGGCGCGCTTGGTGGTGACCGATTCCTCAGTGCGGCGGTTGCTCTTTTCCAGAAGCTCGACCGCCTCGGCCAGCGAGCGGCCATGGACGTTGAACTGCGAGGCCAGCTCGCCGAGTTCGCGCAGCGCTTTGGCGGTGACGGCGTTGAAGGCGCCGACATGCTGCTGCACCACATTGGCGCTGGTGTCGCTCTTGAGCGTCAGGTCGTTCATGGCGGAGACGAACTCCGAAACGCGCGTCACCATGGTGCGCTCGAGCGAGCTCATATTCTCGTGGGCGCCGCTCAAGACTTCCTGCAGCAAGATGTTGGCCTCGCGCAGCCGTTCGAACAGCGCGGTGGTGTCGGAGCGCAGCATGCCGTGGGTCTCCAGCATGTCGGCCACCGTCGCCGACGCCGTCTGCTTGGATTCCTCGATGGCCGAGCGGGTGGCGGCATGCAGGTCGTCGAGTGTGCGGGTGATGGTCGCCTTGGCCGCCTCGCTGACGCCGTGCGCGCCTTCCTGCAGCTGCCCGAGTGTGCGCGTCATGGCGGCGGTCGCGGTTTGGCTGGCGTCATTGATGAGCCGCGCGATCTCCTCGCTGTTGTCCATCATCGTCTGGGTGAAGACGAAGCTCTTGGCTTCGATCGACTTCACCGCCTGGTCGGTGATGCGGCTGACTTCGCCGGCGAGCTCCTGGCCCTTGCCGGAAATCGTCGCCAACAGCCCGTTCGACTTCTCGTCGAGTAGCTGCGACATCTCGCCGACCCGCTGCGATACTGTCGCGGTGATCTCATCGGCCCGGCCGGCGATGTTGCGGCCGACTTCGGCGCTCATGCTGACAAGGGTGCGTTCGGCCTCGCTGGCGCTGCGGCCGATCGCCTCGCTGGCGGCGGTGGCGCTGCGCGATAGCGCGTCCGCAGCCGAGGCCGATGTCTTGCCGATCGCTTCGCTGGCCGTCCCGGCGCTGCCGCTGATGGTATTGCCCAAGGCGGTGGCGCTGCGGGTGAGGGCGGTGGTGGCTTCAGTGGCGCTGCGGGTCAGCGCGGCGGTCGCCTCGGCGGCGCTGCGCGCCATCAGCTCGGCGGCGTTCTGGCTGGTCTTGCCGATCGCTTCGTTGGCGGCGGCGGTGCTGCCGGTGACCGTGTTGTTGAGCGCGGCGGCGGTGCGCGCGACGACGCTGGCCGCGTTCTCGCCGGTCTTGCCGATGGCTTCGTTGGCGGCGGCGACACTGCGCGAAATCAAGCCGGCGGCGGTCTCGGTGGTCTTGCCAAGGGCTTCGTTCGCGGCAGCGACACTGCGCGACACCACAGCGGCGGTGCTCTCGGTGGTCTTGCCAAGCGTTTCGTTGGCGGCGGCGGCGCTGTTGGCGATGGTGTTGCTGAGCGCGCCGGCGCTCCTATTGAGCGCAACCGTCGCCTCGGCGGCGCTGCGGTTGAGCGCGTCGGTCGCGGCGACGGCACTGCGGTTGAGCGTCTCGCTGGCGGCGGTGCTGGCGGCGGCGGTTTTGCCGAGCGCTTCCACGGTGCGGGCGGCAAGCGCGCCGAGCGCCTGCTCGGCATTGCCGGAATTGGTCTTGATCGATTCCGACAGCTCCTCGAGCCGGCCGTTGAGCAGATCGGCGGCGGCGCGGCTTCGGGTTTCGATCTGCTGGCTGACCGCTTCAGCGCGGCCGACCAACAGATGCTCGAGATGGCCGATGCGGCTGTCGAGCGTATTGGCGACCCGCAGCGCCTGCGCGCCGAGCACCTTGTCGATTTCGGCGCCGCGTTCGCCGATCAATTCCGTGAGCTTGGCGCCGCGCGCGTCGATCACCGCGGTGACGTCGGCAATACGCTTGTCGACCGCGGTGACGACCTCGCGGCCGCCTTCGCTGAGCGTCTTGGCGATCTCGGCCACGCGGTTGGCCAACGCCTCGGTCAAGGTCTGGGTGCGGCTGTCGAGCGCCTGTTCGAAGTTGCCGAGGCGCTGGTCGAGCCCGGTGGTGACCTCGGTTGCCTTGGCGGTGACGCGCTCGTCGAACGAGTCGACATAGCTGCGCATCGACTCCGAGACGTCCTGGGTGCGGGCGCCGAGCCGCTCGACAAGCTCGGAACCGTAGGTCTTGACGGTGCGGTCGAACTCGGCGAGATGGCGAGTGATCAAATTGCCGAGCGTCGAGGACTCCCGCGAAATCTTTTCGCCGAGTTCGGCGCCGGAATGGCCGAACATCTGTTCGAAGGCGGCAAGCCGCGTCTCCAACAGCTGCTTGACCTCGTCGCCCTGGGCGGAGACGACCCCGGCCACCTGATCGGCGCTTTCGCGCAGCGTATCGGTCACTTCGCTGGTGCGCGCCGCCAGCGTCTCGGCGACCTGCTCGGCGGTCTCGCGGACCGTGTCGGTCATCTTGGTGGTGCGCGCGATCAGGCCCTCGGCGACCCTTGCGCCGGCGGCTTCGAGCTTCTTGGCGACGTCGCCACCGCGCAGATTGAGATCGAGGATGATCGATTCACCGGAGGCCTTGAGCGTCGAATTCACCTCGTCGGCGCGGGTCGCGATGGTTTCGGCGAGCTGGCTCGAGGTGTTGACGATCGCGTCGGTCAGCTCCTGCGAGCGCCCGACCATCATGTCGACGACCTCCAGTGACTTCTCCGAGAAGCCGTCGGTCACGGCCTCGAGCCGCGACGTCATCATGTCCTCGAGACCGCGGGCGATCTCGGAAAATTCTTCGCCGATGTGATCGGTTTTGAAATTCAGACTGGCGGTGAGCTGATCGCTGGCGGTGGCGAGCGCGCGCGAGGTTTCCTCGCTGGCCGTTTCCAGGCGCACGATCAGGTCTTCGCCGCGCCCGCTCAGTTGCTGGATCATGTTGTCGCCGATTTGACCCAGCGCCAGCGTGATCTGCTCGCCCTTCTCGGCCAGCGAATGGGTGATGCGCTCGGCCGCCTCGTTGACCTGCTGGCCGACGAGATCGCTGATGGTCGAGAGATCTTGCGTCAGGTCGATATGGACATTGTTGATGGCGGAGCGCACCTGCTCGGCCTGCCCGACCAGCGTGTCGCGCTGATTGGACAGATCCTGAAGGAGCCCGCGAATGCGAACCTCATTGTCGCTGTAAGTTCGCTCCAGCGCCGCGACCTCGTTGCGCACCAGCGCTTCAAGCTCGCTCGCCCGCGCCAGCGCCCGCTCGACGCCGTCGCCCATGGCCGCGACCTCGCGGCGGATCGCCTGTCCGACGGTGACGATGGAATCGCGCGCCACGCTCTCCGGCTCGGCGAGCCGCACCGCGACTTGCGCCATCGATTGCGCAACGAGCCGCAGCTCCTGGGCGCGCCAGGCCATGTGGGCGACGCCGAAGAAGAAAATGATCGGCAACAGCGCCGCGGTGCCGAGCCCGATCAGGATCGCCAGCGGCGAGTGGTTGGGGCCGAGCGCGGCATTGACGTCGCCGAGATAGGCGACGGCGAGGGCAAGGCAGCCGACGATCCAGACCGCCGACAAAATCGCGGCGATAAAATAAGAGGTGCGGGCGGGGCGCTTCTGCAGCGCCTGCAGCACTTGACCGATCGACTGCTGGTCGTCATTGGCCGGGAAGGCGCGCTGGTTGGCGGCCGGCGCGCCGATCTCGTCGGAGTCGTAGTAGCTGGGGGGGAGCGCCGGCGGGGCGTCGTGCCAACGTTCCTCGCCGCCGACGCTTGAGGGCGGCTCGGGAATGCTGGCCACCCGCTGGTCCGGCTCGCCTTCGTCGTCGTCCCTGACCTTGAGCGCCTCTTGGATCGCCGACAGCGCCGCCTCGGTCGGATCCACGATCTTCTTCGGATTGTTGGCCATCTCGGTCGTCGCCTCGCGTATTACGCCGGACTAGGGCCGGTCCGAATGAACTTCGGACCTCGCCACGAGCGCGCGTGATCGTTCAGTAACCCCTTCGGGACGAGGGCTCCCCCGCTCTCATGTCCCACTGCCGGACCCCATCCTATTGGTCTGGCGGATCGAAGGAAACCAAACTTGGTAACCTCCTTTTAATCATCGTTAACGCATTAACGCTTTAGTTACCATGATTGCAGATTTCTGCCGGCCAAGGCTCGCTTTAGGCCGAAGCCGCCATTGTGTCGCCAACAATACGGCCGGTCTGGGGCCGCCTGGGGGCAAGTTCGCCAGTCCGGCCGTTCCCCGGCGGCCTGTGGAAAACGCCAGATTGCGGCATTTGGCGTAAGAAGTCACTTACCCACCGAGCCGAAAGCACAGGCAAATTTCGCGCGGCTAAAGCGATATTTACCGCTTTTTCGCAGGCTCCCGGCATGGTCGCAATTTGGTGGAGAACGTCGGGGAGGACGTCGTGAGCCAATCAACCGCAATGACCATGCCTGCGCCTGAAAGCCCGCTGACCATCGACGAGGTTCATCTCGAGCGCATGACGCTCGGCGACCGCAGTCTCGAGCGGGAGGTTTTGGAGATTTTTGCACGCCAGACCACGCTGACACTTGAGCGGATTGCGGACTCGGGCCCGGCGCGTGCCGCCGCCGCCGCCCACACTCTCAAAGGTTCCGCGCGCGGCATCGGCGCATGGCGGGTGGCGCTAGCCGCTGAACGGCTCGAAGAAGCCGCGGCCGGCGAAGGCGACGAAGCGGCGATGCTGGCCGCGATCGCCGAACTCGAAGTCGCAAGCTTCGAGGCCCGCGCGGCGATCGGGCTGCGCTTGGGTCACGGCGCGGAACGCCAGGCTAGCAAGACGCACGGCCACCGATCACGCGATCACTGAAATCTTCCGCACGGTCGAGGCAGCCGGTCGCACGCGACCTGACGACCGCTTTGATGTACTAGCGCGGCGCGGCCTGAGCCGATAGAAGACGAGCCGCCGGCCGGCTTTCCATCTTTGCTGCTCCTCGCCGGCCGTCAGGTTCGGCTCCTTCCAGCATGGTCAAAATCACTTTTATCGACACCGAGGGCACGGCTCGCACGGTCGAGGGCGAGGCCGGCTCGACGGTCATGGAAACAGCGATCAAGCACGGCGTGCCCGGCATCGAGGCGGAATGCGGCGGCGCCTGCGCCTGCTCGACCTGTCATGTCTATGTCGAAGAGGTGTGGCGCGAGAAGGTCGGCGAGCCTTCGCCGATGGAAGAGGACATGCTCGACTTCGCCTATGGCGTACAGCCGAACTCCCGCCTGTCGTGCCAAATCAAAGTCACCGACGAGTTCGACGGGCTGGTCGTGCGGACCCCGGAACGGCAGGCTTAACGGTCAATCGTTTCGCGGATGGAATGGATGCCAGTTCGGCGTTTTTCTGGAGAGCGATGGTTTCGGAGAACCACGTTCCACGCTTGATCAAGTGCGAGGCAAGCTTTTCTGATCGGGTGTTGGCTGGCACAAATCCATACGCCGCTGGAACAAATCGGGCAGGGGGCTTTGGCGCCCGACACCGTGCTTGCTCTTCCCCTCCCGCACTCATCACGCTAGACACTCGCAACCCCTGAAAAACCTTCGGACGCAATCCTTAAAGAGACGAGTACGGATACGACATGGACGAAGCTATCAAGACAGATGTGGTGATCATTGGCGCCGGACCGATCGGCTTGTTTGCCGTGTTCGAGCTTGGTCTGCTCGACATGAAGACGCACCTCATCGACATTCTCGACAAGATCGGCGGGCAGTGCGCGGAGCTTTATCCGGAAAAGCCGATCTACGACATTCCCGGCATTCCCTATACCAGCGCGCAAGGCCTGGTCGACGCGCTGATGCAGCAGATCAAGCCGTTCAATCCGCAATTCCACCTCAACGAGATGGTGGACAAGGTCGAGAAGATCGGCGACCCGCTGTTCCGCGTCACCACCGACCAGGGCAAAATTTTCGAGGCCAAGGTCGTCGTCATCGCCGCCGGCGGCGGCTCGTTCCAGCCCAAGCGTCCGCCGATCCCCGGCGTCGAGCCGTATGAAGGCAAGTCGCTGTTCTATTCGGTGCGCAAGATGGATGCGTTCCGCGACAAGCGCATTCTGATCGTCGGCGGCGGCGACAGCGCGCTCGACTGGACGCTGAATCTGGCGCCGATCGCGAGCCACCTGACGCTGGTGCACCGGCGCAGCGAATTCCGCGCCGCGCCCGACAGCGTCAACAAGATGATGGCGCTGGTCGGCGAGGGCAAAATCGATTTCCTGCTCGGTCAGGTGACGTCGCTGCACGGCGATGGCGGCCAGCTCAGCAAAGCGGTGGTCAAGGGCAACGATGGCTCGATCCACGACCTCGCCTGCGATGCGCTGTTGCCGTTCTTCGGCCTCACCATGAAGCTCGGGCCGGTCGCGAATTGGGGCTTTGAACTGAAGAACAACGAATTGATCCCGGTCGAGACCGCGGCATTCGAGACCAGCGTGCCGGGAATTTTCGCGATCGGCGACATCAATTGGTATCCGGGCAAGCTCAAGCTCATTCTGTCCGGCTTCCACGAAGGCGCGCTGATGGCACAAAAGGCGTACCACTACGTTTACCCGGAGAAACGTCTGGTGTTCCAATACACCACGTCGTCGACGAGCTTGCAGAAGAAGCTCGGTGTGGCGCCGGAGCAGAAGAGTCCGCAGCCGGCCTAGAGCATGATCCGGAAAAGTGGAAGCCGGTTTTCCGAAAAGATCATGCTCCGCCAAAAAAGAGCGCAATCGTTTCAGTGTGAGACGATTGCGCTGGCCGCGGCGACGCCATCTCGGCGATCGCCGCAACGGGAGCGCAAGCGTGCCGAACGCGACGGTCGTCACCACTTGCGCTATTGCCGGCGGCGGGCCGGCCGGGATGATGCTCGGCTTCCTGTTGGCGCGGGCCGGCGTCAAGGTCGTGGTGCTGGAAAAGCACGCCGATTTCTTCCGTGATTTCCGCGGCGACACGATCCACCCCTCGACGCTCGAGTTGATGCTCGAGCTTGGCTTGCTTGAGGAGTTTCTCAAGCTGCCGCATCAGAAGCTCGATCGGCTGACCATGCAGTTCGGTGACGAGCATTTGCGCATGGTCGATCTGACGCACCTGCCGACGCACTGCAAATACATCGCGCTGATGCCGCAATGGGACTTTCTCAATTTTCTCGCCGCCCGCGGGAAGAAGTACAAGACGTTCGATTTGCGGATGCAGGCGGAGGCGACTGGCCTGATCGAAGAGCGCGGGCGCGTTACCGGCCTTCGCGCTACGACGCCGGACGGCGAACTGGCGATTTGGGCCGATCTCGTCGTCGGCGCCGATGGGCGGCATTCGACGGTACGCGACAAGGCCGGCTTGAAGAGCGACGACTATGGCGCGCCGATGGACGTGCTGTGGTTCCGGCTGCCGCACCAGGGCGCCGATCAGACCGAGACGTTCGGCCATATCGAGGCCGGCGCCATGATGATCATGCTCGACCGCGGCGATTACTGGCAATGCGCGTATGTCATCCCGAAAGGCGGGATCGATCAGGTGAAGGCCGAAGGGCTTGAAGCGTTCCGTAAGCGGGTCGTCTTCATGTCGCCGTTTCTCGCCGACCGCATCGATGAATTGAAAAGCTTCGACGACATCAAGCTCTTGAGCGTCACCGTCGATCGGCTGCGGCAATGGTGGCGGCCGGGCCTGATCTGCATCGGCGACGCCGCCCACGCCATGTCGCCGATCGGCGGCGTCGGCGTCAATATCGCCGTCCAGGATGCGGTCGCCGCCGCTAATCGCCTTGCCGGGCCGCTCAAGTCGGGCACGGCAAGCGACGATGACCTGCGCGCGATCCAGGAGCGGCGGACGTTCCCAGTGCGCTTTACTCAGGCGATCCAGCTCACTATGCAAAACCGGATCGTCCGCCCGATGCTGGCCGGCAAGGATCGGCCGAGGCCGCCCGCGTTATTCAGGCTGCTCGCCATGATCCCGGTGTTGCAACGCATACCCGGCCGTTTGCTGGCTGTCGGCGTGCGCCCCGAGCATGTGCAGACACCGGAAGTGCTCGCCGCGTCTTAATCCACTGTCAGCAAACGCACTGCCGAGGTCCAAAGCCGCGAGGTCTTGACCCAGCCGCGGCCGCTCGCCATCTCCGCACCAACAAAATCTGACGAACAGTTCGTCGTTGAGTGCGCCGGGGATGCCGCCATGACCGAGACAATGACCGAGACCGTGACCGAGGAGAACCGAGCGGAGAGCCGCCCGTTCGAGGCCGACGTCGCCAAGCTCCTGCAGCTGATGGTGCACTCGGTCTATTCCGAGAAATCGGTGTTTCTGCGTGAGCTGATCTCGAACGCCGCCGATGCTTGCGAGCGGCTGCGCTACGAAGCCATCGCCGCGCCGGCGCTGCTTGGCGATGACGCAAAGCCGCGCATCACGCTCACGGTCGACGCCGAAAAGCGGCAATTGATGGTCGAGGACAACGGCATCGGCATGAGCCGCGACGAGATGATCGAGGCGCTCGGCACCATTGCCCGCTCCGGCACCAAGGCGTTCATCGATCGTCTGGAAGCGGCGAAGAGCGAGGAAGAGACGGCTCTGATCGGCCGGTTCGGCGTCGGCTTCTATTCGGCCTTCATGGTAGCCGAACGTGTCGAAGTGTTTTCGCGCCGCGCTGGAACCGAGGCCGCCAATGTCTGGTCCTCGGACGGCAAGGGCTCGTTCGCTGTGTCGGCGGCCGAGGCGGCCTATGCGCCGGTGCGCGGCACCCGCGTCGTCTTGCATCTGATGGAGGACGCCAAGTCCTACACCGAGCGCGCCACCCTCGAGCGGCTCATTCGCGCTCAATCCGGCCATGTGCCGGTGCCGATCGCGATCATGGAGAAGCCCGGCGCCGAGCTTGCCGAAATCACCGACGGCGCCGCCTTGTGGGCAAAGCCGAAGTCGGCGATCACGGCGGCGGACTATACCGATTTTTATCGCAGCATCGCCGGCCAGTTCGACGAGCCGGCGCACACCATCCATTTTCACGCTGAGGGCCGGCACGATTATACGTCGCTGCTTTTCGTACCCGGCTCGCGGCCGTTCGATCTGTTCGATCCCGACCGCAAAGGCCGGATCAAGCTTTACGTCAAGCGCATCTTCATCACCGACGACGCCGACATCCTGCCGCGCTATCTGCGCTTCATTCGCGGCCTGGTCGACTCGGCCGACCTGCCGCTCAATGTCTCGCGCGAGAAAATCCAGGAAAGCCCGCTGCTCGCGGCCATCCGCAAAGGCGCCACCAGTCGCGTGCTGGCCGAATTGGAGCGGCTCGCCGACAAGGAGCCGGAGGCCTACACCAAAATCTGGGACCTGTTCGGCGTCGTGCTCAAGGAAGGCATGTATGAGGATTTCGAGCGCCGCGACGCGCTGCTCGCTTTGGCGCGTTTCAAGACCACGGGGCCGGCCGACACCTGGCGAGGCCTCAAGGACTATGTCGCCGCGTTCAAGCCGAACCAGACCGCGATCTATTATCTGGCCGGCGACGATCTCGCGCGCCTGAAATCTTCGCCGCATCTGGAAGGCTTCCGGGCACGCGGCATTGAGGTGCTGCTGCTCGCCGATCCGGTCGACTCGTTCTGGGTGATGTCGGCGCCGTCGTTCGACGGCAAGCCGCTCAAATCGGTGACGCAGGGCGCGGCCGACCTCGCGGCCATTCCATTACTCGATGCCAAGGAAGCGCCGGCGGCCGAGCTCGCCGACAGCGTCAAGCAGTTTCTGGCGTTCATGAAGAACACGCTCGGCGACACCGTCGCCGAAGTGCGCGCGTCCGAGCGGCTCACCGACAGCGCCGTCTGTCTGGTCGCCGCCGATGCCGGACCGGATCGAGCGCTGGAGCGGATCCTGGCAGGCGCTGGGCGGCTGAACACCGCCTCGAAGCCGATCCTTGAGGTCAATCCGCGGCATCAGCTGGTGGTCGCGCTCGCCGGCCTCGGCGGCGATCAGCGCACGCTGAAGGAGGACGCCGTGTATTTGTTACTCGACGAGGCGCGCGTGCTCGAAGGCGACCGGCCGGCCGATCCGCGCTCGTTTTCCGAGCGCCTCGCGCGGGTGCTAGAACGGAGCGCGGGGAAGAGCGGGTGACGGGATATCGCCTTTCGTCGTTGCGAGGAGCGTGGCGACGAAGCAATCCGCAAGCGGCACTGGATTGCTTCACTACGCTCGCAATGACGATTAGGGTTCGGGCTCATTCAGCCTGCCGACGGACGGTTCGGTCAATCCCCCTTTCCAGAAATCGGCGTGTCGGGCGACGCTTCGACGCTCGCGACCCGGTCGAGGTTTGCGATCAGACGCGTTAGCAGGGCAACGAACAGCCTGGCTTCCTCGTCCGTGAAGCCGCGCAATACCTCACGATTACCCCGGAGTAAGACAGCAACCGCTTCCGGCAGGCGCGCTTCTGCGACCTCCGTCAGTGTGATGCGGCTGCTGCGCCCATCGGCCGGGTCAGGGTCGCGCTGGATCAGCCCGTCCCGCTCCATGCGGGCGAGCATCTGCGCCATCGGCGGCTGCTCGATCTTGGCGAAGCGGGCGAGATCACGTTGCGTGCTTGCCCGGCCATCTCGAAGCGCGACCAGAACTGGCAGATGTCCAACGCCGAAGCCAAGCGGCTTGAGGCGGGCTTCGCTCAAGCGGGCGAACCCGCGCGCCGCGAGACTGATCAGGTGCCCAGGCGTCGAGAGCACATCTAGTTCCATCACACTCACCCACCCTTTGCACCAACCGTCACCATAATATATACGTGCATATGTAAATAATATGGCTTCTGACGCAACGCGGGCGCCATGCCAAGGAGAGAACCAATGGATGGTGATGTCGAACTCCTCAAGGGCATCTACGATCGCTTTAACGCGCGGGACATTGACGGCGTGCTGGCCGTGCTCGCCGATGATGTCGTCTGGGCCAACGGTATGGATGGTGGCCACGTTCATGGGCGCGAAGCGGTACGCGAGTACTGGACGCGCCAGTGGACCATGGTTAGTCCGCACGTCGAGCCTGTGGGCTTTCATCGAACTGCGGATGGCGCGATCGTCGCAGAGGTCCGGCAGTCGGTCCGCGACCTCGAAGGCAAACCGCTCCAGGGGCAGACGCACGGGCTTAAAGACAAGACGGTCGGACACGTTTTCCGTCTTCGAGAGGGCAAGGTGGCTCGCTTCGACATACAGGATGCTGCCTAATGAAAATCGCGGCTCTTGAGCAGCAGCTGCGTATCCACCGGATGCTGAGTGCCGGAAAATTTCGGCGCGAACAAATCGCCGCGATCGCGCATCCCGTCACGTAACATGGGCAGCTCCGCCGACAGATCGACAAACGTCTCCGCGACCACATGGATGACAAGGCCGGCGCGTTGCAGGCGGCCGCGCACGGCGAGAAAGCGCGCGGTCATCACCGTGCGGCGGTTTTGTGCGAACGCTTTCGGCCAGACGATGATGTTGGCAATGTCGGTCTCGTCCTCGAGCGTCATGAAGATCACGCCCTTCGCGGTTCCCGGCCGTTGCCGCACCAGGACGAGACCGGCGACAGTGACCCGCGCGTCCTGCCGCAGGTCGTCGCCGCGCAGCGCGATGTTGCGCATGGCGCCGAGCGCGGTGAGGCGGTCGCGGAAGAAGCGCACCGGGTGCGCCTTCAGCGACAAGCCGGTCGCCACATAATCTTCGACGACATGCTCGGAGAGCGGCATGGCGGGAAGCGCGACCTCAGGCTCCGGGAACAATTCATCGCTCATGTGCGGGGCGAGCAGCGGCAGCTTTTCATCGTCGTTTTTGTTCTCCTTCGCAGCTTCATCTTTCGCCAAAGTCTTTTTCGCCAAAGCTTTGGGGCGAGTCGTGTGGATGCCGATCACGTCGAGGCGGCGCGCCGACCATAAAGCCGCGCGACGATCCAATCCCAGCGAGCGGAATGCATCGGCTTCGGCGAGCCGCTCGATGGTGAAACGCGAAACGCCGGCGACCGCCGCCAGCCGCTCGACCGAGGAAAAGCCGTTGCCGCGCGTCGCAATGAGCATCTTTAATTCGTCTTCGCTGAGCCCGCTGATCAGCCGGAAGCCGAGGCGGACGGCGTGCTCGCCATCGGTGCCCGCCTCCAGCGTACAATCCCAATCGCTGAAATTGACGTCGGCCGGGCGAACCTCGACATGATGCGCCCGCGCGTCGCGCACCAGCTGCGCCGGCTGATAAAAGCCCATCGGCTGGCTGTTGAGGATGGCGGCGCAGAACACGTCCGGATAGCGGCACTTGATCCAGGACGAGGCATAGACCAGAAGCGCGAAGCTCGCCGCGTGGCTTTCGGGAAAGCCGTATTCGCCGAAGCCCTCGATCTGGCCGAAACAGTTTTCGGCGAACTCCGGCGCGTAGCCGCGGGCGGTCATGCCGTTGATGAACTTGTCGCGGAACAGATGGACGTTGCCGTTGTGGCGGAAGGTCGCCATGGCGCGCCGCAGTCCGTCGGCCTCGTCGGGCGTGAACTTGGCTGCGGTGATGGCGATCTGCATCGCCTGCTCCTGGAACAGCGGCACGCCGAGCGTGCGTTTGAGCACGTTTTCCAGTTCGTCCGCCGGCCCGTGCGCCGGATCGGGGGAAGGGTAATGCTCCGGGTCGATGCGGTCGCGCCGGCGCAGATAGGGATGCACCATGTCGCCCTGGATCGGCCCCGGCCGCACGATGGCGACTTCGATGACCAGATCGTAGAAGCAGCGCGGCTTCAATCGCGGCAGCATCGACATCTGCGCGCGGCTCTCGACCTGGAACACGCCGACGGAATCGGCGCGCGACAGCATCTCGTAGACCGCGGGATCGTCCTGCGGCAGCGTGGCGAGCGAATAGCTTTTGCCGTAACGCTGCTGCAGGAGATCGAGCCCGCGGCGCAGGCAGCTCAGCATGCCGAGCGCCAGCACGTCGACCTTCATCAGGCCGAGGGTGTCGATGTCGTCCTTGTCCCACTCGATGAAGGTGCGGTCCTCCATGGCGGCATTGCCGATCGGCACGGTTTCGTCGAGCGGTTCGCGGGTCAGCACGAAGCCGCCGACATGCTGCGACAGATGGCGCGGGAAACCGATCAGTTCGTCGGCCAGATGCACGGCCTGCCGGATCGCCGGATTGAAGGGATCGAGGCCGGCCTGGCGGACATGATCGTCCGGCAGCCCGTCGCCATAGCCCCAGACGGTTTTCGCCAAAGCCGCGGTGACGTCCTCGGTCAGCCCCATGACCTTGCCGACTTCGCGGATGGCGCGGCGGGAACGGTAATGCACGACGGTCGAGCAGATCGCCGCGCGGTCGCGCCCATAGCGCTGATAGATGTACTGGATCACCTCCTCGCGCCGCTCGTGCTCGAAATCGACGTCGATGTCGGGCGGCTCGCCACGGTTCTCGGAAATGAAGCGGGCGAACAGCAACTTGGTCTTTTCCGGATTCACCGAGGTGATGCCGAGGCAAAAACACACGGCGCTGTTCGCCGCCGAGCCGCGGCCCTGGCAGAGGATTTCTTTGTCTCGGGTGCGCGCGTAGTGCACGACATCGTGGACGGTGAGGAAATAGCGGGCGTAATCGAGCTTGGCGATGAGCTTGAGCTCGTCGTGCAGCCGCGCTTCGACGTCTTGCGGAATCCCGTCGGGATATTTGTCTTTCGGGTAGCGCTCCCGCGCGCCCGCCCAGGTGAGATCTTCCAGATGCTGCTGGGCGGTCTTGCCCTCCAGCACCGGCTCGTCGGGATATTCGTATGTCAGCTCGCCGAGCGAGAAGGTGCAGGCTTTGGCGATCGTCAAGGTGCGGGCGATGGCGTCGGGAAAGCGGGCGAACAGCCGCGCCATTTCGGCCGGGCTTTTCAGATGCCGCTCGGCATTGACGGCGAGCCGCACGCCCGCTTCGGCGATGGTGCATTTTTCGCGCACGCAGGTGAGAACGTCGAGGAGCGGCCGGCGCTCCGGCACGTGATAGAGAACGTCATTGACCGCGACCAGCGGTGCGTCGAGGCGCTCGCCGAGTTCGGCCAACAAGCCGAGCCGGCGCGGCTCGTCGCCGCGATGATAATGAACGCCGGCCAGGAAGGTGCGGCCGGGCGCGGCGCGGACGAGAGCTAAGAGACGTTGGGTGAATTGAGTTTCGTTTCCCGGACGCGGTGCAGCGTGCAACGCTGCACCGCTGATCCGGGATCGTCCCACACTCAGAGTTTCTGACGATCCCGGGTCTGCAGCGCACCACTCCGCTACGCTTCGTGCTGCGCTTCGCCCCGGAAACGTGTCATTGGAATGAGCGGAGTTTGAGAAAAGATTGAGCGGCGGCAGCGCGATCAGCATCTGGCCGTCGCTGGAGCCGAGGATTTGCTCGAAGGTCAGATGGCATTCGCCCTTCTTGGCCTTGAGGTTGCCGGCGGTGAGGAGGCGGCAGAGCCGGCCGTAAGCCGCGCGGTCGGTCGGATAGGCCAGCACCTCGAAGCCGTCGACCGTGACCAGGCGGGTGCCGACGACGAGCTTGATGGCCCGGTTCTTGGCTTCGTCATAAGCGCGCACCACGCCGGCAAAGGAGTTGCGGTCGGCGATGCCGATGGCGAAGCAGCCAAGCTCATCGGCGGTGGCGACCAATTCATGCGCATGCGAGGCGCCGCGTAGGAAGGAAAAGTTAGTTGCTACAGCCAGTTCGGCATACGCACTCATCTGCAGTCTCACGCGAACAAATTCACGCAAACAAACCATTCACGCAAACAAGCCATTCACGCAAACAAGCCATTCACGTAAACAAACCATGGACGAACCAGCGCGCCGCGGCCGTTTCGCGCTCGTAAAGTCCTTCGCGATAGAGCCAGAAACGGTGGCCGCCGGAATCCTCGACCAGGTAATAGTCGCGGGTCGGTCCTGGCGAATGATGTCCGTTTGATTGCCGCCACCATTCGGCAGCGATGCGTTCCGGCCCCTGTGCGCCCGCGACTTCGTAGGTCACGCCGCGCCAGCGGAAACGCCGCGGCGGGCCGTCGGGGATGAGCGCCATGACTTCGGTCGGCTCGGCGCGCGGCAACAGCAGCAACGGCCGCGATTTTTGCTCCGGCTGCGGCCATGCTTCAGCCGTTTCGGCGGCAACCGGCGCCAGCATTTCGGCGCGCTCGGGAAGGTGACTGGCGATCGGCGCGAAGCCGCGCACGCTGTGCGGCCCGAGCCGGTGCCGCAACTTATCGACAAGCTGCGCACAGCTTTCCGTGCGTTCGGCATCGCCATCAGCAATCAATTCGTCCTGCCGCGCGGCAATCCTTTCCGCGCGCGTGACCGCAAGCCCGACCGCTTCGAAGCCGAAGCCGGCATCTTCCGCCGCCGCCAGCTTTTCGAGCTTGAGATCGATCAGGCGCATCAGGTGCGCCACATTGCGGCTCGGCAGCGTCAGCGCGATGTCGATCGTCTCCACCGCGCCGTCGACGTTGTAGAGCGAAAGCCGCAAGCCCCGCGCGCCGACGTCGTCGCGGGTGAGCACCTGCACGAGCGTGCGCATGAGGCGGCTTGCCAGCGCGACGATTGCTTCCTGGGTGAGCAGCGGCTCGAGCAGGTAACGCAGCGTGTGATAGACCGGCGGCGCGACGATCGGGATGAGCGGCTCTTCGATGCGGCCGAGCGCCTGGTCGATCCGCCGCAAGAGTTCAGCCGGAAACCGCGCGGCGAACGGCGCGCGCGGCTTGTCGAGCAACGCGCCGATGGTTTTGAAGCCGAGCCGGCGCAGCGTCCGGCAGGTGTCCGGCGAAAGCCGCAGCGCTTCGACCGGAAGCGGCGCCAGCGCTTGCGCCTCTTGGCCTGAAGGCAGGACAGGAGAGGGAGTGTGTGCAAAGCGTGCCAGCGCCCAGGCCATGCCGGGCGTGTCGGCGATCGCAAGCCGTGCCGGCAGGCCGAAATTTTTTTCCAGCCGGAGCGAAAGATCGGCCAGCAATCGCTCTTCGCCGCCGAAGAGATGCGCGGCGCCTTCGATGTCGAGGAAAAAACCGTCGGCGCCGTTTTCCTCTTCCCAGGGAGAAGCGGTCGGCGTGTAGCGCGTCGCCCAGAGCGCCAGCCGCCGGAGCGCCGCGTCATCGGCGGCGCTATCGATCGCGCGGGTCTGCACCTCGCCGGCTTTGGCGCGCGCATCGGCGAGCGGTTCGCCAAGCGCCAAGCCTGCCGCCTCCGCCGCCTCGTTCAAGGCGGCAATGCGCGGCCCGCCGGAACCAGCAACGGCGAGCACGAACGGCGCTTCGGGATCAACCGGCTCGCCGGAAAGGTTCCTCGCCTGCGCGGCGAGAAACCGCAAGATCGGCCAGCGCGGCAGCCAGACTGAAACGATGCGCGACATGATCGTACTCCACCATCCATTCCCCGGTGCGTCCGTTGCGGCAGCGCTCGAGCGTGAGCCGCCAGCGCGCGCGCGTGATCAGGCCGAAGCGGTCGCGCGCGGCGGACGCCGGGCCGACCCGCCAGCGCGTCACCGCGGCGCTTCCCCCCTCCCATCCTCCCCCGCATGCGGGGGAGGGTAGGGAGGGGGCCGGCCGCAGCAGCAAGAGCGGCAGCCCGCAATCGGCGGCGGCGAGATGCAGCCTTTGACTGGTTTTCAGATCGAGCTGGTCGATGATGCCGGCGACCGCGGCCGGCGCGCGCGAGCGCAGCGCCTCTTCCATGGCCCAGAGCGTGTCTTTGCGCTGCGTCGTCTCGGCGAGGATCAGCCGGCTCGGATCAAGCCCGAGCGCGCGCAGCCCATGCCCATACGGCCGGCCGTAATCGCGCAAGCCGTAGGCCGGGAGGATGAGGAAAAGCGGATGCGTCCCTGACAAGCGGGCGAGCAGCGCCGCCAGAAAACCGAAGGCCGCGGGGGTAGCGCCGGCTTCCGGCACGATCTCGTGCAGCGCGCCGCAAGCAAGCCCGCCCTGCGGCAGGTGATGATCGATGGCGGCAAGCCCGAAGGGGATAGACTGGGCCGCCCTAACGCCTTCCATTCTTGGCAATAAACGGCGCAATTCCTCCGCTACGGCGGCCCGGTTACGCATCACAATTTGGGCGGTCGGCTGGGTCATAGCGGCTTGGTCCCAAGGGGAAACGATACTAGAACAAAACAGGAACTTTGCCAAGGGGCGCTTCTGCCCGACAGCTCCGCCATCCACGGCAGCTTGACCAATCAATAACCGGGTGGTTATGGGTTTGCTGCGTGTCCAAGCACCTCGGCGGCCTCAAGCTCGCCGGTTTGGTGCGGACCGCTTCGACCGCCTCGAAGCTTTCTTGAACAGGATGGACCAGTGACCGAAGCCGAGACGCGTACCGTCGTCGTCGAACGCGACATGCCGCATCCGCCGGAAAAGGTCTGGCGCGCTCTCACCCAACCCCACCTGATCGAGGAGTGGCTGATGAAGACCGACTTCCAGTCTGTCGTCGACCACCGTTTCAATCTTCGCGCCGACTGGGGCGCTGTCGACTGTCAGGTCCTCGCGGTCGAGCCGAACAAAGCACTGTCCTACACTTGGAATGTTACGCGCGACGACATGGCCGCCCTGACGAGCGTGGTGACCTGGACTCTCACCCCAACGAGCACGGGGACCCGCCTGCGCATGGAGCAGTCGGGCTTCCGGTCGGATCAGCCGCGGTACTACCAGGGCGCCACGTACGGGTGGCAGGGATTCTTTGCCAATCTGGAGCAGGTCTTGGCGCGATAATTCTCGGCGCGATAATTCTTGGCGCGGATCGATTGAAGTCCGCCGGCACAATTCAACACTCAACTCTGCTTACAGAGCGGGCACACACCTTGAACGCGATAAACGAGGGCTAGCAATGAAGATCAAGTTGACCAGCGTGTACGTCGACGACCAGGAAAAGGCCCTGCGCTTCTACACCGACGTGCTGGGCTTCACCAAGAAGGCCGATTTCAGCAATGGGCCGTTTCGCTGGCTGACCGTCGCGTCACCCGACGAGCCGGACGGAACCGAGCTGCAACTTGCGCTCAACAACAACCCGGCGGCCAAGGCCTACCAGCAAGCGCTGTTCCAGCAGGGCCAGCCCGCGGTCATGTTCTTTACCGACGACGTCAAGGCCGACTACGAGCGCATCAAAGCGCGCGGCGCCGGATTCGCCATGCCGCCGACCGAGGTAACCGGCTCGACTATCGCCCAGCTCAACGACACCTGCGGCAATCTCATTCAAATCACGGAGCTGGCGCGCTGGTAGCGCTGTGAACGCCGCTGAACGCTCGCCCGATCTCTTTAAGGCTTTTCTTCAAGGGAGGTCCCGTTGAACTGGAACAAGTGGCTTCGTCAGATCCACCGCTGGCTATCGATTGTCTTTACTGCGACCGTGATCGCCAATTTCGTCGCGATGGCACTGGGGCAATCTCCTCCGTGGGTGGTTTACGCGCCGTTGCTGCCGCTCGCCTTGCTCCTGTTCACCGGTCTGTACATGTTCGCGCTACCCTATGCCGCCAACTGGCGCAGCGGGCGAAAGGAGGAGAAACGGGCATGAAGAAGAGCGGGTCGCAGCAAAGCAAATCTGCTTCGCAAAAGTCTCCTTCCCAGCTGATCGACGCGAGAATCAAGGAGCTCGGCGATTGGCGGGGCGAGACGCTCGCCCGGGTCCGAAGTCTCATCAAAGCGGCCTGCCCCGACGTGGTCGAGGAATGGAAGTGGCGAGGGGTTCCGGTGTGGGAGCACGCCGGTATCATCTGCACGGGCGAGACCTACAAAGCTGTCGTGAAGTTGACCTTTGCCAATGGCGCTTTGCTTGACGACCCATCGGGCCTCTTCAACTCCAGCCTCGACGGCAACGTGAGGCGCGCGATCGACATACACGAGGGTGATAAGATCAATGAGCGTGCTCTAAAAAATCTCGTCGGTGCGGCTGTCGATCACAATCAGAACAAATTGAGGAAGAAAGCGCCCGCGGCTAGTGGAGCAAAAGTACCGAAACGTAAATAGACGCGAAACCGCTTCCCAGATGCCGGCCTCGCTCCATCGTGTTGCGCGTGGGGCGGCAAATTCATCGTAGGGCGGCGAATAGTTCCGGCTTGCTGCAACAGGAGCGATGACGCATACGTTCGCTCGGGTCGCGCCATGCGATCGGCGCAAGCTAAAGTATTCCAGCGAGGTGCGTCATGCCGGAAGTCGACAGGGAAGGCGAACGCTATGCGGCTGAGCGGCCGCAAGCGACGCCGGGCTTCTATCTCAAAGGCTCCCACCAGCTCGACTGGGGCATGAAGAACCGGCTGGCGCGGGTGTTTGCGCCGGCGTCCGGCCGCACCGTGATGCTGGCGATCGATCACGGCTACTTTCAGGGCCCGACCACCGGGCTTGAGCGCATCGATCTGTCGATCCTGCCACTGCTGCCGTCGTGCGACGCGCTGTTCTGCACTCGCGGCATTTTGCGTTCGATCGTGCCGGCGAACTCGACCAAGCCGATGGTGCTGCGCGCTAGCGGCGGCCCGAGCATTTTGCGTGAGGAATTGTCGGACGAGCAGATTGCCATGGACATGGACGACGCGGTGCGGCTCAACGCCGCCGGCGTCGGCATCCAGGTTTTCATCGGCGGCGAGCACGAGACGCGCTCGGTCCACAATATGACCAGGCTGGTCGACGCCGGCTTGCGCACCGGCATTCCGGTCATGGGCATCACCGCGGTCGGCAAGACCATGGTGCGCGACGCCAGATATTTCCGGCTCGCTTGTCGCATCATCGCCGAGCTCGGTGCGCAATACGTCAAGACTTATTATGTCGAAGAAGGCTTCGAGACCGTCACCGCATCGTGTCCGGTGCCGATCGTGATGGCCGGCGGCAAGAAGCTTCCCGAGCTCGACGCGCTGACCATGGCCTACAACGCCGTGCAGCAGGGCGCCGCCGGCGTCGACATGGGCCGCAACATTTTTCAATCCGACGCGCCGCAGGCGATGATCGCCGCCATCAACGCCGTCGTGCATAAGAACGCCAAGCCGAAAGAGGCCTATGAGCTGTTCAGTTCGCTGAAGGCGTCGTGAGCGGATGCAACAAAATCCACTATCGATCGTCAACTTATTCGATCAAGCGCCCGAGCCGCGAGGGCGGCGACCGGCTCATATTGGGACAGTCGATTGTTGATGATGAGCCCCGCGTTGAAAAGAACAATCGGCGCCCAATTGGCACGCGCTCCGGGAAGTGATCACACCTTTTTCTTGCGACCTGCCTTGCCGGCACTGGTAGCCTCGGCACCTGTCGACCAGGCGCGTATCATCACGTCCACGGCGTAGCGGACTCGCTCAGCAACTTCATCCGCCGCAGGGGGACCGGCCACACCGAGAATCTGACGCAACACGCTCATTCCCAACCAGGATGCAACCAGCTGTTCTGCCGCAAGGTCGGGATTCTTTAATCGAGACAAGTCCGCGCTTGGTTAGAGCTTTCAAGCACGCCGCGATCCGCTTCAACAATTCGCCACGGCCCGCAGCATAAAACGTTGCCGCCAATCGCGGGTGTTGGGCGGCGCTTTCCCCCATGAGCCGAGTCATTCTGATGACTTGGGGTTGAGTGATTGCCGACACCGCCGCTTCGCCAAGTCTGACGAGACGCTCGACCGAAGAGTTCAAGTCGGGTCCGACCGAAAGCTCGTCAAAAACATGCAACGACTTGATTCGGTGATCGAGCACGGCCGCGAGAAGAGCCGGTTTGTCCCGGAAGTTCGCGTAAACGGTCATTTTGGAGACGGATGCACGTTCCGCGACCGCATCCATGGTGGTCGCCGCGATGCCGCGTTCGAGGAACAAGGCATTGGCCGTATCCAGAATGGCCTCGAGCTTGGCGACATCGCGCGGTCGGCCAGGGCGCCGGCGTTTGCGTTTAACAGTCATCACCGACTTGTGATCCCGAGTTATTGTACTTCACCGTACACATACCTACGTTTATGGACGTGGCAGTACAATAATAAGGAGGTAATCATGCCCAAGGTGTTCCACGCCATCACTATCGCCGCAGTCACCAGCGCTGGGTTGCTGGTGCTGAGCGCGAGTCCTTCACTGGCTTGCTATGTGACCGCGACCGCTTGCTCGGAGGCGCCAACTCTGGGCGCGGCGGCACCGGCTCCGGTCGCCCACCGACGCGCGAGCCTGTACAACGTCGTCCCCGGCGGATCAACAACGAATTCGCTGCGGCCATCAGCGCCGTATCGCTCCCCGCAGCGAGGTTCTGCACTGTCGGGAGCAAAGTAGTCTGAGCGCATAACGGCGAATGGAGGCGAGGCGATGAAAACCTCGCCTCCGGCTCCCCCCGGGCCGTAATCCCGACGGCTATCGTCCAGCCCTTCCAGGGCGGAGAACAAGTATGGGCCGCACGCAGGGATAGCGGTCCTCCTAACCGCGACAGGAGCGTGACATGGCGCTTAGCTCAACGATCTCGAGGCCGCAGACGAAGACCGGCGGAGAGGCCGACGTCGCCGCCTGGCGGCCCTCCGCTTTACCCGGAGACCGAACAATACCAGCCGATCTCGTCGAGGACGATTTTCTGATCCCATTGGTCGACGTCGCGCGCCACCTAAACGCCTACGCCGACGAGGTGGCGCGGGCTCACGGGATAACGCGGGCGCAGCTGATCATCATCGCGCGGCTGGAGCGACAGCCGGAACTGTCGCAGGACGAGCTTGCCGCTGTTGCCGAAGTCGCGCCCAAGACGATCGCTTTTTTGATCGATAGTCTCGAGACGCTTGGCATGCTCAAGCGCTGCTCCGATCCCGAGCGGCGGATTTCCGTGCAACTGACGCCGGCAGCCGCGCCGTTGCTGCGCGACATCAACCATCTGCGCGCCAACCTGTACAGCCTCGCGACTAAGGGAATCGAGCCCGCCGTTCTGAAGAAAATGGTTTTTGGTCTGCGCCGAATGGAAGCCCTGTTCCTTGGCATTGATCACATCGCCGCCGGCATTGGGTAATGCCGGGACGCCGGCGTTGCATGAGCCGAGCAGCTCAATTCTCCTCATCGTCGATCGCGCTGAAAAGCCGTCTCGTCACTTAACGGCAGGTTCCCTCGCCGGCAGGTGGTTCAGGAAGGAGCCTAGTTGCTCCGCCCACAGCTCCGCGTGGAAAATCCCGAGATGCCCGTACCCGCCGGGCAGCACCATCAGTTGACCCGAAGGCAAACGTGCAATCGTCTCCCTGGTCACGCTAAACTGCACCGGGTTCACCTGGTCGTCGGCAAAGTTGATAGCCAGCAGCGGCGCCTTGATCCGACCGATTTCGGGTGCCGGGTCGTAGTCGGCCGAGCTTCTGAAGTCGTAGAGCGTGTCATCGGCATCGTGACCACTCCATTGCGTTACCAGTTGGTCATAGTAGGCAAGCGTCTGGGCGCGGTCGGGACCTGCCTCCTGCAGCCGCTGGGGATTGCTGAGCATGACCGCAAACAGTGGTGCCGCGATCTGCGCCCACCGTGTTGGCGGCCTCGCGGGGTCGTAGTCGCCGCCGTGCCAATCGGGATCGTCGAGGATGGCACGGATGATGATCTCACGCCACATTAGGTTGCGGCCGCTGATCTGAACCGGCATGGAGGCCACTGGCGCCAGTGCATCCATCGCGTCCGGGAAGTGCTCACCCCACACCCAAGTCTGCATACCGCCCTGGGAGACGCCACAGACTAGCTTTAGATGGTCGATACCCATGCCCTTCAGCATGGCATGCTGCGCCTCCACTTGATCGAT
Organism: uncultured Alphaproteobacteria bacterium; assembly: GCA_963806465.1. Classification (GTDB taxonomy): domain Bacteria; phylum Pseudomonadota; class Alphaproteobacteria; order Rhizobiales; family Xanthobacteraceae; genus BOG-931. The sequence continues at coordinate 5,344 of CAWDZD010000019.1, read as the reverse complement.
GTAGCCGTAACGCGGGAAGCTGGTTCGCATCCCACCCGAGGGCTTGGTGGACCCACCCTGGCCAATGCCGTCAGGCAGCACCGCGTAGTAACGCCGTGCATCCAGCGGCTGGCCCGGCTGGAACAGGTAGCCGGCGAGGGTGGGCATCAGGAAGCTCTTGCCGGTGCTGGCAGTTCCGTGCAGCAGCAACACGGCGTTGCTGATCTTGCCGGAGGCGTCGCGCTGCGGTGTGCCCAGCGCGGTATAGTGCAGTCTCAGTAGTGGTAGGCGCTCGCCGTCCTGGAAAGTGAAGTTGCTCACTTCCACATCGCCCTCCTGCGGCTGCAGCTCGTCTGCAGCCCTCGCAGGTTCTGGCGGCAGCCACGAGCCAAACACCAAGGCAACGAAAAGAAAGATGGCCCGCTGTCCGGCCTTCATTGGTTCCTCCTTTTTATCTGATCAGTCTGTCGATTTGCCGATCCATTGTCGCGGGCTCCCCTTTCGAATATTTACCGCCGCGCTCCCGACCCCATACTAATTCTCCATCGGCAACGCCTTAAACACGGAAATCGACCCAACCACTTTTGTGCGAGACCTCCTTCAATCAAATTATCCAAAATGCTCAATCAGCAATTCAGTAAGGACCCGCACCTTTCGCGCCGGGTGGTGCCCCGGCGGTCGAACAATGAAGAGCCCGCCTTCAGCGAGCGGATAACTATTCATTAGCGCTACCAGAGCGCCGGTCGCGAGCTCTTGTTCCGTCAAAAAATCCGGCAGCGCGGCTATGCCGAGCCCGGCGACGGCTGCCGCCGCAAGAGCCGTCCCGTTGTCCGCTTTGAATCGACCTTGCGGATGAACGGCGATCGTCTTTTCTCCGTCAATGAAGTGCCACGTCTCGGTGCCTTGCACGAGACATTGATGCGCGAGCAGTTGGTCAGGCGTTTCGGGAGCGCCATGCTCCCTCACGTATCCGGGGCTGGCGACGAGCTTTCCATGGATAGGCCCGATCCGCCGTGCGATCAGGTTCGAAGTCGCTGAGTTGACCCACGCGAATGGCGCAGTCGAAGCCTTCGCCGACGATGTCGACGAAACGGTCACTATAGCTCGCATGCACCTGAAGGCGCGGATGTCTCCGCGCGAGCTGAGCAAGCACGGGTGCCAGATGAGTGGGACCGAAGGATAGCGGCGCGGCGATCCGCAATCTGCCGCGCAGATCACCGGCAGGCAGGATCGTCTCTCGCGCAATATCGATTTCGGCGCAGACCCGCGCGGCATGGTCGCGGAATGTCACGCCCGCTTCGGTGAGCGCGGCACCGCGTGTGGTCCGCGCGAGAAGCTGGATACCAAGCTCTTCTTCAAGCCGGACCAGCCGACGGCTGACGATGGATTTTGACACACCAAGCCGGCGCGCGGCTGGCGATACGCCGCCGGCATCGGCCACTTCAACGAATGTCTGCAGGTCTTCCAGGTCCAAGTCGCGTGTTCCACTTTTCGCGACGCACATAGCCAATAGACAAGGCTAGTGCATCGCAATGTGGAACGATACCGCTATAACCAGTGACCGGCAACCGGTCCAGGCGGTTAGAACGCCCGCCCCGAACAACTCGATAGGAGACGCGTGATGGCACCTGCATCCGAACATTCCGGCCGATCCGCAGTGGTCACCGGCGCCGGCGGCGGCCTTGGCCGCGACATCGCCCTCGGGCTCGCCGCCAAGGGTTATATCGTTTTCGGTACCGCATTCTCTGGCGGAGAGGTCTCGGACCTGAAAGAGGCCTCCGGTGGCCGCGTCAGCCTGACGGTCTGCGACATCACCAAAGAACAGGCGGTGAAGACATGGGCCGCTGGCGTGTCCGAAGCGCTTGGCGGTAGCGGCCTTGATCTCCTGATCAACAATGCAGGCATCCTCACCCCAGGGCCACTCGAGGTTCTGTCGCTCGACGCCATCCGGCACGAGTTCGACGTCAATGTTTTCGGCGCCCTGTCGGTCATGAACGCATTCCTGCCGACGCTTCGCAAGGCGCGCGGCCGCATCGTTCAGGTTAGTACTTGGACCGCCAGCGTGCCGCTGCCGTTCAACGGACCATCGGGCGCATCGAAGGCTGCGATGGAGGTGTTTGCGACGGTCTACCGCGCCGAGCTGAAGCGGTTCGGCATCGACGTCGTGGTGGCGGCTGCGGGCAATATGAAAACCGGCGGCCCCGCGAAAACGGCTGCGGCCCTCAAGCGGGTGGCCGATGGGATGACGCCCGAACAGCGCGAGCTATACGGACAAACCTTCGCATCGTTCGAAGGCGCTCTTAACAGCATGCAGAACAGTGGGCTCGAACTCGGCCGCTGCCGCCCGGAGAGTGATCGAGCTGGCCGAGCAAGTGCCCGCGCCGAGCCGCGCCCCGGTGGGAGCGGACGCCGAAGAGATGCTCCGTGTCGTTCGCGAGAAATCCGACGCCGAGCAGGATGGGTTACGCCTCCAGCTCGCCGGCCTGAGCTAGGACCACCTGACAATCAGCTATTTTACCAAAGAGCCAGCCATGATCGAAATCATTGACGTCAACGACAGCCGTGCCGTTCGCAACAAGGACAACTCGTCCTCTATGATCTGATGATCAACAAGAAGAAGTCGGAGGAGGGCACGGCCAAATTCGTCAGCCCGGCATACATCCAGCACAACCCGCTGATTGCAGACGGTTCGGTTGCCCTAGGCAAATTCTTCGGCCAGGTCACACGGGAACACGCCCGCGCCCGTGTCGTCGTCCACCGCATTATCGCCGCCGGCGACTATGTATGGGTGCACGTGAACTTTCTCAATCTTTTCAACGACGACCCGGATGATACTGGAGTCGCCGGCGTCGACATCTGGAAGCTGGACGCTAACGGCAAGGCAATCGAACATTGGGACACCTTGCAGCTCGTTGGCGACCGGAAAAACTCGGCGCCGTGGATCGCACCGAACATTCCGCGCGCAAACCCGAACCTAATGTTCTGAGCGGGAGGGATCTGCCATGAGCGATTCACTTGGTCCTCTGATGGAAAGGAACCTGCTCGAGGTATTCGGGCAGCGAGATTCGGCCCGACGCGCGGCCCTGATAGCTGAGCTCTACACCGCAGACTGTACGTTTTCGAGGCGGATGAGCAGGTCACTGGCCGAGAAGCGCTCAACGCGAAGGTCGGGAGTATTCTCAAGGATGCTCCCGGATTCGTGTTTCGCGCGGTAGGGCCTGCGCAGGTCAATCACGATCTTGGCCGTTTGCGGTGGCAGCTCGGACCGGCTGGAGCCCCGCCGGTTGTCACGGGTACGGACATTGCGGTGTTTGAGCACGGAAGAATCCGAGCCCTCTACACCTTTCTTGATCAATCTGTGAGGACCTGGGAGGTCGCTCGGGCGCCGGGCTAGGTACTATTTGTGTATTCGCTCCCGACCGCCAACGGCACGCTTCCTACGACCGTTGGATCAATCGCTTCACTTCTGCGATGTCCGAGTTGTGTCCGCTTTTCAGCCGATCGCGACCAAATCGCGGACGTCTCGTCACTTCGGTTTCGGGGCCAATTGCGGACTTCACGGGCCCCGGCAAACAACTGGTCTAATCGATCACCTGATCGGTGATCGCGACAGCTTGTCGGGAATGTTCAGCCCGAGCGCTTTGGCGGTTTTCTGGTTCACGATAAGTTCGAACTTTACCGGCTGCTCAATCGGAATGTCACCGGGCTTACCCTGAGTATCTTGTCCACGCAAACTGCCGCACGGGACCCAATATCAACTAGGTTTTCAGCGTATGAGATTAGCCCCCCGGCCTCCGTATAGTCGCTCGTCCAGTACATAGCCGGTAGGCGGTTGTCTGCCGCCAGCGCCACGATTTCGCGCCTTAGCGCCCATAACATCCCATCTGGCATGACCAGAAGTGCATCCATACGCCGTTGTGTCATGTCTGCGAATGCTCCTCGCAGATTAGTCGGTTCGCCTACTGCGAACGGCACTATCTTCATCCCCAGGCGCTTGCCAGCTTTGTTGGCCTCGTCCAGTTGCTCGTGAAAGTGCGGATTCGTGCGGTTGGCTAGGACCGCCACCCGCTCCGCGTGAGGTATCGCTTCCTTCAAAAGTTCAAGGCGCTTGGCGTCTAGCCATACGTCACCTCCCGTAACGCCGGTAACGTTGCCACCCGGGTGGGCAAAGCTGGAAGCCCAGCCAAGGGCAACGGGATCAGATCCCATCGAGATTCGACAATCGGGATGGTGTTTGTTGCCTGCTTCGCTACTGCGGTCGCAGTCGGGAACCAAGCTGCAATTACGTCGACCTTACGCTGGACGAGATCGGAAACGAACTCGGGGAAACGATCGGACCGCCCAGCTGAGTATCGAGCTTCGATAATGATGTTTTTCCTGTTCACATAACCGAGCTTTTGGAGCGTATCCAGGAACGCACTGTCCGGTACGCTGTGGCCGGCGGAGTTAGACAGATACCCGAGCGTGGGTTGCCTTGGCCGCCGTGCCTCTGCCGTGAACGCCGCAGCGAGCACTACAGCCACCACAAGCAGCCGTCCCATCAGTAACCTCATGGTTCCCCCCTAAAAACAATGGTAGTACCAGCGAACAGATACAGTGAGCATCCTACACCTTTTCGGCAATCCGCCAATCCCTTGGTGCTCGTTGGCAGGCACGACACTGGCTCGCTGGTGGTCCGAAGGCGCCGCCCTCGGTGACAATGCGCCTCGCAGCCCTTTCCGAGACTGCGCGGGTTGCTCAAGGGCACCGAGGCCCGCTTTGGGTCACGTGTGGACGGCGCCCTGGCAAGAACTTTCTGACGTTTCTGCAGCATTGGTCGGGTGCGGTCACGTGTCCGGCCTGTTGATGCGGCGCGGATGGCCGCTGGCCCTAATGCTCTGCGCGGATCGGGTCCCAATCGTTTACACGCACTCGGAAGTGCGATGACCCAAGCGGGTTCTCCCGATCCCCGGAACGACCGTATCTGCATTACGTCGTCATGCCCTCGCCAATTCATTGAACCCTCGATCTACTCTCGGCTATGCTGCTTCCGAGAGCAATCTCGGCTCCTTGAAACGTTCGCCGTGCACCATCATGGCCCACGCCATACGTGCGATTTTGTTGGCCAGCGCGACAGCGGCGACCTTTATCGGCCGACGTTCCATGATACGCGCGAGCCAAAGCCGCTTCGTACCGTGCTGCCGCGCATATCGAATGACCGCCATAGCTCCAGCGATGAGCAACCATCGTAAATATCGATTGCCCTGCTTTGAGATCCCGCCGAGACGCTCCTTGCCACCCGTCGAATGCTGCTTTGGAACAAGACCAATCCAGGCCGCTAGGTTGCGTCCGGACGAAAATGCTTTCCAATCGCCGACCTCGGCAA
>CAWDZD010000018.1:0-53536 GCA_963806465.1 uncultured Alphaproteobacteria bacterium | reverse complement strand
CGGATGTGACCCGGGACGAGGCGATGAGATCACCCACCAAGCGATATCAAGGCGACGGCCTGCTGCGCTGCCGCGATATCGAGCTCGCGTTCGGTGGCCTGCGCGCGCTCAAGGAAGTCTCGCTGGACATTACCGAAGGGCAGATTTTCGGCCTGGTCGGACCCAACGGCAGCGGCAAGACCAGCATGGTCAACGTGATCACCGGCTTCTATCGCCCGCAGTCCGGCAGCGTTAGTCTGTTCGGCCAGGAAGTAGTCGGGCTCAAGCCGCACCGCATTGCGGCGCGCGGTGTGGCGCGCACGTTCCAGAATCTCGCGTTGTTTCGCGGCATGACGGTTCTGGAAAACATCATGCTCGGTCGTCATGTCTTCATGGGCGCCAGCGCGCTGGCGAGCTTGTTCTATTGGGTTTGGGCGTTGCGCAACGAAGTGGCCCATCGCCGCGTCGTCGAAGAGCTGATCGACTTCATGCAGATTTAGGACATTCGCGACGAGCCGGTCGAGGTCATTCCGCTCGGCATGCAAAAGCGCGTGGAGTTGGCGCGGGCGCTCGCCGCCGAGCCGAAGCTTTTGATCCTCGATGAGCCGATGGCCGGGATGAATCAAGAGGAAAAGGAATATATCGCGCGCTTCATCCTCGACGCGCGCGAGGAGCGCCACACCACGATCCTGCTGATCGAGCATCACATGGATGTCGTGACGGCGCTCTGCGATCACGTGCTGGTGCTGAGCTACGGCGAAAACATCGCGGAGGGGGAGCCCGAACAGACAATCGCCGACCCGCGCGTCGTCTCGGCCTATCTCGGGCAACGCGCTGCGCTGCGCCGTGCGGAGGCGGCATCATGAATATGCCGTTGCGTCAACCTTTGGTGACATCGTGGCCGGTGACCAAGGACGGCGGTCCCGCGACGCTGGTCGCGGCGCTGGCGCGCAATGCAGCGGAATCCGGCAGCCGCGGCGCGTTTCGCGAGCGCGACCGCGGCGTCTGGCAGGAGCGAAGCTGGACCGACACGTTCGCCGAAGTGATCGCGCTGGCGGCGGCGCTCGAGGAGCTGGGGCTTGGCCCCGAACAGGCGCTCATCGTCATCGGCGATAATCGCACGCGGCTTTACAGCGCGACACTCGCGGCGATGGCGCTGCGCGCCTTTCCGTCGCCGGTCTTTCCCGACGTGCCGCCCGATGAGCTCGTGGCTTATGCGCGTCACGGCGCACCGAACATTGCCGTCGCCGAAGACCAGGAGCAGGTCGATAAGCTGCTCGAATTGCGCGAGCGAACTGGCCGGCCGGCAACGATCCTCTACGACGATCCGCGCGGGCTTTCAGGCTACCAGTCCGAGGGATTGCTCTCGCTCGACGCCACGATTGCGCGCGGCCGCGCGCGGATCGATGCCGATCCGGCGCTGGCGGTCGACCTGGTAGGACGCGCGCAGGCCAACGATATTGCCGTGCTCTTGCATTCGTCGGGGACAACCGGAACGCCAAAAGGCGTGCCGCTCCGCCATCGCAACATCGTCGCTGGCGTGAAAAACGCCGTCGCCGGCGGCTATTTCCAGGAATACGAGGACCATTACGCCTATCTGCCGATGGCCTGGGTCGGCGATCTCGTCTTCACCGTCGGCGCCGGCACGCTGCTCCGCTTCACCACGCATATCCCCGAGCGTCAGGAAACGGTGTTGCGCGACATCCGCGAAGTGGCGCCGACAATCTATCTGGCGGCGCCGCGCGCTTGGGACAACATGCTCACGCGCATTCAGATCGGCATGGCCGATTCCACGCCGCTCAAGCGCAGGCTGTACGATTATTTCATGCCGCGGGCGATCGAGCGCGAGCGCCGGCGGCTTGCCGGCAAATCGCCGGCAGTCGGCGAACGGTTGTCCGCCTTGCTCGGCGAAGTGCTGGTGTTCGGCCCGATCAAGGATTTTCTCGGCATGACGCGCATGCACCGCGCCTATACCGGCGGCGAGGCCATGGGCGAGGACACCTTCCTGTTCTTCCGCGCGCTCGGCATCGATCTGCGTCAATTCTACGGCCAGACGGAAACCGCGGCGCTCACCGCGGCGCAGCCCGAGCGCCAGGTGACGCTGCACGGCGTCGGCAACCCGATGCCGGGCGTGGAAGTGAAGATCGACGACAACGGCGAAATTCTGGTGCGTTCGGGCTCCGTCATCGACGGCTATTTCGACGATCCGGAAGCGAGCCGCAAAGCGCTGGTCGACGGTTGGCTGCACACCGGCGATGCCGGTTATCTGGAGCCCAGCGGACAATTGGTGGTGCTCGGGCGCGTCGGCGAAGTGGTACGCACCCGCGCCGGTGAGCGTTTCATTCCCAATTACATCGAGAACCGCATCAAGTTCAGTCCCTATGTCCGTAACGTCGCCGTCATCGGCGCCGGCCGCGACGAGCTCACGGCGATCGTCTGTATCGATCTCGAGGCGGCCGGCCATTGGGCCGAAGAGCGCGGCATCTCGTTCACCTCGTATGCCGACCTGTCGCAGAAGCCGGAAATCGCCAAGCTCGTCGCGTCGGTCCTGGCGCACGTCAATGAAAGCCTCCCCGAACCGCTGCGCATCCGCCGCTTCGTCAATCTCCACAAGGATTTCGATGCCGACGACGGCGAGATCACGCGCACCCGCAAGCTCCGCCGCAATGTCATTGAGGAACGCTATCAGGCGCTGATCACCGCGCTTTATTCGGGGGCGCGCTCGGTGGTCGAGAACACCCGCATTACCTACGAGACCGGACAGACCGGAACGATCAGCCGCATGCTGTCGATCTGCGAGGTGGCCTAGCCGTGGATTTTGAGCTGTTAGGGGAGCTCGCACTGACCGGCGCGCTTGTCGGCGCGATGTACGGTCTGGTCGCGCTCGGCATTGTGCTGATCTACAAGACTTCGGGCACCGCCAACTTTGCCCAAGGCGCGATCGCGATGATGGGCGCCTATATCACCTGGGTTTTCGCCGCCGCGGCCGGGTTGCCGATGTGGCTCGCGGTGGCGGCTGCCGTCGTCGTGATGTTTGGCTTTGGCGTCCTGGTTGAGCGCACCGTGCTGCGGCGCATGGTCGGTCAGCCGGTCATCATGGTGGTGATGCTGACGTTCGGACTGGAGCTGTTGTTGCGCGGGGCGGTGCCCGGATTGCTGGGTTCGGCGGTGAAACGGCTCAGCCTCGGCATCCCGCAGGCGCCGGTTTTCCTCGGCGACATGCTGATCAACCGCGCTTACCTGATCGGCGGTGGGATTTCGGCGGCCCTGATCATCGCCACCGTGGTGATCTTCAACTCGCGTGCCGGAGTGATCATGCGTGCGGTCTCCGACGATCAAGGGGCGTCGTGGTCGGTCGGCATTCGTGTCGAGCGCGCGATCGCGGTCGCCTGGGGGCTTGCGGCGGTCGCAGCGACCGCGGCGGGCATTCTCTGGGGCAGCATGCAGGGCGTCGACTGGAGCCTGTCATTGCTGCTGATGAAGGCGCTGGCGATCGCCATCCTCGGCGGACTGGATAGCATTATCGGCGTGTTGGTGGCGGCGCTGATCGTCGGCGTCTGCGAGAGTTCTGGCGACTGGCGTCATCGACCCGCTGATCGGCGGCGGCACGCGCGATATCGTCGCCTCGGTCATCATCGTGATCACGCTGATGATCCGGCCCTACGGCCTGTTCGGCGACGAACAGATCGAGAGGGTGTGATGTTCTACCGGCGCGCCGGCATCCGTCACCTCGACTATCGCCATGAGCACCAACTCTGGCCACTGCCGTTCGATCGGCTCTTGGTCGGCGTCGTGGTCGCGCTTCTACTGGCTGCGCCGTTCCTGGTCGATCACCTTTATCTGGTCGCTTATCTGCTGCCCTGGCTGATCTGGTCGTCGGCGGCGCTCGGCCTCAATCTGTTGATGGGCGGCGCCGGTCAGATCCATCTCGGCTATGGCGCAGTGATGGCGATCGGCGCTTATACCGGCGTGCATCTGGTGCGCTTTGGCGCGCCGTTAGAACTGGCGATGCTGGCAGGCGGATTGGCCAGCGCGTTGATCGGCGTGGTGTTCGGTTTCGCTGCGCTGCGGGTCAAAAGCCTCTATCTCGCGATGGCGACGATTGCGATGCAATATATCGTCGATTTCGCCATCACCCACATCCCCGGTGTCAGCGGCGGCGGCATGGCGTCGATCGCGGTGCCGCCGGTGCGTTTCCTCGGCATCCGCATCGAGGGCGACCTGCCGACTTACTACATGGCGCTCTTGGTCGGCGCGGTCATTACGATGTTCATGCTCAATGTCGGGCGCACGGCGTTCGGGCGCGCGCTCGCGGCCATCCGCGAAAAGGATTATGCCGCCGAGATCATCGGCATCGACACGTTCAAATTCAAGCTGCTGGCGTTCTGGACCAGCTCGTTCATCGGCGGCGTCGTCGGCTCGGTGCTGGTTGTTTGTTACCTGCGCAGCGTCTCGCCGGAGCAATTCCATCTCGATCTTTCGGTGCAGATCCTCGCCATGGTGATCGTCGGCGGGCTCGGCAGCGTACTTGGCAGCTTTTTCGGCGCGGCGTTGGTGCTGTTCGCGCCGATCGTGTTCGATAACCTGATCGGCTATAGCGCCGACAAGCTCGGCATCGCGCTCGGCGCCGATCTGCGCGCCCATTTGCCGCTGATGCTCTATGGCGCACTGATCATCGCGTTCCTGGTGGTCGAGCCGCTCGGGCTCGCCAAAATCTACGACAATGTCCGCAATTACTTTCTGGTCTGGCCGTTCCGCACCGCCAGGAGGTGAAAACTCAACCGCCCGCCGGCGGCGGAACTATCAAGCCGGCAGCGAAAGGGAGGAAGACATGAGACTGACACGGCGTACTTTCGTTGCCAGCACGGCGGCCACGGCCCTCCCAATTCAGCATTTAAGACGCGGTACGTTTAATTCGCTTGTCACCAAATCAGTGACCGATGTAAGTGTTTGTGTATGCGGATTGCTACCCATATCAACGTACACAAAGCCCCTCTTGGTCGGCACAATGCAGCCCCCGGTCTCTATCTGATAGTGACCGCACGCGGGCGGCGTTGGGCTTTCAGATACACCAAGCCCTCTACGCGTCGCGTAACCGAGCTTGGCCTCGGCAGCGCAACCGTGCTTTCACTAGCTGAGGCACGTGAAAAGGCCCATGATTACAGACGTGGTGTTGCCAAGGGCCTAGACCCGGTAGAACAAAAGCGCGAGCAGCGGCGCTCACAGATAACGTTTGCAGAAGTGGCGAGCGTCTACCTCGCCATTAAACAACAAGAATGGCGAAGCGGCACATTCCGTAAAACATCTCTTTTGTTGAACACCTATGCATCACCGTTGGCGACCAAATCCGTCAACACCATTACGGCTGATGATGTAGAAGTGGCCCTACGTCCATTGTGGCATCGCTCACGGATACAGGGCAAACGGACACAGGCTGCTATCTACCAAGTGTTTGAACTTGCGATCGCTAAAGGTTATCGCACGGCCAATAATCCTGCCGACTGGCGAATTATGAAGTGTCGTTTTCCAAAGGTTGCGCCAGTGCGGCACTTCACTACGATGGACTACATGCAGGTTCCGGCCTTCGTGAAGCGACTGCATAGCGCCCAAGAATGCGGCGCGGCACTCAGTCCTTTTGTTATCGAGTTTTTGATACTCACTGCATGTCGGACTAATGAAGTTACTCGAATGCGGTGGGAGGAAATTGATTGGGAGCAAAAGCTTTGGGTCGTTCCTGCGTCACGAACCAAAGCTGCACGTGAGCATCGCGTACCACTGGTAGATCGCACTTTGGAATTATTGAAGCTTCAAACCCGCGAAGGCGATTACGTATGGCGAGGGCGCAAGGGCCAAGCGATCAACGACAGGGCGCTCTACATCTACCTGATCAGAAGTATGAAAGTGCCAGTAACGATACATGGGTTTAGAAGTTCGTTTCGAGATTTTAGCGGGAACGAGACACACTTTGACCGTGTGACATGCGAACTGGCGCTCGCGCACAAGGCCGGGGATGCAACTGAACTCGCATACCGGCGCTCCGACGCACTGGCAAAACGTCGCAAGCTGATGGACGCTTGGGCCAAATTCCTGGGTTAATCATACTCCCCGTAACTAATTGATTTCTATTGTCATTTCCGCTTTTCCTGAATAGGGTTGAGTATGTGACTGAACACAACCATCAGGAGAATATCATGTCGAAAGCCCCCGTACAGTCTTCGACGCAGCCTGAGCGGCCCAAGGCCCTCGACACTCTGATCGCAATTACCGAACAGGCCATCGCCTTTCGGTATGCAGGTTCAAATCGAGTGCCTTCGCTGGTCGATATCGGGCGTGTAACAATCGCTGCGAGCCGCACGCTGCACATCCGTGATGTCGACGAAAAAATTTCGCTCGAGAACGCCTGCGTGATGACGATCGCCAAAAAGCGTGAACTGATAAACTGAACGCCTTAACCGGGAAGCTAACAGGAGCACCGCGTTCGCAGCGCGGTGCTTTTTGTTTGAACAAGGCCAACAACAACCGGGTGCGCCGTTAAACTGACTCCTGAGACGCTTTGCTGTGAACGCTGGTGCGCCTTTGGGGGCTGGCCGGTACTGCGGCCGGGGGCGCGCGGGAAACTCCTGTAGGGCCGTTTACAGGGCTCGGAAGCAATCAAACAAACACCGACGCCGAATTAACCTCTACCTAAATCTCAGTAGCTTTCAACATTTCAAACGGATCAGTCGGGCAGACGTTGTACCGAGGCCGGAGATTGTGCGGCGGCGCATCCATGGTGAGCCAATACAGCGCAACGAGTTCTGCCCAGGTCGCTTTGACGGTGAAACGTCCGCACATGCCACAATTCCTCGCCCGACTCCAAAATCCTGATGGCGGTAAATGTAGTGGCTTGATATTCTGTTCTCTTTATGTTCTTATAATCCATGACGAAGGGAGAGATGCTCAGGCACCCGATCGCTTTCGCCCTGAGGCGCTCCTGCAAGATCATACGCGGTTTGAAAGAAGGTCTGACGGAGGACGAACGATTTGCCGTCGCCGATCATGCAGTCGCGGCTCAAGGAGCGTGGTGACCCTTTGGCGATTGAATGAGGAGGCGCCAACAGCGAAACCGCCGTCAACGTGAGTTCGGATCGAAGGCGATTCCCGCACCCCCCCGACACCCCCGCCTTCTGTCCGTAAGCCCCGGTCTCCCCGGCCGGGGCTTTCCACTTTTCATGACCAGAAGCTTAGCTCGCCAGGCGTGGCAGCCATATCAAGCATGCAAGATCCGCCGGGCTTGACACGCGCGTTGGGGTTGGATCACTAAATTAATAAACGTATACGTGCAGATTCGATGTCCGGATTGCCCGAACTTTCGGCTTTGATGAAAAGCGCTGTGCCGCGCGAGCGCGCCGGCAGCCAGACGCAGGCACGTTACGATTTCCAGGCCAATTTTGGCATCCTCCACTTGTTAGAGCTGCGAGAAAGCGGCCACGACTTCCGCATAATTTTCGACATTTTCGATGACATCATGGTCGTAAACTCGGCGACCGCGCCCACACAAGCTCGCTTTTATCAATTGAAAAGCAAAGACCCGGGGGATTGGACGATCCCGGACGTATGCAAAAAGGTCGGCGCAAAAGCCCCACGCTCAATTGTTTCCAGGCTCTATACGCATATGGCGTCGTTTGGTGCGGCGGTTGCGGAAACGGGCATGGTCAGCAATGCCGCTTATAAAATGAAGCTCTCTGACGGCACCACCACATCTGGAGCGCGTCATCGGATCGCTGCCAGCGACCTTCACACTGAAGAAATTGACAGGGTTACGGCCGCTGTCATCGCAGATATTAATTTAGCCGACGTTCCAAGCTGGCTACCGAAACTCGCCTTTATTCGGACCACACTTGGTGTCCACGGCCAGGACCTTGTCGTCATTGGTCGTCTTCAGCAGCATCTTGAACAATCTGACGCGGCGGGCACTGCTAAAACGTCCGCACTCTACAAGACGTTGCACGCATCGGTCGTGCAGCGAACAACTTTCCATGAAGAAGGCATTGATCATGACACCCTCCTTTCGCGCAAATCACTCACGCGAAAGGAAATTGAGGACCTCATTGCCCGTGCATGTGGGCGTCCACGCAGCTTTATTGAAGACTGGGATATAATTCGCACCGATCTCGAGAACCGAGGTATGGGGTCCGTTCCTCAAATCAAGCTCAAGACGTTAGCGATTTCCTTTATCCGAGATAGAAACACCGGTCGAGGAAATGCCGGACGGCTGTCGGCATTTGCGAGTGATTGGATAGCGAACAACAAGGCAATCGTCGAACGTTGCGATAGTATTCTAGAAATCGCCGACCTCGTTCAGTCAGCGATCATCGCCTCTTATGGATACTCCGACAACGCTTTGAGGGCCGCGATGATTGTTGAGGCATATGAGGCGATCAATGCCGCGATATAATTTGATTGGGTTAAGGCGCTTGCTGCGAAACCTACGGGAAACAAACGATGCAAAAAATGAAATTCTTAAAAATATCCCTGTTGTCCCAGAGAGAGCAACGCGCATTGCAGATCGACTTCGCTTCGGACAAGACAGTGTTAGTCGCAGGAAACGGCTTCGGAAAGTCGGCGATCTTAAAAAGCTTGTACGAGACGTTGGGAGCCAATCCACACAAAATTGATAGTGCCTGGACGTCGGCGCGCGTGGCTTCACTTCTGGAATTTTCGATCGATGGCAAGTCGTTCGCCGCTCTGAAGCTCGGCAAGAATTATAGCATCTATGACAATGAACGCACGCGCCTTATCAGTACCACGCACGTCACTTCAGAGCTTGGACCGTTTTTGGCCGATTTGCTCGACTTCCGTCTGAAACTTGCGGACAAGAGCGAGCAAATTAGAACACCGCCACCTTCCTATGCCTTTGCGCCATTTTACGTCGATCAGGACCGAAGTTGGCAAAAAGGTTGGGACGCGTTCAAAGACTTGAGCATGTTTCCAAATGCGGCCCGGTCACTCGCCGAATACCACAGCGGCATGAGGCCGAATGCTTTCTATGACGCCAAGGCACAGCGCGACACGATCAAAGGAGAGCTGTCGACAATCGAGGCGGAGAGAAGCGCCGTTCATCAAACGTTACGTAGAATTCGGGACAGCATGGTCGGCGCGCCCATTGCTCTTAGCCTTGAAGCCTTCGCGCAGGATACAGATCGGCTCGTTGTGGAAGGACAAGCGTTGCATACGGAACAGGCAAAGTACCGAGCGGAGCTCGCCTCTCTAACGGAGGAACATCAGCTCTGGAGTGACCAGATCTCGCTTGTGCAGGCCGCCTTAAAGGAAGTGGATGAGGAGTTCACCGGTTCGCTTGCTCAGCCCGCGGATGTGGAATGTCCTCTTTGCGGCCATCACTATCATAATCATATTTCTGATCAGTTTGAACTTGTGGCGGACAAAGATGAACTAATGCTGGCATTTCAGACGGCCAAGGGCCACCTCAACGAGGTGCATGAGCGCATCGCCATTCACAAGCGAAAAATTGACCGAGTCGAATTTGCGCTAGCAAAGGTGCAAGAAATTCTAGCTATTAAACGGGAAGATATAACGCTCCGCGATGTCGTCGCGGCGGAAGGCCGGACGGAAGCGCAACGTTTCCTGCAGGAACGGCTAGCAGCACTGGATTCCGACTACGGGACCAAGGAGCGCCAGGTGGAGGAAAATGAGCAAAAGATGAAGGAGGCGGATAGTAAGCCACGCAAAGCCGCCATTCGGGCTTTTTTTTCCGAACGCTTGCAGAGGTTTGCGAAGGAACTGGATGTTCGTCTGCCCGACCCTAAGGATCTCAACGTTCAAGGCCTAAATATCGGGCGGGGCAGTGAGGGACCCAGAGCACGAGCCGCATATTACTTTGCATTCCTACATACAGCAGCAAACTATGGAACGTCTACTTTTTGTCCGATTGTTGTAGATGCCCCCAATCAGCAGGGGCAGGATCGAGGTCACCTCCAGGCGATCATGGGGTTTTTGCTTTCTCAACTACCTGATGATGCTCAGATCATCCTAGCGGCGGAGACGATCTTTGATGACACAAGTGCCAACGTGATTGACGTTTCTTGGAAGAAGGATCGGGTACTTCGCGAAAACGCATATCCGCAAACTCTTGATTACCTTCGGCCGTTCCTTGAGCAAGCTACGCTCTAGACATTTGAGATGAGCTAGGAGGCCGATGCTGAGATGATTAATTCAGCCGAGGTGAATAACAATCCTGCTGCGATGTTTTTGTTCGAGAGGTGCAAAAGGCGCGGGATAAAAAGATGGACGAGGCGCTGAATTCCAAATTCTATGCACCACCTCGTCTGGTCAGCGACTGGCAGCCTGATATCGGCCTGTCAGAAACTAAAGGGCGCTAAATGCCAAATGATGGGTTAGTGCAGAGGGTTCGGGATCGCCTACCTGACGATGCGCACGTTCAAATGTTTGATGATGCATTGGCGGCACTCGCTGGCGACAACCGACAACGCGTCCAGCATTTTGCTGTAACCACGCGTGAATTGTTTGGGCCCGTCCTGTCTTCTCGGGTTTCGGACGACAATGTGCGACGATGTGTCTGGTACAAGCAAGAGCAAGGAGCTCGTGGTCCGACCCGGCGACAGCGGGCGCTTTACCTAAGCCGAGGAGGTTTGTCGGACGGTTTTCTTCGCGATACGCTGAAACTGGACCCAGAAGAATTCCATAAGGAACTCAAAGCGGCTTTTGACGAACTGAGCGAAAAAACGCATGTCCGTCCAAATTGCGCTCCGACCGAGCCTGCAAAAGTCGAAGAATTTGGCGACCTTGCGATAAGCGCGTTCGCTGAGATATTCGATGTCGTGGATGATGTCCGGCATCAGGTCGAACAAGCCATTGCCCCTAATCTTCAGAACGAGGCTGCAACGGCCTTCATAAGAGAAACCATCAACGAGTTAGATATCATTGCAGGCCGGTATACCACCGAGGGCGTTCTGTTTAATAACGCGAGCGTTGTCGAGATTGGCTCCGAGTTTATTACCTACAAGGTGACCGGAACCGTAGATGTCCAACTGCACTATGGTGGCAAGTCAGACACTGTTGAAATCGACGCAAATTTTCCCTTCACCTGCACGATAGTCGCGAAGGTGAGTGAGCCATTCAATTTCCTCAGTGACATGACCAAAATGGAGGTCGATACGAGTTCGTGGCACGACGACGGTCAGGAGCAAGTGTAGCGTTGCTCGGACGGCACGCGAGCTAACATCCGCTTGTGATGAGGACGGAATGGCGGAGGACTTCAGGGCGCAGATAACGCGCGAAGATATAGAAGAAGCGATTGCAGCACTCGACCGGGGGGAACCGCATGCGTTTGGCCCCTCAACTTTCTACGACCTGCTTGAAGCGGGCAGGAGATACCCGCCGAAAGCGGTGGTGGGCCTTGCTGCCCGACGGGCGCTTGGCCGCGCACTGCGGCCTGACGAGTTTTCCGGCGGTGAGGAATCCTGGTCGTTTCCTTTGCTTCGAGATCGAGGTTTCAAGGTCGTGAGAAAGCCAAGGAAAGACCACTCCCTTGCACTTCCGGAAACGCCTCCAGCCCGAGCATGGATAGAGGATACAAAGACTGCAGCTCACGGCCATGGCGGACCGGGATGGGAATTCGGTTCCTGTTTATGGAGTCCTGTCCACTGCCAAGGGCGGGACAGACCGTTACTCGATCATGCGGGAGTTGAAAGAGGACGACTTGGTCATCCATTTCAACGACGGTGATATTGTGGGTTGGTCCCAAGTCGCCGCGCCGTTTCAGGAGGTCAAAGAAGCGCCACCAAACCCCGGTGAGTGGGCAGGACGGCGCTCGTATTATCGGATCCCTCTAAGGGACTATCGGCAGTTTCCGAGATCGATGCCAGTTGCTGAGTTCCTTGTGCACAATCACATCGCACTATTGGAAGAGCTTCAGACTGAGGCTCCCTAAACGATACCCTTTTATTCAGTACAACGACACCGTACGCCAAGCGCAAGGCGCATACCTGACCCGCTGCACTACCAAACTCTACGATCTAATCCGTAATGAGGTGTATCTGGAGGAAGAGCCGGAGGGCTTCGATGCAGATACTCGCACATGGAGGCGACGTTCCGCCGTTGAGGAGCGAGTTCAGAAAAAACTGCAGCTCGCTACCCGGAGTGAAGATACTCCGCGCGGTCCTTGAGCTCCTCGCGTGGGCCATAGAGGTTGCCGACGAGGACCGGAGCGATGCTTGGTATTTGCGCGAGACGGACCAGGGTCTTCGCCTCATGGCCGGCCGGCTGATTGCGTGCGAAGTGCGGCGTTCAAGACTTCGAATAAGTGTAATCGGACCCGTTTCGGACGACGTTTTAGGTGCACTTGGGGGCGAGATCGAGGACGACTTCAAATGGATACCCGGAGGTCAGGTCATCGGGATGCCGCTGGACAAGGCCGGCGCTGCTTATTCGCTGCTCAAGGAGGCGATGGACGCTTTCATTGATGGTGCGATGACCCGGGTAAGGCGATCAGTCGGCTTGGAAGACCATACCGCGGAGGGGATATATTACCTCTCAGCCGTGCTCGGACGCGAGCTGCCGCAACCTGAACCAGGTTTCGAGGCAACTCCAGCCGATGACACTGATTCCGAAGACGATGATGCGGGCGCCTCGGGAGAGCCGAAGGTGCGAGGGCGAGCGCCCATTTTCGAGAACGGTCAGCGTTCAATCAACATCCTTGATCAGCGACATCGAACATGAAGTGATTGCGCTCCCTGACTTGCAGCGCCCGTTCGTGTGGGAAGATACGAAGGTCCGCGACCTGCTGGATTCACTGTTTGTAGGATTTCCCGTCGGAACCCTCGTGTTTTGGCACACTTCAGATGAAAGGGATGCCCGTGCACTTGGCGCCGAGCGACCCGGTCTTCGGGCGACTACTCTCGTCATCGACGGCCAGCAACGTCTAACGTCCCTGTACGCTGTTATGACTGGCAAGCAGGTGGTTGGGAAAGACGGCGACGCGCGCAAGATCACCATCGCGTTTCGACCGCGCGACGGACGTTTCGAAGTCGCGGACGCTCCCATTCGGAACGACCCTGAGTGGCTACCCGACGTGACAGATCTCTGGAGGAAGGGCACGCCGTCAAAACAGCAGATCCGCCGTGATCTGATGGACGCGCTGCGGGAGAAAGGCCGCATCGTAGACAAGAACTACGAAGACGTCGTTGAGACCAACCTTGAACGCGCGCATTTGATTGCTGACTATCGCTTTCCGACTGTCGACATCCGCAAAACGGCAGCGACAGATGCGGCGACCGAAGAGGACGCCGCCGAAATCTTCGTTCGAATAAATAACCAAGGCGCACGCCTCGGCCAGGCCGACTTTGTCCTCACGCTTCTGTCCGTCTACCACGGTGAGCTACGCGACAAGCTTGAGGAGCGCGCACGCGCGATGTCGACCGGGGCAGTCGTGAGCTTGGACACGCAGCAGCTCCTCCGGGCAGTGTGTGGCGTGGCTTTCGGCCGCGCGCGGATGTCGGCCGTTTACCGATTCCTACGCGGCGTCGATCCAGTAACGGGTGACGCCGATCCAGAACGCCGGTCGACGCGTTTGAGCGAGCTCGACGATGCAGCGAATGAGTGCGTTGAGCTCACACCGTGGCGCGACTACCTTTTAGCGGTCAAGCATGCAGGATTCGTCACCGAGGGGTTGATAGCCTCCAAGAACGCGATCGTTAACGCCTACGCCTTTTACATTCGAGGCCGCAAGGCCGCCGTGCCGAAGCCGGAGCTCGACGCAGTAATCTCCCGCTGGGTTTTCGTATCGCTGCTTACCGCTCGTTACTCTGGCTCATCCGAAACCGCGTTTGAGCAGGATCTTGCGCGGCTGGGACGAGTTGGCGAGCGCGAGGCCCCTGCGTTTGTGCGAGAGCTCAATTCCGCTATGGCCGAGACGTTGACGGGCGACTACTGGACGCAAACGCTTGTCTCGACGTTGGAGACGCAGAAGGCGCGTGCGCCGGCGGCGCTGGCGTTCCGGGCAGCGCAGATCGTGCTAGGTGCGCGCGCGCTCTTTTCGGAGCAGTTGCTCCGGAACCTATTTGACCAATCTCAAGCGGCTGGACGCACCGCTCGGGAGGCCCACCACCTCTTCCCTATCAACTGGCTACGTTCTCAGGATGTCGTGGATCGCCGCCGCGTGAACCAGGTTGCCAACCTTGCCGATGCGGGCTGGCACGAGAACACTTCGATTGGCGGCCAAAGTCCATCTGTGTACGTCCCTCGCCTACGCGGGCAACTAAGAATTGATGACAACCAGTGGGGCCGAATGTGCGCGGAGCATGCCCTTCCACTAGAGTGGGAACGAATGGGTTATGACGAGTTCCTGCGCCAGCGGCGGATTAGAATGGCAGAACTTATCCGTGTCGCGTTCCGCCAGCTTGGCGGTGAACCAGATGCCCCGCCTCTTGCACCACGGTGGTTTCTGCCCGGAGCGGAAGCGGTTTGGCAACGCATCGGAGAAACAGAGCGCGCTCTTCGCGCGCTCGTTCGGGATGTCTACGCTGCGAAATTCGGCGACGCCGCAGCAGCGACTATAGAGGCGAAATTGCCGGAGCGGGAACGGGAGACACTAACTCGCGCGCTCCGCACCCGTCCGCCAGGTTCAGACCCGCTCTCGGTGGTAGACTACTTGTACCTTGGTCAGCTCCCCGCGTTGCTGTTTGCGAGTGAAGTGTGGCCGCACGTCAAATCGAAGCTGAGTGATGCGGAGGATGCTAAGCGGCGTCTCCAGCTCGCGCTTGCCGAAATCGCGCCTGTCCGAAATGAAATCGCACACGTGCGCGAAGTCGCTCCAGATCGTCTGCTTAAGGCGACTGTAGCTTGCACCGATGTTCTGGCGCTGCTCTCATTTTTTTTTTTTTTTTTTTTTTTTTTTTTTTTTTTTTTTTTTTTTTTTTTTTTTTTTTTTTTTTTTTTTTTTTTTTTTTTTTTTTTTTTTTTTTTTTTTTTTGCGGTCGTAGTCCACCGGCCCACAGATTATTCCTCCGGGCACACGATCTTTAGCGCTGCAGGCTCCTCAGCATTGCGACTGACACGCGCATGTGAATGCTGCTGGGGTAGGCGTCGAGAGCGACCACGTGATGGATTGCTGCGCGCTCCTGGGCTGAGGGGCTGTCCGCTTCCAACTTTGCTGCCCGGACGTGACACAGGTGAGCACACTACTTCTCGGCATATCGTCTCCTAACAAACAACGAACAACTTATTGTACGCGCAAACGAGCATGGAGGGTATAGGTTGTTGTTTGGATACCGGCCAATTGCGTAATGGCATTACGCACCATCCTGAGGTCCAGGGAAATGGGTAAGGTGGGCTATGGCCGCCGGTGGCGGCCGGACGCTAAAAGCACCCCCGACCCGCCCCGGCCGCCGTTCAGGTGGTGGCGTGGTTTCGGGTCGGGGGCTTCGAGCACTGCGAGACCTTTCATACCTTCCGCCTTCCAGCGAGCAGCGCTCTATTACGCGCACACCATCCATGGCAGCAATTGCTGAAGGAGAAATGGTGCGCGCGAACGTGTTCATCGCAATGCTCGCCCAGATGCGTCGAAGCGACCGCGATCTGTCGTGAAACTCAGCACACGCCGTCCGGGGCGCATCATCTGCTTCACGAAGCTTTCCTGGCCGACAAAGCGGATCATTCTAAGTGCGCCGGTCTCGTCCAGTTCTTCGACTTTCTTAAGCTCGCCGGGCTTCACGTGTGCGGGATTATTAGCCTCAGCTACTACTGCCGTGAGTAGTTGAGGCTCTAAAGCTTGCAAAGCATCGGGCCGGAGGCTGCGGTACTGGACCTGATAAAGATCATGTGCGGGCGGTAGAAAAGTCCGCTTGAGTTGCCGCAGCATTTCGCGCCTATAATCGTTGACGATTGACCGAGTGTGGCTGTGGCGCTTTCGCTCCGACCTTGCGCAAAGTTTGATCGTAAAATTCCTGAAATTGTCGAGCGGCATCGAAATGTTGTTGATCCGTAGTCATGATTATTTGTCCTTCGCGTCTAGTCCGACGCCGATGGGCTGTTGAACTTCCGGCGGGTGTGGCAATTCAGGGTCTGGGAATTCTGGTTGATCCATTGCGATGGGTTTCGTGAGCTCGGGAACTCACCGTGGGGGTCGCCTTCCTGGTCTTCCTTTGGCTCCGGTTCAGTTGGCTCACCGGGCGATGCGCCAGAGATGTTATCGCCTTCCAATTCCAGTGACTGGTTCGGGTACTTTGTTTTCAGCACCGGGAGGCGAAGCGAGCGGTTCTTTTTGGTCAGCTTGGATCTTTTCCAGTCGGTCCTGTTCAACAGCTATGCGGCCATCGAAGCAGAAGCACCGGCCGAAGGCCTCTGCATCGGCCTTGATGGCCTTCTCAGCTGAAAAGCCATCTTATCGGCCATGAGTGCTTTCTCACGTGCCTCGATGTCTGCGAGCTTCGCCTCCGCCTCGATAGCATCGTTGCGCACCCGCTCGTAGCCCTTCATCTCGCCAGTGAGGTTCGCGTTCACGTGCCAACGCGGTAGGTTTCCCCACTTGGAAGGAATGATCTCGTATGGGTTTGCACCTTCGTAGCCGTGAATCAGTGGAAGAGATGGCGCGATGGTCATGGGAGGGTGCTCGCGATGTGCCAGGGTGAAGAGTGTCAGGTTTTTCGGTCATCAATGTCGTCTCAATATTTTGGGGCCGGGGGCTCCGGCCGACTGTGCTGGAGCTGTATAAGGTGACAGAAAGAGATGACTGTTATTTTCTGTTCTTTCCATCTGCCCCTCCCGCGACTGATCCATTAGCCGTGGCCCTTGATCAGCGTCAGTCGAGCCCTTTGTCTTTCTTCGGCACGGAGCAGAGCCGCACTCGGCAATGGTGGGATGCGGATAACGACCGATGGAGGTTCGACAAGCTTCCGGCCCTTGCGCCTTGATCGTGGCTGAGTACATTCGATTTCCATGAGAGCCGCGGCGGCTTTGACGCGATCCTCGATAGCGACATCGCGGCTGTTCATCACCTCGCGCAAAAACTCCGTGGACGTTATATTCGGATCGTTATAACGCTCCATGGCCCTAGGCTCCTGATGATACGCCGCTGAGTGTGCGTGGTGTCACGATGCGAAAGTGACTGGTATTGGCTCAGTTTCTTGTTGATGCTCCAAACAAACTTACGTGCCGACTTACATTTCATGGCTCTTGGGCCTCGGATGAGACAAATTCGGTCAAGGCTGGGGTATCGGTGTGATCGATCACAGGGCCGTGGCCGTTGCAGTCGTTCATCTGGAGTGTAGGCTCTTTGGCCATGTTGACGTTTGTACCGGGTAGGGGAGGGAGCCCGCCTTCAATGCGGATGGTGGTATTGGATCCCCCGCCTTGGGCCTGGAGCTTTAGCTGATATTCGTCTTGGGCGGTGATGGATAGAATCCATAAGTTTACGAGCGTGCTGATGTCTAATGCGCTCTGGAGTTCAAGCTCACCCGCCCCGGACCTGCGCGCAATGTCAGCTAAGAAATTTTGGACGTCTTGGATATTAGTAAAGTCGGGAATTGCGATTGCGTCTTCGACGTAGCGGGGAGCTTGGAGGGTGCCGCGCTTGGAGTATTTGTACGGCATCAAAAAGTTCGCCAGCTAGTTCGCGAAGTTCTGCAGATTTATTTGGATCGGTGACTATGGATGAGAGATGATCAGCCGGGTCTAGATCGCCACGGGCCTCCAGCCGATTGAAGATTTCGTTCGTTCGTCTATTCCGGCTTCCTACCGGTCGGCCATTCGGATTGTTTGTATGACCGAGTGGCATATCCTGTTGTTTACAAAGCTACAGAATGAACCATTGGCTACAATTTAGCACAAAAAAATTTGCACGACAATGGGTGCGAGTCCGCAAAGAAAAAGCCCCGCGCTCGCGCGGGGCTAAGTGGGGTCTAACTATGAAGAGCAAGTATGGTGACGCGGCGATAGGGCCAGATTAAGGCGGCCTTGCCTCTTCGTTTATTCGACTTCCATATTTGTAGAGATTAATTTTTACGCCTAATCACGTTGACTTAAACACCAATTTGCGCAGTCACGAACTCCCTTGTAGGATCACTAAAGCCCTTTGGACCGCGCCAGGTAGGCTCTGGGCGGCCATAGAAGGGCGTAACACAAGGGGCTATGGGCTATGAAGAAAATCCTCTTCGCAATTGGCGCGCTGGGGCTCGGCCTCACGGCTGCCGCTCCAGCACACGCGGACTTCGCCATCGTGAAGTTCAACAGCGGATACTGCCGCATTTGGACTGACACGGTCGTCGCGTCTCCAGATGGAACGTTCGTCTGGTTTGTATGGGGGTACCACCGTTACAACCACCTGCCGACCTTACCAATCGCTCAACAAGGCTGGACCTCGTCGTCGGTCGACACTTGTGCCGGCACGTGTGAGCCACGAGTCACTCGCCGGAATTTGATGGTCAGTGTTCTCAGGACGACAGGCCACTGGCCGGGAGGAAACAATGCTCAGAACAGTAGCTATTGTTGTTGTTCGGGTTAGTTCTCACTTGCGCTGCACAAGCAATGCCGTTGGCCCTTACATCAGCCGGACAGTACGATCACGCAAGCCCGTGCGGGCTGCGGCGCAGGCAGGGTAATGGTTAACGGTGTCTGCGAGTCCAGAGCCGGTATGCGCCAGGAGCGCCGGGCAAACCGCAGGTGTGCACGATATTCCGGAGGCGTTTGCGTTCAGTAGCACTGGCCGCCGCGGCCGCAGCTCTGGCACTTTGACAATATTGAGCGCGATCTGCCCGTTGGATCGCGGTTGCAGAAGCTCGCACCGAGCCTCGGATCACTGTTGATCCATCGGCTCCATGATGAGTTCGATCTTCTTGCCAGGCTGTAGCTTGAGCTGGACACCGTATGTCGACGGTGCTTTTCCTCGGAATCGGCGCAGTGCATCCGCATCTTGAGGGTGCCCTCGCTCGCCGTCCCACTGTCGAAAACGCAGGATAGGCGGCCCGTGTCGAGGGTCATGCGCTCGATGCTCAAGGAACCAGCCTTGGGCTTGCACGCGCCGGGCCTGAAGATATCCTCGCCGTTGGTTTTCTCCTGCCAGCACCAGTCGCCCCGAAACTCCTCCGGGATCGAGCCTAGGATCATCTGGGCGTGGGCGGATTGCCACTGTGCCGCTATGAACGCTGCGGCCGCGATAAACTTCCTCATCGGCCTTTTCCTACTCTTGGATCGGGCGGCTTCCCTTCACTTTGGCGCCGTCGCGGGGCAAAAGCCACATGCAAACACCGAACGACGTTCGCTAGGTCGCGTACGGGATCATTACACGCGGCCTAATTTCATTGCACATGGCCCGTGTGCAATGCTTTAAGCTTAAAATGTAACATGGCCGCTTGTGCATCGTGTGCACTGATACAAAAAGCGTAACAGCCCCAATGCGCTTATATTGCACACACCGCCATGTGCAGCACGTGCAACGAGTGCAAAAACACATGCACGCACACGCCCCACCCTAGGGGGTGTGCAGCATGTGCACTGATTGCCGCTGCTGTGCTTTCTTGGAAGGACCTACTCAAGATACACCCAATCAGCCATATCGTCAGAGTTATCTTTATTTTTTTTGGTCGTGACCAACCCCGCCGCCACCAGTTCTTTCCAAGACCTCTTAAAGGCCATGTCGTGGCGTCCGCCTTTATGCTTTCGACTGAATTCGTTGTAGACGTCTATCTTCTGGACGCAGCGTATGTCCGGCATGCTATGGAACAACGTCCGTGTTTCTCCCTCTCGTGCGATCACATCTCGTATACATTTCAAAAGCAGCGCGGCATTATCATTTAGTGACTTAAATCTACCGTCCTGGTTATTCCACTCCTCCCAACGCACATAGGCCGTAGTCTGACCATCCTCCAATGTAGTCCCCACTATTTGGAAAGTTGATCTGGTCATCGCCTTTTTCGCCCTTGACCTTGATGGCATGGAATGTGCGGGCCGCTCCGCCATTGGATTTTAGTTCGATGTAGACATCGACGCTGCTCGGTTTGTCGCTGCTACCCCGCGCGCCCATTTCTTCGTCTTTGCCCATGTGGTCCAGGGCCAAGACGAAGCATTTGGTCCGGATCGAAATGTTTTCCATAACCTGGATCATGTTATTGATTTCGACAGCGTCGTTTTCGCTTTTTTTGTAACCCGCAGATTTTATCATCGTGTCGATAACGATCAGAACCAAGGGCAATCCAAACTCAGCCTTGGCCGCACGCTGTACTTGATCGACGATTTGCATGATCAAAGCTTCGCCCCCGTTGGACAGCAGCTTTGGAACGCTGGCGATCTGCTTGTAGAGCGGCTGCTCATCTGGATCGCAGCCAAGAGCCTCACGGCTGCGCGCATGCGCTTGTCCACTTCGCGTTCGCCTTCAGCCGCAAGCCAGAGCACTGCGCCCCGGCGCATCATGGCCGACCGGCGAACGGGAGGCCGCAGGCCACGCTGGCAGCGAGCGAAAAGGCGACGAAAGTTTTGCCGCCGAGATATTTTGAAACTATGGACCCAGTGCCCACTTCGTGGAACAGTCCATCTACTAAAAATGGGACAGGAGGTGGAACGCCTTTGCCCAAGCGTTGAATGAGCAATCGTTCTCCAGGTTTTAGCCAGGGCTCTTGCAACGGTGGTTCTTGCTGTGGCTGCTCTTTGGGGCTGTTCGTCCTGAGGTTGCTCCTGCTGCGGCTCTCTGACGGTTGTGATGGTCTCCTCCGCTTTTCTCTTCATCGTCGTGCAGCAGTTCCATTACGTCGTCATGCAGCAGTGGGTTGTTTAGATAGCGTTCGTGGACTGCTTGCATTTCCCTGAACGATCTTCACCGTCCAAAGGCTTTAGCTTCCATCATCGACGGCCCGCTCTACTTTGTCTCGTATCTTCTTTTTCAGTCCATTCCCAGTCTGGGTGATAGTCCACCATCTGCAGTCCGGCTTTGATTAGATCCACGATGGTCGCCTCGCGCTCTAACAGTCCGCCGCCGACGAAGCGTCCTATCTGGAAAGAACGATCGTTTAATGTAGCTTCTTGCTTGCCATCCGGAGCCGTCTCTATTGCTTCACAGGCGCTCGCCAAAATGGCGTTGCCGTATTGTGATAGCCCTTGGAATGTCTTGGCGTCGGCCGAAGAACTCTAGGTTCGAGGTTTTACGTAGGGTTACCTCGGCCCATTCGTGGCGCTGGCGGCAACGGTGTATCTGGGTCAGATAACCAGCGGTAGCCGGATTGAGGTCCGCTTGGGATTATGACGTAGCCACCAACTGTCCTGGTATCGACGCCGAGTGCAATCTTATCTCTGGTATTCTGAAAGTCGCGGCCCGTCGCGTCAGTGTAAATATGGATTCCCTCCTGTAGCTGTCGCCACGCGAGGAGCTTCAAATTCTTCAGGTTTACAGCCTTGCAACTTTTCAAATTCTTTTATCCCGTTCTTGCCACGCTTCATGTCCAAGTCGATAACAACAATATTTTCTGGCAACGCATATCCCCACAGCGCGCCTGGATATTGCTTGGCCCACGCTCTTGTTGTTACTTCGTTAGTCGTGGCGTCTTTGAAGCCGTGATCTGTTAACGGCTGTCTTCTTTCCATTACAGGGGAATATTTTCCAGCCCCGCGCAATCGCCTTGAGCCCTGCATCTAAAAAATCAGAACCGCCAAATTCATCAAACAAACAATCAGCGTTATCTTGCTGTTGCTTCCCTCCGCCATTTGTTGTATATTGTTGGTGACGATTTATGTCGTCGCTTGACATAGGGAGCTATCCTTTTCCTTGCCTCCTGTTTGACTTGTCGAGCGTGTCATCATCGTCTTTTTTCTTGTCATCAAAAGATCTAAGGGCCGCACTGCCTCATCACCAGCGCGGCCCTTTTTATTCGGCTGCTTCCACTGTTCCTCCCGGCACCACCGCTGGTTCGGCGACAGACTCCATGGTCGATTGCCTTGCGATCTTGAGCTTTTCTGGCTCCAACAAAACAAAATCGCCGGGCTTCAAATCGTTTTCGCGGACGAATTCGTAGGGGAGTGGGAGATACAGGCTTGCGCCCTGCTTTCGGATTCTACAATACTTGCTCATGCAAGTAAGTGTAGCATTAATTACCAATTCTAACCAGCACAATACTTCAGTTGTAAATTAGTAAGCCACCATTGCCAAGTATTGGAATGAATTACTACACTGACGGAAACTGGCGAATTTGTAAATCGGGAGGGATCGGTGCGCCCTTCGCCATCTGCTTCATAAAAAGCGGGATAGAGGCGGCTGCACATTGATCGCGCACGTCGCGCGCCCATGTGGGGTCCATATCGCGGCAGTCCGCGTGACGACCCTGTTCGCCGGCGACGATGACCCAAGCGCGCGCAAGCGCGAGGAAAAACTCTTTTTGCCTTTCGGCGCTGAAGCCGAGCCACAATTTAGGTTGCCACCGATCCACAGCGCGCGGTGATTGTTTGGTGAAGTATTCGGCCATCCTCGCGGCGCGTTTCGTCAGCAACAGGCCGATGTGGTCGGACAGTGCGATGGTCGCGCACACCCGGCCGATTATTTCATCAGGCCGACCCTCGTGGAACAAGTCGCTCATGTCGCCCACAAAAATCAGGGATGGCTGACCGGGGCCTAGCTTCGGATGCTTCGCACCGCGCCAGCGGAGCGGCCACGTCCACAGATGATGCCCCTTGGGCGCTGCGGTGAGCTTGCCGTTGAAAATGCGACGTTTGCCTTTCACGATGATGACGCCGTCATGGATCCGCGCTGAACGGGCATACGGCCACGTCTTAGTTCCGGCGACTTGCGCCGCATAACAGAGCGTACAGCCGGGGGAGGCTGGCGAGCAGCCTCCTACGAGGTTCAACGTAGCATCCCACCACCAATCCGCCCCGATCGGCGCGGGCATCTAAGCCGCCGTGTGAGCTACGCCATGCAGATGTTCTATCGGCGCCGACGTCTTAACGTGGGGCTGTTCTGTCTCCCCCGACGCATCTGCTGCTTCTAAAAGCTCCTCCAGATGATCGGCCAGCTTGGCCAGCACATTGCCAGCTCCCCTCACGTTGTCCACCAAAGACTGCTCGACGGCTTTTGCCAGTTTGGCCCGTTGCTCTGGGGCGGTGCACTGGAGCCCAACTCCAGCCGCCCGGATGGCGTCGTTGGCGATAATCGCAAGCTCTTTGAGCCAACGCCGTGTGTGCTTCGCCCAGTCCCCCTCCTGCGCCTCTTCGGCCTTCTCTTTCTCATTACGCTTCAGGGCGCGCATCTTGTCGCGCGCCTCGCGTTTCGTAAGATTTGGATCCTGTCGGATGATTTGCTCGCGCTCAGGGTGGGTCGCGAGCTCCCTCAAGACCGCGTACGGCGGAACCAAATTTGGCCCCGGGGCCAAAATGCCCTTGTATGGGGCTTTTTTAGTCAAGAGGTTTAGGTAGGGCCGCGCATGTTTTGTCCTTTGTTAGTTTCTTGTTCGATCTGAAAGCCGTTTCTTCGTCTCGATCCGAGCTTCGATCACGCCGGCGCGCCGAAAGCGGTCAAGGTTGCCCAACCTCGCAGCATGCTCCGCCCTTGCCAGGCCGCACCTTGACGGGTGCGAGCACGATGGCACCGCTTGGTGCGGTCGGAATGACGATCAGAGGGGAGCCCGCCTTCGGGCGCGGTTCAAATCGCGCCACAACCTTGTATCCGGTAGGTCTAAGGACCTGAACCATGATGCAGTCATGCGCATCGGCAGCGAAGCTCCGAAGCGGCGGACCCATTCTTCCAATCGGCATGAAAGCCAAGGGCCATGTCGGGATTTCGCCACCTCGAACCATCATCGGCGCCCGTCACAAGCAAACCGACAAGACGGAAACTGTCGAGGTACTTTCAGCATCCTCCATTCATTGTGCGGGACGCAAAACGACGCCGTCCGGTACAACGCCCTCCCGAACGAGCCGCCACAGAGCGATCAGAAGCTTGCGTGCCAAGGCCACGATCATGGTCTTGCGAGTGCCGCGGGCGTTCTCCGTGCGGGCTCGAAACCACTGCGCCAAAGCGCTGTTCTTCTGGAACATGAGCAACCGCCACGCCAATTGAATCATGCCTCGTCGAACCCGAGCATTGCCCGAACGGGCCAGCCCTTTCTCCCGGCATTTCCTCCCGCTCTCGTCGGGCGAGCCAGTGAGGCCGGCATAACGCGCTACGGCCCGTCGGTCGCGCATGTTTCGCGACAGCACCTCCTGCACCAGCATGTCGGCCGTCTCGGTACCGACCCCGATCACGCGCGCCAGCAAGCACACCATGGCATGTGGTCCATCGCTGGGCGTCTGCTCGAGACGCTCCAGGCGTGCCTCCTCGATCTGCCGGATTCGAGTACTGACCAGCCGCCGGCGCTCCATGTCGCGACGTAGCTCAGCCAACGTGTTCGGCGGGATCGGCTCGCCCTCAGGGGTGCGCAAATCTTTGAGGCGCCCGGCGGCCTTTTTCAGCTTGGGATTGAAGCCGCGGATGCCGAGCCGGATCAACGCCGCCTTCATTCGATTGATGATCCGATTTTGCTCTCCGACGAGGCTCTCACGCTCGCGGTTGGGCCGCTTGGCATCTTCGTCCTTGGCTGTCGGGATCGCCACCATCTTACAGTGATCACGCTCGCCCCGCAGCCAGCCGAGAAAGGCGCGTTTGAGCAGCTCGGAGTTGAGACGGTCAGTCTTTGCTCGCCGATGCTCGCGCGACACCGCCACACTCGCGGCGTGAATGACGTAGGCGTCGACGCTGCGCGCCTTGAGCCAACGTGCCAACCAGAAGCCGTCACGGCCGGCCTCGAAGGCGACTACAATGCGCTCGATCCTGCGTCCCGCTTTCTCCGCTTCTTCCCGCCATCGATGCAGCAGCTTTAGCAATGCACACTCGTCGACCGCGAGCTTCTTAACCGGCTGGCGCTCGACGCCAGGCACAATACCGGCAACGAGCCAGCTCGACAGGCTCATCTCAATGACTGCGATCAACGTGCCGTCCGGTTGCAGGGCGGTGAGGGATCGACTCAGGTCGTTCAACTTCTGCATGGGGCGCTCCATCGGTTCACATCAGCAACGATGGATGCAATATCCTCGCCGCCGCCCATAGCATCTTCCATGCGCGATAGACGGTGCGATAGCGGTCGACCGTGCACTTTGCGACATCGATTGCCTTTGCGAACTTCGCTATCGTGCGGTCGTCGTAGTGCGTCTTCAGTTGGTCGGCTATTTCTCCGAGCCGGAGTTGCCCTCGCTCGGCGGCCTCGATCTCGAGCACGATTTCTTTGCCCTCGCGCACAGCGGCGTCGTAGTCGATGAGCGCGCTGGTGTCGGCGGGGTTCGCCGGCGTGGTTGTCTTTGCTGAGCCGTTCTTCTTTGATTTTGCAACAGGCATATGGCCCTCCTTGAGATGGAGGAGCGCGCAAATGGTGGGGTGCATTAATGATGAAATCGCGCCCACCACCGTCGCTCCGATTTAAGCGATCGATTGGTGGGGCCTTCCGCCTTGCAGCGCGTTGAGATCGCGCGTCGTGCTTGCCCGCTCTCCACACCATCATTCGCGATGGGGGACCGTTGTTTGTTTGTTAGCCGAAAAAGCGCCAGAGCGCAATTGGAAAATGCATTCACTGCGAAATTTTTTCTGCCAACGTTATGATTTTGTTGGCAGTGGTCCACTACATTACGAGGTCAATTCACGGTGCAGAAATCGCGCAGTCCTGCCGCTTGATTTAGAACCTGGATTGGGCGATGTAAATGGCAATCACGCATCACCTAATGTAAGTGTTCGTGTAAGTTCTGTTGCTGCAGATCGTTTAAGCGGCAGCGAAAGGGAGGAAGACATGAGACTGACACGGCGTACTTTCGTTGCCAGCACGGCGGCCACGGCCTTGATCGGCTTGCGGCCGGCCATCGCCGCGGATGAGAAAATCGTTCGTTTCGGCATGCCGCAGGATTTCACCAAGATTTATACCTTCGTGACCGCTGAATATAGCCAAGGCCAGCGCGACTATTTCAGCCTGATCAACGGCCGTGGTGGCGTCGGCGGCTACAAGATCGTCGCCGACGTCAGCGACCACGCCAACGATCTGCCGCGCGCTATCGAAGCTTACGAACGGCTCAAGCGCGAGGGCATGGTGCTGTGCGACCCGTTGTCCACCCCGGTCGCGCGCGCTTTGGTCGCCCGCGCGCTTGAGGACAAGATCAATCTCGTCACCGCGTTTTCCGGACGCAGCGACGCCGCCGACGGCTCGGTGTTTCCCTACGTGATGCCGCTGTCGCCGAATTACTGGACGCAGGCCGGCCTAATCGTCGATTTCTTCCGCCAGACCGACAAGGACCTCAAAGGCAAGAAGATCGTCCTGGTGCACATCGACACGCCGTTCGGCAAAGAGCCGATCCCGATCTTCCAGGCGCTGAGCCAGAAGCTCGGCTACACGTTCGAGACTTTCCCCTACACGCCGCCCGGCAACGATCAGGCCGCCATCTGGCCGCAGGTGCGCCGCGCCAAGCCGGACTGGGTGGTGTTCTGGGGCGCCGGCGTCGGCCAAACCACCGCGCTCAGCGAGGCGATCCGCAACGGCATTCCGATGGACCGCCTCTCTTCGAGCGTTTGGCTATCGGAGTCGGACATGGAGGTCGTCGGCAAGGACGCCGCCAAGGGCGTGCTCAAGGTTGAGCCTTGCGCCAGCGGTCGCAGTCCCAAGGTCATCGCCGACATCATCAAGGAGGTCGCCGGCAAAGGGCAGGGTGCGGGGCCCGAGGCCAAGATCGGCACTGCCTACTACAATTATGGGGCGATGATGGGAGCGATCATGGTGGAAGGCGTTCGCGTCGCCGCTGCCAAGGCACCGGACGGGCCGGTCACCGGCCCATGGCTCAACGATGGCCTGACCTCGATCACCGACTTCACCGCCGAAGGCCTGTTGCCGCCCATGACCGTCACCAAGGAGGACCATCAGGGCGGCGGCAAGGGACGCATCGCGCGCTGGGATGGAACGAAATTCGTTGCGCAGACCGACTGGTTCTCGGCCAATCAGGACGTGGTGTGGGCCGAGATCAAGAAATCCGCGGAGACGTTCAAGACCACCGGCAAATAATCGGCGATCGCGGACGTGCTCAGCCTCAACAATATCGAAGTCGCTTATGACCGCGTGTTTCTCGCGGTCATAAGCGTATCGATCGATGTGCCCGAGGGGGGCCTGGTCGCCCTCCTCGGCGCCAACGGCGCGGGCAAGAGCACGACGCTCAAGGCGATCAGCGGTCTCCTGCGCCCCGAGCGCGGCGAGGTGACCAAGGGTGACATTACCTTCGCCGGCAAAAATCTGCTCGCGCTTGATCCGCCGGACCGGGTGCGGCTTGGGCTTGCGCACGTGCTCGAAGGCCGCCGCGTGTTCGTGCATCTCACGCCGCGGGAGAATCTCCTGGCGGCGACTTCGATGCATCGCGACCGCGGTCACGTCAACCGGCTGATCGAGCGCACCTTCACCTGGTTTCCGCGGCTCGCCGAACGCGCCAAGGCGCAGGCCGGTTATCTGTCCGGCGGCGAGCAGCAGATGCTCGCCATCGGCCGGGCGCTGATGACCGAGCCGAGGCTCTTATTGTTGGACGAACCGAGCCTCGGCTTGGCCCCCATGCTGGTCGACGAGATCGTCGACATCATCAAGCGCATTAATCGCGAGGGCAGGGTCGGCGTGTTGTTGGTCGAGCAGAATGCCGCCATGGCGCTGGATATCGTCGACCACGCCTATCTGATGGACAGCGGCCGCGTCGTCATGAGCGGTCCGGCCGAGGTGGTGAAGGCCAATCCCGACGTCGAGGCGGCGTATCTCGGCGGCGATCACGGCGTGGACTATCTTGCCGTCAAGCATTACCGCCGGCGCCGGCGCTGGCTGGCGTAAGGAAATGTATCCCGCCCCGATCAGACCTTTCCGTGCGCCTCTTTGACTTTGGCGCGATCGATGGCGCCGGCCGCCGTCTTCGGCATCGCTTCGACGAACTCGACATATTTTGGCCGCTTGTAGCGCGCGATCCGTCCGCCGACGAAATCGATGACCTGCTGCGCCGTCGCGGTCTGTCCCGATTTAAAGGTGCAGACCGCCTTGATCGCCTCGCCCCATTGCGTGTCGGGGACGCCAAGCACGACGACTTCGGCGATAGCGGGATGTGCGGCGATCTCGCGCTCGACTTCGGCCGGGTAGACGTTTTCGCCGCCGGGCTTGATCAGCTCTTTCGCCGGCGAACGGCCCCTGTACCAAAGATAACCCTCGGGATCGAAGGCGCCTTGATCGCCGGTATGATGCCAATCGTTGCGAAACGTGAAGGCATTGTCGGCGTCGCAGTTCCAGTAGCCCTTGAAGACCACCGGACCGCGCACCGCGATCTCGCCGACCTCGCCGGCGGCGACCGGCTGATCCGCGTCATTGAGCACCGCGACAGTGGCCAAAAAGGTCGGCTTGCCGGCGGCGCCCGGCTTGTCGCGAAAGCGGCCCATGGTGACAAAGCCCGACGTCTCGGTTTGGCCGAACACCGACCAAAACCGCGCCTGCGGGCACATGCGCTCGAAACGTGTGATCGTGTCCGGGCCGTCGAGCCCGGTGACGATCCGCAAGCTCGCAAGTTCGGCCGGACTGATCTCCGCAGCGTCAAGCAGCGTCGTCAGGATCGGCGGAAACTCAGCGAGCATCGTCACCCGCTCGCGGTGAATGACATCCAACGCGGCGCCGGCGTCGAATTTTTGCATCACTATCGTTGCGCCGCCGGCATATTGGGCGGCGAGCAGCATGCCTAAGCCGGCGACATGAAACAGCGGCAGCACGCCGAGATTAATGTCATCCGGCGTCAGCTCCCAATAGTGCAAAAGCTGCACGCTCGAGGCGATGAGGTTTGCGTGCGAGAGCAGCGCGCCGCGCGGGCGGCCGCCGACCGCGGCGGTGTGAATCATCACCAAGCCGGCGTCAGCGTTGGAATATGGTGCAGTCGCCCGGCCGCTTTCCGCGCCGGCTTCGAGCAATTCGGCATATGGCGCGAATGGAGCGGCGCTGGCGCCAATTCCATGCCAGCGTTCGACCGTCGGCAGGTTTTGTCGGGCGCCTTGCAAGATTGCCTGATTGCCGGCGTCGGCGATCACGATCTTGGGTGCAACATCGGCTGCAATGTAGGCGATTTCCTCAGCACTGAGGCGCCAGTTGATCGGCACGACAATGGCGCCGAGCCGCGCGGCGGCGCCGTAAAGATCAACGAATTCCAGGTTGTTCTGCGACAGGACGATGATGCGGTCGCCCGGCTCGACGCCGGAGTGGGCAAGGCCCGCAGCCAGCTGTTCGACCCGGGCCAAATACGCGGCATGCGTGATCCGCTTATCTTCGAAGGCGAAAGCCTGTCGATCCGGATAAAGCCGCGCGTTGCGGGCGACGATGTCGAACAGCGTGAAGTCACGCAGCCCCATGGGCATCCTCCCTAGTGGGCGCTTTATAGGAGGCCTGTGCGGATAGGAGCAAGATACGGAATTGCGACCCTGCTTGGCCTCTTTGCCCGCAAGTTTATCGAGCTCAGGTGCCGCACAGATCGGTTGCCGCCTCGGATTTCTTCGCTACGATGCAGGACGCTGACGAGGGGAGCCGATGCCCGTCTACGATTATCTCTGCGCCCGCTGCGGTCCTTTCACCGAGATGCGGCCGATGGCCGAGTGCGACCTGCCGCACAAGTGCCCGGAATGCGGCAAGAAGGCACCGCGTGCGTTCCTGACCGCACCCTACTTTGCTGCGGCGTCCGCCGAGCGGCGGCTCGCCCCCGTGGGCGGCGAGCGAGTGGCG
Organism: uncultured Alphaproteobacteria bacterium; assembly: GCA_963806465.1. Lineage (GTDB taxonomy): Bacteria > Pseudomonadota > Alphaproteobacteria > Rhizobiales > Xanthobacteraceae > BOG-931. The sequence continues at coordinate 23,780 of CAWDZD010000018.1, read as the reverse complement.
TCGGCTCCGAGACTATCGGGCTCGGGGCACGGCGGCTCGTGCAGTTGCTGCTCGGGCCGATCGCTTCGCTATCGCGGCGGCCGCCGCTGATGTCGTCCTGACGGCGGGCGTGTGCCGCGCCTCATGTTTCAAGGTTAACGCCTCAAGTAGTATTCCGGAGCGGCCAGCGCTCTAGCACGTGTATAGTACGAACGCGGCTTTGGATTTGACGTTCCCATGCGGATTTGCCGCCTGATGTCGGACCTCCAAATCCGCGGTACTTAGTGTGCGAGCCAAATTGCCATGCCGATCATCGAGAGCCGCGTCGATCCGAATTCCGAGGGCTTCCGCGCCAACCGTGAGCAGATGCTAACGCTGATCGGCGAATTTCGCGCGCTGGAGCAAAAAGTGCGCGACGTCTCCAATGCCAAACGCGACCGTTTCCGCGCCCGCAAACAATTGCTGCCGCGCGAGCGCGTGGCGCTGGTGCTGGATCCCGGGGCGCCATGGCTCGAATTGTCGACGCTCGCCGGCTTTCGCATGCACGACGATGACGGTGCGGAAGGCATTCAGGGCGGTGGCGGGATATCCGGCATCGGCTATGTCTCGGGTATCCGGTGCATCGTGTCCGCTAATGACAGCGCCATCAAAGGCGGCACGTCGACGCCGATGGGCGTGAAGAAGCATCTGCGCATCCAGCAGATCGCGATGGAGAACAAGCTGCCGATGGTGCGGCTGGTCGAATCCGGCGGCGCCAATCTGCTTTTTCAGGCCGAGATGTTTGTCGAAGGCGGGCGCGGCTTTGCCAATCAGGCGCGGCTGTCGGCGGCGGGCATTCCACAGGTCACCGTGGTTCACGGCTCCTCGACCGCCGGCGGCGCTTATCTGCCGGGCCTTTCAGACTACACGATCCTGGTGCGCGGCCGCGCCAAAGTCTTTCTCGCCGGTCCGCCACTCCTTCGCGCCGCGACCGGCGAGATCGCGACCGACGAGGAGCTTGGCGGCGCCGAGATGCATGCGACCGTCTCCGGGCTCGGCGAATATCTCGCCGAAGACGATGCCGACGGCATCCGCATTGCGCGGGAGATCATGGCCAAGCTGCCCTGGAATGCGCAGCTTCCGGCGCAGCAGCAAAAATCGTTCAAGGAGCCGCGCTACCCGGCGGAAGAGCTCGCCGGCGTCGTGCCGACCGACTATCGCAAGCCTTACGACGTCCGCGAGATTATTGCCCGCATCGTCGACGATTCCGACTATCTCGATTTCAAGACGCTCTACGGACCGCATACGGTATGCGGTCAGGCGGAGATCGATGGCCACGCTATCGGCCTGATTGGCAACAACGGACCGATCGATGCGCATGGCGCCAGCAAAGCGGCGCAATTCATCCAGCTGTGCTGCCAGGCCAATATGCCGATTGTCTATCTGCAGAATACCACCGGCTACATGGTCGGGCGCGAAGCCGAGCAAGCCGGCATCATCAAGCACGGCTCGAAAATGATCCAGGCGGTCGCCAATGCCACCGTGCCGCAGCTCACCATGCATATCGGCGCCTCTTTCGGCGCCGGCAATTACGGTATGTGCGGACGCGCCTACGACCCGCGTTTTATCTTCGCCTGGCCCAGCAACCGCATCGCCGTCATGGGCGGCGAGCAGGCCGCCAAGGTTATGGCGATCGTCACCGAAGAGAAGCTCAAGCGTGAAGGCGAGCCGGTCGACCCGGCGAAGCTCGGGGCGATGGAGCAGGCTATCGTCAAGCGCATGGAAGGCGAATCAACCGCGCTTTACGCGACCGCGCGGCTGTGGGACGACGGCCTGATCGACCCGCGCGATACCCGCAAGGTGCTAGGCTTCTGTCTGTCGATCTGCCGCGAGGCAGACTTGCGCCCGCTCAAGCCCAATACATTTGGCGTCGGGCGCATGTAAAGTCGGGCACCTGTAAGGACCCGTACGGAATGGAATAAAGAGGAAACGCCATGTTGTTCACGCCCGAGCATGAGGAGCTGCGCCGCACCCTGCAGAAATTCATCGCTGCCGAGGTCAATCCTCATGTCGATGAATGGGAAGAGGCCGGCATTTTTCCCGCTCACGAGCTGTTCAAGAAAATGGGCGCTCTGGGCTTTCTCGGCCTGACCAAGCCGGTCGAATATGGCGGCCAGGCCCTCGACTATTCCTACGCCATGGTGATGGCCGAAGAGCTCGGCAACATCGCCTGCGGCAGCGTGCCGATGGCGATCGGCGTGCAGACCGACATGGCGACGCCGGCGCTGTCGCGGTTCGGCTCCGCAGAGGTCAAGCGCGAATTCCTGGCGCCGTCGATCGCCGGCGACTACGTCGCCTGCCTCGGCGTCTCCGAAGTCGGCGCCGGCTCCGACGTCGCCTCGATCAAGACCACGGCGCGCAAGGACGCCGGCGATTACGTCATCAGTGGCGGCAAGATGTGGACCACCAACGGCGTGCAGGCCGACTGGATGTGCCTCCTCGCCAACACCTCGGAAGGCGCCGCGCACAAAAACAAGTCGCTGATCTGCCTGCCGATGAAGACCAAGGGCGTCGAGATCGCCCGCAAGCTCGATAAGCTCGGCATGCGCTCCTCCGACACTGCCCAGATTTTCTTCGACAATGTCCGGGTGCCGCAGCGCTATTTGATCGGTGAAGAGGGCAAGGGCTTCACTTACCAGATGATGCAATTCCAGGAGGAGCGGCTGTGGGCGGCGGCGGCGTGCTTGAAATCGATGGAGCGGTCGATCGAGCAGACCATCGACTATACCCGCAACCGCAAAGCCTTCGGCAAGACGATCCTCGACAATCAGGCGGTACATTTCCGCCTGGCGGAGCTCGCAACCGAGATTGAGCTCCTTCGCTCGATCACCTACCGCGCTTGTGAGCTCTATCTCGCGGGCAGCGACGTCACCCGCCTGGCGTCCATGGCCAAGCTCAAGTCCGGGCGGCTGCGCCGCGAAGTGTCGGACGCCTGTCTGCAATATTGGGGCGGCATGGGATACATGAACGAGACGCCGATCAGCCGCGCTTACCGCGACGGCCGTCTGGGTTCGATCGGCGGCGGCGCCGATGAGATCATGTTGAGCATCATCTGCAAGCTGATGGGAACGCTGCCGGGCACGTCGAACGCGCCAGAGCAGACGGCCGGTCATGGCTGATCCACTGCACCTCGTGCAGGCGATGTGAAGGATACGACGGCTCGGGCATGAGCACGTTCGGCAAAATCCTGATCGCCAATCGCGGCGAAATCGCATGCCGCGTCGTGCGCACAGCGAAGGCGCTGGGCTATCGGACCGTCGCGGCGTTCAGCGATGCGGATGCGGGCGCGCTGCATGTGCGCCTCGCGGATGAAGCCGCCCGCATCGGGCCGCCGCCGGCCCGCGACAGTTATCTGAATAGCGACGCGCTGCTCGCCGCCGCAAAACTCGCTAGCGCCGATGCGGTGCATCCCGGCTACGGTTTTCTTTCGGAAAACGCTGCGTTCGCCGAAGCCTGCGACAATGCCGGCCTCGTATTCATCGGCCCGCCGGCGGCGGCGATCCATGCCATGGGCAACAAGGCGCGCGCGAAGAAGTTGATGGCCGCGGCCGGGGTGCCATGCCTGCCCGGATATGATGGCGCCGACCAGTCCGACGCCAAAATGCTCGCCGAAGCGCGGCACATCGGCTTTCCGCTGATGGTCAAAGCCGCGGCCGGCGGCGGCGGTCGTGGTATGCGGCTGGTTACTTCGCCCGATGATCTTGCCAATGCGCTGGCGCGCGCGCGCTCGGAGGCGGCGGGCGCATTCGGCTCCGACGAACTGATCCTCGAACGCGCTATCGCCGAAGCCCACCACATCGAGTTTCAGATTTTCGCCGATCAGCACGGCAACGTGATCCATCTCGGCGAGCGCGACTGCTCGGTGCAGCGCCGGCATCAGAAAGTCATCGAGGAGACGCCGTCACCCGCGGTCTCGACCGAATTGCGGGCGCGGATGGGCGAGGCGGCGGTCGCCGCGGCGCGCGCCATCGATTATGTCGGCGCCGGCACCGTCGAGTTTTTGCTCGACGGTGCCGGAAAATTCTATTTCCTGGAAATGAATACCCGGCTCCAGGTCGAACATGCGGTGACCGAAGCGGTGACCGGCCTTGATCTGGTGGCGTGGCAGTTGCGCGTTGCGGCCGGCGAGAGACTGCCGCTCGAGCAACATGAAGTGCAGTGGCGCGGACACGCCATCGAGGCGCGGCTTTATGCCGAAGACCCGCACAATGGCTTTTTGCCGCAAAGCGGAACGCTGCTCGATTGGCGGCCGGCGAGCGGCGAGGGCATTCGTATCGATCACGGGCTCACGTCCGGCGCGGTGGTAAGCCCGTTCTACGATCCGCTGTTGGCCAAGGTGATCGCCCACGGCGCGACACGTGACGAAGCGCGGCGACGATTGATCGTCGCGCTCGAGGACACGGTGGCGCTCGGATTGATCACTAATCGTGGTTTTCTGATCGCTCTACTTCGGCATCCGGTATTCGCCGCGGGCGCGGCGACGACGGATTTCATCGATCGATACTTTCCAGTCGGCAGCGAGGCAATGCGCGCGCCGGAGCTTGACAAACGCACGCTGGCGTTGGCGGCGGTGCTTCTGTTCGAGGCGCATTCGCGAACGGCCAACATACCAAGCATCGCGCAAAATTGGTCGTCGACCGGCGTTGCCGTCTGGCCGTTGCGGCTGACGCTCGGCAACGCTCACCATGCCGTCAGCATTACGACCACGAGCCCAAGCGCCTATGTGGTTACATTGAACAATGACAAGGTGGAGGTCTCGATCGACCAGCGCAGCGACAGCGCGGTGCGCTTCACTGCATCCGGTCTGCAGCAGACGTCGCATTTCGCGGTGCAAAACGGAACGCTGCATCTCGACCTCAACGGCCAGGTCTTTACGCTGCGCGAGACCACGCTTGACGTTAGCGGCTCCATTCGGCGCGATGGCGCCTCGCGGTTGCTCGCGCCGATGAACGGGGCGATCGTCAGCGTACTGGCCAAGCCGGGCGATCCGGTCGCCAAGGGACAACGCATTGTCGTGCTCGAGGCGATGAAGATGCAGCACGAGATCAGCGCCGAGCGCGACGGCACAATTGCTAAAATCCTGGTCAAGCCAGGCGATCAGGTCGCCACCCGCCAGCTGCTGGTCGAACTCAAGCCGGAGGATAACGCCGCGTCGGCTCCGCTGCAGGCGACGCCATGAGCGACAAGGCCGTGATCACCTGCGCGCTCACCGGCGTGCTCACCGATCCCAGGCAGCATCCGGTGCCGGTGACGCCCGAGCAGATGGCGGGCGAGGCGAAGGCCGCGTTCGATGCCGGCGCCGCAGTGATGCACGTGCATTTCCGCCAGCAAGCGCCGGGCAAGGGGCATCTGCCGTCGTGGGAGCCGGACGTTGCCGCGACCATCATGCAGGCGATCCGCGACGCCTGCCCGGGCGTGATTCTCAACGAGACCACCGGCACGCTCGGCGCCGACATTTCCGGGCCGCTCGCTTGCTTGCGCGCGGTCAAGCCGGAGATTGCCGCATGCAATGCGGGTTCGCTGAATTATCTGAAAGTGCGCGCCGACGGATCGTGGGCGTGGCCGCCGCATGTGTTCGACAATCCGGTCGAGAAGGTAAAGGCTTATCTGGACGTCATGCGCGAGACCAACACGCAGCCGGAATTCGAATGTTTCGACGTCGGCATCGTGCGTTGCGTCGGCATGTACGCCAAGAACGGCATGTTCGCCGGCCTGCCGAAATATAATTTCGTCATGGGCGTGGAGTCAGGCATGCCGGCGGACCCCGACCTCTTGCCAATCTTGCGCAAGCTCACCGTCGCCGGCGCGCCGTGGCAGGTCACCGCCATCGGCCGGGCCGAGATCTGGCCGCTGCATCGCCGTGCCGCCGAGGTCGGCGGCCATCTGCGTACCGGACTGGAGGATACGTTCTATTTGCCCGATGGCAGCAAAGTCGGCTCGAACGGCGCATTAGTCGAAACGCTGGCGCGCTACGCCTGTGAAGCTGGGCGTTCAGTCGCAAGCCCCGACGAGGCGCGCCGCCTCATGGGGCTTGCGGCCTAAATTTTCGCCCACCTCATTGACGACCGGCCGTTGAGTACCCCTAGCAGGCTGTTGAAGAAGTGGGTCGCGGTTTGGCTGATTGAGTGATTTACTTTCTCCGAAACGATTCGGAGGTTAGGTGATGCGGGGTGGGGATAAGCGGACTGGCGAGCTTTTCAGCTACGTCGACCTTGAGAAGCGGGTTCGGTCGGATCATCCGCTGAGAGCGATCAGAGGGCTTGTGAACGAGGCGCTGGTCGCGCTGGAGCACGAATTCTTCGCGCTTTATGCGCCGATCGGGCGGCCGTCGATCCCGCCGGAGAAGCTGCTGCGAGCGATGCTGTTGCAGGCGTTCTATTCAATCCGGTCGGAACGGCAGCTGATGGAGCGGCTGGAGTATGATCTGCTATTCCGCTGGTTCGTCGGAATCGGGGTCGATGCTGCCGTGTGGGACCATTCGGTGTTCTCAAAGAACCGTGACCGGCTGCTCGAAGGGAATATCGCCGCAAGGTTCCTGGCGGCGGTTCTGGATCAGCCGCGGGTGAAGAAGCTGCTATCCACCGAGCACTTCACGGTCGACGGGACGCTGATCGAAGCGTGGGCTTCGTTGAAGAGCTTTAAGCCACGGGACGGATCGGACGAGCCGCCGGCCGGTGGCGGGCGCAATACCGAAGCCGATTTCCACGGCAAGAAGCGGTCGAACGAGACGCATGTCTCGACGACGGATCCCGATGCACGGCTCTACCGCAAGGGGCCGGGCAAGGAAGCCAAGCTCTGCTTCATCGGCCATGGCTTGATGGAGAACCGCCATGGCCTTCTGGTTGATGCTTGCCTGACGCCGGCTGACGGCCATGCCGAGCGGGTAGCGGCGCTCGCCATGATCGAACCGCGCGCCGACCGACCGCGCGCGATCACGCTCGGTGCCGACAAGGCCTACGACGCGGAAGACTTCGTCAATGAGCTGCGCTCGATGACAGTGACACCGCATGTGGCGCAGAACACCAGCGGCCGAAGTTCGGCGATCGACGCACGCACGACGCGGCACGGCGGCTATGCCGTCAGTCAGCGCGTCCGCAAGCGCATCGAAGAGGCGTTCGGCTGGATCAAGACGGTGGCCAGGCAGGAGAAGACGAAGTTCCGCGGTCGCGGCCGCGTCGGGTGGGCCTTCGCCTTCGCTGCCGCCGCCTACAATCTGGTGCGATTGCCGAAGCTCATCGCGGAAAATGGTTGATGGCAAAGCTTCCCGCCTTCGCCAAGGCTTTTGCCGCTCGCTGGCGTATCGTCGAGACAGGCTTCGCATGCGATGGTGCCTGACTTCTTCAACGGCCTGCTAGCGGTCTTTGGTTGACGGATAAGTTCCGAGCCTGCTCACTAGCAACAAGACTGATTTGCAGCCTGGCGGCCTCAGCAAAACAAAAATGACCGGCGTCGCATCATTATTCGCCGACGGCACGAAATTGCATCAAGCCGGCCAATTGGCCGATGCGGAACAAATTTACAATCGAATTCTGGCAATGCTGCCCGATCATGTCGATTGTCTGCATTTGCTCGGCCTTATTTTTCTGCAGCGCGGCAATCACGCGCAGGCATTGGAGCAAATAAACACCGCGCTGGCGCGCGATCCCGATAATGTTTTTGCGCTGAACAATCGCGGCATCGCTCTCAAAGAACTCAAGCACCTCGACGAAGCATTGGCGAGCTACGACCGCGCGCTGGCGTTGCGGCCGGATTATGCCGAAGCGCTGTCGAACCGCGGCAACACCCTGCAATTGCTGCGTCGGTTCGACGAGGCGTTGGCGAGCTACGACCGCGCGATCACCCAGCGTCCGGACTATGTCGAGGCTCTGCTCAATCGCGGCACTACGTTGAAGGAATTGCAGCACTACGATGAGGCACTGGCAAGCTACGCGCGCGTCCTGGCAATAGACCCAAAGTCGGCGCAGGCGCACGGCAATTGCGGCGCTGTGCTCCATGAGCTCCAGCGGTTCGACGAAGCACTCGCAAGTTGCGACCGGGCGCTGGCCTTGCGTCCGGATCTCGCCGAGCTGCACGCCATTCGCGGCAACGCCTTGTGCGGCTTGAAGCGCTATGAGGAGGCGCTGGTCAGCTACGACCGGGCGCTGGCGCTGCGGCCGGCAATCGCCGAGGTCCACTATAACCGCGGCAACGTGCTGCACGAGCTGCGGCGGTTCGAAGAGGCGCTGGCGAGCCACGACCGCGCGCTGACGTTGCGACCGGATTATGTCGAGGCACATTATAATCGCGGCAATGCCTTGCATCTCTTGAAGCGGTTCGAGGAGGCGCTGACGAGCTATCAACGCGCGCTGGCGCTGCGGCCGGATCATGCGGAGGCTATCGCCAATCGCGGCGCTACCCTCCATGACCTCAAGCGGTACGACGAGGCTTTGGAAAGCTATGAGCGCGCGCTCACGCTGCGGCCGGATTTTGCCGATGCGCATTACAACGAAGCAATCTGCCGGTTGCTGCTGGGGGACTTCGATCGCGGCTGGAAAAAACACGAATGGCGGTGGCGGACGGCGCAGCTTAAGAACGCCAAGCGCAATTTCCTGCGGCCATTATGGCTTGGATCCGAGGAGATCGAGGGCCGGACCATTCTTCTCCACGCCGAGCAAGGCCTGGGCGACACAATCCAGTTCTGCCGCTACGTCCCGCTCTTGGCCGGGCGCGGCGCGCGCGTGATCCTGGAGGTGCAAAAGCCGCTGCGCGAACTCATGACCACGCTCAGCGGTGCCGTGCAGGTTGTGTCGCGCGGCGATCCGCTGCCGCCGTTCGATCTGCACTGTCCGCTGCTTAGCCTGCCGCTGGCAATGGCGACGCGGCTCGAGACCATACCGTCGGCGGCTCCCTATCTTGCCGCAGGCGAAAGCAAGACCGGCACGTGGCAAAAGCGGCTTGGCGCCGATGAAAAGCCGCGCATCGGTATCGTCTGGGCCGGAAGTCCGCGCAAGGAACTGCCCGGCGCCAACCGGATCGACAGCCAGCGCAGTATTGCCTTCGACCAACTGGCGCCGCTGTTTCAGATAGCCGAGTGCGCCTTCTACAGTCTGCAGAAAGGCGACGATGCGGTGCGGCAGTTGCGCGCCAGCTCCTGGCGCCACGCGGTCGTCGATTGGACCGACGATTTACAGGATTTTTCCGACACTGCGGCGCTGATGGAAAATTTGGACCTGATCGTTTCTGTCGATACGTCGGTCGCGCACCTAGCTGGCGCGCTCGGCAAGCCGTTTTGGCTGCTCAATCGCTACAACACCTGCTGGCGATGGTTAGCCGATCGTGAGGACAGTCCCTGGTATCCGACCGCCCGTCTGTTTCGTCAGGATTTCGAGCCGCGAATGGGCTCCCGTCATCGCGCGCGCCGCCGAAGCATTGGACGACTACGTGCGGGTTGGTGAACGAGCCGCTTCGATCCGATAGGGATACGCGACGCAGCAGCCGCGATCGAATGCCCCCGAGTTTCTCTGATCATCCTAATGTGTCGATTATCATTTGTGGCTAGCGTTTGATCGCCGGGTCATCGTCTGAGCCCCGGTAGAAGTGGGGGGCCCCGGTCGCAAGGCCGGGGTTTCTCTTCGGTTGCCGCGGCGCGTACTGCCATTTGGCGATCTCGCGGTACTTGAAGTGGGTCAGCCGGATCGGTTTTTTTGGATTATTGGACCGCCTTGCCGTCGCGCGAGCTTTCTTCCAGCAGGTGCATATTCGCCTGGATGTGCGGATTGCCCGGGTCCTTTGTCAGCGCTTCCTGCAGCGTCCGCTGCGCGCGCCCATAGTCTCCGCGCAAGATGTAGGAGAAGCCCTGGTCATTGAGGACTTCCGGAGTCCGGCCGACGATTCTGATCGCCTCCTGATAGGCCCGGTCGGCGAGGTCGAAGCGGCGCAATCGATCATACGACGCCGCCAGGCCGACCCACGCTTCGGCATCGCGCGGATGCTTTTCCACCGCGGCACGGAAGCTTCTTTCAGCATTGGCGAAGCTATTGGCGCGGAAAAATCTCTTGCCGCGCTGCAGGTCGTCATTGGGGTCGTCGCCGAGCAGGCCCGGCTTGGCCAACGGCGCGACTGGCTCGCCGCTTCCACCGGGTTCTGCCGGCGGCGTGACAATGGAGCCGGTCGTTTCGCTATTGCCTTGGGTCGCGGTGCCGGGATTTGCCGCGTCGTTGGGCGTCCACAGATCGCTGAGCTTCGGCGCTGACGCGCAACCAGCGAGTGAAGCGAAGCTCGCCGCTGCAATCAAAAAAGCTAAAAACAACCGAACACACATCGATGCGATCTCAGCCGGAACGCGCTCACTCAAAATCGGCTTGACGGACGGGTCTTTCGCGGGCGGACAGGCGGACCGACAGCCTAAAACTAATTGACGATGGTTAAGGAATTGCTTGTCAGTACCGCGGGTTATTCGAAAGGCCGCGCCCGCCAGCAACCGGCCGGTCGAGCAGGGCCGCGCGGAATCGTTACCAATTGCCGGTCGAGAGCCGGACGATGACCGGCGCCAGAATCACGATGAACAGCACCGGAAAAATGCACACCATCATCGGCACGGCGAGCTTCGCCGGCAGGCTGTAGGCCTTCTCCTCGGCGCGCGACATCCGCTTGTGCCGCATGTCATCGCTGTAGACGCGCAACGCCTTGGAGATGCTGGCGCCAAGCTCGTCCGACTGCTGGATCAGGGCGGCGAAGGCGCGCGCCTCTTCGAGGCCAAGGCGATCGCCGAAATGCTCAAGCGCCTCAGCCAACGTGCGGCCGGCGCGAATTTCGAGATTGGTGATGTGAATGTTGGCGGCAAGGGAAGGATAGGCATGGCTGAGCTCCCGCCCGATCCGGTCGAGCGCTGCCTCCATGGCTAAGCCGGCGTCGGCGCAGACGACCAGCAGATCCATGAAATCCGGAAATCCCACACGATGCTCGAGGCGTCGCGCCTTGACCCGGCGATCGAGATAGAACGTCGGCGCCAGATAGCCGCACAGGACGCCGCCCATGACGAACAGCCAAAACGACGCCTTGCCGTCCAAGCCGAGCACGGGAAGAATGAAAAACAGGGCGATGGCCAGACCCGCCGCCAACGCCGTTCGGGCGATGAAAAAATAAGCCGCCGCGCGCGGCTCGTAGATGCCGGCCTGGATGAGCCGGCCGCGCAGCACCTTGAGGTCCTTGCCGTCGCCCGAGGCGTAATGCTTCACCGCATAGTCAACGACCTTTTGGGCGAGGTTCGAATAAGTCAGCGAACGCCGGCTGCCGGCGGCATCCTCGTCGAGGCCATAGCCCGCCGCCCGGCGGCGTACCGCCTGCCGTGCGCGGACGCCCAGCATCAACGCAAAGCAAACCGTGCCGGCGGCGAGGAAGATGAGAATGCTCAACATCGTCGCCGAGCTGTCTGCGAACAGTTCGAAGCTTGGGTTCATCGCTCAGATCTTGAAGTTGACCATCTTGAACATGATCAGGTTGCCGAGCAGCATCCAGGCGGCGGCGCCGCCGAGCAGAATCTTGGTGAGGTTCTCGTGCCAGACCGAGGCGTAGAAATCCGGCGAGGTGACTTGCACGACGATGAACAGGCCGATCGGCAGGGCCGACAGGATCATCGCCGAAGCGCGGCCTTCGGACGCCAGCGCGCGAACCTTGCGGCGCATCTTGAAGCGCTGACGGATGACGCCTGACAGATTGTCAAGGATTTCGCCAAGATTGCCGCCGGTGGTGGTCTGGATGCCGACCGCGGTGACGAACAGCGGCAGGTCTTCCGAGCCGACGCGGCCGTGAAGGTTGCGCATCGCCGTCTCGAGATCGGCGCCGTAGGTGATTTCGTCGGTGACGACGCCGAACTCGCTGCCGATCGGGTCGGGCATCTCGCGGCCCACCATGGCGATCGCGGTCGGCACCGGATGGCCGGCGCGGAGGCTGCGCACAATGGTGTCTAGTGCGTCGGGAAACTGGGCGCCGAACTTCTTCTGCCTTCGGCCGCGAAGCAGGCGAAGGATCAGATATGGCAATGCAGTCGCGCTCACCACGCCGGCCAGCGCGCCCTCCATCACACTGCCGCGCACCGCCAAAGTGACGGCAAACACGATCACGCTGGTAATGCCGATGACGACCAGCAGACGCGTGAGCCCGATGGTGATGCCCGACTGAAGAACCAGGCGGTTAAAGGCGACGAACTTGATCAGGTAACCGCCGCTGTCGGTGAGGCCGCGCTCTCGGCGCCATTCGACCAGGACGCTCTCCCGATCCGGGCGATCCTTGGCCAGCATCAGCCGCCGGTTGATTTGGCTGCGATACGAGGCCGAGGACGAGCACAATAGATAGATCGCTTCGGCGATCAGCACTGCCGAGGCCGCGACCAGAAGCCAGATCAGATAGATCGGATCGAAATCGAACGACATCGCGATCACAGCGGTTGCGAAGGATCAAAATAGGAGCCTGGTATCTTGATCCCCAACGCCAGCAGATCGGTGAGGAATCGCGGCCGCACGCCGGTCGCCTGGAAATGGCCGGCGACCGCGCCGTCCAAACCGGTGCCGGTGCGCACGAACTTGAAGATCTCCTGCATCTGAATGATGTCGCCTTCCAGCCCGGTGATTTCGGCAATACTCATGATGCGGCGCTTGCCGTCGGACAGCCGCGAAAGCTGGACGATGACGCGGATGGCGGCGGCGATCTGACCGCGAATGCTCGCCACCGTCATCGGCATGCCCGCCATGCCGATCATCTGCTCAAGGCGGGAAATGGCGTCGCGCGGCGTATTGGCGTGGATCGTGGCCATCGAGCCTTCGTGGCCGGTGTTCATCGCTTGCAGCATGTCGAAGGCTTCTTCGCCGCGGCACTCGCCGAGGATCACCCGGTCGGGCCGCATGCGCAGCGCGTTTTTGACCAGGTCGCGCTGACGGATTTCTCCCTTGCCTTCGACGTTCGGCGGCCGGGTTTCCATGCGGCCGACATGCGGCTGCTGCAGCTGCAGTTCGGCGGCGTCTTCGATGGTGAGCAGACGTTCCTTCGGCGAGATGAAAGACGACAGCGCGTTGAGCATGGTCGTCTTGCCAGAGCCGGTGCCGCCGGAGATGATCAGCGTCACCCGCGCCTTGACCGCCGCCGCCAACAACTCGGCCATCGGCGGCCGCAAGGCGCCGACTTCGACCAGCTTGTCGAGGTTCAGCGGCTTCTTGGAGAATTTGCGGATCGACATCAACGGCCCGTCGACCGCGACCGGCCGCACCGCGACGTTGACGCGCGAGCCGTCAAGCAGCCGGGCGTCGCACATCGGATGCAACTCGTCGACGCGACGGCCGACCGCGGCGACGATCTTGTTGATGATGCGCAACAGGTGTGCCTCGTCCTTGAAGCGCACGGCGGTCGGCTCGAGCAGGCCCTGCCGCTCGATGTAGACGCATTCATGACCGTTGATCAGAATATCGTTGACGGCCGGATCTTTCAGCAGCGGCTCGAGCGGCCCGAGCCCGCGCATTTCGTCGAGAATTTCGGAGATGAAGTCGTTGAGCTCCTGGGCATTGAGGGCCAGCCGTTCGAGCAGGACATATTGCGAAACCAGCTGCTGGACGTGGCCGCGGATCTGTTCTTCCGGCAATTTTTCCAGCGCCGAAAGATTGATGTCCTCGATCAGCCGGCGATGCAGCCGTACCTTGGCGTCAAGCAGTTTCTCCGTGAGCAATGGATTGCCGACCGGCTCTGGTGCGGCCTCGACAATTTCGGGCTGCGCCTCGGGCTCGGGCGCGACGTCGTCGGCCGCCGGCGCGAGCTCCGGAGCGGCAACGCGGCGAAGTGAGAAACGGCCGGCCATTGGCTATCCCGGCAGCGCAGAGGCGCGCTTGGCTTTCCACGGCGCCGACGCAACGGTTGCGCGCAGGCCTGAATCTTTTGCCGGTGCGGCGCCGGCATTGGTCGGGTTGGTGGCCGGCGCGACAATGAACTTCTTCAGTTGCGCGGTGATGGCGTTGCCCGGCTTGACTTCGTTAAGCGGCACGCCGCGGTCGATGGCTTCGCGGACCAGGCCGTAATTGTTTGGTATGAAGGCGGCCAGCGACCCGCCGATCGCCCGCTCGACGTCGGCGCGGCGCAGCCCGGGCGAAAACAGCTTCTGCTCGAACCGATTGACGATGACCTGCGGGTTGGGTTGCTCGCCAAGCCGCTCGCGGATGGCTTCGACCAGCTGTCGAGCCTGGCGCAGACTTGGTACCGTGGTCTCGCTGACGATGAAGACTCTGTTGGACCCGAGCAGCACGTTATCGGTCCAGGAGAACCAGGTGCGCGGCATGTCGAACACGACATAGTCGAAGTGCGATGAAACCAGGTCGAGAAGTCGCGTCACGACCAAAGGATCGAACGAGCGCATTTCCGCCGGCCGGTTCGGTGCCGCGACCACGGCCAGACCCGAGGCGTGGTAGGACAGCATGATTTCGAGCAGCTGCCGATCCAGGCGCTCCGGCCGGGGCTCGATCTCGCCGAGATTGAGCCGCGGTTCGATGTCGAGATAGTCGGCGCAGGCGCCATGCTGAAAGTCGAGATCGACCAGGCAGGTCGCCGTCTTGCCGCGCGGGCCGCCATTGAGCAACAGCATCGCCGTCTGCACGGCGAGCGTCGTCACGCCGGCGCCGCCGACAGCGGGCAGAAACGTGAAGATCTGCGCTTCGGTCGTTTCGGTCCTGGCGTGCGCCTTGGCGACGCGCCCGCAAGTGCGCACCAGTTCCGCCGCCGGCACCGGCTTGATGACAACATCAGCGATCCGCATCTGCATCAGCCGGCGCGCCACGGCGTTGTCGAAGGTTTTCGCCACGGCGACCACCGGCGGCCGATGTCCGGCTCGCGTCACGATCAGTTCGAGGGCCTGCAGCTCGATTTCATCGCTGTCGCCGAGATCGGCAATCAGAACCACGGCGCCCTCGAAATCGATCGCCTGTGCCGTCGACAGCTTTTCGCGGACAATCTCGAGATCAACCTGCGCGCTCGCCGCGAAAGCGGCGCGCACGCTGTCGGCAAAGGCCTGCTCGTCGGTCACGACGACGATCTTGACCCCTGCTACGCTGACGACCTGCGCGCCGGACATATTTCATCCTCTTGTTGCGGACGTCACTGGCCAGACGCGGTCGTCGTGGTCGTTGTTGAACCGCCGCCGCCCGGCGCACCGGCATTGCTCGGGCCGCCGCTCTGCGATCCGGTGTTCTGTGATCCGTTGTTCTGTGATCCGTTGTTCTGTGATCCGGTCTGCGCCGCCATCGTCGACGGATTGCCGCTCTGTAACGCCATCGGCGAAACCGGCGGCGTGACCAGGTTGTTGCGGTAGCGTTCGACCGCCGACTGCATCCGTTGGCCATTGGCCGCATAGTTGACGTTGCGGCTGTGTTGCGGCCACGGATCGTAGATCTGCGCAGTCTTGTTGGCTTCGATGGCGTCGCCGGCCGTAAACGAGATGCTGTCGCGATGGTCCATATAGATATCGGAACAGCCGCCGAGCAGCGCGGTAGCGACTATCGCTGCCGCCGCGCCGAGGCGGGCAGGCCGGCTCGTTCTTGCATTAGTTCTTGGCCGACACATAGTTCGCTCCGTTCTTCGGCAGGTCGAGGATGTGGCCGACATAGGGCCGGTTCAGCGCGCCGGCGGCGAGACGAACCAGCGCCGGGCTGACCTCGGCTTGGCCATTGAGGAAAAAGTCGATGTCGCTGCCCGGCAGAGTGTTGTCGAACGGCGTATGGCCGACTTCGTTCGGCCGCATCGGATGAACGATGTGCGGCGTCACCAGGATCACGAGGTCAGTCTCGTTCTTCTGGTATTGGGCGGAGCGGAACAGAGCCCCGAGCACCGGTACGTCGCCGAGCCAGGGCAGCTGGTCTTGTGCCGTGGTGGTCTGGTTCTGCAACAGGCCGCCGAGCATGAAGCTCTGGCCATCGCGCAATTCCAGCGTCGTCGAGGCCTTGCGCGTGATCAATCCCGGCACCGAGGTGCCGGCGACGGTCACGGTATGGGTGGGATCGATCTCGCTTACCTCCGGCTTGATCACGAGATTGATCAGGCCGTCCCTGAGGACGGTCGGCGTGAACGACAGCCCGACGCCATAGGGCTGATAGGCGAAAGTGACCGTGCCAAGCCCGTTGGCCTCGGGGACCGGGAATTGGCCGCCGGCGAGGAAGCTCGCCGTATCACCCGACAGTGCTACCAGATTGGGCTCTGCCAGGCTGCGGGCGAGGCCCCGCTGCTCGAGCGCATTGATCTGCATTTGCACCGAGCCGCCGAGTTGGCTCACCAGGAAGCCGAACGGTGACGAACCCGACAGCACGCCCGCGGCGACGACCGGAGACAGTGGGGTACCGGTGACGTTGGGCGGCAGCACGCTGTAGCCGCCGACGCCGGCGCCGGGCTGCTGAAACGCGCCGCCGGGCGTGGTGATCGGCAGCTGCAGAGCCGGCTGCTGCGATCCGATATTGGCCACGGTATGGCTGCCGAAGACGTTCCACTGCACGCCGAGCTCACGGCTGGCGTTGCGCGACGCTTCGATGAAGCGAACCTCGAGCATGATCTGCTGGGCTTGCATCACCTGGACAGTGTTGATCGGATCGGGGACGAATTGCCGTGCGATCATGACCACCTTGTCGAGCGTGACGGCGTCCGGCGACATGCCGCTAAGCATGATGCGGCCGTTGACCGACGTTACCCTGATGCCGCCGCCGGACAGATGCGCGATCTCGGCCGCGAGCCGCGAGATGTCATAGGCGACCTCGACGTCGAAAATTCCGACCGGTTTCTTGTCTTCGCCGTACACGGTGACGCGCGTCGTACCGATCTTCTTGCCGAGGATCGACAGAGCGTGGTCGGTGAGCGGATTGACGTCCGCGACGCCCGGATCGCCGACGGCGATATCGACCAGGCGCTGATCGGTATGCACGTCTTCCGACTTGCCAAGGACCACGGCGACCGTGGTCGTGTGCGTCTGGTTGGCCAGCGCGATCCGCGTCTGTGCCCGCGTTTCCCCAGACGCGAACGTCAACGCCGCCACCAGCACCAGCGCGGCTCGCGGCAGCCAGGTGCGGCTCCGCATCCGCAGTCCATCGGCGACCTGCCGGCCCAGGCCGGCAGTGTCGCCCGTCAGTTCGTTCTTCATTTCCACGTTGGCCTCCCAAGCCCCTTACTCGCTGTCCCAAACTTCTGTTTGTTCGCCCCAAAATTTTCAGTCGTGCGCCGTGGCTCCTGAAAGCGTGTAGGAACTGGCGCGGTCGTTCTCGACCGGCACGCTGTAGTCCTGTCTCTTCGATGCACGGGTGACGCCGACGGTGATGAAATGCAGATCTCGCACCGGATCGGCCGCGTGGCCGAGGTCGGCAAGCGTGACGCGGCGCGACATCGTTTCGGCAAGCTCGCCGGCCTTACGCAACATCAGCGACAAGGTGCCGACGGTCGAGGCCAGCGCCAGCTTCTGTCCGCTGGCGACGTCGACTTCGAGCGTGACCGCCTTGGCAACGGAAGGCTTGTCGGCGCGCTCGTCCGCCAATTGATCAATGGCCAGGACGCGGGCGTTCTGAATCACCACGTCGTTGGTCGACACGTTCTGGTCCGAACGCGACATGACGACATCGACATGGTCGCCCGGCAACACGAAGCCGGCGACGCCCTCGACGTCGTTGACGCGGATCGTCACCGCTTTCATCTCATTTTGCAGCGTTGCGGAGAGCGTGGCGCGCTGGCCCGGCCCGGTGATCTTGGTGGCGAGGACCGCTTCGTTCACCTCGATCGGCATGACCACGACGCGCTTGTCCGCGGTAAGCTCAGAGATCTTGCTGAAGGCGCCCGCCGGCAGTGCATCACTCGGCCATGGCACTTCGCGGAGCGCGCGGGCGGAGACATCGTCGCCGAACCGCAGCGGCTGACTGGCAACGACAATGGTGTGCGCGGGCGGCTCGGCTTTCTTGTGCGCCTCGAGACTTCGCATGCGAAGCTCGGCTTGGTTGTTGAGCCAAATCTGCGCCAAGAATACCGCAAGCGCCCCGAACAGGACCGCAAAGCCGATCATGACGAAAGTGCTTGTGCGCACTGCTACCCCCTGCACGCCACAAATTCTTTGTGCGCCAGCAGTAGTGACGTTCGCTGGTGTGCAATTCGTGAAACTGATCGGAGTCTTAGCCGTGTGTAAGGTCTATGCTGAAAATTGGCTGAAAGCCTAATGTTTACGAGGTGTGTATCGTCGATCTGGAAATAGTCAGATAACCTTACGATGTCAGAAACACTAACAAGACGTATCGGGCGACTGACGCGATCTCAGCCGATTGTCCTTCTATAGGACAAGAGCGCCGCCGAAGCGCTTGTTTGATCGTGGAGCGATTTGTTTACCGTCGCGCCGCGGAGCTTCGCTGGTATTGCGGCGTTATCAGCTAGCGCGGGCGTCAATGCACCTGGCGTTCCTGGCCCGTCCAGAATGGCTTGCGCAGTTCGCGCTTGAGGATTTTGCCGGTCGGCGTGCGCGGCAGCGTGTCCACGAAATCGACCGAGCGCGGCGCTTTATAGTGAGCGATGCGCTCGCGGGCATAATCGATCAGCTCGTTGGGCGTTATTGTAGTGCCGGGCTTTCTGACCACCATTGCCTTGACGGCTTCGCCCCACGTCTCGTCCGGCACGCCGATGACGGCGACATCGGCGACGGCCGGGTGGCCGAACAGCGCGCTTTCGACCTCGGCCGGATAGATGTTCTCGCCGCCGGAGATGATCATGTCCTTGACGCGGTCGTAAATGTAGATGTAGCCGTCGGCGTCGAGATAGCCGGCATCGCCGGTATGAAACCAGTCGCCGCGGATGGCGCGGCGCGTGGCTTCCGGCTGATTCCAGTAACCAAGCATGTTCTGCGGCGATCGAGTGACGATCTCGCCGACTTCGCCGGTGGCGACGTCGTTGCCTTCAGAGTCAACCACCCGGATGTCGATTTCGGTCATCGCCTTGCCGCACGACTTCAGCCGCGCCGCATTGGTCTCGTCGTGATCTTCCGGCGGCAGGTAAGTGATGGCGCCGGTGGTCTCGGTCAGCCCATACACTTGCGCCAAGCCGCAACCGAACATCTTGAGCGCTTTGCGAACCAGATCGATCGGCGCCGGCGAGGCGCCGTACGCGACCAGTTCGAGCGAGGAAAAATCGGTTGTCTGGCATTGCGGCACCTGCATCAGGAACAGCATCAGCGCCGGCACCAGGAACGCCTTGGTGATGCGGAATTCCGGAATCAATTGCAGGATCTTGACCGGATCGGGATCGCGCATCAGCACGGTCGGAACGCCGCGATAAAAGCCGATCAGGCCCCAGCCGCTACCACCGATATGAAACAGCGGCATGCAGACGAGACTGACGTCGTTGTCGTGCCAGGCGCCGAATTGTGTGAGCGCGCCCGGCAACAGCGTCAGTAGATTGGCATGACTAAGCTGCGCGCCCTTCGGATGCCCGGTCGTGCCGCTGGTGTACATCTGGATGGCGCAATGCTCCCGCGCGACCGCTGCGCCCGGATCGTTCTCTGACTGCGCAGCAAGCCATTCGGCATAGCCGATCCAGCCGGCGTGTGGGCCGTCGAGCGCGACGATGCGGTGCACGGTTTTCAGATCGGGCGCGATCTTCTCGACCAGCGGATAGAAATCGGCGCCGACGAACAAAAGCTCGGCGCCGGCATCGTCGACCACATAGGCGACCTCCGGCGGCGCCAGCCGGAAATTGACCGGCACCAGCACGACATCGGCTTTGGCGGCGCCGAACCACAGCTCGAAGAAGGCCGGCGAATTTTTCGACAGATAGGCGATGCGCGCCTGCGGACGCACGCCTTCGGCGATCAGGCCGTTGGCGATTTGATTGGTGCGGCGGTCGAGCTCGCCGAATGTGGTGCGCTTGCCTTCGAAATGGATGGCGACGCGATCTGGACGGATCCGGGCATGATGACGCGTGACGTCGCCGACGGTCACGATGTCCGCAAGGCTCTCGACGTCAAGCATGACAACCCTCCCCAAGGGCTTTGTTGTTATCCCCGCGACTTTGCGCGTTAGGTTCTGCAGCGACATTTGTAGGCAGTTTTCGCGCCAGCCGAAAGCGCAAAAGCGGCCGGCATTATCGCAGTGCGAAAAGCCGTTGCCGCGGAGACGGTCCGGCCGCTTTACTTCTTGTCGATGCGGGTGGCGGTGAGACCCTGGTCGGTCAGCCCGTCCTTGACGATCCGTACCTCGAGATCGGGCCGCAGCTTCCTAAATTCCTCGACCGCTGAATGCGGCATCAGCAGCCAGGCCGGCGGCGTCAGCGCCGCCATGCCGTTGAGGTCCAGGCAGCGCAAGGGAACATGCAGATAAAAGAACGGATTGGTGTCGAGACGCAGGCAATAAGCCGGCGCCGGCGCTGTGTCGATCGCCTGCTGCATCGACTGGCCGGCCGCGCGAGCCTCGCCAAATCGGTCGGCGAACAGCGGGACAGCTACCGTGACGAGAACGAACTGATAGAGCATGAGCAGACAAAGGATCGTCGTCGCTACGCGCCGCAGGATCGCATAACGGGACTGCTCCAGCCGGTCCCAGGCGATGGCGGCGAGCACGGCCACCGAAGGCGCGATCGGCATGGCGTAACGGGTATTGAAGCCCGGCCACCAGACCAGGATGGCGGTACAGACGCCGGAATAGAGAATCATCGGCGCCACGATCGGCAGGGTGTCGTCGGCTTTCTGATCTCGCCGCCACGGCCAGGGAACGAAAGGGATCAGCAGCGTCGCCGGCAACAATTCCAGATAAAGGCTGCCGATATCGTGGACGTTTCGCGTGATGTAACTGAAGAGCGGCGGCCATCCATTCAGCCGCGCATAGGAGAGCCAGGCCGCTTCATCACCTGGCCGATAAACAATCGCTCCCCAGGCGGCTACGGCGGCAGCCGGCATCAGCATGCACAGCAACCAGCCCGGCAGATCGCGCCAGCGGCGCTCGATGAGGATGTATGAGGCCGCCGCCAAACCGAAAAACGCTGCGGGCTGCGGACCTTTCGCCATGGCGAGCGCAGCAAGCAGAAGGCCGCATCCGATCCAATGCAACATGGTCAGCCGGCCTGACGCGACGCCGCTCCACCACAATAGCAACGCCGCGAACGACAGTGCCATGATCAGCGTGTCGGGCTCGGCGACCGTCAGCTTTTGCAGCAACAGCGGACAGAAAATGAGCGCCAGAGCCGCAAACAGCGATGCGGTCAAGCTGGCATGGCGGCGCGTCACCCGTTGCACCATCAGCGCGGTGAGCAACACCGAGAGCATGGTTGGCAGCCGCGCCGACCATTCGTTGACCCCACCGGTGAGGACGGCGAAGCCGGCGATCAGCCAAGACAGCAATGATGGTTTTTCGTGCCAGCGCAGGCCGTAGACGTACGGCTGCAGAAAATCGCCGTGGGCCAGAATGTCCCGGGCGATCTCGGCGTTGGTGCCCTCTTCATAAATGAAGGACCGAAGCGAGAGGTTCGGCAA
Source organism: uncultured Alphaproteobacteria bacterium (assembly GCA_963806465.1). Classification (GTDB taxonomy): domain Bacteria; phylum Pseudomonadota; class Alphaproteobacteria; order Rhizobiales; family Xanthobacteraceae; genus BOG-931. The sequence continues at coordinate 2,278 of CAWDZD010000018.1, read as the reverse complement.
GGCCGCGCAGGCCCACACCAGAACGATGAGGATCGGGATTGCCCCGGGGCGTCGAAGGTAGGATTTAAATCCGGAAGCTAAGTCGGCGATCGATCGATTGAAGCCGGCAAAGATCGACCCCGCAGTCATTTTCACCCCGAGTTGCCGGAGCGCTGGGGCCCCCATCGACCGCGTACCATAGCATCGACGGGATGGCTGCAAAGCGCCGCCGGGCCGCCCGGATGTGATACGACGCCGACGGCTAAGGCCGAAAGCCCACGCTTACGAGGCTTTCTTCCTCGGTACTTTCTTACCTTTCTTTCTTGCCATGGACAGGCCGATGGCGATCGCTTGCTTACGGCTCTTCACGCGGCCGCCTTTACCGCCGGGTCCACTTTTGGCGGTACCACGCTTATAGCGGCGCATCTCACTTGCGACGTCACGGCTCGCGCTTCGGGAATATCTTCGTGGCCTCTTCGCCATGCCGTACCTCCTTCAAGATATCTCTGTGCTGTTTGGTGGGCCGCAGAGCATTGGCAAAGCACACCGGCCACTTTCAAGAAAACGTCATGATCGCATGATCGTTCCGCGCGCAACCGGCTGTGCCGCAACCGGAAAGCGCCGCAACAGGCTCGGCGACCGATCAAATAGTCTGCTGCGAAAGTCGAAGGCACGCATTCGCTGAAATCGTTTTGTCAAATCGGCCGGGCACCATAGACTTGAAGAAACGTCATTGCGGAACCGGCGACCGGGTTGTGCGTTATGCGCTCGGCGACGGGGTGAGCGAGATTTCAAGCTGTGCATCAGCTCAATCGGCGGCAACTCCTTGGATCAAGCGCGGTAGCGCTGCTTTTGGTTTCGCCAAGCGCGCGGGCGACCGTGATCAAAGGCGGGATGCCGTGGACGCCCGGATCCGCCGATCCGCCGTCGATCGTTACCGCGGACGGTTGGCACTTTTTCACGCCGCAAGAGGCGGCAACCGTCGAAGCCATTGTCGATCGCCTGATTCCGCCAGATCCAGAAACGCCCGGCGGCAAAGATTGCGGCTGCGCAGTCTTCATCGACCGCCAGCTTGCCGGGCCTTACGGGCGGAACGAGGCCTTCTATATGATGGGGCCGTTCCAGGAAGGCACCAAGCAACAAGGGCCGCAATCGCCCGACACCACGGCGCAGCAATATCGCAAGGCGTTGGCCGCGCTCGAGGTCGCCTGCCGCAGCAAATTCGGCGGCAAGTCATTTGCCGCGCTGTCCGACGACCAGAAGGACGATGTCATCAAGGGCCTCGAGGACGGCTCGTTCAAGCTTGATGGCTTCGACGCCAAGACGTTTTTTGGTCAGATTCTCACGGACACGAAGAACGGATTTCTGGCCGATCCGATCTATGGCGGCAACAAAGAGCTGGCCGCCTGGAAGATGATTGGTTTCCCGGGCGCACATTACGATTACCGCGACTGGATCGATCGTCACAACCAGCGCGTCACTCTGCCGGTCGTCGGCATCAGCACGCATCCGAATTGGTCACAGTAATTTTTCGTCTCACCAGGGCCGTCGCGGCCCGACATGAGGCGAATTGCAAGCGAGACTGACAATGGCCCATAGGCTCCCGCGCAAGGATGCAGTCATCATCGGCTTGGGCTGGACCGGCTCAATTCTCGCAAACGAACTGACCGACGCCGGACTTGACGTTGTCGCCATCGAGCGCGGTCCGTGGCGCGACACGGCGACCGATTTCCCCATTTCCTACGCTCAGGACGAATGGCGGTACCGTCTCCAACATGAACTTTTCCTGCGGCCAGCGCAGACCACGGTGACCTTTCGCAACAATGCCAGCCAGACGGCGCTGCCGGTGCGCAACTGGGGCGCGTTCATGCTCGGCAACGGCGTCGGCGGCGGTGGCCTGCACTGGAACGCCGAGACGTTCCGCTTTCTGCCCAGCGACTTCGTGCTGCGCTCGCATTTGACCGAGCGTTATGGCGAAAAGTTCCTGCCGGAAGACATGACCATCCAGGATTGGGGCGTCACCTACGACGACCTCGAGCCGCATTACGATCAGTTTGAATACCTGTGCGGCACATCAGGCACCGCTGGAAACCTCAACGGCAAGACCCAAGAGGGTGGCAATCCGTTCGAAGGCGCGCGCTCGCGGCCCTACCGACGCCGGCGCAGAAGCAGGGCTACGGCCATATGCTGTTCGCGGAAGCCGCCAAGCAGCTCGGCTATAAGCCGTATCCGCAGCCTTCCGGAAATCTGTCGCAAGCCTACACCAACCCGCTCGGCGTCAAGCTCGGCCAATGCCGCT
>CAWDZD010000017.1:0-33847 GCA_963806465.1 uncultured Alphaproteobacteria bacterium | reverse complement strand
GGGGGTCGCAACAGCCACCACCATAGACTTCCGGCCTTCGTGATAACAATTCGATCCAAGTAGGCTTTGGTCATCCTAATGTGGGAGAGCGTTCCCTTCACCGGGAGAGGTCGTAGGTTCAATCCCTACAGCGCCCACCAAAAAGCCATTGAAAATTAAGCACTTCTGAAAGAAGCTACCTGCCGCTACTGACTGCCGCTAATCTCTGATGCTAATGTCTGCCGCTATGCGGCGCAAAACCGATTACCTGTTCCTGCGGCCGGGGTCGCGGAACTGGCATATCAGGCTACAGACCCCCGGCAAACGCACTGAGCACTCCCTAGGGACGCCCGACCGCGTGCAGGCGGAGTTACTAGCCCTACCGCTGATTGCCGAACACAAGGGCGCTCTATTGGCCGCGCGGCCCCATCTGGTGTGGGATCGCAAACTCGAACCCGGTGAGCATCCGGCCCCGACGGCGGCAAGATCGTCGCCAACGAACGCGAACTGATCTATCTCAACCACAACGGTGCATACCTGCGGACGGAGCCGAACGCGGCGCAAATGGTTGTCCCGCCCTACCCGCAGTCCTCAGCACGCGCAGTCGTGAAGTTCGTGCGCTTTGCGCTAGACCGCGAACCGCGCCCGACGGTGGCCGTGAAGAACGGCGACGATGCGATTTTTGAAACGTATCTGCAACACGCCAACGTCACCGGCTATTACAAGCGCGAAGCGGAAACCGTGTGGGCGCTGTTCAAATCGCTGTGCGACAAACCATTGAAGGATGCGACCCGCGACGACGGCCGCAAGATCGTCCAGCATTTCGAGGCCCAAGGGCTTAAAAGCGCTAGTATCCGCAAAAAGATCGGATGGCTTATTTCCGCCGTCAATCTGGCAATCAAAGAGGGGCGGCTGACGTTCAATCCCTTTTCATCCATCGTGCCCAAGCGCGACGATGAAGAAAAGCGCCTGCCGCTTGACGATGCGGACATGCGGAATGTGAAGCGCAACTTCGGCCGTCTCGACAAGAGCGAGCAATTGCTATTCCGGCTGCTCGCCGCCACGGGGATGCGACTGAGCGAGGCTTTCGAGATTAACAGCGAACTGAAAGAGCGCGGCGTGCGCTATGTGGTGATCGGCCATAAGACGGAGCAATCAAAGCGCCGCGTACCGCTCCCCGTCAACGTGTTGCCGTATCTGCCCGCGACCATCAAGGGACCGCTATTCCATCATGGCCCGCGCACCGCGTCGAAGCGGCTCAATCGGTTCCTGAACGATTGCGGTATTGTCGATCCGCGAAAGGTAATCCACAGCTTGCGCCATCGTGCACAAGATCGGCTCCGGGCGGCCGGATGTCCGGTCGATATTCGTTATGAGTTGCTTGGTCATGAGAAAAAGACCGTTGCCGCCGGATACGGCGTCGGCCATCCCATGCCGCTGCTCAAAAGGTGGATTGATAAGATCAGTTTTTAGGTTTCGTCTTGCGGCTGATCTTCTTTAGTCTCTTGTTGCTCTTTCTCAGCTACCGAGACAGTGGTGCCGGGCTTTAACATCAATGTCACCGTGACCTTGACGCCGTTTATGGTCACTTCGACCGGAAAAGGGATCGGCTCGGGCTTGTTATCGTCGGCCATGCGGGCGAGCGTAGCAGAGACGGAGTGTCCTTTTTAGGGTGTGCACCATAAATTCGGAATGTGCTTCCAGCCAATACCCGTCACGACCCTTGGTTCCAGGAATCTCAGGGAAACGAAGCAGCGCAGGTTCGCAGAGGTCGTCCCCCACGCGCACGTTGAACCGGGCGGTAAGGTCGTCCTCGTCCAACTCGATGTCCGTGAACTTCGCCTCGGGACGCGCGGCGATCACATAGAGCTTGCTGGCGCGAGCCCGCCTCAACCCGCGTCACGGTGATGAACGCGCGAACCAGGCGGCGGACTGGCCTGCTGGCTCCACTGCAAATACCAGCTCGCGCAATCACCGAGACTTCAAGGTCGCGGTTGAACATGCTCGTTTCCCGACACCGGATGGCGGATACATCAATGCGTCGACCATGGTGCTCCGGCGCCAGCGAAAGGGAGCCTGAAGCGGTGAAAATGACGCGCAGTTCGGCCAGCGCAATCCGCTCGACAAGTCGGCACGCTAGCTGAAAACCGTTGTCACCACAGACCGCAAAATGGACTTTGAAATGCGCGCGTAGGCCCATTCCCAATGTTTCCCATGCGCTCCGCGGCGTTGCCGAGGACATCATCGGCACGGTTTTAATAGCCCCAATGTTCGCTGGTTAAGCCGGCTTAGCTGCCTTATCGTAGAGGCGGAAAATCGTCAGCGCTATCGCCCGCCTCCGCATCGTTGGCCGGTTCTTCTATTCCAGAACATGGTATTCGATTGAGAGACGACTTCACACAACGAACAATTGCCGATGTTGCAAAATCCGTCGGTTACCGATGTTCAAATCCCGATTGCCAGCGGCTGACCGTTGGGTCGAATGCCGAGCATGACTGCGTTATCAATCTTGGCGTGGCTGCGCACGTCACGGCGGCGTCTTCGGGCGGCCCCCGATACGATGAAACTGCCGAGGCGGAAACTCGCAGGGGAAAAGACAACTGCATCTGGTTATGCCAAGACTGCGCAAAGCTCATCGATTCCAATGCCCAACACTTCACTGTGAAGCTTCTCCAAGATTGGAAGCGCGACGCCGAGAAGCGAACCTTTCGCGAGCTTGTTGCGCCGCGGCGGAGACTAGGCGGCGCGGAAGAAGCAGCAAAGAACATCGAGACGGCCCTTGGCGACGCGGCAGGCCGCACCGCCGGCGATGGAGCAGCGGAGTTTGGAAAGATACGCCAAGCTGCGTTGACCGACCTCGCCGGCTTCAAGCGAATGGCGGCGGTGCCAGATTATGCAGTCGCGTTGAATTTGCGGATTCACGGAGATAAAACGGGCCCGTCTTTTACGATCGAAAATTCCCATCCGCAATCGATGTCGCACATGAAGTTTGCATCATTGCGCCCCCTGGAACAGGAAAGACAACGACGCTGTTGCAGCTCGCGGATGCTGTATTGGCGTCAAACAAGGCTATAGCCCTGTTCGTGCGGCTCGGCGAGTGGTCAACCCAAAGCTTGCCGATAATGGCCAGCATTTCAGAAAGGCGCGCATTCGGAGGGGTCAATCTATCCGCACTCACCGGCCTCGCTGACGAAGGGCGTTTGGTGCTGCTGCTCGATGGTTGGAACGAGCTTGATCTCGATTCAAGGAGCCGGGTGCGGGCTGAATTGACCAAGATGCGCCGTGAATTCCCGGAGTTACGCATTGTTATTAGCACGCGGAGACAAGCGCTTGACGTTCCTGTTTCGGGGCCGAAAGTCGATGTAGAGACGCTTTCGGAAAACCAGCAACTCCAAATCGCGCGCGGAATTTCTCGAGCCACAGGCGAGCATGTGCTCGACCAGGCCCGGCGAACGCCAGGCGTCCGCAGCCTGATTTCCACACCCCTCTATCTCACATCGCTGCTCAAGGGCGCTCCGAGCGGCGCGCTTCCGACGACGAAGGAGGAAATCCTTCGGATGTTCGTACAAGAGCAAGAGCGGATGGCGGAGCACGAAGAGCCTTTGCACACCGATCTTCTCGGCTGTCACGAGAGGTTTCTAACTGCGTTGGCGGTCGAGGCGACCGAAACGGCGAATACTGCGATCTCGGACGTTCGTGCGCGCACGGTGGTGACTACTGCCGAGGATGCTTTGGTGTCGGAGGGGCAAATCAGCGAACGCCTGGAGCCGCAGACGGTATTGGAGGTGTTGGTCAGTCATCACACCCTTATTCGCACCGGGGCTGATGAAGGAGGCGTTTCATTTCAGCATCAGCAATTTGAGGAATGGTACGCCTCGTTTGAGGTTGAACGAGCGATGCGGGCGAGTGTGGCGGGCGAGGATGAGGCCCGCCGTCATTTGCGCGTCGATATTCTTAATCAACCTGCTTGGGAGGAATCAATCCTCTTTACTTGCGAACGCGTATCTCGCATGGCGGGCGCTGCGGACATAGTCGGGACGGCTGTACTGCTTGCCCTCGCGATTGACCCCATGCTTGCTGGAGAGATGATTTATCGATCCGATGCGGCAGTTTGGGATCGCGTGAAGGAGGATGTTTTGGCCTTTGCCAATTGTTGGCATCGGGCGGGCACCGCCGATCGCGCGGCGCGCTTTATGGTTATGACAGGTCGGCCCGAATTTGCGCCGACAATTTGGCCATTAGCAACGAGCGAGGATTCTCAAGTTCAGCTACCGGTGTTACGTAACCCTCCACAATTCCGGCCCGCTGTGCTTGGACCCAATCTCCAAGACCGCGTTCGGGGATTGCCGGATGACGTTCGCAAGAACCTTCTGTCTTCATTAGTATTCGAAGGCGGCTTCGACGGAATAGACTTGGCGACCGATATCGCAAAGACAGATCCCGGCGCCGCCGTGCAGTTTGCCGTTGTCGAAGCACTATTTTATCGTCGCGCTGAGCGGCACGCCGCTGAGCTATTGAGCTGCGCCTCCGATGAAGTATGGCCGCTCCTCGCACAGAAGGGGTACGCCGACGAACTTACGGGTGACGCCGCTGCGCGGATGAGTACTGAACGTCGTAAGCTGATAGAAAGCGAACAGAACCCGCTGCGTCGGGCTAACTTTATTTTGAACTTTGCAAGTGGTACCGACGCGGACGCGGGCGCGCTTTCAGATTCGATTGCATCGCCGGATTTTCCTGCTCGCGATCAACATGCCGCCGCGATGCTTCACAGATCGTTTCGCAACTGTCCAGAACCGATTGCACGGGGACTATTGCGCCGCTTGGAGGCCGGTTTTGAGATTCCATTCGGCACTGAGGACTTGCTTGCCGATGTTCCGTCAATAGACGACGGTCCCATTGCCGCAACAGCGCTTGATCCGGAAACTGAACAGAGGACTGGTCATGTTGCGGCGAGAATTGTGGGACCGAGGACTACTGGCGCGTTAATCGACGTATATCTCGACCTAAACAAGACCTTTTCCTCACCGGAGGGCAGGACCGATCGCGCCCTTGCCGATCGCTATGACGCGATAAGGCGACGCATCAACACCACGCGAGCCTCATCCTTCGTATCGGCAATACTTAGTCAACGTGCTTCAAGCGAACCGCGCGTGATCGGGGCGTTGGCGCGTCTCGTCGCACAACACGGTACCGAGGATGAGGATCGAAAGAAGCCGTTGCCGCTAACCGCCGATCAAGTCGAACCGATTATTTCGATGGTGCGTGGCTGGGTGGATGCTGTAATCCCATTGGCGGAAAGCGAGCCGTATCTCGTGGCCGAAGTCGCGAGCGCGGTAGGTCGCGTAGGCCGGGTTGCGCTTCTTCAAGACCTGACGCGCCTTTTGGATGCCGATTTGGCTCGGCTGCAGGAGGAGGCCCAAAGCGGCCCACGCCGAGGCGGGAGAACGCTCTACACCCTTCACTACAGCAATGCGTTTGCCAGAATTGACGGTGATGCGATCGTTCCCGTGGTAAGTGAGTATCTCGAAACTTGTGAGTTTGGAGTTCCGGCTGGGGTGCTTCTCGTTGAGGTTCACCATCGACAGGCAAACACGGCATATGGGACCCGATGAGAAGATGGCCGGACTTTTCGGACGTGGAAACCGCTCGGGAGAAGCGACGGTCATCGCCCCCGCCGCCTTCGTCCCCTATGGCCGATCGCATATTCGCGGCCATCGAACGGCTTGGACGTCCGGAAAACGAAGATAAAGCGCAACTACTGGCGATTCAGCTCGGCAAACTCGCTGTCAGTATTCCGCACGGCGACAGGCGCGAGATCGTTGGCAAGTTGCTGTCGTTGCCACAGCCTATCCGCGCCAAGCGAGAGCTATTGTCCGCCCTGGCGATGGACGGCGAGGTGATCTACGCAGATTTGGTGTTGCAAGGCGTCGGGGCATGGATCGATGAAGTAAAAAAGCGAACTTGGATGCGGGACGAAGGCTTTTGGGAGGTCGAAGGCTGGCTTGAATTGCTGCCATTATCAGACCGGCCGGAAGCAATTATTGATGCGATCGCGGAAGTTAATGCAGCTGTGGGCCGTGAACATGAAATGGAGAGAGTATCACGCACTCAGTCACGCACCCGGAGAGATGGCAGAACGCCTTCTGGGGCAGCTGGCGAGGCAAAATGGGAGGCTCGCTAGTCCGTATCATTGGGAGTCCGCTATTGTACGCCGCGGCACAGCGCCTTCAGCTCTGCTACTTATTGACCTCGTGGCGGAGGGGGTCTTGCGCAACGGTCGTGGCGGGCTGGACGCATGGTCACTTTCGGAAAGATTGGTGTCGTTGGTCAACGCATTTCCAGCGGTCAAGTCCGAATTGATGCGACGGTACCAAGCTGGAGGAGGTGGGCAGAGTGGTGCACTCATCGAGCACATCTTCGCGAAGCTAGGCGATGTCGATTGCTTCATGGCTCTCGTGCAGGGCTATGCATGGCAAAATAAGGGATTTCGACGGCCTTCTCGACATGGCAATCCGGGACATCGCGCTGCGGAAGGAGCCGGTCGAGGGCTGGAGCGGTGCCTTTGAGTATCAGCCGGTGGCAATCGCGAAGCTACGGAAAGACCTGTTCGCCATGCTCAACGGAACGCCCAAGAAGCAGCGGTTGCGGCGGCGTGTCTTGCCGACATTGACCAGCTACGCGACGAGCACGGCTCGGTCGCATCGGATCCAAGACACCCGGACATCGAATCTGGCCGTCCTTGGCCGCTCGCCGCCGGTGAAACTCTTCAGTGATGAGCGGCGCCTGCCACAAATAGCTCGCGCGAATATTCTCCGAGCAACTCAGCGCAGGTCATATCTCGAATGACGACCAGGGCTGTTTTGCGCGCCCTCTTTTTTTGCACGCTGGCCTCAATTTGTCTCAAAATAAAGGCCGCGTCGCTTTCAGAAACGCCTTTGGCCGTGCCAAAAATCTGCTTAACATGACTGGCATTTTCGAGGCCAAGAAGCTTCATATTTCCTGGGTGGTACGAGAGCCCGAGAAATACGATTGTGTGCGCGTCCGAAACCACATCCCTTATTTCCGCTAGCGTTTCGCTCTGTTCTATCTGTTCAGTGTAAGTCTTGATGCGCGAAGCCATGAGCTGCATCGCAGTTCTATTGGCGGGGAAGCCGAAAGGCATTCCCCTCTTATCTTGCCAGAGCAAGTCGGCAATGGTTCCGTAGGGGTGGACAATTCTAAACGTCTTCATGATGGACGCCGCTGTATCGGCGCCGATGCTGTATAGTCGCTGCAGCGCATTGAACATAAAGTGCTCGAAACAGCGGTCGTAATTGAAGATTACAAACGATACTTTCTCAAATATGCGGCCGATCTCGGTTTTCCTCACCCCGTCATCTGATGTTTCTGGCAAAGTCAAAAAACCAGGTGGACTTTAGCCTTTCCAGATCGCGAAAGTCGGCGCCCTCCTTATCGATATGGAGATAGCTCGCTTGTTCCGCCTCAAGAATCGACTTTACGATGGCGAGCTTGCCGCACAATTGGACCTTCTCGTCGTCCTTATGTATGTCCATGAACGCGTCGATTGATTTGGAATAAATAATTCCATCACGCACTCGCCGTGCCGCCTGAAAATAGAAACTGATGCCTTCTCGCGTTTGTGTGTGCTGCTGAAAGATGTCGAGAATATCTTCGTCGCCAAAGTTCTGACGCCGGCTGCCGTTGACAAGCTGATGTCTAACTTCTTTGCAATGATGTCGATAAGCTGCCTTCCCGTCGGCATATCCACTTCGCGGCTGGCGCCTGCGCCTAGGACAAATAACGTTTGTGGGTTACGCATCTACGTCCTTGGCTTCCCCGCTCTCGCTCGTCGGTCTGCTCGCGGCCTTGCTCGGGCCGGCTGCGGATTTGGCGATCGTTGTCGATGACCCCTAGCTTGATGCGCTCGCCCACCAAATTTGAGGACCGACGGTCGAACCCGTTTCGACGCAAGCATGCGGCCCAACAGAGGCTCGTAATTCCTGAATTCCCCGTTGTCCGGCCAATACCGGCATCACAGACCCCCGGAGATGGCCTCTTATGGCGGGACAGACATGGATAGAGGCAGATGGGCGATCTTGAAAATGGCAGCGCGAATTACCATCACTGACCCACGCTTGTGGACACATTGTCCTGGAGGGCATGGGCCTTTCGACTGCAGGGATCAACTCCCGTAGTAAGTTGCCGACCGATCCACGGCCCTCGTGGTGCGTCAGTAGGTCGAACCTCCGCGGTGACGCGGATTTCCTGACAACAAATTAGCGCCTTTCGCGTCGCCTCGCGCCGCGATTGCCCGCGTTCAGGAGGTTCGGCCATGCGTACTGACACAAATGTCGCCGACGGCGACACACCGCCACCGGTGCGGGGTGAACGGTCAATTCGACCGAAATCTATTTTTATTTGATTCCGAGCTCGTACCGCCGACGGTTGCTGTTCGCCACAGGCGGAGATCGCTGCCGCTACCTCGGCAAGTCGAGTAGGGAAAAGCCGGATTGGCTGAAACAGAACCAGGCAGATACCGAAGCATCGAGGATGTTCTGCGAGAAGAAGCTCCAACGATGCTTTCTGTCGAGGCCGAGATAATCCCGGTGCTGGACCGGCTGAGCCGGCTGAATCATCGTCATCTCCTGAGGTTCGAAACGACGGCAATGATAAAGACGACGTGGCCTCGGCCGATCCTCTGTTCGGAGACCGCTCCCGCCCGCGGGAGTCGACATCGCCACCGACACCGGTGAAAGAAAGCGCTGAGAAGCAAAAACCGCCGGCGGGGACCGCGAGATCCACCCCAAAGCTTTGCCCTGAGCTCATGTTGCTTGTCCTCGACGCCCTCGCGGAACGCCCCTTTTATTATTACGCAGCTAACAAGGCGGGCATTCACCGCAAGACGCTCACATACTGGATAAGGCGCAGCGAGGCTGGCAATGATGGTTACGACATCAAAGTGGCAGAGATGTTAAGAGAAGATTTCACGAACTCTGCAAATTCGCGATACGATGAGGCACTAATTTTTTTTTTTTTTTTTTTTTTTTTTTTTTTTTTTTTTTTTTTTTTTTTTTTTTTTTTTTTTTTTTTTTTTTTTTTTTTTTTTTTTTTTTTTTTTTTTTTTTTTTTTTTTTTTTTTTTTTTTTTTTTTTTTTTTTTTTTTTTTTTTTTTTTTTTTTTTTTTTTTTTTTTTTTTTTTTTTTTTTTTTTTTTTTTTTTTTTTTTTTTTTTTTTTTTTTTTTTTTTTTTTTTTTTTTTTTTTTTTTTTTTTTTTTTTTTTTTTTTTTTTTTTTTTTTTTTTTTTTTTTTTTTTTTTTTTTTTTTTTTTTTTTTTTTTTTTTTTTTTTTTTTTTTTTTTTTTTTTTTTTTTTTTCGGGCCGGCCGCGGAATTTCGTTAATCGTTGTCGATGACCCCCTAGCTCGATGCGCTCGTCCACCAAATTTGCGGACCCACGGTCGAACCCGTTTCGACGCAAGCACTGCGGCCCAATAGAGCCCTTAATTCCCTGAAATCCCCCCAAGCCCAGGCAGTACGGGCGCCACAAACCACCCGGGACATGGTCTCTACGGCGCCGAAAACATTGATAAATGCAGATCCAAAATATTGAAAATGGCAGCGCCAATGGCTATTTCAGGGGTACGACTCGTGGACGATCGTCCTGGAGGGCATGGGCCCTCCGGCTACCGGTTTTGATGCTGGTAGTAAGTCGCCGACCGATCCCACGGCCCTTGTGGCGCGTCAGTAGGTCGAACCTCCGCGGTGACGCGGATTTCCTGACAACAAAGTAGCGCCTTTTGCGTCGCCTCGCGCCGCGATTGCTGCGTTCAGGAGGTTCGACATGCGTGCTGACACAAATGTCGCCGACGGCGACACACCGCTGGCTGCGCCGATGCGGGAGACCGCGGCCGCAACCGTAGACACGATTCTTGCCGAGGTACGCCGCCGCCCGATCGTGCATCCCGAGTGGCTGTCCTTGCAGGACGCTGCCGCTTACACGGGCTACTCTGAGCAACAGTTCAGCGACTTCGTGAAGCGCGGCGTAGCGCCGAAGAGTGTCCTGTTCAGTCGCAACGCCCGGCGTTTGCAGCGCAGCGACGTTGACGCTTGGTGCGCGGCAAGCGGCCCGAGTGCCTATTCCTCCAAGGGCGACCCGGGCGCGGTGCGGCGATGAACAAGCAACTCCATCCAAATCTATTCGTATTTGATCGAGCTCGTACCGCCGACGGTTTGCTGTTCGCCACAGGCGGAGATCGCTGCCGCTACCTCGGCCAGTGGAGTTGGGAAAAGCCGGATTGGCTGAAACAGAACGAGGGCAGATACCGAAGCATCGAGGATGTTCTGCGAGAAGAAGCTCCAACGATGCTTTCTGTCGAGGCCGAGATAAATCCCGGTGCCGGACCGGCTGAGCCGGCCGATTCATCGTCATCTCCTGTTCGAAACGACGGCAATGATAAAGACGACGTGGCCTCGGCCGATCCTCTGCTCGGAGACCGCTCCCGCCCGCGGGAGTCGACATCGCCACCGACACCGGTGAAAGAAAGCGCTGAGAAGCAAAAACCGCCGGCGGGGATCTCGAGATCCACCCCAAAGCTTTGCCCTGAGCTCATGTTGCTTGTCCTCGACGCCCTCGCGGAACGCCCCTTTCTTTATCACGCAGCTAACAAGGCGGGCATTCACCGCAAGACGCTCGCGTACTGGATAAGGCGCAGCGAGGCTGGCGATGATGGTTACGACATCGAGTGGCAAGGCCTTACGTGGAGATTTCACGAACACTGCAAATCAGCGATCTGGCGAGGCAGATCTCAAAACTCCTCGACCTCATGCTCGAGAGGGCATTTTTTGGCTATGACAAAGTTCTAACCCATCGAGGCCGTGTGGTGTACAAGATCGACCAGGATCTCGTGGGGCTCGGTTTTCAAGGCCCTGACGCCTACCTGAGGGATGAGAACGGGAACCCTATACCAGAGACCGTTCGCAAAGTGGACATGAAGGCGATGCGGTTTTCTTGGAGTGGCACCGTCCCGACAAGTGGGGCAAGCACCCAAAGAGTCAACGCTCCGCGCGAGGGTGGCGTACTTGTCATCGGTGACGTAACTAAGAAGCCCGAATACAACACAGCCGCAAGCGTCCAAGCCAGGAAGTGGAAGGCGGGTTCGAGAATGATTCGGGAGGAAAAAGAGTAGTGTTCCTCGAGAATTTTCGAACTGCACTATCGGGTCCGCAACGTCTGCAAATTGCCAAGAATGCGAAAGCACGCGTCACGATCGCGGGACCATTTCATGAGGTGAGGCCTTCGTCGCCTGCCCGGCTTTACGAGCCGACAATGTCTTTACCTCGTTGAGATCCGTGAGATCGGAAAGAACTACAACTCGCCGGCCTCAAACGCTGCCGTGAGACCTTCCACGAAGAAACGCCGCGTGTAACCGGAATGACCTCGAGATTGCCGCCACTTGCAAGGACACGCCGATTCGCCGTTGCGGCGGCAATCAACAAGGCAATCTGCGGAACGAAGGCCGACCCCGCGCCGCAATGACCGGCCCGGCCCGAGCCGGCGACAAATCAACAGGACCAAGATACCGGGGTCACCCTACTTCGATGGGGGACGGGTTCGCCGGCGAGCATGGATTAGTTGAGAAGGACCTTTCCCGCGGTGAGGCGCCCATCTGCAGCAACCACACCGCTTCCATGGATGTTTGAGGCGGCGATCGTTGTCGAACTGTGAATTTCCGCTCGCTACTACGCCAACACCGGGCTCACCACGCGCACCATTCCGCCGCCCACCGCGGCCGGTTGAATCTTGCGCTATCCGAGCTATCGTCATACTGTTCGCTCATCGTCAAGAGTTCGGGCTTCTGCGAAATCGGCCCGATGCCGGCCTGCTTCTCCGAGCAAGGTGGATCGCGCAGACGAGGCGGCGCTTCGGTGCCGCAAACAAACGGAGAAATCCAAAATGGCTGCCAAGAAAGCCGGACTGAAAAAAGTCAGGCGCGAAGAATGGCGGGTTCAGCTCGAAAAGCTTGCCAAGGAAAATCCCTTGGTACCGTACACCGACGCTAGTCGCACTTTTTCAATGGTGCGCCGGATGAAAGCCGAGAAAAAAATGGGCATTCCCATCAGCCTGCGCTCTGGTTTCGCTATCTCCACAAAAAACGGAAAGGCGGCGAACGCGATGACTGAAGATGAGTGGGAGGAGTTCTACGATGCTCTGTCTAAACATCTCAGGCGCAATTATCCGGGCTTGTACGCGCGCCTGTTTTGGGCCCAATAAAAGCGGCAAAGAAAAGAAGGGAGACTAAGCCGCTCCCGTACGTTGACGCGCTTTACGCGCGAGCTGCGTGCTGGTTCAACCGCCGTTTCCATTTTTCTCATCTAACCACACCAACCCGGCGGCGTGGCCGGCGAATTATGACACTATACACATCACAAAAAGGACCGCGCCGAGGGACTTAATGCTTCTTGAATTCAAACGAGTGCCCTGAGTAATGGATGGCCGCATGCCGCCTCCGCAGACGATAAATTCCGGAAAGCTGTAAGTCCCTTTCGCAACTTCGTGAAATCACCTCTGTAACACATGCGAATAACTATTCGATGGAAGTTCGATCTGATCCGTTTGAATCCGCCAAATCAAACTTGTTCGATACGAGCAGCTGGGGTGACTTTTGCGACGTCACGCTAACCTTGAAGCAAGGCCACCAGCCCGACAGCGGCGGTTGGGTAAAGACCGACGACTATCGGTGCAGACACGCTTTTCGGCACTTCATGAACCTCCTCAACAGAGCTGTATATGGATCTGCATTTCGTCGGCACGGCAAACGTCTTCGTGTATTACCCGTACTGGAAAAAGGCGAGGTCCGCGCCCGCGGACTACGTTCATGGGAGCGTGGTGCGTCAACAGGTCGATGGCATATTCATTGTGCAATTGAATTGCCCTCGCACTTCGATGCTGTTGCCCTCGAAAACTTGATCCGCGACTGTTGGGCGAAGGTCGAGTGGGGTTACGGCAGAATTCTTGTCCGCGACGGTGCAAACGCGGGCTGGATCAGCTACATGTTGAAAGACCGTCAAAAGTCGGAATTCGACGGTTTTCTTGACTGCATAATAATTGAGTCTTTGCATAATCCAATTGCTGACGCGTAGACGTTCGTTGGAATCGTGACTCTTTGTAGAAAGGCTTGAGCAAGGGCGGTTGGTCAGCAATCGCCTTGTTTCCCTTTATTGCTTACGGCCTCGCAAAAGCCGGCGCCGCCCTCGATCCAACACAGCATCAGCGCGGGTGCCATCCCGCGCGCCGGTCGAATCCGTCAGCCCCTCGCCAAGGGATAAAGACCGCGAGCGCCAGCCGGAAAATCGGGAGAGAGAGCTCGACATTGAGCCCCCCGCCGAAGGTCGACGACGCCAGGTGCCGGCCGCGATCGACCCGGTAGCTCGACGGCGCCGCCAGGCAAAAAGCTAAAAAGAAAAAAGCCGGCGCCGCCCTCGATCCAACACACCATCAGCGCGGGTGCCATCCCGCGCGCCGGTCGAATCCGTCAGCCCCTCGCCAAGGGATAAAGACCGCGAGCGCCAGCCGGAAAATCGGGAGAGAGAGCTCGACATTGAGCCCCCCGCCGAAGGTCGACGACGCCAGGTGCCGGCCGCGATCGACCCGGTAGCTCGACGGCGCCGCCAGGCAAAACAGCTAAAAAGAAAAAAGCCGGCGCCGCCCTCGATCCAACACAGCATCAGCGCGGGTGCCATCCCGCGCGCCGGTCGAATCCGTCAGCCCCTCGCCAAGGGATAAAGACCGCGAGCGCCAGCCGGAAAATCGGGAGAGAGAGCTCGACATTGAGCCACCCCGCCGAAGGTCGACGACGCCAGGTGCCGGCCGCGATCGACCCGGTAGCTCGACGGCGCCGCCAGGCAAAACGCTAAAAAGAAAAAAGCCGGCGCCGCCCTCGATCCAACACAGCATCAGCGCGGGTGCCATCCCGCGCGCCGGTCGAATCCGTCAGCCCCTCGCCAAGGGATAAAGACCGCGAGCGCCAGCCGGAAAATCGGGAGAGAGAGCTCGACATTGAGCCACCCCGCCGAAGGTCGACGACGCCAGGTGCCGGCCGCGATCGACCCGGTAGCTCGACGGCGCCGCCAGGCAAAACAGCTAAAAAGAAAAAAGCCGGCGCCGCCCTCGATCCAACACAGCATCAGCGCGGGTGCCATCCCGCGCGCCGGTCGAATCCGTCAGCCCCTCGCCAAGGGATAAAGACCGCGAGCGCCAGCCGGAAAATCGGGAGAGAGAGCTCGACATTGAGCCACCCCGCCGAAGGTCGACGACGCCAGGTGCCGGCCGCGATCGACCCGGTAGCTCGACGGCGCCGCCAGGCAAAACGCTAAAAAGAAAAAAGCCGGCGCCGCCCTCGATCCAACACACCATCAGCGCGGGTGCCATCCCGCGCGCCGGTCGAATCCGTCAGCCCCTCGCCAAGGGATAAAGACCGCGAGCGCCAGCCGGAAAATCGGGAGAGAGAGCTCGACATTGAGCCACCCCGCCGAAGGTCGACGACGCCAGGTGCCGGCCGCGATCGACCCGGTAGCTCGACGGCGCCGCCAGGCAAAACGCTAAAAAGAAAAAAGCCGGCGCCGCCCTCGATCCAACACACCATCAGCGCGGGTGCCATCCCGCGCGCCGGTCGAATCCGTCAGCCCCTCGCCAAGGGATAAAGACCGCGAGCGCCAGCCGGAAAATCGGGAGAGAGAGCTCGACATTGAGCCACCCCGCCGAAGGTCGACGACGCCAGGTGCCGGCCGCGATCGACCCGGTAGCTCGACGGCGCCGCCAGGCAAAACGCTAAAAAGAAAAAAGCCGGCGCCGCCCTCGATCCAACACACCATCAGCGCGGGTGCCATCCCGCGCGCCGGTCAATCCGTCAGCCCCTCGCCAAGGGATAAAGACCGCGAGCGCCAGCCGGAAAATCGGGAGAGAGAGCTCGACATTGAGCCACCCCGCCGAAGGTCGACGACGCCAGGTGCCGGCCGCGATCGACCCGGTAGCTCGACGGCGCCGCCAGGCAAAACGCTAAAAAGAAAAAAGCCGGCGCCGCCCTCGATCCAACACACCATCAGCGCGGGTGCCATCCCGCGCGCCGGTCGAATCCGTCAGCCCCTCGCCAAGGGATAAAGACCGCGAGCGCCAGCCGGAAAATCGGGAGAGAGAGCTCGACATTGAGCCACCCCGCGAAGGTCGACGACGCCAGGTGCCGGCCGCGATCGACCCGGTAGCTCGACGGCGCCGCCAGGCAAAACGCTAAAAAGAAAAAAGCCGGCGCCGCCCTCGATCCAACCCACCATCAGCGCGGGTGCCATCCCGAGCGCCGGTCGAATCCGTCAGCCCCTCGCCAAGGGATAAAGACCGCGAGCGCCAGCCGGAAAATCGGGAGAGAGAGCTCGACATTGAGCCACCCCACCGAAGGTCGACGACGCCAGGTGCCGGCCGCGATCGACCCGGTAGCTCGACGGCGCCGCCAGGCAAAACGCTAAAAAGAAAAAAGCCGGCGCCGCCCTCGATCCAACACACCATCAGCGCGGGTGCCATCCCGCGCGCCGGTCGAATCCGTCAGCCCCTCGCCAAGGGATAAAGACCGCGAGCGCCAGCCGGAAAATCGGGAGAGAGAGCTCGACATTGAGAACCCCCTCACCGAATTGTTGAAACCGGATTGCTGTCGCGCGCCACCCCGTAGCTCGCATCGCGCCGCCGGCGCCCGCCATCATCAGCGCCTCGCGCGCGCGAGTGGGTGATAGAGATGGTGAACGCGGGAATTTTCCGCTGATCCTTCAGTGCCGCCAGACGCCACCACCGTTTCGGGGCGCGAGCGAGACCGAGCGCAGTCAGCGGTCACCATCCCAGAACGACACGGATGTCGTTGGGTGGCGGCGAGTGTCGTGTTGGTCGCGCCGCGGCGCCTTGGGACCATTATCGCCGGCGCGGCGCCGAATCCTCGCCGCCATCCGATCGGCACCCACAAACCATCGACGTCGGCTGTCGGCGACCGTCCATTGCCACACAGAGCGCCGCACAAGCTGCTGGCGCAGGTCGAGCACCCCGCAGGTCGATCTCGTATGCTTGTCGCTGTCCGACCGAAGGTCGGAATACTTCATGACGAATTTTCCTTCGCGTCCCGGAAGTGGCCCACCACATACGCGGCAAGTCATCTAAACGCCCGCTTCAATACTGACGAGCTGGCAAAGTGGTTGTAGGGCAGTTGAATAAGGACGCCTTGCCTGTGACCATACGCCCCCGCATAGAATTCTTGGCGCTCAAGTTAGCCACCTGACCAGGCGCCCCGCAATCCCATTTCGTTCCTTGGCCTTAGTGGCGCAACAAAAGCTATATGGCCGTCTGCGCAAAGCAAATTACTGCGTGTTGTGACTTTTTGGCACTAGTGCGCTGGTCGAAAATCGTAGTGAAATGTTCAACTGATTCCTAAGGGGGCTTCGATGAAACGAATTTTAACCGTCGCTGGCGTGATGATCTTGGGGCTGATCGCGATGGACAATCAGGTGGTGACCACCCCGTCGGGCTTGGCTGTCGTAAGGGCGGGACAAGCACTTGCGGCCGATATGCCGGCCCCGCCGCCCCCGCCTGTCGCCGCGCCAGTTGGCAAGGGAAAAGCACCCATTGGCAAAGGCAAAGGCAAGGCACCGCCAGCGCCGGTTATTACCAAGGGCTAAGCACCAGTGAACTGGGGAGCTGGCCATGCCAACAACAGAGATTGAGCCTCCGCACGTCGTCGCGCGGCGTGTACTCGATGCGTTGTGTGAGCGATTTCCCGATAAGTACATTGCGCTGGTCCAACCGCGCTCAGTGGCCGACGACCGACCGCTGTCTGACCGAAATCGCGTTATCGCCCGCAGCGATCAACCTCAAACAGTGCCGCGATCTAAATAAGCGCGACCGCTGGAACTGCCGGACGTAATTTCGGGAAGGTCTCGCAAAGATAATGACTTTAGCGCGCGAAGACGTGGAGCCGCGCGCGATCTGCGGCTTGAAGCCTGCCCATAGCAGCGGCAGTATAATCGGCCACGCGAATCAAGCGCCGCCATGAGCGATGACCGAATATGCGAGCGGTGCAGCGGCACCAGAATTGTTGACAGCCGTGCCTGTCCCAATTGCGGGGTCGTATTGCCAGCTCCGCCCGGCGAGCGGCCGAAGCCACTGGGTGACAAATTGGGCAGGCACGTATTCGGGCACTTTTATGTGACGAACAGTTCAGCGGGGAACGTCGTGATTTTAGAAGCGCGCTTGCGGAAATACGCAACTGAGTATGCGCACGTGCTTACACGACATCCCGAGAAAAACGTTTTTGGCCGCAACGCCATTCTCTCTTATCGTATATCGGCGGTGATTGCCGACTTTTCATTTTTCCCGCCGATTGCGCGTGGTCGCGAAATTCTCACAAGTGACGTGATCTTTACCGACAGCTTCGGGGATGAACACCGAGTTCGATCTGCCAGATTCCCTTATATCGGTCCTGACAGACCTCTTTGAACAATGCCCGACCGCCGCTTCCCGCCGGTAAGCTCGGACCTTAATAAGACGTTCCACCAGATACGGATGATGTCGAACTCGACCTTTCGGGATTGGGGTGAGGACGTAAGATTATTTCTGGGGAAGCGTTGGAAAGCGAAAGGTATTCCAGCCCACAACGGCAGCTCTCTTGACGAGATCGAAAACGAGCTTCGACAAATCTCATATCACAAAACCTACAGCATGTTGGAGCGCGACGAGGGAAATCGCCTGATCAGATTCCACAATGCCTAGGGACGCGAACGCGCGCTCAGTCGTCGTTGTCAAACTGAGGGGCGTTCCTGGGGAACACCATCGACGATCAAGTCGACTTGCTCGTTGTAGAATGCAACCAGGCCCGCAATTTTTGCGCAGTCCGCGATCGGCATCGCGTACGACCACGCGATGTTTTCACGCCTGATTTGGCCTACGGTCAAGCTCCAATAGCGCGCAAATCCCTTGTAAGCGCACCCTGTGCGGTTGTCGGTGGGCTCAAGCAGGTCCATGCGCACGTCGGGCTTCGGCATGTAGTAGCGAATCGGCGCCCCCGTTTCGTAGACAATGGTAGGTCGGCGAGTGTCGGCGAGCTTCACACCGTCGAGCGAAACTTCGATGTGGCGGGAGCTGTGCAGAAGGTCGATGCGCTTATATGGATCGTGCGGGTGGACGAAAACCTCCTCTCCTTCCTCGAACCAGGCGTCCATCCGATCCCATTCGAAACGAACGTGCCCCCGAATCTCGAAGATAGCCGATTGCGGGTAGTGCCACGCGGAGTTGGCGACGAATCGGTTTCCGCCGCGCACATTGAAGTAGCGCGCCAGTCCTCGCGTCGACGATCGGTCAGTGTGATCGCTTTCGAGGAGACAATTCATGCTGACATCTGCCATCGGGAAATAGTAGGCGGGGTAATGTGGCACTTCCCAGACGAGCTTCGAGCGGATCGAGTTCGACGATGATCTTTCCGCCGAGGTAAACACGCACTCGCTTTGCGCAATGTTCGATCTTCACGCGCGTTCCGTCATTCATGGCTTCACCTCCTTCGTCGCAAACCCGACCGCTTAGCTCCAGTCGGCGGCAAGCAATCGTCCTTCGCCGCGCAGAACCGACGCGGCCTTGGGGAACCACGCCGGGCTCGCGAGCATCAAGTCCTCGGGATGGTGCGACGAGCGTAGCACCTTGTGGCCGTCCTTGACCCACAGCCCGCCGACGGAGCCGTGCACCTTGGTGTCGCCATTGGTTCTGCGCCGCGCCGAAGACGAAGCCGCACCGTCGCGCTCTCTTCGAGTAGCTCCTAGTGCTTCGCCTCCCAGCACGCCGAGGTATTCAGCGAAATGGACCGTCTTGAGGCCAGACCGGTGACCGCCAGGTGAGCGGGCGGGAAGCGGCTTGTACTGAATCTCGGTGAGATCGACAGGGATGCGCACTTTTCCGTCATTGCCCGGCCTTCGCGGAAGCCTCAGACGGCGCGCGATCCGAACAGATCCCAAAAGTAGTCGACAGGCTGTCCTTCGAGTGCCGGATTCTCGCTTCTCACATTCCTTGATCGACCTCATGCGCACTGCGTGCGGCGACGCCGTAGCGTTTCAGCCAAATGGCCTTAACATCTTCCTCGCTCACTTTGTCGTTGAACATGTAGACCGGCGAGAGGACTGGAAGGGCCTGTTCGACCGTCACCTTCACCACCGCATTGACCGGATATTGCCGCCCCTCTCGGCTCCACAGCGCTTCCGCTACAAAATCGAATTCCGGTCCACTCTCGTATACTTCCGCGCGGCCCTTGAAACGGAAGCCACGACGAAGAAACGGATCAACCAGATTGATTTCGATGAAAGGATTACTGCACAGATTGCGTATGGTGCCCGGGGAGGCAATGTCAGCAAACACGACGGTCTCATCGTCCCATACCTTCAGCGATCCTTTGGGAGAATGGCTTGCGCGGCATCCCCGCTGGACTTTCCACTTCACGCCGACCTCAGCATCCTGGCTCGACGCGGTCGAAGGCTTCTTCGCCAAGCTCACGCGCCAGCGCCTCAAGCGCGGCGTGTTCCCATCTGTCACTGACTTTGTCGCCATCAACCGCTTCGTCGCGGACACAAACGTCGATGCCAAGCCCTTCGTCTGGACCGCCGACCCAAAACGCGTGCTCGCCGCTGTCAAACGGGGGAAGCAAACGTTAGAGTCAGTCCACTCTAGGCCCTCCGGACATGCAGCCTATTTCCCTGTGCGGATGAGATCGAGGGGCTTGCGTCACGCCCGACCCATTCGCGGTTCCAACTCGCGGGCGGTCGACGGCAAATTTCGTCATTCGGTCTTAGTCACGCTCGACTGAGCTAAGATGGGTCAGCTAGGTTCGTGGCGCTGGTTGCGATCGAGGCGGTGGCGGCGCGACAGAAGCCCCAACTGACTAAAGGTTCAACTCGGGGCGGATAAGTTGTTTCTGCATGCGACACATCGACGGCAGGAAAATGTGACGCTTTGGAATGACTTCCGCGGTTGGGCCGGCGCTAACGCGGCGGCGCTACGGCTGTATTGGGCTGTATTCTCAGCAATCATCATCATGCAAGCCAGCGTCGGTGGCTCGGTCAAAGCCACCATCGACCGCGTGATCGGCACTATCGGCGGTGGAGTCGCGGGCGGCGCAGTGGGATATTTCGTGCCCCACCAAAGCGTGTTGTCTCTCGGCGTCGCACTCGTCATCGCGCTCGTGCCGCTGACGTTGGTGGCAGCGCTGTGGCCGAACTATCGGATCGCGCCGCTGACGGCCGTGATCGTGCTGTTGACGCCGGGCGCGCAGCAACTCGGACCCGTGGACTCGGCGTTCTATCGCATTGTCGAAATTACGCTTGGCAGCTTCGTCGGCGTCGGCGTCTCACTTGTGCTGTTGCCGGCGCGTGCGCATGGACTAGTAATTAGCGCCGCTGCCCGCGCGCTCGGCCTTCTCGCCTATCTGCTCGGCGATTGGCTCGCAGTGCTCGCCGGTGGTCGGGATCGTGCGCGCATCACGCAGTTGCAGGATGATACTCGCGCCGGAATGGCGCGCCTCGAAATCGTAGCGAGCGAGGCCCACCAGGAGCGGCGAACCTATCTCACCCACGAATTCGACCCGGACCCATTAGTTCGCGCCGTCTTTCGTTTGCGCAACGACGTTGTCATGATTGGGCGCGCTGCAGCCGAGCCCTTGCCCGAGCCGATCGTTGCGCGTCTGCGTGAGCCGCTCGAACAAATTTCCCAGGCCGCACAACACTTTTTACGCGCGTGCGCCGACGCGTTGCGCGAGCGCAAGAGTCCGCCCGCCCTTGATGCAGTCGAGCGAGCGCTCGCAAAATTCATCGCGACTATTAGGGAGCTACGACGTGAGGGTGCCGCGCGAGCACTACCCGCAGAGGGCGTCGCCCGCCTGTTCGCCTTGGGATTTGCCCTTGAACAGCTAGGCCACAATTTCAAGGATTTCCGTAACCGCGTTGTCGAATGCGCGCGCGCAACGGGATAGTCCAAAACACGATTCACATTATCGATCGCGCTACGCAATCTTTCGGACACGGCCGGGCGTTCTTCTGTTTCCGCATCCGCGCACGTTACCCCGCTGCTACCGTCGGAATGGAGAGCGCCTGACACCTGCGCCGAGTGCAAAACCTGTGTTAGTCTGCAGACGACACAATGAGAGGTCAACGAGCCGGCGCGGATCGCTGGAAACAAAAATTCCGGGCAACGCTGTGCCACTTGCGACCCGGACCTTGAGAGAACCCGGCAACCCGGCGCGCGCGCGAGGCGGCGCCGATTCCAGCGCGCTCTGAGGCAGACCGACCTGCACCGGCCGGCTGGGCGGCGCTGCGACTGCTGGCCGACGTCGACTTTTCTTTTTCGCGGAATTGTTGTTGGCAGTTTCGGGGGCGGACGATGGAGCTCGGGCGATCGGCGCCGATGCTGATGTCGGCTTCGCCTGGTCGGGGCGGCGGCGATGGTGCCGGCGCCGGTCCGAGCGCAGCCAGCTACCGGGTCATCGACAACGATCGCCAAATTCCGCAGCACCGACAGTGGAGCGTCGAGTTCGTGGCTGAGCTCAGGCCCGGCGAGCTTGATCAGGTCATCAAAATCGTCAGTCGGCGTCCGAGTTGCTATCCGCCTCGAACGTTCGCCGCCCTCAAGGACCAGGGCCGCCATTTGCGTGCACTAACACAGGCGCTGAGGGTCCGGCGTCGGACGACGCCTGCACGTGCGGGGCTCCGCGGCCGGTGCCGCAGATTGCCACCGAACCGCGCAGCGCCGCCCCTGGGGCCTTTTGGCGCTCTCCTGATGGCCGCGGCCCATGCTTCAATTTTTCTGGATGAGGCAATCACCGCCCGCAGCTTTTAGTCCACTGCACAATCTTGCCGCCCTTTCCGACGACGCAAAGGGACCGACCAGGGCCCGATAGTAGGTTCCGGCGGCGCCGAGATCGGCGCGGCGAATGATCGGTTGGCGGCCGCCAAGCTGGTTGGGATATCTCGCTTGCAGCGCCCGAAACCCGGCTTGAGCCCTGCTTTCACTGCGCTCAGACGTAACTTGAACCGCATAGCCAGCGCCTAAAACAGGAGGGGTTACTGCCGCGGTGCCGTTCGCATCGGCAGGTGCGATCGGATCAGCAGCCCAATGCGCGCGGTTCGCCGCTGCACCCGATTGGCGAACGCGCTTCGACGAGGCGGCACTGGTACGAGGAGGACCAGGCGGATCGGCAGCGATCGCTTCGCGCGGCATCGCTTGATTTGGTACCGCCAGACCGGCAGCGGGCGGCGCGGCCGGCGCGCCCACCCGGGGCAGCGTCGGCGGCTCAATGGTGACTGGCTGCTCTTCGCGAGAGATCAATTTCTCGATCGAGCGGGGGGTAGCGGCGCCGACTTGGCTCGCGTTGCCGCTGTCTTTGGCTTGCGGCTGGCTGGAAGCGGCCACGATCCTATTTAATTCGTTGCTCGCTGTCATGATCGGCGTCGGGAGATTCGACCCGCCGAACATGTTGCGGTAGCCGAATGCGCCGGCCGACCCCACAAGCGCAAGACTCAATATCGCCATCACTAAGGCCCGCCTGCCCCCGCGCATGTGCGGACCTTTATTCTGATACTCCCTGTCGGCGGCCCGAAGTGGATCATCGACGTCATACGCATCGTCGTGGCGATGCTCATCACGCTCGTACGCCTGCTCAGGCGCATTCAGATCGGCCGACAGCTGGGGCGCAAGCGGAAGCCCGGGCGGTTCATCATAGCCATCCGTGGCGGTCTCCTCGCGGAAGCGATTATCAGCAGGCGCGCCGTCCCCGTGAGCATGAGCTTGAGCAATCAGCCGGGCGAGTTCTGCAATGGGATCGTGTCCTCGGTTGGTTTGGAAATTGTCAGTCATCGGATTCGTTCGGATACAGTTTTCCGCACCTCGAGCCCTGACGCATACGCGTTGAAAAACACGAGGCGAGCCAATCTCGATTATCGATCTTGGTGGATAATGAACCTTAAACGTGGTGTTGTTTCCCAGTGTTGATAGCGGATAAAACGCTCGCCAGTCGCACTTGACCGGCCAACCTATCGGCTCAGGCGCGTGTATCGCTGCAGAGGTGCTTGCTGCTAAGAACGTCCCTCAGGGCGCCGTCGGCAGCGGCATCGAAGCCCAGCGTCGGCCCCTGCCAGTACATACACGCGCATGTCGCCACGATAATTGGGAGAGGGACGCGGTTGTGCGCCAAGTCCAACCGACAGACGCGCACCGGCCTCGCGATGTTCTTGAGGCACTGCTCGCCGAAGTGCATCGGGCGCCACAAATATCCTAAGCGCCGAGGCCAGCCGAATATCCTTGCCTTTATGCTGGTTGATGACGCTGAGCAATTTGCCCAGCGTCACTCTGCGCGTATAGCAGCTTGGAGAACGCCCAACGAGGCGGATGACGTGCTTCCCGCTGTCGACCGACACGGTGCGGAGGGTTGTCGCCCTGGCGCTCGGACCGCCACCGGGAGAAGAAACCCATTGGACCGGTCGACTGCTCGCTAAAGCGGCGGGAGTGAGCCTGCGATCGGTGGAACGTATCCTCGAGGCTCACCAATTCGCGCCGCATCGCATCCGCGCGTTCAAGCTGTCGACGGACCCGAAGTTCGCCGAGAAGCTCAAAGACGTCGTCGGCTCGACGTCGATCCTCCCGCCCATGCGGTCGTTCTCTCGGTCGACGAGAAGAGATCCCATGGGGGTGGGTGGCGACCGACGCTACAGCAGGGTGAGATTGCTACCCGACTCACTTTGGAGGCGACCCATGCAAATTGTCACTGATCGACCCCAAGCGCCGACTGCTATCCGCACTAACCTTGGCGCGATTTTTGTCTCGTTGGACTCAGTCGATCAACCTGGCTGGGTTACATCGTTGTCACCGGGCGGTAGAGAAAAGATGTCAAAGCATACAGTTCGCAGCAGCGATGTCGCTGGCCCGCGGACGCGGTTCTCTCAGCTCAAGGACAAAGTTCGAAATCCGCATGGGGCAGGTCGTACCAATCATCGTAATTTAGGAGGCGGGTCGGGACGGCTTTTGGATCCACCGATTGCTACAGAACAAAGGGGTCGAAAGCCACGTTGTTGATCCCGCTTCAATCGCGACGTCGCGCCGGCGTCGACGGGCGAAGACTGACAAGATTGATGGGGAAGCTCTAGTGCGATTGCTAGCGTATAAGCGAGGCGAGCCGCGGGTGTGCGCTATGGTTCGAGCACCGACGCCGCACGAGGAGGATCGCCGTTGTGGAACGTGGGAGCCGCATCAAATGGACCTTTTGCATTGGGTCGCCGAGGGATTGAATATCTTCGGCCCGATGGTCTATAGCGCAGGGATGATCTTATATTTAATCGTTGGAGTGCTGACCTGGGCGAGCTATGTTGACCATCGGCGGGACAAGCATCGGCAAAGCGCAAAGCGTTAGCCGCTGCGAGTCACCACAACGGCGCAGATCGACGTCAATCGATGCGAGGGCGTGGCGGCGATCGGCGTGAACGAGCTTTAGGCCGGCTCCACTGTCACAAGGCAAAATCTGGGATCGGGGTCTTTGTTGACGACCAAAGCAAAACCGTCCGGCCACCTGGGATAAAACAAAAGGTCTGTCACGGTCTGAATGCCGTCTATGATAGTGCCGTGAAACTCGACCTTCGTGTCCGCAGGTAGGTCGGGGTCCGAGAGGAGTATCGCTCGCACGGTGTCGGTGTCTTTAGGCGTGTATCTGGTCATTCACGCGGCCTTCGCCTGATTCGATTTCGTGTAGTATACTTGCCAGGTCACGCGCGATCTGCAGCCGAGAACCCCTTATCCGATTTTTGCACCCCCCCTCAATTGGGGGGCGCGTCGGACGGCGTACCGATCTATTGAAACTCTTTGGCCACCGACGGCGCACCAAATACGCACCCGTCAGACTACCTTCTAGCCGTCTTATGCGGATTTGGCGCGATACAACGCGCATTGCGGACGCTCCCTGGGTGTTTTGCGTGAATTCGACCATCGGCGAATGGACGCCGCGCCGATCGTGATTGGATTGCCGTAGGCTTGCCAGGACCGAAGTCACCCACCCCGCCATTCCAGCGCAATGGCGGCACAAAGTGGCTTAGGCACGCTTACCGGGAAACGGCCCCGATCAATGCTTCGGTCGGGGCTTCTTCATTTTCGGACAGCGATGGCTCCTCTACGATGCCAAGTTATGGACGACACCGATCACGATGACGAGCTGACCAGTCTACACCAACTGCTCCACCGCCTGGAGTCCGGCCAGATGACCGGGCGCGGCTGACTTTACTGGGTTGGTGATTTCACCCGATAAGGCAATGCCGGTTGAACCTATTGCGTTAGTGATTTCGCCCGACGAGGCGGTCACGGCTGACCTGGTCGCGTCAGTAACTTCATCCGATAAGGCAGTGACGGTTGAATTCACTGCGTTAGTGACTTCACCAGATGCCGGTCGCGAATGGCCTGGTTGCGTTAGCAACTTCAATCGACCAGGCGACGATGCCAATGACCCCATCAGGGAGGCAATTGAGCACGAACGGGCAATCACCGAGAGGGATTAGGGACTTAGATGATTTCTCCAAAAGCAAATAACAGAGTGAAAACAGGGAGACGACTCTTTGGAAACAGGGGCGTCCGCTGTTCCCGTTCTTGCCCGGCTTCGGATCATTTTTGGATCCGGTGGCGCAGAGGGCCGGTTTGCTGTCGGGCGACATTAAGAATCGATCCCCATATTGCCCAGGAGAAAAACTAACAAACACGGACCGTGCCACAAACTCTCCTTGATGGCAGTGCCACAAACACGGCCCTAGGCGGGGAGCGGCTTGCGGTCGGCGAGTGAGCGTAGCGGATCATGCTCCTGGCTCTGAGCAGCCGGACCGGGGCCGGCCTTTTGGGTGCGCCGCTTAGGCGGCTGGGAGCCGGGCGGTCATCAGCTGACTGTCCTGCGGTCGAACCTCACCCTTTAAATCCACATGGACCGCCCCCAGGCAAGTCCCTGGGTCAAGGCGTCGACTTGGTCGTCGTGACGCCCCGGGAAAGCAAGAAGTTCGGCCGTGAAGGCTTCAAGCCCGGGTGCACTCTTGGGAAGCCGCACCGAACCACCCGCGAACAGATTGGACTGGGCAATCAAGCGAGAACGCTTGTCGGTTTCCGGTTCATATGTAGTAATGTTGATCAAACTCTCCTCGAGGCTTTGGATAAGCCCCTTGCTGATTGCGTGTCGCGGTTTAAGGACCGCGAAGGTTGCTAACAGACGACGCAGTAAAGCCCGACTGCGCACCGACAACGGCACTCTTGTCAGCTCATTGTCATTTGCCGGATCGATGAAAGGAATGTCGGTGAAATCAAGCCGACTCGCCTCTTCAATAGGCTCTCCAAAATCGTGTTGCTTGCAATCGAGGTAAAAGGATCGGCACTTTTCCATTGACGTCACTCACTCAACCAAACCGACCCCATACCATTGTCCTATGACAGCAAAATTCTTGGCAAGCTGAAATATTTAGCAAAAGACCGGTGGGTCGGCCGTTTCCTCGCCATTTTCTCTGCGGACTATAGTCACCTATCCCGGACAGCGGAGTGCGGAGCAGGCGCGCCGAGGATGGCCGAGCATGCTCCGCGCTCGCGCTGCAGGCTGGTTATGAACGAGCATTCCTTCCTGGTGGAGGACCAGAAGTTTATTGCGTCAATTCGCTGCAGCGAGTGCGATGACAATGCGCCTTTGATTCGACGGGCGCCTCATCCACTTGAGGGTTTGGAAATCCGTACCTTTGAATGCCAGGCATGCGGACATCAAATGGAGCGAATTGTTACAAGCGAAGATCGCATCCCTCAGCGCCACGCCGGGTAAGAAGTTTCGCTTTCCTCGGCGACGTTCGGCTATGATCGGGTCCCCGGGGTCCAATTGGATTGTCGATCGTGAAAACGGTCCTGAATAATCTATGGACCCACATTGGCTACGAGGACGATGGACGCCTTGTGCACACGGACAAGCGAACCGGCATGCAGTTCGTCACCGTCAAGACGTGGCCAAGTTTGATGAGCGCACGGCAGGCGTTGGATGCTGGGTTCAGCAAAATCGAATGGGAGGAATTGAAGGAGCCGCCGCCATCCGGCTAGTTCCCTGTTATCTCCGCATTTCAGGGTGCTCTTGATAGAATTTTTCTCGCGCAGCTGCTCGGCGCCGCCGCGCTATCAGCTCGCGTACGCCGTAACCGCAGGCAAAACTAATAAATAACAAAAACAGTAGCGGGAGCAGAGCTGAGATCATCCCCAGGCTCCGATTCAGCCGGTCCACTATTCTCTCTCGTTGAACTAAAGCCGGTCAAGGCTGTGCGCCCGCAGTTAAAGCGTAGATCCGCCTGCTAGACAGCGAGCGGGCGAGACCGCGTCGATTTACTTTTTGTTGCGAAAAGCGGCCTCCGCGGCCGGCCTTCGCTCGCAACGTTAGAAGGCCCAATCCTCATCGCAAGCGAACTGGAAGTTCGGATAAGCCGCCAGGACGCAGGCAGCATTGCGGCCGATTAACTCCGGCCAGAGGAACTTTCGGTATTTGTGGACAAGGTGGTGATCGGCCGCCGCAACCGACTCAGCTTAGAGCAAATTGCGATTTGCCGCTTCGTTGGGCGACGCGGGTTCGTCGCCCCTCGTTTCGATCGAGTTGCTGAAGCGACTAGATGGCCGGCTAAAGGTGTTTCATGGACCGCGCCGCGGCACAAAGGCACTTTGCTAATGCCGAACGGCATATCACCGAAGGACGAGCAAGCGTCCTTCGCCAGCATGAGATTATTGGAAGACTTGAAAGCGCCGGTGGCCGTCGGTCGGAGGCCGCCAGCATTGCCCGCGCCATTCTGCATAAAATGGAACGGCGGCTTGAGATGCACATAGCTAACCGGGATCGTCTTCGAGACCAATTGAGCTAGGCGACCTCTGTTTGCGACCTTAAGTAAGCGTGCTTCCGGGTTCGGCATTCGCCCCCGGGGGATAATTGTCAATTCCGTTCCACAATCTAGCCTTTTGACCGTCGCAAATGCGCGCGAAGTTGTTCAAATGAACATGACGGCAAGAAGACCTATCTTTCATCTAATACTGAGTGACGGTGATCAGTGGGTGGTCGAGGCCGAATGGCCCGACGGCACTCTTGAGTCAGTTAATACTTTTAAGGATCACGCCTCGGCTGCATATTGGATAAGTGCCCGGTCCGAAACATGGGACGGGGGCACAGAGGATTTTAGTGAATAACAAGCGATTGCCTAGCGTAAGACTTCAATGATGAGCCTGGTCAATGGTAAGCGCCAAAATATTCGGCGCCGTGCTGATCCGCTTAACAGACGGTTCCGAGAGAATGTGTCCTTATATCGACTTCGAGGGCGAATATTGGTTCGTGCCAGAGTTTATCGACGATACGAATAAGCCAGCCCGAATTATATCTCCAAATGATCTGCAGAAAAGAAATCCTCCGCCTAACATTGACGCAGCACCGGAACTGCATCCGGCACTCCTTTATCGGGGACAAAGGGGGTCATTACGTCCGCGTGTGATACCAGAGCCGGACATAGAAATCGAAAATACCGATTAGCGGTTTCGCATCCAGCCGCCATCACCTGGCTCTGGCTTCGGTCCAAACAGGCGCTTTAAGCGCCGCCACTGCTGGCCAGTCCCAATTCTCGCAGCATTTCGCGCGCGATCCACCTGATGCCCTTGGCGGCGGCCAGTGCAGCTTTGATGGCCGTCACGAACAGGTACGAGCAACATTGACCTACCCGTCGAAGGCTGCAACGCTACCGCTGGGTAGGGGCCATTCTCATGCGTGACACGCCACAGCGCGAACCCTCGACCAAGCTCCACCGTGTTCTGGCGGCGCACCGACGGCGTGCGCGAATAATCGCTCAATTACATGCACAGGCGATCGCGGCTGCCAACAAGGCCAACAACGATCTTTCGGCTCAACACCAGGCAATCAAGGCGGGCATCGCAAAGCATTCTCGGTGGCGCAAGGCCGATGCGGTAATAGCTACGGGCATCCTTAAGATGATTGCGGTAACCATCCTTATCGCGGCACTAGGCTCCATTCTCGCTTTCGCATTTTGGCCGTGATGGCCGCGCGGATCGGACATGGACATAGGCCATTTTGCTCCGGTGATTATTCTGGGCCTGATCCTTGGGCTCTTTGGCTGGGGGGTTGTATACACTTCTGCACGAGTTGAACACGAGCGCGGAGAACACCGTCTTAAAAAGTACGGCTCGTTGCCCGAAAAATACGGCTCGTTGCGCGATATTACGCGCTGACTCGGCCGTGGTCGCGGATTTGTTTTCCGTGGTGTCGGCCAGTCGGGTAGTGACCGAGCGTTCTGACTCGCCCTCGCGCGGCTGTGGGCCATTACGCGGCATCGTCCGCCTCGATCATCACCTCAATAGACCGGGACCTGCTTGACTTGCTGGTCCGGCCTTATGGCCGACTTCGCATCATGATTGATCGGCGGCAACGCTCTTTGTAAGGTCGGAATAAATTTGCGGCGGCGCTCGTCACTGAAGGAGGTTTGGTTGCGGGGCGTGCTTCTGCGGCGGAGGGATAAGCAACTGTAGCCCATCCGGCACACTCTGGGCCAAAAGGATTCTCCGGTGGAAAAGGTTGTGCACGGCCACAACGAGAGCCTGGAGAAGCCTTAAACTCTGAGCGTAATTACACATAAGGGGCGCGTAAAATGAACATACAGTCGCGTAACGGTTCATACGAGTTTGAGACCGCAGTTGCGTTTTCTCCGGGTGCGAAAGACGCGACACCCGACGTTGTCGATCAACTCGATAAAGCCGGACAGACCATTCTGAAGTTGCTTCACAAAGCCGCCGGCGTGGCTGAAGAAAACAGTAGGCGCGCCTTGGACATGGCACAAAAGCTTTCGCATCAGCTCCGGACAGCTGAGAACCGGATCGCGGAATTGGAAGCTGAGGTCGACCTTTACCGTGAGAAAAGCGACCGCGCCGAGCAATGGCTCTATAAGGTCTACACTGAGATTGAAGAGCGATTTATCCGGCAGGCAGAAGAGAAGAAGCGCCGGGTCTCCTCCTTGAATACTGCTGGCCGACGGGCGTAGACCTGACGATCCTGCTCACTGACTGACGTTACCACGAGCTGGCTTTGATCGGCGGTTCAGATTCGGTCGTCGCCAACCCTGAATGCGTCCGCCTGTGCGAAGCATAAAATACTTGACGACGAACCTGCCGTCGCGAGATGGAAGCGGGGCGCCGCAGGCACGGCAGTTGATCGCGCGATAAGCGGTTTCAGGACCGGCTTCGACTTTAACGACTTGATAGAGCGCGTTGCAGTTCGGGCAATGGAATGATGGCTTACCGGTCGTCATGATACGCCCCACGCTCAGCGGGCGCAGTATATCAGCCGTCACGCTATCGTCGCGAACATCATACAGGATGATGGCCGGTGCTTTCCCCCAGGAGCGCACCTTCCTCCCAATGATCCACTCAGGCCCAGCGCCCGTTCTGCCGGGGCTATTTCTTAGTCCCGCCAGAACCCTTTGAAGCGCGATACGGCGCTAGCGAACCCCCTTCGCAAGAGCGTAGCCGCACCCGTGCCGAAGCATGTGGGGGTGGATCGGGAATGGCACCGCCGACCGTGTCAGAAAGGTCACATATCGCGATATTTTTTGGACCGGGCCAAATCAGATGTTTTTAGCCACAAAAAAGAACTCAGGCAGGAGCCTGCTTTCCAAACAAAAATTTCGCACGGGGGGACAACAATGCTCGCTATCACAATTCTTGTTGCTGCAGCCGGACTGGCGCTTGGACTACGTTTTAACGTATTCGTCCTGGCACTGCTGCTCATAGTAGCAATCATCGGAGTTAGCGCTATTGGTGTTTGGGGTGGCAATAGCCTGGTCGTTGTTGCATTGCGCGTCTCAGCAACGCTTGCTTGCCTTCAGATTGGCTACCTCATTGGAAGTCTGATTGCTGCACAACTTCCCACACGAGTTATAAACCGAACCCAAACACAATACGTAAAGCGCATGGCCACTTGACTCGAGCTCGTCGGTGTTCCGCCCTTAAGGTACCGGATATGGTGCCGTCGCAAGACGCGACAGCCTTCCTATGTCCAGGTTAGCACTTATCCTCTTTAAAAAGCGCGACCGTTGTTCTCGTCGCGTCTGGAAGCGCCAACGCGTCGTGGCAATCTGATTGCATAAATCCCGGAGTTTGTTCGGCTAGATATGGGTCGCCAACGTGAGCATGCCTTACTAAGATGCCAAATAAGTGCGGGCGTCTGGCGCGAACTATCGGTTAGGTCGTCAAACTGCACGCCGCGCTGATCGTAAACGAAGAACCTGGCCGCGGCGCGAGAGCTGGCCGCGACCGCGTATAATTGAGGTCGGCCATGTCCATACCCTGCAAATTCGAACGCAGCATTCTCCGCCACGACGAACATGAACTCATCTTGCGCAGTCACCATCCCGAAATCTATGATGCCAG
The DNA here is from genome assembly GCA_963806465.1 of uncultured Alphaproteobacteria bacterium. Lineage (GTDB taxonomy): Bacteria > Pseudomonadota > Alphaproteobacteria > Rhizobiales > Xanthobacteraceae > BOG-931. The sequence goes on along the minus strand of CAWDZD010000017.1, from coordinate 2,360 downwards.
ACTTGATGACCTTAAGGCGTTGCGCCAGCGTCTTCGCGATATGCGCGATAGGGAACGCACGCTGGCGCGCGAGAATCGTCGGGCCGCGCGCGGAAAAGGGGCACCGAGAGGCAGAAGCTTTCCCGGCACAGCTGAGCATCCCTTGGAGCGCAAACAAGTGTTCGCTGCCGCACTCAAACGAGTGAACAAGGAAATCGGCCGCATGCGGAAGCTGGATGCGCGAGCCGCTCATGTTGAAGCGGCGCGCCGCGCGCTAGACCTGCGTCGCGCGGCTCAGTTTCCCTCGCATCCCCCGGCCGGCGGCGTGGCCCGCGCCGGCATGCGTGCGTCCCCGAGTGAACGTCGGCGGACAAGAGTTTCTCCTGCCAGAATCGGTCGGGTATCCCAAGCCACGAAGAATGCGCAAGCCGCTCGCGACACCCGCAACAGCGGATGAGGCCGTGAAGCTTGGATATCGTTCGGGGGTCATTCGGGAACCCTGAGCGCGTGAATACTCGACACCAAGTCGACGCCGGACCGATCTCTATTCTTGGCCCCTCGCGTCATTTCGGGGCGACGCGGCAATTCAGTCGCTTTAGGGAGTGAAGCGGACATTCAGCGGGCCGGGCTCACAGAACTGGATTTATGAGTTACGCGCCCTAAGCCGCCCCCGTACGTTGACCCGCTTTACGCGCGCAAGCTGCGTGCCGATTCCACCGCCGTTTCCTTTTCCTCATCTAACCAAACCGACCCGCCGGCTTGGACAGCGAGTTATTACACTATACACGTCGCTAAAAGGACCAAATACACGTCGCTAAAAGGACCAACGCCGAGGACTTTAATGCTCCTTGGACTCCAACGAGGCCTTGCGGAAAGGATGACCGCATGTCGCTAGATTCCGAAAAGCTGGAAGTTCCTTTCACGGCTTCGTGAAATCACTTCGGCAATACAGGCGAATAACAACTCGATGGAGGTTAGATCTGATCCTATTGAATCCGCCAAATCACACTTCTTCGATAGGAGCGGCTGAGCTAAATTTTGCGACGTCACCCTAACCCTGAAACAAGCCTGGCAGCCCGACCGTGGTGGTTGGGTAAAGATCGACGACTATCGGTGCAGACAAGCTTTTCGGCACTTCATGAATTTACTCAACGGAGCAGTATATGGAGCTGCATTTCGTCGATTTGGCAAACGTCTTCGTGTATTACCCGTACTTGAAAAGGGCGTAGTTCGCGCTGGCGCACTACGTTCATGGGAGCGTGGCGCGTCAGGTCGATGGCATATTCATTGTGCAATTGAATTGCCCTCGCACTTCGATGCTGTTGCCCTCGAAGACCTGATCCGCGACTGTTGGGGGAAGGTTGAGTGGGGTTACGGCAGAATTCTCGTCCGCGACGGTGCGAACGCGGGTTGGATCAACTACATGTTGAAAGGCCGTCAGAAGTCGGAGTTCGACGGTCTTCTTGACTGCATAATGATAGAGTCTTTGCACAATCCAATTGCTGTCGCGTAGACGTTCTTTGGAATTGGACTCTTCGTGGACAAAGCTTGAGCAAGGGCGATTGGTTAGCAATCGCCTTGTTTCCTTTTATTGCTAAAGCCGGCGCCGCCCTCGATCCAACCCACCATCAGCGCGGGTGCCATCCCGCGCGCCGGTCGAATCCGTCAGCCCGTCGCTAAGGGATAAAGACCGCGAGCGCCAGCCGGAAAATCGGGAGAGAGAGCTCGACATTGAGTACCCAGTCAACGCGGCTTTCGATCAGGGGTGTTGGCGGCGTCGACCCGGTAGCTCGTGCGGCGCCGAACCGTGAGCGTCATCATCGGTCGTCCCGATCACCCGAGCTCCATCGTCCGCGCCGCATCGGAATATCACTAAAGTGGAAATCGACGGCGCCGCCGGCGGCTCATCGGCCCGAGCAGGTCGAGCAGCATCGCGCCGCCGAAGCCAAACTGCGCCGGGCAGGATTCTTCGGCCACCACCCGCCAAGGGATAAAGAACACCATCACGCCAGCCGGAAATGTCGGGGAGAGAGCACGCCGCAGACAACGCGCCCCCTCACCGAATTGTTGAAACCGGATTGCTGTCGCGCGCCACCCCGTACCTCGCATCGCGCCGCCGGCGCCCGCCATCATCAGCGCCTCGCGCGCGCGAGTGGGTGACAGAGATGGTGAACGCGGGAAGTCACCACTGTCGGTGCTGCAGAATTTGGCGATCGTTGCCGATGACCCCGTAGCTGCCTGCCCTCGGCCGGCGCCGGCACCATCGCCGCCGCCCGACCAGGCGAAGCCGACATCAGCATCGGCGCCGATCCGAGCTCCATCGTCCGCCACCGAATCTGTGAACAACAATTCCGCTAAAAAGAAATGTCGACGTCGGCCAG
>CAWDZD010000016.1:0-111771 GCA_963806465.1 uncultured Alphaproteobacteria bacterium | reverse complement strand
AGTTGATGTGGGGTTCGGAAGGTATCGTGCCGGGCTTGCCGTTCTACTTGCCCAACGCGCAGCGCCTGATCGCCGGTCCGCTGTCGGCCGAAGGCCGCGCGGCGATCGCCACTCACGGCCTATTGATTGTTTGCACGAGCGACGACGTGCCGTGTCAGAAGACCGCCGAATCCCTCGCCAATGCCGGCGCACACACAATTATCGCCACGCTGACGCGCCGCTTCCTCGGCGTTTCCAGCCCGCCGATCAGCTATCAGATCACGGTGGTGCCGCCGGCGCAGCCTTCGGCACCACCGACCGGCTGATCAATAACGATAATGATCGGTCTTGAACGGACCGCTGACCGGAATGCCGATATAGGTCGATTGCTTGTCGGAAAGCTTGGTGAGGTGAACGCCGATCTTGTCGAGGTGCAGCCGCGCGACCTTCTCGTCGAGTTGTTTCGGCAGCGTATAGACCTTCTTCTGGTACTTGCCGGGATTGGTCCACAGCTCGAGCTGCGCCAGCGTCTGGTTGGTGAACGACGACGACATCACGAAGCTCGGATGTCCCATGGCGTTGCCGAGATTGACCAGCCGTCCTTCGGATAGAAGGATGATGCGCTTCTTGTCCGGGAACTCGATCTCGTCGACCTGCGGCTTGATGTTTTCCCACTTGAAGTTCTTGAGCGCCGCGACCTGAATTTCGGAATCGAAATGGCCGATATTGCAGACGATGGCGCGGTGCTTCATTGCCCGCATATGCTCGATCGTGATGACGTCGACATTGCCGGTGGCGGTGCAGAAGATGTCGGCACGCGGCGCGGCCTCCTCCATGGTCACTACTTCATAACCTTCCATTGCCGCCTGCAGCGCACAGATCGGATCGATTTCGGAGACCAGCACGCGGCAGCCGGCCTGGCGCAGCGATGCCGCCGAGCCTTTGCCGACGTCGCCAAAGCCGGCGACCATCGCCACCTTGCCGGCCATCATCACGTCGGTGCCGCGGCGGATGCCGTCAACCAGTGACTCGCGGCAGCCATAGAGATTATCGAACTTCGATTTAGTGACGCTGTCGTTGACGTTGATGGCGGGGAACAACAGCCGGCCCTCTTTCTCCATCTGATAGAGCCGATGCACGCCGGTCGTGGTTTCCTCGGTGACGCCGCGTATTTGCTTCGCCGTCTTGCTGTACCAGCCCGGCTGGTGCACCAGCCGCTTTTTGATGGCGGCGAACAGGACTTCCTCTTCCTCGTTGCCCGGATGATGCAGCACGTTGGGTGTCGTCTCCGCCTGCATGCCGAGATGCATCAAAAGGGTGGCGTCGCCGCCATCATCGAGGATCATGTTCGGCGCGCCGCCGTCCGACCATTCGAAGATGCGGTGGGTGTATTCCCAGTAATCGGTGAGCGATTCACCCTTGACCGCGAACACCGGCACGCCGGCGGCGGCAACTGCCGCGGCGGCGTGGTCCTGGGTCGAATAGATGTTGCACGACGCCCAGCGCACATCGGCGCCCAGCGCGGTCAGCGTTTCGATCAGCACGGCGGTCTGGATGGTCATGTGCAGCGAGCCGGCGATCCGCGCCCCGCGCAGCGGCTGCTGCGGCCCGTATTCTTCGCGGGTTGCCATCAGGCCGGGCATTTCGGTCTCGGCAATGGCGAGCTCCTTGCGGCCCCACTCGGCGAGGCCGATGTCCTTGACGACATAGTCGGTTTGCGAAGCTTTCTGCTTGGTCGACGTGCTCATGACGGTCCTTTGGCGCTCCGTGGCGATCCTCGTGCAGCGGGCGGATCGGGGCTTGTGATTGGCGCGGCGGCACTAAAGACATAAAGAATCCTTTATGTCCATTGCAGATCGATGGCCGACCCAACTATCTGCGATCGTTGCTAAATCGCGTTCTCGTTTCGAAGGGAGTGCCAATCGGCAGTTTGCGATTTGCTCCGGCCGGCCAGTGGAGATCGCCTGCTATGGTGTGCTTCCGGCGTCGATCGTCGTCATTAGCGCAATTGGTCGCGCTGCGGCGTCGCCCTTTGAGGCAACCGCGATGAAAACCGGCCTTCCAGCGCAACTACCCGAGCCGATCGTTTCGCTCCGCGAGCTCGCCGAAGCGGAGGCAAGCTGCACGCGCTGCCCGCTCTATCGCAACGCCACGCAGGCAGTTCCCGGCGAAGGCCCAAGTCAGGCCGCCATCATGCTGGTCGGCGAACAGCCCGGCGACAAAGAAGACCTCGCCGGCAAGCCCTTTGTTGGTCCCGCCGGCCGCGTCCTCGATCAGGCGCTGCGCGACGCAGGCATCGCGCGGGAAGAAACGTTCGTCACCGGTGCGGTCAAGCATTTCAAACATGAAATGCGCGGCAAGCGCCGGCTCCACAAACGCCCCGACAGTTATGAGATCGAGCGCTGCAAGATCTGGCTCGATGTCGAGCGTCGCTTGATCAGGCCCTCGACTATCGTCGCGCTCGGCGTTACGGCCGCGCGTAGCTTGACCGGACGCACCCTCACCATTGGCAAGGTGCGCGGCAAGCCGATCGAACTCGCCGACGGTACCCGCTTGATCGTTACCATTCATCCCGCGGCGTTGCTGCGCCTCGAGGACGAAGGCGAACGGCGAAAAGCGTATCGAAGTTTTGTTGCCGATCTCAAAACGGCGGCAACGGCGTACGCCGACCCAACACCGCGCAAGCGGGTGAGTTGAGATTGACGCAGCGATCAATCGTCTTCGCCAAATCGCGTGTTAATGAGCTGCGTCAAGGCCTCGACGACTTCCGCCGCCTCTTTGCCAGTTGCTTCGACGATGATCGACGTGCCGGGTGCCGCCGCGAGCATCATCAACCCCATGATGGAGGTGCCGCCGACGGTCTCGCCGTTACGCATCACGCGCACGTCGGCATCGAATTTTTCCACCGTTTGCACGAATTTGGCCGACGCCCGGGCGTGCAGGCCTTTCCTATTGCAGATCGTGAGCTTGCGGATGACGGCGCCCTCGCGGAAAGCTTGGCCGTCGGGCCCGCACTCGTCACTGCGGGGAGCCGGCACGCTCATTTTCCGGTCAGGACTCGGCTGGCGATCGTGACGTATTTCCGGCCGGCGTCCTGGGCGGCGGCGACCGCCTCAGCGAGTGGGCATTCGTCGCGTACTTTGGCAAGCTTGACCAGCATCGGCAGATTGATGCCGGCAAGCACCTCGACCTTCGGCCGGCTCATGACCGAAATAGCGAGGTTGGAGGGGGTACCGCCGAACATGTCGGTCAGTATGGCGACGCCATCCCCGCTGTCGACCCGTTTGACCGCCTCGATGATGTCTTTGCGGCGCTCTTCGACGTCGTCGTCGGGGCCGATTGTGACGGCCTCGATCTGGTCTTGCGGCCCGACGACATGCTCCAGGGCCGAGCGGAACTCGACAGCCAGCCGCCCGTGGGTCACCAACACAAGACCAATCATGGAACTCCCCGCGGGTGCGTCCCGAGTGCACCGCACGAAAGGTTGTTCATCTTGACCATCCGAAGCCCAAGCGCAAGAGGCATTTTCGACGATATCTGGCCGTTGTTGCATTGCGGTAGCGCTTAGCTCCGATGCAGCGATCCGGGTGGGCCAAAGGGGCTCGACGGGACCGGATTCGGCGCGGCCAACGAAGGCCACCGTGCCCGGCGAGTCTACTAGCGTTATGGTTAACCAATCCCAACCGGCCAAGCGCGCCGCAAGGAAGCGCGAACGGACACTTGCCGCGAACCGGCTGCTAAATCCAACTATCCGCCGGTGAATTGATGCGGGCGAGCACCGCCGGCAAGACCGCAGCGCCCGATGCGACCGCAAGTCGCGGTAACTTGATACCGCCGATTTCGGTGGTGCGTTCGGTTGCGTCCGGCAAACGCTTGGCTTCTGCTGCCGCGAGATCGACCACCAAGCCCACCACGGCGCTCGGTTCGTGAGCGATGCGTCTCAGGCCGACCCCGCGCACCTCGATCAAGCCGGCCAATGCCTTCGCCGGGCGAGCCAGCAATCGCCCGTTTGCCGTTTCCAGATGGACCCGGTCGTCGGCAACAAGTCGAGCGAAGGGTAGCGACCCGGTGCGCGCCGCTTCAATGACGTCGAGCGCGAGCCGCGATTTGCCCGATCCCGACGGTCCCCGGATCAACACGGCGCGTGCGCCAACCAGCACGGCCGACGCGTGCACCGTCCCGGAAGACGCCATCACATCGCCGGCAGGCGCACAATGAAGCGCGCGCCGGCGACCGTCGGCGCGCCATCCGCATCAAGCGGTCCGACTCGATTTTCCACCCAGATGGCGCCGCCGTGCGCTTCGACAATCTGCTTGGAGATCGAGAGGCCGAGGCCGGAATTCTGGCCGAAACCTTGATGCGGCCGATCAGTATAGAAGCGTTCAAATACTTTTTCGACGGCGTCGGGCCGCACGCCCGGACCATCGTCATCGACAAGAATCTCGACATCGCTGCGGAGCCGCCGGCAGGTGACGCGCACCGTGCCTTCCGGTGGCGAAAACGAGCGGGCGTTTTCGATCAGATTATCGACCACCTGACCGAGGCGGGAATCGTGTCCCGGTACCTGGAAGGTACGGACGCCGCCGCCTTCAAACCGCAAGGTCACCTTGACGCCGTCTTCGCGCTTGACCTCGTTGGCGACGCCGACCAGCGTACTGAGCAATTTGGCGACATCGACCGGAGCCGCTTCCTGGCGCTGCAGTTCGGCGTCAAGCCGGCTGGCATCGGAAATATCCGAGATCAGGCGATCAAGCCGCTGCACATCATGCTGAATGATGTTCAAAAGCCGGGCGCGGCTTTCATCGGTCCTGGCGACCGGCAACGTTTCGACCGCCGACCGCAGCGACGTCAGCGGATTTTTCAGTTCGTGCGCCACATCCGCGGCAAAGCTTTCGATTCCTTCGATCCGGCTGTAGAGCGCATTGGTCATGTCGCGCAACGTGCCGGACAGGTGGCCGATCTCATCGCGCCGCCGCGTGAAATCGGGGATTTCGACCCGGGAGCGGATGCGGCGGCGCACGCTTTCGGCAGCATCAGCGAGCCGCCGCACCGGCTCGGCGATCGTGCCGGCAAGCAGGATCGATAACACCACCATCACCGCGGTCGCGACCAGGAAGACCTTGAGAATGGCAAGCCGCTCGGCCTCGACCATGTCGTCGATGTCGGCGCCCTGGGTCGACAGCATGAGCGCGCCGCGCACAGCGCGAAAGCGCTGCACCGGCACCGCGACCGAGACGATGACGTCGCCATGATCGTTGATACGCACCATGCTGGCGTTCTGGCCGTTCAAGGCCTGCGCCACTTCGGGATAGCCGCGTCCGTTCGAAGCGCCGAGCTCGTGATAGAGCGGAAGATCGCCGCGTCCGAGCCAGCGCCGCGCCGCGGTGATGATGCGCTCGAAGAGGCCGGGCTTTTCCGCATTCGGCGGCGGCAAGTCGAAACGCAACACGTCGCCGCGGCCGAACAGGTTGCGGCTGTCCACCAGCAGCACGCCGTCGCGATCGTAGATGCGGGCGCGCGTCTTGGTCGGCGAAACCAGCCGCCGCAGCACCGGCGCCACCCGTTCCGGATTGATCGGAAAATCGATGCCGTAAACCGCGTCCTCGGACGGGCCGTAGCTTTCGCCCGGATGCAGCTCGAGAAGTTTATCCGGATCGATGGTGATCGATGAGCCGGTCTCGACCGTCGCCGAGGAGGCAATCGCGGCGGCGATGATCTCGCCCTGTACCAGCAGGCTCTGGACGCGGGCATCGATCAGGCCGGCGCGGAATTGCGAAAGAAAGGTTACGCCGATCGACAGCGCCAACAATCCGGTGACGTTGAGAAAGACGATGCGCCGGGTGAGGCTCGAGAAGCTCTGGGTGACAAAGAACGCCCAGACGCGCTGCAGCCAGCCGCGGATTCGGCGGAGGGTGCTCCGCACCGGCGAAGCTGCAGCTGCCTCATCGAGCGTTTCGCTCTCGGTCGAAGTTGCGGCTTGTTGAGTCGTGACGTGTCGAGCCTCGGCTCGTTCGGCCTCGACCTGTTCAGTCTCGACCTCTGGAGTCTGGACTTGGGCCTCGGTGCTGGCCCGTTCCGTTTCTGCGGTTCGATCGAGCACGTTGTCTGCCGGGGTTGCGATCGGCCCCCATCTTAATCCTCTCCGACTTGCGGCGGAGGATAGAGTGGCGGGCGGACGCCATTACTACCGCACGTCACCTCTCCCAGTCAGCGGTCATGGATCAAAAAATCCATGACGTGTCGCGCATCTGCTCCGATGGGCGACGCCGGGGCTTATTCCTTGAAACGATAACCGACGCCGTACAGCGTCTCGATCATGTCGAAGTCGTTGTCGCTCGCCTTGAACTTCTTGCGCAGCCTTTTGATGTGGCTGTCGATGGTACGGTCATCGACATAAACCTGGTCATCGTAGGCCGCGTCCATCAAAGCATTACGGCTTTTCACCACCCCGGGCCGGCTCGCCAGGGCGTGCAGGATAAGAAACTCGGTGACAGTGAGCGTTACCGGCTCGTTCTTCCAGGTGCAGGTGTGGCGCTCAGGGTCCATGCGCAGCAATCCGCGCTCCAGAACCTTGCTGTCGACTTCCTTCGGCGCGACGCCGTCCTTGGGCGAAGCGCGGCGCAGCACGGCTTTGACCCGTTCGACCAACAGCCGCTGCGAGAATGGTTTGCGGATGAAGTCGTCGGCCCCCATCTTCAGGCCGAACAATTCATCGATCTCTTCGTCCTTGGACGTGAGGAAAATGACCGGCAGATCGGATTTTTGTCGCAGCCGCCGCAGCGTCTCCATGCCGTCCATCCGCGGCATCTTGATATCGAGAATGGCCAGGTCGGGCGGAGCGCTCTTGAAGCCGTCGAGAGCGGAGGCGCCATCGGTATAGGTCGTGATGCGATAGCCTTCCGCCTCGAGTGCGATGGACACCGAGGTCAGGATATTGCGATCGTCGTCGACGAGAGCGATGGTCGGCATGGCGGCCTTCTAGCATGAGTCGGCCGCAAGCATCACCCGCCCCGGCCCCATAAGCCTTTGAAAACCCATGTAGGGGCGGAAGTGTGACCGCACAAGGCAAAATCGGGGCAATCGCTAAGACCGCAGGAACCGGAGACTGCCAATGGCCAAGGCCGACAACGGTGCCCCTTTGCCGGGTTTGATGCCGAACCGCCTGCCGGAGGGCGCGCCGGCGCCGAATTTTGACGCAACCGCGGTCGCCAAGGCGCTTTTGCGCACGACGCGGGCGGGAGCGCTTGCGACCATCGACCGCAATACCGGCCATCCGTTCGGCTCATTGGTTAACGTGGCGACCGACATTGACGGCTCGTCGTTAATCTTGATCTCACGGCTATCGACCCACACCGCCAACCTGGAAAACGACAGACGCGCGTCGCTGTTGCTGGCATCGGTAGGCCGCGGCGACCCATTGGCCCATCCACGCCTGACCGTACTGGGCGATTTTGCGCCGATCGGGCGTGAGGACCCAAGCGAAGCGCGGCTGCGCCGGCGCTTCCTGGCGCGCCATCCGAAGTCCGAGCTTTACGCCGGCTTCGCCGACTTTTCGTTCTGGCGCCTTGCGGTCGCGTCTGCTCACCTCAACGCCGGTTTTGCGCGCGCTGCCGATCTCAAAGCCGCTGACCTGATCACCGACATCGGCGGCGCGGAGAATTTGATCGAGGCCGAAGCCGGCGCGGTGGCACACATGAACGAGGACCACGCTGACGCCGTGCAACTCTATGCGACCAGGCTCCTTGGCGCCGAGGACGGACCTTGGCGGCTCACCGGACTTGATCCTGAAGGCGTTGATCTTGCTCAAGGCGACGCCACGTTGCGCCTGCCATTTACGCAGCGGGTGACAACGGCTGCGGCATTGCGCAAAGTTCTTGTTGATTTAGCAATGCGAGCGCAGACGCGTTAAGATCGCCGTCGTTTGTTGCGCTGCAGCGCGGAACGGGGGCGGCTTTTGCTCGTTGACGCGTGGCATGGGAGTATACTTTGGCCGTGTCAGTGGCTCGGCCTTGGGCGGCGGCTTGGCATGGGCCGGGATGCTCGATATAGGGTCGCGATACACGGTGGCTGGTCCCCGGGCGGACGGATCAAGGGGTTGCGCTTAGCTCCGGCGTGCCGGGGCGCGCTGCGGAGGCGAGTGTGAAGGAAACCGGTCTGCGGAATGGCGCCCACGGCGCCGACAAGTTCGGGCTGAAAGATCTCGCCGCGGTCCACTGGAATTTATCCGACACGATTTTGGTCGAGCACGCGATCGCCGCCGGCGAGGGCCTACTGGTGCAGGGCGGCGCGTTCTGTGCCGAGACTGGCGCCCATACCGGCCGCAGCCCCAAAGACAAGTTTGTTGTTGCCGACGTCCAGACCGAAAAAACGGTCTGGTGGGAAAAGAACGGCCGCCTCGCGCCGGAAAAATTTCAGCTGCTGTTCGACGATTTCATTGCCCACGCCAAAGGCAAGACACTTTACGCCCAGGACCTCTACGGCGGCGCCGACCCGAAATACCGCATCAAAGTTCGCGTCTATAACGAGCTCGCCTGGCACTCGATGTTCATCCGCGCGTTGCTGATCCGGCCGGAGCGCGCCGAGCTTGCACACTACGTACCGGACTTCACCATCCTCTCGCTGCCCTCATTCAAAGCCGATCCCAAACGTCACGGCGTGCGCAGCGAGACCGTCATCGCCATCGACTTCAGCAAGCGCGTCATTTTGATCGGCGGCACCTCTTATGCCGGCGAGATGAAGAAATCGGTGTTCACCACGCTCAACTATTACCTGCCGGCCGAGAGCGTGATGCCGATGCATTGCTCCGCCAATGTCGGGCCGTCCGGTGACGTTGCGTTGTTCTTCGGTCTCTCCGGTACCGGCAAGACCACGCTGTCGGCCGATCCTAAACGCACGCTGATCGGCGATGACGAGCACGGCTGGGGCCCGCAGGGCGTGTTCAATTTCGAGGGCGGCTGCTACGCCAAATGCATCAAGCTTTCCGCCGAAGCCGAGCCTGAGATTTACGCGACCACGCACCGCTTTGGCACCGTGCTTGAGAACGTCGTGTTCGATCCCGAAACGCGGGTCTGCGACTTCGACGACAACTCGAAGACCGAGAATACCCGCGCCGCTTATCCGCTCGATTTCATCCCCAATGCTTCGCGCACCGGCCGTGCCGGCATGCCGCGCAATATCGTGTTGCTCACCGCCGACGCGTTCGGCGTGATGCCGCCGATCGCCAAGCTGACGCCAGCGCAGGCGATGTACCACTTCCTGTCCGGCTACACCGCCAAGGTCGCCGGCACCGAGAAGGGCCTAGTTGGCGTGCAGCCGGAATTCTCTACCTGTTTCGGCGCGCCGTTCCTGCCGCGCCATCCTTCGGTCTACGGCAACCTGCTGCGCGAGCTGATCAGCGCCCACGACGTCGATTGCTGGCTGGTCAATACCGGCTGGACCGGCGGCATCTACGGCGTCGGCCGGCGCATGCCGATCAAAGTGACGCGGACGCTGCTCACCGCCGCGCTCGACGGCTCGCTCAAGCACGTCAAATTCCGCACCGATCCCTATTTCGGCTTTGCCGTGCCGACCCAGCTCTCCGGCGTCGAGCCGCATTTGCTCTATCCGCAGAAGACCTGGCAGAACAAGCTCGAGTTCGACCAGACCGCGCGCAAGCTGGTCGGCATGTTCCAGCAGAACTTTGTGCAGTTCGAGGACCACGTCGAGGCCGACGTTCGTGCCGCTGCGCCAGAAGTGCGCATCGCCGCCGAGTGAGCGCTAAGCCCGCGGTCTATTTCCACGATTCGAAGGGCGTCTCCGGCACTGGAGTCAGCGGCGGCTTGCCCGCGGCCCAGGCGAGGACATTGTCGACCAGGAGCTGGTCCATCTTCTCGCGCGTGAACACCGACGCCGAGCCGACATGCGGCAGCAGCACGACGTTGTCCATCGCCAGCAATTCCTGCGGCACATCTGGCTCGTTGACGAATACATCAAGGCCGGCGGCCATGATCCTGCGGTCCCGCAGTGCCGCGATCAGCGCCGGCTCGTCGAAGACCGAGCCGCGCGCGACGTTGATGACAATGCCGTCGGGACCGAGCGCGTCGATAACTTTCGCATCGATTAAATTTTTGGTCGCCGCCCCGCCGGGCACGATCACGATCAGCGTGTCGACGTCGCGGGCCATGTCGATGAGCTGCGGGTAGTGCCGGTAGGCGAGTTCGGGTCGCTTGCGGCGTGTGTGATAGACAATCGGCACCCCGAAAGCCTCGAGACGGCGCGCGATGGCGACGCCGATGCGGCCCATTCCCACCATGCCGATTGCGCGGTTGCGCAACGTCGCGCGGCTAAGCGGATAATTGCCGGTCGGCCATTTGCCGGCGCGGAGATAACGCTCGGCCTGCGGCAACTCCCGCACAGCGCAGAGCAGGAGGCCGACCGCAGTGTCCGCGACTTCGTCAGTTAATACGTCCGGCGTATTGGTGACAACGATGCCGCGCTTTGCCGCCGCGTTGGCATCGATGTGGTCGTAGCCGACGCCGAAACTGGCAATGAGCTGAAGCTTCGGCAAACGCCCAAGCAGGGCCTCGTCAACCGGCCGCAGCGGCGCGCTGACCGCCATCGCCCGCACGTTGGCGACGGAGTCGAGAAAGGCCTCGTGGTCGGCGCCGCCGCCCAGCTTATGCACGGCGATGTTGGCAAAGCCTTTGGCGAGAACAGGCCGCAGCGGTCCGATCAACAGCACTTCCGAGGTCGTCGACGCCAACGATTTCTCCTTAAACATCAACCTTATAGGATGCGGATGAACGGAATAAGCACCGGCACCTCGGCGCGATAGCGTGCATAATCGTTGGGGAAGCTTTCGCTCATGAAGCGCTCCTCCCGCCGCAGCTTGAACACAAAAGCGAACGTCAAAAATCCGAACGCCAGCAAGCCGCGCCACTCACCGAAGGCAACAGCGCTGCCGAGGATCGCGAACAACAGGCCGGTATAGATCGGATGCCGCACTATTCCATAAGGACCGGTGCGAATGAGTTCGTGATCTTCTTTCACGGTGACCGTGCCGCTCCAGTTGCGGCCAAGATGGGCGCGCGCCCAGACGGCAAAAGCGAGGCCCAAAACCACCATCAGCAATCCGAGCCAATACCCAATCAGCGTCTGCGGAAGGAAACGCGCATGAAGCCAGGTCAGCTTTTGACCGCGAAACGCCAGCAGTACCGCCGCCAGAGCCGTCAGCACGATAGTCATCAGTCGGCTGACCAGCGACTCGCGGCGCCGTGTCGGCTTTACGTTTCGCGCGGCGATAATCCAGTAGGCCAGCCAAGCCAGCCACAACAAGGCAAGCGGCAGGTCATAGAGCGAATAACGCACGCACACTCCGCGCTAGACGAGCATCGTCACCGGCTTTTCCAGCAGCGCCTTGACGGCGGCGAGTAGCTCGGCGCCGAGCGCGCCGTCGACCACGCGATGGTCGCAGGACAGTGTCGCCGTGAGCATGCTGGCGAACGCGACGCCACCGTTGGCTGTCTCGACCGCTTGCCGGCGCGCGGCTCCGACCGCCAAGATCGTCGCCTGCGGCGGATTGATGATCGCCGAGAATTCGCGCACGCCATACATGCCCAGATTGGAAATCGCCGACGACCCGCCCTGGTAGTCGGCGGGCTTCAGCTTCTTCTCCCGCGCCCGCGCCGCCAGCTCCTTCATTTCGGCGGAAATCGCGCTCAGCGATTTCGTCTCGGCGTTGCGGATGATCGGCGCGATCAAGCCGCCTTCGAGCGCGACTGCCACGCCGATGTCGGAATGCCTCAAGCGCAAGATGCGATCGCCGGCCCAAACTGCATTCGCGGCCGGAACGCGTTGCAGCCCCAGCGCCAGTGCGCGAATGACGAAATCGTTGAGCGACAGCTTGAACGGCGGATTGCCGTCGCGATCTTTCGCCGCGGCGGCGTTGGCTTCTTCCCGCACCGCGAGCAGGTGATCGATGACGATGTCGGCGGTCAGATAGAAATGCGGGATGGTCCGCTTGGCGTGCTGCAGCCGCGCGGCGATGGTCTTGCGCATGCCGTCGAGCGGCACTTCCTCGTAGCCTGCCGGATCGAACAGCGCCTTGACTTGATCGGCGCTCGGGCCTTCCGCCAAAGCAGCTATGCCCGGCGCGGCGCTCGGCCGCGGCGCGCTCTCGACGTCACGGGCGACAACGCGGCCATGCGGACCCGAGCCGGGCAGCCGCGAAAGATCGATACCGGCTTCGCTGGCAAGCCGCCGCGCCAGCGGCGTGACCGAGATGCCGCCGGAGAGCCGCGCCGGGCCGAAATTCCGTTCGGGCGTGCGCACCTCAAAGAATGGATCGAGCTTGATCGGCTGTTGCGGCGCCTTGGCGGGTGGCGGCGCGCGATCAAATACAACTGGTGCAGCGGGCGCCTTCGACGCGGCTGATACCGGCGCCGCTGGCGTCGCCTGCGTGCTCGCGGCGCCGCCCGCTCCATTACCGATGACGCCGACAATGGCGCCGACAGGCGCGACTTCGCCTTCGGGCACGCGGATTTCGCTCAAGATGCCGGCCTCGATCGCCGGCACCTCCATCGACACTTTGTCAGTCTCGATCTCGAACAGATTGTCGCCGGGCTGCACCGCATCGCCGGCCGCTTTGAACCACTTGGTGATTTTTCCCTCGGCGACGGTCTCGCCGAGCTGCGGCATCAGGATATTCATTTCAGCTCCCGGCGGCGCTTTACCACGTCACCGAAACGTATTGCGTCTCCAAAAACTCCATCAGCCCTTCGTGCGCGCCTTCGCGGCCGAGCCCTGACTGCTTCATGCCGCCGAACGGCGCGGCCGGATCGGAGACGATGCCGCGGTTGAGACCGATCATGCCAAAATCGAGTTTCTCCGACACGCGGAGACCGCGGCTCAAATCTTTGGTGTAAAGATAGGCGACCAGACCGTACTCGGTATCGTTCGCCCGGGTGATGACTTCGTCCTCGGATTTGAACGTCTGTAGCGACGCCACCGGCCCGAAGATTTCTTCGTTGAGCATCTTGGCGTCGTTGGAGACGTCGGCCAGAACGGTCGCCGGATAGAAAAAGCCTGGCCCGCTGGGCGCCTTGCCGCCGGTGAGCACCTTGGCGCCTTTTTGCACCGCGTCGTCGACCAGCTCGATCACCTTGTCGAGCCCTTCCTTGTTGACCAGCGGTCCGAGCGCGACGCCGTCGTCGAGGCCGTTGCCCATCTTCAGCCCCGACATCTTCGCCGTGAGCTTCTTGGCAAATTCATCGTGCACCTTCTCGTGTACGTAGAACCGGTTGGCCGCGGTGCAGGCCTCGCCCATGTTGCGCATCTTGGCGATCATGGCGCCGTCGATCGCCGCATCGACGTCGGCGTCATCGAACACGATGAAGGGGGCGTTGCCGCCAAGCTCCATCGCTGGCCGCACGACATTGTCAGCGGCTTCATGCAGAAGCTTGCGGCCAACCTCGGTCGAACCGGTGAAAGAGACCACGCGCACGCGCGGATCGTGCAGCATCGCGCTGACGACCTTTCCGGAGGAGCGCGAGGGGATGACATTGACGACGCCGGCCGGCACGCCGGCTTCTTCCAGGATCGGCATCAAAGCCAGCATGGTCAGCGGCGTGTCCGAGGCCGGCTTGAGCACGACGGCGCAACCCGCCGCCAGCGCCGGGCCGATCTTGCGGGTCGCCATCGCCGCCGGGAAATTCCACGGCGTCACCAGCACGGCGATGCCCGCCGGCTTGTGATGCACTAGAATACGCGCGCCGGTCGCCGGCGCGATCGAGTTCTGGCCGACATTGCGCACGCCCTCCTCGGCGAACCAGCGGAAGAATTCCGCGGCATAGGCGACTTCGCCGCGCGAGTCCGACAGCGCCTTGCCGTTCTCGATGGTGATCAGCTTGGCGAGTCGCTCGTGGTCGCGCATGATCAGTTCGTAGGCCTTGCGCAGGATCTCGCCGCGTTCGCGCGGCTTCTTCGCCGCCCAGCCGGGGAATGCAGCGCTCGCCGCGTCGAGCGCGGCCTTAGCGTCCTCCACGGTCGCGCTTGCCACCGAAGCCACTTTGTTCTCGGTGGCCGGATCGATCACATCGAACCGGGTACCGTCGGACGATTTGCGCCACTTACCGCCGATCCACAAATCGGTCGGGACGTTGGCGAGGAGATTGTCGTACATGGCCATGGCACTTTGATCCTGTGTACTTTGATCCCGGTTGCGGCGCTTACTTGCCGTTTTTCAGCTCGACCAGAATGTTCTGATAGAGTTCGCCGCTGAGATTGCGCAGCTCGTGCTTCTCGCCGGCATCGCGCCAAATAATCCCGCCCACTTTATCGTCGGCGATGATGGTATGGCCCGCAACGTTCTCAAGCTCGATCTTGCCGCCGGTGATGTTGATAATGACGTAGTCGAGTTTGTGGTGATGCCACGCCTTCTTGCCGCCAGCCGGCACCTTCATGTCCCAGACGCGGACTTGATCGTTCTCAAAAAGAACTTCGGTGCCGATCGGTCCGCATGGATTTTCGCGAGTTCGGCTCGTTGGCCATGATTTCCTCCACTCATGAATTGAGGCTGCGCTGCACGCGCTCGGCAATGCGATCGACGCTCGGCAATGCGATGTCTTCCAGAATGTCGGCGGCCGGCAGCGGGATGTGCGGCGTCGTGATCCGCACCGGCGGCCCGTCGAGGTCGTAGAACGCCTCGTCGGCGACGATCGAGACGAGCTCGGCGCCCCAGCCGCACAGCCGCGGATTTTCCTCCACCGTGAACAGGCGATGGGTGCGCGCCACCGAGCCGAGGATCGTCTGCGTGTCGATCGGCACCAGCGAACGCACGTCGACCACTTCGCAGTCGATGCCGTGCTCGCTCTTGAGCTTTTCCGCGGCGGCGAGCGCGCGCGGTACCATCAGCGCCAGCGCCAGGATGGTTGCGTCCTTGCCCGGCCGCACGATCTTCGCCGAGCCGAGCGTGTCGACGATCTCGCCGTCCGGCACTTCGCCCTTGGTCGGATAAAGCGACTTATGCTCGAAGAAAATCACCGGATCGGGATCGCGCACCGCCGCCGCCATCAGGCCAATGACGTCGCGCGGGGTCGACGGCGCCACCACCTTGAGCCCCGGAATCATCATGCACCAGTTCTCGACGCTCTGCGAATGCTGGGCGCCAAAGCGCGCGCCGCCGCCATTGCCGGTGCGCACGACCAGCGGCACCTTGACCTGCCCATTGGTCATGTAGCGGCTCTTCGGGAATTCGTTGGCGATATAGTCGAAGCAGACCGCGATGAAGTCGGAGAACATGATCTCGGCGATCGGCTTTAGGCCGGTCATCGCCGCGCCCATCGCGGCGCCGAGGATCGCCTGCTCGGAGATCGGCGTGTCGCGCACCCGCACCGGGCCGAATTGCTCATAGAGACCGACCGTCGCCTTGAACACCCCGCCGGCTTTGGCGATGTCTTCGCCGAGAAACACCACATCAGGATCGCGCGCCATCTCCTGGGCGATGCCGCGGATGACGGCGTCGCGATAAGTCAGTTCCGCCATGCGAAACCCCCGTCGGCGTAAACGTCGGTGGTGAGGATATCGAGCGACGGCGGCGGCGCCGCTTTGCACGCTTCGGTCGCCTCGTCGACTTCACGCTTCACGTCGGCGTCGATGCCGAGGATGATTTCTTCAGCGACGCCGAATTGCTTGAGCCGTTCGCGATAGATCTTGATCGGATCGCGCTCTTTCCACTTTTCCAATTCGCCCTCGGGGCGGTATTTGGCCGGGTCGGCGCGCGAGTGCCCGCTATAGCGATAGGTCATACATTCGATCAGCGACGGCCCGTCGCCGGCGCGGGCCTTTTCGTAGGCGGCGACGGCCGAGCGATAGACTGCGTCGGCGTCGTTGCCGTCGACGACGATGCTCGGCAGTCCATAGGACGCCGCACGGTCGGCCGCCGGATGCGGCACCGCGGTGACTTCGCTGATCGGGGTGTATTCCATGTACAGATTGTTCTCGCAGACAAAGATCACCGGCAGCTTCCACACCGCGGCGAAATTCAGCGCTTCATGAAACGCGCCGATATTGGTAGTGCCGTCGCCGAAGAAACAGACCGACACGTCTTTCTGCCCTTTGTATTGCGCGCGCCAGGCGGCGCCGCAGGCGATCGGCAGATGCGCGCCGATGATGGCGTACGAACCCATAACGCCGTGCTCGACCGAGGTCAGGTGCATCGAGCCGCCCTTGCCCCGCATCAGCCCGGTGTCGCGCTGCATCAATTCGCCCAACACCTTGGCGATCGGCACGCCACGCGCCAGCGTATGCGCATGACCCCGATACGTGCAGAACGAGAGATCGCCCTTGCGCATGGCGCCGGCGAAACCCGCGGCAACCGCCTCCTGGCCGAGCGAAAGATGGCTGGTGCCTTTCACCAGATTTTGCAGGAAGAGGTCATAGGCGCGCTGCTCGGCCTCGCGGATCACCACCTGGGTGCGGTACATCTCGAGCCGTTTTGCTTCGCCAATATCGTCGTTGAGGCTTGCCGTCGAACTGGGCGCGAGATCCTCGATCTTGGCCATGAAATATCCTTTAGAAGGCCCGATATGTGAGCGGGGCGCCGCAACTTAGCGCCAGTTGCGAAGCCGAGGCAACGGTCCCCGCCCGGCGCGCTTACATGCGACGCTTGCGCGGGATGCGGCAACTTAGCTAAGTGGCGCCAGCGGAGATGGCGATGGCGGAAGAACAGGCGCAGCCCAATCAACTCGTTCAGCGCTTTTTCGGCGGCCCGCCGCTGGCGGTGATCGGCCGCTTGGTGCTGCTTTCGATCCTGGTGGGCGTGATCCTCGCCGCGATCGGGCTCGATCCGTGGAACATCATCGAATCCGTGCGCGCTCTCATCATCCACATCTGGACGATGGGTTTCGACGTCTTACGCTGGCTGTGGCGTTACTTCCTGCTCGGCGCCGTGATCGTCGTGCCGATCTGGCTCTTGGTCCGGCTCTCCAAGGCGCCGCGCGGCCGCTGAAGGCCGCGCCGCCACGACTGACGATCAAAACTGACAGCTGATCAATCGTCCGAACGCTGCCCTCCGGAAGATGGAGGCGCGTCGCCTTCACCACCCTGCCCAGCATGGTCGCGCGGGCCGCGATGGCGTCGGCGTCGCCGATGCAGCGGAAAGCGGTCGGGCGAGCCGTCATAGCCATTCTGTCCGTTCGGGCCATTTTGGCCGTTCTGATTATGTGGACCGCCTTGCCCTTGTTGCGGCTGCTGGTGCGGTTGCCCGCCGGTGATGAATGACGGCAGCCGTTCGACATCTTCCTCATTGGTCGGCGCGTGCTGCGCGCGCTGCTGGTTGTGGTGCGGCTGCGCCTGTGGTTGCTGCTGGTCGCGCGGATAGAAGGGTTGCGGCTCGCGCGGCGCAAACGGTTCGCCGCTGATCGAGGGCTGATCGCCCTCGCCCTCATCATAGCCGTCGTCGGCAAGGTTGCCGCGCTGGTCGCCGCCCGGCTGGTAGTAGGGCTGGCTCTGGCGAAACTGCTCCTGCGCCGCGGCGATCAGCCGGAAATAATGCTCGGCGTGCTGATAATAATTCTCGGCCGCGACCGGATCCCCGGAACTCTGCGCGTCGCGGGCAAGCTGAAGATATTTTTCGGCGACATGGGACGCAGTTCCGCGAATTTTCACGTCCGGCCCGTTGGACTCGTACATGCGCGATAATGGATTTTGGTGATGACCACCTTTGCGGTTGCGACTGCGCATTCGCTTGTTCTGACCGTTTCTCATGATTTGCTGTTCCGCCAACCCCTTCGTTGCGGCGACACGCGCGGCCGCCGTCTCACTGCGCGAAGTCTCTCAGTTATTTCGCTTCAACCCGATGCATGAATCCGGGCAATCTTGTTGTTCCGTGCTCTTGTGATCCACGCATTAGGTCTCGGCAATGCAACCCTGACCGCGGTTTCGCCGCGGTGTTGCGAACCCCTCGCTATGCGCGACACTCATAAATGCGCGCGGAGCCGATGAAACTTCTCGGTCTGAATCTCGCGATCCCGTTTGCCGTCCGATCCGGCTTTCGCTGTTCCGGCTTTCGTTTCACCTGCCGGCGCTGCCAACCTCTGGGAGCGATGCCCCCCATAAGGGACGCTCTTGGCGTTCAAGGCGGCGCGGCACCATCTTTTCGGGCCGATTCCGTAACCGCAAGCTAGTCGGTTCCGGCCGATATTCCAAGTGCTTTTTTGCCGCTTTTTTGGCGGGGGCCAATGCTTCGCAGTCATGACCATTTCTTGACCCTTTTATCTCGGCGCTGTCGTTGCTTTGGACGCTAAAAGAGCCCGCGGCATGCCGCCAAGATCGGCGCGCGGCGGCCGCGTCGTGAGGCCGGCCGCAGCAAACAAAGCCGCCACCGCCTGTGCTTGGCCTTCGCCTAATTCGACGATGAGAAACCCCGCGGGTTTCAACAAAGCCGGCACAGCAGCGGCGATGGCGCGGTAATAGTCGAGCCCATCGGCGCCGCCATCGAGTGCCGCGCGCGGATCATAATCGCGCACTTCCGGCGCCAGGGCGGCGATATCGCCGGATGCGATGTACGGCGGATTGGATACGATCAGATCAAACGGCCCGCCGAGCGCCGCGCTCATATCGCAGGCGACGAAAGCAGCCCTCGGAAACTGCAAACAGCGGGCGTTATCCCGCGCGGTCCGCAGCGCGCCGATGCTGGTGTCGGTGCCGATGCCAAAAACGTTCGGCATTTCTGCCAGCAGCGCCAGAAGCAGTGCGCCCGAACCGGTGCCAAGGTCGGCGATCTGCAGCGGCCGCAAGCGCGACCCGCCGGTATCGATCGCGGCTAGAGCCATCTCGACGATTGTTTCGGTTTCCGGGCGCGGTACCAGGGTGGTTGGGTCGACGCGGAGCTTCAAGCTCCAGAATTCCTTGCTGCCGACAATGCGCGCCACCGGCTCGCGCGCCAGCCGGCGGTCGGCAAAGGCAGCGATCGTCGCCCGCTCCCTTGCATCAAGGATGCGGGCGCTGGCCGCCGCAAGCCCAGCGTGGTCCAGCGCGAGGGCATGACCAACAAGAATACGCGCATCGAGTTCCGGAGAATCGAGACCGGCCGCGTGGAATTGCTCTGTCAGGACGCGCCGTGCCGCACTGACGCTGAAAGCGTTGGCGCCGTCGCGCCGGTCGACCGCGACGCCAGCAGCCGGCGTCATGGCGCCTCCTCGGCGGCGAGCTGCACCGCTTGATGCTCAGCAACCAACGCGTCGATCAGCTCGCCGAGAGCTTCGCCTTCCATGATCTGCGGCAGCTTGTAGAGCGTGAGATTGATGCGATGGTCGGAGACCCGGCCTTGCGGAAAATTGTAGGTGCGAATGCGCTCGGAGCGATCGCCGGTGCCGACCTGACCGCGGCGTTCGGCGGCGCGGGCGGCGTCCAGCTTCCGCCGCTCGAAGTCGTACAGCCGGGTGCGCAGGACGGCCATCGCTTTGGCGCGGTTGCGATGCTGCGAGCGGTCCTCCTGCATCATGACCACGATCCCGGACGGAATGTGCGTCACCCGCACCGCAAATTCCGTCTTGTTGACATGCTGGCCGCCGGCGCCGCCGGACCGCAGCGTGTCGATCCGCAGATCGGCGTCATTGATGGCGACGTCGAGATCCTGCGCCTCGGGCAACACGGCGACGGTCGCGGTTGAGGTGTGAATGCGGCCGGACCCCTCGGTGTCGGGCACGCGCTGGACGCGGTGCACGCCGGATTCGTATTTCAGCTTGGCGAAGGCGCCGCGGCCGCGGATTTCGGCGATGATTTCCTTAAAGCCGCCCATCGGGCCGTCGCTCGCGGCCATGGCCTCGACTTTCCAACCCTGCTTGGCGGCATAGCGCTCGTACATCCGGAACAGGTTACCAGCAAACAAAGCCGCCTCGTCGCCGCCGGTGCCGGCGCGGATTTCAAGAATGACGTTGCGCTCATCCATGGCGTCCTTGGGCAGGAGCGCGAGCCGCAATTCCTGCTCGAGAGCGGTGCGGCGCGCCTCGAGCTGCGGCTTTTCCGCCTCGGCGATGGAGCGCATTTCGGCGTCGATCGCCGGATCGTCGAGCAGGCTGGTCACGCCCGCGAGCTCGCTCTGCGCGGCGCGATAGGATTTCACCGCTTCGACGACCGGCGCCAGCTCGGCGAACTCCCGTGATAGCTTGACGTAGGTCTCCGGCGGTACCGCGGCGGCCAAATCGCGTTCCAGCGCCGCGTGGCGGGCGATAAGCGCGTCGAGTTTCTGATCGGGCAACATGGCTACGTAAGTAAAAGACCGCTGGGGCAGGGACAAGCCCGGCCGAGAAGCGCTAGCGATCGGAGCATCAAATCTGCAGCGCTTCGCTGGCCGCGAATTTTTGCAGCTGCGCGCGTATCTGCACCGCTGCGGTCGGTTTTTCAATCAATGGGTTGAGGAACTCGGTGACTTTGCGGCAATCGACATCGAGCAGCATGGCTTTGACGGGACCGACCGCGGACGGCGTCAGCGACAGCGAGCGATAGCCCAGCGCGGTTAACGCCAGCGCGCCGAGCGGCTGTGAGGCGAGTTCGCCGCATACTGTGACGGGCTTGCTGTACTGGCGGGACTTGTCGGCGATGTCTTTGAGCGCGCGCAATACCGGCGCCGACAGCGGATCAAAGCGGCCGGAGACGCGCGGATTGCCGCGATCGACGGCGTAGAGGAACTGCACCAGATCGTTGGAGCCGACCGACAGAAAGTCGACATGCTCCAGCAATTCGTCGAGCTGATAAAGCAACGAGGGCACCTCGACCATGCTGCCGACTTCGACCTCGTCCGGCAATTTGTGGCCATGCCGGCGCAGATGCGTCAATTCGCGCTCGACCAGTTCTTTGGCCTGATCGAATTCGGTAACGGCCGCGATCATCGGAAACATGATCTTGAGCGAACGGCCGCCGCCGGCGCGCAACAGTGCGCGCAATTGAGTGCGCAGCAATGCCGGCCGGTCGAGGCCGAGGCGGATGGCGCGCCAGCCGAGCGCCGGATTCTCCTCCTCGATGTTGCGCATATAGGGCAGCACCTTGTCGCCGCCGATGTCGAGGGTGCGAAACGTCACCGGCTTGTCGTCGGCGGCGTCGAGGACGGCGCGATAGAGCGTGTATTGCTCGCTGGCGCGCGGGAAATTCGGCGCCACCATGAATTGCAGTTCGGTGCGGAACAGGCCGATGCCGGCGGCGCCGGTGTCGGCGATGTGCGGCAGGTCGACGCTCAAGCCGGCATTGATCAGGAGCGTTACCTCGACGCCGTCTTTGGTCACGCACGGCAGGTCGCGGAGCGCTTGATATTGCTGCTGGCGCCGGGCCCGCAGACGCACCCGCTCGGCATAGGCGGCTTCGAGGTCCGGCAGCGGCCGCAAATGCACGTCGCCCGCCGAACCGTCGACGATGATGGCGTCGCCCGGATCGGCGATGCCGGTCGCGTTATCGATCTCTCCGACCGTGGCGATGCCGAGCGCGCGCGCGACAATGGCGACATGCGAGTTCGGCCCGCCTTCCTCAAGAACAAGGCCGCGCAGCCGCTTGCGGTCATAGTCGAGCAAAGCCGCCGGCCCCATCGAGCGGGCGACCACAACGGCGTTTTCCGGCAGATTTTCGCGCGACGGCGCGTGATCGCGGCCGGTGAGCTGGCGCATCAGGCGATTGGCGAGGTCGTCGAGGTCGTGCAGGCGCTCGCGCAGGTACGGATCGGTCTGCCGCAGCATGCGCGCACGGGTGTCCGACTGCACGCGCTCGACGGCGGCCTCGGCGGTCAGCCCGGTCATGACCGCTTCCTCGAGCTTGTGCGCCCAGCCGCGGTCGTGTGCGAACATGCGGTAGGCTTCGAGCACGTCGCGGTGCTCGCCGCCGTCGGCGACGTCGCCGTGCTCGAGCAATTGATCGAGATCGGTGCGTAGCGCCTCGATCGCCGACTCCAGATGCTTCAATTCCTTGGTCACATCGTCGGCGATGTAATTGGTGACGACGACGCGAGGCTCGTGCAGCACCACATGCCCGAGCGCGATGCCTTCAGACAGCGCCGCTCCGCTTAAGTGCAGCGATCGGCGCGCCGCCGGCTCGGCGCCAGGCAGCGCCAGCGCCGACAGCTCGCCGGAAGCAATCATCTCCGCGAGCACCATCGCGGTGGTCTGCAGCGCTTCGACTTCCTCCTCGGAATAGGTGCGCTTGGCGCGATTCTGCACCACCAGCACGCCGAGCGTGTTGCCGGCGCGCAAAACCGGCACGCCGAGGAAGGAGTGGTAGATTTCTTCCCCTGTCTCCGGCCGGAAGGCGAAGGCCGGATGCGCCTGTGCGTTCGACAGGTTGATGGCGGTCGCCTGGCTGGAGACCAGGCCGACCAGGCCTTCGTCCGAGCGCAGCACGGTGCGGTGCACCGCGTCGCGATTGAGACCCTCGGTGGCGTAAAGCTCGAGCGTGGCGTCGACGCGCAGCACGTAGACCGAGCAGACCTCCGCAACCATGTTGGCGGCGATCAGCACCACGATCTTATCGAGGCGTTCCTGCGCGCTGACCGGCTCCGCCATGACTTCGCGGAGGCGGCGCAACAGCACGCGCGGACCGCCGAGCGAGCCACGCATGGCGTGAGGTCCCTCGGGCTTTCCCTTGGACCGGGGCGTCGCCCGCGTCGCACCGGCCGTGATCCGAAGAGGAATGCGCCCGGGCCCTGCCCGCAGCGATCACCCTGCAGCCTATATCGAATGCGGCATGCAAACCGCAAGCCAGATACAGTGCGATGACGGTATTGGAATTTTGTGCGCCGCAGCGAGATTTAGCGCGTCACTTAGGCCGGTGCCTGGTCAAGACCATAGAGCGAATGCAGCGTGCGCACCGCGAGCTCGGTAAACGCGGCATCGATCAAAAGCGAAAATTTGATCTCCGACGTGGTAATGGCGCGGATATTGACCGCACGCTCGGCGAGTGCCTGGAACGCCTGGGCGGCGACGCCGGCGTGACTGCGCATGCCGATGCCGATCACGGAAATCTTGGCAACGTCGGTGGCGCCGTCGAGCCGTTTATAGCCGATGGTCGGCTTTGCCTTGGTGACAACGTCGAGCGCGCGCTGATAATCGGCGGCGGGTACCGTAAACGTCAGATCGGTGGTCTTGCCGTCGGCAGACACGTTCTGGACGATCATATCGACATTGATGCTGGCATCGGCCAGCGGAATGAAGATTGCCGCGGCGACGCCCGGCTTGTCTTGCACTTCGCGCACCGAGATTTGCGCTTCGTCGCGGGAGAAAGCGATGCCAGTGACCACTTGCTGTTCCATGATCTCGTCCTCATCGCAAATCAGCGTCCCCGGCGGCGTGCCGTGCGGATTGACGTCCTCGGGCCGGTCGAAACTCGAGCGCACGAAAATGCGCACGCCGTGCACCATGCCGAGCTCGACCGAGCGCACCTGCATGACCTTGGCGCCGAGCGAGGCCAGCTCGAGCATCTCCTCGAACGCGATCTTGTCGAGCCGGCGGGCCCGCGGCACCACGCGCGGGTCCGAGGTATAGACGCCATCGACGTCGGTATAAATATCGCATCGGTCGGCGCGGATCGCCGCCGCCACCGCGACGGCCGATGTGTCGGAGCCGCCGCGCCCAAGCGTGGTGATGCGCTCGGTCTCCTGATACACTCCCTGAAATCCGGCAATGACCGCGACCTCCTTGCGCTCCGCAAACCGCTTGATCAGCTCGCCGCCATTGATGTCGAGAATGCGCGCGGAAGCGTGCGCGTCCGACGTCAGAATCGGCAGCTGCCAGCCCTGCCAGGAGCGGGCATTGATATCCATGTCCTGCAGTGCGATCGCCAACAGGCCGGCGGTGATTTGCTCGCCGGTCGAGACTACGGCGTCGTATTCGCGCGCGTCGAAGATCTGCCGTGTCTTCAGCGCGGCCTCGCACCACGCCACCAATTGATTGGTGGCGCCGGCCATGGCCGACACGACGACGGCGACGTCGTGGCCGGCATCGACCTCGCGTTTGACATGGCGCGCGACGTTGCGGATGCGGTCGATATCGGCGACCGAAGTGCCGCCAAATTTCATCACCAGACGGGCCATGATCGTCTAAAGCTCTTCACCGGCACGCGCGCGGCCGCCGCGACTTGTTGCTGGCCGGCGCAAAAAGGCGCGTATAGATACCGGCGTGATCGGCCCCCTGCAACACATGCGTCCGATCTGTGCTCCGGACGCAAACGAAAAGCGCCCCGGAGCGGGGCGCATTTCGCAGGCAAACCCGTAGACGCACAAGACGTCCAAGGGCACGCTATTCGGTCGGCTGATCGCGGCGGTCCGTCACCTTCACGCGGATTGGCAGGACGGTTTCTTGCCAACCCTTTACGACCCCCGTCATGCTAGACCAGAACGCGATCCACAGCAGGATAGGCATGACGCGCTCCTTTGCAGATCGAACTGAATGAATAACGTTCCAGACCTCAAGGCGTTCCTGCTAAATTTCGGCAAGTCGGTAGGTCTCTAGTCCAGAGCATCGAACGAAACGGCCAATTATTGATGTCGTGCCACAGGGGGTTTGCACCATGCCGAAGAGCCAGGATCGCATTTTGACGACGCATGTCGGCAGCCTGGTGCGTCCGCCGGAACTAAGCCGTTACATCGAGGCGATCGATAACGGCGTCAAAGTCGATCAAGCGGCATTCGATCGCTGCCTCGCCGATTCCGTGGCCGATGTCGTAAAGCGCCAGCAGCAAGCCGGCATCGACGTTGTCAGCGACGGCGAGTTCGGCAAATTCCGCAGCTGGTCGTTTTATGTTCTCGATCGTCTTGGCGGCATCGAAGAACGCGCGGTCGAGGCGGCGCGCGGTGCCGGCCGCGATCAACTGATGTTCCCGGATTTCTACGCCGAGTACTTCCCGACCCAAAAGCTGCCGAAGCGCGGCACAACGGTTTGCGTGGGGCCGATCACGTACAAGGGCCAGGCCGCCGTTCAGAAGGACATCGCCGTCTTCAAGGCCGGGCTGAAAGGGGCCGCCGTTGCCGACGCCTTCCTGCCGGTCGTGGCGCCTGCGAGCGCCGTGCCGCGGCACAAGAACGAATACTACAAGGACGATGAGGAGTTTCTGTTCAAGCTCGCCGAGGCGCTGCGGGAGGAATACCAGGCGATCGTCGATGCCGGGCTGATGGTTCAGATCGACGACGCGTTCCTGCCCTACATGTACGACGTCGCCTTCGCCGCCAGCGAGCTCGAGCAATATCGCAAATGGGCGGCGGTTCGCATCGAAGCGCTCAATCACGCCATCGCCGGATTGCCGGAAGAGCGCATCCGCTACCACATCTGCTGGGGCAGCTTTAACACTCCGCACGTCACCGACGTGCCGCTGCGCGATATCGTCGATCTGGTGCTCAGAGTGAAAGCCGGCGCCTATTGCATCGAGATGGGAAATCCGCGGCACGAGCACGAATGGCGGGTGTGGGAAAGCGTGAAATTGCCCGCCGGCCGCAAGCTCATTCCCGGCGTCATCAGCCATGCCACCAATGTCGTCGAGCATCCCGAGCTGGTCGCCGAGCGATTGACGCGGCTGGCGCGGCTGGTCGGGCGGGAGAACGTGTTGGGCGGCACCGACTGCGGCTTTGCCCAGACGCCCCACGTGCGGCGCGTTCACCCCTCGATCATGTGGGCCAAATTGGAGGCGCTTGCCGAGGGCGCGCGGCTGGCGTCGCGGGACTTGTGGGGCAGGAAAGCGGCCTAGCGCGGCGGCGGCCTTTGCGGCCGGCAATTTCAGTAAGGCAGCCCCACATAATTTTCGGCGAACACCGTCATCGCGGCCTTCGAGCGAAACAGGTAGTCGAGCTCGGCGAGCTGGATTTTTTGGTCGAAAGTGCTTTCGGAAATGCGGTGCAGTAGCATGGTCATCCACCATGAGAAGCGCTCCGCCTTCCACACCCGCGCCAGCGCACGTTCGGAATAGTGATCGAGGCCGGCGTTGGATTTTTCCGCGTAGTGCTCGATCAAGGCCTGCGACAGATAGCGCACGTCGCTGGCGGCAAGATTGAGCCCCTTGGCGCCGGTCGGCGGCACGATATGGGCGGCGTCGCCGGCGAGGAAGAGCCGGCCAAAGCGCATCGGCTCGGCGACAAAGCTGCGCAACGGTGCGATGCTTTTTTCGATCGAGGGGCCGGTTACCAGTCGCTGGCGCGCTTCCTCGTCAAGACGGGGCTTCAGCTCCTCCCAGAATCGGTCATCCGGCCAGGATTCGACGTCCTCGGCGAGGCTGCACTGAATGTAATAGCGGCTGCGCGTCGGCGAGCGCATCGAGCACAGCGCGAAGCCCGCCGCGTGACGGACGTAAATCAGCTCCTCGGACACCGGCGGCGTTTCGGAGAGGACACCGAGCCAGCCGAGCGGATAGACGCGCTCATGCGCGGTAATCGCGCCCGGCGGAACGCTTTTGCGGCTGATGCCGTGAAAGCCATCGCAGCCGGCGATGAAATCGCAAGTCAGCTCTTGCGTCTTGCCGTCGGCGCGGAAGGTCACGCGCGGGCTATCGCCAAAAATGCCATGCAGTGCCACGTCGTAGGCGGCATAGATCGTCGGAGCCCCGACCGCGGCGCGGCCGTCCATGAGATCCTTGGTGATCTCGGTCTGCCCATAGACCATTACCGCTTTGCCGGTCATCTCCTTAAACGAGATGCGGTGGCGCACGCCATCGACGCAAATCTGCACGCCTTCGTGCACCAGTCCGTCTTCGTGCATGCGCGCGCCGACGCCCGCCTCGTCGAGCAGGTCAATCGTGACCTGCTCGATCACACCGGCGCGGACGCGGCCAAGGACATATTGGCCGGTTTGTCGCTCGACGATGACGTTATCGATGCCGTGCTTGTGTAGGAGTTGGCCGAGCAAAAGCCCTGACGGGCCGGCTCCAATGATGGCGACTTGAGTTCGCATGCCCCCTCATAGCATCCGATCGACGCGTTGAAAGTCTAGCGATCATGCGAGCGGAAATATTGATGCACATCAACCCCGGATTAGTCGTGCGCCGGTCGGCGAATCCCCGATTTTGTGCCAGAGCGTGCAATGCTTGTTTTTTCTTCGCTCTCGACCAAAGCGCGCCGGACGTCCGGCGGCTTAGGTCGCTTGAGGCCGCTCACTTTCGCTCTCGTCGAAAATCCAGATCGAGCGGACTAGCCGAAATTTCAATTAAATTGCAGATAATCTTTTATCGGCGGCGCAATCATTGTCATGTTCTATCGGCCGAATGCCTGCAGCTGAAAGAGCAAGCACGATGGCGATTTCGTGGAACGGGACGCCGGATCGCTCCCGTGGCGCGTCGGCGCGTCGATCGGCGCGCGTGCGACGCGACGAGCAACATGCAAAAAACGCGCGCGTTGCCATTATCCTTTCGGTGTTCTTGGCATTTCTGGCGGCGGCGGTGTTGATCGGCGGCCGTACCGTCATCGATCCGATGCTGCGCGCAGCGGCGGAGGCGCGCCAGTCGAAACGGATCGGCGAGGTGGTCTTTACCATGCCTGACGGCGCGTTCTGTCGGCATCTGTCATTCGACAACAGTACGGCCGAAATCAGTGAAAGTACCCTTGACCGATGTCCGGAAGCGCGTCCGCGCTCCTCGGCGAAGGAATCTACCGGCGTCAAAAAGGGCTTTGCCTGGGGCGTGAAATAAGGCACTTCGCGGCGAGCGGACATCCGCCCGCCTCTTCCTGAGCGTCGGGGCTGGCATTTTCCGGCTCATGCTTTAGGCTGGCCGTTGGGGAATGGCCCGTAGAGAACCAGGGGGCGAGCACATGCTGTCGTTTGTTCGTGTTGTCTGCCGTTCGGCATTGCCGATGTGTTTTGGGGTTATCGCAATTTGCGCTCTCGGCGTCACCGGCGCCGCCGCTGAAGTCAGCGACGAAGCGCGCCAAGCGTGCACCGGTGATGCCATGCGGCTTTGTTCGGACGTTATTCCGGACGTGCAGAAAGTTACCGCCTGCATGATGCGCAAACGGGCCCAGGTGAGCGCGGAATGCAGGCTGGCAATGGCCCATGAACATATGCGTTACCGGCGCACCGGCCGGGTAAATTGCCGCTACCAGCATTGCCGCTGACCGCCCGCCGCGCGGTGCCGGCGTTGCGCCCGCAGCTCAGGGTCTGCGGCGGCTCGCCGCGTACGGCGCCCCTTGAGCATCGCTGCCTGAAAAATGTCATGGTGCGTGTGTCGGCTGGAACGGCCGGTGGGCGGAGTTTTTGAAGAGTCCGATGTGGGGCGCCATCGAACGGGGCAAGTCAGCCGCCATCTCCGCAGCGGTACGACCGGCCGTGCGCTACGGCGGCCTGGTCGCGATCGTTGCCGGCGTCATGAGCGCCGCGTTCGTGTTACCTAAAGCCCAGCCCAAGGCGCAGCCAGTCGCGGGCGATGCGGCTGTGTTTGCCGCCGACGCAGCGCTGGGCGACGCCATGCGCGCAGGCGACAGGGCGGCCGCCCGACGGCTTCTCGCCCTGCAGTTCTCGCAGGTCGATGCCGACGGAGCCATTCATCGGCGCAAGGAATTCCTTGCCGATCTCAAACGCGTCGCGCCGTCGCCGGCGAGCGATGTCCGGATCCGCAGCTTCGGCCTCCTCGCCGCGGTTACCGGCCGGCACAAATCGACCCACGACGCCGACGTGTTTTTCATCGACATTTGGGTCAAACAAAAGGGCGCCTGGCGCGCGTTGCTGATGCAGGACGTGCCGGTCGGCGCGGACGACGCGCCGGTCGCCGCCATACCGACGCCGACTGCCGAGCCGCAACGCTACGCCTGCGATAATCCGTGCAAGACCATCCCGTATCGCGTGCGCTCTCCCGCCGAACAGGATGTCATTGCCGCGTTCCAGTCGATCAAAAACGCTCTTGTGGCGCGCGACGCCAATGATTGGGCCAAGCATGTCGCCGACGAGTTCGTGGCCTATGCCAGCGGTCTAACGCCGATCGCGAAAGCCGGCCGGATAGCCATGATCGAACGCCAGAAGGAAAGCGACGCCGCGGTCAGGGTCGGTGAGGTCGAGACGATGCGGCTTGCGGTCTATGGCGACGGTGCGGTGATGCGGGCGACCGACGTCGATCAAGGGCGGCCACCCTACCGTACCGCGCACGTCTTTATGAGACGTGACGGTCAATGGCTGATGGCGATCAGCGCCCACACCGACGTCAAGCAATAGCCGCGCTTTTTTCGAGCGCTGAGCACGACGTCCGAGTTTTGCCTGTCGTCAGCTCTCCAGTCCGGTGGGCACGTTCTTGTTCTCGCTTTCGAGCTTCATGCCGGCGGCGAGCGCCATGGTCTCGGCCAGCGCTGAAAAGTCCTTCTGCAGATATTCTTCCGGATTCTTCTGCAGCATGGCGGCGCCGAAATGGCTTTGCAGCACTTCGCGTGCCGCCGCCGTCACCGGCATCGGCACATCCAGTTCGCGGCCGAGCTCGAGCCCGAGATCGATGTCCTTGCGCAGCAGCTCCGGCGTAAACGTCGTGGTCCAGTCGCAATTGACCAAAGCCGGCGACTTATAGGCCGTGAACATCGAGCCCATGGCACTGTTATTGAGGAAGGCCAGGAACGCGTGCCGCGGCACGCCCATCTTGTTGGTAAGGAGCGTGATCTCGATCAAGTTTTCGATCACCACGCCGAGCATGACATTGTGGGCGATCTTGCACACGCGCGACAGCTCGCCGTCGCCGACATAGGAGACCCCGCGCTGGGCGAAGACTTCGATCAGCGGCATCACCATTTTGCACGCTGCTTCGGGACCCGATACGACCGCCGACGCCTTGCCCGCCTTGATGACCTTGGCGTTGCCGCTCATCGGCGCGGCCACAAAGTCGGCGCCAAGCTGCTTGAGCTTGTCACGGATCGTGGCGGATTCCTCGACCGAGATGGTCGAGCAATCGACGACCACCGGCGGCAGCTTGCCGCCCTGGCTGCAGACGCCGTTCTTGCCGTAAAGCACTTCCTGCACGTCCTTGCCGGTCGATACGATCGAGAACAGCACGTCGACATTCTTGAGCTCGAAGAGATGATCGACCAGCTTGCCGCCGGCCTTCTGCAGCGGTTCGGCTTTGGCGCGGGTGCGGTTCCAGACGCTGACGTCATAGCCGGCCTTGATCAGCCGCTCGGCCATGGGTATCCCCATGCGGCCGGCGCCGATCCAACCGATTTTCTGTTTGTGATTCTTGCCGTTCGTGGCCATTTCGCGCTCCTTGCCAAGCCCCCTGGTCGGGCGCTGTCTTATCACAGGACGGCAGGTGCCGCGCGCACACGGCACGCTGAGCCGCATTGCGCCAGGCGCGGCCGGCTTTGCATTTCTTGACAGAGGTTTACGGTGCCGTCATAAGGACGCCGGCGCGCCAGCGGGCCGTTAAGGCCTGCCGGCAGACGCCTCTAAGCCAGCAGCTTTTAAGCAGCAGCAGCAACGACTGGAAAAAGCCGGTCCGGATTTATTCCGCGTACCGGGAACGAACACGAGGACAAAGATGTTCGCGGTCTTCAAGACCGGCGGCAAGCAATACCGGGTGGCCGCCGAGGACGTGCTCAAGGTCGACAGGGTCAAGGGCGAGCCCGGTGAGATCGTCGAGTTCGGCGAAGTCTTGGTCGTCGGCGGCGACAGCGTGATGCTGGGCGCGCCGACGGTTGCCGGCGCGACGGTCGCGGCCGAGGTGCTCGATCAGGGGCGCGGCGCTAAAATCATCGCTTTCAAAAAGCGCCGGCGCAAGAATTCACGCCGCAAGCGCGGCCATCGGCAGGAATTCACGCTGCTGCGGATCACCGAAATCCTCACCGACGGCAAGAAGCCGAGCAAGACTGTGCCGCCACGGCCGAAGCGCGTGCTGCCGCCGAAACCGGAGGAAGCGGCGGATGAAGCTTCCGCCGCGGCCGCCGGCTCCGAGGCCGCCACGGAAAAGCCGCGAAGAGCTTCCGCCAAGAAGCCGGGTAAGGCCAAATCGGCAGCCGCAGGCAAGGCAAAAAAGCCCGGGGCCAAGGGCAAAAACGCCCCGGCCAAGAGTGAGAAAAAGGGTGCAAAAAGGAAATGAACCGGCCGGTGATGCTTTTGTCACGAATCCGGTATAGGTAACCGACACAAGAGGTTTGAGCGATGGCTCATAAGAAAGCAGGCGGATCCTCGCGCAACGGCCGCGATTCCGGCGGCCAGCGTCTGGGGATCAAGATTTTCGGCGGCGAGGAAGTCGTCGCCGGCAACATCATCGCGCGCCAGCGCGGCACCAAATGGCACGCCGGCCGTAACGTCGGCGTTGGCCGGGACCACACCTTGTTCGCTTTGACCAACGGTCGTGTTGAGTTCCAGACCAAAACCAAGGGCCGCGTATTCGTTTCGGTACTGCCGATGACGGAGGCCGCGGCCCAGTAATACGGTGGATCATACGAGGTCTGCCGGTATCCAGTCGAACCGGCGGGCCCAATGGGCTTCGAAAAGGGGGAGACCGGATGCCGGCTCCCCCTTTCGGTTTTTCCAAGGAGCCCATGCGATGACCCTGTCTGACGACGTCCTAAAAGAGACCAGACGAGAGCGCAGTATTCCCGTCCTCGAGACCGAGCGGCTGACGCTTCGCGCGCCGCGTCACGAGGACGTAAAAGCGATTGCGGTTCTCGCCAACGACCGCCGTATCGCGGAAAATACCGCTCGCATCCCGCATCCCTATTGCGTCGCCGATGCCGAGCAATTCATCGCGACCGTCAATCGGCGCGACGACGAAGCTTGCTTCGTCCTGATGCTCAACGGCACGCTGATCGGCGCCTGCGGCATCGATCCGCGAGACGATGGCGCCGAGCTCGGTTACTGGCTTGGTGCGGGCTATTGGGGCCGCGGCCTGATGACCGAAGCCGCGCGCGCCGTGATCGACTATGGGTTCGGCGATCTCCGCCATGAGACCTTGCAGGCTGGCGCGCGGGTGAGCAATCCGGCTTCGCGCCGCGTGCTGGAGAAGTGCGCGTTCCAATGGACCGGCGTGCGACTGACCCGCATTCGCGCCATCCACTCGGCCGCGCCGGTCGACCGCTTTCGCCTCGATCGCGGATTATGGCTCTCGCTCAAGGCGTGGGGTCGCGTCCGCCGCGTGGCGTGAGCGTGAATGCCGCCGTCAGCGTCCTTCGGATTGCTCGGTTTGAAAGAATGGCGCGAGCTTCGCGACCAGCGCCGGTCCGAAATGGGCTTGCGGATTGGACGGCCGCGCCCGGTCCATCAGCTCCCAGCCCTGGATCAGAACCCGGGCACTGTCGAAGGTGCGCTGGAAATCTCGGCCGGGCCGCACGCTTTGGCGGAAAAACGCATCGCCGAAATAGGTCCAGTCACGCTCCGGCGCGCAGCCGAACGACGTGCTTTGGGCGTCCGCGGCGGTGATGACGATGGTGTTGTCGTTGGTCAGCGGCGGCACGAACGTGCCGGCATAGCACGCCGAGACAATGACGACGCGATTCTTGATGCCCTCATTGTCGAGCACGGCTGCCACTTCGTGCGGCGTCAACAGGGTGATCACTTCGCTCGGCAGGCGTAGTCCAAAGCCCGTCGGCTCGCCGTGCGACGTCATCAACAGCAAAAAGACATCCGCATCCTTGTTCATCATGTCGCCGAGCGCGTGCACCGCCGCGGCGAAATTGCGCTGGTTCGCCAGCGGCAGGCTTTCGAGCGTTTCGTGATGATTGACCAGGCGCACCGCGTGGCCGCGGATCGGCAAGATACTACCGAGCGCGGCGAGGCCGCCGTCCAGCTCCTTGAGAAAGACGTCCTGGTCTGCCCAACCGGCAATGCCCAGCGCGTAGATGTTGGTCGTGCCTTTTGTCGGCGGGGTGAGGCTTGCGATCTCCGCCTGCAGCAGCGACCGCTGCGACTGCTCGAAGTTCGGCGGACCGCCGCCGTCTTTCTTGAAGGCGGCATATTGGGCGTTGAGCGATTCCCACAGGTTGGCAGTGCCGATGTCGAAATCGCGGGCGACAAAGACCGGCGCGTGGGGCACGAGCGCGCTGACCGCAACGAGCGCGACCCACAAACCAACAGCGCGGCCCAATGCGGCCAGCCGCAGTGCCGGCGCGAAACTGCGCAACACCGCGACCATGGCGCCGATCCACCACAGCGACACGACGGCAAACAGCACCAGCGGCGCGGCTGCGTACTCGTGAAACGCAGCACTCGCTGCCGCGAGCGGGGGGATCAGCGCGAGCGCGAGCTTGACCGCATCAGTGACGAGCTCGGCTAGGATCGAGAGCGTGAGCATCGCCGACAGCGCCGTCGTCCGTGCGCCCGGTTGCACGAATAGAGCGGCGACGGCGATTTCCAGGGCGACCCAGGCGACCGCCGCATTGAGGCCGTAGGGATTAAAGGCGCCGGCCGGTCCGGCCGCAATGAATTGGACGGCGATGCGCAGCGCCGCCAGCGTGATTGCGCAGAGCAAGAGGCTCGGCAGGCCGACAAGCCGCGCGTCCGGAGTTGTCCGCCAGAAGGCGGCACGGAGCACAATCCGAAGAACCGACCACACGCCACTCATTCGCCGCTCAATCCACCGCGCGCCGACTGCAGTACAGAATTAACGACATTATATCAGGCTCGTTTCGCGGTGGGCGAATTGCGGCCGGCGCTTCTGCGGTGGATTTGCAGCTCCGCCATTGTTACGAGTACGGGCATGAAATTCCTCGACGAGGCCAAGGTCTATATCCGCTCGGGCGACGGCGGCAATGGCTGCGTGTCGTTCCGCCGCGAGAAGTTCATTGAATTCGGCGGTCCGAACGGCGGTGACGGCGGCAAGGGCGGCGACGTAATTGCCGAAGCGGTCGACGGCCTCAATACGCTGATCGACTATCGCTACCAGCAGCACTTTTACGCCAAGAATGGCGGCGGCGGCATGGGCAAGGACCGCCATGGCGCAAACGGCGCCGACGCCATTCTCAAGGTGCCGGCCGGGACGCAAATCTACGACGAAGACGGCGAGACGCTGCTCGCCGATCTCACCGAGCGCGGCCAGCACGCTATGCTCGCCCGTGGCGGCAATGGCGGTTTCGGCAACGCGCATTTCAAGTCCTCGACCAATCGGGCGCCGCGCCGCGCCAATCCCGGCCAGCCGGGCGTGGAGCACACCATCCGGCTGTGGCTCAAGCTCATTGCCGATGCCGGCGTTGTTGGTCTGCCGAATGCCGGAAAATCGACCTTTCTGGCCGCGGTCAGCGCCGCCCAGCCGAAGATCGCCGATTACCCGTTCACCACGCTGCAGCCGCAGCTTGGCGTCGTCGAGATCGACGGCCGCGAATTCGTGCTCGCCGATATTCCCGGACTGATCGAGGGCGCGCACGAGGGCGTAGGGCTTGGCGATCGTTTCCTCGGCCATGTCGAGCGCTGCCGGGTGCTGCTGCATTTGGTGGACGGCACCGGCGGCGACGCCGGCGCGGCTTATCAGACGGTTCGCGCCGAGCTGACCGCCTACGGGCACGGTCTCGCCGACAAACCGCAGATTGTTGCGCTCAACAAGGCTGACGCGCTGACCGCCGACGAGATCAAACAACAAACAGCACGGCTCAAACGCGCCGCCAAGACGCAGCCTTTGGTCATTTCTGCGGTCAGCGGCGACGGCGTTCGGGAGGTGCTGCGTGCGCTCATGGCCGTGATCGAAAAGGCCCGGGGTCGCGAGATTGAGCCCGCGACCATAAACGCGGCCTGGCAGCCTTAGTCTGGCACGCGCGCTGCGGGCGTGCGGTCGCCAGGGCTTGTTTGGATAAGGCCGCGCCAATCGCTACATTAGCGGCATGTTTGGTCTGCCAAGGACGCATCACCGGCCAAAGAACGTGCGGCTCGACACGCTGGTGCGGCTGCGCTGGCTTGCCGTGTTCGGTCAGTTCGCCGCCGTTCTGGTGGTGCATTTCGGCCTGGAATTCGACGTCCCGCTCTGGCCGTGCCTGGCGGTCATCGCGCTTGCCGCCTTGCTCAATGTCGCGCTGCGGGTCGGCTTCCCGCATACCCAATGGCTCGAGCCTGAACGCGCCGCTTATCTGCTCGGCTTCGATATCGCCGAGCTTGCCGCGCTGCTCTATCTCACCGGCGGCCTGGAGAATCCTTTTTCTTTCCTGCTGCTCGGCCCGGTGTTGATTTCGGCGACCGCGCTGCCGCCGCGCATGACGCTCCTGCTCGGCGTTTTTGCGGTGCTGTGCGCGACGGTGCTGATTTTCTTTCACTACCAGTTGCCGTGGGAAAGCGAGGAGCAGCTGCAACTGCCCGAGACCTACGTGGTGGCGGTGTGGCTCTCGATCCTGTTGGCGATCGGGTATATCGGCGTTTACACATGGCAAGTAGCCGAAGAGGCGCGTCAGCTCTCGGATGCGCTCGCGGCGACCGAATTGGTGCTGGCGCGCGAACAGCACCTCTCGCAGCTCGATGGCCTTGCCGCGGCCGCGGCGCACGAGCTCGGCACGCCGCTTGCCACCATCACTGTGGTCGTGCGCGAGATCGAACGTGCCCTTGATGCGCATTCACCCTACGCCGACGACGTCAAATTGCTGCGCGAACAGGCGCAGCGCTGCCGCGAGATCCTCGCCAAGATCACCGAACTGCCTGCCGGCGAACCGTTCGATCGTCTGCCATTATCCGCGCTCATCGAGGAGGCGGTTGCGCCGCATCGTCACTTCGGCGTCTCCATCGAGGTGAAACTGCCGCCGGATCGAGCGGACGAAGCGGTTGGCGCGCGCAATCCCGCGATCCGTTACGGCCTGGGCAATCTGATCGAGAACGCGGTCGATTTTGCCAACAAACGGGTCGAAATCCTGGCCCAATGGACAGCCGCCGAGGTGCGCATCACCATCAGTGATGACGGGCCGGGTTTTGCCCCCGAAGTTTTGGATCGGATCGGAGCGCCTTATGTCACCCATCGGCGGCCGGGTCCGCGCGAACCGGGTGGCGACGAAGACGACGGCGCGTTCGGCCTGGGTCTCGGTTTCTTCATTGCCAAAACCTTGCTGGAGCGGTCCGGCGCCACACTTTCCCTGAAAAATCAGATGCCTCCGCTCCACGGCGCAACGGTTACCATCGTTTGGAATCGTGCGGAATTTGAACGGCCGCTGGTTGCGCCCCCTCTTGAGCGGGCCGCTTTTGTCTCCTAACTATCGGATATCGTGGGGCGCGCCGCTTTTGCTACGTGGAGTGGAATTGCCATGACCAGCGCCTTGAGCGGTGCTCCGGAGAGCACCAAGGCCGGCGTGATCACAACCGCCAGCACGGTTCCGAGCGAGCGTTCGCTGCTGATCGTTGAAGACGACAAATCGTTCCTGCAACGGCTCGCCCGGGCCATGGAGACTCGCGGCTTTACCGTGACCACGGCCGAGTCGGTCGCCGACGGCTTGTTGCAGGTGGAAAAGGCAGCGCCGGCCTTCGCGGTGGTCGATATGCGGCTCGGTGACGGCAACGGGCTCGACGTCATTTCCGCCATGAAAAAACGCCGGCCGGAGGCGCGCGCCATCATTCTCACCGGCTACGGCAACATCGCAACGGCAGTCAATGCGGTGAAACTCGGCGCCGTCGACTATCTCGCCAAGCCGGTCGATGCCGACGACGTGGCGGCGGCACTGTTGGCGCTCGACAACAAAAAGATCGAGCCGCCGGAGAATCCGATGTCGGCCGATCGCGTGCGCTGGGAGCATATCCAGCGGATCTACGAATTGTGCGGCCGCAACGTTTCGGAGACCGCGCGTCGCCTCAACATGCACCGCCGCACGCTGCAGCGCATCCTCGCCAAACGCGCGCCGAAATAAACTCTCGCCGGATGTGCAACGAAAGTCGGCCTTCGGCGTTTACCGATGGCTAAGTACGGCGGCATGGATCGGGCCGAATAACAGCAAATCCGGCGCGGCACGTTAAGGCGACATTGGCGGCGCGTCGGCTAGATTTGCCGCGTATTTACAGGCATTTAACGAGAGTGCGGAGAAGGCGTATGTCTGGACAGGCTGGGGTGTGGGGCGCAGATCGGGCTGATCGCGTGGCCGCGAGAGCGGAACAGCCGACGTTGCCGGCGCCGCGCCTTCTGGTCATCGACACCGACAATCTGCATCGCATGATCGTCTGCCGCACGGCGGATAAGGCCGGCTTCGTTCCAGCGGGCGCGGCAAATTTCACCGAGGCGGCGAAGCTCACGCAGACGACGGTATTCGATTGCATCACGCTCGATCTTTCGCTCGGTCAACAGACCGGCGAACTGTTGCGCCATTTGCGGGAGATCGACTGCGAAGCGCCGGTTATCATCGTTGGCAATCGCGACGCCGCGGGCTGCTGCGAGACTTTGCGCTTCGCCAGGTCGCTCGGCCTCAATGTCGGCGAGCCGGTGTCCAAGCCGGTCGATGTCGGCATGCTGCGCTACGCGTTTGAACAAATAAAAATTCAACGCCGGCTGCAGCATGGCTTGGTGGCGGTCGGGATCTAATCGGGGTTGTAAACCGTCGAGGCGGTGCGATCGCCATAAAGATTCGCAGCAACTGTCGCTACTTCGATTCGGCCTCGTAGACGCCGGTCCAATCCGGTGGTGGTGGTGAGGCGCGATAAGCTTCGATGCGCTCGGCGTACATGTCGTAGAGGCCATCAACGCCGAAGCCGTTGGCGACTTTGCGGCAGCGGTCGATCAGGCGGAGCGCCTCGTCCCATTGCTGTTTGCGATAGGCCGCCAGCATCTGCGCGTTGAGCTCGCACAATTCGCCGCAGCGCGGATCTTCGGCGACCTCCGCCCGGCCGAGCACCGTGAACACCACCTCCGGCTGCTTCTTGCCCTTCACCTGGATGAGGTCGATCTCCATGGTCGCGAACTTGGCCTTCGCCCGCTCGGCCGTGCGCGAGCCGATCACCAGCGACAATCGATAATCCTTGGTCCGCGATTCGAGCCGCGAGGCGAGATTGACGGTATCGCCCAACACCGAATAGTTGAACTTGAAGTCGGAGCCCATATTGCCGACCACGCACGGGCCGCTGTTGAGCCCGATGCCGATGCGCAGCGGCATGTAGACGCCGCCATTGGCCTGTGCCTCCCGCTTGAGATCGACATTGAGCGCCTCGGCGCGTGCCAGCATTTCCAGCGCCGCGTCGCAGGCACCGGCTTCATGCTCGTCGTCGTCGACCGGCGCGTTCCAGAACGCCATGATGGCGTCACCGATATATTTGTCGATCGTTCCCTTGCGCTCGAGGATGGCGTCGGTCAGCGGCGTCAGGAACCGGTTCATCAGGCGCGTCAGGCCCTGCGGATCATCCTTGTAGTGCTCCGAGATGGTGGTGAAGCCGCGCACGTCGGAAAACAGGATGGTCATGCGGCGCTCCTCGCCGCCAAGCACCAGCTTCTCCGGCGAGCGCGCCAGCTGCTCGACCAGCGCCGGCGACACGTAAAACCCGAAAGCGTGGCGAATCTGCTGCCGTTGCTGCTGTTCGCGGAAATAGTTGACGAAGGTGAGGACCAGGTAAATCAGCCAGCAGGAGATCAACGGATAGGTGAAATCGATCAGCAGATGGTGGAAGACAAAGAAATACCACGAGATCGCGATCAGGCCCGCGATCAGCACGCCGCCCAGCGCGGCGACGATGCCCGCCGGCAGCATCGGCGCGACGATGATGATGGCGAGGCCGAGTATGATGGCCGCGATGATCTCGCCGCCGAGGGCGTAGCCGGGCGCTGCAAGCAGCGACTTGGTGAGCACGTTTTCCAGAATCTGTGCGTGAACTTCTACGCCGGGCATGTCCGGCGCGACAGGCGTCGTTTTGGTGTCCAGCAAGCCGGTCGCCGAAGTGCCGATCAAAACGAGCCGGCCGCGAAAGCGGTCGGGCGCTACCCGTCCGTTGAGTACATCGGCGGCCGATACAAAACGTGCGGGGTCACGCTTGTTGAAATAGACCCAGAACTGGCCGCGGCCATCGGTCGGCACTTCGAGACCCGGCACGGCGACGGCGCGCACGCCTGCCTTATCGGTGCGAATCAAAATGGCGCTGGCACGGCTGACGACCCGGAGCATTTCCATGGTCAGCGACGGTACCAGTTCCCCTTGCGCCTCCATCACGACTGGAACGCGACGGACGATGCCGTCGCTCTCCGGATCGATCGAGAACAGTCCGCGGCCTGCGGCCGCTTGCTCGATCTCCGGAATGTTGC
The DNA here is from genome assembly GCA_963806465.1 of uncultured Alphaproteobacteria bacterium. Classification (GTDB taxonomy): domain Bacteria; phylum Pseudomonadota; class Alphaproteobacteria; order Rhizobiales; family Xanthobacteraceae; genus BOG-931. Next base: position 72,717 of record CAWDZD010000016.1, on the reverse strand, counting down.
GAAGCAGTCCCGGAAACGTCACCAGCCGCCACCGCGGATCCGGCCCGAGAACGGCAAAGCCGGCTTGCGGCGCAGCTTTGCCATCGACGAGCGGCGCGGCGTGGCCCGCGGCGGTCTGGCCAGCGATCACGCCGCCAGCTTTTTTGATCGCCTCGGCGAACAGCGTATCGTTGCTCGGTAGAGCGGCCAGTTTGTCACGGCTTTCCGCATCGAGGCCGCGAAAACTCTTCGCCGCCACGGCTGGCGACATGCGATCCGGTTCCGCGAAGATGACGTCGAAACCGATAACCAGAGCGCCATCCGCGCGCAGACGGGTTACGAGATCGCCCACGATGGTGCGCGGCCATGGCCATTGCCCGATTTCCTTGAGGCTGGCCTCGTCGATATCGACGATGACGACCGGCCGCGCGGTTTGTTCACGCGGGTGCAATACCTGAAACAGATCGAACGTCCGCAGGCGCAATTCTTCAATTGGCCGCGGATCGACCGCGCGCAATGCCACCAGCGCGAACAAGAGCAACAAGCAAACTGCTCGCGCCACACCGAATTGCCTCGCCCAGCGAGCGATGCGCTTCATGCTGTCGATCTCCAGCGCCGCGTGACGGCTGCGCCTGGATAACTATAGCAATTTGTCAGGAATGTAGCCCACTTCACCAGGCCGGGAGCGACGTTGTCACTTTTCCCGGAACGCCCGCTTGAGCTGGTCGCGCAGCGGCTTGACGAGATATGACAGCATCGTGCGCTCCCCCGTCTGGATGAAGGCTTCGACCGGCATGCCCGGCGTCAGCTTGACTTCGCCAAGCTTGGCGAGCTCGTCGGCGGGCATCGAGATGCGGACAACATAATAACTCTGCCCGGTACGCTGGTCGGTCGAGGTATCGGCCCCGACCCGGACTACCGTGCCGTCGAGCTCGGGCGTCGTGCGCATGTTGAACGCCGAGAAGCGGAGCACGACCGGCTGGCCAAACTGCACCTGATCGATGTCCTTGGGTTCGACTTTCGCCTCGACCAGAAGGCTGTCCGCCTCAGGCACGATCAGCATGACCGGATCGCCCGCGGTGATCACGCCGCCGACCGTATTCGCCGTCGACTGGAACACGGTGCCGTCTTGCGGTGCGCGGAGCTCGGTGCGCTTGAGCTGATCCTCCGCGGTCACTTTCCGTTCGACATATTCGCCGATCTTGCTATCGGCCTCGCGCAGCTCCTTGGCGACGTCGCTGGTGAATTCCTGATCGACCTGGAGGATCTGCAGCTCGGTCTCGACGATCTTGCCCTTGGCCTCTGCGGCGCTGGCAATGAGTTGGCCGCGCTCGCCCTGCAGACGCGCTTCCTCGCGCTCGAGCGAGGTGAGCCGGCTGATCTGAACCAGGTTCCTTGCCCACAGATCGCGGACGCCTTGGAGCTCCTGATTGATGATGGTCATTTCCTTGGACTTGGCGTCCTGCTGCGCGGTCAGCCCGGTGATTTGCTCCTGCAATTGCTTGATGCGCTCCTGCAGCTGGTTCTTTTGTCCAAACCGCGCCTTGCGGCGCAATTCGAACAGCTTGCGCTCGCTGGCGAGGGCTTCCTGCACCTCCGGATCGCCGTCCCGACCGGCCAGCTCCTTCGGCACCGCGACGGCGTCGGCGCCGTCGCGCTCGGCGCCAAGCCGCGCTTTGCGCGCATAAAGCTCATTGAGACCCTTGGTGATGATGGCCAGATTGGCGCGGGTCACGGTCTCGTCGAGACGGATGAGTATGTCGCCGGCCTTGACGTGATCGCCGTCGTGGGCTCGTACCTCGCCAACCACGCCGCCGCTCGGGTGCTGCACTTTCTTGACGTTGGAATCGACCACCAGCGAGCCCTGGGCGATGAGCGCGCCGGAGATTTCCGCGGTCGAGGCCCAGCCGCCGACGCCGAGCGCGAGGAATGTCACGACCGCGACGCCGATGACGATATGGCGGCGAATCGATGCGCGAATGTCGGGCGTGGGCTTGGCGCTCATGCCCCGCCTCCCTCACCGGGCACGACTTTCAGCGCGCGGGCTGGCGCGCCTTGCGGCTGGGTCACGCGGTTGAGCACTTCTTCCTTCGGCCCAAACTGCTGCTGGCGGCCTTTGGCCATGACCAGAATATAGTCGACGCCGGCGATGGCGCTCGGCCGATGGGCGACGACGATGACGATAGCCCCGCGAGCACGCAAGCCCAAAATGGCGCGCGTCAGCGCTTCGTCGCCTTCGGCATCAAGGTTGGAATTGGGTTCGTCGAGCACGACCAGGAACGGATCGCGATAAAGTGCGCGCGCCAGCGCGATGCGCTGAGCCTGCCCGGCAGACAGCGCGCTGCCGTGGTCGCCGACTTTGGTTTCGTAGCCGTCCGGCAGATTGACAATGAGTTCGTGAACACCGGCTGCCTGCGCGGCGGCGAGCACTGCCTCGGGGTGGGGCGGATCTTCGAAGCGCGCAATGTTCTGCGCGACATTGCCGGGAAACAATTCGACGTCCTGCGGCAAATAGCCGATGTGGCGGCCAAGCGCTTCTTGCGACCATTGATCGAATGTGGCGCCGTCGAGCCGCACCGTGCCGCGCGCCGGAGTCCATACGCCGACCAGCATGCGTGCGAGCGAGGACTTCCCCGAGGCCGTCGGGCCGATCACGCCGAGCGCTTTGCCGCTCGTGAGCGTGAAGTTGATGTCCTGGGATACGATCTTTTGCTCGCCGGGCGGACAGACCGCGGCGTTCTGCACGACCAGCGTCTTCACCGGCGGCTGCAGTGGCATCGGCTCCGCGCGCGGCGGCAGGTGCCCGAGCAATCGGGACAGCCGTTCCCAACTTTGGCGCGCGCCGATGAATCCGCGCCAATTGGCGATGGCGAGATCGACCGGCGCCAGAGCGCGGGCGCCCAAAATCGAGCCGGCAATGATGATACCGGGCGTCGATTCCTGATGGATCACGAGCCAGGCGCCGACCGCCAGGATTGATGATTGCAGCAGCAGCCGCAAAACTTTCGACGCGGCGCCGAGGCCGCCGACCACGTCGCTAGCTTGCCCGGTCGATGCCACGTAATTGCGATTAAGGTCGCCCCAGCGGCGGGCGATGCGGCCGACCATGCCCATCGCGGTGATCGCCTCGGCGTTGCGGCGGCTCGCCTCCAACAGTGCGTTGCGCGCCACGGCGAATTGCGTAGCGCTGCGGGTGGGCGGCCGCGTCTGTACTTCGGTCACGATCGTGAGGATGACGAGAATAACGGCGCCGGCCAGCGCGGTCAGTCCGATATACGTGTGGAACAAGAAGCAGACGCCGAGATAAATCGGCAGCCACGGCAGATCGAAGAAAGCCGACGGGCCGGCGCCGGACAGAAAGCCCCGTACCGAGTCAAGATCGCGCATCGGTTGCGAGCCGTCACCCTTGGTCCCGATCTTGAGCGGCAGCCTGACGATCGCGTCATAAACGCGCATGCTCATCGCTTCGTCCAGGCTGTCGCCGATCCGCACCAGGATGCGGCTGCGGATGGCGTCGATAAAGCCCTGGGCGGCGTACAGGCCGGCGGTCAGGATCAATAGCGCCACCAGTGTCGGCACGCTCCGGCTGGGCAGCACCCGGTCGTAAACTTCCAGCATGAACAGCGACCCGGTGAGCATCAAAATATTGCTCATGCCGCTGAACAGGCCGATGGCGAGGAAGGCTTGGCGGCAGGCGCGCAGCGCGGCGGCGAGTTCCGAACTCGCCGGCTGTTGCCGCAAGGGCCGGGGAAACTGGATCATAGAGAGGCGCCTACCACCGTCCGTGGCGTGATAACACGATTAAACCTAAGAATTACTGACGCCCGGCCCGCCCTACCGGTTTTACAAGCAAGAAAGTTCCCGGCTTCTGCGGCTAGAGCGTGGCAAGCCCGGCCCGGGCGTGAAACCCGCACCCTGCCGACCGCTCAATTCGGACACCATTCCTATCTTTTTCGAAGCTTATCAGATTGCCGGCGGCTCAATCCAACCGCCGCCCCCGGACGGCTGGCCTAACTCACTGGCTATAGCTATCCGGGCGGGCTGCTCCAACGAAAGCCCACACACCATCGCGCCGCGGCCCGCAACGCGGGCCGGCGTCTGACGATCCACTAATACTACGTTGCTGAGGTGGAATCAGGAACGGGAATCGAGCGAGAGGCCGATACTGAACGCCTTCTGCCGCGTCGCGCCCTCGGTCCTCTTCAACTTTTTGGCAATTTTCGCTGCTGCGGTCTTCTTTTTCGCCAATGCCTTTAGTTCACGAACTTCGGGCGCCGTCCAAGCGCGCCGCTTCTTTGACTTCTTAGCCATAAATCCTCCCTTTCAAGAAAGGCAACTGCTGTCCCATAACGGGGGGGGAAGAAAACAGAACAGATAGAGTTGACGTCATGAGGATCGTAGCGTTGTCCGCAGACGCGCCTGCAGTTAGCGCAGCGCAAGTTAAAAAGCAGCTTTGTTAGATCGTTCTTAGCAACCTGCGACGCTTTACGCAAATCCAACTTTGCACAGTTCAACCCGTTATTGTTGTACCGCGCAGTTCCTTTTTTGTGCCGTGCGGAAACCGAGAGGCTCAGTGCTTTGCCGCGGTCGGCAATAATTCGGCGACGTTCGACATGATTAGGTCCCATTAATCGGTTGTATCGCGGCAAGAGCATCATGCGCGCGCCGATCCGGGGAGGACGATGAGCAAATTTCCACATATGACCGTATCGCGGCTGATGACATTATCTTGGCTGGTGGCCGCGGTTCTTGCGCTGACGCCCGGCCAGCGCGCCGCTCATGCCGCCGAGATGCGTTTTGCGCTGGTGATCGGCAACGATGAATACAAATCCGCGAAGCTTGCGACGCCGGCCAACGATGCCGGCCTGGTGGCCGAGGCGCTGACGGCTGCCGGCTTCACCGTTACCGGTGCGCGCAATCTCGATCAGGCCACGCTGCGAGAATTGTTTCGAGAATTTATCGGTCAGGTGGCGGCGGCGGGACCCGACGCCATTGTCGTCGTTTATCTGGCCGGCTATGGCGTTCAGTTCGCCGGCGAGAATTATTTCGTACCGGTCGACGCCGATCTGGCGCGTGACGGCGACGTGCCGCTGCAGGCGGTGCGGGTGTCGGATTTTGCCCAGCCGCTGGCGGCGCTGCCCGGCCGCGTGAAACTCGTCATTGTTGACGCCGCGCGACAAAACGCATTCGCGCAGGGCGGCGAACCATTGGCAACCGGTTTGGCGCTCGTCGACCCGGTCGCCGGCATGGCGATCGCCTTCAACGCGGCGCCGGGCACGGTGGGACCCGACGAGCCAGGTCCGTACAGTGCCTACGCCACTGCGCTTACCGAGATGGTCGCCGCCGGCGGACTTGCGCTCGACGACGTGTTGACGCGTGTGCGCTTGCGCGTGAGCGAGGTCACCAATGGCGCGGAGGTGCCCTGGTATGCATCGCGGATCGATGGGCCGTTCTTCTTCACCGAACGCGTTGCCGATGCGCCGCCACCGCCGGACGTGGTGCCGCTCGCCGATCTGCGGGATCAACCGATGCGCGGTTATTCGAGCGTCGAGGATGCCTATGCGGCGGCCCTCGCGCTCGACACCATGGAAGGCTATGAGCAATTCTTGGTGCTCTATCCCTCGAGCCCGTTTTCGCCCCGCGTCGCCGCTATGCTCGCTGTGCGCCGCGAACAGATCATCTGGCGGCGCTGCGTATTCAACAACACGCCGCCGGCTTATTGGTCGTATTTGCGCCGCTACCCGGGAGGGCCGCATGCCTCGGATGCGCGGCGCCGGCTCGGCATGCTGGGCGCGCCGTTCGAAGGGCCAGCGGATTTCGCTCTTGTCGATTTCGGCGTGCCACCACCGCCGCCGAACGAAATGGTTTTTGTTGACCGGCCGGTCGTGATGTTTTGGGGGCCGGGCTATGAACCGCCGCCGCGTCCTCCGGTCCGCTTCCTGCCGCCGCGGCCGCGCGAATTCGCTGCGCTGCCGCCGCCGCCACCGCCGCGTGAGCGTTTCTCTCTGCCAACGCCTGGTGCTGGGGTAGTGCCTGCGTTCGTCAAACCGCCGCGGACCGCGGTCCGGCCGGCGCCGCCTGGCGCGGTTCCTGGCCACACGCCGGTCGCACTGCCGGGCGCCGTGCAACACGCTGGTCCCGGTCGCCCTGGAGGCGCCTCACCTCCTGCGCCGGCATCGACAGCTGCGATCAAGCCCGCGCCGCTGCCGCAGCCACCACCTGCACCGGCCGCTGCGCCCGCGACCGTCAAGCCCGCCCCTCCGCCTGCTCCTCCGTCGGGCGCAGCGCCGGCGACCATTAAACCCGCGCCGCCACCGCCTCCTCCGCCCTCGGTTGCGGCACCGGCGACCATCAAGCCCTCGCCTCCGCCACCGCCGCCTCCGCCTCCGCATCCGCCGGCTGCGGCAACAATCAAGCCCGCGGCGCCGCCTCCACCACCACCATCGCCACCTCCTGCCGCGGCGGCGGTCAAGCCTGCGGCGCCACCGCCTCCACCGCCGCCGCATCCCGCTGCGCCAGCCGCGGCCAAGCCCGCTTGTCCGCCCGGCAAAACGCTTGCCGAAGTGAACGGGCATCCGACGTGCAAATAACGACCAGTAAATAAGCTCGCGCGGTCTCGCTTTTGACCGCGCGAGCGTTCGGTTTCGCGCTCCCCGCAACAGGCCTTGCGGCCCAGCCGCGCCGTTCCTAGCTTCGAACCATGGATACGTTGGGACCGGGAACGTTGGATCATGGAGGAACTCAAACTCTTCGCCCTGGACAAGGATGATATCGAGGTCGTGTCCGCTCATGTGCAGGACGCCCTGGTCAAGGTCGCCGACATCTTCTGGCAACCGCGCGAACATCGCTTTGTGATGGCGCTCAAGCGCTTCGACTGGATGAATGCGGTCGACGCGTTCAAGAACAAAGCACCAGACCACCGGCGTTGCCGGACGGCGCTGCGGTTCGAAAGGGTCATCTCCTGCAAGTGCCGCGGTCTCGATCAGACCGGCAAGGACGCGCTTCTCAATCTGCTCGCGGTCGAATTCGCCGAGCGCGACGCTCCCGGCGGCACCGTGACGATGACTTTCTCAGGCGGCGGCGCGATTCGTCTCGAGGTCGAATGCCTTGAGGCCGAGCTCGTCGATCTCGGCGAGGTTTTCACGGCGCTGGCGTGCCCGGATCACTTCGCCGGCACCAAGACGGCGTAACCGAAAGCCTTATGCCGTCCTCGGCTGTTGTGCCGGCGGCACTGCAAACAGCTTCATCAGCAGCGCGATGATGCCGAGCGTCGCCATGTAGACGATGAGCTGCATGGCGGTCGGCTGATCGACATAACCGATCAGGGTGTGCAACGCGCGCCCGAGGAAGCTGCCGTCGCGCAAGATCCACGACGTGTCCCACACCGTCTGATCGAGCGCGGTGAGGATGTCGGCCTGCTCGAGGAAGGCGATCGCTTGCGACGCCATCCCCGCGGCCAATAGCGCAATCAGCGTGCTGGTGACGGCGAACAGATAGCGCGTCGGAATGGTCACGAGGCCGAGATAGGTCAAGAGGCAGACCGCGGCGCCGAGCGCGAGCCCGATTACGCCGCCAACCAGCATGCCGCTCGACGCTCCGCCTTCCGCCGCGGCCACGCCGTAGAGAAACAGGACGACTTCCGAGCCCTCGCGCAGCACCGCAATCATGACCACGGCGGCCAGCGCGGCGAGCGACTTCGATCCTTCGACGACGGCCTGGCCCGCGGCGCGCATCTCGGCCGCAAGCTCGCGGCCATGCCGCGCCATCCAGACATTGTGCCACCCGAGCATCAGCACGGCGAAACCGAGGATGCAGGCATTGAACAATTCCTGGCCGCTGCCGTGGAACAGCTGCGATATGCCGCTGGTGAAGAGTGCAACGACGCAAGCCCCGAGCACGCCGGCGACAACGCCCCCGGCCACCCAACGGCCGCGGCCGGTTACGCCGGATGTAACCGCCATGACGATGCCGATGATCAGGCCGGCCTCGAACACTTCACGGAAGACGATCACCAACGAAGGCAGCACGGATACCTCACAACACCATGATCACGGCGCGATGGTTCATGGCACGAGCATTCATGGCACGCGCGTTCATGGCACGCGCGTTCATGGCACGACCAAAAAGCCCTGCGTGGCGCGGTGGAAGTCGTCGAAAAAATTGTAGCGGCCGGGCTCGAGCGGCCGCACCCGCACCACCGCCTCGCGACCCGGCGGGACCACTTTCTCGACATGCAAAGCGTCGCTCTCAAATTCCGCCGCGATCGAATCGAGGTTCTTGATCGTGATCGCAATCGGCTTGCCGGGCGGCGCATGCACTTCGGCGGGCTCGAACTGATGGTCCTTGATGGCGATCGAAACCGGCACCGGTTCATCCGCACGCGCAACGCCGGCACTCACGACGAAGACAGACGCAAGGACCGTCAGCGCTGCACGCGTGTTTCTTGTCATGACCGGCAAAGCTTTTATCGCCGCTTTCGCGTAGACAAAGAGACAGAACATACGAGGAATTGGTGAACGAAGCTCCTTTTGTCAATCAGAAAGCCCAAGGCGCCTTAAGATTAGAATTGTTATAATAAAAGAGACCTGATACGCGTCGCCGCGACCCGTGCACAGCTTGCTGACGAGGCATCGCGTACAAGGCAATACATGGCTATCCGTCTCGACACGCGCGCCGCCGATTTCGCCGAAAAATTCCGCGCCTTTCTCGACACCAAACGCGAAGTCGCGGCCGACGTCGACGCGGCGGTGCGCGCCATCGTCGCCGATGTGGCGGCGCGCGGCGACGCGGCGCTGCACGATTACACGCGGCAATTTGACCGCTTCGATCTCGGCCGCGCCGGCTTGCGGGTGGACACAGCAGAAATCGCTGCGGCGGTCGGCGCCTGCGAGCGGCACACCCTCGATGCGCTTTCGTTCGCACGCGATCGCATCGAGGTGTTTCACCGCCGGCAAATGCCGCAAGACGATCGCTTCACCGACGCGCTCGGCGTCGAACTTGGCGCACGCTGGACGGCGATCGAGGCGGTCGGGCTCTACGTGCCGGGTGGCAGCGCCGCTTATCCGTCCTCGGTGCTGATGAACGCCGTGCCGGCCAAGGTCGCGGGCGTGCCGCGGCTTGTCATGGTGGTGCCGGCGCCCGGCGGCGTTGTCCCGCCGCTCGTGTTGGCGGCGGCCAAGATCGCCGGCATCGACGAAATCTATCGCGTCGGCGGCGCGCAGGCGATTGCGGCGCTTGCCTACGGCACTGCGGCTATCGCTTCGGTCGCCAAGATTGTCGGGCCGGGCAACGCCTATGTTGCGGCGGCCAAACGCATCGTGTTCGGCAAGGTCGGCATCGACATGATCGCCGGGCCGTCCGAAGTGCTGATCCTGGCCGATAGCACCGGCAATGCCGAGTGGATCGCCGCCGATCTGTTGGCGCAGGCCGAGCATGATTCAAGCGCGCAGCCAATCCTCATGACCGACGACGCGGAACTGGCCGAAGCCGTCGAGGGCGCGGTCGCGCGCCAACTGGCGCGATTGCCGCGCGAGCGGATCGCCGGCGCCGCGTGGCGCGACTTCGGCGCGGTCATTGTTGTCCGCAACCTCGACGAAGCGCTGCCGCTGATCGATGCCGTCGCGCCCGAGCATCTTGAAATCGCCGCCGCCGATGCCGAACGGATCGCCGGTCGTATCCGCAACGCCGGCGCGATCTTCATCGGCGCGCATACGCCGGAGGCGATCGGCGATTACGTCGCCGGTTCCAATCACGTGTTGCCGACAGCACGGTCGGCGCGTTTCTCGTCCGGACTCGGCGTGCTTGATTTCATGAAGCGCACGTCGATCCTCAAATGCGGCCCGGAGCAGCTGCGCGCGCTGGCCGACGCGGCGATCACCCTCGGCCACGCCGAAGGGCTCGACGCGCACGCCCGCTCCGTGGCCATCAGGCTCAATCGCTGATGGGGCGGCCGGACCGCGACCAATCAGAGACCGGTCGCCTGGTGGCCGTGACGCTCGACGAGTCTTCGATCGGCCGCTCAAGTCCCGATGTCGAGCATGAGCGCGCGGTCGCGATTTACGATCTCATCGAGGAGAACGCGTTTCGCCCGGCCGGTCACGGCGGCGGACCGTATGCGCTGAACCTTCGGATCGATGGCAACCGCCTGGTATTTGACATCCGGCTGGCCGACGGCGCGCCGGTGATCGCCCATCTGCTGTCGCTGGCGCCGTTCAGCCGCATCGTGAAGGACTATTTCACGGTCTGCGACAGCTACTACGCGGCGATCCGCGGCGCGACGCCGGACCGCATCGAGGCGCTCGACATGGCGCGCCGCTCATTGCACGACGAGGGCTCGCACATCCTTTTGGAACGGCTCAAAAGCAAGGTGGAGCTCGATTTCGGCACGGCGCGGCGGCTGTTCACGCTGGTCACGGTGTTGCACTGGAAGGGCTGAGCATGATCCCGAAAAAGCTTGCCCCGGACTTAATCCGCGGTGGAAACCGGCTTTCGGCAAACGATCATGCTCCAGCGCGAAATCCAGACCATGATCCGATTCAACGCGATCGGATCATGGTCTAGGTGCGGCAATGCCGGCGTCCGCGACGCAGCCCCTGGCCGTGCTTTTTGCCTGCGGGCAGAACTCCGTGCGCTCGCCGCTCGCCGCCGGGCTGTTTTCACAGTTGTTCGGCCGCGCGATCTATGTCGGCTCGGCAGGCGTGCGCAGCGGCGAGCTTGATCCGTTCGCCGTCGCGGTGATGGCGGAAATCGGCGTCGACATCTCGCGGCACAAGCCGATCACGTTCGAAGAGCTCGACGAACTGGAAGGTCTCAACTTCGATCTCATCATCACGCTCTCGCCGGAGGCGCATCACCGGGCGCTCGAACTCACCCGCACCAGCGCGGTCGAGGTCGAATATTGGCCGACGGCCGACCCGACCGACACCGAAGGCAGCCGCGAGCAAAAGCTCGAGGCCTACCGTGCCGTCCGCGACCAGCTTCTCGACAGGATACGCGAGCGCTTCGCCGTACGTCGGCCGGGCAACGAGTGATGCGCGCCGTCTGTTCCGCTCGCCCGGCGGAGCCGGAGACCCGGCGCGTATCTGGATTCCGGCTGGCGCGGGAACGAGCGGAATGTTGCTGACATGCAGTTGTAGAGCGGCCCGGCATCCGCTAGGTTCCGCGCCGCTTTCGGCCGCGATGTCGGGCACGTCGCGGCCGTCTATCAACAAGTCCGGATAGCGAATGGCGAAGGAAGAACTGCTGGAATTTCCCGGTGTCGTAACGGAGCTGCTTCCGAACGCCACTTTCCGCGTCAAGCTGGAAAATGAACACGAAATCATCGCGCATACCGCCGGCCGCATGCGCAAGAACCGGATCCGCGTCCTCGCCGGCGACAAAGTGCTGGTCGAGATGACGCCATACGATTTGACCAAGGGCCGCATCACCTACCGGTTCAAATGATCGGCCGACCAAAATTCGTTCTCGCCTCGGGCTCGCCGCGCCGTCTGGCGCTGGTCAATCAGGCCGGCATCGAACCCGACGCGCTGCGCCCCGCCGACATCGACGAAACGCCGAAGCGGGGAGAATTGCCGCGCGCCTGCGCCACGCGGTTGGCGCGCAGCAAAGCCGAAGCGGCGCTGGCGATGTTGCGGCTCGATGAGGAGCTGAAAGGCTCCTTCATTCTCGCCGCCGACACCGTCGTCGCCGTCGGCCGCCGCATCCTGCCAAAGGCGGAGTTGCTCGACGAGGCGGCGCAGTGTCTGCGGCTTCTCTCCGGCCGCAACCATCGCGTCCACACCACGATCTGCTTGGTGACGCCGAAAGAGACGTTCCGCCAGCGTCACGTCGAAACCCGGGTGCGTTTCAAACGGCTGTCGGAGCAGGACATCGAGGCTTATCTGGCGTCCGGCGAATGGCGCGGCAAAGCCGGCGGCTACGCGGCGCAGGGCATCGCGGGAACGTTCATCGTCAAGATCGTCGGTTCCTACTCCAGCATCGTCGGCCTGCCGCTCTACGAGACGGTGACGTTGTTGAGTGGCGAGGGTTACCCGATCCATTTCGGCTGGCTCAACGTGGTCTAGATTTTGCGGTGGAGCATGATCTTTCCGAAAACCGGCTTCCACTTTTCGGGATCATGCTCTAGTCGCTGGCGCGGCGGCGGCCGGGTCCCATATTATTTGCATGCCTGAAGCTCCGCGCCGCCCCTGCCCGATCTGCGGTAAATCCGCCGTCGAGGCGTTTCGTCCGTTCTGCTCGCGGCGCTGCGCCGACGTCGATCTCAACCGCTGGTTCTCCGGCGTCTATGCCGTGCCGGTGACCGACGACGAAGAAGAGGACGAAAGGCGCGACGACGGCGGCGGGACGACGCACTAGCTCACGCCCCATTCTGGACAGCGGGAAATCGACCAATTATAACGGCCGCGCTCGCGCAGGGCCTCCACCGGCCTCGCTGCCGCGATCATGTGGGCCCAGGTAGCTCAGTTGGTAGAGCACTGCACTGAAAATGCAGGTGTCGGTGGTTCGATTCCGCCCCTGGGCACCAACAACTAACCGGCCGACGCCGAAGATTTCAAGTGCGATGGCCGCTGCTATTCCGTCGCCATAAGCCGCCGCCGTCCGATTGACGATCTGCCGCCAAGCTGACTCACTGGCGCGATCGGTGATTCGCGCGCCAGGCGATCATGAAGAGGAAGCCGGCTATGCACGCGGCGTTCGCGCCAAAGGGTGTCCGGCCGCTGCCGTCGCCGGTGTCGCCCGCGATCGCATCGTTGTTTGGGCAAGGACTGGCGCTGCATCAAGCCGGCCGGTCGGCTGATGCGGAAAGAATCTACAATCAGATTCTCGCGACCCGGCCGGATCATTTTGACAGCCTGCACCTGCTCGGCGTGATTTTTTATCAGCGCGGCGATCACGCCGAGGCGGTGCGCCGGATCGATCTCGCGCTGAAGCGAAGTCCAAACAATTTTCTGGCGCTGAACAATCGCGGCAACGCGCTGGTAGCGCTCAGGCAGTTCACCGAGGCGCTGGCGAGCTATGACCGCGCCATCACGGCGCAGTCGGATTACGCCGAGGCGCACTCCAATCGCGGCAATGTGCTCAAGGAGCTCAAGCGGTTCGAAGAGGCGCTGGCGAGCTACGACCGGGCGATCGCGGTGCGGCCGGATTATGCCGAGGCGCATTCCAATCGCGCCGATGCGCTCGACGCGCTGGAGCGCTTCGACGAGGCGCTCGGCGCCAGCGAGCGCGCGCTAGCGCTGCGGCCGGATTTCGCCGAGGCGCTCGTCAATCGCGGTAACGCCCTGCACAAGCTCAAGCGCTTCGAGGCGGCGCTGGCGAGCCACGACCATGCGCTCAGGGTCCGGCCGGATTATGCCGAGGCCCACTCCAATCGCGGCAACACGTTGCACGAGACCAAGCGCTTCGAGGAGGCGCTTGCGAGCTACGATAGCGCGCTCACGCTCAAGCCGGATTATGCCGAGGCGCATTCCAATCGCGGCAACGCGTTGCAGGAGCTCAAACGGTTCGACGAAGCGGTAGCGAGCTACGATCGTGCGCTGGCGCTGCGCGGCGATCTGGCCGAGGCGCATTCCAATCGCGGCAATGCTTTGAAGGAGATGTCGCGGTTCGACGAGGCGCTGGCGAGCTTTGACCGCGCGATTGCGGTGCGGTCAGATTTTGCCGATGCGCATTTCAACGAGGCGATGTGCCGGCTCTTGATCGGCGACTTCGATCGCGGCTGGGAAAAGAACGAGTGGCGGTGGCAAACCGAGCAACTCCGAGATGGCAAGCGAAGTTTCTCGCAGCCTTTATGGCTCGGTTCGGATGCGATCGCGGGCAAGACCATTCTCCTTCACGCCGAGCAAGGCCTCGGCGATACGATCCAGTTCGGCCGCTATGCGCCGCTGGTGGCGGCGCGCGGCGCGCGTGTCATTCTGGAAGTGCAGCGGCCGCTGCACGGGCTGATGCGCACACTGTCCGATGCGGTACAAGTCGTCGCCGCGGGCGATCCGCTGCCCGATTTCGATTTCCATTGCCCGATGCTCAGCTTGCCGTTGGCCTTCGCGACGCGGCTCGAGACGATCCCGTCCACGACCCCCTATCTTTTCGCGCCGCAGGGCAAGACACGGGCGTGGCGCGAACGGCTGGGCAAGCGTGAAAATCTCAGGATCGGTCTGGTATGGGCCGGCAATCCGCGCAAGGAATTGCCCGGCGCCAATCGGATCGACGGCCAGCGCAGCATTGCATTCGATCGGTTGGCGCCGCTGTTTCAGGTAACGGGGTGCGAATTTTTCAGCCTGCAAAAGGGCGACGATGCGGTGCGGCAATTGCGCGACAGCGATTGGCGTCAAGCGATTATCGACCACACGGGCGATCTGGATGATTTTTCCGACACCGCCGCGCTGATCGAAAATCTGGACCTCGTTATCTCGGTGGACACGTCGGTGGCGCATCTCGCCGGCGCGCTTGGCAAGCCATTTTGGCTGCTCAACCGCTACAACACCTGCTGGCGATGGCTCCTGGATCGCGAGGACAGCCCCTGGTATCCGACCGGCCGACTGTTTCGCCAGGACGCTACGCGCGCATGGGAACCGGTGATCGCGCGCGTTACCGCAGCGCTTTCGGATCACGTTCGCGCTATTTGACCCACGCTCGACGCGGCGTTGTCGTCAAAGCGGCACGCCGCAATTTGATGCTGGCTCGCGGCCGCTTATTCTGCCACGCTCGATAGCGGCGTTGGCGTGCGGCGCGCCGCGCCAAATTCGCGGCACGTCGCGTTGGCACCACGATGATGCCGGAGGCGCTTGATGTCAGTACAAACGCTGAGCAATCGGCACGGATCGGCCTACGACCTGCGCGCGGCGCCCGCCAGCGCGCTCGCGCACATCCCGGGCGATGACGGTTGGCCGATCATCGGCCACACGCTCACGCTGCTCGCCGATCCTAAAGGGTTCGTCGAACGCCGGGCGCAACGTTATGGTCCGGTGTACCGCACCCGCGCCTTTGGTCAGATCAACGTCACGCTGCTCGGCCCCGAGGCCAACGAGCTCGTTCTACTCGACAGCCAAAAATTGTTTTCGTCCGCTCTCGGCTGGGACATCCTGCTCGGCCGGTTGTTTCCCCGCGGACTAATGCTGCTCGATTTCGACGAGCACCGTCTGCACCGCCGCGCGCTGTCGGTCGCCTTCAAATCCGGACCGATGCAGTCGTATCTTACGCAGCTCAATGCCGGCATCGCCAAGGGCCTGGCGCAATGGCCCCGCGGCCGACAGTTCAAATTCTATCCGGCAATCAAACAGCTGACGCTCGATCTCGCCGCGACCTCGTTTCTCGGCGACGAGCTTGGTCCGGAGCTTGAGACGGTCAAGCGCGCCTTCATCGCCATGGTCGCGGCATCGATTGCGGTCATCCGTGTGCCGGCGCCCGGCACGCGAATGGGCCGCGGGGTGCGCGGCCGCGCGGTGATCGTCGACTATTTCACCCGACAGATTCCGCTGCGGCGCGAGCGTGGCGGCGACGATCTGTTCTCGCAGCTCTGCCGCGCCACCTGGGACGACGGCTCGCTGTTGTCCGAACGCCGATATCGTCGATCACATGAGCTTCCTGATGATGGCGGCGCATGACACGCTGACCTCATCGCTGACGTCGTTCGTCTATCACCTGGCGGCGAACCCGAAATGGCAGGAAAACGCCCGGCAAGAGCTCCGCGGGATGGGCCTTGCCCCCGACGAACCAATACCGTTCGCCCGCCTCGACGATCTTGTTGTTACTGAAATGGCGTTCAAGGAAGCGATGCGGCTTGCGCCACCGGTGCCGTCGCTGCCGCGGACCGCGGTGCGCGAGTTCGAATTCATGGGCTTCCGAATACCGGCCGGCACCCGTGTCGCGATCAATCCGCTCTATACCCATCACATGGCGGAGCTCTGGCCCGAGCCGGAGCGCTACGATCCGATGCGGTTCGACGTCGAGGCTTCACGCGCGCGGCACAAGTTCGCCTACGTTCCATTCGGCGGCGGCGCCCACATGTGTCTCGGTTTGAACTTCGCCTATATGCAGGCCAAGTGCTTCACCTGGCATTTGCTCAACGCGCTTGAGGTATCGATCGCGCCCGGCTACCACCCCGACTGGAGCATGTGGCCGATACCCTACCCGCGCGATGAACTCGAGGTGACGCTCAAGCCGGTGTGACGCTAGTGCCGCGCGGCGCGCGCGGGCGCCGCCGATTTCTTGGCGACCTGCGCAAATGCTCTCACCAGAACGCCTTCGAGTTTGCCGTCCATGTCTTCCAAGGTCTTGAATGCGCGCGCCGGCTCGATCGGCTGTTTGTAGGACCGACGCTCGATCAATGCCGCATAGATGTCGCAGATCGTCACCAGCCGCACCAGATCATTGATTTGCTCGCCGGCGAGGCCGTCGGGATAACCACTGCCATCCAGCAGTTCATGATGCCGGAGCACGACCTCAAGCAAGTCGGGCTCGTAGCCGCCCTGGTCGCGTAAGAATTCGTAGCCGGTTCTCGCGTGGGTGCGGATGACGGCGAGTTCTTCGCTGCTCAATGCGCCAGGCTTGTTCAAGATCGCGAGCGGGATTTTCGCCTTGCCGATATCATGCAACAAGGCGCCTCTTATGAGCTGTTTCTGGTCGCCGCCGGCGAATTGCAAGGTGGCGGCGAAATCGGCGGCAAGCCCGGTAACCAGCAGGCAGTGCTGGTAGGTGGCGTCGTCGTGGGTCCAAACAATTTCGAGCCAATGGCGGATGCCGGCTTCGGCGATTGCCGCCATGATCGACATGGTCGCGCTCTCGACCCCGCTTCTGCTGATCACGTCCCCGCGCATGGCCGCAGTGAACATGTCGCCAAACTGAGATACCGCGTTCTCCACATTTTGCGCGGCTGACCAGTTTTCGGCCGGTGCGATCGGAGCCGTCCGTGATCGAACGGCGGGCCCCAGAGCTAGCGAGATATCGGACACGGTAGCGTTGGCGGGCAGCAGGAAGGTCGCGCCGAGCGCGGTGGCTTGTACCCGTTCCAGGTGGCTGTTGTCGCGCAGGATAGCGACGATCGGCGCCCGCGAAGCGCGCGGTCGCGACAACAATTGACGCATACGCTCAATATTGGCCGGATCGCGAAAGCCGACGTCGGTGACGACTGCGGTGACCGATCCGGCCGTCTGACTTTGATCGTCGAGCCCGATCATGCGACAGCCGCAGAGGCTGTCCAGGCGATCGGCTAAGTCCTCGCTTCGCTCGGGGTGATCTGAAATCAGCAGAATCGCGTTGTCGGTGAGCATGGCCCCTGCACCCGGCCCGCTGACGACTTTCTGTCCGCAGCGGACCAGCGCGATGTTAGGCGCCGGACACAAACAGTTCGTAAATTTCTGATTGTGGGGCTGTATAATACAACCAATTACTTCATTTTAATAAAATGATTTTGCAAACTGAAATGAATAACGGTTGCTTAAGCGTTGCCAGCGTGTGCGCGCGGCGACATTCGCGAGCCTGGCGCCTTATTTCCGAGCTTAGCCCGTCGCGCCCCGCCGCTCCGTGGTCGCGACCCAGATGCCGGCAACCACCACGACCAGGCCGGCGATCAAATTGGGCGTAATCGGCTCGCCGATCAGCCGGTCGGCAAGGAGCGCGGCGGCGAGGCCACGCGCGTCGGTGTCGCCCACTGCAGGGCCAAGACCCAGAGCATGAACGCGAGCGCACCGCCAAACACGCCGAGATAGATGCCAGCGATCCATTGCGGCGTGCCGAAGCCTCCGAGCACGGAGACGCGATTGGTCAAGCCGCCAAGCGCAACAAGCGCGACGGCGCCACTACCCATCCCAACGGTTAGAAATCCAAGCGCGCTCGACCGTTGGATGAATGGCCGCGACCAGACATTGTAGAACGCCATGCAGAGAACGGCGCCGGCAGTGATCAGTTCGCCGCGCCAGGCCCCGGGCGGCGCCGCGGCAAGATCCGTGGCGAGCGCGGCGAAAACACCCAGCACGGCAATGCCGACACCCACGGACTTGCGCGCGGTCAGCGGTTCGACGCCGAGCAGGCCCCCGACCAGCATGGTTTGCAGTGGCAGCGTCGACAGCGCCAAACTGGCGCGCGCCGCGGTCGTGTAGCTGATGGCGAGATTATAGAGAATAAAGAACAACCCGAAGAAACAGAAACCCAAGCCGGCGACACCGAAAACGTCGCGGCCGCGCGGCCAGCGCGCCCGCAGTATCAAGGCGACCGGCAACACGCAGACAAAACCGATGCCCCAACGCAGAATGGCCAGCGTCAGCGGATCGGCGTCGCTGACCAGATAGCGCGTGACCGCAGCCGCCGTGCCGCCGAGGCAGCTCGAAGCGATCGCGATCAAAACCCCGAGCCGCTCGCTCACGGCTTCTCCTGTTGTCCAGCCGCCGGATATGCAACGATCCTGACGGACGTCGTTTGCGCAACTACCCGGGAGGTAGTCGTGGCGCGCGAGCAGGATTTCGCCGCAAGGCTGCGCTTATGGCGCCAGCGCCGAGGATGGTCGCAGCTTGATTTTGCCGGGCGCGCTGGCATTTCGCAGCGCCATTTGAGCTTTCTGGAATTGGGTCGCGCATCGCCGAGCCGCGACATGGTCATGCGCCTGGCCGCGGCGCTCGACGTTCCGCTGCGCGAGCACAATGCGCTCTTGGTGGCCGCCGGTTTCGCGCCGGTCTGGCGTGAAACCGGTCTTGCCGCGCCAGAGCTGGCACAGGTGGGCGAGGCCCTCAATTACATCATGGCGCAGCAGGAGCCGTTTCCCGCCGCGGTCGTCGATCGGCGATGGAAATTGCTCAAGGCGAACAATGGCGCTGTGCGCCTTGTCGAGTTTCTTGTTGGTCCCGTCGGTCCCGATGCCGAAATCAATCTCGCCGATGCGCTGGTCGCGCCCGATATCTTGCGGCCATATTTGATCAATTGGGCGGAGGTCGTGCGCTACTTCATCCGCAGCGTCGAAGTCGACGCGGCTGCGGACGGCACTGCCGAAACGGCGGCATTGCTGGAGCGTCTGCTGGGTTACCCGGGGGTGCGGTCAGTCGTCGAGGCGCCGTTCGATGAAACTGCGCCCGCGCCGGTGCTGCCGATGCACTTTCGCAAAGGTGGGGTTTCCTTGCAGCTCTTCACCACTATCGCAACGCTCGGGACGCCGCGGGATATTACGCTGCAGGAACTCCGCATCGAATGTTTTTTCCCGATGGATCAGGCGACCGCGGACGTGCTTCGCGCCTGGGCTGGGAAAGCAGCGGCGCACGCTTCGCGGGCGGCCGGCTCGTAGCGATTATCGCGGCTCGCTGTGGCCGATGGATGCTATGCCTCGGACCGCGCCGGGGTGTCGTGCCCGCAGGCATCGCGATATCGTTTCATCGCCGCAAACAGCGCGACGCGGTCCACCGGCGCCGTCGAGCCGGAAAATTGCCGGTACAACGACGCAACATTGATGACGATGCGCTCGGGGTCGAGCCAGCCGGAAAACCGATCCAAGTTGATTTTCCGTGCCGCCTCTTCGTGAGGCAGGCCATTGTCAAAATGTGTCCGCGCCTCGGCGGCGATGAATTCGAAATAGCTTTTCAGCTCGCGCACCGCCGGTTTCTCGGCGATCGGCCCGTGGCCGGGTACGATGACCTCAACGTCGAGACTGAGAATGTAGTCGCAAGCCTTGATCCAATTTTCGATCGGGCCGGCCCAAAGTACCGGATGGCCGCCGACGAACAATAAATCGCCGGTGTAGAGAATACGGTCGCCCGGCACGTGGACCAGCACATCGCCGCGGGTATGCGCCGAGCCGAGATGGGTCAACACCAGACGCTTGCCCCCGACAGTGACTTCCATCGTGTCGTCAAACACCGTGGTCGGCGGAGTGGTGACGATGCCATTCCAATCAAAGCGGCTGCCCATGACCTCGTGGAAGAAGGCGCCGCCTTCGCCGAGATTCTTCCATCCGGCCTCCAGGGCCAACAGCATGCCCGCTGGCGCCTCAGCGAACTCTTCGGCGCAAGCCCGACAGGCAATGATCTCGGCGCCTTCGACCAGCTGATTGCCGAACACGTGATCGCCGTTGGCGTGGGTATTGATAAGTTTTTGAATGTTGCGCGCGGCAGGCACCGAGTCGCGCATGGTCTTGAGCATCTGCGCGGTGAGCGGCAGATCGAACAGAGTGTCGACCAGCAAGGTCTGGTCGCCGTCCGTCACCAGGCCGGCATTGCTCCAGCCCCAGGAGCCGTCGGGCTGCAAATAGGCGAAGCAGCCGCGCCCGATATCGTGCAAGCCTTTGGTATATTGCCACGTTGCTCACTGAAAATCCGTTCCTGTCACCGCCACCGCCTCAACTTTGTTGGGCCTTCATAGCATCCAAAGCGACCCAACTCCACGCCTTGCCGTCGGCCGGCGTTCGTCGTCGAAACGCTTGGGCCTTGCGCGCGGTCGCTGCCGCCGTGTTAGGTTCGCCGCCGCCAAAACGGGGAGGGCCGGCATCAATGTCGAAGCAAATGCACAACAAGGTGTGTGTCGTCACCGGCGGGGCCGGCAGTATCGGAGCGGCTTCGGCGAAGCTCCTTCGCCATGAGGGCGCCAAGGTGATGCTGACCGATCTGAGCGAGGCTGCGCTCAAGCAGGTTGCCGGCGATATCGGCGGCGGCGACGACGTCGCCTGGGGTGCGGCTGACGTGACCAAATCCGATCAGGTCAAGACCGTGATGGCGAATGCGGTCGCGCGGTTCGGAAAAATCGATGTGCTGTTCAGCAATGCTGGCAATTTCGGCACGGTCGCGCCGATCGCCGACTATCCGGAGGATGTCTTCGATTCAGTGCTTGCGGTCCA
Organism: uncultured Alphaproteobacteria bacterium; assembly: GCA_963806465.1. Taxonomy (GTDB): domain Bacteria; phylum Pseudomonadota; class Alphaproteobacteria; order Rhizobiales; family Xanthobacteraceae; genus BOG-931. Next base: position 51,929 of record CAWDZD010000016.1, on the reverse strand, counting down.
TGTCAGGGGCGCGTTCCTTTGCGCCAAACACGCCGTCCCGCATATGAACGACGGCGGCTCGATCATCATCACCTCCAGCGTTGCCGGAGTGACCGGCGATCCCGGGGTCTACGGCTATATCACCGCCAAGCACGCCCAGGTGGGACTGATGCGGGTGCTGGCCAAGGAGCTCGCCGGCCGCAATATCCGCGTCAACACCGTACATCCCGGCCCGGTCGACAATGCCTTTCAGTTGAACGTCGAACAAAAATTGGGCGCCATCATCGGCCGCGACGGCACGCAGTTTTTCAACGAGATCATTCCGCTGCACCGGCACGTGCGCGCCGAGGAAGTGGCGCGTTCGGTGCTCTTTCTCGCCTCCGATGCCTCAAGCTTCACGACCGGATGCCTACTGATGGTCGACGGCGGCATGAGCATTTGATCGTTGATTAACGAAGCGTAAATCGATGTTAGCTAACTAGTGGCGGGGCCGCGCCGGCCGGGCGCCAGTACGCGATCTCTCACGATGTTTCGAACGCTGACTTGTTTGACCACACAGCACGACTGGCGCCTGGTCGTCGTCGCCGGCGTCGTTTGCTTTCTGGCCAGCCTCACAGCGATCACATTATTTTATCGCGCGCGTTCAACGGGCGGTCGTGCCAGCGTAGTCTGGATCGTGGCCGCCGGTATTGCGACCGGCTGCGGCATCTGGGCCACCCACTTCCTGGCAATGCTGGCATACGAGCCCGGCATTCCGATCGCCTATGGCATCCCGCTGACGACGCTGTCGCTCCTCGCCGCGGCGGTGGTCACGGCAGGCGGATTGGCGATCGCCGTTTTCTTTCGCGGTCGTTGGGGTCCGCTGGTGGGCGGCGGCGTTATCGGCGCCGGCGTCGCCTGCATGCATTATCTCGGCATGGCCGCACTCGAGTTGCCGGGCCACGTCGAGTGGGACGTTCCACTGGTCATTACATCGATCGTCCTCGGCATGCTGTTGGGAATGGCGGCACTTTTCGTCGCCGTGCGCTGGCAAGGATTGCGCGCACTCTTGACTTCCGCGCTGTTCCTTACGCTCGCCATCGTGTCGCATCACTTTACCGCCATGGGAGCGGTAGACATCGTCCCCGATCCGGCGCGTACTTTCACCGCGCTCTCGCTGTCGCCGGGGTCGCTTGCCATCGCCGTCGCCAGCGTGGCGGTGGCCATCCTGAGCATGAGTTTGATCAGCGCCGCCGCCGATCGCCGGTTAGATGATAAGGGGCGCCTTCTCGGCATCACGTTGAACAACATGACGCAGGGCGTCGTGATGTTCGAGACGAACGGCCGCTTGGTCGTGAGCAATGATCAATACATAACGATGTACGGCTTGTCGCCGGATGTGGTGAAGCCCGGCACCGCGCTGATCGACATCATCCGCAATCGAATCACCAGCGGCAACCTGCGCCGCGACCCGGAAGAATATTGCAACGAAATCATGAGCCAAATGGCCGCCGGAAAGACGGTAAGCTTCATCAGTGAAACTCCCGACGGCCGCGCCGTCTCGGTCGTCAACCGGCCGATACCCGGCTCTAACTATTGGGTCGGCACTCATGACGACATTACCGAACGCCGCGCGGCAGAACGAAGGAGTGCGTTGCTCGACGAGCAAGAAGCACGCCGCGCGCTGATCGAAGAGGCGATCGCCTGGTTCCGCCAAAGCGTCGAGGGTGTTCTCAAGACCGTTGCCGACAGCGTGGCGGCGATGCAATCGACGGCAAGCGTGCTGGCGGCGACGTCGAACGAGTGCACGTCGCAAACCGCGGGTGCGGTGCAGACTTCCAGCGACGCCTTCGGCAGCGCCCAGATTGCCGCGACCGCCGCCGACGAGTTGTCGAAATCGATTGCCGAGATCAACCGACAGCTGGTGCGCGCCACCGAGGTCGTCGGCGCCGCCGCTACCGAGGCGCAATCGACCAACGCCGACATCGCCGAACTGGCGCAAGCCGCGCAAAAGATCGACGACGTCGTCAAGCTTATTCAAAGCGTCGCCCGGCAAACCAATTTGCTGGCGCTCAACGCTACCATCGAGGCGGCGCGCGCCGGTGCCGCCGGCAAGGGTTTTGCCGTCGTTGCTTCGGAAGTCAAAACGCTCGCGGTGCAGACGGCGAGGGCAACCGACGACATCGCCTCGCAAATCGCCGCGGTGCAGGAATCGACCCGCAGCGCGGTCGGTGCGATTGGTACCATTGCCGGCCGGATGCAGGAAGTCAGGCAATTCACCGCTGCGATCGCCACGTCGGTCGAACAGCAGAATTCGGCCACGCAGGAGATTTCGGGAAGTGTTGCAGCTGCGGCAGCTGGAACGAAGTCGGTGGTCTCCGTGCTGGGCCGCGTTTCCGGGTCGATCGCGGATATGCGCAATTCCGCGGATACCGTATTGGCGGCCTCGCAAGCCGTCGAGAAGGCCGCCGATTCTCTGCGCGACAGCGTCGACGGCTTCCTCCGCAAGGTCGCGACCTGATTCATGTCCGCTCGTCCCCGCGCAGGCGGGGGCATAGAAAAAACTCGCTGGATTCCCGCTATCGCGAGAATGAGCGGGTTTCATAAGCGTCCGCTACTCCATCGCTACGCGGGCGAATGTGGCGATGATGCGCGACCCAGCCCGGATGGTTCCGCGCAGATTGCCGGCGACCTTGGATTCGCCGCCGGCGCGCCGGCGGTAGGCGACCGGCAGCTCGAGGACGCGCAGGCCTGCGCGCGCCACCCGCATCTGCATTTCCAGGTTCCAGCCATAGGTGCGCTCGCGCATGCCGAGCTGTAGCAAGGTCTCGCGGCGGATGGCGCGATAGGCGCACATGTCGGTGTAGCGCACGCCATAGAACAGCTTGATCAGCGCGCCGGCCACAAGCCCGATCAGGAGCTGATGGCTTCCGATGCTGCCCGGTTCGCGCTGTCCGCGAGCGCGCGAGCCGATGACGAAGTCGTAACTGCCGGAGCGCAAAGCGGCGACCATGTCTTTGATGAATGCCGGATCATCGGCGCCGTCGCCATCCATGAAGACGATGATGTCGGCATCGTCAGCGGCTTGCGCGCCCATGAGGCACGCCCGGCCATAGCCACTGCCGGCATCGAGTATCTCGGCGCCGGCGCGCCTTGCAATGTCGGCCGTACCGTCGCTGCTGCCGCCGTCGGCGACGATGATCCGGCCGACGATGTCGCGCGGTATCGCGGCCACGACGTCGCCGATCGCGGCGGCTTCGTTGTAGGTCGGGATGATGACGGCGACGGCGCCGGCCAATGGCGGCACCGCTAGAGGCTCCAGCGCAGCCCGCAATTCGCGCACGCTGCGGCCGGCTTGTCGGAGAGAAGGCTGCGGCGGAAATCGCGATAAGCCTCGCCGGTCCAGATCTCGCGCAGGGTCTGTTGCGTGGCGTCGCCAAGTGTATAGTTCTCGTAGCCGCGTTGCGAAAACGGCGCGATGCAACAAGGCAGGGCGCGGCCGTTGGCGGTGAAGTACATGACCGTCCATGGCCGGCGGCACATCGACCACGGCGAACCGCCATCACTGCGCTTGAGGCTCACGCCCGGCTCGGATGCGCCGCCCGACGCACTGAAAGTGATGCCGAGCGAAGCGGCAATGGCGGCGGCGCGATCGAGATGTGCCGCCTCCTCGCGCGACAATCGCTCGTAGAGGGCCTGGTCCGGTCGCGCCATGCCGATGGCATCCTCGCCGAAGAATACCAGACGCTGCAGATAGACTTCCTTGACGCCGGTTGCCGCGGCGACGCGCACGAAGTCCGGCAATTGTTCGACCGTCTCGCGCATGCCGGTAAGCCACGCCGACACCCGCGGCTTGAGCTTGCCTTCGCGTTCCTGCAGCTCGCGAAAGCCGCGCACATTCTTGAGGATGCGATTGAAATAATTCTTGCCGCGAATGACGCGATACGACTCGGCATTGGCGGCATCGAACGAGACGCGCAGCTCATCGAGGTCGGCATCGATCAGCGCGCGGCCGTTCTTTTCGTTGAGCACGGTGCCGTTGGTATTGAACAGCACGTAGGTGCCGCGGTCTTTCAGATAGCGCACCATGCGCGGCAGATGTTTCACCAGCATCGGTTCGCCGACGCCATGCAACACTGCGCGCGCCAGGTCCGGAATCTGATCGACAATCGAGCGAAAGAGCTCCCAGCTCATGTCGGCCGGCGGCTCGAGCTCCTCATAGGTGCGGGGACAGGTCGTGCACAACAGATTGCAGCGGTTGGTGGTCTCAAGATAAAGGCAGACCGGCGCATGTGCGGGCACATCATCGTCGGTGCGCACGCCCTCGAAGTAGCGCCGCGGATCGACGGCCGGTTTTGTGGCGCTAACATCCATTATCAGGCACCCCCGGCTGCGAGCGGCACGGCGTCCGCACGCCGATCAAATTCGCCGTCGGACCTGAGACGATCGATCAACGCCGCGGTGGCAGCGGGAAAGTTCGGCGCGCGGGTATCGAGCAGATGTTTGGCTAGGACGCGGCCCGCGTACGTCACTGTGCAGCTGACGCAGGCCACCGGCGTCGTCGACATCATACCAGACCGGCAGCATATGGACATCGAGCTTGATCTCGCGCGCCCGTTCGCGCGTCTGCTCGGCGACGCGTTCGGTGCTCCAGGCGATGTCCTCGAACAGGCGGCGGTGCGCCGTTTTGATCCCGAGCAGATAATAGCCGCCGTCACTCGACGGGCCGAGCACCGCGCGTTCGCCTGGCCTGGCCAGCGCCTCGGCGGTTTCGATCAACAGTGCCGTCGGTAGAGTTGGGCTGTCGGAGTTGAGCACAACGGACGATTGGTGGCCGCGTGCCAGCAGGTACTCAGCGGTGCGCAACAGACAATCGCCGAAGGTCGGCAAGCAGGCGTCGATCAAGCCAATCGCCGGCGGCAGGATGGAACGAAAGAAGTCTTCGGAGCCACGCGGCGCGAACGCCACATAGCCGGCGATCTCGCTGTGACGGGCAGCCTGCAGAACATTCTCGGCGATGTCCTGAAGAAACGCGGTGTTGAGCGCAGCGGCCTGCCTCGAAGGTCAGCGGCGGCACAAGCCGCGTCTTCGTTCGGCCCGGCGTCGATGCTTTCGCCATGATCGCGATGCCGCAACGCGCCACTGCCGGCCTGTCACTAAATCGTTTCGCGTCCTGCATGCGATGCCAACCCCCAAAATCAGATGATCCAGCGCGGCGCAGTGTTTGGCAACTGTTGGCAACGTGCCAATCAATTCCGGCTCACTGCCGGACAAGTCAGCAGACGACAAAAGGTTATAACCTTCACAAAGTCGTGATCGTATCTTTGTCATGCGCCGCGTCACCGAGGCGACACCCTCCGAGGGCCTGTCGCTTTCAATGCCGCGACAGCGCGATCTTGATCATCGCATCGGCGGGGAGGGCGTGCACGCCGGCATTCTGCCAGGTTGGCGCCGATACGTACGCGCTTCGCGGCATATCGAGCGACGATATCTGGCGGCCGGCTATTCCAACGACTTCCAACGGCACCGCGATCGGCCGTGAGTGCCAGCCGAGGAAACCGTCATAATCGATAATCAGTTCGATTTTATTCTCATTGGTGCGCACGACTTCGCGCACGTAACCGAGCGTGCGTGCCTGGTCATCGAGGAGCGGCAAGCCGATCAGGTCGCCGACACGCACCGGCTGCGGATAGCGCGCGTGCATGCGCTGCTCGGCCGTCAGCGGCGGCTCCGTCGCCTGGGCGAAAGCGCCGGCCGGCACCAGTACCAAAAACGCCAACGCCCCGGTGATCAAAAGAGTGCGCATTGCGATTCTCCGATCAAAAACGTCGCGCGAAATTGTGAAGCCGTTTTAATTGCGCTCAAGTCGACGCAAACATAATGTCCGAGCGCCGCACACAAAGCGCGCGAGGAGACCCTCTTAATGTCGGTGGCGCCGGTCAAATCACTTACGCGTAACACCGCGGGCAAACTGCGACAGCTGCATCCGCTGCCGCTTCGCATCATGCATTGGACCAACGTGGTCGCGATTTTCATCATGATCGGCAGCGGCTGGAAGATCTATGACGACGACGTGATTTTCGGCTGGCTGCACTTTCCCGACTTTCTCACCATCGGTAAATGGGCGCAGCACGGCTTGCAGTGGCATTTTTTCGGCATGTGGATTTTTGTGCTCAATGGGCTTGCTTATCTTGCTTACGGCATTGCCACCGGGCGCTTTCGCCGCAAGCTGTTTCCCATTTCGGTGCGCGAGATACTGGCGACCGTCGGTGACGCGCTGCGGTTTCGGCTCGGCCATGATGATCTGACCCACTACAACGCGGTGCAGAAGATTCTCTATCTTGGCGTCATTCTGGTCGGCATTATCATCGTGATTTCGGGTCTTGCACTGTGGAAGCCGGTACAGTTCTCCGAGCTTGCCGCCCTGTTCGGCAGTTTCCAGAATATCCGCTTGGTGCATTTCTTCTGCATGGCGGCGATCGTCGGATTCTTGCTGGTGCACATTTCGCTCGCGCTGTTGGTGCCGCAAAGCCTGGTGGCGATGCTGACCGGCGGTCCGGTCGTGCGCGATGACGCGATGGCGGTCGCCGACGCGGCCGCGGACGTGCCGTCGACGCCGTCACGGTGAAAAGCAATGTCGCTTCGCAGCCCCACGCCGTCGCTATTTCGGCCCAAGCGCCCGGTCGACCAAGGCGTGTTGACGGAGCACCGCACCTTGGTCGCCGATATCAACCGCCGCGGCGTGCTGCGTGGCGCCGTCAGCCTCGGCGCGCTGACGCTCTTGACCGGTTGCGACGTTACCGAAGAAGAGCCGGTGCAGAAAGTCCTGCGTGCGGTCTCGTCCTGGAACGACGGCGTTCAAGAGGCGCTGTTCCGGCCCGGCCATTTGGCGCCGACCTTCAGCCCGGCGCAGGTGGTCAAGCCGCCGCGCTTCAACGCGCATTTCGATGTCGAAGACGTCAAGCCGGTCGACGGGGCAAGCTGGAAACTGGAATTGGCCGGGTTGATTGCTGACAAGCGGCCATGGACGGCGCCGCAGCTCTACGCGCTGCCTGAACAGGAAATCATCATTCGCCATGTCTGCGTCGAAGGTTGGGACTATATCGGCCAATGGTCTGGCCCTAACCTGCGCGGCTTTTTGCAGCGAGTCGGCGCCGATCTGACCGCCAAATATGTCTATTTCCACTGCGCGGATAATTACACCGAGAGCATCGACATGGCGACGGCGCTGCATGCGCAGACTATCCTGGCCACGCGTTACGCCAACGAAATCATCGCCGATCCGTTCGGCTATCCGCTGCGGCTGCGCACGTCGACCAAGCTCGGCTACAAGAACGCGAAATGGGTCAAGGCGATCGAGGTGACCAATACCTTCACCGAAACGTTCTGGAGCGAGCAGGGGTTTAACTGGTTCGCCGGAATTTAGGCTGTTGTTTCGCGGCCGGCGACGACCGTCATCGCCGTACGTAGATCTTCCAGCGCCCGTCGCGCGTTTCCGCCGCACGGTAATCCGCACTTGCAGCGAACGGATCGTTCTCCCAGGCCTTATCCGTCGGCGCCAGCACGATGACTTCGCAGCCATATTGCGTCGCCATGGCGTGCACGTCGTCGGCGGTGCCGTCGCCGGCAAAGACCCGAACGAACTGCGCGTTGATCGCCGCGCGGCGTTCCGGCGGCAGCGACGTATAGGCCAATGCCAAATCGAGACCGGCAAAGCATGAGTTTCGGTTGGCGAGCAGGGCCCAGGATATGTTCACCGGCCATGGCGTCAGCTCTTTCACGAATAGCGGATTGTTGGCGACGCGCGCGGCCGGCGGCGCATAGCGGCGCACGGCCGCCCACAATTCCGGCGATTGCGCAAACGCGACGCCGCCCGGCCGCTGGCGGCCGGCGACATTGTCGCGAATTATTTTCGCGGTGTCGGGCAGGCTGAGCACTAGACCCGTAAGCGCGATCGCAATGACGACGACGCGAAGCCGACCCGTCGCCAGACCGGCGGCCGCCGCGGCGACAACGACGATCAGCACCATTTCGGCGGGGATGATGGCGCGCAGCCCGAGGTCGTTATTGTTGCCTAAGGTCGAGACCAAAAGCCAAGACACCATCAGCCCGGCGCCGGCAAGGCAAGCCAGAAGAGCGACGGCGAGCTTTTCCGCGCGCGGCAGAGCGCTGCGCAGCATGGCAATCAATGCGACAACACCGGCAAAAAAAATCGCCGGCAATTCGACCGGCAGGATAACGAGCCAATATCCCGGGACGTCGAGCATGCGGCGGAACGCAAGCGGCAGAAATTCGCCAAACACCCGATAATGCGAAACGGTGATCGGGGTGCCGCCGCCGCGCGCGCGGACGGCGGCCCATTGATTGAGCACGAACGGCGCGATCAGGCAGACAACCAGCAAGGCGGCAAGCGCCAGTGCGGCCAATAAACGCCCGCGTCGCCTCGGGTTCATGGCGGTGAAAACGATTGGCGCCGCGAGCAGCGCAGCGATCGCAAACGTGATACCGCCGACAAAGGTCGAGCTTTCAAAACCGGCGACGATAAGGAGCGCCAGCGTTAGAACAAGCGTCCAGCTTTGCCGCTCCGTCAGCCGCGCCACAACCAGCATCGCCGCCACGACGCATGACGCGGCCATCACATGTTGCGGCACCCAGGTTGCCTGGAACAGCCAGCCGGCCATGCCGATCGGCGCCAACAGAGTGGGTCTTAAATCGCTGGTCCCGAACATCCAGTGGAGTGTGATCCACAATGAGGCTGCGGCGGCGAGCGCCACCGCCCAGATCGCGGCGGCGGAGCGTTTGGCGAGCCAGACGGCAATCCCCATCATCAGCGTGAGCGAGGCGAAAGCGGTGAACCAGGTAAGCCCGATATCGGCTTCCCAGCCCGTGGCGCTGGCGGCCAGTGCGACCTCGGCAGCGCTGAAATGCCAGAGATAATAATAGGCGAGGCAACTCGCCGAGCCCGTATCCGGGACGCATGTGGCGCCAAACTGGCCGAACACGGGATTGACCGGCGGCACGCCGAGCCGGGCAATCGCGTCGATGATGGCGCTTTTGCTATGATCGAAGATCGGATCGGCGAGCTGCACGGCATCGCCGTAATATTTCGGCAGGATGGCGACGGCCGGCACCAGCGCCAGAACCGCGGCGGCGGCGAATGTCCATGGCGGAACGCTAGGTGCGTCTTCGGCTTCGTTCCTGGGTGCCGGCAGCGACAGTGAAAAGCCGCTCAAGAGAACGCAGAGCGCGCCGACGGCGACTACCGTCATCGGCGACAAGCCGATCCAGAGATAGATCGGCAGCATAACGGCGCTGTGCGTCGCCCAGCCGATCACCGGTGCTGCACCGAGCGCCAAGACGCGAGGCAGCAGATGCCGGGCGAGCGCAAAGCCGAGCAGCGTCCAGAAGGCGGTGGCGATCAGCGCGCAGAGAATTGCGTTGATGGGCGACGCCATGGCTCTCGATTCCGAAGTTGGCAGAAGCTTCGCGTACCTTTACGCGAAGTCCGGAATTAAAGGGACAGCAGCGGACGCTACTGCGCAGCCGCGGTGGGCTTGGCGGTGGCGAGAACGATGACCTTGGTTCCGACGGGTGTGCGGTTATAGAGGTCGGTGACGTCTTCGTTGGTCAGGCGGATGCAGCCGGACGACACGTTGCTGCCGATAGTCCACGGCTCGTTGGTGCCGTGGATACGGTAGAGCGTGTCCTTCTTGCCCTGCCACAGATACATCGCGCGGGCGCCGATCGGATTGTCCGGGCCGCCTTTCATCCCGATGCCGCTTTGCAATTGCGCCATGTGCTCGCGCAGCTCCGGCTTGCGCGCCAGCATTTCCGGTGGCGGATACCAGTCGGGCCATTCCTGCTTGGTGTGCACCGTTGCCATGCCCGACCAGACGAACCCCTCGGCACCGACCCCGACACCGTAGCGGATGGCCTGTCCGCCGCCCTGTATCAGGTAAAGGAAATGACTTCCCGGATCGACGACGATCGTGCCCGCCGGTTCGGGCGATGGATACGTCACGATCGTTCGCGCGAATGCCGGGTCGGGTCCGCGCGGTTCTTCCGGAGCAGCGCCGTAAAAACCGAACCCGCTGCCGCCGCCCGTGCTCGGGCTGTTCGTCCCCGTCGTCGTGCAGCCGGCGAAGTCGATCAAGACGGCGGCAGCAAAACCTCCGGCAATGACCGCGCGCCGGTTCGGCAACCTCGGGTCCCTCGGCTTCATGCGTGCATTCTAGCGCAAAATCTCGCCGGACCATGAATAGTTGAACAAGCCTGGGGTTGGCGAGACCGGCGTTTACCAAGGATTTCAAGAGCTTGCTTCGAACGCCATTCCATGATATACGCTTTGCGTAGCTGCATATACAACACTGTATATACGACGAAAATCGCCAATGGCCCTGCATATTCGCGACGACCGCGCAGCCAAGCTTGCGCGCCGCCTAGCCGACCGTAACGGCATCTCGATGACGGAAGCGGTCATCGCGGCGCTTGAAGCAGCGCTGGTCCGCGGTGAGCGGCCGCTGCCGGAACGACTTGCCGAGATCGCTGCCGACGCGCGCCGCCTCGCCGATCCCCGTCGTCAGCGCGCCGCCAGCAAACGCGACGTCGACACGCTCTGGGGTTCTTCGTGATCTTCGTCGACAGCTCGGCCGTGGTCGCCATCCTGACCGCCGACCCGGATGCGGCGACGCTCGGGGCAAAACTCGAGACCGAGAGGGAGCGGATATCCGCCGGCCACGTTATCCTCGAGGCATCGATGCGGCTCGCAACCTTGTTGGGCCTCACGCCGGCCGCCGCCGACGGGCTGGTCACCCGCTTGCTGCGCGAGGCTGAGATCAGGGTCGTTCCGATCACCGAAGACATCGGCCACGCCGCGGTCGCCGCCTTCGACCGGTATGGCCGCGGCCGCGGCGCCGGCGGAAATCTGAATTTCGGCGACTGTCTGTCCTATGCCTGCGCCAAGGCGCATAACGCCCGGCTGTTGCACAAGGGTCACGATTTCGCGCCGACGGACGTCGTCGCCGCATGAGAGGATGTCGGATCAGCAACGCCGCGGTTGGCGAAAAACGCGATCAATTGATGAAATGTTGCTTCATGCGCGTTCGTGCGCAGAGCGACTGTGAACGCAAAACCCGCCGACGGCCCTTCTCCAAATTTTGCAACGGGATTATCCTTGCAACAACGATGATCGGGAGACTCGTCATGGAACGATGGCGCATCGTCACGTTTGCCGCGCTGGCTTTGATGGGAGGGTCGGCTGTCAGCCATGCCGGCCCGTGCACGACTCAGATTTCGCAGGTTGAGCAACGGATCCGCGCGGCGGCGGCCAAGTCGGGGCCTGGCGGCGCCGGAGACGCAAGTGCGCCGCAAACGGTTGACGCCCAGCTTCATCATCAACCGACGCCGGGCTCGGTACAAAGCGCCGAACGCATGGCCAACGCCGACGGCGAAGGAGCGTTGGCCCGCGCGCGCAATGCCGACGCCGCCGGCGACGCCAGCGCCTGCACCAAGGCGCTGATGGAAGCGCAGGCGATTTACGGGATCGAGTAGGCCTAATAGGCCTCCTCGGTATAGATCGGATCGACCGAGCCGGCCCACGCGCCGTTGAACTTCTCCAGAAGCTCCTGGGCCGGCGTGGTGCCGCGGGCGAGGCGATCCGCGAGGACTTCAAGATAGCGCGTCTCGTCGCGGCCGCTGACATCGAAGTGTTGACGGCGGACCAAGCCGGCGCGCGCCAGCTTGAGCACGTCGCCGGCGATTTCAAGTACGGTGCGCCCGCGCACGGTGGCGGCCAAGCCCGCTTTCGGCACCTCGTCGCGGAGTTTTTGCCGATCGGCGGCGCTCCAGCCTTTGACCAGATCCCAGGCCGCGTCGAGGCTGACATCGTCGTAGAGAATGCCGACCCAAAAAGCCGGCAGGGCGAGCAGGTTGCGGGTTGGTCCGGAATCAGCGCCGCGCATTTCGAGATAACGCTTGAGCCGGACCTCGGGAAAAATCGTGCTGATATGGTTCGACCAATCGGAAATCGTCGCTCGTGCGCCGGGCATGCCCGGCAGCTTGCCCGCTAGCAGATCGCGAAACGACTGGCCCGAGGCATCGACATACTCGTCGCCGTGCTTGACAAAATACATCGGCACGTCGAGCGCATAGTCGACCCAGCGCTCGAAGCCCATGCCCGGCTCGAACGCCCACGGCAGCATGCCGGTACGGGCGTTGTCGGTATCGCGCCAGATCTCGGCACGAAACGATAGGAAGCCGTTGGGCTTGCCGTCGGTAAACGGCGAATTGGCGAACAGCGCGGTCGCCACCGGCTGCAGCGCCAGCGAGACCCGCAGCTTCTTGACCATGTCGGCTTCCGACGAGAAGTCGAGATTGGTCTGCACCGTGCAGGTCCGGTACATCATGTCGAGGCCGAGCTTGCCGACCTTCGGCATGTAGGCGGTCATGATTTTGTAGCGCCCCTTGGGCATTTTCGGCATGGCGGCGCGGCTCCAGTCCGGCGTCATGCCGATGCCGAGAAATCCGATACCCAGCGGTAACGCGACCTCGCGCACCTGCGCCAAATGCGCCATCAGCTCGCTCGATGTCTGGTGCACGGTTTCGACCTGCGCGCCGGACAGCTCGAATTGGCCGCCGGGCTCCAGCGAAATCGCGCCGCCGCCGGTCACGTCGAACAGGCCGATGACGTTGTCGCCTTCCATGATCGGCTGCCAGCCGAGCAGGTGCTGCATGCCTTCGAGCAGCGAGCGGATGCCGCGGCGCCCTTCGTAGGGCACCGGCTGATGTCGCTCGAGCGTGAAGGCGAATTTCTCGTGCTCGGTGCCGATGCGGAATTGCGACTTCGGCTTGATGCCCTGCGCAATCCAATCGACGAGCTCGTCGCGGCGCTCGATCGGCGTCAGGTCGACTTGGTCACGCGCCATGGGATCCGCGGTGAGTGAGCGCCAGCCTCAAGAAACGCCGCGACCGACGTCACGCAGCCTTGCGCTTTTCCGGCGCGAACCGGTGGTAGAAGGTGTCGCCGGTTTTTGCCATGTCACGCAACAGCTTGCCGGGCTTGAAGCGATTGCCATGCTTCTTGGCGAGCCCGTTGCACAATTCGACGAAGGCCTTGGTGCCCATGCCGTCGATATAGGAAATAGTGCCGCCGGTGAAAGGCGCGTAACCGAAGCCGAGGATCGAACCGACATCGGCTTCGCGCACGTCGGTAACCACATCCTCTTGCATGCACCGCGCCGATTCGAGTGCCTGGATCGCGAGCAACCGGGTCTTCAGTTCGGCGACGTCAATCGCATCCGGATCGAGCTTGGTCGGCTGCAGATCGGCAAGCCCCGGCCACAATCGCTTCGGACCGTTCTGCGGATAATCGTAGAATCCCTTGCTGTTCTTGCGGCCGAAGCGGCCGCGTTTCTCGACCATCTCTTCGAGCAGCGCCTTCTGCCGTTGGTCGATCATGTCGGCGCCGAGATCGGCTTCGGTTGCCTTGAGGATCTTCCAGGCAAGATCGACGGCGACTTCGTCATTGAGCGACAGCGGACCGACCGGCATGCCGGCCATGCGGCCGACATTCTCGATCATCGCCGCCGGCACGCCTTCGGTCAGCATCAAATGACCCTCGCGGATATAGGTGCCGACCACGCGCGAGGTATAGAAGCCGCGCGAATCGTTGACCACGATCGGGGTTTTGCGGATGGCGCGCACGTAATCGAGCGCCATCGCCAGCGCCGCGTCGCCGGTCTTCTTGCCCATGATCACCTCGACCAGCATCATGCGGTCGACCGGCGAGAAAAAGTGAACGCCGATGAAACGCGGCGTGTTCTTGAACGTCGTCGCCAGCGAGCTGATCGGCAGTGTCGAGGTATTGGAGCCGAAGATCGTGTCCTTGCGGATGACGGCTTGCGCCTTGGCGATCGCCTCTTCCTTGACCTTGCGGTCTTCGAACACCGCCTCGATGATGAGGTCGCAGTCTGCAAGCGCCGCATAATCCGGCGTCGCCGTGATGCGCGCCAGCAACGCGTCGCGGTCGGCGCTGGTGGCGCGGCCGCGATTGACCTGATCGGTGATCAGCTTCTGCGAGTGCGCCTTGCCCTTGTCGGCGGCTTCCTGATCGCGATCGATCAGCACCACGTCGATGCCGGCTTGCGCGGTGACATAGGCGACGCCGGCGCCCATGAAGCCGGCGCCGAGCACGCCGATTTTCTTGATGGCTTTGGCCGGCACTTCCGGCGGACGGCGGGCGCCCTTGTTGAGCTCCTGCATGGAGACGAACAGCGAGCGGATCATCGCGGCCGCTTCGGGCGAGCGCAGGATTTTCGCGAAGTAGCGGGACTCGACGCGGAGCGCCTGATCCATCGGCAGCTGCAGGCCTTCATAGACGACCTGCATAATGGCGCGCGCCGCCGGATAATTGTCGTAGGTTTCGCGGCGATAGAGCGCGTTCGCCGGCGGGAACACCATCATGCCGGCCTTCGAATAGACCGGCCCGCCGGGCAACTTGAAACCGTCGACGTCCCAGGGCGCTTTCGCCGTGCCGCCGGCTTTGATCCAGTCTCTGGATTTTTGCACCAAGTCGGCGGCCGGCACCACGTCGTCGACAAGCTTCATCGCTTTGGCGCGGCTCAGGCGTAGCTGGTCGCCCTTGAGCAGGAATTGCAGCGCGTCGGCCGGCTGCAGCATGCGCGCGATGCGCTGCGTGCCACCACCGCCCGGGAAAAGTCCGACTTTGATTTCCGGCAGACCGAGCCGCGTCTTGTCGTTCTCGGCGGCAACGCGATGATGACAAGCGAGCGCGAGCTCGAAGCCGCCGCCCATCGCCGTGCCGTTGATGGCCGCGACCCAGGGCTTGCCGCAAGTCTCCATGCGGCGGGCGATCTGCGACAGCTTGCGGCTTTCCTCGAACAGCCTTTTGTTCGCCGCTTCCTCGCCTTGCGACTTGGTCAACTCGGCGAAGGTGCGGCTTAAGGTTTCCAGCATGGTGAGGTCGGCGCCGCCGCAGAACGCGTCCTTGCCGGAAGTCAGCACCGCACCTTTGATGGCGTCTTCGGTGGCCACACGCTCGGCGATGGCCGCGAGTTCCTCGGTCGCTTTCGCGTCGATGACGTTCATCGAGCGCCCCGGCATGTTCCAGGTGACGAGCGCGATGCCGTCGGCGTCGGTTTCGAAGGTGAAATTGGTGTAGGTCATACGCGTCTCCCGTCGCCTCTATTGCGCCTCGCCCCCGGTGGAAAGCGGGAATTACTCAGAATATGGCTGCCCGTTTTTGTGGGTGTAGTGCCCGCCCAATTCGTCGCGGATGATCCGCAGGTCAACGTCGGGATATTCGGCGCGCTCGTGCTTCGACCGCGTGCCGATCTCGAGATAAATCGCGTCGCGCCCCGATTTGTTCACCAGATGCTGGCCGTTAGGCACGTTGGCTTTGAAACCTGCGGCGTCACCGGCCTTGAGCATGGTCTCGCCGCCGTCCTCGATCAGCACCACCTCGCCCTCGATGATATAGACGAGTTCATCTTCTTTTTCGTGCCAGTGCCGCAACGCCGAGGCGGCGCCGGGCTTGAGCGTCGTCAGATTGACGCCGAATTGATCGAGGCCGGCGGCGACGCCAAGCCGCTTGCGCGAGCGGCCCGCGACCGCCGGCCTGAATGGCTTTGGGTAGGTGCTGCCGGCTTCAATCGGCAGGCTTGCGATGTCGATCTTCGGCATGCCGCGCGGCCCCTCTTTGTCCCGTCCCGGCGCGGAGAGGGAGATCACACCCGCTCGATGATCGTCGCGGTGCCCATGCCGGCGCCGATGCAGAGCGTCACCAGCGCGGTCGACAAACCGCGCCGCTCCAGTTCGTCGAGTACGGTGCCGAGGATCATGGCGCCGGTCGCGCCAAGCGGGTGGCCCATCGCGATGGCGCCGCCATTGACGTTGATCTTGTTCGGATCGATGTCGAACGCCTGCATGTAACGCAGCACCACCGACGCGAACGCCTCGTTGAGCTCGAACAGGTCGATGTCGTTGAGCGTCATGCCGGCCCTTTTCAGCACCTTCTTGGTGACATCGACCGGACCGGTCAGCATGATCGCCGGCTCTGAACCGATATTGGCAAAGGCGCGCAAGCGAGCGCGGGGCTTGAGATCGGCTTTCTTGCCGGCTTTGCCGTTGCCGAGCAGCACCGCGGCGGCGCCGTCGACAATGCCGGACGAATTGCCGGCGTGATGGACGTGGTTGACGAACTCGACTTCCGGGTGCTTCTGCACGGCGACGGTATCGAAGCCGCCCATTTCGCCCATCTGCACGAACGCCGGCTTGAGCGCAGCCAACGACTGCATCGTCGTGTCGGGCCGCATGTGCTCGTCCTTGTCCAGGATGGTGAGCCCATTAACGTCCTTCACCGGCATGACCGAGCGGTTGAAGCGGCCCTCCTGCCACGACGTTGCGGCGCGCTTCTGACTCTCGACCGCATAGGCGTCGACGTCGTCGCGGGAAAATCCGTATTTGGTGGCGATGAGATCGGCGGAAATGCCTTGCGGCATGAAATAATGCGCGACCGCAATAGTCGGATCCACCGCCCAGGCGCCGCCGGAAGCGCCGATGCCGACGCGGCTCATCAATTCGACGCCGCCGCCGATCGCCATATCTTGCTGGCCGGACATGACTTGTGCGGCAGCGAAATTCACGGCGTCCAGGCCCGAGGCACAAAAGCGATTGATCTGCACGCCAGCAACGCTGTCGCCGTAACCGGCGACGAGCGCCGCGGCGCGCGCAATATCGCCGCCAGCCTCGCCCACCGGATCGACTACGCCCATCACCACGTCATCGACCAGCCTCGGGTCGAGATCGTTGCGATCCTTGATCGCGCCCAGCGCCTGGCTCGCGAGGTTGAGCGCGGTCACTTCGTGAAGCGAGCCGTCAACCTTGCCGCGGCCGCGGGGTGTACGCACGTGATCGTAGATAAAAGCATCGGGCATAGCGTTTCCTCGCCATGATGATCCTGACCCGTTGCGGGTAAGGTCGGCCGAGCGGCCGTAGTCGCAAAAAGCCGATCAGGCTGCTCGTCCGTGAAACCGGACACTCCATATAGTCCAAGTTTCGCGGAATTGCAGTGGTGGTCCGCCGGTCTCAGAAAGCTTCGGCCGGCAATGCCATGGTGCTGGCGGCGCCGGCTTTTATGCGCGCGAGATGGGTGGTCGAAGCGGGCAGCACACGCTCGGCAAAAAAGCGCCCGGTTGTGAGCTTCGCCGCCATCATCTCGCTTGCGCCATTGCCGCCGTTGGCGGCTTTGGCCTTCGCCGCGTCGGCGATCAGGCACCACATATAGCCGAGCGCAACCAGGCCGAAGAGGTGCATGTAGTCGGTCGAACCGGCGCCGGCATTGTCCGGATTGCCAAGTGCATTCTGCATGAACCACATGGTCGCCTGCTGCAATTCGCCAAGCGCTTGTTGCAGCGGCTTGACGTAGGGCGACAGTTCCGCGTCGGCGCCATGGTCTTTGATATAGCCGGAGACTTCGGCGAAAAACGCCTGCAGCGCGCGGCCGCCATCGCGCGGCAATTTGCGGCCGACAAGATCGAGCGCCTGGATGCCGTTGGCGCCCTCGTAGATCATGGCGATGCGCGAATCGCGGACGAACTGCTCCATGCCGTGCTCGGCGATGTAGCCGTGACCGCCGAACACCTGTTGCGCCATGACGGTGTTGGCGAAGCCCTGATCGGTCAGCACGCCTTTGATCACCGGCGTCATCAGGCCCATATGGTCGTCGGCGGCTTGTCGTTCCTTGTCGTCGCCGGAACGGTGCGCCACGTCGCTCTTGATCGCCGTCCACAGCACCAGCGCGCGCGCGGCCTCGTTGAAGGCGCGCATGGTCATCAGCATGCGGCGCACATCGGGCTGCACGATGATCGGATCGGCTGGCTTGTCCTTGAACTTGGCGCCGGTGAGCGCGCGCCCGGCGAGGCGCTCTTTGGCATAGCTGGCGGCGTTCTGATAGGCGACCTCCGACATCGCCAGCCCCTGCATGCCGACGCCAAGACGCGCCTCGTTCATCATCACGAACATGGCGTTGAGACCGCGGTTCGGCTGGCTCACCAGCCAGCCGGTGGCGTCATCATAGTTCATCACGCAAGTCGAATTGCCGTGGATGCCCATCTTTTCTTCGATCGACCCGCAGGAAACGCCGTTGCGCGCACCAACGCCGCCGTCCTTGGTCGGCAGGAATTTGGGCACGACGAACAGCGATATTCCCTTGACGCCTTCAGGCGCGCCCTCGATGCGGGCGAGCACGAGATGGACGATGTTTTCCGCAAGATCGTGTTCGCCGGCGGAAATGAAAATCTTGGTACCGGTAATCTTGTAGCTGCCATCGGCTTGCGGCACCGCGCGCGCGCGCGTGAGCCCGAGATCGGTGCCGCATTGCGGCTCGGTGAGGTTCATTGTCCCGGTCCACTCGCCGCTGATCAGCTTGGGCAGATAAAGCGCCTTCTGCTCCGGCGAGCCGTGGACGATGAGGGCCGCCGCCGCGCCCTGCGTCAGCCCGGGATACATCGCAAACGCCAGATTGGCGGAGACCAGAAATTCGCCAATGGCCTGCGACAGAACACGCGGCAAGCCTTGACCGCCATATTCCGTCGGCATGGACGCGCCGTTCCACCCGCCCTCGATCAGCCTTTTGTAGGCGTCCTTGAAACCGGTCGGCGTGGTCACTGAGCCGTCGGGCTGGCGCTTGCAGCCTTCCTTGTCGCCGACGCGATTGAGTGGCGTCAGCACGTCTTCGCAAAACTTGGCCGCCTCCTCGAGCACCGCCTCGACCAGGTCTGGGGTGGCATCGGCAAAACCCGGCAAGTTGTTGTAGCGATCGATGTGGAACACGTCGCTCAACAGGAACATTACGTCCCCAACGGGAGCCTTATAGGTCGGCATGTCGTCCTCCGGGCTGTGGCCGGTCGCGGCGTTCTTGACCCGTTCTTGCCCATCCCGGGCTGCTTTCGGGCCGCCGGCCACTAGGGAAAGTATAACGTAGCGGATTGACGTCAACGGGCCGTGAAATGAACGAGCGGTGACCGGGGTCGCCCCGTCTTAACCGCTTCTTTACCCTAATCCTGAACATTCTAACCGGGGACAGAAAACCGCGCCCTCGGCGTCGTCAGTATAGGTATCAGCCCGAAACAACGGGCGGATCCTGCTCATCATGTGGCTTGGACGTGGGAATGAGATCGGGCGGTCCGTGGAATTTAAGAGGTCTCCGTCCGGAGGCACGCGCGGCAGCGCGCGAGGCCGCCCGTCGATCCGGCATGTCGGTCGGCGAGTGGCTGAACTCCGTTATCCAGCCGGCCGATGAGAATGACGAGGAAGCGTGGTGGTCCGGCGATGCCGATCGCATGCCGCACGATCGGCCGAAGCCGCGCTCCGAATACGATTATCCCGAGCGTGAACCACATCGCTCATCCGCTTCGCCCTGGCGCCGTCGTGAACGTCACCCCGACGAGCCGCAGCGGCAAGCCCCGCGGTATGATGAGGCGCGTGAGCGCGCCCGCAGCGGATCGTCACGCCGCCCCGAGCGTGAGCCAGACGAATTTCGGCGGTCGCGCCAACGCCACGATGATGACGCCGGCTATCCTGACCGTGAGGCGCCTCGGCGTTCGCGCAACCACAGGCCTGAGGATCAGCAACGCCGCGAGCGGTGGCGCCGCGAGCAATCGCGCCAAGAGCAATCGCGCCAAGAGCAATCCCGCCAAGAGCAATCCCGCCAAGAACAACCCGGCGATGAGCAACGGCGCCAACGGCAATGGCACGAGGACGAATGGCATCAGGCGTTCCGTGATGATGATCGGCGGCAGGATCGCGAGCGCGATGTCCCTCGCCACGACCGCGAGCCGGATGAACAATTGCGCCCGAACTTCCAGCGCGACGATCAAAGGCGACAACCGCCTGACGCCGATTGGCGCCGCCGCGAGCGCGATGCCCGCGACCGCCACAGCGACCCGCGGCCGAGCCCGCATGAAGGTGGTGCGTACCGCGACCGGCGCGATCAAGGCAGCCCCAATCGCGATGAAGGGGAGCGCGCCGACCACCAACGCCTGGAGCGGCAGCGCTTCGCTCAAGCCGCCGCAAGCGCGGCAGCAAAACAAGGCCGCGATAACTCGATCGACAAAGCGGTTGCCGAGATAACCGCGCGGCAGCAAGCGCTCGACGGCGACGTTGCCGCCGAAATCACGACGCGTCCGCATGAGCGCGCCAGCGAGGCCGCGGCGCGATCGTTCGGCGAACCGCCGACCCCTTCGTCACTGCCGCCTGTGCCGGAGTCTGAGCGAGTATTCGCGGCCTGGCCGGGTGGCTGGCGTTCGCAAGGCGCTGCCGAAGCGCCAGTCAATATCAGCGGACTGGAAGAACAGCTGCGCCAGATGACGGCGCGGATCGAGGCGCTGCGTCCGTCAAGCGAACTCGAAAAGGCGATCGCCGGACTGCGCGCCGATCTCGCCGAAGTCGCCCGCTCGCTCACCGAAGCACTGCCGCGCCGCGCGCTGGAGTCGCTTGAGATCGAAGTCAAGGCGCTCGGCCAGCGCATCGACCAGAGCCGTCAGGCCGGCGTTGACGCATCGGCGCTCGCCGGTATCGAGCGCGGTTTGGCCGAGGTACACCAGGCGCTCAACGCCTTGACGCCGGTTGAAGGCCTGGTCGGCTTCGACGAGACCGTTAAAGCGCTCGGCAGCAAAATCGACGCCGTCGTCGGCAAGGACGATCCGGGAGCGTTGCCGCAACTGGAAGCGGCGATCGGCTCTCTGCGCGGCATCGTTTCCAATGTCGCTTCCAACGACACGCTGAACAAAGTCGCCGAGGATGTGCGCGCGCTGTCGGCTAAAGTCGACAGCCTGGCCTCGAGCAGCCCGAGCACGCCGACACTCGCAGCGCTCGAAAATCGCATCGATATTTTGGCGAGCGCGCTAAACGCTTCGGCGGAAGCGGCTCACGCCGTTCCCCGCGAACTCGAAAAGCTATTGTCCAGCTTGATCGAGAAACTGGAACGGGTGCAGCTTTCGCAAACCGATCACGCAGCGCTCGCCCATCTCGAAGACCGCATCGCGGCCTTGGTCAAGCGGCTCGACGCGTCGGACGCACGCCTTGGCACGCTCGAAGGCGTGGAGCGCGGGCTTGCCGATCTGTTGGTTTATATCGACCAATTGCGCGACGAAGCGGCGCTGGGTGCCAAACCGGCGCCGGTCGCTGCCAGCCCTATCGAACGCGAGCTTGGCTACGCCAAACAACCTAAGCAGCAGGTCCAAGAGACCGGCGAGGCGGCGCACGAACGCACGAGCGCAGCGGTTGCCGAACATCAGAGCATGATCGAGCGCGCGGCGCCGCTCGAGCAGCCGAAAACTGCGGCGGAGCCGATGACGTCATCGATGCAGGCACCTTCGCCGCCGCCGTTGCCGGTCGATGAAATCGGTCAAACAGACGCCGCAGCCACGGTCGCGATGATCTCCGAGCCGTTGCCGCGCTCGGCCTCACCAGAGCCCGTCCCACAGCGGCCTGCGGCGACGCGAGCCCCAATCGATCCAAGCCTGCCGCCGGATCATCCGCTGGAACCGGGCTCCACTACGCGATCGCGCGGTACGCCGTCCGCTGCCGACCGCATCGCCGCGTCTGAAGCGGCGGCTGGAGCAAAGCCGCCAGTCATTCCGGATCCGGGCGGCAAGCCAGATTATATCGCCGCGGCTCGCCGCGCCGCGCAGGCTGCGGCGGCGGCCTCCCCCGAGGGTCGGAGGCTCGCCAGGTCCGGTACGGAGGGCACGGCCCATCCGAAAAAATTCACCGAGCGTCTACGCATGATCGCGGTCGCCGCCGCCGTCGTGGTCATTGTCGTCGGCGGCTTCCACATCATCTCGCGGCTGTTCGAGGATGGTGGCTCGAACGCGCCAGCGCCTGCACAGACGGAACCACCGCGTGGGCAATCGACACCGCAGCTGCGCACCGAGCCGCAGTCGCAAATGGCGCCGCAGGTTCGGCCTGAGCCACCGGCTCAAAAAGGGCCGCCTCACGTTGAAGCGGAACCGCCGCAGCCGGCAAATTCAGCGAACCTGCCGACACCGGTTCCATTACCGAGGCCTGAGTCCGGCCCGAATTCCGGCAATGGGCCCGACGCGACGCCGGGCGCGAGTCCCGGGCAGCAGTCGCAGTTCAACAGCGTGGTCGGACCGGTCGCTACGGGTCCGCGCGCCGACGACGGCAAGGCCGCCGTTCGCGCACCGGCTCCGAACGACGCGGTTGGCGCACCAATGGACATCACCGGCTCGTTGCCGAACGCTTCGCCACCAAGCGCTTCGCCGCCGCGTTCCGCTGCGACCACGAACGACCGGCTTCCAGCCGCGATCGGCGGGCCCACGCTGCGGCTCGCCGCACTCGCCGGCGATCCCTTGGCCGCCTACGAAGTGGGCGTGCGCTTCTCCGAAGGCCGTGTGGTCCCCGCCAACAATGAGGAAGCGGCGCGCTGGTTCGACATCGCTGCCAAGAAAGGCGTCGTACCGGCACAGTTCCGGCTGGCAACGCTCTACGAAAAAGGCCTCGGAGTGAAGAAAGACCTTGTCGTAGCGCGCGATCTTTACCGCGCCGCTGCCGACAAAGGCCACGGCAAGGCCATGCACAATCTCGCCGTGCTTTATGCCGAAGGCGCCGACGGCAAGCCGGACTACAACACTGCAGCAGTGTGGTTCCGCAAGGCGGCCGATCACGGCATTACCGACAGCCAATACAACCTCGCGATCCTTTATGCCCGTGGCGTCGGCGTCGAACAGAACCTGGCCGAAGCCTACAAATGGTTCTTCCTTGCGGCCAAGGAGGGCGATCAGGACGCGGCGCAAAAGCGCGACCAGATCGCCTCCCGTCTCGACCCGCAGGCGCTCGCCGCGGCGCGGGCCGCAGCCGACAGTTGGATCGCGCTGCCGCAGCCCGCCGATGCCGTCACGGTCAAGGGTAACTGGGACGCGCCACCCGCAGCCGCGCCGGCGGCGCCAAAGCCGAAGCCGCGCTCGGCCAAGGCTGCAGCGCCGGACGCAGCCAAGGTCAATTGAGCCTCGATTTCGTTCGTTTCCGCCGCCGGCTTCAACTTGGCTTGCGGACCTTAACTAACAATCAAATTTGCGCAGGCGCCGATTATTGACGGTATGCCGCGAGGCGCAGCGCGAGTAGAACGGTTCAATCGCGCAACCGATCGCCTGGTAGTCGATCCGTGCAAATCTTCCTTCCGATCGCCGATATTCCGGTCAACGTCTTTCTCGTGCTCGCGATGGGGCTCGCGGTCGGATTCATTTCCGGCATGTTCGGCGTCGGCGGCGGCTTCCTGATGACGCCGCTGTTGATCTTCATCGGCGTGCAGCCGGCGGTCGCGGTGGCGAGCGTCACCAGCCACGTCGCGGCTTCGTCGTTTTCCGGCGCCATCGCCTATTGGCGGCGGCGGGCGATCGACGTCACATTGGCGCTCACCCTCCTTGCCGGCGGGATCGTTGGCAGCGCCGGCGGCGTTGCGCTCTTCACCTGGCTGCGCGAGCTCGATCAGCTCGATCTCATGATCGGGCTGTCTTATGTCACGCTATTGGGCGTGGTCGGCGTGCTCATGGTCGGCGAGAGCGCGCGCGCCATCATCCGGAGCCGCCTGGGCAAACCGGTCGAACTCCGCCGGCCCGGCAGTCACGTCTGGTTTCACGGCTTGCCGCTGAAACTTCGCTTCAAACGCTCGAAGGTCTACGTCTCCGCCATCCCGGTCCTGGCGATCGGCTTCATCATCGGCTTTCTCGGCGCCGTCATGGGCATCGGCGGCGGTTTTCTGTTGGTGCCGATGCTGATTTATCTGATGCGGGTGCCGACCGCGACGGTGATCGGCACCTCGATGGTACTCACCTTCCTCACCATGGTGTCCGCGACCGTGCTACACGCGACGACCAATCATCTGGTCGATGCGGTGTTGGCGCTGATCCTGATGATCGGCGGCGTGATCGGCGCGCAATTCGGCGCCCATGCCGGCCAGCGCATCCGCGGTGAATGGTTGCGCCTGCTGCTCGGTCTTTTGGTTTTAGCAGTCGGGATGCGGTTCGCATTCCAGCTTGTGGTGCGCCCGGACGATCTCTATTCGATCCGCGTCATCGGGGGCGCGCTATGAGCCGCCTGCGCACAGTGACGGCGGCGCTCGCCATTGCCGCATTGCTCGCCGGCGCCGCGCCGGCGGCGGGCGAGCGCCTGATCGCCTCACTGACCAACCATCACGTGATGATTACGTCGAACTATACCGGCGTCGAGTTGGTGCTGTTCGGCTCGGTCGACCGCGACGCCGCCGGCGCGGCGCGAAGCGGCTCTTACGATATCGTCGCCACCGTTAGCGGCCCGCGCGAGCCGCTGCGCACGCGCCGCAAACAGCGCGTGCTCGGCATCTGGGTGAATACCGCCTCGCGCACCTTTGTCGATCCGCCGTCTTATCTCGCCGTGTTGGCAAATCGGCCGCTCGAGGCCATCACCAATGCCGAGAACCGGCGCAAACTGCAGCTCGGCATCGCCGATACGCCGCTTCCCGAACTGATCAACAACGACATCGGCGAGGTCAGCAACGACCCGTTCCGCGCGGCTCTGGTGCGGCTGATGCGCGAGCGCGGCCTCTACAGCGAAGAGGCAAACGCGGTGACGTTCCTGACGCCGACGCTGTTTCGCGCCTCGATCAAGCTACCGGCCCAGGTGCCGGTCGGCGACTACACCGTCGACGTCAAGCTGTTCGCCGACGGTAATCTGGTCGCGCATACCGATTCCGCATTCGAGATCGTCAAGGTCGGCTTCGAGCAATTCGTGGTGGACGCCGCGCGCGACCACGGCCTGCTCTACGGGCTGGCCACGGCGCTGATGGCGCTGTTGACCGGCTGGATCGCGAGCGTGGCGTTCCGGCGCGACTAGAGCATGATCCGGAAAAGTGGAAGCCGGTTTTCCGAAAAGATCATGCTCCGTCAAAAAGTTAGAGCGGCTAATCCGGCAGACACCGTTCCGCGGCAACTGCATAAAGCCGTTGCGCGCCGAGCATGTGGGCGGTGAACCCGGCCGGCCCGAATAATCCGCAAATCGCCCGGTCGCGCACGTTGAGGCCGCCCGCATAGGCGCCGAAGGCCGGCATCACTAGTCGGCGGCCGTCGCTGGCGAAACAGCGCCGGCTCACTGCCCGGCCGCGCTGCGAGACCCGCGCCACCGGATGTAGATGCCCGGCGATCTCGCCGTCCGCTGCATTCTCGGATGGCTCGTGGCGGAAGGTGAGCGGTCCGAACGCTAAAGCGTCGGCGAGACGGCCGCCGATATCCGGCGGCAGACCGGGGTCGTGATTGCCGGCGATCCAGACCCAGTCGCGGCCTCGCTGCAGGCCTTTGAGCTTGATGCGGTCGAGATCGCTCATGCGCACCGGCCCATGATCGTCATGGAAGCTGTCGCCCAATGCGATCAGGACACGCGGCGCGTAGTGCTCCACCAGCCGCGCGAGCCGCCCCAAGGTGGTTGCGGTGTCGTAAGGCGGCAGGAGGACGCCGCGCTTGGCAAAAGCCGAGCCTTTTTCCAAATGCAGGTCGGCCACGACCAGGACGCCTTCGTCGGGCCAATAAAGGACGCCTGCCGGATCGGCGACCAAGGTTGAGCCGGCAACAGCAATGATGTGATCTTTTGCTCCCGCCGCAACGGGCGGCTTGGCGTGCTTTGCGGCCAGCGCCTGCGCTTTCACTGCATGGCCTCCTTCACCAGTTCGTCGGCTGCCTCGGCGAGTAGCGTATCGGACGCCTCGCCATAGACCATCTCCTTGCCGATCTCGAGCATGACCGGCACGGCAAGCGGCGACACGTGATCCAGTGCTTTATGAATGATTCGGCCCCTGATGCGCGAGAGCATTTCGGAAACCCGGCGCACGTCAAGGAGGCCGGTCGCGGCGTCGGCGCGGGCCGCCCGCAGCAGCACGTGGTCGGGCTGGTGGCTGCGCAGCACGTCGTAGACCAGGTCGGTCGAGATCGTGACCTGGCGCCGGGATTTCTCCTCTCCGGGGAAACGCCGCTCGATCAAGCCGGCGATGATCGCGCAGTTGCGGAACATGCGTTTCATCAATGCCGATTCGGCGAGCCACGCTTCGAGGTCGTCGCCCAGCATGTCCTCGTCGAACAGGGCATCGAGGCTGACTTCGCCGCGGGCGATGTGCTGCGCGACATCGCCCAGGCCCCACACCGCAAGCGCGTATTCGTTGGCGACAAAGCCGAGCGGACGCAGCCGCGCGCGCTCGAGCCGCCGTGTGAGCAGCATGCCGAGCGTGTAATGGGCGAGCCGGCCTTCGAATGGATAGCAGATGAGATAATGCTTGTTGGCGCGCGGAAACGTTTCAACCAGCAACTGGCGCGCGCCCGGCATCTGCGACCGCCATTCCTGGATCTCGAGCCATTCGCGCACTTGCGCCGGCAGTTCGCGCCATTCTTGCGGATGGGCGATGATGTTGCGCACCCGCGCCGCCAGATACGTGGAGAGCGGAAATTTTCCGCCCCCATAAGCCGGCACCTTGGGATCTTCAGAGGTTGCACGCGAAACATAGACCTCGTCCTCGACCAGCGCCTCGTATCTGAGAATTTCGCCGGAGAACACGAACGTGTCGCCCGGCACCATGGTCTCGACAAAATATTCCTCGACCTCGCCGAGGAGCCGGCCGCCGCGCGGGATCACCTTCGAGGCCCGCGAGCGCACCAGACGCACTTTGAGCATGTCGGCCTCGACGATAGTGCCGACATTGAGCCGGTAGCGCTGCGCCACATTGGGGTTGGCGATGCGCCAGCGGCCATCCTTGCCCTCGCGGATGCGGGCAAAGCGGTCGTAGGCCTTGAGCGCATAGCCGCCGGTGGCGACGAAATCGACCACGGCGTCGAAATCGGCCCGCGTTAGTGCCGCGTAAGGCATCGCGGTCCTGACTTCGTCGAAGAGGTCATCGCCGCGGAACGGTTCGCCGCAGGCGCAGCCGAGCACGTGCTGCGCCAGTACGTCGAGCGCGCCGGTCCGCAGCGGCGGCGTGTCCTGCGCATTCTCCGCGATGGCGTCGAGCGCGGCGCGGCATTCGAGCACCTCGAAGCGATTGGCCGGCACCAGCACGCCCTTCGACGGCTCATCCATGCGGTGATTGGCGCGGCCGATACGCTGCAGGAGCCGCGACGCGCCCTTCGGTGCCCCGACATTGATGACCAGATCGACGTCGCCCCAATCGACGCCGAGATCGAGCGAAGAGGTACAGACGACGGCGCGCAGCCGACCCGCGGCCATCGCGGTTTCAACCTTGCGCCGCTGCGCCACGTCGAGCGAGCCGTGATGCAGCGCAATGGCAAGATTGTCGTCGTTGATGTGCCAGAGTTGCTGAAAAATAGCCTCGGCCTGGCTGCGGGTATTGACAAAGACGAGCGTGGTGCGGTGTGCGGCGATCAGCTGATAGATTTCGTCAAGCGCGTGCCGCGCCGAGTGTCCGGACCAGGGCAGCCGCTCGCGGGTGTCGAGCATGATGACATGCGGCGCCGCGCCGCCTTCGGCGATGATCAGATCGGCGCGTGCCGCGTCCAATGCGGCGCGTTGCGGCACCATGAAACGGGCAAGCTCTTCGGGCTGCGCCACGGTCGCCGACAGCCCGATGCTGGCGAGGTCGGGCGCGAGCCGAAACAGCCGCGACAGGCCGAGCGAGAGGAGATCGCCGCGCTTGGAAATGACCAGCGCATGCAGCTCGTCGAGGATCACCCGCTTGAGCGAGCCGAACAAATAAGGCGCGTCAGCCGAGGCAAGCAGCAGCGCCAGCTGCTCCGGCGTCGTGAGCAGAATCTCCGGCGGATCGCGCCGCTGCCGCTGGCGCTTTGAGATCGGCGTGTCGCCGGTGCGCGTCTCGATGCGGATCGGCAGCTGCATCTCAGCGACCGGCGCTTCGAGATTGCGTGCAATGTCGACCGCAAGCGCCTTGAGCGGCGAGATGTAGAGCGTGTGCAATCCGCCCTCGCGGCGGATGTCGCGGCCTGTTGAGAAGAGCTTGCTGCGCGGCTGTTCGGTTCCGGTGTGCCGGGAAAGATGATGACCGCTCAGCTCCACCAGGCTCGGCAAAAATCCGGCCAGCGTCTTGCCGCCGCCGGTCGGCGCGATCAAGAGCACCGAGCGGCCGGCATGCGCCTTGGCCAACAATTCGAGCTGATGGGTGCGCGGCGCCCAGCTGCGGCTGGCGAACCAGCGCGCGAATATGTCCGGCAGGATCGCGGGGCGCTCGAGGACGGTCATCTCTCAGAAGTAGCGAGCCCGTGCGGCGGGGTCGAGGCCATGGCGACCACGACGAGGCCATCGACCGGCACGCCCTTTTCGCTGCGCACCGCGGCTTTGGAAACGGCCGCCGGCCTGAGGCCGCCGGCCGCCAGGGCGCCTCGGATGTAAGGCTCGCTGTGGGCATAGCGCAGCGTCGGCAAAAGCTGGACGCCGTCGCCGGAATGGGTTTCCACGGTGAAAGCGAAAACGCCGCCGGGCGCGAGCAGGCGCGCTGTGCCCGCCACGATGGGCGTCAGGTCGTTGAGGTAGACGAAGACGTCGGCGGCGAGGACGAGATCGTATTGCGTGCCGCCATTGGCGTCGGCCACGAGGAAGTCGGTAAGCGCGGCAGCGACAAGATGATCGTATAGCCCCTTAGTTTCCGCCCGTGCGATCATCGCCGGCGAAAGATCAACACCGGTAAGCTCGTCGACGATGGCGCGAAACGCGGCGCCCGCGAGCCCGGTGCCACAGCCGAGATCGAGCATCGAGGAAAAATGCAACGGCCGGCCCATCGCCAGCATTGTTTGTTCGACGGCGTTGCGCAGCAACGCCGGTCCGCGATAGGCGAGGCGTTCGGTGAGGGCGGCGTCATAACGGCCGGCATATTGGTCAAACAGGCGCCGCACATAAGCCTCGCTCATAGCCGGCGTCGCCTCGCCGGAACCGAGCCGCGCCAATTGCAGCCGCGCACCGTGGTAATCGTCCGGGTCGGCGTCGCGGGCTTTTTCGAATGCAGCGACCGCGCCGGCGCGATCGCCGAGGCGGTCCCGAATGGCGCCGAGCGCAAACCATGCGGTAGCGAAGGCCGGCGCCATCTCGACCGTCTGCGCGAGGATATCGGCGGCGCCGGCAAAGTCGCCGCGCGCGGCGTGGTCGAGCGCCCATTTGTAGCGCCGGTCGGCGATGAGGTCGCCGGATGAAACAAACAGCGGCCCGGTCTCGGACATTGTCTGCTCGCGCAATCAACCGAAATGACTATGTATGAACTATCATGCGTCCTGAAGACATCCTGGTGCCGACGCCGTCCGGCGTATGTTGCAAGCTCGGCTCATTTCATATCGATCCGACACGGCCGGTCGAGCGCGCGTTGATCACCCACGCCCATTCCGATCATGCCCGTGCCGGCCATGGCGCTGTGCTGGCGACGCAAGAGACGCTTGATCTCATGGGGCTCCGTTATGGCGAGAATTTCGCCGGCTCGACGCAGGCGATCCGCTATGGCGAAAGCGTCAATCTCGGCGGCGCAAAAGTGACGTTCCACCCCGCCGGCCATGTGCTCGGCTCCGCGCAGATCGCGGTCGAAGCCGGCGACCTCCGCGTGGTCGCCTCCGGTGATTACAAGAATGTGCCCGATCCGACCTGTCCGCCGTTCGAGCTTGTGCCATGCGACGTGTTCATCACCGAGGCGACGTTCGCCTTGCCGGTGTTCCGCCATGGCGATCCGGACGAGCAGATCGGCAAGCTGCTGCGTTCGGTGGCGCTGTTTCCGGAGCGCGCACACCTTGTCGGCGCCTATTCGCTCGGCAAAGCGCAGCGTATCATGGCGCTGTTGCGCAAAGCCGGCCATGCCGCGCCGATCTATCTGCACGGCGCGATGGAAGGCATCACCGGCTATTACACCAACCGCGGCATCGCGCTCGGTGAGTTGCTCGCGGTACGCGGCGCCAACAAGACGGAGCTCGCCGGCACTATCACCATCTGCCCGCCGTCGGCGCTGAGCGATGTATGGACCCGGCGTTTTCCCGATCCGGTGACGGCGTTTGCGTCCGGCTGGATGCGCATCCGCGCGCGGGCGCGTCAGCATGGCGTGGCGCTGCCTTTGGTCATTTCCGATCACGCCGATTGGGATGGCTTGACCGCGACCATCGGCTCAACTGGCGCCGGCGAAATCTGGGTGACCCACGGCCAAGAGGATGCGCTGGTGCACTGGTGCACCGCGCATGGATTGAAGGCGCGCCCGCTCGACATTGTCGGCTATGGCGACGAGGACGAAGAAAATCCCTCCCCGCAGGGAGGAGGGCAACGCAACGGCGAACAAGAATGAACCGGTTCGCCGAATTGATGGACCGTCTCACCTACGAGCCGGCGCGCAATGCCAAGCTCCGGTTGATCACGGATTATTTCCGTTCGACACCCGATCCGGAACGAGGCTGGGCGCTGGCGGCGCTGACCGGCGCGCTGAACTTTCCGCACGCCAAGCCCGGGCTGATCCGCAGTTTGATCGCCGAACGCACCGATCCGGTGCTGTTTGCGCTGTCCTACGATTATGTCGGCGACCTTTCCGAGACTGTCGCGCTGATGTGGCCCAAACCTTCTCCCTCCCCACAAGGCGGAGGGGAATTGGAATTATCCCTCACCGCCGTCATCGAAACGCTCTCGACTCTCGGCAAGGCCGAGCTGCCGGCGCGGCTGGCACGCTGGCTCGACACGCTTGATGAGACCGGGCGCTGGGCGCTGATCAAGCTCGTCACCGGCGGTTTGCGCATCGGCGTCTCGGCACGGCTCGCCAAAGCAGCAGTAGCGGCGCTCGGCGCCACCGATGCGCAAGATATCGAATTATTGTGGCCTGGCTTGGCGCCGCCTTATTCCGCGCTGTTTGCTTGGCTCGAAGGCCGCGCGCCGAAACCTGCGAGCAGCGATCCGGCGCCGTTTCGGCCGCCCATGCTGGCGCACGCGCTTGATGAACCTGATCTCGCCGCGCTCGATCCGGCCGACTTCATGGCGGAATGGAAATGGGACGGCATCCGCGTGCAGGCAGTCGCGGCGTCCGGCGACGGCCACACACTTGGGCGACTCTACTCGCGCACCGGCGAAAATATTTCCAAGAGCTTTCCCGATCTCGTCGATGCGCTGCGGCTGCCCGGCGCGATCGACGGCGAGCTTCTGATCATGCGCGATCGCCGCGTCCAATCGTTCAACGTGTTGCAACAGCGGCTCAACCGCAAAACCGTGACCGGGAAACTCATGGCCGAGTTCCCGGCGCACCTGCGCGCTTACGATCTGCTCGCCGACGGCAACGAAGATTTGCGTGAACTTTCATTCGTCGAGCGCCGCGCGCGGCTCGAACAATTCATCGCGCGGCTCGATGAGCCTCGCGTCGATGTTTCGCCGCTCGTCTCCTTCAAGACCTGGGATGACCTTGGCAGCGCCCGAAAGGATCCCGCCGCGGCGGGCGCGGGGGCCGACGCCGACGCGGTCGAAGGCATCATGCTCAAACGGCGCGATGCGCTTTATGTCCCCGGCCGTCCGAAAGGCCCGTGGTGGAAATGGAAGCGCGATCCATTCATCGTCGATGCCGTGCTGATGTACGCCCAGCGCGGCCACGGCAAGCGCTCGTCCTATTACTCCGACTACACATTTGGTGTCTGGACGCGCGGCGAAGACGGCGACGAACTGGTGCCGGTCGGCAAAGCCTATTTCGGCTTCACCGACGAGGAGCTTCTGCAGATCGACCGTTTCGTGCGCCGCAATACCATCGATCGGTTCGGTCCGGTGCGCGAGGTCGTGCACCAGCCGAATGAGGGTCTGGTGCTCGAGGTGGCGTTCGAAGGTCTGCAGCGTTCGACCCGGCACAAATCCGGCTTGGCGATGCGCTTTCCCCGTATCAACCGATTGCGCTGGGACAAGCCGCCGCGCGAAGCGGATCGGCTTGAGCGGCTGGAGACGATACTAGCGCAGATCGACGCCGGACGTGGGTGAGTGCACCTTCGTTCGTCATTGCGAGCGAAGCGAAGCAATCCAGTTTTAGTTGCGCGCTCGCGCCGCCCTCCAACCCACTCGCGCGCAACTTGGGTTGGCGGGCGGCAAGTTGCGCGCGAGGGACAGTGGATTGCTTCGTCGCTTTTGCTCCTCGCAATGACGAGAATGCTAGCTCGCCGTTTCCGCGTTCTTCACTTCGGCGAGCGGCCAGCGCGCGCGGGGCGCGGTGGCGAGTGAATCGGTGAGCCCAAGCGCCAGACGTTCAGCGCCGGCCCAGGCGATCATGGCGCCATTGTCGGTGCACAAGGCCGGCGGCGGGGCCACCAGCGAGATGCCGACCTCGAAGGCGACCCGATGCAGCGCCTTGCGGATCGCCTGGTTGGCGGCGACGCCGCCGGCGCAGACCAGCGCCGTCGGCGTGCCGATCTGCTCGCGGAACATGCGCAACCCAGTGCGCAGCCGGTCCATGACCACCTCGGCCACCGCCTGTTGGAACGAAGCGCACAGATCGGCCACGTCGGCGTCGCTCAGCGGCGCGATTTTTTCCGCTTCCAGGCGCAGCGCGGTTTTCAATCCCGAAAACGAGAAATCCGCGTCGCGACGCCCAGCCATGGGACGCGGCAGCGCAAAACGCTCCGGATCGCCCTGCGCCGCTTCCTTTTCGACCAAAGGTCCGCCCGGATAGCCGAGGCCGAGAAGCTTCGCCGTCTTGTCGAAAGCTTCGCCGATCGCGTCGTCGACCGTGCCGCCGATGCGCAGATAGTTGCCGACACCGCGCACACCGAGGACTTGGGTGTGGCCGCCGGAGGCGAGGAACAGGCAATAGGGGAAAGCCGTCCCGTCGGTGAGCCGCGCCGTCAGGGCGTGCGCCTCAAGGTGGTTGACCGCGATCAACGGCTTGTCATGCACGAAAGCGATCGCCTTGGCCATTGTCAGACCGACGATCACGCCGCCGATCAGGCCCGGGCCGGCGGCGGCGGCAATGCCGTCAAGCGCTGCGAACGAAACCTGTGCCTCGTTCATGGCCTTGGCGATGATGGAATCGAGCGTCTCGACGTGGGCGCGCGCGGCGATTTCCGGAACCACCCCGCCGAACGCGGCATGCTCGCTGATCTGGGAGAGGACGACGTTGGACAAAATGCGGCCGTGACCTTCCGCATTTCGCTCTACCACGGCGGCGGCGGTTTCGTCGCAAGTCGTTTCGATGCCGAGAATGATCATCGGAGTATTATATGGTTCGCCGCTGTTGCGAAACACGCCGCTTGGCGTGGCGGCGATGGCCTATCACTGGAAGGTGCGGTGACACAATCTTCGACTGACAAGCCCATCCTGCGCATCGGTTCGCGCGGTTCCCCGCTGGCGCTGGTGCAGGCGCGCGAGGTGCAGAACCGCATTGCTGCCGCGGTCGGCATCGATGCGGCGCGCATCGAGATCAAGGTCATCCGCACGACTGGCGACGTCGTCGTCGACCGGCCGCTGGCCGACGCCGGCGGCAAGGGGCTTTTCACCAAGGAGATCGAGGAGGCGCTGCTGGCCGGCAGCATCGACCTCGCCGTGCACTCCTCGAAGGACCTGCCGACTGTGTTGCCGGCCGGACTTGTGTTGGCTGGCTTTCCGCCGCGTGAGGATCCACGCGACGCCTTTATCAGCCACAAGGCCGCGACGTTGCGCGAGCTGCCGCGCGGCGCCGTGGTCGGCACGTCGTCGCCGCGCCGCCACGCGTTGGTCAAAAAGCTGCGGCCGGACGCGACCGTCGTCACCCTGCGCGGCAATGTGGAGACGCGGCTGCGCAAGCTCGAGGCGGGCGAAGTTGACGCGACGCTGCTTGCGGTCGCCGGCTTGAAGCGGCTTGGCCTGCTTTCGGCGGCAACCGCGATCCTCGATCCCGACTATTTCTTGCCGGCGGTAGGGCAGGGCGCGATCGGCATGGAGACACGCGCCGACGATGCCGAAACCCGGGCGTTGGTTGAGGCGATCGACGACGCCGATACCAGCGCTGCGCTTGCCGCCGAGCGCGCGTTCCTCGCGGTGCTCGACGGCTCCTGCCGCACGCCGATCGGCGGCCACGCGACATTGGATGGCGGCACGCTGCGCTTTCGCGGCATCATCGTGAAACCGGATGGCAGCGAAGCGTTCGAGGTTTGGCGCGAAGGCCACCGCGAAGAGGCCGCCGAGCTTGGTGCTGATGCCGGCCGCGAATTGCGGGATCGCGCCAGCGCCGACTTTTTCGTGCGGGCCTAGTCGTGCGGCTCCTAGTGACGCGGCCCGAGCCCGACGCGCAACGGACCGCCTCGGAACTGCGCGAACACGGCCACACGGTCGTCACCGCGCCATTGCTGCGCATCGAGCCGTTGGACAATGTCGAGATTGGCCCCGGACCATTCGCGGCGGTCCTGGTCACCAGCGCCAACGCCGCGTCGGCGATTGCACGACACAAACGCTTTGCGCAATTGCGTGCGCTGCCGGTGCTCGCGGTCGGTGACCGCAGCGCGCAGACGATGCGCGGCGCCGGCTTTGCCGATGTAACGTCGGCCGATGGCAACGTCGCCGATCTCGCGCGCCTGGTCGGCGAACGATTCAAGCGTGGGGCCTCGCTGCTCTATCTGGCCGGCGCCGACCGCGCCGGCGATCTTGCCGGCATGCTCTCCGGTCGCGGCCTGGCGGTGCGCACGATCGTCGTCTATCGCGCGATCGCCGCGGCTTCGCTCCCGCCTGCGGCGGTCGCGGCCATCGCGGGCGGGCTTGACGGGGTGCTGCACTTCTCCCGGCGCAGTGCCGAGGCCTATGTGAGCGCAGCGCGCGTCGGCGGCCTCGACGAAGCCGCACTCACAAAGCCGGTCCATTTCTGCATGTCGGCACACGTGGCGGAGCCTCTCGCGGAAGCCGGCGCCGCCCACATACGGGTTGCCGAAGCACCGACGGAGGCCGCCTTGATAGCGCTTATTCCAGCGGTTTGAGCCAAGTTCTCCCTATCGGCCCATTCGCGGTCGTGTTGCCGCCATCGCGCCTCCGTACTATGCCGGAACATGCGAACGAGGTCTCGAATCGACCGCATGCTTACTTGCGTTGGAGACTTCCTTGGAGCGCTTGGCTGCAAATGCCTAATTTGGAGAGCGCATGAGCGAGGCTGACAGCGCGCCACGACGCCGGCCGCCAACCATCGATCTGACGGCAAAGGAAGTGGAAACCGAAACGCCGGAGCCAACGGCCGCGGCGCAAACGGAGGCGGCGCATGGGGCGACAAGTCACGATGTTCCAGGCGATCATGCCCATCGTTCCGGCCGCGCGACGCCCTATGCGGTCGGCGGTGTGATCGGCGCACTAGCGGCGGCCGTTATCATCGCCGGTCTTTGGATCATGGGTTTCGTGCCGGTTAACCAAACCGTCGCGCCACAGAACGCGGCCACGACATCAGGGCCACAAGCGCCCACGGCACCGGGCGCCAAAACCGCCGACAACGACGAAATCTCGGCCCGGCTCGATAAGATTCAGCAGGCGTTGCAAGCTCGGCGCCCGGATGCGGCGCTGGAGGGACGCCTCGCGGCTGCCGAGGCGCAAACCAAAGCGCTCGGCAACTCGCTCGCCGCACTGACCCGTCGCGTCGATGATATCGCCGCCGCCTCGCAGACTGCATTGGCGCAAGGGAAGGCCGCGACGGCAGCCGCCGAGGCAGCGAAGAACGCGGCCCAGGCCGGCGTCCAACGCGCCGATCTCGATCCGCTGGCAAACCGGATTGCCGCACTCGAAAGCGCCGTCAAAGCGCTGTCCGCCGAGGTGTCGCAGCGCACGTCCAGTTCGAATGCGGACGACCGGGCGACGCGCATGACCGTTGCCGCCGAGGCGCTGCGTGCTGCTGTCGAGCGCGGCGCGCCGTATCAAGCCGAGCTTGGCGCGGTCACGGCGCTCGGCGCCGAGCAAAGCGCCGTTGCGGCGCTTGAGCCATTTGCGGCACAAGGCGTGCCGAGCGCCGCGCAGCTTAGCCGCGAACTCGCAGCACTCGCGCCGGCGCTCTACCGGGCGAGTGAGCCGCAGCCGAGCGGCAACTCGTTCCTGGCGCGGCTGGAAAGCCATGCAGAAAAGCTTGTCCGCATCACCCCAGCCGGCACGTCGGCGCCGCCGGCCGGCGACGATGCTTCGTCGGTGATCGCGCGGATCAATGCCGCCGCAGCGCGCGGCGATGTCGCAGCGGCGCTCGCCGAGATCGCCAAATTGCCGGACGCGCCGCGCGCGCCGGTCGATGCTTGGGTCAAAAAAGCGCAAGCCCGCGAGGCGGCGATTGCGGCAAGCCAGCGTATCGCCGCCGCCGCGCTCGCCGCGCTTGGCAAGCCGGGCTCGCAATGATCCGCGTCGTCGTCTTTCTGATCGCCGTCGGTTTGCTGGCGCTTGGCTTTGCTTGGCTTGCTGACCGACCGGGCGATGTCGTCCTGACCTGGCAGGGGCGGCAGTTCGAGACTTCGCTTATGGTCGTGATGGTAGCGATCCTGGCGTTGTTCGCAGCTCTGATTCTAATCTTAGCGCTCATCGCCCTCCTCATGGGCTCGCCCTTCATGTTGCGTCGGCATCTGCATCGTCGCCGCGGCGAACGCACCTACGAGGCAATATCGCGCGGGCTCATCGCGGTCGGCGCCGGCGATCTAGTCGCCGCGCGTCAGCATGTGGCGGAAGCCAAGCGCATCGCACCGGCTGAGCCGCTCTCGCTGTTGTTGAGCGCGCAAGCGGCGCAGCTTGGCGGCGATCGCAGCGCGGCCGACAGCGCCTTTCGTGCCATGGCCGGCCGCGCCGATACCAAAGCGCTCGGCCTGC
The DNA here is from genome assembly GCA_963806465.1 of uncultured Alphaproteobacteria bacterium. GTDB lineage: Bacteria > Pseudomonadota > Alphaproteobacteria > Rhizobiales > Xanthobacteraceae > BOG-931. The sequence continues at coordinate 15,179 of CAWDZD010000016.1, read as the reverse complement.
ACGGGCTCCATATCGAAGCCCGCCGCCGCGGCGATCATGCGACGGCGCATGCCTTCGCCGAGGAGGCGGCGCGCGAAAATCCTTCGCTCAGCTGGGCCGGCAAGGCGGTACTGGAATTTCGCTGCCTTACCGGCGATTGGGCCGGCGCACTCGCACTGCTGGAAGGCAGCAAACGCTCGCTCGACAAGGAGACCTATCGGCGACAACGCGCGGTGATGCTCACGGCGCGCGCGCTGGCGACCGAGGAGACCGATCGCGACAACGCCAAGGCATTCGCGCTCGAAGCCAACAAGCTCGCGCCGACGCTCGTGCCAGCGGCAACGCTTGCCGGCCGCATGCTGGCGGAGGGCGGCGAACTGCGCAAAGCCTCGCGCATCGTCAACAAGGCCTGGCTTGCGCATCCGCATCCCGATCTCGCGCAAGTCCTATCCGAACTGCGCTTCGGCGATGCGGCGCGCGATCGATTGAAGCGCATCGAGGCGCTGGCGAAGAAGGTGCCCGGCCATGTCGAGGGCGGTTTGGCGCTGGCGCGCGCGGCCCTCGATGCGCGGGAGTTCGCCAAGGCGCGCGCCGCGCTCGCCTCGTTTCTCGCCGCGCCGACCAGGCGCGTGGCTTTGCTGATGGCTGAGCTCGAACGCATCGAGCACAATAACGAAGGCCGCGCCCGCGAATGGATCGCCCGCGCGCTCAATGCCGCGCCGGATCCCGCATGGACGGCCGAGGGGCACATTTCCGAGCGTTGGCTGCCGGTGTCGCCGAGCGGCAAGCTCGATGCCTTCCAATGGCGCGTTCCGGTCACCGGAATGCCGAGTCCGGCGCCGGCGATCGCGCCGCGCGAGCCAACTCCGGTTGCTGCGGTCACGGCCACGCCCGTGGTGACGAGTGGCGAGCCGATCGGCCACGGCAGGCCAGCGGTTCTGCAGAAGCCGGCCGAACCGAAGCCTGACGGATCGCCTACTGCGGCTACTTCTGCCCCCGCCGCGCCCGCTCTGCGCCGCGTCTCGCCGCCGCAACCGAAGCCAGATGCGGTAATCCCGCTGGTGCACGCGCCAGACGATCCGGGTCCGGTCGTGGCCGATGAAGACGAAACGAACGCCGAGCCTTCAAACGGCGGCTGGCGGAAGATTTTCGAGTAGGAAGATTTTCGAGTAGTCAGGGAAGGCCGGCCCAAAAACTTGCCATCTCAAGCCGCCGCGCGCATTATACCGCATGAATTATAATGCATGAGACGCGCGACTTTGGCGAAACCAACGGCGAAAACTCAGCAACCGCAGAAGCTTGCTCCGACCACCGATAGCGAAGGCCCTCACGCAGCGGCCTTCCTCTCCGCCATCGGGCGCGAGGTGCGAAGGAATCGCGCCAAACGCGGCATGACACGCCGGCAATTGGCGCAAGCTTCGGCGACGTCCGAGCGCTATCTGGCGCAGATCGAGAGCGGCGCTGGCAATCCGTCCGTCAGCGTGTTGCGCGCCATCGCGCAAGCGCTTGATCTTCCGGCCGCTGCGCTCCTGCCCGAACACGGTGCGCGCACCGCCGAGCTTGGCGCCATCCTCGATCTGTTGGCGCAGGTGCCCGAGAAGGAACTGCCGGCGCTGGTCAAGGAGATCGAGGCGCGTGTGGCGCTGCGCGCCGGTGCCGACCGGGCGCGCCGCATCGCACTGGTCGGTTTGCGCGGCGCCGGCAAGTCGACGCTCGGGCGCATGCTGGCGCAGCATCTCGGCTGGCCCTTCATCGAGCTCGATCGGCGCGTCGAGGAAGATTACGGCGCCAGCATTCCCGACCTGATCGAAATGGCCGGCACGGCCACGTTCCGCCGCCAGGAACGGAGCGCGCTCGAGCGCGTCGTCGCCGAGCATGATGCCGCCATCGTCACCACCGCCGGCGGCATTGTCTCGAATCCGGAAACCTACGCGCTATTGTTTCGCCATACCCACACCGTCTGGATCAAGGCGCGGCCGCAAGAGCATATGAGCCGGGTCATGGCGCAGGGCGATTTTCGGCCAATGGCGGCGAACCGCCAGGCGATGGCCGACCTGGTGGCGATCCTCGATGCCCGCCGCGCCGACTATGCCCGCGCCGAAGCGGAAGTCGACACTTCGGGCGATGCCGTCGAGCAGAGTTTTGCCAAGCTTCTGCGCATCGTCCAGCCCTTGATCGGGGCCCGCAAGCCGTGACGCTCGCCGATGAAGGCTTTCTGGATCTCACGCCGCTGCGGCTCGAATACCGCATGATAGGTCCGCGGCCGGACGCGGCGCCGACCATCGTCATGCTGCATGAGGGCCTCGGCTCAGTCGGCCTTTGGGGCGCGTTCCCGGAGCGGCTCGCGTCGGCGACCGGCGCCGGCGTATTCGTCTATTCGCGCGCCAATTACGGCAAGTCGGGCCCCGGCAAGCTGCCGCGCTCGGTCAATTTCATGCACGAGGAAGCGCTCGACGTGCTGCCGCGCGTGCTTGCTGCGATCGGCTTTGAGCGCGGCATCTTGTTCGGCCACAGCGACGGCGCTTCGATCGTGACGATTTATGCCGGCGGCGTGCAGGACCACCGCGTGCGCGGCCTCGTCCTGATGGCGCCGCATTTCTTCACCGAGGAAATGGGGCTCGCCGAGGTCCGCCGCACCAATGAGGATTATGCGTCGGGCGACCTGCGCGACAAACTCAAGCGCTGGCACAGCGACGTCGACAGCGCGTTCCAGTCCTGGAGCGGGCCGTGGCTCAATCCCGACATTCGCGCTTGGGATATCACCGAAGCGCTCGGTTACATTCGCGTGCCGATCCTGATCATTCAGGGCGCCGACGATCAGTACGGCACGCTCAAGCAGATCGAGGCGGCGCAGCAGGAGTGCTATTGCCCGGTCGAGGTCGCGATCGTGCCGAAGGCGCGCCACTCGCCCCATCGCGATGCGCCTGAGGCGACCCTCGACGTGGCCGCGGGCTTTATCAACCGGCTTCTGCAGGACCACCACGAAGGTGAACGGAAGGCCGATTCCGGGGTTGCAGCCTGATGCATTATAGTGCATATGTCGGCAAGCGAGATAAATGAACTATAATACATTCTAGGAAACGCTGTGATGGCTGACGCCCATACCCCCGAGCGTCCGCTGGCGAACGGCCAGACCAGGATCGACTTCCAGACCCAGCCGTCACGGTACCGGCATTGGAAGCTCAAGATCGACGGCGATATCGCCACGCTCCTCCTCGACGTCGACGAGAAGGGCGCGCTGTTCGAGGGCTACGAGCTCAAGCTCAATTCCTACGATCTCGGCGTCGATATCGAGCTTGCCGACGCTATCGAGCGGCTGCGCTTCGAGCATCCACAGGTGCAGGTCGTGGTGCTGCGCTCGGGCAAGCCGCGGGTGTTCTGCGCCGGTGCCAATATCCGCATGCTGGCTGGCGCGAGCCACGCCCACAAAGTCAATTTCTGCAAATTCACCAACGAGACGCGCAACGGCATCGAAGACCTGAGCGAGAATTCCGGGCTGCGGACCATTTGCGCCATCAGCGGTGCGGCGGCCGGTGGCGGCTACGAGCTTGCGCTCGCCGCGGACTACATCATGCTGGTCGACGACGGCTCCTCGGCGGTGTCGCTGCCGGAATTGCCGCTGCTTGCAGTTTTGCCTGGCACCGGCGGGCTCACGCGCGTCTCCGACAAACGCAAGGTGCGGCGCGACCACGCCGACTTCTTCTGCACCACCGAAGAAGGCGTGAAGGGTAAGCGCGCGCTCGACTGGCGTCTGGTTGACGAAGCGGTACCGGGCTCCAAGTTCGAGGAAGTTGTTACGGCGCGTGCCAAGGAATTTGCCGCTAAGTCGCGGCGCGGCCAGGCCGGGCAGGGGATCAAGCTCACGCCGCTGTCGCGCTCGTTCACCGCCAATGGCGTCGACTACGGTTCGCTCGCTGTCGAGTTTGACCGCGGCGGCCGCATCGCCACCGTCACGCTGCGCGGACCGGGGACACCGCCGCCGGCGTCGGCTGACGCCATGGTCGCGCTCGGCGCCGAGTTTTGGCCGCTCAAGCTGGCGCGCGAGCTCGACGATGCGATCCTCAACATCCGGCTCAACGAATTCGACGTCGCCGCCATCGTCTTCAAGTCGTCGGGCGATCCCGCCGAGGTGGTCGCCTACGAGCATTTCCTCGACGCCAACAAGGATCATTGGCTGGTCGGTGAAATCCGCCACTTCTGGAAGCGGGTGCTCAAGCGCGTCGATCTGACGTCGCGCTCGCTGGTGACATTGGTCGAACCGGGCTCGTGCTTTGCCGGCACCTTGGCCGAGATCGTGTTCGCCAGCGACCGCTCGTATATGTTCCTCGGCCAGCGCGAGGGCGACAACAAGCCGCCCGCCGTCATCGCGCTGTCAGCCGCAAATTTCGGCGCCTACCCGATGTCGAACGGGCTGACGCGGCTCGCCAGCCGCTTCCTCGCCGATCCTGCCGACCTCGAAGCGGTGAAAGCCGAGCAGGAAAAAATGCTAGATGCCGAGCGCGCGCAAAAGCTCGGTCTCATCACCTTCGCGCTCGACGACATCGATTGGGACGCCGAGGTGCGCGTGTTCCTGGAGGAGCGCGCCAGCTTCTCGCCCGACGGTCTCACCGGGCTTGAAGCCAATCTGCGCTTCGCCGGACCGGAGACGATGGAATCGAAAATCTTTGCCCGGCTGACCGCGTGGCAGAACTGGATTTTCCAGCGCCCCAATGCGGTCGGTGAGGACGGAGCGCTCAAGCGCTACGGCACCGGTCAGCAGCCGGTCTTCGATACGCGCCGGGTTTAGCCCGGGTCAGGAGCCAGCCATGGACATCGAAGCCGTCGACTACACCACCAAGATCCCCAACAACGTCAATCTCGCCGAAGACCGCACCGTGCTGCGGGCGCTGGAAAGCTGGCATCCCGGCTATATCGACTGGTGGATGGACATGGGGCCGCAAGGCTTCCAGCAGTCGCTGGTTTATCTACGCACCGCCGTGTCGGTCGATCCCAAGGGGTGGGCCAAGTTTGACTATGTGAAGATGCCGGAATATCGCTGGGGCATCTTGCTGGCGCCGAAGGAAGAGGATCGCAAGATCCCGTTCGGCCACCACTACGGCGAGCCCGCCTGGCAGGACGTGCCGGGCGAATATCGCGCCATGCTTCGGCGTCTCGTCGTCATCCAGGGCGACACCGAGCCGGCTTCGGTCGAGCAGCAGCGCCATCTCGGCAAGACCGCGCCGTCGCTCTACGACATGCGCAACGTCTTCCAGGTCAATGTCGAAGAAGGCCGTCACCTTTGGGCGATGGTCTATATCCTGCAGAAATATTTCGGCCGTGACGGCCGCGAGGAGGCGGCCGAGCTGCTGCAACGCCGCTCCGGCAGCGCCGACAAGCCACGCATGCTCGGCGCCTTCAACGAGGCGACGCCGGACTGGCTGTCGTTCTACATGTTCACGTTCTTCACCGACCGCGACGGCAAGATGCAGCTCGAAAGCCTGGCGCAATCCGGCTTCGATCCGCTGTCGCGCACCTGTCGCTTCATGCTGACGGAAGAGGCGCATCACATGTTCGTCGGCGAGACCGGTGTCGGCCGCACCATCCAGCGCACCTGCGAGGCGATGAAGGCGTCCGGCATCGACGATCCGAATGAGATCGAGAAGGTCCGCAAGCTCGGCGTGATCGACCTGCCGACCATCCAGAAGAAGCTCAACCTGCACTATTCGCTGTCGCTCGATCTGTTCGGCTCGGAAGTCTCGACCAACGCCGCCAACGCCTTCAACGCCAGCCTCAAAGGCCGCTTCCAGGAGACCAAGATCGAGGACGATCACCGGCTGGAGAATTCGACCTATCCGGTGCTCAAGCTGGTCGATGGCGAAATCAAACGCGTCGACGAACCGGCGCTGACCGCCGTCAATATGCGGCTGCGCGACGACTATACCGCCGACTGCCAGCGCGGGCTCGATCGCTGGAACAAGGTGATCGACCGGACCGGCGTTGCTTTCAAGTTCGAACTGCCGCACGTCGGCTTCCATCGCGACATCGGCGAGTTCAAGGACGTCAAGGTGACGCCGGCCGGCGTGATCGTCGATCAAGGAACGTGGAACCGCAGCCGCGACAAGTGGCTGCCGTCGCAAAGCGACGGCGACTTCATCGTCAGCCTGATGCGGCGGGTGACCGAGCCGGGCGAATTCGCCGGCTGGATCGCACCGCCGCGCATCGGCATCGACAACAAGCCGGGCGATTTCGAATACGTGAAGATCGCGGCTTAGCCGTCATTCCGGGGCCGGCCGAAGGCCGGAGCCCGGAATCCATAACCGCTGAACGAGCCGAACACACACTGAGTGTCTATCCTGCGGCGGCAGGGGTTATGGATTCCGGGTTCGCGCTTTGCGCGCCCCGGAATGACGCCGCTATTGAGACAACGGACCCTCGCGCAGCCGTTTCAGATCGAAGCGGTCCACTTCTCCCAGCAATTCCACAAACGCTTTGGCGCCAGCCGCAAGCGACGCCTCGCCCTTCGCCGCGCTGGCAAGCGTGGCATCGCCGACCGCGCCGCTTTGGTGCAGATCCTGCGTCAGCCACGCGAAGCCGGCTGGACGATAGGCGCCGAGCCATTTGAATTCCTGCGCCATCTCGACAGCCGCCGGTTTTGCGTTGGGCGCCTGCTCCATCCGCACCGTGTCCGCGCGCGCCGCGAGCATCAGCGAGGTCTCGATATCGCCGCCATGAATGCCGTGGCGTTTTTCTTCGCTGGAGAATGTGTCGTCCGGATAGCCGAAGCGATGCCAGCCGACCGTGACCGCGAGCATGGCGAGCCGCGCGCGCAGGTCGCGCGCCACCAATTCCATCGCCGCGACATTGCCGCCATGGCTGGTGACGAGGATGAGCTTCCGCAATCCGGCCCGCGCCAGGCTTTCGCCGATCTCGGTCCAAACGGCAATCGCCGTGGCTGCCGACAGCGTCAGCGTGCCCGGATAGGCGATGTGCTCCACCGACACGCCGATGGCTTGCACCGGCAGGAACGTCACCGGCAGTTGGTCCGGAAGGCTGTCGCGAACCTTTGCCAAATAGGCCTGGGCGATAAAAGTATCGACCCCGAGCGGCAGGTGGGGACCATGCTGTTCTACCGCCGCAAGTGGCAGAACCGCGATCCAGCGCGCAGTCGCCCCGCCTGCGCCGGCAATGTCCTGCCAGGTCATCTCCGTCCAGTCGCGTTTCGGCAGGGTCATTGACTCACCAAAGTGCAGGCGCCGCCGAAGCACGTTCCGGCAGGTTTTTTTCGGCGGATCGTGCTCTATTCTTGGTCGCCGGTGCAAAGGAGCAAACTATGCCGTTCGCTACAAGGTCATGCACAATGCTCGCCGCTGTCCTTCTGTCGGCCGCCGCGGCGACGGTCGGGCCGGTTTCCGCGGAGACCTTGGACAAGGTCACCTTCGGCTCCAATTGGGTGGCGGAGGCCGAGCACGGCGGCTTCTATCAGGCGGTGGCCGACGGCACCTACAGGAAATACGGCCTCGACGTCACGATCCTGCCCGGCGGTCCGAACGCCAACAACCGCATGCTGCTGCTGGTCGACAAGATCGACTTCTACCTGAGCGCCAACACGCTGCAGGGTTTTGACGCGGTCGAGCACAACATTCCGACCATCGAAGTTGCCGCACTGTTCCAGAAGGACCCGCAGGTCCTGCTCGCGCATCCGGATCAGGGCATCGACAAATTCGAAGACCTGAAGAAATTGACGCTGTTCATCTCGAAGGAAGGCATGGCGACCTATTATCAATGGCTCAAGGCCGACTTCAGTTTCAAGGACGATCAGGTGAAACCTTACACTTTCAATCCGCAGCCCTTCCTCGCCGACAAGAGAAGCGCGATGCAGGGCTACGTGACGTCAGAGCCGTTTGCCATCGAGAAGGAAGGCAAGTTCAAGCCCAAGATTTTTCTGCTCGCCGACCAGGGCTTTTCCGCTTATTCGAGCTTGATCGAGACGCGTCGTGAGCTGGTCGACAAGAAGCCGGACCTGGTGCAGCGCTTCGTCGATGCCTCGATCCTCGGCTGGCGCAACTATATCTACGGCAACAATGCCGCGGCCAACGCGCTGATCAAGAGTTAAAACCCGGAGATGACCGACGAGCTGTTGGCTTATTCGGTCGCCAAGATGAAGGACTATGGCATCGTCGATTCCGGCGAGACGGCGACGCTCGGGATCGGCGCCATGACCGACGCACGCATGAAGGATTTTTTCAACAAGATGGTGCGCGCCGGCGTGGTCAAGGCCGACCTCGATTATCGCAAAGCCTACACCCTGCAATTTGTGAACAAGAAGGTTGGGCTCGATAAACACTGACCGCCAGCCGTCGGCGGCCGCGATGCATCCGGTTCCGTTGGTCGCCTTGCGCGGCGTCGGCAAAGCATTTCCGAACGGTACGCAGGCGCTCGCAGGCCTCGACCTGGAAATTCGGCCCGGCGAATTCGTGGCCCTGCTTGGACCGTCAGGCTGCGGCAAATCGACGGCGCTACGCATCATCGCCGGCCTGAGTGAGCCGACCGACGGCGTTGTGGAATGGCCCGCGGCGGCTGGCGAGGCGCCAGGCAAAGGCAGCATCGGCTTCGTCTTTCAGGAGCCGACGTTGATGCCGTGGGCGTCGGTCTTCACCAACGTGCTGTTGCCGCTCGATCTACAAGGCGCGCCGCCGGCCGATGGCGCTGGCCGCGCCGCCGCGGTGCTTGATCGCGTCGGGTTGACGGATTTTCGCGTCGCCTATCCGCGCGAGCTGTCCGGCGGCATGCGCATGCGCGTCTCGATTGCCCGCGCGCTGGTCACCGAGCCGCAGCTTCTGTTGATGGACGAGCCGTTTGCCGCGCTCGACGAAATCACACGCTTCACCCTCAACGACGACCTGCTGCAGACGTGGCAGGCGCTGCGCCCGACCGTGGTGTTCGTCACCCATTCGGTTTTCGAATCGGTCTATCTGGCGAGCCGCATCGTGGTGATGGCGGCGCGGCCCGGACGCGTCTTCACCGAACTTGCGATCGACGCGCCCTATCCGCGCGATCGGAATTTTCGCACCTCGTCCGAATACGCGGCGCATTGCCGCCGCGCGTCGGAAGCGCTGGCGCAGGCCATGGCGGCGGGAGGCACGCCATGAGCAATCCTGGGCCCGCTCATTCCCCGCTGGCGCTCGTCATTGCGAGCGAAGCGAAGCAATCCAGCGGGAATCCCACGCGTTCTGGATTGCTTCGTCGCGGAGCTTGTCATCGGGCCGGCCACTTCGGGCCGGACCCGTTGGCTCCTCGCAATGACGGGGGTGCCTCATGAGCGCCCGTGCGTCCAGCACCGAACGCCGCGATCGCGCGTTGCGCATCGCGTTGCCCATCATCGTGCTGGCGCTCGTTCTTCTGATCTGGGAAACGGTGGTGTCGATCGCCAATGTCCCACCGTATATCCTGCCGACGCCCGCACTGATCTTAAAGACGCTGTTCGTCGATTGGGGACTGCTGGCGCGATCGCTTGCGGTCACGCTCGTGACCACGTTCGAGGGCTTTTTGCTCGCCGCGGTCGGTGGCGTCGGCCTGGCGATCCTTTTCAACCAGTCGCGGCTGGTCGAATATTCTTTCTATCCCTATGCCGTGATTCTGCAGGTGACGCCGATCGTCGCCATCGCGCCGCTGCTTCTGGTCTACCTGCCGCAGCAGGCCGCGGTGCTCGCCTGCGCGTGGATCGTGGCGTTCTTTCCGGTGCTGGCCAACACCACGCTCGGCTTGAATTCGGTCGACCGCAATCTCGCCGATCTGTTTTCGCTTTATGGCGCCTCGCGCGGGAAGGTGCTGTGGCGGCTGAAGCTGCCGTCGGCGCTGCCCTATATTCTTGGCGGCCTGCGCATCGCCGGCGGCCTCTCGCTGATCGGCGCGGTAGTCGCCGAGATCGCGGCCGGCTCGGCGGGCGCCGGCTCGGGCCTCGCTTATCGCATCTCCGAGTTGCAGTACCGGCTCAATATTCCGCGGATGTTCGCGGCGCTGTTGCTGTTGTCCGTGGCCGGCATCGTGATTTTCTATCTGCTGTCGCTGGTCAATTATCTGGCGCTGCGGCGCTGGCACGAGAGCGTGCTCGACGCGGAACGCTGACCGCTTTTCGCCGCGCCTGTCGCTGCCCAACAAATCGCCCAACGAGAACGACCGTTCGCATCAACGATACATCAGCCTGCGGCGGTTGGGAGACTTGACCCGCATCGGGCATTCGGGGATCAAGGCGCCGCCGCAGCGCCTTCGGACCGGCGCCGGTTTTTTCAGGAAGCGTCCGACGGAGCCGAACAATGCCGCAGAACGCCTCGCGTCTTCCCGGGCGCCACTTCCTGCAAATTCCCGGGCCGACGCCCGTGCCTGACCGCGTGCTGCGCGCGATCGACATGCCGCTGATCGACCAGCGCGGCCCCGAATTCGCCAAGCTGACCAAGCGCGTGCTTGAAGGCATCAAGACCATCTTCAAGACCACGCAGCCGGTGATCATCTACACCGCGACCGGCACCGGCGCCTGGGAAGCGGCGCTGACCAACACGCTGTCGTCCGGCGACCGCGTGCTCATGGTCGAGACCGGCCAGTTCGCCACGCTGTGGAAAGTGATGGCGGAGCGGCTCGGATTGAAGCCGGAATTCATCAAGACCGACTGGCGCACCGGCGCCGATCCGAAAGTGATCGAAGAGCATCTGCGCAAGGACAAGGCGCACGAGATCAAGGCGGTCTGCGTGCTGCACAACGAGACGGCGACCGGCTGCCTGTCGCCGATCAGCGAGATCCGTAAGAGCATCGACGCGGCCGGCCATCCAGCGCTGTTTTTGGTCGACACCATCTCATCGCTGGCTTCGACCGATTACCGCCACGACGAGTGGGGCGTCGATGTCACCGTCGGCGGCGCGCAGAAGGGGCTGATGCTGCCGCCGGGCATGTCGTTTAACGCGGTGAGCGAGAAGGCGTTGCAGGCGTCAAAGACGGCCAAGCTGCCGCGGTCGTTCTTTCAGTGGGACGACATGCTGACGATGTACAAGCAGGGATTCTTTCCCTACACGCCGGCGACGCAGATGCTCTACGGCCTCGACGTGGCGATCGAGATGCTGCACGAGGAAGGTCTCGACAATGTCTTTGCCCGCCATGACCGCTTGGCCGAGGCGACGCGCCGCGCGGTGCGAGCCTGGGGGCTCGACGTCCTCTGCCGCGATCCGAAATATTATTCGCCGACCGTCACGGCGGTGCTGCTGCCTGACGGCCATGACGCCGATCAATTCCGTAGCGTCGCGCTCAACACCTTCAATATCGCCTACGGCGCGAGCTTCGGCCCCTACGCCAAGAAATATTTCCGCATCGGCCATCTCGGCGACGTCAACGACACGATGATGATCGGCGCGCTCGGGGCGACGGAAATGGCGCTGACGCTCGCCGGCGTGCCGCACAAGAAGGGCGGCGTGCAGGCGGCGATGGATTACATCGTGTCGACGCAGTCGGGCGTCACGCGCGCCGCGGCGGAGTAACCGCATTCGTCAATCCGGATTGCCGCAAAGCGGCAAGTCCGGTATCCACAACCACGGCTCATGCCGAGGAACGCGGCGTCGCAAGGTTGCGTAGCTCCGTGACTATGGATTCCGGGTTTCGCGCTGCGCGCGCCCCGGAATGACGGTTAAGCCAGCGCGACAGCGGCGACCTGTTCCTTGAATGCCGGCCGCGCGGCAATTGCAGCAAACCAGCGCTCGAAGTTGCGAAACGCCGGCCGCTCGGGCACGAGCTGCCGGTAGCGATTGGCCATCACCGCGGCCGGAATGTCGCCGTAGGAGAAAGCGTCGCCGGCAACGAACGCGCTGTTGCCGAGTTCAGCGTCGAGAATGGCGACAGCCTCGGTTGTCTTCTTCTTTGATCCCTCGATCGCGGTGTGGTCGCGTTTCTCCGGCGGCGTGCGGACCAAGCCGATGAAGCAGGGCGTGATCGCCGGTCCGATCACGCTCAGCTGCCAGTCCATCCAGGCGTTGGCTCGGGCGCGCGCGTGGGGATCGGCGGGTTCGAGCACGCCGGCGCGATGCTTGGCGGCGAGATAGCGCACGATCGCGTTCGATTCCCAGAGCAGGAAGCCGTCGTCCTCTTCGAGCGTCGGCACCAGCCCGTTCGGATTCATGGCGAGATAAGCCGGCTCGCGATTTTTGCCGAACGGCCCGCCGATATCGATGCGTTCGTGCGCTAGACCAATCTCGGCGATGGCCCACATGACCTTCTGCACGTTCGCCGACGTGTTCCGTCCCCAGATTTTGATCACTTGTTTTCTCCCAGACTTAACCCTCGCGTCACGGCCGGACTTGTTCCGGCCATCCATGCGGCGGCGCGGCGTGCTCGGCGATTTAGCATGGACCCGCGGGTCATAGGCGAGCAAAGCGACGCCGTTCTTCGAACGGCTATGCCCGCGGGTGACGGTTGAAAAACTTCACTCGATCCGCCGCGCTTCCTCGGGCAGCATGATCGGGATGCCGTCGCGGATCGGGTAAGCGAGCTTGGCGGCGCGCGAGATCAACTCCTGCTTGGCCGCGTCGTATTCTAGCGGTGTCTTGGTCAGCGGGCAGACCAGGATTTCAAGAAGCTTCGGATCGATGACGTCGCCGGGATGGTCGGATGACATGGCAGGCTCCAATGCGAGCGCGGGTATAGCAAATATCGTCGCCTATGGCAGTCGCCAAAGCCTGGTCGCTCACTGCAGCGAGGTCTCGCCGGTCCCGTCCTTGGCAAGCTCGATCTCGGTGACGGCGACCAGAATCTCGGCGCGGGTTTTCAAATCCGGTGCTTCCAGCAGCGCCTGTTTCTCGGCGGCGCCGTAGGGGGACATCATCGCCAAGGCATTGACCAGCGCTTCGTTGGGCGCATTCTCGATGCCTTCCCAGTCGGCCTTGAGATCGTTGGCTTTGAGAAAGTCGGCAAGCGTGCGCAGCAGCGTCTTGCGGTCGACCTTGTCTTCGCCCTTGCGCGCAATGAAGTCGTCGAGGAACGGCTGATAGGACACCCGGCATTGCCGATACGGCGTGCCAATCGAAAGCTCCTCGTCGACGCGGTAGCGGGCGATGCCGGTGAGCTCGACCAGGTAGCGGCCGTCGCCGCTTTCGGCGAGTTGGGTGATCCGGCCGACACAGCCGACCCGGAACAGCTGCGGCTTATTTTGGTCCGGGCCGGGATGATGCGGATCGGGTTGGATCATGCCGATCAGGCGCAACCCGGAACGCAGCGCGTCGTCGACCATCGCCATATAGCGCGGCTCAAAAATGTTGAGCGGCATTTGCCCCCGCGGCAACAGCAACGCGCCCGGCAGCGGGAAGATCGCGATCACGCCGGAGAGGTCGTCGGGGCCCTTATAGGCCGCATTCATCGGCATGTCGTACTCCGCACGCAACCGAACGCGCGTGTTACTGCCGAGAGACTAGCAGCTACGCGAACAGAATCGAGGAGAGCCGCTTGCGGCCCTCGATCGTGGCTTCGTCGGTCGGACCCCATGCATCGAAGAACTGGACGAGCTGCTTGCGGGCGCCGTCGTCATTCCATTTGCGGTCGCGCTTGACGATGCTGATCAGCTGCTCCAGTGCATCCAGCCGCCGGCCCTTGCCGTTGAGCGCCAGCGCCAGATCGAAGCGCGCCTGATGGTCGAGCGGGTTGGCAGCGACTTTCTGCTCCAGCTCGGTGATCGGCCCGAGCGACTTCGCCTGCTCGGCGAGATCGAGCGCCGCCTTTGCGGCGACGAAGGATGGATCGTTGTGCTTGGAGTCCGGCACCAGCGCCAGCGTCTGCTTGGCCTGCTCCATCGCTCCGGTTTCGACGTAACAGCGCGTCAGGCCGCCGAGCGCCTGCACGTTGGTGTTGTCCTCGGCAAGGAGCTGCGCATAGAGGTCGGCGCCGCCGGCCGGATCGCCGTCGGCAAGCGCCGCGTCGGCGGCTGCGAGCAGGTCCTTGGCCTCGCCGCCGATCCGGTCCTTGGTCAGCCGCTCGAGGAACGCCACCACCTGGCTTTCCGGCAGCGCGCCCATGAAGCCGTCAGCCGGCTGGCCGTTGACGAAGGCGATGACCGCGGGGATCGACTGGATGCCCATCTGGCCGGGGATGGCCGGGTGCTCGTCGATATTCATCTTGACGAGCTTGACCTTGCCCTTGGCGGCGCGGACCACTTTCTCCAGGACCGGCGTGAGCTGTTTGCACGGGCCGCACCAAGGTGCCCAGAAGTCGATTAGCACCGGTTGGTGCTTTGATTCCTCGACCACATCCTTGACGAAGGTTTGTGTCGTCGTTTCCTTGACGAGGCCGTCGGCGGCGGCGGTTTGCGCTGGCTGCAACATCTCCTGGCTATGCTTTCCTCTTAAGGCCCGCCCGGGCCGCATCTGCCTCATTCGCCTGATTAAATGGGAAGAATGCTGCCGAATGCAATCGCGAGGTTCAGGTTGCTGCGGCCGAAATCGCCTCAATTCGCGGCCGATGGCCGGTGGCTTCGAGGAACTTGACCAATCCGTCGCGTGAAATCGTCGTGGTGCCGGTATTCTGCAAGGGATGAAAGTTGAGCACCTCTTGCGTCATCATGCCGGCGTCGAGCACCACCGTCACTTTGCCGGCCTTATCGTTCATCACCGCAAACGGCGTTACCGAGCCGGGCTCGACGCCCAGAAGCTCGCGCATCAGCTCGGCCGAAGCAAAAGAGAAGCGCCCGGTGGCGCCAAGGAGCCGGTGCAGCGATTTGAGCTCGATCGCTGCATCTTCCGGCGCCACGACCAGGAACAGGCTCCCCTTCTTGTCGCGCAGGAACAGGTTCTTGGTGAAGCCGCCAACGAGATGATCGCGATCGCGCTGCGTTTGAGCTTCCTCCACCGTGAAAACGGCCTCATGCCACACGGTCCGGTGGACGATGCCGAGACTATCCAAATAGGCGAGGAGGTCGTCAGGCGAAGCGGGCGGCATGTGGCTATCGATATAGGCCAAGATAGGCTAAGTGCAGGTCCGATGAATAGTTTGCCTGCGAGAGCGTGGGTTGGAGCGCCGAAACTCCGGCACTCCGTGCGCGACGGTCGACCGCGCGATTTTTCCCGCGGTTAGCCGTATTGCGGCGGCTCAGGGCAGGGCGGTTGCAAAGCGCGGCGCTCTTTGGCATAGCTTGGGGTCTGCGGTGTACTTGACGCCGCGGCTTACCCTTTACGGATGCGGGTGTAGCTCAGGGGTAG
>CAWDZD010000015.1:0-22772 GCA_963806465.1 uncultured Alphaproteobacteria bacterium | reverse complement strand
TTCCGATGCATGACCGCCCCCAGAGATGGTTAATTTTAATTCGTTCAATTCCGGAGGGTCACGACGGCTTTTCAATGGTTTAATGGGTCATGGCGCGGTTTATGGTTAACTGTGACCATCGGGTTACAGTCCCAAACGAACGCGCGATCCGGATGGGCGACGGGCATTTGCCGGCAGGTCCTAAAAGAAAACTTCGGCCTATGTCGCCGTTGGGCGTTTGGAATTAATTCCCATGCAGAGTCCGCTGGGCCATCCTGACTTCGGAGGTAGCCCGACAACAGCGCGTGCGATGACAAACTAAG
Organism: uncultured Alphaproteobacteria bacterium; assembly: GCA_963806465.1. GTDB lineage: Bacteria > Pseudomonadota > Alphaproteobacteria > Rhizobiales > Xanthobacteraceae > BOG-931. Next base: position 22,470 of record CAWDZD010000015.1, on the reverse strand, counting down.
ACCGCCGAACGCTACGCCCCTGATATTGCGGGCCGGCACATCATGATGCACAACGGTGCAGGGTACACATGCCCTGAGCGGTCTCTTCGTCATTGACAAAGCCGCTGGGGCTGCGCGCACTCCATAATGAACTCGAAATAATGAACTCGAAGCGGCCTCGAAGTGCCGTCAGAGTAATCAAGACAATTTGCCAAGAGGCCAACAATTGGCTGAGATGGCGTCCATGGGTGAGTGGCTTCTGGCAGGCGAAAAGGGAGGAGATACCATGCAGCGCATGTTGCCGCGTTTTGCCATGCTTGCGCTATCGTTCGCGGCTTCGACAGCCTTGGGCGTGCCGGCGATGGCCACAAACTGTAGAGACTTAACCAAGATTGCGCCACCCGACGCCACTATCTCCTCAGCGACGGAAGAGACCGGTTCGTTTGAATCGCCGAAGGACGGCCTCGGCAACACCACCAAAGTAACGGTTCCGTTTTGCCGGATTGTTGGCATCGCCAAGTCCGAGCCGACATCGAGCATAGGCTTCGAACTGTGGCTGCCGCCGGAGGATAAGTGGAACGGCCGGATGCTGGCGAGCGGCAATCTTGGCCATTCGGGGGTACCCATCTATCCGTCACTGAGCGATGCGCTGACACGCGGCTTTGCGGCGCTCGCTCCCAGACACGATGCGGAGGTGGCCGTACGTGGCACAGTAACAAACTAAGACCGTCACACGTCTGACCGGCCAGCGGCGGTTTTGTAAAGCGCTGCTCTACTCCCGAGGTGTCCCTTGCTGTGCCCCTGAGGCTTGATCGATTTGGATTTTTCGCCTGGTCGTCCCCAGGCATCCCTCCGGTTGGCCACCCAGTCCCCGGTAATTGGGTGGCTAAGTCGGTGGCCAACAACGAGGCGTGACAGTGCGAGGGAGCTGGTGACCAACGCGGCGACCATTGCCTTGCCTCCCCGGACCGTTGCTCCCCATATCTCGCCCATGCCCTGTCCTTTCGCTCGCCCCATCCAGCCATGCCTCCCCCGCTCCGCGACAGAGCCGCCAACGGGTCAAGGCTGGCTGCATGAGATCAAGCATGACGGCTTCCGCATACTGGCGCGAAGAGATGCGAATGGTGTGCGGCTGTTCACAAGGAACGGATACAATTTCGCGGACCGCTTTCCCCGGATCGTCGAAGCCATCGCTAAGCTCCCGGTCCGGTCATGCTTCAGACGGCGAGGCAATCGTTGTTGATGAAAGCGGCCTCTCAGTCTTTGAGCTGATCCGCTACCGCCAGCACAACGATGCAGCCGTGCTCTGCGCGTTCGATTTAATCGAGCTAGACGGCAATGACTTGCGCCACTCCCCTATTGAAGATCGCAAAAGGACATTGGCGGAATTGCTGCGCAAGAAGAGTGATGGCATCGCACTCAACGCCCATTACGAAGGCGACGGCGCAAACATCTACAAGCATGCTTGCGCGTTGGGCTGCAAGGGCATTGTGTCGAAGCGGCTGGGATCGCCTTATCGGTCTGGCCGTTCGGCTGATTGGCTCAAGATCAAGAACCCAGCCGCGCCAGCGGTTAAGCGCGAGGCGGAAGAGGATTGGGGCGGGAAGCGCGGAATGAATTCTAAGCAGTCTGATACGTAAAGCGATTTTACCAAGTCCCGCTTGTGGAACTTCGCGGCTCCTTTCGCATTGTAAAACCGGAAATTGTTATGCTGACCGAGATGGAGGAGCCCTATGGGATCATCCAGGGAGTACTGGCAGTACGCTCGTGAATGTGCGCGTTGGGCGAAAGAAGCTCAGAACAACAAGGAAGATCACGACCTCTTCGTCGACATGGCCAAGGCGTGGACGCACCTAGCTTTGACCGACACAGACGTTGCAAAGCTTGCACGCGAAGCGTTCGCGAAAGAGCCGAGGCGAAGGCCGCATTCATGACGGGCCGAACAGCCGCCATCGGGTGACAAGCCCACACCCCCACACCCCCACACCCCGCCTTTCCCCCAGGCTGGGGCTTTGCTTATGTTCCTGACCCAGCGCCCACGGCGGTAGAGCTCAAAGCGGAAGAGGATCGGGGCGTTTGGTAGGGTACGGAGGCGCTTATGGATGATCGCGAACGCTCCGTTTCCGAAGAGTTGGATTATCAACTAACTGCTCGCTACTTCGCGTCCGCGTTTGAACACTTCGATCGACTACCCGCCGATGATCAGCAATCATTGCTCCAGGAGATAAATATTCAGATTTCTAAGCGCCAGGCAGCGGCGGCTCTGCGCGGAGAATGAATTTGGGCGCTAGTTCCGCTGCGTCCCCAGTCTTATCCCCAGGGGTTGTGGCCATCTAAGTTTCGATTGCCTCGCGTCACACCCGCGTTATCTTGATTACAGATCACACGGACAGCTAACAACTGGACGTGAGGATCGCCAAGAGCAGATCGGATTTTGGATGTCGAAGCCGCTGTCAGGCGAGGCATCATCGCTCCGATGTACTTGGCTCCCGGCGACGATAGCAGCACTGGGAACGTAACGGGCGGGCGCAGACCTCGCCCGTTATGTTTTTTTGATCCCGAGGCGAGCTGATGGTCGCGAAGCTGCGCTCTCGAATTCGGAGATTAGGGGTGCGTCATCTGCCGGGTCGATGACAGCGATAAGTAATGTGTCGCAACGCTTACAAACAATCCGATACGTTTCGAAACCGCATCGATCAAAGGTCGATGTTCGATTGCTGCCCAAGACAAGGAACGAGCCACACCTCGGGCACCACCATTCACGCGCCGACATCGTCTGCATCTTTGGGCTCAGACGAAAAACAGGAAAAAGCGCTCCAAGACAAACAGGGCACGTTCTCTGGAGCGCTTTCCGGCTTTTGCAGCCACGGCCACTTCCCGCAGCTACGCAAGCACGCTGAAATAAATCCGATGCTAAGCAGTCGTTCCCCAAGCCGCGCAGCTATGGTCTGTATTTTGATCCTTGCTTTTCGGAACAACTTTTGGGGTGAGTGCGTTTCCCATGTGAACTGAGTAGTGAGACGGGGACCAATCACACGCCCCCCTCCCCCCGATTGCTTGTGTCCCCGTAGTAGGAGAAACCCCGCACCAAATGCGGGGTTCTCTTTTTGGAACTGAGGAACGCTCCAATCTTGCCAAAAGTTAAGCTTCCGGCCACCCGGCGGTAATGCTGGCCCACTACATTGACTGTCGGACCCGTTCTTAATCTCAGGAGATCGTGTCACGAACAGCAATCACACCAACAAATCCGCACCCAAGCCGCCACGTTGCGCGAGGTGTGCTCGTGCGATGCAACTCTTTCGCAGAACATCACGATATGGCGGGTTGCCTGATCTGTATTCCTTCTACTGTCTGCAGTGTGAGGAGTGGCATGTTGAAGAAGGTGACGCAGTGGCCGACGAATTGCCGCGTCACCGGACAGGTATGGCAGCCTAAGCAAGCGACGTTGAGTTGAGCGAAATCGTGCCTATGTTTTGATTAGTAGGCCCATCCGGGCGACACCCCATCCCCCGACACTACAGCGTCGCCCGGGCAGAAGAGCCTACAATCTTGAGGCAACAACCTGTCGCAAACCCCGAGTGCGTATCCTGCTCGGGGTTCTTTTTTGAGGCAGTCAATGGTCGCTGGAAAAGTTTGGGAGCTTGTTGCTAACGGACAACACCGGCAGATAATGCGCGGAGCTGGCGGCCTGCTACGCGGTGGCCCATTCCACCTTTTTCGATTAGCATCGGATCATCCGCCTCAGCCTTCGAACTGTTGACCCGCTTCCACACTGTCCAGCATTGCAGATAATCGTTCGGAACCGGCTTCAGGATACCCGCTCCCGCCTCCCCGCTTAGCCACGGCCCTGTGGCGTGCTACGTCGCGCGTGGACCGCTCGTTTCCCCTACTCGTGTTCATGTTCCTTGGGAGCAGATTTACCCCTCATGAAGGCGTGTATCTCCTCGATGGTAAGAGTGCCGTCTTTGTCGGTATCCATCGCTTTGAAAATCTTTTCGTGAGCAGCCTGAAATTCCTGCAACGACACGGTTCCGTCACCGTCGCTATCCATCAGAGCGAAGATGACGCGCATGGCGGCTCCGTGTCCCATCATGCCTCCCCGTCCCATCATGCTACAGCCCATCATGCGGTGATCCTCGTGGTCGCGCATACCGGGGCCTTCCTCGGCGACGGCAGCACTACACGCTAGAATGAATGCAAAGGTGGCAAGCGTCAGAACTTGCTTTTTCATGATTATCGTCTCCCATTTCGACCCGATGTGCATTGCGGGCGGACCGCGAGCCTATGCCTCTGTTCGATAGCCGCCTGCTCAAATGACGGTGAAACCCGGTTTGGGTTCCACGCAACTCGGCTCAGTTTATGACGCCTTTGTCGCGATCATTTGGTCGAAGTGAAGCCGCGCGGCATCGCGGGCGCGTGTGTGTTCCAAGCGCCGCCCTCTCGATAAGTATCAAAGCCCGAAGTGCTGACCGCTTATCAGCGCAGTGCTACGCTGGGATGAAGTCGTACCCGTCAAGGTCATCAGCGAGGAGTACACGCCATGACCAATCTGCTGGAGCAGGCGATCAACTCCAACGACGCTGATCATGCCGCCAGGCTCATTCAAGCCGCGCTTGGCATCCAGAGCGATGAAGTTGCCAACTACGTCTTTCCTAAGTCTTGGCCCAGCGACCGTGAGCAGCGCGCTAGGATTATCGGCGAATGGTTGCAGGCTGAGGCGCGTTTCCTTCCTGACGCTACCCCCTGCCTGGCGGTCATGCGCGATGGGGAAGAGTGGGCCGCCAACGATACGTCAACTCGGTTCGCTATCATTACGTGAGAACGTACCGATCATGGTCGAGCAACCGTCCGAAACGATGCCAGAAGATGTGCGCCAAGCCTTCTGTGACGCTGTCCGCCTTTTCGACCGCTGGAGGTTCGACACGCCCGCACCGACGCTTCCTTTCAGAACTTCGGGGGTTATCTCACTCGGTGGGGTGTGTGACCTTGTTCTTGCTTACAAGAACGAGCCACTGCCTTTAGATGTGCATCACGAGCTTTTGGCTCTCTTGGACAATTTCCACATGGCCCTCAAAGCCGAGCTCACGATCGATCCCTCTTACGCGATCGGCGCGCGATGTCTGGACACACTGATCCAAGATCGCCGAGCGGCAGTCGAGGTAGCTCGATCGCTTTCAAATCAGGGATCTATCTAGCAACCTAAGGCCGAGTATTGAAACTCGGCGCAGCGGGGGACGCAACAATCGCGCGCCGGGGCCGGCTCAGTGGTGGATACGTCCCCCGATAGCGCGTCCCCACTGCCCCGAGCACATCGTAATCGACGGGAGTTATCGGCCGCCTAAAGTGGCGGCGCGGCGGGCGCCGGTGGTGCGAGATGTCGGCCTATTTTTTCTTATTAGTTTACGCCTTCGTCATCGGTTATGCTGCGGCGACGTTGTTCTTTGCCATCGACAGGTTAGAGCCAAACTATTTGTTTGCCAGAGTACTCCAGATCCTCGTCGTGCTTGCAGCAGCGGCGGCGATCATAAACCGATTGGTGCACTAGGCTCGTGACGACTAAGGCTATCGACAGAACGCGATGCGACAGCCAATCCCTCCTGCCGTACGACAGTGCCGGACTGCAAAGGCCTGAGCCCTTTCCGCAATAAGGCCATAACCCCAGGTCGATACTCCGTCAAACATTGAAACGCCGACGCCGATGTGGAGACGGTTACGACAACCGTCAACCCAAGAATGGCTGCTACAATAAGACGCTTCATCGTTGTCCTCCCCTTTGAGCCGAGGCAGAATAAAAAGCGAACCCCCAACAAGCAATGGAGGGCTCGCTGAAGTGGCTATGCAACTAACAAATTCTGTTTTCGAGATTTGGCCCCGACCCTCTTAGCACCCCACTTCCCCGAAGACGGATTGTGGCGACGAGATTGCGGCACGGGCGAGGCTTGCGTTGGGAAACCCCGCGGCAAAAGTAGAGAACCCCAAGCTTTGGGGGCCCGGGGTTCCTGAGCTTTCGCTCTCGTCAGGCATCAGGCTGTGCGGCAGGGTCATCTGGGGGGATGGGGACGCCACACAGCCTGCAAATCGGACGGCAACGCATCTCTGTCGGGGATGGGGGTGCCGCCTCGGCCTAACCGCACCAAACTAGGTGAGCGCTCCATCACGCTCTATTGTCCGTGAAAGCAGGGAGACCTGTACTTCGGTATATGCGGGCGAATATAGCGACTCAGTTTTGGTCACGAAAGCTAACTTACACAGCACCTCGCGAGGATCGTCACTCACGCCAGCGCTCATTTATTTGTGCTACAGTGCTCCGCGGAGGCCAGGGGCCGAACGTGGGTTCACTTGCAAAGCTAATTCTTATCGCGTGCATAGCCCTGATGGCTGCACCAATCGCTATGGCTGAGGATGTTGATTGGAAATTGTACGGCGGAGCGACGCTCTCAGGTCCAAGCTTTTGCTTCTATGACGCCCATAGCGTGTCCCGGAATTCAACTGGCACCATTCGCGTTTGGACAAAATGCTTAGCACAAAAGGATTTAGACAGCGTCCTCTTGGACAACAGGATGGTTGATAGCGCCGCTAACAAAATCCTTGAGGGTTACGTCCCCCCTATTGTTGTGTTTGGCAAAATGGACTTCGACCAAGTGCCCAGCATCGTAGGGTATGAGGAAATAGCGAACGCTGGTGCGATTAAACCGCAGGCACAGATTTACGATGAACTGAATTGCTTGGAGCGAATGAGCCGAAGGCTAAGCACGTCCATGTACGTCGAAGGGGGAGCGGATACCAAAGTGAGCCAAGCAAATGGGAATATGTGCCGCCTGAAAGTAACCAGGCGAGGTTGCTGATGATACTTTGTCCGAAGCAATGATGGTCGAAGCCAACAGCATATCCCCGACATGCTGCCCATCCCTGTTCCACTTCTTGACATTGTAGAAGTTGCGCCCGCGCTTCCGATTTGTGGGCTGGCCCGTGTTTATGATTACGAAGGGGCAATACGCCCTCGGCGGACTGACTGTTTTTGCAGTCTGACTATTCGCAATTCTTCCGTTGTTGCATTATTTCGGCGCCTGCATGGGTGACCGTCGCCTCCACGATCGTGACCGCAATTGCGGGCGGTGTTGTTGCGTTGTTTACGATTGTCCTTGCTGGCGTCGGAAGGCAGCAAGTCGCCGACAATAGAATTCTCCAGCGAGCATACGTAAGTGTGGTGCCTCAGGGTATTGAGTGGCTTGGCCTCCAACAGGAATTTATTGGCCAGGTAGTCTTCAAGAACGTTGGCAAGCTTCCCGCCACAGAGTTCGACGGTGTCGTTAAGAAGATCGAAGTTCACGACGCTGAATGGAAGGTACCCAACTTGACTGACGCCGATCTGCCTGGGTTTGTCGGTGTTATTCCCGATTGGCGCCGAAGCGCCGCAGGGAAGCAAAGCAATCACGCTAAGTGAAGGAAACCAAGCCCAAGTCAGTGGCGATAAATATCTCTATGTGTTTGGCAGAGCTAAGTTCAAGGACGGGTTTGGCAGCGACCGCCACGTCAACTTTTGTCACCGATATCCTTGGGTCAAGGTCGTTGCTCTAACCCCCATTACTACTATCATCATCACCAAGCGGTTCGCCCGTTATCATCAATACGGCAATACATCAGACTAATATGCTTGTCTCGAACACTGTCGTGAGTGCGGTGATTGTCCCAAGCCCCCATACCCCCATACGCTTCGAATTTCTACACAGTTTGCGCGGCACCGATGCGGCGATCGCGGCAAGCAATTTTTGCCACGCCCCCACCCGATCGCGCTGACTTTTAGAAATGCGCCGCGGCGCGCGAGCGAGCTAACAAATAACAACAGAACAAATTGACGCGCGCTGATTTAACTTCGGCTAGTGACGTTATCTGATAGGTTGTTGTTAACGGTAAGTGTGGCCAGTCGAAGCGCTGATGCGCGGACCGCATCGACTGGCCTAGCCTCATCCAACTAATTCGAAGACCCTCAGATGAATGAGACTGACAAAGCCTATCACCGCCAAGTCACCATAGCCATCGGCTGTATGGCAATGTTCGAAGCTCGAAAGGAGATCAGGCGGAAAATCCAAAGAGAAGGTCAAGTGAAGCTATCGCAGGTGCCATCGCGGGACATAACAGCGATGGCGCGGGCAATGGTGATCGAGCGCCGGGACGAATTCCTGGCGAAGGCGAAACCATCAGGTGTTGTGCAGGATGAAATCCGATGGCTCAAGGCCAAGGAAGAGCGGGAGCGACAGCGGGCGCTTGAACGAAACCAAAACATCTGAGCAATTCGCGAAGGCCTGCGGCGCAAGGGCCTCCGTTGAACGAATGTCCTGCACGGAATGGATCAGCGAATTGATTGTCGACCCATTCGCGCGTGAGCACAGATGGCCAGACGCTTTATGCTCAACAAGCGGCGTTAAGGGACACCGAGGTTGTTGATGTCTTTGCGCCGCCACGGGAGGACTTTTTCGCTGGGGCACGCCGTCTTATTTGCGTGCACCATAGTGCCTCGCCATGCTGAGCGAATGATGCGCGGGCAGCGTAACCGTTTTATCGTTCCATCCTTCGTCCGCTTTTAGACTATTTCGGACCTGATAGGACACCGGCGCCGAACGCACGGGTAGCGATTGACCCGAAGGCGACATGCGCGCTCCTGCTCTTTGGCTTTGAGAGCCTGATTGATGAAGCGTTTCGTTCGCTCGCGCGTGGCGGGCCGCGGCGATCGATCGCATGGCTGTCGCCACCATGGCGGGATGGCGAGGGATCGGGTATGCTCGATGCGATATGTCGTTACAGGCACCGGCAATCGTTGACGTTCGTCCGATTGGCACCGGCGCGGCGGCCGGCATTGCCACTTGGCTGCGCGGCATCGGCGTCCGACAGGTACGCATTGCCACCGGCCTCGTCCTGTTCGCCTACATCTTCTCGCACTTCTTCAATCACGCGCTTGGAAACATCTCCTACGCCACGATGGAGGCGTGGCTTCAATACCACATCTGGTTTTGGAGAATTCCTGTTGTCAATTTCGTGCTCTATGCGGCCGCAATTCCTACGCCGGCCTCGGCCTGTGGGCGCTCTATCAGCGCCGGCATTTTCGCTACACCTTCGCCGAGATCACGCAGCTCGCATTGGGGCTCAGCATTCCGCTTTTGATCGCGTTGCATCTTGAGCGTACGCTTGCTGGGAGTGCTGTTCGACCGCCCGCCATCCCATTATGCCGGTATACTGTTCCTCTACCGGGTCGCGCGCCCGCAGTTGTTCGCGGTGCAATTCGTTTTGCTCACCGTGGCCTGGACCCACGGCTGCATCGGGCTTTATTTCTGGCTGCGCTTGAAACCGCTTTTCAAATGGGCAGCACCATTTTTGCTCGCCGTGGCCGTGTTGCTGCCGCCGCTTGCCATGCTCGGCGCGAACCAGGGCGCCCGCGAAGTCATGCGGCTCGCAGCTCAGCCGCAATGGCGCGCCGAGCATCTTGAAGCCGCTCCCACCGGATCAGCGGTTTTGCTCATCGAGGAAATTGTTATATCTTCGTCCCGATCGGCTACCTCGGCCTCATCGGTCTGGTTTTTGTCGCCCGTGGGGCGCGTGCGCTGCGCGAGCGGCGCCGTGGCATGATCACGATCTCGTATCCCGACCGGCAGGTGCGGGTGCCGAAAGGTTTGAGCGTTCTCGAAGCGAGCTTGCGCCTTAACGTGCCGCACGCGAGCGTGTGTGGCGGACGGGCGCGGTGCTCCACCTGTCGCGTTCGTGTTGTCAGCGATCGTCGCACATTGCCACGACCGTCGGGCCGCGAGACTTTCGTGCTCGCCCGCGTCGGTGCCGCCGCCGATTCTGCAATCCGGCTCGCGTGTCAGCTGCGCCCGCAGGCCGATGTGGCCGTCATTCCCGTGCTGCCTGCGAATGTCGGCGCCAGCTTCGTGCGCAATCGACATCGCATCAGCATCGGCAAGGAGCGCTATGTTGTCAGCATGTTTGTCGATATGCGCGGCTCGACCAAGCTGGCCGAAGCGCGTCTGCCGTTCGACATCGTATTCCTGATCAATCGCTTTCTGGGCGCAGCGTCACAGGCAGTGATCGACGCGGGAGGCGCGCCCAACCAATTCGTCGGCGATGGCATGCTCGCCTTGTTCGGACTTGCCGTCGATCCGGCGACCGCGTGCCGGCAGGCGATGCGCGCCGCGGCGAACGTTGCCGCGAATGTCGAATATATGAATTATCAGTTTGCCACCGAGCTGCGCGAGCCGATCCGATTCGGCATCGGGATTCACGGCGGCGAGGTCATTATCGGGGACATCGGTTTTCGCGACCATACGGTGTTCACCGCGATCGGCGATGCGGTAAACGTCGCGGCGCGGCTGCAGGACATGACCAAGACGCTCAATTGCACGATCATCGTGTCGGAGGAAGTTTGCAAGATGTCGGGCATCTCGCCCGATGAGCTCACGCAAACGAAAGTGTCGATCCGCGGTCGCGATGAGCCGATGAATGTGTTTGCGGCTGATGACGCGACCGTGCTGGCCGGCTTGGTCGATCCACAACAAGCATCGCCCATTATGGATGCCCAAGTCGCATGATCTACGCCATAGAGCCTGACCGGGGTCTCCTCACGCATCGCTGATGTCGCCTTTTGGCCTTTAGCACCGGATCATGTTTTGACGGCTGACGGTCGCTATCGGAGGTGAAGCGGACATGGCCGGACCCGCTGCCGGCTCGACCCGGTCGCTCGTGACCCAACAGCGACATCAGCCATCCACCCAACCCCCAGTGCCTTAACGACAGCCCGTGTGCTAATTTAAGCTACACCTGATCCGCCGATCGAGGCCGAGGCAGAGGCACGAGGCGATCGACAATCCCCCTGCCGGTACGTCCGCGGTCAAGTGCGATCGCCGTCAGCGCCGGCCGCCGTTCAGGCCGTATAGGAGCGGACGCGCAAAAATAATCCAGCGTAGGCGTCCGGGCCGGCTGGCTTTTCAAGGAGATCCTGTATGTCACATCATTTCGATACCAAACTGGCGAGGGAAGATCCGAGCCTCAACCTCTGCGACTTTTATTTATTTGACGGCCCCTCGGGCAAGACGGTGATGGCGATGACCGTCAATCCGGATGTGGGATTGTCGGCTCCGGATACGCTTCATCCAGATGGACTCTACGCGTTCCGGTTCGACCTGAACGGAGATGCGAGGGAAGAGGTTACGTTCAAGTTCAGGTTTGGTGAACCACGACACGGAGATGGCAGTGAGCATACTCACATTCAGCCGTTTGCGATGCGGAAGGCGACGGGTGACGATGCTTTTCGTGGTGACGCCGGAGAGAGTCTGGTTGAGGGTGAAACCGGATCGGTAGCGACTGATTCGGATCTTCGTGCGTATGTTGGGATTGCTCCAGACCTATTTGCGGCAAATGCTGGATTCCGCACATTTATGACTGCTTTTTATAAGGACCAGCGCTTCGATGGGGACGCCTTTCTGCATCAGCAGAATCCCTTTGCGAGGCGGAATGTTACAGCGATTGTGCTGGAAGTGCCGAGCGAACTGATTGGGAAGGGAAAAATCAACGCATGGGCGACGATCTCCCTCTTGGGCCATGCGCCGGAGGTGCAAGTTTCGCGTTGGGGCCTGCCTATGGTTACGCATCTCTTCCTGGACGACCCGAGCGATCAAGAGTTGAAAGAACTATTCAATGCGTCGGTTCCATCTGAAGATCTAGAGCGCTTCGCGAAGTCAATCGCGGATTTTGCGGAGAAGATGACGACCTATGCCGGTTCGGCGGCGGACCCGGGTGAATACGGGAAGCTGATCGCTGCACGGCTTTGTCCCGACACATTGCCTTACGAGCTTGGAACATCCGCCGCATTTGAGGTGGCCAGCTTCAATGGACGTGCGCTCGGCGACGATGCGCTGGATGTGATGTTGACGCTGGCGACCAACACGCTACTTGTCGATGGACTTGTTCCCGACCGCGTGCGCATTCGCAAGGATTTCCCGTATTATGGAGCGCCGTATACGGCGGAGGAGCAGGTCGGGGTGAGGCCGATGCCGCGCCCGGCTAAGAAATAGGCGGGAAGCGACGCTTGAGAATGATGTTGGGAATGCCCGCCTCGGTCGCGTCGCGCTTCGAGCCCTTGTCCGTGGATAAGTACCCGCACGGTTAATCCGACACGGGGATCATTTTGATTTTATGGCCACGCTTGCTTCACAGACAAAAAAGCTAAGTGAGCAAGATCGAGAGCGATTGACCAAATTACCCAAAGAGGAGGTGGAGGCATCTCGCAATCTCGTCGCCCCGGTCTACGGCTGTTTCTTTGAAAGCTTCGACACGCTCGATCTGAAAGAGGCCAAGTCGCTGCTCGACGAGCTGCACGCCTGACAACCAATTTCGAAACCATCCGATCTTGCTGCGGTGCATGAGTTTCTTGCTGGCCCGAAACTGACGTGCCGAACTGTCAAACGAATGTCTGATGTTGAGGGTGAAGCCGACATCAAAATCTAGAGCCTCCATTTCCGTTGATGACTTCAACTCGGACTTAGCGCGGAGGCGCTCGGCGTTTTGCACGACTTATATTGGTCATGGACGCTTGCGGCTTGAGGAGCGATCGGACCCGCGCGGCATCCGCGGGTGTCGCAGGACTGTAGATCACCATACCAAGATCGGGCCGGCCGTCGACGGCGAAGGCCGAGTATTCCAGACCGATCAAGCCGGCTTTCGGATGGCGCACATGCTTAGTGCCCTCGCCATAGGTGCGCACGTCATTGTCACGCCACATCGCCGCGAATTCGGCACTCGCGTGAGAGAGTTCATCGACCAGATCCTTGATACGCTCCGCCGCGCCGGCCCGGGCGGCCTCCGCACGGAACGCCGCCACGATGAGGCGCGCCGCAGATTCCCAATCAGTTTGCGCCGCGCGAACTTCAGGATTGCAGAACATCAAGCGCAGGACGTTGCGCTCTTGAGGCGCGAATTTTCCATAGTCCGCAAGCACCGCCGCCGCGGCGCTGTTCCATGCCACTATGTCCCATGTCGAGGTCTTCACAATGGCCGGACTAAGCTCCAGCGCGTCGAGCACTCGTTGTAGTCGTGGCGTAACGCCCTCGACCGCGTGGTAACGGACTTCTGGCGGCCGGCCCAGCGCAATGAGGAACAGGTGCTCGCGCTCGACATCCGTCAGCATCAGCGCATGGGCAAGGCGGTTAAGTACGGCGGCCGAAGGCGCGCCGCCGCGCCCCTGCTCAAGCCAGGTGTACCAAGTGGCACTGACGTTGGCGCGCTGCGCCACTTCTTCGCGCCGTAGTCCCACAGTCCGCCGGCGCGTCATTGAAAAGCCGAATGCCCCCGGATCGATTTTGGCGCGTCGATCCTTCAGGTAGTTGCCAAGCCGATTGTCGTTGGTGGCGAGAAGGCTCATCCTGTTACCCTTTATACCCCTATAAAGTCACTACTTTACCCGGATATCTCAAAGCGCCAAATCGTCTCCGTGTCAAATCGGAGGAATTCTTCATGCGTGTCTTTGTTACCGGCGCGACTGGATTCGTTGGCTCGGCGGTTGTCCAAGAATTGATCGCCGCGGGACATCAGGTGCTCGGTCTTGCACGTTCGGATGCGGCCGCCAAAACGCTTACCGCCGTCGGCGCAAAGGTGCATCGCGGTGATGTTGCAAATGCAGAAAGTCTGCGCACAGGTGTGGCCGCCGCGGACGGAGTGATCCACACCGCCTTCAACCATGACTTCTCGAAATTCAAGGAGAACTGCGAGGCCGATCGGCGCGTCATCGAGGCGCTCGGCTCCGCACTCGTTGGCTCCGACCGGCCATTGATCGTCACTTCCGGAACCGGGCTCGTCACTCCGGCGCCCGGTAGCCTCGCCAGCGAAGACGACGAGCCGTCGAACTTTAATCCCCGCGTCGCGTCGGAGCAGGCTGCGGCGTCAGTCGCGGCGCGTGGTGTGCGCGTGTCGGTGGTTCGGCTTCCGCCATCTGTGCACGGCGATGGCGATCACGGCTTCGTTCCAATGCTCATCGGTTTTGCACGCGAGAAGGGCGTGTCGGCGTATGTGGGCGCAGGGCTCAACCGCTGGGCAGCAGTATATCGGCTCGCGGCCGCTCATCTCTACCGCCTCGTGCTTGAGAAGGGTGCCGCTGGAGCCCGATATCACGCCGTAGCGGATGAGGGCGTGCCATTTAAAGACATCGCGGGCGTAATCGGCCGCCGCCTCAATGTCGCGGTCGTCAGCAAGAGCCCGGAAGAAGCAACAGAGCACTTCGGCTGGTTCGCACACTTCGCCGCACTCAACGGACAAGCCTCCAGCGAGCGGACGCGAGCGTTGACGGGTTGGCAGCCGGAAGGGCCCAGCCTTATCCTGATCTCGACCGGCCCGGTTATTTCAAGACCTGAAAATGGAAGGAGGTCCGTTGTTGGCCCATTTCGACAGATGCAAGCGATGTAGCTGAGGTTGGCTCTTGGGATACGGCGGAAGTTCTGGAGCGTCACCGAGAGGTTTGGGGGCAAGTTGCGCGCCCTCGGGAGCCGCTGCGCTGGCGGGTATGAAGCTGGCAGGGTCACAAACCGAGCGCGAGCACGCTGTCGTTTTTAAACTTTTCACCGCCAAAACGACGCGGATTGGGGGGTGCTCGAAACGAAGCGTGTCACGACAGGCCGCACCGGCAGAGCGAAGGGTTGTTACGGTGACTGTAATTCGGCGGCTGGCCTCGGTGACGAGGTGACAGCAAGTGGCGCGCTAAGAGCCGTGACCTTTTTACCTTGTTCGCCTTCACAGTCGGAATTGGCGCGTCGCAGTCACGCGACCTTGTGCAGATGACTTTCCGCATGCGCACCGTTTACGCAAAGGCTTCTTTAATGCGCCGCTGACGGGCTAACTCAATCGCCCCCGCGCAATCATCCGGGGCTTGCTTGATCCAGCGACCATGCGGCGGATTGTCAACGTTGCAATGCATAGCAAGGCGCATTGCCGAAGCATAACTCCTGGTAAAGATCGGTATAGATGCAAAATCGAAAACCAATACCTCATCCACGTCCGCCACCTTGCGCTCGATCATCCACCATTCGTGCTTGTCGCACCGCGTAACCGCAAGAGTATTAACCCAGCAAATACCCTCCCCTCCTATGCGCCGCGAGTAACAATGACGGCTTACCTTGCGCCAGTCGCGCGGGCGATGCATTCCGCGATGATGGCCCGCCTGGCGCAGGAATTCGTCGCTGGCGATCATAACTCCTGGCGCCAACGGCACAAACCAGTCCGGCAGGCAGCCGCAGTCGTCACGGTCGATCAATTCGTCTATGAGATGCGAAGGAAATATTTTGCAAAACTCCTGCCAGGATTTGAAGCCCCGCCATTCTTTGAGAGTGACGAAAAAGTGGCCATCTTCAAGCTTCATGATGCGACTCCTTCCGTTGACCCGTCGCGACGTGCGCTGAGGCGCTAAGTGGATCGCTTCCAACCTTTTCACCTCTTGCTCGGTATCCGACCTCCCGAACCGGTCGCGCCCAGCCGCGAGTGACGGTGTCACGGTAACCACCCGGCATGAGCCGGCGCGATTTGATCTGGACAAATCCCAGCGCGCGCATCGTCTTCGCGATCCGGCGGCCGTTGCCAGTTGTCTTCGGTAGGCCGAGCAGATCGAGAAGCGCAACCGTGCTGACGGCTTCCATGCCACGTACGACCACTTCCACCTTCTCGCGAAGGGGATCAGCATCGCGTTTAGTCAGTTCAGCTTGCGCTTGGTGCAGCTTTTCAACCCAGGACATTAGGCCCCCCGTTAGGCTCCGGTGGTCGCTTCCGTCGCCGGTAATCCGCCACAGGTCCTCGTCTCTAATCACTAGCCGAAAAGGGTAAACAAGTGGCTAACAGTGATGATAACGCCTGCAAGTGGAAGCTGTTACCGTGGCGGTAACATGTTACCGGCGCAAAGACCGAGTGACCGGCTACGAAGACGCTGGTGCGCAGCACGGGGCTGCCGGCGCCAGCCGGTGAGACGATTGCAGGGTGGAAGGCGAGCACTCGTGATAGCAGGCGGATCGTCGGAACTCAAACCGTGCCGGTCCTTGCACCGGATAGGGCCGATCAGGGCGCTGTGGCAGATTAACTTATTTTACCGTGCTCCCTTCTTATCGGCATCGGCAAGAACCAGAGACGCGCCCGGAGGTGCAGTCGCGGGGGCGCGAACCTCTAATGGTCGCGGGCGTGGGCGATTTCTGACATTTCTGACAAGCGCTGTCAGAGATGTCAGACGAAGATGCGACGGCGGGGCTTCAAGGGAGCAGTAAATCCCTCCAAATCGGGCGTTAGCAGAAGGCCTCACGCTCATCACGGGGGCGTTTTGGCAGAATTCGCCTCTACGGGGCCCCGCCAAGAGCCAAGTCTCGGCAGAGGAGAGCGCATGTTTCTGACAAATCTCCTTGCGCGTGCGAGATACAGATAGTTTGACCTTTTCTTCTTCTTAATAGGGTTACGCGCTGCCGAGTACTCCTATGGCTGGCTCGCACGCGCAAGGAGATTTGTCAGACGCGCAGTCATGCCGCTCTTGCGAGACCCGCCCGCTTTCAGGATTGCATGCGCCTCGGCCCTCGCCTCCTGGGCCTGCTTGCGGCGTTCAGCAAAATGCTCGCGCAGGCCGGGCACGATCAGCCACGCTTTGGGCGGCACGCCCGGTTTCCCCTCCTCTGGCTCGAGCCAGCCCATAGCCCAGAAACGCCCCATCCATTCCCTGATCTTCTGCTCGGGTTGGCCTCGGAGCGCGCGAACCCCCGCCGTGATGTCGGACGGGCGAAGCCGGTCTTTGTTGGACGCGAGAATGAAGTCGCCTATCGACCTAAGCTGGTCCCGGTCCTGGCCTCCGTTCACGACCACGTCGTAGAGGCCAAAAATGTGGGGTAGTAAAAATTCACGGAGTACTTTCTCCGCCGCTTCCGCAGTCTGGCGCGAAATGGCCGTGTTGGTGTTCAGTCCGGCTGACAGGCTGTTCAGTCGGATCATTCAAGTCACCAAGAGCAACTGAAAAGCCGCTCGCCTTCGGCGCGCGGAAAGTCGTCTGGAAACTCACAGACCTCCAGCAACCGTCGCCTTGCTGTCCACCGGATCGTGCTGCCGGGCGACGTGCAGCACGAGACAAATTCGGGCGAAATATCCCTTCAGCTTGCCGATGGCGCCGATCAGCGCAGACGAGAAACCATCGACCATTTCAAGTTTGTGAAGGTAATCGTTCACACGGTCGCGAACTTCAAGTGCATCATCGGCGAAGTGAAACTTTTGCGGAGGCGCTCTGTTTGTCACTTTGATCAGCTTTTCGTAGTCGTCCTCGGCCGCCGCGACGGGATGATATTCATCTCCACGTTCAGCCGGGGCCATCAGCACCGGCAGGATCCGCTGCAGTAGCCCGTCGCTTGTGAGATCACGGAAGCTTGCAAGCCTATCGGGCTGGATGCCCCCCAATATGCAGAGCGCGAGATTGTCGACGCGGATTTCCGCATCTGAGGTCGCGGGTTCCTTTGCCCACCCGGTCCTTGAGGAAGGTGTCCACCGTTCCAGCAACTAAGATAAAACGCGCGGGAGGACTGGCCGGAGTTATATCGCTCAAAACTATCCAGCCAACCCGCCAGTTCGTCATGGACCATGAGTGAACCGCTTGGGTCACGCGATAGAATCTCAGCGACCTTCTCCGGCGTGGCGTCGTTGATGACGCAACGAGGCGGCTTGACCGGGGGAGGCGGCTTCTTGCTCACTTTTGGTTCGTTTTGCTGCCATATCGCATACTCCTGCCGCCATCGTTTATCCCGCTCGTGGTCGATGCTAGAGAGGGGCTTCTTCGTCTTGTCTATGATGGGCGATTTCATCGTAGATGGCTGACCCACTAAGGCAGTCCACAAGATTGGCCTCTCCCACCAGCCTTCCCCTACGCGAATGCGGGTCTCTGCATGCATGGCGCCTGCTACCGTTGTCAGCGCCGCCATTGCGATTGCTGACGGATCGGCGCCCATGGCGCGATGTTCTGCATCCACGAACTTGGCCAGCGTCGGGCTGAGCACGTCGAGAGGGAACGGAGGCCCGACGAACTCAGCGTAGGGGTCCACAAATGATGGCTCGGCTACCGGAGTTTGTGGCCGGCGGCCCAAGATTTAAAGGTGACTTGATTTTACCGAGGTGCTTGCACGTCGCGCACAGCTTGCAGCCGTATCTCGAACGTCTTGCATGACGGCCAGCCGAGCCCCATCGACTTTCGCGTCGTTTTCCTTCCGGTCGTACATCTTGTCGGTTTCGTCCGCCGTGTACGTCGAGTAGCCGGCGCTGAACTTTTGCGCGAGTTCGTCGCCGTGCGGCAAGAAAGTCATCGCCAGCACGCTGTTCATCCACAAGCCCTGCGCCAAGCCAGCGCCGCCGGTCTTGTAGGACTCGCGGAGGAATGGGCACTCCTTAAAGAGCACCGAGGGGTCAAGGTCGACCTCGTGACGGCGGCAGTCCTCACCGAGGATGCCGTCATCAAGCTCGGCAGGTGGCACGTAAGGCTTCGTCGGAAACAGCGCAGGGGGATAAAGTAGCCCCCGCGCCGGCGGCCCCGGGTCGGCCCGGAAGGTTGCGAAGTCGTAGTCGGCGATTGAGGGCGATAATCCCAGTTTCGATTCCAAATCAGGCAACTGCCAGCGCTGGACGGAAACATTTGGTGGATTGAGCAGCGTCACTAGCATTGGCTTGGTGGGATCTTTGAGGTGCAGCGTGCCCGGCAGGCGCATCACGCGCGGCAGGTCCTTAACAGCCGGATCGCTTCCAAATTTAGCGATCAACTGCATTTGCAGCATTGAAAACTGATCGCGTGGAACGTCAGTGCAAAAATAGAAATGATGGCCTCTGCCACTGTTGACGGCCATACTGGGGTAGACGCCGCAGGCTTTTAACTGACTTAGGCACCGTGCGGCTTGTTCTTTGCTGTCTGCATCGGCAAAAAGGGCCCGCGGCCGCACGATACCTTCCGGCCCTTAAAGTCGGTTTCGCTGATCGTCACGAAGACGCCGATGCCGCGTTGCGGCGCATTCGACGCCAGCACTTTTGGCCAAACCTCGTCGAGGGTGCCATGGAAAATCTGGGCATGGCCGGCAGCGCTGTCGCTAAAAAACTGGAATGTAAATTTGGTGGCGTTGGGATCAAGGCCGGCGAGAAATCTTCTCGCCATCTCCTTATCATGGGCAGGCGTTGTTAAACTGACCGTGTTGTTATTTGAGGACGAACGCGAAGCCGCAGCGCCTTCCGAACCAGTGGTATCGGCCGCGCTCATGACACGCCTCCCCGATGTTCTTGCGCCGCCAACCATTTTTCGACACTCGCCCGGCCGGTTTCTTGGTTCTGCGGGGCGTTGTCGTTGGCCGCTTCTTTCAGTGAAAGGCTGTGACGGTCGTAGCTAAACATCCCGACCTCGTCGCCCCAACAATCCCAACCCTCGCGAACTTGGCGCGCGAAAAGCTCAACTCGCGGACCAGGACAGTACCGTTCAATCCGGGCGATTGCCTCGGCGGGCTTACGGGAGTGCTCGCGCACCGGAGATATGATCACTTCGCGGACATCACGCGCCAGACGCTCTGGGCTTCCAGTGCGAAACAGCAAACAGTCCTCAGCGTTCTTTCGCGTCGTGAACCCCATACCAACATGGAGATCGTGCTCGCAGTGAATGGTCGGCATCGTCGCCTTAGCTTTCGTCTTGATCCACACAAAAGCACGGCTGGAATATCTGGCGCCCCAGGCGCGCGCGACAGCGTCTGGAGAAAGCTGCGTTCGCGATCGTCCAGGCACATATAGTTTCGGCGAAGTCACCCAGAGAAAAATCCAGGCCCCTGCGGGGTGCAATAGATCGGAGACCGGAAGCGCCGCGATATCTGCGTCGGTCATGCGTGCATAGTGCTGCGGGCGCCCTTTGGTGCCGGCCACAAAGCGGGTCGGGGGATCAATGAGTAAGCATCGATAACCGTTGCGCATTAGACCAGCAAATGCGTGACCCGGCGGCAGTATCTCAGCCCCGTTGCGATCAGTAGCGGCAGGAGTCGGCATTGCGGGTGCGATGGTCGCCTTCGCTTCGGCGCGCTCTGTTTGTTCTTGGTCGATCTGTTTTATTTTTTCTTGGGGCGTGCCGTTGATCATGATGCAGCCCCCTGAGATAGTGTGGGGGCGTTCCTCTGGGGCTTTCCGAGGCTTGTTTTGGCGCGAACGCCCGTCACTCCGAGATTTGCCGACGCAAACTCCGAAGTAGAACGCATCGGCGGGCTGAGTTTCGACGCGACCCATTTATCGAGGTCCTCCGTCAAATAGAGGGGGACGCGTCCGGCGCGCCGGAAGATTGGCCCGCCGCCGGTTACTGCAAGTTTGGCCAGCGTGCTCGGGGCACGGTCCAAGCCGTGAGTTTCGTGCAGGTAGTCAGAGGCCGCCTTTCGGCGGAGAAATTTATGAGTAGGCATAGCGCCACCATTCTTGATACGCCCGGCAATCGCCGGCTGATGGCGCTTTTTATCCTCGTAGATTCGAAAGCCAGTTTACACGAGCCTGGCTCGTGTAACGGTCCCATCACCAGGTGGGAAGAGGCCCTACTTTTCAGTGCGGCATGAATATCGCGCCGGACCTGCGATTCACTCGCCTCGATGCCAATTATCATCAAGCAATTCAATAATTTTCATGACCGTCGCGGCGAGTTCGGAGCTTGCGGTATCGTTTGTCCACGACATAGCGCAGGAACAAGTTGACGTGATTCCTGCGGTATTCGGCGCTGCTTTTGCGGCCCCTACTCTTCTTTCCCCTGGCACGTTGTTGTCGTGAATAGTTGGCGGCTAAGATCGCCAACACCAACGCTCTTCCGGGGAATAGTATGGGATAACTCGCGGCCGCAGCGCGCGCTCGATAAGCTTTTCGGCTGCACGAATTTCGGCCTGTGTTAGCTCGGCGTCTTTCACGCTTATGCCGGGCTCAACAGCATGACGATCCTTTTTTAGCTGTCTATACTGGTTCCAGACAGTGACGTTTTCATTGTCGTGCCGCTTCCCCTTCGCAGCGGGACGACTTCGGCCTCGGCTTTTCCGTCAAGCGCGGATGCGATGCGTGTCGCCACGCGGTCGGCTGCTGCTACCAGTGCTGAATCGGGAACATGCGCGTAGCGCGCAGTTACGCCCGGAACCGAATGCCCGAGCAAGCCGGCAATGGTCAACTCGGAAAATCCCATTTCGGCTGCGGCCGCGGCAAAAGAGTGCCTCAGCACATGCACGGTCACGCCCTCCAACCCTGCATTTGCGCAGATGCGCTCCAATACCTTCGGAAGGCCGACAAAATGACCGTCACCATGTGACGCGGGGAACACCCAAGGGCAACCGTCGCGGACCGGCTGCGCCTCGATCAGTTTCACGGCTTCGGCACCTATCGGCCGTAGTTGTGCGCCGCTTTTGGTATCTTCAAAGCGAATGCAACGTGTGCGGCCGTCAACCCACGCACGGGGAAGCTTAAGAGCCTCCATGCGGCGCAACCCGGTCAACAATAACAGGCGAATAGCTGCCAGGGCGGTTGCGTTCTCTCCTGCCGCCTCGGCTTTGCGCATCTGCTCTCCGAGCTTGGTCATCTCTTTGAGCGTCAGGAATCTCCGCTGCTTGCGGTCTGGCGGCTTTTTTACCCCGCGCGCTGGGTTGTCCTTGATCAGTTTCGACCGTTTGGCGTATTCGAGGATTGTAGCTGTCATCCCTAGTGTGCGGGCCGCGACACCCGGCCGCCCGTAGCGATGCCTCCGCGCCCCTCCTTCTTGCGTGGCTTTGCCGTCTTGCCGGCGATTATGTCGGCTTTCATCCGCTCAATGTCGGCCGCCGTCAGGCTGCGGACTGTGAAACGGCCGATCAGCGGCTTGACGTGCGTTTCGATCCGGCTCTTATCCATGGCCAGGGTGGACGCCTTGATGTGGCTCTTGGCGTCTGCAAGGTACAAGTCGCATAAATCGGAAACTGTCATTGCGCCGCGCACGGCGTGGCGATCGGCCGAAGGGTCGCCACCCTTGGTCGCTGCCTTGAGAGCGTCACTGGCTAGGGTTCGAGCTTCGTCCGGGTAAGTGTGCCCACCTTGCCAATTACAAGGCGGCGCGTCCGCCCTTCCTTGTTCCGGTACTGCACAAGATAGGAGGCGGCACCGCTCGGCTTCATTCGGATGCCGAAGCCCTTCAACGCGCCGTCACCAGCGTCCCATCGGAAGAACTCCTTGCCGCCCCGATCCGGGCGAAGGGCGTCTACAACGCGCTTGGTTATTTCGGCATCTGTGCTTCCTTTCTGCTTCCCCGGCCTCTTGCGATTTGGGGAAGCTCGGGGAAGCGTGGGGAAGCAAACTCGGGCAAATCGGTCAACGACCGTAACCCTACGGTAAGTCATTTATCCGTTATGTCAACGATAAGTAAGCTGGTAATCCCGGGGAAGCATGGAAAAATATGCTACCTGAACCTTGCCAAGGTTGGGGTCGAGGGTTCGAATCCCT
>CAWDZD010000014.1:0-16883 GCA_963806465.1 uncultured Alphaproteobacteria bacterium | reverse complement strand
CGTCCTCCGCCACCGCGACAGGATGATACTCATCTCCGCGTTCCCGCCCGGTGCCATCAGCACCGTAAGGAACCGCTGGAGTAGCCCGTCACTGGTGGTGTTCAAGAGGTTGGGCAAGCCTGTCGGGCTGGATACCGCCACGGGTGCAGAGCGCCAGATCGTCGACATGGATTTCCGCGTCTACATCGCGCCTTCCCTTTGCCCACGCGGTCCTCGCGTATAGGGTCCACCGTTCCAGGCTTGTAAATAGAACGCTCGGGCGGGCTGGCCGGAGCTATATCGGTCAAAACCACCCAACCACCCCGCCAGTTCGTCTTGGACCATAAGTGAGCCGCTTGGGTCACGCGATAGGATCTCAGCTACCTTCTCCGGCCTGTTATCCGTTGAATGACGCAACGAAGCGGCCTGGGCGGCTGTGCAGTTTTTCACTTCGAGTTTGCCTTTGGTAGCGACCGCCATTTTGCATACTCCTGACTTCAGCGTTTTTTCCGCTCTTGGTCGATCTCCAGAGAGGGGCTTCTTCGTCTTGTCTATAATGGGTGATTTCATCGTGGATGGCTGGCCTACCAAGACGGTCCATAAGATTGGCCTTTCCCACCAGCCTTCCCCGGCGCGAATGAGGGTCTCTGCATGCATGGCGCCAGCAACCGTTGTCAGCGCCGCCATTGCGATTGCTGACGGATCGGCGCCCATGGCGCGATGTTCTGCGTCGACGAACTTGGCGAGCGTCGGGCTGAGTACGCGGAAGGGGAACGGCGGTCCCACAAACTCAGCGTAAGGGTCCCCAAATGATGGCTCCGCCGACGGAGTTTGTAGCGGGCGGCCCAAGTTTAAGGGTGACTTGATTTTACCGAAGTGCTTGCACGTCGCGCACTGCTTGCTGCCTTCTCGCTGAAAAAGCTTGCACGACGGCCAGCCCAGGCCCTTGGCCTCGCGATCATTCAGCTTCCGCTGGTACATGTCATCGGTTTCCGCCGGCGAGTATCCGACGTATCCGCGGCTGATCTTGTGTGCGAGTTCGTCGCCGTGCGGCAAGAAAGTCATCGCCAGCACGCTGTTCATCCACAAGCCCTGCGCCAAGCCAGCGCCGCCGGTCTTGTAGGACTCGCGGAGGAATGGGCACTCCTTAAAGAGCACCGAGGGGTCAAGCTCGACCTCGTGACGGCGGCAGTCCTCACCGAGGATGCCGTCATCAAGCTCGGCAGGTGGCACGTAAGGCTTCGTCGGAAACAGCGCAGGGGGATAAAGTAGCCCCCGCGCCGGCGGCCCCGGGTCGGCCCGGAAGGTTGCGAAGTCGTAGTCGGCGATTGAGGGCGATAATCCCAGTTTCGATTCCAAATCAGGCAACTGCCAGCGCTCGACGGAAACATTTGGCTGGATTGAGCAGCGTCACTAGCATTGGCTTGGTGGTATTTTTAGGCGCAGCGCGCCCGGCAGGCGCATCATGCGCGGCAGGCCCTTAACAGCCGGATCGCTTCCAAATTTAGCCATCATCTGCATTTGCAGCATTGAAAACTGATCGCGTGGAACGTCAGTGCAAAAATAGAAATGATGGCCTCTGCCACTGTTGACGGCCATACTGGGGTAGACGCCGCAGGCTTTTAACTGACTTAGGCACCGTGCGGCTTGTTCTTTGCTGTCTGCATCGGCAAAAAGGGCCCGCGGCCGCACGATACCTTCCGGCCCTTAAAGTCGGTTTCGCTGATCGTCACGAAGACGCCGATGCCGCGTTGCGGCGCATTCGACGCCAGCACTTTTGGCCAAACCTCGTCGAGGGTGCCATGGAAAATCTGGGCATGGCCGGCAGCGCTGTCGCTAAAAAACTGGAATGTAAATTTGGTGGCGTTGGGATCAAGGCCGGCGAGAAATCTTCTCGCCATCTCCTTATCATGGGCAGGCGTTGTTAAACTGACCGTGTTGTTATTTGAGGACGAACGCGAAGCCGCAGCGCCTTCCGAACCAGTGGTATCGGCCGCGCTCATGACACGCCTCCCCGATGTTCTTGCGCCGCCAACCATTTTTCGACACTCGCCCGGCCGGTTTCTTGGTTCTGCGGGGCGTTGTCGTTGGCCGCTTCTTTCAGTGAAAGGCTGTGACGGTCGTAGCTAAACATCCCGACCTCGTCGCCCAACAATCCCAACCCTCGCGAACTTGGCGCGCGAAAAGCTCAACTCGCGGACCAGGACAGTACCGTTCAATCCGGGCGATTGCCTCGGCGGGCTTACGGGAGTGCTCGCGCACCGGAGATATGATCACTTCGCGGACATCACGCGCCAGACGCTCTGGGCTTCCAGTGCGAAACAGCAAACAGTCCTCAGCGTTCTTTCGCGTCGTGAACCCCATACCAACATGGAGATCGTGCTCGCAGTGAATGGTCGGCATCGTCGCCTTAGCTTTCGTCTTGATCCACACAAAAGCACGGCTGGAATATCTGGCGCCCCAGGCGCGCGCGACAGCGTCTGGAGAAAGCTGCGTTCGCGATCGTCCAGGCACATATAGTTTCGGCGAAGTCACCCAGAGAAAAATCCAGGCCCCTGCGGGGTGCAATAGATCGGAGACCGGAAGCGCCGCGATATCTGCGTCGGTCATGCGTGCATAGTGCTGCGGGCGCCCTTTGGTGCCGGCCACAAAGCGGGTCGGGGGATCAATGAGTAAGCATCGATAACCGTTGCGCATTAGACCAGCAAATGCGTGACCCGGCGGCAGTATCTCAGCCCCGTTGCGATCAGTAGCGGCAGGAGTTGGCATTGCGGGTGCGATGGTCGCCTTCGCTTCGGCGCGCTCTGTTTGTTCTTGGTCGATCTGTTTTATTTTTTCTTGGGCGTGCCGTTGATCATGATGCAGCCCCCTCAGATAGTGTGGGGGCGTTCCTCTGGGGCTTTCCGAGGCTTGTTTTGGCGCGAACGCCCGTCACTCCGAGATTTGCCGACGCAAACTCCGAAGTAGAACGCATCGGCGGGCTAAGCTTTGACGCGACCCATTTATCGAGGTCCTCCGTCAAATAGAGGGGGACCCGTCCGGCGCGCCGGAAGATTGGTCCGCCGCCGATTACTGCAAGCTTGGCAAGCGTGCTCGGGGCACGGTCCAAGCCGTGCGTTTCGTGCAGGTAGTCAGAGGCCGCCTTTCGGCGGAGGAGCTTATGAGTAGACATAGCGCCACCATTCTTGATACGCCCGGCAATCGCCGGCTGCTGGCGCCTTTTTATCCCGTAGATCGAAAGCCATTTTACACGAGCCTGGCTCGTGTAATGGGGCCACATCACCAGGTCGGAAGGGGCCCGAATTTCAGTGCGGCATGAATATCGCGCCGGACTTGCGGTTCACTCGCCTCGATGCCAATTCCGTCGAGCCAGTCAATAATTTTCATGACGGTCGCGAGGGAGTTGGGAGCTTCGCGGTATCGTTTCTCCACGACGTGGCGCAGCAACAGATTGACGTGGTTCCTGCGGTATTCGGCGCTCGCCTTTGCCGCTCCCTTACTCTTCCTTCCCCGGGCCCGTTGGAGTTGTGAATAGTTGGCGGCCAAAATCGCCAACACGAGGCGCTCTTCAGGGGAATAGAACGGGATAACTCTTGGTCGCAGCGCGCGCTCTAGAAGCTTTTCGGCCTCATGAATTTCGACCTGCGTTAGCTCGGCGTCTTTCACACTGGTGCCGGGTTCAGCAGCAAGAGGATGTTTTTTAGCTGTCTTACTGCTTCTGGACAGCGGCGGTTTCATTGATTGCCGCTTCCCCTTCGCAGCGGGACGACGTCGGCCTCGACTTTTCCATCAAGTGCCGATGCTACGCGTGCCGCCACGCGGTCCGCTGCTGTTACCAGTGCTGAATCGGGAACGTGGGCGTAGCGCGCGGTGACGCCCGGAACCGAATGCCCGAGCAAGCCGGCAATGGTCAACTCGGAAAATCCCATTTCGGCTGCGGTCGCTGCAAAAGAGTGCCTCAGGACATGCACAGTCACGCGCTCCAAGCCCGCTTTTGCGCAGATGCGCTCCAATACTTTCGGAAGGCCGACAAAGTGACCATCACCGCGTGACCCGGGGAACACCCAACGGCACCCGTCGCGGACCGGCTGCGCCTCGATCAGTTTCACGGCTTCGGCTCCTATCGGCCGGAGTTGCGCGCCGCTCTTGGTATCTTCGAAGCGAATGCAGCGCGCAGGGCCGTCAACCCATGCGCGGGGGAGCCCAAGGGCCTCCATGCGTCGCAACCCCGTCAGCAATAACAGGCGGACAGCTGCCAAGGCGGTTGCGCTCTCTCCTGCCGCTTCGGCCTCGCGCATCCGCTCCCCGAGCTTGGTCATCTCTTTGAACGTCAGGAATCTCCGCTGCTTGCGGTCGGGCGGCTTCTTCACTCCACGCGCGGGGTTGTCCTTGATCAGTTTTGCGCGTTTGGCGTATTCGAGGATTGTAGCTGTCATCCCTAGTGTGCGGGCCGCAGCGCCCGAGCCGCCAGTCGCGATGCCTCCGCGCCCCGCCTTCTTGCGGGGCTTGGCCGTCTTGCCGGCGATGATGTTGGCTTTCATCCGCTCGATGTCGGCAGCTGTCAGGCTGCGGACTGTAAGACGGCCAATGAGCGGCTTGACGTGCGTTTCGATACGGCTCTTGTCCATGGCCAGGGTGGAAGCTTTAATGTGGCTCTTGGCGTCTGCAAGGTACAAATCGCACAGATCGGAAACTGTGATTGCACCCCTAACGGCGTGGCGATCCGCTGAAGGGTCCCCGCCCTTAGCTGCGGCCTTTAGAGCGTCGCCAGCCAGTGTTCGGGCTTCATCCGGCGTCAGAGTGCCAACCTTGCCGATCACGAGGCGGCGTGTCCGCCCTTCCTTGTTGCGGCACTGCACCAGATAAGAGGCAGCACCGCTCGGCTTCATACGGATGCCAAAGCCCTTCAGTGCGCCGTCACCAGAGTCCCATCGGAAATACTCCTTGCCCCCGCGATCCGGACGAAGGGAGTCAACAACACGCTTACTGATCTTTGGCGCCGGCGATTCCTTTTCTGCTTCCCCGGTACCTTTGCCGCTTTCGGGAAGCAGGGGGAAGCACGGGGAAGCAAACGCGAGCAATATAGATCAACGACCGTAACTCTGGGGTAAATCAAGAAACACCGATATTTCAATCTGTAGTAAACGCCGGTAAATTCGGGGAAGCACAGGAAAATAAGTCACTTTAACCTTGCCAAGGTTGGGGTCGAGGGTTCGAATCCCTTGCCCGCTCCAATACTTAGGTAACTTTCTATTCCCCTAACATGAAACCGCCTAGGCCGAGGGCCGGGCTATTGCGACGTGCCTTTCGTGGCTGTTAGCACGCGTTCGCGCTCCATCCGCGTGGGTACCTCATGACAGTTACCGTCCCACTGAACAATTAGGGAAATCTTGTCAACCACGACTTCGTCGACCATGGCTTCTAAGCGAAAGCGATAACGACCATGCTGCTCGGTCCATTTTTGAAAGAAATACTTTAGCTGCAATTCAAGTTGCGAAGACGTCTCGGTCGGTATTGCGTGAAATAGATCAACAAGCTCCGGCCGCTTGCCCGCAGGTATATCCTGCTTTGTTGGATTCGGTGGCTTTGACCAAATAAGATTTTGATGTTGCAAAAAACCGACGCTTGCCCAATTGCCCACCTTGTCGCTTAGCTGAAGTTCGGTGAGAAAAACTTCGCAGTTTTTGAGTTCTTTCGATGTCAGATTAAACGCCAGAACATGTGTGTAAATTCCGGGCCCGTGAATTCTTTGGCATCGCTCGTCTTTCGGGTCGAAAAATAGTGCGAGTTGTTGCTTCCGCTTTCCCTGGCGTCGCGTAAAAATCATTGTCCAGCCGGTCGCAATTAGCCCGAGGCCAATTACAATTGCGGCATACAGCCACCATGGAGGCGTCACAGATGCCTCCGTGTGCATGGGGGTGGATGGGGCTAAAATATTCCAGCCGTAATAAGTCGCAACGGCGTAATACGCACAAACCGCCGTAAGCCCTACACCTAAAACGGCAGAGGATCGCTCGACGAATTTCCATACCATTGGCAAATCCCCTAAAGGCATTTCCCCTCAGGCCGCTTCGCTGGTTGCGGTTTCATGGAAACTCCTTGCCGCAGGCATCCCATCCCTCGCGCTCGCTGATGATGAAATAGGCCGCCCTCAACTTGTCGGTTCACGTCGAGCCAATCGACGCCCAAGTCATCCCAGTTCGCCGGTTCTTATCACAGCGAGGTAGCAAGAAAGAACGTTGCCATCGCTAGGTCTCGTTCACGAGCAACGTTCTTCCTAGTTCACACAACGAAAGCCATGGGACTTGCCACTCCGAGAGTTCGCAAAGTTCCTCGATCGCAAGTGCGAGCGGCGTGGAACGTTCGACATCAAGGACCCATTGATCAGGATAATATCGTGCGTAGTTAGGGCAAATCGAACGCCTGAAAGATGGTATCAAAGCGGTCAAGCGAACCATGCGTAGCGAACTCTTGAATTTGTCCGCCGAGTGGATGTTCGCGACTGCTTCGATGCCATAACTCGAATGTGCCTTTGCGAACCCCGGCTACCTCCATGGGCACCGCACGCAGTTGCGCCGCCGCAGTCGGCAAATCCGCGCCGCGAGGAATTGCGCCAACGGTCATCGACAATCCGTGATGCCTGTGCTCACCGCGCGCTTTGTCTAGGCTACTGTTTCCGTCTTGCTTAAACAGGATTTCGGCGAGCGCGAGACTCATCGTTCCGTAGTACAGAAGGTTAGGCTTCGTCGCGAGGGAGACTGTCGCGGCAGCGGCGAAATATTCGCGAGCTTGAATTATGCAGTAGCGCAGTTGCTGCGCTTGCTTTTTGACATCTCCTCGCCATCTTTGGTCGATGCGATGGATAGTCATTAGCTCGTCGGCAATTAGATCGACGTTCTGGAATTCCGAAGCGCCGGCTATGCGAAAGATGAAGGGTTGGCTGTGCGAACGCTTCGTGTGTTCGGGATGATCATCAGGCGAATCGCTTGCGCGCATACACGACGAGGCGTCTGCCGTCGATCGACCATTGCCCGCGGAAGTCGCTCTCGTTCTCGACCGCGACATATCAGGCCTTGTCGAGGCGATGCGGAATGGTGCGCATGTTCTTGCGATCATTGAGCCAGTGGCAAGGGTCCGGCGCGGGCCGCTCGGGTGCACGCGCACGCGAAGGCCGGTATTTGTAGGGGGCGCGGCAACGTCATTCGGCGGCTGAGTTCGCGATCAGTTCAGCCGGCAGCGTATCCAGTGTTGCGGCTTGTCTCGGCGAAAGGTGGCGGCCGAGCGCGGGTTGGAGCGCAGGCCCAAGGCGATAGACGAGGCGCGCTCCAAGTCTGCGAGACCGGGCATCTATCCCGCATTGGCAGGGCGCGGTTTCAATGCGAGCATATCGGGCATTGCACATTTGCGAGGAACAATGCCCGCGCCGAAACCGCCTGCGTTCGAGACCTTGAGCCTGCATGCCGGTCAGCACCCCGATCCGGTCACGCGCTCACGCGCGGTGCCGATCTATCAGACCACGTCGTACGTGTTCGACGATGCCGATCACGCCGCCGGACTGTTCAATCTGGAACGCGCCGGCCACATCTACACGCGCATCTCCAATCCGACCACGGCAGTGCTGGAAGAGCGGTTGGCGGCGCTCGAAGACGGCGTCGGCGCGGTGTGCACGGCGAGCGGCATGGCGGCGATGCATCTTGCCATCGCCACGCTACTCAATAGCGGCGACCACATCGTCGCGTCGGCCTCGCTCTATGGCGGCAGCATCAATCTCTTGACCCACACGCTGCCGCGCTTCGGCATCAACACCACGTTCGTCAAGCCGCGCGATCTCGATGGCTTCCGCGCCGCGATCGGGGAGCGCACCCGGCTCTTCATCGGCGAGACCATCGGCAATCCGGGCCTCGAAGTGCTCGACATTCCCAAGGTCGCGGACATCGCGCACGGCGCCGGCATTCCGCTCCTTGTCGACAACACTTTCGCATCGCCGTATTTGAGCCGCCCGCTCACGCTCGGCGCCGATATCGTCTGGCATTCGATCACCAAATGGATCGGCGGCCACGGCATCGCCATCGGCGGCGTCATTGTCGATGGCGGCCGCTTCGACTGGCAGGCGTCGGCCAAGTTTTCGACCTTGACCGAGCCGTATGCCGGCTATCACGGCATCGTCTTCGCCGAAGAGTTCGGCCCGACCGCCTTTATCATGCGGGCGCGGGCCGAAGGCTTGCGCGACTTCGGCGCGTGCCTATCGCCGACCAACGCGTTTCATCTGCTGCAGGGACTGGAGACGCTGCCGCTGCGCATGGAACGGCACATGGAAAACACCGCAACCGTCGTGGCGGCCTTAAGCAAAAATCCCGCGGTCGATTGGGTGCTGCATCCTTCGCTCGAATCCCATCCAGATCACGCGCTGGCGCAGACGCTGTTGCCGAAGGGCGCCGGCTCGATCGTCAGCTTCGGCATCAAGGGCGGCCGCGCCGCCGGGCGCAAATTCGTCGAAGCAGTGCGGCTCGCCAGCCATCTTGCCAATGTCGGCGACGCCAAGACGCTGGTCATCCATCCGGCGAGCACCACGCATCAGCAGATGGATGCGGCGGCGCTTGCTGCGGCCGGCGTCGGCGAGGAGCTCATTCGCATTTCCGTCGGCCTCGAAGCGGCGGTCGATATTCTCGATGATCTCGGCCAGGCGCTGCACGCCTCGCAGAAAGGTTGAACGATGCGCGTGGTCGTCAACGGCTCCGACACGCACGTCGCAACCGGCGGCAAGAAGTTCGACCCGGCGCTGCCCGCAATCGTCTTTTTGCACGGCGCCGGCATGGATCATTCGGTGTGGGCGCTGCTCGCGCGATCTTTCGCCCACCACGGTTTTGGCGTGCTGGCGCCAGACTTGCCCGGACACGGTCGCTCGACCGGCACGCCGCTTTCGTCCATCGCGGCGCTGGCCGACTGGGCGGCGGCGTTGATCGACGCGGCCGGTGTCGCCAAAGCGCGGATCGTCGGTCATTCTATGGGAACGCTGATCGCGCTCGAGACTGCTGCGCGCCATCCTGGCAAAGTCAGCGGCCTTGGCTTGATCGCTACGGCGGCGCCGATGCGGGTGTCGGACGATTTGCTCAATGCGGCGAAAGCCGACGACCACGCGGCCATCGACATGATGTCGATCTGGGGCGAAGGCTACCGCGCAACGCTCGGCGGCTCCTTGGCGCCGGGCTTGTGGATGCTCGGCGGCGCCGAGCGCCTCCTGGAACGCGCGCGCCCCGGCGTCATTTTCGCCGACCTGTCCGCTTGCAACACTTATACGGACGCACTCGCCGCGGCTGCCAAGGTCACCGTCCCGTCCATTGTCATCCAAGGCAGCCGCGATGTGATGACCCCGTTCAAGGGCGGCAAAGCCATCGCGGCGGCCATTCCGGGCTGCCGGCTCGTCATGATCGAGGGCGCCGGCCATATGCTGATGAGCGAACGTCCCGAGGACGTGCTTGCTGCGCTGCGGCAGTGATCGCGTCGCCGCTGTACGGTGTCGCCTTCATATGGTCCACTATCGGCGCCAGAGCTTCTGAGAGTCCTGGGAAGCGCCAGCGAAGTTCCGGAGAGCGTGACGTGAATGTCAACGAGTTGGTCGCGATCGACGTCCACACCCACGCCGAAGAGCCGTGCGGCACGCATCCCGACGACGGCTACGACGACCTGCAGGCGCAGATGGCGATTTATTTCAATCAACCAAACAATCGCCCGACCATCGAGGAGACCGCGAGCTATTATCGCGAGCGCAAGATCGGCGCGGTGATCTTCCCGGTCGATGCCGAGCGCGAGACCGGCTATCGCCGTTATCCGAACGAGGAGGTCGCGGAAAAAGCCGCCGCCAACAGCGACGTGCTGATCCCGTTTGCCAGCATCGATCCGGCCAAGGGCAAGGCGGGCGCGCGCGAGGCGCGCCGCCTCATTCGCGAATTCGGCGTCCGCGGCTTCAAATTCCATCCCTCGATGCAGGGCTTCTATCCGAACGACCGCAGCGCCTATGTGTTGTATGAAGCGATCGCCGAATCGGGGCTGCCGGCGCTGTTCCATACCGGCCAGACCGGGGTTGGTTCGGGCATGCCCGGCGGCGCCGGAATCCGGCTGAAATACTCAAATCCGATGTATGTCGACGACGTGGCCGTCGATTTTCCCGAAATGCCGATCATTCTCGCCCATCCGTCGTTCCCGTGGCAGGAAGAGGCACTGTCGGTTGCGCAGCATAAGCCCAACGTCTATATCGACCTTTCAGGCTGGTCGCCCAAATATTTCCCGCCGATCCTGGTCAGATACGTCAACTCCCTGCTGAAACACAAAATGCTGTTCGGTTCGGACTGGCCCGTCATTCGGCCCGATCGCTGGCTCAGCGACTTCGACAAGCTCGACATCAAGCCGGAGGTGCGGCCGCTGGTCCTTAAGGATAACGCCATGAAATTGCTCGGGTTGGGGACCGCAATAGCGTGAGCGCTGCCGCGAATATTGGGTGTCTTACCGGTTGTTGCCGGTGCACGCGGCGCCGTGACGCAGCGTGCGATCGGTGCCTTCAGCTAACTTTCAGGTTCGGCCCGTTAATTTGTGCCGCGGCTCGCTGACGCGACACGGAGGGTTTTTGTTGCGCGATACTACCAGGTGGTCGGGTGAGGAAACGTCGGTGACGCCCGGGGGCGCTGCGGG
Source organism: uncultured Alphaproteobacteria bacterium (assembly GCA_963806465.1). Classification (GTDB taxonomy): domain Bacteria; phylum Pseudomonadota; class Alphaproteobacteria; order Rhizobiales; family Xanthobacteraceae; genus BOG-931. The sequence continues at coordinate 6,218 of CAWDZD010000014.1, read as the reverse complement.
CGCAACAAGTCCGTCGCGCCGGCTTGGCGATCGCTGCCGCGAAGCTCTGAGGCGCTCGCGGCGGGCATTGGCGCGCGCCGATCGTTACGATCTAGCGGCGATGGCGCTCCTCGGCTGCCTCGTCCTTCTGGTCGCCTTCACCTTTGGTGACTACGCGATCTCGAACGACGAGGAAGTGCAACAGCACTATGCCGAGTTGATCATCGCCTATTACCGCAGCGGATTTACCGACGAGGCTTTGTTTCATTTCAGAAATCTCTATCTCTACGGCGGCCTGTTCGACCTCATTGCGGTCGGTCTGGAAAAGCTGCTGCCACTCGACATCTATGCCGTGCGCCACCTGCTGACGGCGCTGACCGGCGTCGGCGGCATTGCCGCGGTCTGGGCGACCGCGCGCACCATCGGCGGGCCGCGCGCCGGGCTGCTGGCGGCGGCGGCGATCGCGCTGTGCGGCACCTGGTATGGCGCGATGTTCAACCACACCAAGGACATTCCATTCGCCGCCGCGATGATGGCCGCGACCTATCTCCTGGTGCTGATCGGACGGCAGCTGCCGCGCCCGCGTTGGAGCCTGGTGGTTCTGTTCGGCGTGCTCTGCGGCTGCGCGCTCGGCATTCGCATCCTCGGTGTGTTTCTCGTCATCTACGCGTTGTTTGTTGTCGCGCTGTATGCGCCGATCGGCTGGCGCAAATCGTGGCGCGCCGTGCTGGGTTTTGCCGCCCGTTCCGCGCTGCCGCTGACGGCGGCTTTCGCGATTGCCTACGTGATCATGATCGCTTCATGGCCGTGGGCCGCGTTGGCGCCGCTCAATCCGCTGCGTGCGCTCTTTGAATTCGCCGACTTCCACTACAAGATCCAGACCGTCCTTGACGGCCACGTTTACTACATGTCCGACGTGCCGCGCACTTACATCCCGACCTACGTTGCCATCAAGCTCACGCTGGTGCTGCTGATCGGCGCGGCGCTGTCGCTGGTTTTTGCCGCCCTGCCGCAGCGCGCGGCGGGGCCGGCGGCCAATGTGGCGCGCCCAATAAATATCGCCTGGCGAAAGGAGACGGCCTTTATCGCGCTCGCGGCATTCCTGCCGTTGATTTGCGACGTCATCGCGCACGGGCCGGCTTTCTCCGGCATGCGGCATTTTCTGTTCACGGTGCCGCCGATTGCGGTGCTCGCCGGCTTGGGGCTCGACGCCGCGCTTACCCGGCTCGAAACCCGCAGCCGCTTCGTCGCAGCGGGCGCACTGGCGCTGGTGGTGTTGGGCTTCGGCTTTGACGCGACCACGCTCTATCGGCTGCACCCGGACGAGTATCTGTTCTTCAATCCGCTGGTCGGCGGACTGGCCGGCGCCTCGCGACGCTATGACACCGATTACTGGGTCAACATCATGCCGGAGGCGATCGACGACCTCGAGCATTTCCTCGACCGCACCGAAGGCGTGGCCGGTAAGACGCCGCCGCGGCATCGCTATCTGGTCGCGGTATGCGGCGAGAAGCTGCCGTTCGAGAAGCAGGCCGACGTGCGTCTCGAATTGACGCGTGATCCGCACAAGGCGGAATTCTTCATCGCGCCGACCAACAACAATTGCGACCGCGCGCTCGACGGCAAGGTCGTCGCCAATATCGAGCGGCTCGGCGTCGTCATCGGCGTCGTCAAGGATCGCCGCGCGCTGCTGCGGAGCGTGGCCGGCTTGAACTGGTCCATGCCCTGATCGTTGCGGAACTCGCCGGGGTTCCTTTCACGTTCCTGGATTGACTCCCAGTCCGCGAGCCGTGAAAGTTTCGTGGCTGTGAAAACGCATATCGCCGCGAAACCAACAGGGCTCTCCGCCGCGCATGAGTTCGATTGAGGACCGCGTCACACCGGACACGCTGGCGGAGAGGCGCGATGCCGGTGTCGGCCTGATCGGCGACATCGGCGCCACCAATGCGCGCTTTGCGCTGGTGTTTCCCGGCGGCAAGACCGCGACGGCGCGGGTTTGCGCGCTGGACGATTATCCCTCGCTCGCCGACGCGCTCACCGCCTACCTCGCCGAGCAATCGCCGGCCACGCGCCCGGCCGAGGCGGTGCTGGCGGTCGCTTCGCCCGTTACCGGCGATGAGATCACGCTGACCAATCGCGCTTGGACGTTTTCGGTCGAGCAACTGCGGCGTCATCTCGGGCTCAAACAGCTGCACGTCATCAACGATTTCGCCGCCAACGCAGCGGCGATTCCGTTTCTCGGCGATGACGATCGCATTCCGATCGGCCATGGCATTGCGGTCGAGGGCGCGCCGGTCGGGATCATCGGACCTGGCACTGGGCTCGGCGTCGGCGGCCTGGCTTCGTCGGGTAGCGGCGCCGTGACCATCGCCGCCGAGGGCGGCCACGTCACCATGGCGGCGATGACGGCGCAGGAAAGCGCGATCCTCGACTTGATGCGCAGGCGTTACGATCATGTGTCCGCCGAGCGGCTGTTGTCGGGTCCAGGTCTGGTGAATCTCTACAACGCGCTGTGCGAGCTTGCCGGCACGCCGGCCGCGTCCTACACGCCCGACCAGATCACCAGCGCCCGAACCTGGAACGACGATCCGCGCACCCGCGAGGCAACGACGATATTCTGCGCCATGCTCGGCACCGTCGCCGGCAATCTGGCGCTGACGCTCGGTGCCCGCGGCGGCATCTATATTGCCGGCGGCATCGTGCCGAAGCTCGGCGCGATCTTCGCGCAGTCGGAATTCCGCGCCCGCTTCGAAGCCAAGGGCCGCATGCGCAGCTATCTCGCCGCGATTCCGACCTACGTCATCGTGCGGCCCTATCCCGGTCTGCTCGGCGCGGCGGCGCTGCTGCGGGAGGGTTAGCGAGCGCTGGCCTAATGTCACGCCGCTTCCTGCAGGATCGCGATCATACGGTCGATCACCTGATCCAGTGTCGTTCCGGTTGGAAAATCTACTGTCTGCTCGGGATCTTCTGCCCAGTTATTCGGCTCTCGCCGATGGCCGACAATCTGGTATTTGCCGTCCCGTTCTTCGATAACCCAGGGTGACGCTCCGCGCGCAAAAGCTCCCCAGCTTTTCACGCCGGCGTGCTTGACGACGACCGGGGGAGGATTGGGACGCGGATATGGGCCGACTGGCGGATTACCTCGGGCGATTGTCTCGCGGAAGGACTGGCGCAAACCATCTGCGTTCGAAACATCGACGACCGCTACCGGCTCGATATCACGATACGGGCCTCCGGGAACGCGACCAAAGGTCGGGATGAATACCTTGCCCTTCCTTAAATACAAGTGACAAAGCATCGGTCTCTCCTAGAATTAGAATTCCGTGACAACGAGCCGAAGGCCTTTGCTCCTCGCGATTTTGGTTGCGGCCTCGATCACCTCGCGCTGTACCGCAGTCATGCTAGCCTTAGGAATTATCAAGCGGAGTACACGACCGGCAATTTGGGATTTCGCGAATTTTGTCACCTCCCCAGTCTGTGCCGGCATATTTTTCCAGCTTTTCAAGATACTGGTTCACCCTAGACGAAAGAATGGGCGACCTTTGGTAGGTGGCGGCATTTAAGTCGATAGATTTATTGCTGATCGCAACATTATCGACAAAGTCATCAATGGTTCGAGATAGGTCATGCAAATCGCCCCGGCGTAAGAGCTTATCAATGACCTTTCCGCGAGTGGTCGGGGTAAGCTTCCATATAGCAGCACGTTGCTCTGCTGATAGCGCAAGTTGCGCCGTCTCGAACTCAATTTCGGGTGGGATTGCCGGCAGCTTCGGCAGTGCTCTGCCAAGCAGCCACGGCGACAAAAAACCGAGCACGCTGTAGATGAGATCTGTGTCTTGACCGAATACCGCGGGATCGTACTGAGCGTAGCGCGAGACCCATTCGGCGATGAACTTACGATCTTCAAGAGAGACGCCCGGCTGCAAGGCCCGACTCAAAGCGGCAGTGAGCGCGTTCCCGCCGTGTAAATCGCCGACGTCGTAGTAATAACGTTTAATCTCCGCCCTAATGGCTTGTTCGTCTTCTGGCCTAGCGTTCGCGATCCATTCGACAAAATCGGCCAGTTCGTCGTTGACATACTTGCCGGGCGGTAGGTGGACCCAGTTTTCGACGGCATCGGACGACGCATCTGATCGCCGCGTCGGGTCGTCGTTCTCCGCAACGCGCACTCCCGGCGAGTCGTGACTTTCGCTGCCGGTCGGCGCGAACCAGCCAGGATTGGGCGGCGTGCCGGTGCGCGGATGCAGCGCCGGATTCCAGTCGAGACTGCCTCCATCGCGTGCGTATTTGATCAGCGAATCCTCGGCCTCCATCGCGTCGCGCGCCGCTGGATTCGGCAAGTCGGGAAGCCTCAGATGCACGGCCGCGATCCGCGCAAGACATCGATCGCCGGCGTTGAGCGCACGCGCGACGGCCGCGAGCCCGGGCATCAGCCGATCGGCCTCCCCGATGTACCGATGGCCGCGCCGCAACAGCCGCTCGATCTCATCGCGGTCGCGAACAACAAAGCGGCCGTCGTGTCGCTCAATCAGCGGCGTCCCGCCAAGGAATAACCCGTCGTCGGTACAGGCGAGGCCCAAGTTGTCTGGGCCGGCCTCGCTGAGCCGCCACATGTGATAGGTCATCGTCCCTCTCGTAGGCTAGGATGAAATGCCTATCGACAGTCATCGCGGTCAACGAGTTACTTCAAGCCACTGAGATCATGAACTTTTTGTCAAAGTAGCTGGCGACCCGCATCGCCGAATTCGCGATGATTCGCGCCCGATGGTCCGCGGCGGCGACGTAGTCGCAGCGCTCAGCTGCGGTGGCCAAGCCGCGGCGATCGGTTCGTAAGCGCAAGCTTGCGCCGCGCTACGGTCGCGCCACGCGCGGCACATAGCTCTCCAGCTCCGGCGCCGGGAAGGTGACGACCTGGCCGATCTCGGCGGAGCGATAGAGCGCCATCAGCATTTCGGCGACCGCAACGCCGTCGTGAAAGGTCTCGATCGGCTGGCGGCGATGGCGGAACGCGTCGACCATGTGGCGGTTCTCGCCGACATAGCCGTAGATGTCGGCTTCGTTCTCGACAACCGGCATCAGTCCCTGCTCGGCGTTCTGCTTCTCGACCAGGTCCTCGCCCTGGCCGCCGGTCACGTCGCGCGACAAAAAGACTTTCAGCCCGGTATTGAGTGAGGAGAATTCCATCGAATATTCGGGGCCAAGGAGCTCGATCACGATGCGCAAGCCGGCGCCGACATAGGCCCAGGAGTTGGTCGCCTCGACCATGACCTCGTGGCCGTCGGGGTCGACGAAAGTCAGCGCGCCGCGGGCGAAATCTTCCGCCGGCCGCGATGCGTAGTCGACTTCCGGGCCCATCATCTCTTTCAGCCGTTTCACATATGCCGGCCGCGTCCATTTCAGATTGCCGACCGTGGCGCTGGCGCTGACGAGCTTGAGATCGCTGCGCGGCGCGCCGGGCTTGGTGAGCAGGAAGCGCCCGACCTCGACGCTATGACAGGTCATGTCCGAGAGCACGCCGCCGCCTTGGCGCCGGCCCTGCCAGAACCACGGCATGTGCGGCCCGCTATGCTCCTCGGCCGCGCGCGCCAGATAGGGCCTGCCGCACGCCGCACGGCGCGACGCCACACGATGTCCTTGCCGCGCTGAACGGCGCTGGAGAACACCTGGTTCTCCAGATAGCCGTGCAGCAGCTCGGCGTCTTCGGCGAGGCGGAGCATTTCGCGCGCTTCGGAGAGCGTGCGGCCGAGCGGCTTTTCGCAAGCCACGCCGATAAGCTTCGCCCAGCGCGCCGTCACCAGCCGATGGATTTCGCGCATGGTGTCGAGCCGCGCGAAGTTCGGCACGCCAATCCATACCGCGTCGACCTCGCCGGACAGCAGCATGGCTTCGAGCGACGCGAAGGCGCGGCACGGGCCAAGCTCGAGCGCGTTGGCTTTAGCCGCCAGCGCCTCGCGATGCGCCGCCGTCGGGCTAAAGATGCCGGTGACGCTGACGTGGCGGACGCTGAGCAGCGCCTGGAGATGAAAATTGGCGATGAAGCCGGAGCCGATCAAACCGATCCGCAACCTGGCGACCGGATCGCTGCCGTTCATGCATTCCTCCCTCGGGCGTCGAAATTTGCTCTTGACCTAGAGCGTGCTCTAGCATGTTCAGTGCGGCGATGCGCGGGCGCAGTGCCCGGTGAAGGAGAGCATCATGGGCGCGGCCGAGAACAAGCAATTGATGGCGGATATTTTCGC
>CAWDZD010000013.1:0-54845 GCA_963806465.1 uncultured Alphaproteobacteria bacterium | reverse complement strand
TCTTCTCGCTCCGGCGTAGCCAGCCGGGATCACGGGTACTTTTTGGCGCGGCCCAGGACTGCCTAGGCCCAGTGCCCCACCCGCGCTTCGTGATGCATCTCGTCCGCTGGCGGAATATGTTGCGGCATGACCAATGCTTTCCGAATCGTTCTTGATAGTGCCTCAGTGCGACGGGCCGCCGTTGAGGGTGTAGACCGCACGAACCGACGCAATGGGCCAAAAGCGGCTGTGAGCAGATGCAGCAACCCGCGTGCTATTCGATCACCTCATCGGCAGTAGCGAGCAGCGTTGACGCGGCGCGGTACAGTATTGCAATTCCCTCCACCAAGGCACTAGGTCAGGGCGAGCAAGTCTATTGCGTGCCCGCTTGCGCTTGGAGACGGGCGATGTCATGCTCTAACTGCACCAACTCACTTTTCCATTGCGCATTACCCGGAGCGATAGCCACAAGCGCGGCCATGATGTCTCGCCCCAGGATCAGCTCCTGCAATGCATCGGCGAACCGTCCCTGCCCCTCATAGTCCACCGACAAATTGTAGTGGCTGATAGCAAGATCGCGCTGCCAGTCGGTGTTGCTGCGGTCGGTAGCGGCCAGCCAATCGGCGATGGCGAGGCCGTCGCGGTGGGCCTTGAGCGCCTCGTCGAGCTTGCCTTGCGCCATTAGCGCGTCGCCGACCTTGTTGTAGGAGACCGACAGATCGCGCTGCCACTGGGTGTTGCTGCGGTCGGCGGCAGCCAGCCGCTCGACGATGGCGAGGTCGTCGCGGAAGGCCTTGAGCGCCTCGTCAAGCTTGCCCTGCTCCAGCAGCACGTCGCCGACCTTCTCGTAGGAGTCCGACAGACCGCGCTGCCACTGGGCGTTGCTGCGGTCGGTAGCGGCGAGCCGCTCGGCGATGGCGAGGTCGTCGCGGTAGACCTTGAGCGCCTCCTCCAGCTTGCCCAGCGCCAGCAGCACGTCGCCGACCCTGTTGTAGGAGATCGACAGATCGCGCTGCCACTGCGTGTTGCTGCGATCGGCGGCGGCGAGCCGCTCGGCGATGGCGAGGCTGTCGCGGTAGGCCTTGAGCGCCTCGTCTAGCTTGCCCTGCGCCAGCAGCGCGTCGCCGACCCTGTAGTAGGAGATCGACAGATCGCGCTGCCACTGGGTGTTGCTGCGGTCGGCGGCGGCGAGGCGCTCGACGATGGCGAGGCCATCGCGGTAGGCCTTGAGCGCCGCGGTCTCGCACTTCAGCGATGATGCAGCGTCGCCCGGCGGACGCCCGCGGTCTCGTAACGGCCTTCGCCGTCTGCCCGCCTCGACTGGGCGTGCAGTTGCTCTCGACCGCGCGGCGTGAGCCGTGAGCTCTTATGCACGCTCATCTGGTTCTGCCCGAGAACCTGAAGGTTCAGCAACGTTAGCTTCCTCGGTCACGACCGGTTGGAGCTGGCACGCGGCGCACGTCACGCCGGTATGTCTGCCCTGCGCAGGCCCTCGACAACTTGTTGCAAGTCCGCAGGATCCTTGTAAGGAAGCACGCGCCTGCGTTGCTCCAGTGAAAAATTGGGGTTCGCTGCAAGCGCGTCTGCCCACTGCGATTTGGCATCGTCGGCGCGCCCGAGATAGCCATAGACCGCCGCCAGGAGAACACGCGAGATGTCGGTGTCGGGTTTGCGGATGATCCGTCTCTTCAGCAGACTAGCGGCCTCCTCAAATCGATCCAGCCGGAAATACACTTGCGCCAAAATATGCAGATAGGCGTCGGGGTACTGGGGATCGAGCCGCATACCTCGGGTGATGGGTTCTAGAGCTTCGGCCGACCTCCCCGCGTAGTGAAGCACCCAACCGATCTCGACATTCGCGCGCGCGTTGTTTGGGTCGAGCGCAATCGTGCGCTTGTATTCCGTAATGGCCGCGTTGTGCTGCCGCAGCCAAAGACGGGCGCACCCCAAGGCGTTATGGCCGTCGGGGTCAGCCTGGTCCAATGCGATCGCCTTTTTCGCTAGATCGCGGCATTGTTTGAGAGGATTTTCGGATTCCTTCCGCCATTCGTTAATGTACTCTTGCACGCGGACATAGGACAACCACGCGTAGGGCGTCGAAAAGCGGGGATCGAGCGTGATGGCGCGCTCGAGCATGGCCTCCGCGCTTTTAGTTCCTTCCCTGGTGAGCCGCCACCATTGCTCGCGGGCACGCAACACGCAATCGTAGGCCTCAAGGTTGCCCGTGCCCTTTCTGACAAGGCGCCGCTGCTCGTCTGAGGTTAGCTTCAACGCCATCACGCCGACGATCTCTGCGGTCACTTCGTCTTGAATGGCGAAGATGTCGCTCAGCTCTCTGTCGTAGCGATCGGCCCATAGGTGGCCGCCCGAGGCGCAGTCGATCAACTGCGCGGTAATCCGCACTCGGTTGGCGGCTTTGCGCACGCTGCCTTCAATCACGTAGGCGACCCCCAACTCCTGGGCCACCTGCTGCACTCTTACCGCCCGGCCCTTGTATGTGAAGCTGGAGTTGCGAGCTATTACCGTCAGTTGTGAGAGCTTAGAAAGCGATGTGATGACGTCCTCGGTTATTCCGTCAGCAAAGTATTCCTGCTCCGCGTCTCCGGATATGTTGACGAACGGCAGGACCGCAAGCGAGGGTTTTTGAGTGGGCGCCAGGGTCAGGCCAGCACTGGACCTCAAATTCGATTCACAACTCACCCGAAACGCCCGCACAGGCTCAATGATGTTCTTGACCCGCTGAGGCCCCAGATCGTCGAACTCGGCGCCAACCTTTCCCCGAACTTGGCGATAGACGTCATCCGAGATACAGATGCTCCCAGCCTCCGACAGTCCCTCGAGCCGGGCGGCGACGTTGACACCCTCACCGAAAATGTCATCGTCCTCCACGATAACGTCGCCGAGATGCACGCCGACGCGAAACGTCATGCGATGAATGGCAGGAACGCCGTCGTTACGTTCGGCCATACCCGCTTGGAGCTCGATGGCAGATTGGACGGCATCGACCGCACTGGCGAACTCCACCAAAATACCGTCGCCTATTACCTTGACAATGCGGCCGCCGTAGCGAGCGAGGCTCGGGTCGATGACTTCAGTGCGGCATTCTTTCAGTTGCGCAAGCGTTCCGACCTCGTCTTGGCCCATTAGACGGCTGTAGCCGACCACGTCAGCCGCCATCATCACAGTAAGGCGTCTTCTGACACGCTGTTCGGTCATTGGCTAACCGACCTGACTCCGCACGCGGGTCTGTGGGCGACTGACATGGACAGATCCAACTCAGGCCAAAGGCCGAATGTTCTGATTCATACGAAAGAGGGCTGCATCTCCGCAAACGTTTTTGATACACTGATCGTTATTTGGGTCATTCATTTGTTCATTCGCAGAGTACGAGGAAAAACTGCAGTCTTCCGACCGATGCGGAAAGACCGGTGTCACTGACCCCGACTCGGGCGGCGCCTCACGCAGGTGCTCGAGGGCGCCAGCGCGTTACAGTTGGGCAATCGAAGTGTAAAACTGCAGACCATCGTCAAGACGAGGCCGCCAATTCGGGACCGTGCGCCACATTCTTGATATCCCTGAGCAACGTTCGAAATGTAAGTCCAGCGACTTCGTCGCGGTCTATTATCAACTGCATCACCGTGTCAGCGCGTTCAGTATCGAAAGCGATCATGTCGTCATACACTTTCTCGAGTAATGTATCGAGGAGCTTTTCATCATCTTTTATGGCACACCTCCAAAGGCGATAGACTTGCTCTTCTGTGAGAGGGCAACGTCGAATGCTTTTCAGGATCGCGTTTAAATATTCCGGTCCCATTTCAGTCACGGCATGTTTCCTGTTGGTCGTACAGAAGACACAAAATCATCATCGGTTTAGGATCGGCATGCTTAGTTTTCGGAGGTGCTGGGCGTGGCCTCGGCTGTAAGAGAGCAGCGGTGGCCCAGACGATAAGGGGAGCCTCCCTGGACGCTGTCCAATAGGCTTATTTTGCGCCGATCACCTGGGAGCGGTGGTTGCAACCTTGTCTCGTGTAAGGCCTCCAATATTGTCCGAGCCTCTAGCTCCATGCCGATCCAACGCAACTTACGCAGATACTTGCGCGTTTGATCTAGCGTCGATTGACCAGCCGGTACTTGAGGAACGCAATTTTGAGTGTCATCTGCTCTCATGGACGGTCTCCTTAAAAGTTGTTCGACCAGGTGAATTTCAGGCGCAAAATTTCCAAACACATTCCGGACGGCACTGGTGGACTACCGTCTTAGGATAGGGGCAGAAAACGCGCCGACAATTGGGGATGCGTGCCTGGTGACTACAACCTAGGTGAATTCCCTTAGGATCGCCGCCGATGTGACGGCAATGAAGAGAATGGCGAATATCGCGATCTTAATTTCGGACCATACCTGCACGGTTTTTTGGACAGCGATGCAGAAAAGTCCTCGCCAGCTCGCGCGCACGGCACTGTTGGGCGTCATCTTCGTAGGCTTGTGGATAGCCGAAGTGTCGAGGCCGATGCTCTGCAGCCAACCTCCAAGATCCATGATGTGCGCGTCTGCGCTTGCTGAGCCTGCCGACCGTCCCCGCCATGGGGGCAAGGCGAAGCACGCTCCTTTAGCTAAAGCGCCCGCGAGGCGCGTTCTCGACTCTTCGAGGGCGGAGATGGATGCGCCTGAATCTTCATCGCCATCCGGATCAGTTCGGCAAGGTTGCGAGCCCCAATGCGCTCCATCACCCAAGCGCGATGATTCTCGACAGTTCTGGGGCTAATGTTGAGTTGGATTGCGATTTCCTTGCTTGAAAGGCCGGCCACGGCAAGCTCCATCACTTGGCGCTGGCGTACTGAAAGCGCGTTGAACCGCGACTGCAGTTCCTCCAGGTCGGCGGCGGCGGCTTCGCTGTGCCGTCCCTGTTTCACCGCTCGACGAATGCTAGCGAGCAACCGGGCTTCATCGAATGGCTTTTCGATAAAATCGAATGCCCCATCTTTGATTGCGGCCACGGCCATGTCGACATCACCATGCCCTGTGATCAGGATCACCGGCCGCGCATAGGCGCGCTCGTTCAGATGCCGCATCAAATCAAGCCCGGACATCCCCGGCATGCGGACGTCGGAAACGATGCAATCAAATCGCCCCCCTTGATCAAGGGTCGTTAAAAAAGTCTTCGCAGCCTTGAAACACGAGGTCCTGACGTTTTGACGACTTAGATAATGCCGTAGCGCGTCGAGGACGGCCTCATCATCGTCGATTAGCGCTAAGTCGATCAGATCAGCCATGATCTCACTCGATCGTGACGGGTAGCGTGAAGTGGACCGATGTCCCATGCGACCTTTCGTCTAGCCACAACCGGCCGCCATGAGCTTCAACGATCGACCTGCACAACGGCAATCCGATGCCGAGACCGTCGGGTTTGGTGGAAGATAGGGGAATAAAGCCATTTTCAATGTGCTCGCGCGGGAAGCCTGGACCGGAGTCGGATAGCTGGACCTCAACGAATTCGTCATTCGCAAGCGTTGCTTCGATCAGGATGGAGCCGTGACGAATTCCACTGTTGCTGATGGCCTCAATGGAGTTGCGCACTAGATTAATCAGGACCTGCTCGATCTGCAGGACATCTACCATCACGGGCGGAAGGTCCATCGGCGGGCGGAATCGTACCATCACGCCGGCCCGGTCGAGGTCAGGTTGGCACAGTTCGATCGTCTGCTTGACTATTTGTTCGAAGGAGAGCGACGTGCGATTGCTACGATCAAGGCGTACTAGCGCGCGCAGACGCCGAATCACTTCTGCAGCGCGGTCTACTTGGGCCACCGCCTTCTTTGCGGTCTCCGCAACTTCCGCAGTGTCGGCATTCCCCAAGCCTATTGTGTCCGCTACTAGGCGAATGTAAACGCCGGCCGCCATCAAAGGCTGATTAACCTCATGCGCCACCGCCGCGGCTAATTCACCGATGCTGCCGAGCCGTGTCAGACGCGCTAGCGATTCCCGATGCAGGCGCAATTGGGACTCGGCACGCCGTCGTTCGGTTACCAACTCTCCCGCAATCAGTCCAGTCACAGTCAGAACGAGCATCAGGGCTTGAAAGGCGATCAGCTCTTCGCGTTCACCGGGCAAGAGCCCCACTCCCAGGATTACGCCGAGTTGCGTGATCAGAATGCCGACGCTGGCGCCTTCGGTCCCATTGCGCACCGCCATCCATATGATCGGCAGAAAAAGAACATAGAACAATTGGAACTCTCGTTCCTCGGCAAAGCCAAATACTATCACCAAGGCGCCGATGATGGCAGCACATTGAAGCCCAGTTTCGATTGACATTGACAGGATGCGCCGGCGGGTTAGGGCAAAAAGTGCAAACGGAGTGAGGGCCAAGATGCCAATCACATCTCCGATCCAATAGCGCAGCGTCGCAGCCGTAAAGTCTTTCGCCGGTAATAGTCCCGCCGCAATTCTCAGTCCCACGTAGCTCGATGCCACAAAGGCCGCGCTTGCCGCGGCAACGAGTATCAACGCGACCAAATCCCGCATTGCTGGCAGTGTCGGATCAAAGCGGGTTTTTGCGCGTTGTTAGGAAAACTAACGCGGCCGCATAGCCCCCGGCGATTAGTCCCACCGAAAGGAACTCAACAGTCCATGGCCCAACGATCTCTCGATTGATAAGATCGGCTAAAAATGGGCTGATGAACAGAAACGGAATCATCCGCCGGCCAAACACCAGGATCAGCATGAAGCTCAGGCTGGTGTTAGGATTCCATGGCGTGATATTAAAGTGCGCGTAGGGCTCGATAAAACTGACCCAGTCGAGCGCCACGTACGCAACGACGTAAGACACCCCGACAACGGCCCTATGGGCGCTAACGATCCCTGGGAAGGCCGCCGCTCGCAGCGGCATCGCCTCCGCCGAATTTAGCATCGCCATCTTTGCCGTCTTTCTGGTTGCGATAGCCGTGGATCCCCGAGAGAAATCATGCAGGTATAATCAGCTACATCCCGGTGTTCGTACGCCTTTGTTTCTACCCTCATACCGGGGCAATTTTCCAGCATCCATAGCGTACACCTGACCGATCCTCTTCGATCAGACTTTTAGACTAATTTATTGTGTTGATCCTGGTGTCATTCCCGACACTTCACAAAATCTAATTGGACGTACATCGGGCTGTCGAACATTCACGTCACCTAGGTATTTCTACGCAGGTGAAAGCACGGGTTAGATTAGGACGTGAACTCATAAATTGCCGCTGTTCGGCGGCACAAGCCGATTTCCGATTTTGCAATAATACCGTACTTCTTTCCCCGCCTATCAAAGTGCACCGATGGGCTAGAAGTCTACATTCCGTCCATTATCAGGGGCGGTCGTGCGCGCAGGCGAGTATCCTTCTGCTAAGGACTTGGAATTGTTGAAATAGAGGGCACATCGGCAGGCGAGGTCAACCAACTTTAGACGTTTTGGGTACCGCCTTTTCTTGCTGCTCCGGTGGAATACCGCTACGCTTTGTCCGGGAATTGCGGCCGCGCATTTTGTTGCGGGCCGCTAAGCGCTTCACTTTATTCGGTGGAAGCATCCCATGAGAAAAATGAAACCGCTTGGCCTCTTCCTTGCCGGTCGATTTGTGAAGATGACTGGCACCGGCGTACTCGCCGCATTCGGTGGCCTGTCAGGGAGTGGGCCTGAGCGTGCAGTGACAGTTTCCGACGGCGCGGCACCGGTATCTTTTTTCCGATCGCCTTTTGTCATCCCACGTCGAATTCGCCTGTTCGGGCGAGCGCGATGATGCGCCTCGACGCATCGAGGTCCGGGGTGCCGCAGGCTGAAGCGGCGGGCGTAAAAAATGGCAAGGATGCTGAGACGTTCTGGCTCAAACCTGCGCGTCGCTGAGAGTAACTGAAAATGGAAGGATCGAACGTGGCGCGACGGCTCGCTGCAGTCTTGGCTGCAGACGTGGTGGGCTACAGTCGTCTGATGGAGGCCGATGAGGCCGGAACCTTGGCGCGTCTCAAGACAGTGCGGTTGGAGCTTATCGATCCAGCGATCGCCAACTGTAAGGGTCGTATTATCAAAACCACCGGCGACGGCATCCTGGTCGAATTTCAAAGCGTCACCGAAGCCCTGCGCTGCGCAGTGGATTTCCAGCAGCGTATGGCGCGGCGTAATCGTGACATGTCCGCGTCGCGCGCCCTGCTTTACCGAATTGGCATCAATCTGGGCGATGTAATCGTCGAAGAAGATGATATCTTTGGCGACGGCGTTAACGTAGCCGCGCGACTTGAATCTATAGCAGAGCCTGGGGGAATTTGCATTTCGGGAGCAGTGTATGATCAAGTCGGCGACCGTCTCCCCATCGCATATGAAGATCTTGGCGAACAGCACGTCAAGAACATCAGCCGCGCGATCCGCGTATACAAGGTTTTGCTGAACGGCCAAACCTCAGAGCGGACCGAGGTCGCTGACGGGCGGGCATCACCGTCGGTAAGCGTTCGAAAGCCGTCGATTGCCGTGTTGCCGTTCGTCAATATGAGCGGCGATCCGGAGCAAGAGTTTTTTGCGGACGGCTTGACTGAGGACATCATTACCGAGCTATCGCGTTTCCGTCAGCTGCTCGTGATCTCCCGCAATGCCGTTTTCGTGCACAAGGGCAAGCCCATAAAGGCGCAGCAAATTGCGCGGGAATTCGGCGTCGACTACGTTGTTGAAGGAAGCGTACGCAAAGCAGCCGATCGCGTCAGGGTCACTGTTCAGCTTATCGACGGTGAAACTGAGACGCACATCTGGGCTGAACGATATGATCGAAAGCTCGAGGACATTTTCGCTATCCAAGATGAAGTAACATCGGCAATCGTCGCAACGCTGTTTGGTCGCATCGAAGCTGCCAGGCAAGACCAGGTTCAACGAAAGCCTACCGAAAATATGGCGGCCTACGAGTACGTTCTGACCGGCAAGGTTCTGCACCATCGGTCAAACCGAGAATCCAACGCTGAGGCGATTCTCATGCTGAATCATGCGATTGAACTCGATCCGAACTACGCGCACGCTCATGCGTGGAAGGCCTGCGTGACCGGCCAAGCGTGGTTGCACGGCTGGTGCGAAGATCAGGCCGCGAGCCTACAGGTGATTGTCGACGAACTGCAAACGGCCCTTTCGCTGGACGATAACGATGCCGATGTGCACCGTGTCCTCGCCGCCGTGAAATTACTCTTCAACGAACACGACAAGGCAGCCTATCATCAGGACCGCGCTCTGAGCCTAAATCCGAACAGCGACCTTATCGTTGTTCAACAGGGTGAAGTTCTTACTTGGCTCGGACGCCCCGAAGAGGGGATTGAGTGGATTCGCCGGGCAATGCGGCTCAACCCCTATCATCACGAGCGTTTTTGGAGTCATCTGGGTCGCGCGCAATACGCCGCGCGTATTTATGCCGAGGCAATCGAGTCCTTCAGCAAACTAACAGCGCCGGACCATACCCATCACGCCTTTCTGGCCGCATCGTCGGCTCAATTAGGGAACCGGGTTGCGGCCGTGGCCCATGCTCGGGAGGTGCTTCAGCGAAAACAAGATTTCACCGTGAACGCTTATCTTCAAACACTTCACTATCGGCAGCCGTCTGATACTGAACACGTGCGCGAAGGATTGCTGAAGGCGGGGCTGCCTGAATAGGCGTGCAAAGTTGCCCTGCGCAGCCGTGACATGCGGCAGTTGACCGGCGCCGCCACCGCCAATCCTCCAAATGAGGGGGGCGACCCTTCGGGTCAACCGCGCTTCGCCTAAATGCTCGACTGGGCAATCCCGGTGACGCCTGTCACATCAGCGTCGACGGTCTAGCGGTAATGTGTTTCAGAGTTTGTTCGCGATGGAGGAAGCCGTGGCGTGGATTTTCATTAGCGTTGCAATAGCGCTGGTAATTGCGATTAGCTCCGCGACGGGTGTGAGCTTTCCTAGTTGAAGTAACGCCAACTAGGGTAAAGACCCCCAAGGGTCATTCCGGATGCGACACTATGCGGAGATTTTTTCGCAGCGAAGGTTGATTTAGTAGGCCCCATCCGGGCGACGACCCCCATCCCCGACAAAATTCGCCGCCCGGATCACAAGAGCCTACAAGCTGAGGCAACAACCTGTAGCAGCCCCGAACATTCGCGCTTCGGGGTTCTTTTTTGTGACGGTCAACACACTTTTCTACGGCCCCCTCAGATTATGTTGGATCGTGTCGCGCCGGTCACACCGCTGGGATTTAAGGGCTGCTAGCCATGAGAGGCTGGAACAAGCCAGGCGCGACGGACTTACGGGTTTCGGAGGGGGCAAATGAGTATCTCTCACACATTTGACAACGATGCTGAACGTCGCGCAGAGCGGTTGGACATTGCTTACAGGCTGTATCAGACCTTGATAGCTCAGGACCCTGACCGGGCGATCACGCTGTGCGATGGCGAGGGTCGGGCGGTAGCTCGCCACTATCCGAGACGTCCTGAAATACTTTCTGTTGCGGAACGCGGCCTGCCCTGATCTTCGCGCACGCTCTCACGGGACTACTGCCACCCGCTCTCAAAGAATTGCGCGTGGAAACTTTCAACGCGTGTCCTGCCGACTGCTGAGAGCGGTGGCTGTGCTAATTCGGCAACAGCGTTTGCCAAACCTACGTTGTTACAGGAATGTAATTTCAATCAATCCAAAAGCATGAGAAAAGTGCGGGCCTCAGCGCGGTGAACGCTGAGGCCCTATGTGGCCAGGACGCCTTGCGGCCTTGGGAGCTTGGGGCATGCCCCAGCCACAACTCAAAACTCACCGCCGAGCTTTTTGGCTCGGCGGTCATTTCTTTAGTTCTACGGCAATTTCCCCCCGGCGCATTAGTTATCCCCGTGCGCCACACAACGTAACTTAATCCTGTAGCAGTAGTTCCGGCAACATTGAAATATTTTTGCCATGTACGGATCTCTCGGCCCAAGTCATCTTGAGGGTGAAGCGTCCGCACATCGCTAGTTTATCGGACCCTTGTCGCTATCAATCATCGGCGTGAAACCTCGCGGCATGCGCGGGCGCTCGCCTTCCGCCGGTTCGTTGCACATCGGGCATGGCATTCCTGGCTCGCCACAACGACACGCATTCGGATGATCGCCCCAAGGCCGATCCGCGTGCGCCTCGCAAACCCATCCGGTATCGCCGCAAGCTGAGCATGGCATGGCGTCAATGTTTCCGGATCAAAAGCGACGTTGCTGCTCGGGCCGCATCTGAAATTGCTCGATTGCGATTTCGCGCGCTGTCTCTTCATCCGGCGCACGCACATATCCAATGAACTTTGCCGGTGACGCCTGAAGTCGGATCACCCCCACACGAACTCACGCTTACGCTTCGACTACTTCAAAGTCACCGATCACAACATGCCTCGTGAAATAACCGTACACGCCCCAGCCGAACGATGTTACCAAGACGCCGTGTCATTCGCTTCCGGAACGGTATCGCTGACAACCTCCCAGCGAAGAAAATGACAGGCCTTTCGAAGTGCACTTGCATTGGGATTCCGAAAAAGGACTCGCTCACCGAGGCGGCGATCGCAGTGTGATTTGGAGGGTCAGGCGGTCCTGATTACTTTCCGCATTATCCGGACAGTTCGACGCAGAGCTTCGCCGAAATGCCCCGGCGTGCTTGATGCGGAGGTACAGACTATTCGTGTTATCGCTTCATCCTTGGGGGATGCCGTGCGCCGCCTACCTAACTTGCGACTTGATAAGCACCCGATTAGCGGCCGACGTTTGGCTCGCGCGGCCTCAACAAGCTGTCGGCCGGTCGGTAGGTCCCAATTAAAGCGGATGCCGCATTCAAACAACGGGAGCATCCCGCTCACAAGCGGGACAGAAGCTCGGCCTTCTTGGCGGCGAACTTCTCCTGCGAGACAATGCCTTTCTGTTGCAAGTCGGCCAGTCGCTCGATCTTGGCGAATATGTCGATTTCCTGGGCGGTCTCTGCACGGTCGGGTTCCAGGTTCGGCGGGGAGGCCGGCGGCCGGCGTGGTTCCGACGCGTTGCCAGGTGCGCCATCCACCGACACTGGCTAGGCTCGGATTTTAAGGACAGTTCGCCCGTTTCGGGAGGCAAGCACAACAAGGTGGCAAGTATCGTGCTGGGGTCGGCCTGTCAGCACACTCGCTGCTTTTCCGGCGGCGGCTTCACCGGCGCCAACCTTGTCTAGCGCCGGAAGCGTGCATCTCGATTTGCGGATGCGTCCATTGAACTAAGCAGGTGTCCCGCAACTGGCCTGGATAGCCACGCGGACCGGCTAGCCGATCAGCCGCGTTGTTGTGGATGCGTTTGCTTCGGGGGACCAAACAGACTCCATGGAGCCTGTTGCCGTTGCGCGATGCTCACATCATCCGCAATTTCGCGGGCCGCTCCTTTTGCCGGGGAGCGGCTCGCTTCATTTAGCAGAACTTGAGCGCCTCGTTCAAATCTTTTCCCACGGATCGAGTACGTCCAACTCTTTGTCATCTGACCGAGGGCGAGCGCGCGATGGCGCACCCGATATGTCCAAAAATGAACGAACAGCGGAAGTACTCCGGCACGCACGAAATGCGTTTGACCCGAAAAAACCGAAGTCACCAGGTATAGCGCAGCGTGCCGGTGCCGGCGTAGGTCTGCGAGCCGGGCGCAAACTCGCCTTCGAACTTGGCGAGCAGTGTCCATTGCGGCGTCAGGAAGAGCTGCGCGCCCGCCGTGGTCAGCGCCGAGTTCTGCGGAATCGCCGCGCCGTTGACCGTGAACGTGCCGCCCGGCAGCGCCTCAAAAGCGGCGCTCAGCGTCGGATTGCTAACGAAATCGTGCGCCCAGGCGAGGCGGCCGAACAGGATGAGCGGCTTGTTGTAGACGACCGTCGGATCGTCGAAGCGGGCGCCAAGTTCGGTGCGCACGTCGGTCGAGTTCTGGGCCGCGACGTTGAGCCCGAGACCGCCGCCGGTCGTGTCGGTCTCGTTGTAAGCCGGCGTGTTGAAGTCCTGGAATTGCACGGCGCCGTACGGCGTCACCGCGAATGCCGGCAACACGGCGTAGCGGTAACCGCCTTCGAGCCGCGCGCCGTAACCCTGGCCGACGAAGTTCGCCGTCAACGCATCGCCCAGCGCCGAGCGATTGGTCGTGAACCAGTGATTGGAGAAGGACAGTGCGCCGGCGACGTAAGCCGGACCGAACCAGCTGATGCCGTAGGCGCCGGCCTGCAGCGCGTCGCTCCGTCCCCCACCCATAGCGTTGGCCAATCCCCAATTGGTGCCGGCGCCGGCGAGCGCGAAGCCCACCACGGTGTACGGCGTGACGTGATAGTCCATGCCGCCGGCAAAACCGAACGTGCTCGCCCTGACATTATTGGAGCCGGTTGCCGGGTCGCCGTTGGCATTGTTGGCGCCGCCGTAAGCCGAGCCCCAGGCGGTCCAGCGTTGCTCGAAACTCTGCGGCAGCGCCTTGGTGAGGATCGAGGCGTAGGCCAGCGCGATGTCGGGCGGCAGGTTTGTCTGCTCGTCGGGCGCAAAGCCGAGCACGCCACCACCACCGCCATTGCCCCGGCCATTGACGAACGGATCGAGCATCACCGTCAGAAACTCATTGGTCAACTGAAACACCGCGCGCTCGGCGCCGGTCGCGGCCTCGCCATCGAGTTGGGTCAGCGCATTGCCGAGCGCGCCGCCCGTTAGACCGAAAATGTTGACAAAGTTCGCCGGCAGCGCGCCGCCATTGTTGAAGAAGTTATTGATCGCCCTGGCGACGTTCTGCTGGTTCTGATTGAGATTGGACCCAGCGCCGAGCGCTGCCCTCAGATTCAAGAAACACGTCGGTCGCGGTGTAGCTCAGGCTGGCGTTGAAGTTGTTGACGCTCGCCCCCTGAACGTGGTGCCACCCAGTCCGCCGGCGGCATGCAAGATGTCGTAAGACTTGTTCGTCACAGACGCGATATTGGCCTGCACGGTGCCAGCAAGCGATGCTGTGCCGATGACATTGGCGAGTGATGCCGTGGTTGAATTCACCTGCACGAGGTAGAGCGCGCCAGACTGGAAGGCGAGATTGCCGTGAATTGTCAGCGAGGTTCCGGGCGCGCCCGATCCCGGCGCGAGGGTGCCGCCGCTGTTCACTTGCGTGTTGCCGACTGTGCCTGTGCCGCCGAGCATGCCGCCATTTACTGTGAAGGGCGAGTTAGCCAGTGAGCCGTTCACCAGCAAAATGCCTTGTTGCACGGTCCACGGAAGAGCCCCCGCGTTGGAGCCGGTTAGGGTCCAGGTCGCGGCGCCGATCTTGTTGAATGTATCGAAGCCTTGGTACTGCGCAGCGGGCCCGATCAGGCTAACGTCGAACGATCCAATGCCGGAGCCGCCCAGCTGCAAAAGGTTGTTAGCGCCGCCCGCCATCACTTCGCCATTGATGATCGAGGTTGGCCCCAAGGTGAGTGTGTTGCCGCCGCTCCCGAAGGAGATCGCAACGGTCGTCCCGGTGATGGTGCCGTTATTGGTCACCGTTGCTCGGTGGCGAAGTGCCGATGCCGAGTCACCGCCGCCGCCGGTGCCGGTAGCCCGAGATGGTGCCGTTATTGGTCACGGTCGCGGTGGTGGCTTGGATGCCGACGCCGCCGCCGAGCGCCGCCGGTGCCGGTGCCCGAGATGGTGCCGTTATTGGTCACGGTCGCGGTGGTGGCTTGATGCCGACGCCGTGGGCGCCGGTGCCGTGCCGGTGCCCGAGATGGTGCCGTTATTGGTCACGGTCGCGGTGGCTGGTGGCGAGCGATGCCGGCGCCGCCGCCGGTGCCGGTGCCCGAGATGGCGCCGTTATTGGTCACGGTCGCGGTGGTGGCGGAGATGCCGGAGCCGAAGGCAGTGCCGGTGCCCGAGATGGTGCCGACATTGGTATTGGTGACCGTAAGCCTGGCCCTGGAGGCACGCCAGTATCGAATAGGCCGATAGAGCCCCCCGTGAGAAATATGGAATTGGTGCAGGTCTGATTGGTGCCGGTGGCATTGCACTGCTGCGCCAAGGCTGACACCGCACCGCATAGCACCGCGAGCAGCGCGAGCAGCAGGCCAGGGCACGCCGCCGCCGTTCCCGCCATCCGCAAGCCCGGGCCAGCAATGCAGGCGCTACCAGCGCAAATGCCAAGCTGGCGCCGATAAGCGCCGTGCCCGTGCGCCGCGCCGCGCCCCACCCCCGGTCGCTTCGCGGTTCGCCCCATGCATGGCGCTTCATGCGATGCACCAACCCCTGCCCCTCGCTTAGACGGTCGGGCTATGGCCCGATGCTGCCGCCATGCGCCGCTCCCGACAGCATGATGGGACTGCTGCCGAATTGAGCTTATGAGCCGGGCGCCATGACCCGCAATCGCCATCGGCAGTTTACATTTGGAGACGTGGCGATTTCGACGCCGCGTGACCGAAAGGTCACAAGTCAACGCTGCCAGGATGCGCTGGAGGTTGGCCGGCAGGGCGCGCAGTTTTCCGATCCGCAACAAGGTCCCGCAACATTGGCCCAGCCATCTCGACGCCCGCCGCCAAGTCATCGGCAGATGACCGTTCCTAGCGCGTCGCGTCGGTTCGTGCGCTGCAGCGAATATCCGGAGTTGGATGAGAAGCGGAAGTGCTCAAAGAGGCGGCGACCGCAGCATCTCCGGCAGTTTGGCGAGTTGGCGGCGATACGCCGGGCCTCGTCGCGGGTGAGCAAATTGGCGGCCGTGCGACGACTCCTCCTCGATGACATAAGCCAGGGCATGGCCGTCGTAGTCCCGCACGACGAAGCAGGGCGCGTCCCTGAGGACCGAGGCGCAGCTCGGTTACAAACGATTAATTCAACTTTGATACACTTCGTTTACTGCCACGACCGCCTTGCTATCGCGCCGGCGATCAGGTGGCGGGCGATGTTGGCGGCGATGCAGCAGGCTTCGTCGCTTGCGGGCCGAATGCGTCAACTCCAAATCGGCCATTGATAGATTTGGTAGCACGTGAGCGCGGCGAAGATCGCTACGTTAATCCCCTGTGTCCATGTTCTCGGTGATGTCTCGTAGGCGAGCAGGACATTTAGGATAGTCGCAATCGCAAAGACTGCTGTTTGCAAGTAAATCAACCACGGCGCATGCAGCATGCGATGGCACCCGCCTTCGGCGCGGCGTAGTTATCAGCGGCTCACGAAGCCGCACAGCAGTCACCAGCCTGACAATGCTAAACGGCCGCTAGAATACACCTGAGTTTGTCTCCGAAATCAACTTGCTCGGAAAGCGTGCGGCCAGCTCAGAGAAATTCCACGCCCGCTCTATTTAGTTTCCGCCACACCAATCGGCATCGCCTAATCGAACGACCTGCATCCAACGTCAAATCCAAATATTCGGGCAGGCCGTTTGCACTTGGGACCTGAAGACCTGCGCCGATGTTGGTCAAATCCCGCGCAACACAGTCGATCACCGAGGATTTCCCAATCAGCATCTTAACTGCCTTTAGCACACGCGTGCGCGTAACCTTGCGGCGCTCCTGCATATAAATCTCCGTAAATGCTGTATTCAAACTAGGCTGCAAGAATTGGCGTTTGTTTAACCTGAACCACTACAAGAGAGGTAATCTGGAACAGACTTCATTAATCAAAACGAGGCCGATCAACGTTTTCGATCCTCGAAATGGAATGCCGAGCGTGAAGGGGTTCCAATCCTCCACGATGAAACCGTCGTTATGGTCCTCGACGGACCACGGCGGCAGCGGCTCATGCAGCTTGGCGATGTTCGCAGCGATGCGCCGCGCCTCGTCGCGGGTGAGCAAATTAGCAGCCGTGCGGCGGCCGTGCTCGTGCTCCAAGTAGACGTAGGCGAGCGCGTGCCCGTTCTTGTCGCGGACGATGAAGCAGGCACCAGTCGATCCTTCGAGAATGGGCAAAGAGTGGGCCGCGCCTTCTGGAATTTAACTTCTTTAGGGCGCATAATAAGTTCTGAGTTCGGAGGCGTGCTGATGCCTCTAACAGGCGCAATCCCGGAAGGCCGGAGCTTCTTTTGCCCCCATTGCGGAGCCCTTTATGCTGTGACGTATTCGCGACTTTCCAACAGCGACCGCAATGTTGCTAGGTGCGTAGTCTGCGGACAAATTATGGACAAATGGGATTTAACGAAGGTGCCTACCTTTAAGCTGATTCATCGACCTGAAGATCACTAATCACCCATCCGCAAGCGCGGTGCTTAGGCTATTGAACCGCGCGCACCAACTTCGGCGGCTTGGCGATGTTGGCGGCGATGCGCCTCGCTTCATCACGAGTTATTAGATTGGCTGCAGTGAGGTTCTTCCCATAGTACACGTATGCGACCACAAAGCCATGCCAGAGCCCAGCGGATCTTTGGCTTCACCTGTCTGGCGATGTAAGATGAGTTAGCCTCAACCATCCAATTCTCCTTCTGGGCAATTGGTTGAGGTTAGAGCAGGCAAGGCGTTTCGCATCCGTCTTGCCTGCTCGCGGCAAACGCCAGCATACCGCTCGAGCGGGCCCCTCCATATTTTTTGGCACCCCTAACTACCGGCGCGCGGATGACGCGGCAGCGTCTGCGGTATCAAAACGCGTAAGCGTGCTGCAAGAGCACTTTCGACCAACGAACCACTCCCGGCGCCGATACCCGCTTAAACTCTGCCGGGGGCAAAAGCCGCTGCCAACGTTAAGATGACTGTGACACGCGCTCGCGTCTCAACCTCAACCGGGTCGGCTCTTTTTCATTAAACTCGCAACGTCAACGTTGATGCTCGATTCAGGAAGCGCGTGCTCCAATTTTAAGATGAGACGGAGCGCTCCTCAGCCCCTCAACCCCGCGCCGTCTCGCTTCGGGCCCCAGTGCGTCGCCAAACCCGTGCTTGGGGCTCCGCCTTTCGAGAAAGCAGCAGATAACCCTTACATTGGCGTTTCCCCGGTTTTAGCTCAGACCGCCCGGCAATATCGATAATTCGACTTTCATCTTCTCACAAACATTGCTTGCAACCATCATGGTGATTTACCAAGTGCCCAATTTTGTAGTTTCTCACTCTCTTTGATGGCTACACTCAATACGCTCCTGGTCTGTAGCTTTGAGGTAAGGCCGTGAAAAGATTTCATGCTGCACTCGTCGCGTTGACGCTCACAGGCTCAATCGCGCTCGCTGCCGGTATAGCCAGTGCGAGCGCCGCCGAGACTGGCACCAAGACAATGCCCGACAGTTCGGTGTATCCGCCTCGGACGCACGCAGGACCCTATAATTACCGATACGCGCGACCCTATTACCGATACGCACGACCTTACTACGCGCGACCTTACTACCGATATGCAGGACTCTATAATTACCGATACGCGCGACCCTATTACCGATACGCACGACCTTACTACGCGCGACCTTACTACCGATATGCAGGTCTCCATAATTACCGATACGCGCGACCCTATTACCGATACGGACGACCTTACTACGCGCGACCTTACCGATACGCATCAGGACTCTATAATTACCGATACGCGCGACCCTATTACGCGCGCACTGTCGGGCGGTACTACAATTACGCCCCCGGCGATTATCAGCCTCATGACCCCTACTACGGGACCCCCTTTGAAAACGTGGCGCCGTATAGTGGCAGGAATCCAAATAATCCCTACCGCGGGACAATTTGGTACGGAGTTGCGCCGTACTAGCAGAGTTGCGGATGCCATGTGCCACCTCGCGGCGTCGGCACTTTTGCGCTTGCCGAGTTCGACCGCAATGCTATGGATCGAATAGTCGCGGCACTGCATTTCATGAATGACGGGTTGCGCAGTGCGAGCCTCCTCGCGCACAGCGGCCGCAATCGGCGGCCTGGTGCTCGGCGCTGGCTTGTCGGGACTTGGTATCGGTCCCTGCGTGCTGCACGCGCAAAGCAATGCGCCGTACTACGAAGTCGCAGAAATCCAAGTCACCGATCAACCCGCCTACGAAGCCAGCGGCGTGGTCGAAATCCGCGACATGCTCAAGAAGAATGGCGTCAAGGTGATCGCCGGCGGCTACCAACAAAACGCAATCCTACGCCGGTATGCCGATCGCCAACCGCTATCTGATCTTCCAATTCCCCGACAAGGCGACCCACGACAAGGTGTGGACTGACACCAAGGCGTGGGCACAGAAAGCATTGAACGCCGGACACATGAGCGAATTTCGCGTCATCGGCGCTGAGGCCGCGCAGCCGATGTAAGTTAAGGCTTTGGGAGCTTCGTTGCCCCGAGCGCTCACTGCGGCTTGCGCAGCAGCTCCGGCAGCTTGGCGATGTTGGCGGCGATGCGCCGCGCTTCGTCGCGACTTCAAGCGATGGGTCGCCATCCGCCGACTTGGCTCATCCTCGAAATAACCCGCGAGATACAAGACTGCGGCGGGGGCGGGTGAATGGGCGAATGCGCGCAGCAAGCTCGCGGCGGCGGCGTAGCCCGCCGGTCGAGGCTCCTTGTGCTCGCTTAGCGTGCGGGCCTATAGTTTTGGTGACCGGCGGGGTCCAATAATGACAATAAGACCGATTGGCCTTGGGGGGGCAGCAGGGGCGCTTCGGAAAATGCGAATGCTAGCCGGTGACCGCGTTTCCTCCGGGATGGCGACGCGCATAGTACTATTCGCGGCAACGGCCTCGGCATGTATCTTCGTCGCGCAATCCGCCGAAGGGCAAGCAAATAAATCCACGCCGCCTATTGCAACGCAGAATCAGAAGGTCCCTCCAGTAGCGTCCGCACCCCCTGCCCCAAAGCAGGAGGAGGACAATATTTAGGCGAACGCGCCGAAGTGGGAGCCCACCCATCAGAAAGCGAGAAAGCCGAGGCCGCAGCCGAATTTGAGCGGACGCGCGTGCTAGCAGAACAGGGCGATGTTAAAGCCCAACGTCAGCTCGCTTACAAATATAACTTCGGCGAAGGCGTACCGAAGAATCCAGTTTTGGCTTTGCAGTGGTATCGCCGCGCCGCCGACAGCGGCGACGTTCTTATCCAATACATTGTCGGGTCAACCTATCTCTATGGCGACGAAAACCTTCTTGTAATAATAGATCGTGCCGAAGCCGCCAAATGGTATCGACGCGCAGCCGAGCAAGGTGAAAAACTTGGCCTCGGACAGCGCGAACTTGGTCGCTTGTATGAGAAAGGCTGGGGCGTGCCGAAGGACGATGTTCTCGCGTACATGTGGTACAATTTGGCCGCGGCGAAGGAAGGCGGCGGTTTCTCCACGGCGGCCTCTCATCGGGACACCCTCGCGGAGCATATGACGCCCGCACAGATCGCCGAAGCGCAGAGGCTGACGCGTGAGTGGAAGCCGAAGCCGGAACGATAAATCGTTCCTAGCCCCCGACTAGCGAAAACGCAGAAACGCCAGTCCTTCCGCTTCCAGCAGCTCCGGCAGCTTGGCGATGTTGGCGGCGATGCGGCGGGCTTCGTCGCGCGTGAGCAAGTTGGCCGCTGTGCGACGGCCGGGGTCCTGCTCGAAGTAGACGTGCGAGCGCTTGGCCGCGTAGCCGAGTTCGGCGTGATCGCCTGCCGACCGCCTAACGCCAGCGGAGGTGAACCGGACACGCCAGGTCGCACGGCCGGCACGGCACCGATCGGCTTCCGGGCGCGGGTGCTGAACGCCCACACGATCTGCGCTCACAGCCTCACCCGCACATCAGCTTTGCGCAGGAGAGCGCCGACACTATCGCGCACGCGCTTACAGGTCTGTCGCTTGTTCTTCAAGCTCTGGCCAATGTTTTGGTCCTGTTCGGATGTATCGCACCTCAATGATGGCTTCAATGTCTATCTTGGAGAACACATCGCGGTCTTTGGCGGCAATAACGAGGCCGAGCCTTTTGGCCTTCTTCATCAGCCGCTGAATGTTGTGGCCCAATTTCTTGCGTATCGCCTTAACGCTGTGTTTCTGGCGCAGCAGCGCCTTCAGATAAAGTTCGAGCGCATGGTAGTCGCAGAACAGTATCGGTTTGACCGCGTGTCCGCTGTCCACTTTTGCATTCTGCAGCGCCATCGCCGACAGTCGGAATGCTTCGGCTGTGTTGAATAGACCCATCGAATTTGTGCGGTCGTTATCGTCAGGCTGAACCATGCGCGCAGCCTCAGTTCTTGTTGTTAAGTAGCCCCGGCAACTTGGCGAAGTTCACCGCCATGCGCCGCGTCGCGATGGCACGTCGCCTCAGAAATTCCACGCCCGTTTTATTTAATTTCCGCCATACTAATCGGCATCGCCTAGTGGAATGACCACCATCCAATGTCAAATCCAAACTTTCGGGCAGGTCGTTTGCGCTTGGCACTGAAGACCTGCGCCTCTGTTAGTTAAATCCCGAGCAACGCAGTCGATCACTGAGGATTTCCCGATCAGCATCTTTGCGCCTTTTAGCACGCGCGTGCGGGTAACCTTGCGGCGCTCCTGCCGTCAAATCTCCCTCAAATGCTGCATCAAACTAAACGGCAAAAATTGGCGCTTATTTAACCTGAACCACTAAAGGAGAGGTACTCTCCAACAGACATCATTAATCAACACAGGGCCGACCATCGGATCAGTGGCGCTGATGACGTGCGCAACGCATCACCGTTTCAGCAGGCCGGGCAGCTTAGCGAAGTTGACGGCCATCCGCCGCGCTTCGTCCTTTGGCTCAGCAGATTAGCCGCAGTGCGTCGGCCCGGTTCAACCTCGAAGTAGAGAAATAGCCGAGCGCTTGCATTGTAGCCCGTCGCGGACGATGAAGGACGGATCGGTTTCTTCAATGGGGCCACGGCAGCGCGGCGAGCGCGCTCATTCGTTTCGACGACGAAATCCCGCCGTAGTTGAAGTCAAGCCCCTCAGGGTGGGGGTTGATGATTTCAATTCGCGTGGCGAAGCATGGCCCTGGGGATTCTTCGGGGGTTATACTGAAACAACTGCCACCGGTGATCTGTGCGAACTGTAGAAAGGCCATGATACCTTCAACACGCAAGCGGCTACCGTTTGCGAAAGGCTTGGAGGAAGTGACCTACAATTGCGTATTCTGTGGCGCTACAATAGTGCGCTCGGGACGACCCCGACAACTCCAACGGGCCTGACGAAAAGTAAGCGCAGTTGGCCCCACCGACGGTCCACGGCGGCGGCAAGCGGCCGGCGGTTATGCGCGCGGCGGCTCACGGCTCAAGCGCATACTTTCCGCGCACCACATCGCTACCTTCGCAAGCCCAAACAAGATTAGCCTTCTAATTCCGAGAGCAGCAATTCCTCGTCGTAAGGGTCGATGATGCCAGCAAGCCGAGCACCACATTCTTGGCATTCGAGGCTGTAGCTTTCAAATCCGCACGCATCGATGCGGGGAGTACGGCTTCTGCAGAACATTACCTGCGCGGAGCACGCCGGACACGCGACGCCATCTCGTACAATATCGTTTTTAGTTGCACCCCGCTCATGGGATTAGCTTCCAAGGGAGACGCCCCTGACCTAGGGCAGCCCTGGTGCCCTAGAAAATCAATTTTGAAAGTCCAATTCCTAGAAAGCGGCTCAACGGCCGAACTTTCCCGAGTCCTACGGCAAGCCCGGTGGGACGACGCTGGGCCCGGTGTTCGGGGAGCATCATACAGAATGACGCGGAAGTCTTCGACGGACCGCGGCGGCGGGAAGCGGCGCTTTCCCCTGAGGCGGCTTGAAACTCGGCGCCGCTCGCCGTGCCACGCAATCTGATTCCGCGAACCTTGAGCTAAGACCCCGAGCGTGGCAACTTCAAAAATGACGTGCATCGGGCGACTACGGGCATGGATATGCCAAATCGCGATAATGCTGCGCCACGAATACCCTAAGCGCCGAGGCAAGCGGAATATCCTTGCCTTTATGCTGGTTGATGACGCTGAGCAATCTGCCTAGCGTCACCCTGCGCGCATAAGCGATCTCACGGAGATACTGCCAGAACTCAGGCTCAAGCGCTAAGCTTGTCGGCCGATCGTCGATTCTGACGTGCCGATGGATAAGCGTCGTCTTTGTGCGCTTTTTGCTATGGCTCATAACTTGCCGTAGACAGAAGCAAATAGCATCCGGTTGCTACCAGATCAAAGAGCATGGCAATGGCTAAGACTGCCAACGTAAGGACGAAGTCGCCGTTATGGGGGGCGGGCCAAATCGATTGGTGCCGCTTCCTGGCGCTCGCAATATCCGCACTCTCTCGGCCCGCTTCATTGCCGACATGCAAACGCATTGGGAAAAGCATGGCATGGCGGCGCTTGACGAGGTGCGCGAGAAGTTTCCTGATCGGTATGTCGATAATTACGTCATGCTAGCGCGGGTGATCCGGCTTGAGGCTGACGTGAAGCACTACTGCCAAGCCAAAGACGGTAGACGAAGCGCTGGCCGAGCTTGAGAGCCAAGTGGGGAAGGAAGGCCGCCGCAAGTTTGAGAAGTTTTTGCGCGAGGTGGCCGAAGATGAGGACGAGGACGTGATCGAGGTCAAAGCGAGATAAGGCCAGCCTTTGCCGCTCATAAGCAATTTCCCGCAGGCCAGGACGCTCCGGCTTAAACTTGTTGGCCTACCGTCAAATTCAACTTTCATCGGTTTTGGAGGCCGCCGGGCTATCACCGTCGCTGGCGGGCGGAGCGTCCGCAGCCGGTGCGCAAGTTGCGGATGACTTTTACCGCCGCGAAAGACTTGAACGTTCTTTAAGCCAATCTAAATCCCTGTCCGTCCAGTTTCGCGTACCAGCCGGAGGGGAACGCTATGCAAGAGAATTCACGATCAGGTTGCGTTATTTGTCCGCGACAGAAGAACCGGGCGGCATGCATTTAATGCGCAGGCCTTGAAGGCTTTGGGCATCGATCCGGCAAAAGCCCGCGATCGGGGATACCCGCTGACAAACCTTCAGGAATCTCGGTCAGAATTGGCCGGGCTAAAGCGAGCCCGCCCAGAGCCCCTATTCCAGTAAGTTATCCAGAGATTGCCACCAAGCCGTCATGATCGGCGTGGATGGTGCCGGCGTATTCCCTGGGGATGCGGGAGTGGACGACGGAGCGCGGCCTTGGCCCGTTCCGCGTCGCCATGTCGGGGTGAGTATTTGAGCCCGGCTTGGAGGAGCCCGCCATGTTCAGACTTCCTGCATATGATCCGCTCGTAGTCGCGTGGGTAGGGATAGGCGTCCTAGCCGTTACGGCTTTGGCGCTTATGTCGTAGGCGCCTGCCCAAATCTCCCGTTTTTGTGCTATCATGCAAACCTCGCACCCAGGATAGAGGGTCGCGCATGCGTGCAATCTTTTGCTTTGTAATTTTGATCGTTCTGGCCGGTTGCGCTAGCCGGGAACAGATCGGAGCCGGTCAAGCCGGTCAACAAGCCGCGCTAAACCACGCCGACAAAGTCCGAGCGGTGGCAGACCACCGAGATTGGCCTTTTTTTCCGCCTCAAACCAAGCCGATGATGCATTGTGCCGAAAGGACCGTGGGGCACCAGGTTCGATTGGATATGTGGCTTGCCGCTTTAACGTTGCCAACAACCGGCACGCCCAACCGGGCAGAATGAGCAGCGGTGGTGGAGCCGGGCGTTCGGTGTGGTCCGAGACCCGATTGCACCGGCGCCCCCAACTCGACGCCCTTCGGGGTGGGCACCATGATGCTGGGCAACCATGAGCTTGGGCCTTCATCATGGACGTGGTGGTCTGGCTGCGGAGCCTGGGCCTCGGGAAATATGAGGCTGCATTCCGCGAGCATGAGATAGACGAGACGGTCCTTCCGAGCCTGACGCACGAGACGCTGAAGGAGCTTGGCGTCGCCGCAGTTGGGCACCGGCTGAAGCTGCTCGATGCCATTGCGGCTCTGCGCAGCGATGCGGGCGCCAAGGAGCCCTCCGCTGACGCGGCGACCACGCACCCACTACCCCAAGCGCCTCTCCCGAAGACCGCGCTGAAGACACCACCAAGTGACGGTGATGTTCTCCGACTTGGTCGGCTCAACGGCACTATCGGCGCGCATGGAAGTCTCCAGAGCCCGATGTGGCAAAGGCCGGGCCGTATTTTGAGCGCGCGCTCGCAGTGGCCCGTCAGCAACAAGCGAAATCCTGGGAACTCCGCGCCGCAATGAGCATGGCGCGCCTCTGGCGCTCTCAGGGCAAGGTGCAGCAAGCTCGCGAACTGCTTTCTCCAGTCTACGGGTGGTTCACTGAAGGCTTCGATACGCTTGATCTGAAGGAAGCGAAGGCGCTGCTGGAGGAGTTGGCGGCGTAAGACCCCACTCAGAGTAATTTGGTCCGAGCCATGAGCACATTCCATGGTCAAGGTGCAGTATTAAGCGCACGCAGCAAGGAAAGGTATCAAGAGCACCACTTTTTTTCTCCCGTCTCTGACAATCACCATCAAGTCGGGATCACTGTAGGCACGCTCATCTTTGAGTTTCTCGAATAAGGCGGTCGGCATAGTTGAGTGCGGCTGCGTCATCAGACAATAGCGTTCCCTTTGGATCGTAATCCTCATGATCGGACCATCGCACGCCGAAAAAATACCGCTGGACCTATAACACCGGCATTGTCGTGCTCCTCCGTTTTGTCCCCCGCGAGAGTAAGCGACATTCTGCACTTTGCTTCCGGCCAAGGCTTTGGCGACACCTTGATTTATGCTCCACAGACCGCTGATTTGCTCTTGAGAAATTCGTTAGTTTTTTTTTCGGCCGCTATGAACGTCGCGCGGCTCTGGCGCGACCCAGGACAAGCCGCAGGCAAGCGCGCGAACTGCTTGCTCCGGTTTACGGCTGGTTCACGGAGGGCTTCGACACGCGCGATCTGAAGGAAGCCAAGAAGTTGTTGGAGGAACTGGCGTCTTGATCTTTTATCGTGCAGGTAATGAGCCTCTGAATGCCTTGAATTTTAATGGTGATCTTTTCTTCGCTGGAGGGCCTGATGGACCAGTACACAGGTGGGTGTTCGTGCGGTTTAGTGCGGTTTGGGTTGATTGGCCACCCATTGTGGGTGCTGGCGTGCCATTGCGATGCTTGCAAGAGGAGAACCGGTCAGCGCCTATGGCGTTTCCGTCGTGGTTGAAGATGACCGCCGTGCAGGACTTCCAGGGACCGATCCAAACATTTACCCGGATTGGCGACAGCGGAAACAAGGTGCGCTACGAGTTTTGTCCAAGTTGCGCAACAACGCTGCGGTGGCATGTTGACATAGTACCGAACCGCCAAGTGTTCGCAGGCGGGGCATTTGACGACATGAGACAATTCGACGTCATCGCGGAAATGTATACAGACGAAGCGGTGCCTTGGGCTCTCCTTGGATGTGAACTATCACGACCCAAGTCTCCCGACGATCATTTCGCAAGCTCATGGTTGCAAAAGCAAGGTATCCGCGAGCGAAATAGAAGGCGCGACAGCGGATGCGCAGTTCGAGCCGCACCCACTCCCGCTTACGGCTGTTCACTGAGGGCTTCGACACGCTCGATCTGAAGGAGGCGAAGGCGTTGCTGGAGGAGTTGGCGGCGTAAGACCCACTCTACATTAGGTCGATTGGTCCGCGCCATGAGCATATTCCACAAGACTAATGCCACCGGGTTAGCGCCTTGGCTCTGCGCGACCACAGTGCCCTTATTGGCACTTTCTTCTTGCGCTTCACCTAGCACGCACGGACCTCCTTGGGAGGGGTGCGTGCGGCGTCCAAGACCGAGTACGAGAGCGCGAAGAATGATTTTTTGCTGCAAACCAGTGTCGGCGCGTATGCAACGACTGGCCATTGGTGGCGGCGTTACTATTGGTATTGTCACTTATAGTGGCTAGGGCGCTACTAAGATCGAGGGGAGGATCAAATGACGCTGCCTAAAAGCGCGTTCATTGCAGTCTTGTGGCCGCGCTATTGTCCTCGCCAGCATTTGCCGCATCTCCTCCGAAGGAAGGTTGTCGGTCAGTTTCCAGCCTCGAATACAATACGGCTAAAAACGAAAACGTCATAATCAGCAAGGGCGGCAGATACGTCAGAACTGGACCCTTCTGGCGACGCTACTACTGGCATTGTCCAGTGTGATCCGGGGAGGCCACCATGGGGCAGTGGCTGATCGCAGACTTTCGGTAGCGGATGTTCACTTTCAGCCCTGGATGCTGCTGGTTACAGGTGTCGTCGTGTTTTGGTTCCTATACGTTTGGGCAACGCGGTAGTCTTCCTGGAGATTTGCAATAAAGTTCACGCGCCTGCAGCCACTGCCTCTGGTGAACAGACGGCCACTTCCAGTAAGCTCGTTTGACCCAGTAGGATGCCACCCGAGCCTTCGGGGGGACGCGATGAAACGGCGCTCCAGAGCAGGCGGTAAACCATCCAGGGCGCGGAGCCGAAAGGCGCCGGAGCCGAAGCGGGGCGATGCGCCAAAACTGGCGTCCTCGTTCCATACCTCTAAGCTCCCAAGATGACAGAGGTCGCTGGCTCACCCGCGAACTGAAAGAGGCCCGTGGAGCAGCAGACCGCGACCTCGGAAGTGCTGAAGTCATCAGCCGTTCTCACGTTTGACCTCGACCGTTTTCAGGCCCTCGTGGAAACCGCAGCGCGCATCTGCAGAGCAGACAAGTTCGCAAATCTCTACTTTTTTAGGACTTTCAGCTTGTCTACTCCGCCGCGACTTTGCTATTCCGGCGCATGCACGGCATCTCAACCCATCACCTTTGCGCCTGGGCGGGAGGGCGTCGCTGGACGTGTTTTGCTGGAGCGCAAGCCGGTTCAGATCGTCGACGTTCTGGCGGACCCCGAATACGGCTTGCCGGAGGTCCAGCGTTTGGGGCAGGTCGTCGTACCCACCTCGGACGCCGCTGCTTCGCGAGGACAGCGTGATCGGCGTGCTTCTTGTCAGTCGCACTGTCGTTGAGCCGTTTGACGATAAACACATTGAATTGTTGAGAACTTCGCCGCCCAAGCCGTCATCGCCATCGAGAACGCGCGGTTGCTCAACGAGTTTCGTCAGCGCACGACCGACCTCACCGAGCGCACCGCCGACCTCACGGAAGCGCTAGAGCAGCAGACTGCCATGTCGGAGGTTCTTCAGGTCATCAGTAGCTCCCCGGCGATCTTGAGCCGGTGTTTGAGGCCATGCTGGAGAATGCGGTGCGCATCTGCGATGCCAAGTTTGGGGGTATCTATCGATAGGATGGCGTCGCCTTGCACCTCGTTGCGACCCGTAATGCCCCGCCAGCATTCGCTGAGCATCGCAAGCGATCGTCGGTTGGGCCCAATCCGAAATCCGCTACCGCTCGCATGTTGGCGACCAAAGCAGCGGTTCATGTCGCCGATCTTGCAGCAGAAAGGACCTTACTGAGGCCGCGATCCGTTCGATCGTTGCAGCCGTCGAACTTGGGGGTATGCGGACGGCTATGGCTGTCCCGATGCTGAAGGAGAACGAATTGATCGGTTCGTTCATCTGTGTACCGCCAGGAAGTTCGTCCCTTTACCGACAAACAGATCGAGGTTGTGAGGAATTTTGCCGCGCAGGCGGTTATTGCTATCGAGAACGCACGACTTTTGAACGAACTGCGCGAAAGAACAGACGAGGTTGAGTTAAGCTAAACCAGCATCTGGAACAGCGCGTCGCTGACCAAGTAGGCGAAATCGAGCGCATGAGCAGGCTGCGGCGTTTCCTGCCTCCGCAGGTCGCTGATCTGATCGTCGCGTCCGGCACGGAGAAGCAACTGGAGAGCCATCGGCGAGAGATTACCGCGCTCTTCTGCGATCTACGCGGCTTCACCGGGTTCACCGAAAGCGCCGAC
The DNA here is from genome assembly GCA_963806465.1 of uncultured Alphaproteobacteria bacterium. Taxonomy (GTDB): domain Bacteria; phylum Pseudomonadota; class Alphaproteobacteria; order Rhizobiales; family Xanthobacteraceae; genus BOG-931. The sequence goes on along the minus strand of CAWDZD010000013.1, from coordinate 26,215 downwards.
GCGGAAGATGTGATCGCGCTGTTCCGCGAATACCACGCGGCCATTGGCGAGAAGATCATCAAGTACAGCGGCACGCTCGAACGCTATGCGGGTGACGGCGTGATGGTGGTCTTCAACGATCCGGTGCCAGTAGAGAACCCTGCGCTCCAGGCTGTACTTATGGCGCTGGAAATGCGCGACGGTATCGGAGCATTGACCGAGACGTGGCATCGGCGGGGGCACGACATTGGCTTCGGCATCGGCATAGCGCACGGATTTGCGACGCTTGGCACTATCGGCTTTGAGGGACGCTTCGACTATGCCGCTATCGGGACCGTGTCCAATGTTGCCTCTCGGCTATGCGATGAGGCCAAGCCAGGGCAAATCCTCATCAGCCCCCGCGTGCTGACGAAGGTCGAGAACGCCGTGACAGGTCGAACCGGTGGGCGAGTTCGAGTTGAAGGGGATCAGGCGTCCCCTGGCGGCGTACAACGTGCTCGCCGCAAACACTAACGGCTGAGGGACCAAAGAGCCGGATCAATGTTTTTCTACGTCGGGCACCTAACTACCGCCTATGCTTTGCCCTTCTCGCTATTAGAGGATTTTCTGCGGATGCGGGAGAGGGGTCGAATATTCATCCAAGCGGAGTGCTTAAAAGTGGCACGCCGACAACCGGGGTGCGGCGTCCTCCAATCAGTTCTCATTGCTCCAATCAGTTCAGAGGCCGGTGGCCCCAACTGGGAAATTGTCAGTTTCCTTCCCGATCTGCCTCCACTCGCCCGGTTGGAGGCCATAAAGGCCATTGGGCCACTCAGACAAAAATATGCGCTTGCTGCTCGACAACCAGCTAAATGATCGCGCCTCAATCTCCATTGCTCTCCTGAAAATCGGTTCGGCCTCGGTGTGTTTGCCCTGGTTTGTCAGCGGCGATGAAGGCGGCACCGGCGGCAACAAGAACAGAGCGCCCCAGCTTCATGACTTTGCCTCTCCTCTCTCGCCGAGCCGCTCGCGCAGACGGATCACCGTCGCGGCGTACCACTTCCCGCCCGTCGCACTTACGATCTTGCGCCTATTCAACTCGGTGGCCGCCTGATGAGCCGACAGATCGGCAAGCTCCGCCATGACCGGCCGCATCCGCTCGGCCAAGGCCGCAGCTTCTTGCTGGCTACGCTCCGATCCCGCTGTCCAACCGCCAAGTTTGACCCCGCGCCGCTTGGCCGCCTGCAAGCCTTGCTTGGTGCGCTGCGATATTAGCGCCCGTTCTTTCTGCGCTAGGGCGGCAAATAAGTGCAGCACGAATGGATCAACATCAGCGCCGAGTTCGGTGACAATGAACGGCACCCTGTGCGTCATCAAACCGCGAAATAAAATGCACGTCGCGCGACAGCCGATCGAGCTTGGAGACGATCACCGGACCCGCGAGCTTGCGCGCGGCCTTGATGGCGGCGGCGAGCTTCGGGCGCCGCTCTGATGCGTCGGCGCCCTTGCCGGTTTCATGTTCCTCGAAGGTCGCGGCTACGGTGACGCCTTCCGCATTTGCGAAAGTCCTGATGGCATCGCGCTGCGCATCGAGGCCGTGGCCGCTCCCGGCCTGTCCTTGCGTGCTCACCCTCACGTAGGCAACAGCCTTTCCAGCCCCTTTTTGGCGTTTGGCCACCATGGTTTTCCCCGGCTAGGAACGTGTTCCTTTCATCTGTAGTACCCCGATGACCGTCGAGGTGTTACGTAATAGCTATTCCGGGTGGCGCCAAGTCATTCGGTAGCCCTTTCAGGCGTATTTTCGCAACTTAGGCGCCGGTACGTTCGGCACGGGCCGCTATAGACTGGGGCCTTTTGTTCACCACCGGAATTGCCCCCGGAGTTCGGAAAACGGCCGCCGGTGCGTTTTAAGGCCAAACTGCTACTATGCCCGCGGCGCGGGGCCGGGTCTGCAGCCCGTTGTCGGACAACGTCACCACCGCCGTCCGGCTTGCCTCGCGCCGACCTCATGGCGCGGTGGAGGCGGTGGTCGGTGCCCTATACTCCCGATTGGGAGCCGCTTGCGGACGCCCTTCGGCGTGTCATCGCGACCGGCGTAGGTGACACCGAAGCAAGAACCGACCTGTGCCGTGCGGTGGCTGATAAAAAAATTCGTGTTCAGGTCACGATCGCTGCAAGCGAGGGCCGCTTGGCTGATGCGGTGTTTTCCGGTCAACGGGTCCTTGTGCCTGCACGTCTTAACCCCAATGATTTCGATTGGGAGCAGTCACATCCGCATCGGCCATGGACGGTCGGTGGGTCAGTTGTTGGTCCTGAATTTTACTATGATCCATATCGGACCTGGGAACGTCGACAGATTGGTTTGATCGAACTCGCGACCGCCGATGTGCAAAGACTTTTCGGTTCATCGCCAGCCAAACCCAAAAGGCAAGCCGCAGCCGAAGACTTCGGTCTAAAAAATTGGATTGGACCCCAACAACCTACGACCGAAGAGGCAAGCAGCGGCGCTGAACAGGATAGTGGCGCTGGCGCCATTGACGTCCCACGTCGAACCCGCGCGATGCCACCGATGCCGAAAGAGCCTGGACCGCGTAGAGAGGCGTGGAAAGCGCTAACACAAAGATTCCCCAATGGGATGATCCCAGACAAATATACCGGAGCCGAGCTACACATAATTGTAAATCGGCACATCGAAAAGTTGCCCTCCGATGCCCTTGAAGGGCGACTCCACCAACAAGTCAGCCGAGACACCGTTCTTCGTGCCGCTGGACGCAGAAAATAGTCAGTCGCACGCCACGCCAAACCGACGCCTCACATACCGTCGGCCGAAACATTTACCCGTCTGCCCCTTTAGGCTTTTGGGCAGGCAACAGTAAGTTAATAAGCAAGCAAATAAGCACTTAAGCAGGCGCTGTAAGCAAATAAGCAAACGCGCGACAGCCATCCCCGATTTTGCGATACCGAAAAAAGAAAAGCGCCCAGCTCTGGGGCTGAGCGCTTTGAAAATTCAACACGCCCGTTTGCGCGGGCCATTCGAAGTGAATGAAGCACGATGGTGTTATCGCCTTCCGATAATGTTTGCAAGCCATCACGATGCGTCACGCGCTACCGGCGTTGACGGCGCAGTAGCACTAGCCAATGAACTCGACCTGCTGAACGGGCTCGAAGTGCGGATGCCGTCCAGCTGCAGCAAATGCGGCTGCGTCACGGCGCTCATCCAGACAGAGGCCAAGCGACTCTCGCTGCGCTGTGCTTCGTGCCGCGCGCATCTCGGCTGGGTTTCATCCCTGACAGAGCGCTTTCTGCAGAAAGATAGTTGAGCGCTTCGGGCGCCCAACGAAACCCATCCAAGTCCATCACAACAGTCTCATCGAATTGTCGCCGCCGCCTTCCGGCGCAGGCGGGACGACAATCAATATCATCGCGCCGAGAGATATGGAGAAGTAGAATGTCAGAACGTTGTTACACTTAAGACAAAGACTGAACTCGCTCCTGTGAGCCTCAGCGATCCGCTAGCTGCGTACGCCGACGCGGTTATCCCGCGCCATATCGTCGGCGACTATCTTGCGCTTCATCAAGGGCGACTATCTTCGCCGGTGTTGCGAGGCGACCTAGTCCCCGTCGGAACAAATTTCACCGTTGCGGCAGATGAATTGTTGGCCGGCTGGATCAAGTGGACCGACGGCAAGCCCGTCGAGCACATCATGGTTCGTGTTGCCGATGGCAGCCGCCGCCGAAGCGCAGTGATCTCGGCGACCACGATCGTTCGGCTTGGGAAACCGACGATCAACGGCAAGCCACGCGATCCGTGGCAGTTCACAAACTACCTGCCGATGATGAACGAGAATGGATGAGCTGTTCACCTTCACGACAGTCCTCGGCGGCGGCATCAGTGCGATCGCTCCGCTCTGGCACGGCGCTATGGGCACCACCGCAAGCACCATCCCGGACGTGTATCCGATCATTTCGCTCGGCGTCGACTCTATCAGCATCCGAAAAAGCGAGTACGGTCGGATCAAGTTCCCGGAGTTCACGCCGGCTGGCTACGAGCCGAAGGCGAAGTTCCTTGCCGCGTTAGAAGCGGCCGGCCTTGTCGACGAGCCGGAACGAGCCATCGGCTTTGCCGCCACAACTCGAGCCGGACGACCGTTCTCGGACGAAGTTCCTTTCTGAAAACAACGGAGCTGCGGGCTTCTGCGCCCGGCTCTCTTCTCTTTGGGAAACAGGTCAATGGAAAGTACACGCAGCTCTCTTGCGGCAGCGCTGCGGCTGGCAGGCACAGGGCGTGCCCTGCTTTCCATGCCGCGCCGACAAACGGCCGGCGTGCCCTAGCGGCTTTAAAAACGCCACCGCGGACGAAGCCGAGTTGCGCTTGCTGTGGGCGTATTTTCCTGGGCGCGCTCGTTGGCGTGCCAACCGGCGAGAGGTTTGTCTGTCTCGACCTGGACTTACAGCACGCCGAAGCACAGCTCTGGTACTCACGCGCGCCAATCTGCCGACGACGCGCACGCACGTCACACGCTCGCGGCGGCCGGCATTTGCTGTTCAAGCCGCATCCGGACATCAAAAACACCGCCGGCAAGATCGCACGCGGCGTCGATACGCGCGGCGACGCGGCTACATCATTTGGTGGCCGGCGGCCGGCTTCGAGGTCATGCACCGCAGTGTGCTCGCGCCAGTCCCTGAGTTTCTTCTGCACGCGCTTCGCCGTCAGGCTTGATGCCAATGCCGCCGATGCCGTTGGCGCAGCAAACAACAACTGACGCTGCGGCGACCGGCACGCTTGCGCGGCATCATTGCCACGGCCGCCGCAGCCAAAGAAGGCGAACGCAATTCCATCACGTTCTGGGCCGCCTGCACCATCCGCGACATGATCGCAGACGGCGAGCTTGACGGCGCCGAAGAGGCCAACGCTTTCGCCGCTCTCGCCGCCGCCAGCAGTTACACAGGCCTGCCAGAGCACGAAATTAAGCAAGCGATCGCAAGCGCCAAGAGGCGGCTATGACGGTCGATCCACGTGCTCTTGTAGAAGAGGCAATTCGCAAAGCGCAGGAGCAAGCCAAGCCAGCCGCCGCCGCTGCAATGGCTTGATATGTCCAACTGGGACAATGAGCCCGTGCCTGAGCGCAAATGGGCTATCCGCGATCGCGTGCCGCTGCGTCAAACCGGACTTGTTCTCAGGTGAAGGCGGCACCGGCAAGAGCATCCTTGAACTGACGAAGAACGTCGCGCACGTCGTCGGCAAGGATTGGCTTGGTTCACTTCCCGGAAATAGGCCCGGCGTTTTATCTCGGCGCCGAGGATGACGTGGACGAGCTGCATATCCGCTTGGCAGCGATCGTTGAGCATTACGCGCACCACGTTCGCGGAACTTACCGACAACGGCCTGCATGTTCTTCCCCTGCTCGGCAAAGATGCTGTGCTATGCGCCGCATCGCGGAGCGGCAAAGTCGAGACTACGCGCCTCTATCAGCAAATTTTTCAAGCCGCAGGCGATATCAAGCCGAAGAACATCTCGGTTGACACGCTGTCTCGTGCCTTCGCCGGCAATGAAATAGACCGCACCCAGGTCTATGCCTTCGCGTCTCACATGCAGGCGCTGGCAATGGTCGCCGAAGGCTCCGTCACCGTGCTGAGCCATCCGAGCCTGCAAGGCATGGCGTCCGGCACCGGCCTGTCAGGCTCGACCGCCTGGCATGGCGCTTTCCGCTTCCGGCAATACCTGACATCCGTCAAGCCGATCGACGGCGAACAGCCGGACAACGATCTGCGCGAGCTCCAATTCAAGAAAAACCAGTACGGGCCGCTCGGCGAGAACGTCGTGCTCCGCTGGCGCAACGGCTTGTTCCTGCCCGAACCCGGCATCTCCAGCCTCGATAAGATCGCGCGTGAGGCCAAGGCGGACGAGATATTCATCGATCTTGCTGAAGCGCCTTTCCGCCGAAGGCCGCAACATCAGCCACCATGCAAACTCAAACACCTACGGGCCAACGGTCTTCGTCAAGGAAGCCGAGGCAAAGAAGATACGCCTGAGCAAGAGCCGAACTCGAAGCCGCCATGCGACGCCTGTTTGCTGCCGGCAAAATCCGCGTCGAGACTTACGGGCCCCCCTCGAAGTCCTATTCACGCCTCGTTATCAACGAAAGGACGTAGCTGCCGTGCCCCTTCCGCGCCCCTGCCGCGCCCCTGCTTTCCCCCTGCCGCGCCCTGCCTTCCGCGCTCCCTGCCTATACCTAGCAGGCAAGGAAGGCACGGAAGCCTTCCTTGCCTGCCAAGGGTCGGTATAGGCGCCTGTTGGTGCTGCTTGTTGGTGCGAACTTGTCGCCGAAAGCGCCGAAGCGTCGCGCGCGCCGCCCCTCTCCGACATCACCCGCGAAAAGAAACGCATCAGCGGCCTCCTATGGCCGTTTCTCGCCAATCCTAAAAGGATCGTCTCATGTACGACCGGCAAGACTTGATTTGGGACGGCAGGCAGCTGCGGCTGCGGTTCCAGCCGCGGCCGTGTGCTTGCCAGTCGTTGAGCCGGATCTAACCTGGCCGGGCATGTGGCGTGTCCGTCTGCCGGATGGACACCTCACCGACATGGTGAACCTGTCGCGGGTTAAGGATGCAGCCGCTTCGCTCGCGCTTGGTGTTCTAAACCAGCACCGGGAGGCTGCATGAGCGGCCGCCGCTCTCGTAGCAAGGGCGCTCGCACCGAGCGCAGCATTGTCAATGCGCTGCAGGCTAACGGCATTGCGGCGGTACGCGTGCCGCTTTCCGGCGCGGTCGGCGGTCGCTTCGCCGGCGATATCATGCTGCCGCTTATGGGCCGTGATCTTTGCGTTGAGGTGAAGGCCCGAGCCGACGGGTTTCGCGAGCTGTATTGCTGGCTCAACCAGCGCGACGTGCTGATCGTCAAGGCCGATCGCCAGGAGCCGCTTGTCGTCGTGCGGCTGTCCCTCGCTGCCGAAATTGCCAAGCTGGCCGCGTGATCATGCCTCGCCGCCCAGCTCAGATCACCCAAGCCGATGTAGCCCGCATCATCCGCGCGGCGAAGCAGGCTGGCGCGTCCGAGGTGGTGGTCAAGATCGGCGAGCAATCGGTGATCGTGAAGCTCGGGCAATCCACAGCCCCGACGAAGGCCCTTGAACAGGACGAGGAGATCGTCCTGTGATGCACGACATGCCCCGCCCTCGCCCGCCCTACCTGAGCCGCGAAGTAACGCGCCACGGGAATGCCGTCTGGTACGTCGCGTCGCAGCGGCAAGCGCATCAAGGCTACGGGCGGAATACGGCACGCCGGAATTCGACGCCGAGTATCAGGCGGCGTTAGCGAGCTCACCGAACGGCCACAGAAGGCCGAGCCTGCCGCCGGAACACTGGCATGGCTGATAGAGCGATATCGCGAGACGGCCGCATGGACGGGCTTCTCCTTGGCCACGCGGCGCCAGCGGGAAAATATCCTCAAGCAGGTCTTGGCGACTGCCGGCGATAAGCCGTTCGCGCAAGATCACGACTGAGATCATTGCGGCCGGACGTGATCGCCGCGCTAAGACGCCATTCCAGGCGCGACATTTCCTCGACACGATGCGCGGGCTATTTCGGTGGGCTGTCAAAGGCCAAGCTCGTGAAGGTCGATCCGACCATCGGCGTCGACGATCCGCTACGCCGAAGACCGAGGGCTTCCCCGTCTGGACCGAGGAGCACGTCGCGGCCTATGAGAAGCGCTGGCCGATCGGCACACGGCAACGGGTCTGGCTTGATGTGCTGCTCTATACCGGCTTGCGTCGCGGCGATGCCGTGCGGCTCGGGCGCCAGCACATCCGCGATGGCGTCGGCACCATCAAGACGGAGAAGACCGGCACGAAGTAACGCTGCCGATCTTGCCAGTGCTGGCCGAGACCCTGGCAGCCGGACCTTGCGGCGATCTCTCTTTCATTGCTGACAGAACGGCCAGCCTCTCGCGAAAGAATCTTCGGCAATGCGTTCAAGGATGCATGCCGCGCTGCGGGCGTGCCGGGATCGGCACACGGCGTTGCGCAAGATCGCGGCGACGCGGGCGGCGAATGCCGGCGCCACTGTCGCGCAACTCGAAGCGATCTTTGGATGGTCCGGCGGACGCATGGCTTCGCTTTACACGCGCGCTGCGGATCGTCGACGCCTTGCGATCGAAGGCATGCACAAGCTCGCGAACGAGTTAGCGAACTTCTATTGTCGCACCTTTGCATTTGAAGTGTCGCACCTTCGAAAAACACAAGCGAAATCAACGGCGTTTTTTGTCGGTGGTGGGCGGTGACGAGCCGCCATCATCGTGTCGGTAAAAGAGTCGGACTAAAGCAACCGCAAATATCACCCCAGCCAACACGGGCTGATCCCGGTTATAGTCCCACTTTGGACCATAATCGTTGAGCTGGTCGCGCAGTGCGCTCGAGCAGCCGGAACCTCGATTTTTCCTGCCGACGGACATACATATGTATGGTCTGTTATATCGCCCGTAGCATTACGTTTTACGTCAGATCATCCCCTGCCCGTCCCGAACTGGTCGCGGCCATTGCCGCGCCCGATCATCATTCCCGACGTCATGGAGCTATCCGCGCTCGCCGACGTCCGGACCCTGGTCGAGAAACACCAGCCCAAGGAATATCGATCGAAGTTCACCTGGCGCCAACTCGCCGGGTTGCTCAAGCGTGCGGCCGAAGGCGAAGGGCAGCAGGACGTGGCCGAGGTGTCGACTGCGTTGAAGATCGTGCTGCCAGCTCGAGGGTGTCACGTGTCGGTAGAGCGGCGCCGCTTCCCTCCGCCGTTGGACGCGCGGCTGATTGCGGCGAATATCGCGAAGCTGCCCGAGGTGATGAACGCCCACAGTATTGAGCGACGCCATGTCGAACGGCCCCGGCGAAATCGACAAACACCTAGCGCCGCTTTCCGTTTGGCGGCACTTGCGTTTGAGCGCGGCTTGATCGGCCAATCCGTTAATGGACCGCAAGATCGTTGATCAGGATGGCCGCTTGGGAGCCAGCCATCTTGACCGCCAACGCTCGCATCCGTGCCGCGCGGTCGCGCCAATGCTGCGGATTGTCAGTGTAGTCCGTGGACATAGGAACCGCACGATATTAGCCGACTTGGTTGCTGGCCTCATCAACATCAGATGCCGAGGCCCACACTGTAAGGCGCATTTCATGGCCGCACGAGCTGCAATGGTAGACACGCACTGCCGCATCCGTTCCCTCGGGAAGCCGCTCAATACTGGCGACTTCATCTCCTCTCCGCATCGGCAGGGAGGACCTTCGGTACAGCCGGGCTCAAGAAAACGCTCAAATACTGACATGGCGATGCCCAGTGGAACTCTGGAACAATACTCTAAATGCTGCAACGCACAAGAGCGGTCCTTCGCGTTCCGCTAGTCCGGCATACTCAAACGATGCGCCCAACGCTTTAGAACCCCGAGGCGCTCTCACGCCCGGGGTTCCTGAGCTCAGGCTCAAGTTAGGCTGCTAAGCGTGCGGGAGGTCATCGGGGGGGAATGGGGGATCCGCAAGCCAACGCAAGAACCGAAAGGCGGGGTGTCGGGGGACGGGTAGCCGTTCGGTTGACCTAACACCACGACCGTACGATCCGCGCCGCGTCACCTGCTCGAGATTGGCAAGGATGTCGTCAACGGGCTCATTGCCATCAACAACCGCACGGCCGCTTCTGACTAGGTTATTTGTCGTTTCCTGCAACAAGGGTGCGCCGGTCCCTATTCATTCTGCCGACGCGGCTATCGTGCCTCAGGGCGAGTGCGCGATAGGCTCGGCACTTGGTTCAGCAGGCGTCGCCGATGTGGCTTCAGACAACATGATCTTGATATTGACGCCAAGCTTGCCCGGCGCCACCTCAAACTTGAGATCATCAGACCCGCGCCGAAGAACGAGGCGGCGGAGCTGGTGACCCGAGGGATCAACGACCGCATCTACAAACTGCTTCACCGACGTCGGCTTCCTGCCGTCGTAGTCTATGATGCGATCGCCGGGCGCGAACCCCAGTAGGGCCGCAGTGGTATTTGGAATGACGCCGGCGATAACGACGTCCACGGCTAGTTGGTGGGCGTGCGCGTCGAAATATCTCGCGTCGGTCTCGCGGCCGACGGTATCGTAACTGTAGAGTACCTTCGCATAGCCCGTTCCCGCCTGCACCGGCTTGCCATCGAGGCCAAAAAAAGCGGTTTCAATCTCATTGCCTCGCGAATTGAACTGCCGAGCAAAGCTGGCATAGCCGCTCATGCCAAGGGTTGGCTGGTCATGAGCGTCGTAGAAGTCGCGTCTGATTTCCCGGCCGAGAGCATCGTAAGCGTAAGTGATCTTTGCGATCTCTTCTCGGGAGAGAATCGGCTTGGTATCCAGTCCGAAATAGCTTCGTTCGACCAAATTGCCGCGATCGTTATAGGCTAGTCGAACTCCTGCGTAGCCGTCGGTTGTGGCTGAGGGGTCGATCAGTAGCGTCCGCATTCCGTCTAGTCCGTAAAAGGCGCGTTCGACCTCCCGGTTTTGTCCGTCGTAGGCATAGGTGATTTTTGCAAACCCTTCCCGGCTGATGGTCGGCCTGCCGTCCGGCCCTAAATAGGAAATCTGGACCGTGTTGCCGCGCTGATCAATTTCACGCTGCTCTGCGGAATAGGCTAGCGAACCGAGCGCCGGCTTGCGGTCGACGCCAATCCACGCCCTCTCCGTTAGGTTGCCGCGGTCGTCGTATGCCATGCGGACTTCGGCACTATTCCCGAACATCGCGAAATTGCCAGTCGCGGGCTTGCCGTCGAGTCCGAGGAATTCTAGCTTGGTCAGGGCTCCACGATCATCGAACGTCAAGCCGAAGCCGGCGACCCCGAGCTGCGGGCTTAGTATCCGCCTGCCGTCAATCCCTAAAAATTCGATTTTGGCGACATTTCCCCGGGAATCATATGCTGTGGTCGTACTCGCCGCCCCGGCAACGCCGAGTATGGGTCTGTCATCGACCCCGAAGAAATCACTGCGAACGATCTGGCCTCGCGGGTCGTACGTGTTTCTGACTTTTGCATAACCGTCCTTGCTCTGCGCCGGCTTGCCGTCGAGACCAAAATAGGCGGCTTCGATAACGTTGCCGCTCGTATCGAATTTCCTGCTGAAGCTGGCGTAGCCGTTGGTGCCGAGAGTAGGCTTGCCGTCGGCATCAAAAAACGTCCGCTCGTTCTGGCGGCCGTGATCGTCGTAGACGATTTTAACTTTGGCGAAACCTTCCTTGCTGTCGGTGGGTCTGTCATCGACTTCGAAGTAGGCCAACATGACCGCATTGCCTCGTTGGTCGAACTGCTGGCGCAAGATCGCGACGCCGTTTGTATTCAAGGTCGGCCTGCCATCGAGGCCGAGAGTGGTTTCCTCGATCTCGCGCCCGCGCTCATCGTAGGTTCTAACGATCTTGGCGAAGCCCTCCTTGCTGAGCGCCGGGCTGCCGTCAGCGGCATGGTATTCGGTCGTGGCGACGTTTCCCCAGCGGTCATAACTCAGTGTGTAGTCTGCGTAGCCGTCGCGCCCGTCGATCGGCTTGTTGTCCGGCCCGATTAGCGTCCGGCTTGTCAGCAGGTAATTCGGACCGTAGGTGAAAGTCGTGGCGCGCACGCCATTGTTGAGCGTGATCTCGTTACCGTCCGCGCCGACCTCGGCGTTCCGCAGATTGAGACCGTCCGAGGAATAGGCGATGCTCTGGCCATAGCTGCCGTTAGCGTCGTGCTGCGCGATGCCGTAGTGATTTTGGTAGCTCCGCCGGACCTCGAAGCCGCGATCGTCCAGCGTCACCTCTTTGCGGGTAATGTCGGTCTTGGCATTCCATACGGCGCCGGCTGCGGGATTGAGAACGAGTCTCACTGTTTGGGCGAAATCGACGGTATCGCGTTTGAGAGTTTCGATCAGGGTGCCAGCTCGGCGCTCTTTTTGGGATTCAAGGACGAGATTGTCGTCTGCGTTCAAGGTTTCGACCCTTGCCGAGGTGCCGTCCCGCTCGTAGTGAACGCGCCAATGGGCTTCGCCGTCGGCATTGGCCCGCAGCGTGCCCGCACTGTTCTCAAGCCGCACCTCGACGACTTGCGGCCGCTGGAATAGGCTTGCGCGCCTTGTGGTAAAGCTAAAAGTCGCCCAGAGATGCCGCCGCGTCTCCTCGTCGATCTCGCCGAGGCCTTGCGGCAAGCCCCATCGCCACGTCAGCACGCGGTAATGTGCCGTGTGCGGTCGCATCAATTCCCAATAGCCGGCGCCGGTGCCGGCGAGCAGCACCACGAGCGCTCCCGCAAGCGCGGCCCCATAGCGCCAGCGCCTGGCCTCACGCTCGTGATCGCGCTGGCGCAGATCGTCGAACTTGACGCCGAGAAGCACGGCGACCAGCCGCAATAGTGCCATCCGCTTGAGTAGGCGCATCGACACGCCGGGACGCGGGCGTACGTCCGCCGCCAGCGGTTCCTTGTCCTCGTTGACGATGCGCGTGCTGCCGTCGGCCTGAGTCACCTGACGACGGCGTACGAGTATCGCGGCCGGAAACGAGTTGCCGGGCTCGCCCTCAGTCAGCAGTGCCAGCACTTGATCGCCCCGGCCCAGCTCGTTGAAGATTTCAATCTCGCGCTCGACCCATTTCGAGCGGGGCGTGAAGGCTGAACAGACCACAATGAGAAAGCGGGAGGCGAGCAGCGCCGTCTTGATCTGATCGTTGAGGTCGCTGGACGCCGGGACCTCGTCTTCGTCGCGAAAGATCTTCTGTAGCCGGGGCGGAATGCCTCGTTGCTGCAATGCTTTCGGCACCCGATAGCGTTCGAGCGCGTCGATCAGCCATTCGGCCCATTTACGGTCGCGATCGACGTGCCGATAGCTGATAAAAGCGTCATAGAGGAACGGCCCGCCGGGCCGCTGCTCGTCGCTGGCCATGCTCCGCTCGCTCCAAGCTCTGCACGCCTCATGGATTGTGGCAGGTTTTGCGAGATTGGACGAGCCTATTCCAGACTTAGCCAATTCAAGTCGGCCCCTAGCAGGACGACCCGCTTGGCGTTGCGCGGGCAACGCGTGCAGCGCTGCGAGGTCGGGAGCGCGGCCGGTCCATCCCATTCGCGTCAGTTCGCGGCGACGCAGCAATTCGGTCGCTTTTGGAGGATTGTGTTGCAAAACTCGGCTGCTTTTTACAGGCGGGCCGGATTTGAGTATTGATCAGCTCGTGGCGTTTTCCGCTGAGTGCTTCTAACAGCGTTATCGGCACACATCGTTGGCAGACCGCTACGCCGCACAGGTGACTGACGCCAATGGTGGCGGTCGGCAAAGGAACTTGACGAGACGCCGCAGGTTCTGCGCGATTGCGGTCAACAGCACCTCATCTTTAGCCCCGCTCAAGCCTCGCAGTCGCAGCCGGTCGAGTTTGAAGATGGGCTTCATGTGAGCAAAACACATCTCGACCTTTTTGCGCTCCCGGCGTGATTGTTCGAAAGCCTCGGTTTTGGCCAGTGCGCGGGCGACATCGCGGGCATCCTCATGAAGATCACGAGGAATTTGTCGCACAGGCGTGCGGGGGCAGCACTGCATTTTGAACGCGCAGAGATCGCAATCGCGCTTTGAGGCACGATAGCGAAGCGTACTGCCGTCAATGACTGTTCCGGTGGTGTGCAGCAGCTTTCCATTCGGGCAGATGTAGATGTTGCGCAATCGGTCGAAGACGAAGTCGGCCCGGCTGAAGGTGCCATCGGAGCGTGCCGACTTGTCATCGAGCAGTATCAATGGAAAACGACTTTGATGTTGTTTGGATTTTAGCTCGGCTGTCGCACCTAACCTAAAGGTGCGACAATAGATTGTTCACTGGTCGTTCGCCAGCTTGTGCATTGCTTCTGCCGCCAGGCGCCGGCGATCGGCAGATTTAGTGTAGAGCGCGGCCATACGTCCGCCTGACCAACCGAAGATGGCTTCTAGCTGCGCAACCGTCGCACCAGCGTTAGCGGCGCGTGTCGCAGCGACCTTTCGTAGTCCATGTGCCGAAAGACCGCGTAAGCCAGCAGCACGACAAGCAAGCCTAAAGGCATTCCCGAAGGAGCCTCCCGTCAGAGGCTGACCATCTGCACTGGCGATGAAATTCAGATCGCCGCACGGTCCTGCTTCGAGCGTGCGGGAGAGAACTGGCAGGATCGGCAGTGTGACCTCTGTGTCGGTCTTCTCCGTCTTGAGCACAATAACTCCACTACGAACATGTTGGCGCCCGAGGCGTACCGCATCCCCGCGGCGCAATCCGGTGTAGAGAAGCACGTCGAGCCACACGCGCTGCCGCGTTCCGATCGGCCAGCGCTTCTCATAGGCAGCGATGGCCTCCTCTGACCATATCGGAAAGCCTTTGATCTTCAGGACAGGATATTCAATGTCAGCTGTCGGATCGGTTCTGACCAACTTAGCCTTCACTGCCCAACGGAATAGACCCCGCATCGTCTGAAGGAAGTGCACCGCTTCGAACGGTTTACGACGATCGCGCCCGGCTACAATGGCAGCACTGGTAATCCGCGATATCGGCTTGTCGCCGGCGGTCGCCAGCACCTGCTTGAGGATACTTTCTCGGCGCTGCCTGGTTGCCAATGAGAGCCTCTGCCATGCGTCCGTCTCACGGTAGCGGGCAGTGAGCCATTCCAACGTGCCAGCTGATCCTTCGGCCTTTTGTGGTCGGATGCCAGCACATGCCGCCTGATACTCGGCGTCGAATTCTGGGTGCCGAATTCCGCCCGAATCCGGATACGCTTGCCGTCACGGCGGACATACCAGACCGGACGCCCGTGGCGTGTAGTTTCGCGGCTTAAATGCGGCGGGCGCGGGCGAGGCATGTGTCCATTACAGGACAACCTCCTCGGGCTCGGCAATAGGCTTATCGGGTGGACTACCCGAAGCGCGAAGAATAACCCGTGCGCCTTCGACGACGATCTCGTAGACGGTCAGGCCACGATGCTGCGCGACTTGGATGGCGCGATCAAGGTCACGCTGTCGGAATGTCGAGGGGCCACGAGACATCAGTGCACACGCTAAAAAGGGCGACTTCCACAGTCGCCAGAGTGCACACTCCGCTTGTGGTTTTACGCGGCAGTGGACGCGGAGGGAATGGCTATCAGGGCGATCTTGGCACGATGGTTAATGGCGGTGGAGGCTGTGTGCCACAGGCCAAGGCCCACTACGGCGCTAGGCACGGCCGCACTAATCACGATCGCAAGCACGCTGCCGAACGCGCTGATCCAGAGCGCGCTGCAAAGTAACGGCTCGACAAGCGTGAGCACGTAAGCGCGTTGGGTTCTAGCGCCGACGCCGCTTCGCCTGCTTCGAGGCGATGCTATCGGCGAGCCGGTAGGCGTCGTGGTCCGGCTCCATCCGGTTGCCGTATTACCCGTTTCAAACTTTGGACGGTGAAGCGGCAACCACGTTGTACGCCGCCAGAGGCCGCCTGATCCCCTTCAACTCGAACTCACCGACGGGTTCGACCGTCACGGCACCTTCGACCTTCGTCAGACCGAGGACCGATCAGGATTTGCCCGGGCTTTCCTTCATCGCATAGCCGAGAGCCGAGAGCAACATTGGACACGGTCCCGATGGCTGCGTAATCGAGCGTCCCTTGAAGCCGATGGTCCGAGCGTAGCAAAGCCGTGGGCAATGCCGATGCCGAAGCCAATGTCGTGGCCCACCGATGACGAGTCTCGGTCAAGGCTCCGATTGTGTCGGGGATTTCGAGCGCCATCAGTACGGCCTGCAGCGCAGGGTTTTCTACCGGCACGGGATCGTTGAGGTCACCATCACTCCGTCGCCTGCGTATTGTTCGAGCGTGTCGCTGTATCTGATGATCTTCTTGCGAACGGCCGCGTGATATTCGCGTAACAACGCCATTACGTCTTCCGCGTCTGCGCTCTCGGTTACGCCAGTCAAACCGCGCAGGTCGCAGAAGAGTCGCCGTTATCTCTCGCCGATGGCTCTCCAGTTGCTTCTCAGTCCCAGAAGCGACGATCAGATCGGCCACTTGCGGGTAGGTAGGAAGCGACGCTGCCTGCCCCATGCGCTCGATTTCGCCTACTTGGTCGGAGACGCGCTGTTCGAGTTGAGCATCGAGGTACGGCGAGCTGTCGACTGCGCTTGCAGCGATCCGTTTCTTCGGCGCAGTTTCCCGAGCAGCGGCGTGTTCTCGATGGCGATAACTGCCTGATCGGCGAAGGTTTCGACGAGCTCGATTTGACTGTTGAGTGAATGGTTCGACTGCACTACGGGGAGTGCGAACACGCCAATCGGACATTTTTCTCCGCATGAGCGGGACGCCGAAAGCGGTGCGAGTTTTGCTCAACCGCGCTCCTTCGATAAGGTGAACTCTCGATTCCGTTTGAACGTTCGTCGATTTGTATGTGCGGCCCGCCAGCACAACCCTACCGACTACGCTCCCCGGTCTATGGCTAACGGTGGTGGTCCAGAAAATCTTTAAACTCCGCCCACGAGCCGGAGTTCGAGAGACGATCGATACCTGTCGCCTTTGGGAAGCGTAATCGACGCTGTTCCGCACGACACAATCGCGGCAGACGTAACGACGTATCGAGCACCTTCTGCAGATCGAATGTAGAACGGCTGATGATCTTGAGACGTCGATGATGTGGCCGTCTGCTGTTCCAGTGATTGCCTAGTTCGTCTGAGCAGCCGCGCATCGCGAATGGCAATGACAGCCTGGGCAGCGAAATTCTGTAACAGTCCATTTGCTCTGGCTTAAACGGCCTGGCTTCCTTACTGTACGATGAAGATAACGCCCACCAAAACGTTTTCTTCAAGCATCGGCACAGACGAGCATGCGAGGATGCCTGCATCTTGTCCCCGAGAAACGGCCGATGGATTGCTTTCACGGTATGGTTGGCTCGTTCGTATGTCCGGCGATTCGGTTTCCTTGTCTTTCAGCGGCCCTCGCCAGTGGAATGTTCGGCCCCGGACGGAGATGCTCCAGCTCCGAGCGCTCCCTATAATCGCCGGCAACTCGCCGTGTAACGCAACGGACCGGAAGGCGTCCCCTTCGCAAAGCCACATGTTCCGCCGTAACCAGCCCCGACATAGCCGTGTCCGCATTCCAGCAGAGTCCTGAAGACCGGCGCAAGTGCGCCGGGCGATGTACCATGACTTTGAGCACATCCGCAGTAGCTGTCTGCTGCTCCAGCGAATTTGCACCGTCGAGCAATCGCGCGTTTTCGATGGCGATAACGGCTTGAGCCGCGAAGTCTTGAGTCACTCGATCTGCTTCCGCCAAATGGGCGCACTTCCTGTCGAGACACGAGGATTGCGCCGATCAAACAGTCGTCCCTCAACATTGGTACGCCTACGATGGAGCGGGCACCAGCGGAGTTCGCTGCCAGACCCGGAAACGGATCAGCCATCGCGTCGCAGTGTAATCCACCTGCTCTGTCTTCATTACGCGATCTAGCAAGCGGCCGGGTACTGGCCCGCCTTGTATTCTTGGGCTTCGACTACGCTGGCGGGGCTCCAACTCGCACGGCAGGCCGAAGCGTTTGCCCATCAAATGGACTCAACGGGCCAAATTTAGCGTCACAGATTGCGATGGACTTCTCCAGTATGGCCTGAAAGACGGGCTCGAGCTCGCCTGACGAATGGCTAATAACTTCGAGACATCGGACGTGGCAGTCGGCCGCCTCAATGCCTCTTTCAGTTCGTGTGAAAGCTGCTGGATTTCCTACGTAGCTACCAGTGTCGGGCGCGGCGCGGCTCGCCTGTCTTCGGCACGCTGCGACGCTTTCAACAGCTTCGCTGTATTGGGGCGCGCCTTAGCCTTGCGCCGCCGCTGCCCTTGGAACGTCTCTTCATGGCTCCCTCGTAAGCTGAGGGCATCGTAGCCGCCCGAAGGGCTGCACCGGAAGTGGCCTATTCGTGTGCGTTAACGAACCGTTACGCCGCCGAATCCTCCAGCAGCGCCTTCGCCTCCTTCAGATCGAGTTGTCCAGCCTTCATGGAGCCACCCGTAAACCGGAGCCTGAAATTGCAGAGTGACACATAAGTAGCCTTGGCTTTCACGCCCTTACGAAGAGCCCGGAAAATCGTTGAAGTGCCGCTTGGCCCCGTGGCTGCGGGCCATCGTAGCCCTCGACAATGACGAAGTCGGCGACAAAATCCCCGTCTCTAATCTTCTTGTTGGTTTGATACTCGCGAGTGAAAGCAGGTCAGGCAGACGCATAATCGGGAAACTCAATCACGACATGCAGAGAACGGGAGGAGCCTTCAGGAACCTCAAACTTCTGTGAGCGGACCAGAAGCGTCCGCCGAATTTCTCGAAGATTGGATGATTACCCGCGACATATCGTTTGACAGGTTCTTCGTCTTTTACATCCACTCGCACAATCCAGTAGCCCTTAGCCATCTAACGTCTCCCTTGGGCTCGAACGTGTTGGCTTGCGATGGCCCGTCATTGCAATTCATTCAACAGCACATTCGCCTCCTTCAGATCACGCGTATCGAACCCCTCCGTGAACCACCCATACACAGGAGCCAACAGTTCGCGCGCTTGGTGCACCTTGCCTTGTTCGCGCCAGAGGCGCGCGAGGCTCATGGAGGCGCGAAGTTCCCAGGATTTCGCTTGTTGCTGGCGGGCGACGGTGAGCGCATGATCGAAATACGACTCCGCTTTCGCCTCATCCGGCTGCGGCGACAGCAGTACAAGTTCCCGGCAATACGTTGAAGCTCGGCCTGCGCCCAAGTCTCTCCACTGGTTTCCACTGCAGTTATTGCTTCGCCGATGCAACGCCAAGCATGCTCGTGTTGCCCGAGAGCGGTATGAGTAAGTGCGAGGGTCGTTAGATAAAGGGGCGCAAACACCGTTCCCGTAGTGCCTCTTCCTGCCGTGAGAATGGGAAGTGCTTCGGAGTGCCTGCCCATTAAAGAGAGTGACCTGCCAAGAGCGCCCCTTCCTGAGACCTTCCAGAACAAGGTGCCTTTTTGGTCGGCCAGATCGATGAGTTCATGCGCGCGAGCCTCCGCTACCTCGTGTTCTTGACGGAGATTGAAGGTTAGCGCAGCAGCACCCAATGCAGACATCAATGAACCCGCGTGACCGGTGGCTCGGGCCTCCCTGACCGCTTGTTCAGCCTCGGCGAGCGCGGTGTCTGGGTAGCCGAGCAGCCAGTTCGCCCATGCGCGGTAGGCAAAGGATGAGACACCGAGGTCCTGGCCAACACGCGGAGCAAGATAGAGGTGTTCCTTCCGATTATACAGGCCCGCGCCTTCAGTAAGATGCCGTCGTCCCTCGGAAGGGTCTCCTATGAACAGAAGCGAGGTTCCGAGCAGATTATGTCCCATGATGAGAGGCGCCGACGCGGTTTGTTTTTCCGCGAGGGACAACAAGCGCGACGCAATCTCCTGGCAAGCGTTTCTGTTGAACGCCGCGAAGTTAGCCACCCAAAAGCCCAGAGGACCAGGAATAGTGGATCGGGTCTTCCAAGTGGTTCTCTAAGCGCTTCGGCTTGTTCGATAAGCAGCCGTGCACGCTCCACGGCGGCCTGGGTTTCGGGCGCGGAGAAGCCTTTGAGGTGCATGAGAGGAGCAGTGATTGCTACTTGCAGTTTGATGTTCTCGCGTCGTAGCGACGGAGTGCCCGGTAGTGTCTCGATTTGACTGATAGCTCGGGCAAGCTGCTCCGCGCCCTCAACAACCGCCGAACGCGCTAGCGACCGCTGACCCGCCTTGCCCCACATCAGCGCAGCCCTCTCGATGAGTCCAGCTTCAGTGCAATGCCGAGCCAGGAGTTCAGGCTGATTTTCAGCAATCTCGACGAAGCTTTCCTGAATGGCAGTGGCAATACGAGCGTGAAGCGCGCGGCGCGGATCCCGCAGCAACGTGCCGTAGGCCGCATCTTGCACGAGTGCGTGCTTGAACAGATAATTTGCGTGTGGTGGCTGCCCCTGACGGAACAACAAGCCTGCTACAATGAGCTGGTCGAGCGCCGACCGGAGTGCCCGCTCAGGTTTTCCCGCCATGGCCTCGAGGAACGCATGAGAAAACTCCCGGCCAATGGTCGCCCCGATTTGCGCCACTTCTTTGGCCGGACCGCCGAGCCGGTCCAACCGCGCCATCAGCGAGGCGTGAAGGCTTGCTGGGACTGCACCAGAGGTGACGGAACGGCCGCATCGTTGGCCTCTCGCTCCCGCTTCCAGCACCGCCTTGGTCATTTCCTCAACGAAAAGCGGAATGCCGTCAGTGCGCTCGATAATGTCCTGCTGAATGCTCGTCGGCGAGCCGCTTATTACCGGTGACGCGGTCGATCATGAGCGTGCGATTTCGCGCACGTCAAGCCGGTTGAGATTGAGCGACGTGACGTAGGGCTGTCCGATCCACGGTGGCTCGAACTCCGGCCGGTAGGTTATGATCAGCAAGACGCGGCGAGCTTTGCAGTCCGATCCACAGCCCGACCGAACACCTCCAGGCTCGTGGGATCGACCCAATGCACATCCTCGAAGATCATCAGCACCGGCTTTTGCTTGCGACAGCGCCTCCATTTGCGCCGCGAGTGCTTCCAGTGTTTTTTGTCGCCGTTGCTGCGGCGTCAGTTCGAGCGTCGGGATAACGTCCGTCGTTTGGCAGCGATAACATTTCGGCGAACAGCGCGGTGTCCTGGCGCGGCGTAAGGCTTTGCGCCAGCAACGCTTCGAATTTGTCGAGCTTTGCTTGCGTGTGTCATCGTGGGCAAACCCGCGGCGCGCTCCATCTGGCCGATGATCGGATATAGCGCGCTGTCTGTGTGCTGCGGGGAGCAGAAATAGCGCAAGCGAGTGTGTGGCTCAGTAGCAAGACGCTCCATCAGCGCCGCCGTCAATCGTGACTTGCCGATACCCGGTTCACCGGAGAGTAATACCACTTGTCCTTCGCCGCTCTTCGCCTTCGACCATCGCCGTAGCAGCAGTTCGAGTTCTTCTTCCCGCCCGACAAGTTCTGTCACGCCGGTTGTGTGGAGCGCCTCAAAGCGGCTCTCGACGGAAGCCGGTCGCAATGCCGTCCAGGCTCTTACCGGCCCTGCAATGCCCTTAGTTCCTTCGAGCCAAGGTCCTCAAGCTCGAACAGGTTGCCCACGAGCTTTCGAGTGCTTTCCGCAATGACGACGCTGTTCGGCTCTGCAATGCCCTGCAAGCGCGCCGCAAGGTTTGGCGTCTCGCCTACGATGGCCTGCTCCTGAGAAGCGCCCGACCCGATCAGATCGCCGACCACCACCAGCCCCGTGGCGATGCCGACGCGCGTCTGGAGGGGCGCGTGGGTCTTCAGATCGCTTACTGCAGCGACCAACTCCAGCCCTGCGCGCACGGCTCGCTCGGCATCGTCCTCGTGCGCCTGCGGATAGCCGAAGTAGACGAGTACGCCGTCGCCCATGTACTTCGCTACAAAGCCGCCGAAACGCCTGCACGGTCTCCGCGACGCATTTCTGATAGGCCGAAATAACTTCGCGCAAATCCTCCGGGTCCATGCGCGCTGAGAGTGCCGTTGAGCCGACCAAGGTCCGAGAACATCACCGTGACTTGGCGGCGCTCGGCGGTGTCTTGGGGCGGTTCTGGAACGGTCGGCGCAATGCTTGGCGCTCCGTGGAAGCCGCGATTGGCGAAGCTCTGAGTTCTCGGATCGCTCGCAACATCTTCCGGCGATGCCCGAGCGACACGCCAAGTCTTTCGAAGTCTTGATCCGTCAGTTCGCTGAGGACGTCGATATCGATATCGTTCTCGGCAAAGCGCTCCGCGTACTCGGACATGCCGAGCTTTTCGAGCCAGTCCGCAATCTGCTGCATCGGCGGCCCCCTGCGGAGTTAATCACCATCCGTTCTGGACCAGCGCGACCGAAGTCTACCATACGCGCCACATATTGTAGCGCCCTCAGGAACGGTGGCCCCCTCAGGGTCATGCTTAGCAAACTGCGACGCGCGAAAACGAACCCCGCTGCGACGGTCGGTGCGCGTGAGGGCGTGTAGTTTTTCACCTTGTTACCCAAGACCTATTGTCGGCCGGAGCCGACCGGCACATCTTTGGCAAAGTGTCTCGATAGGAGAAGATCGCGGCTAACGGCGCGAGCGAACAGTTGTTTTAGGTTATCAGTGTTAGCGGGTGAAACCGCGTTAGGACGGACAGGTTTCACTCGACGATGCGCGAGAAGTATGCGGTTTTTACCGTTCCACTTCTTAGACCGCTTTTAGGCTATTTGGACCTGATGCGACGTCGGCGGCGAAGGCATCGTCGCCCTGCAGCGTACTCTCGATGCCGCTCGCGGCACTCCTGAAGAGAGGTGACGCCGTTGAGCAGTTCCTCACTCAGTCGCGCATTGACGTTCTCGGTATGGCCATTCACCCACGGACTGCAGGCCCGAGATCGTCTAGGGCCTTCCGGGATCAAAAAGACGGGACGCGAGCGTAAACTCTATGAAGACATTTTATTTCATTTTCAAGCGTCGCTTCCCGCCTACTTCTTAGCCGGGCGATGCATCGGCGTCACCCCGACCTGCTCCTCCGCCGTATACGGCGCTCCATAATACGGGAAATCCTTGCGAATGCGCACGCGGTCGGGAGCAAGTCCATCGACAAGTGGCGTGTTGGTCGCCAGCGTCAACATCACATCCAGCGCATCGTCGCCGAGCGCGCGTCCATTGAAGCTGGCCACCTCAAATGCGGCGGATGTTCCAAGCTCGTAAGGCAATGTGTCGGGACAAAGCCGTGCAGCGATCAGCTTCCCGTATTCACCCGGGTCCGCCGCCGAACCGGCATAAGTCGTCATCTTCTCCGCAAAATCCGCGATCGACTTCGCGAAGCGCTCTAGGTCTTCAGACGGAATCGACGCATTGAATTGTTCTTTCACCTCTTGATCGCTCGGGTCGTTCAGGAAGAGATGCGTAACCATAGGCAGGCCCCAACGCGAAACTTGTACCTCCGGCGCATGGCCAAAGAGGGAGATCGTCGCCCATGCGTTGATTTTTCCCTTCCCAATCACTTCGCTCGGCACTTCCAGCACTATCGCCGTAACATTCCGCCTCGCAAAGGGATTCTGCTGATGCAGAAAGGCGTCCCCATCGAAGCGCTGGTCCTTATAGAAAGCAGTCATAAATGTGCCAAATCCAGCATTTGCGGCAAATAGGTCTGGAGCAATCCCAACATACGCACGAAAATCCGAATCAGTCGCGACTGAACCCGTTTCACCCTCAACCAGAACTCTCTCCGGCGTCACCACGAAGAGCATCGTCACCCGTCGCCTTCCGCACCACAAACGGCTGAATGTGAGTATGCTCACTGCCATCTCCGTGTCGTGGTTCACCAAACCTGAACTTGAACGTAACCTCTTCCCTCGCATCTCCGTTCAGGTCGAACCGGAACGCGTAGAGTCCTTCTGGATGAAGCGTATCCGGAGCCGATAATCCCACATCCGGATTCACGGTCATCGCCATCACCGTCTTGCCCGAGGGGCCGTCAAATAAATAAAAGTCGCAGAGGTTGAGGCTCGGATCTTCCCTCGCCAGTTTGGTATCGACATGATGTGACATACAGGATCTCCTTCGGTGACGACCGTTTTTTCCGGTGTGCCCATCGGCGAGCGTATCGGCACCCGTCTCGGTCAGCCCGACCGCATCATCCAGCTCGCGATAGGGCAGCAGCCCGGCATCGGAGGTGATCGCGGAACCGCAAAATTGCAGCAGCAGACGACGGTCGAAATCGAGCCTCAGCGCTTCGCTGGTCGATTCACCCACCGGGTTCGCCATCGCCACCCCGATTGGCTGTTTCTAAGGCACTGATCCTATACCACAACCGCCTCAAACGCGCTCAAAATCGCCGATCCATCCGGGGAATGCGGGTTTATGTGCATCAGAACCAGATCAAGCAAGCGGAAGGAGATACGTTTTTGCTGCGGTGCATGAGTCCGGAACTGGCCCTTAGCGTCATTTCGCACGCACGCCTTAAATGATCGCTCTTGGAGCAACAACGGACATCGGGCGGCACAGACGCGAAATCCATCGGTAGCGTTTGACCCACTTCAGACATGCCGATCGAACCGACTGCGGCTACAACCTCGTGGTCAGAACTGGTAGGCTTCAGTTCTGCCGGTTGCAGTAAATCGGCACAGGGGCGCCGATGCAGCAGATTGCCGAATGGCTCAAAAGGCTGGACCTGTCGGAATATGCCGAACGTTTCGCCGAGAACGGTATCGATATCTCGGTGTTGCCGCATCTGACTGACCAAGACCTCAAAGAGATGGGCGTCCTGCTTGGTCATCGACGCAAGATGCTTGCGGCAATTAGCAAGTCGAGCAGCAACCCTCCCGCTCCAGCACCTGCAACAGCCACAGGCACACCTATCATCCCGGCGCCGATGCCGGCTGCAGAGGCAACGGCTCGCCAGACCGCGCCAACCACCGAAGCGGCTGGTGAGCGCCGCTATCTCACGGTGATGTTCTGCGATCTGGTCGGCTCGACCGCGATCTCCGCGCGGCTCGATGCCGAGGAATGGCGCGATCTCGTCGGCTCGTATCTCGACAACGCTTCCGCTGCGGTCGCCGAAATGGGTGGTCACGTCGCGAAAAAACTTGGCGACGGCTTGATGTGCCTGTTTGGCTATCCGCTGGCGCATGAGAACGACGCCGAGCGTGCGGTGCGCGCGGCGTTGTCGATCCAGCGTGTGCTCACCGAACTCAATCGCAAAAATGCCGACACTGGAAAGCCCGAATTGACCACCCGCATCGGCCTCGAAACCGGGCCGGCAGTCGTCGACGCGGCCGGCGAGATTTACGGGGATGTCGCCAACGTCGCAGCACGCGTGCAAGCCCTGGCGGAGCCCGGCACGGTGCTGGTAACGGCGCGGGTGCAGCGCCAGGTCGCCGGGCTTTTTGTGGCGGAAGGGCGCGGCACGCACACGCTGAAAGGAGTGCCCGAACCGACCGCGCTGTTCAGGCTCGTCCGTGCGAGCGGCGGCGGCCGCCGTTCCGGGCAGCGCAATCTCACCCCGCTTGTAGGTCGTGACGACGAAATGGCGATGCTGATGCGGCGCTGGGAGCGGGCGCGTCAGAGCGAGGGCCAGCTGGTGCTGATCGTCGGCGAGCCGGGCTTGGGCAAGTCGCGCCTGATCGAGGAATTTCATCTGCGGCTGAAGGAGACGCCGCACACCTGGACCGAATGGACCTGCTCGCAGCTTCTGCAGAACACGCCGCTGCACCCAATTGCTGAATGGGGCCGGCAGCGCTTCGGCGGTGCCGACGTGCCGGCGGAGCGGCGGCTGGCGGACCTGGAAAACTCACTTGCTCAGGTCAAGCTCGATCCGGCGGAAAATGCTCCCTTGCTCGCGCCGCTGCTCGACATCCCGCTCACGAAGGAACGCGTTCCGACATTGGCGCCCGAGGAGTTGCGCCGCCGGCAACTGGCGGCGTTGACCAACTGGGTCATGGCCGGTGCGAAAGCACAGCCTTTGGTGCTGGCATTCGAGGATTTGCACTGGGCCGATCCGACCACGCTCGACGTGCTGCGCGGCATTGCGGAGCGCGGCACTCCGGTGCCGCTCTATATTGTGGCGACGACCCGGCCCGAGTTTCGCCCGGCCTGGGGCATGCGGTCGCATCACGGCACCATTTCACTGGCGCCGCTCGACCGCGCCCAGGTCCGCGAAATGGTGGCTGAACTTTCCGCACGTCACGCACTGGCGCGCGATGTCGTCGATGATGTCGCGGCGCGCACCGGTGGCGTGCCGCTGTTCGTCGAGGAGGTCACTCGGCTCTTGTTGGAGGGGGGACAAGGCGGTATCCAAGTCATTCCGCCGACGCTGCAACAGTCGCTCATGGCCCGGCTTGATCGGCTTGGTCCCGCACGCGAGGTGGCGCAGGTCGGCTCGGTGATCGGCCGCGGCTTCTCTTACAAGCTATTGAAGGCCGTCGCCGGAATGGACAACGCGCCGCTGGAAGCGGCCCTGGAAAAGCTTTCTGACGCCGACATTGTGCTGGTCGAAGGAGTGCTGCCTGAAAGCGATTACCGCTTCAAGCACGCGCTCATTCAGGACGCAGCCTATGAGAATTTGCTGAAGAGCCGGCGCCAGGTGTTGCACCGGCGTGTGGCGGAGATCCTGCGAGATAGGTTCGCTGACAGGGCGGCCACCGAGCCGGAAGTGTTGGCCCACCACTTTACGCAGGCTGGGCTCACCGATGACGCGATCGAATGGTGGAGCAAGGCCGGCGACCAGGCGCTGCGCCGCTCCGCCTTCGAGGAGGCGATCGCGCATCTCGGCAAGGCCATCGAGATGGC
>CAWDZD010000012.1:0-66572 GCA_963806465.1 uncultured Alphaproteobacteria bacterium | reverse complement strand
GCATGATTAGAAAGATTAAAGCTTCCCGTCACGACAATCTGGTCTGCGATGACAAGCTTATTGTGCATGAAGTTGTGCGGCTGAGACTGATTTTGCCGGTCGAAGGGGATTGAATTCTTTCGCACCAAACGCTTCGCAACTTTCAGCCAGGTGTTGAGTTTATCTGTTCCGACATTCGCGGCCTTCCACTGCCGTTCGACCTGATCCATTTGCGGGCCGTCATAAACGCCCCCCAAGGGCAAGCCTCGGTCGATAGCTTTCCGGAAAGGGCAGCAAGGATCTCGGTCCAGAAGATAGGACAACGGGACACAACATACAGCCGATTGCGCGCTCCCGCAATTGCTCCGACGATTTCCTTCAACACCGCAGGGCTTTCGCCCGGCGTGAAAGCAATTGTTACCGGAACATCATTCAGGCGCACGGTGCCGGTGTCGCGATAGCCCGTCGAGTTCAGCGATTTTCCCGCGCGACCAAAGGTCGGAGAAGTCTTTTGCGTAATATGAAGCCAGTTGTTGCGAACGCAGACACAGAAGGTTGTTATCCGGTCTCGCCACCAAGACCATTCGTGAAGTTCGATGAGCCAGTGAAGACAGCGGCGTCTGAGGAGTTGATGTCACACAAGATGTATTTATTGTGCATTAGGCGTCTCGATAGCCGGTAATACCCTTAACCTGTGCGATATCGACGAAAGAACGAACGAAGCTGTCGGCTCCAATTGGCTTTTGGTCAGATCTTAGTTGCGATGGGGCGGCCGTGGGTACGATATCTCCGTTCCGGTCTGTGGCATTGTCATAGGCAATACGTATGCGCACACCTTTACGCGCTCGCGATCGCAATCCGTCTGCAAGAATCGTCGCCGCCTCGTCATGAAGCCGAAAGTCGTATATTGCGATATCGATCGTTGATCTTGCTTCACTGATGAATCGGGCAATTCTATTTGCAACGTCTCTAATCTGCGCGGTTCGTTCGGGTGGTGCTGTAAACGGATCTGTCTCCTGCTGCTGCAGAAACGTCACCTCAATGGCGCCTTCGGCGAACGATGCGGTTTCGAGCGTCATTGATGATTTCTTCCGGGACAAGTTTGCCCGCGTTACGTTAGGTCATTATTGAGGGGTAACCTGCCGGACGTGGCCCGCTGTTCAAACCACGTTTAACAAGCTCGTGCCATGCGCCCTCGGCATCGTCGGCGTATGAGAAAAGATCTAGATCAACCTGTGCTATCATTCCTTCCTCAACGAGTGTTGTGAAATTGATGACACTAGTTCAGTAAGATCTGTCGACGAGAACGATGGGGATGGCGGGTGTCTTTGCCGTTTGCATCAGCGTTAGTAACTCAAAGAGTTCGTCGATGGTACCAAATCCTCCCGGGAAGACGACAAGTGCATTCGCCCGCATCGCGAAATGAAGTTTTCGCACTCGCTAAATAGTGGAATTGAAAGGTCAAGTCCGGGGTCGAATAAGCGTTGGGCTCCTGCTCGCGCGGCAGTCCAATATTGAAGCCAATCGACGGCGCCCCCACTTCCGCGGCACCACGGTTTGCCGCTTCCTATATGCCGGGACCGCCGCCGGTTGCGATCACATTATCGCGGATGCCACCGCGCGGTCGGAGCGCGCCACCTCGCTCGGATGCGAGCCGCCCGAAGCGCCGCGCCTCTTCGTACCACAGCGCCGATTGGTCGCCGGCGCGCGGCACCGCCTCTGGCGGCAGCGTCGTCGAAGACTTGGCCTCGTGGCTGCGTCCCCTCGGACGATGCGTGCGCTCCCGAAGACTACAATGGTTGACCGTATGACCCGGGCGCGCAATCGTTCCTCTGCCTTTTCGTATTCGAGCTGCAGCCGCACGCCACGCATGGAATTGCTGAGCAGAAAATCCGGGTCGAGGGCTGCCAACCGATAGGCAGACGAATTCTTCTGATGTGCATTTTTTATTATGGACTCCAATAGTTTCGTAGCCCATGACGCTAGAAAATGCTGATAGGAAGGCGCTCGCGCGAAAATACGGCAGTCCGGAACTAACCGTGAAGGGATACGAGGACAAGGTCTGTCGGTCACTCGGAGCGGCGTGATCCCGGCGCGCCGACCCAGTGGGAATCCCTGCGTGGCATCCGCGATAGGATGAAGCACACCCTTGGCGACAACGGTTCGCGGCCAGCCGAGCTAGCAGTCACGGGTGGGCGCTGCCCATCGCATAAGCGCTACCGCTTCAGAAGCTACATCCTGGGTCGTCACGCAGGAAGAGACTGCTGCGGGCAAAGGCGCGATGTCAGCTTGTGGCACCAAGGGAACATAAGCAGCGCGCTAAGTGATGTCTGCTTTCGGGGGTGAAGGAGACATAGCTCCGCGACTACCCGATGTCGCCCAATGAACCAATTCGGAAGTCGGGCTTGCGTGATCACACAGGCCAAAGACATGGACTCTGTGCTTGTCTTTTGAAACGACTGCAAGCCACTCAGAACATCGCCACTGAGTATGCGAACGGCATCAGGTGGTATGCCCTCGAAGGGCCTGAGCAAAATGCGCGGATGCCTTTTGGCCGGTTCGTCAGCGCGGGGTATTCAGTAACGATCCGGGTATGGGCGCGAGCGCCCTATGCTCCATCGAGAAGACGTTAGCATAGAGATTGGCGACCCACTGTTGGCCTTCCTGGGTGATCCGCAAGTAGCGCAATGCATCTCCGATGTATGGCCGGACCTTTTGCCAGAAGAAATCGGGATAGTTGTCTCGTAGATCCGCAACGCTCTTGTACCCCAATTTCTCGCTCGTTCCCGTCTCGCGAAACTCGTTGAACAAGGCGGCCTGCTTTCGAAGGTAATTGATGTCGGCAAGCTGACCGATCAAATCCGCAGCGCGAAGAAGCCCGGGATAGTCAGCCGTAGATTGATGCGACTTGATCTTCGGGCACGGGGGGAGCGCGTGGTGCTCGATGTTCCTTTCAATCTGAGGAATATCGAGGTCGATGATCGACTTGCCGAATTGTTGGCGGATAAAAAGCTTGGAACGGACCACATGGGAGGGCGTCAGCGATGCATCAGTGGCGCCTTCCGGTACGGCAACCTTATCTCCGGTCAAGTTGGAGACATACCGACCATTTTCATCGCCTTTGCATATTCCGCGCACATAGCCAATGTCGTGACATAGTAGCGAAATGATAAAGTACAGCCAATCGCGCGGCGTTACGCCACCCGCGCTGATATGCCTGCCCCGCAAGATTTCCTGACCAACGAGGGTGACCATAATTGTGTGGTTCACGTCGTGGTACGGCGCGTCACTTGTGGCGATGTTCTCGAGGGCCAACTGGGCGACAAAGCCTATGATACCCGGAAATCCCGTCCCGAGAGTCCCGTAATTTCGGTCATACATCTCACGAAGTTCGCGGATGAATGCGGTGACCACAATCTGCGTGGGATTAAACATTGGAGCTGATCTCTTCCGCGCGTTTCGACTTCAATAAAAAGCGTAAGCGTGCGACTTGATCGGTGGGACTGGACGCTAAACGAACAATCGGAGTCCGGCCGTTAGGCATTGTAGGATCGGTTGCCGCTACCCTATTTATGATTTGCGCCCTTTTTGGAGTCCAACCAAAATCCGATAGTGGCATCTTTCCGAACGGTGTGGCCCGCGATCAACCAAACCCAGCCGCGTTTTCCCATCGCAACATTCGAAACGCTTATTCCGGCGGGATCACCCCGCTGGCTGAGTGAATTCGACGCGTTTCCCCTTCTCTCGCCAAATGGCTCAATCGCGATCATGGCTTTATGGGCGGGAGTTCACCGCTTAGTCCCGGTCAGGCGGGCAACCCGAAAAGGAGTTGCATCCGTGAAAACCCGCGCAGGCGAAAAGACCGATCCGAACACCGGTGCGTCGAGATAGCGGACGAATTCCTCGGACATGATAAGGTTGCGATCAAGCTCGCGACAGAGCCGCTCGATGCGGCTCGTCAGATTGACGTCGGGACCGATCACGGTGAAATCAAGTCTATCACCTGCTCCAATCTTGCCATACGAGACTTCGCCATAGTGGAGCGCGAACCCTGCTTTCAAATCCCGCGGCGCGATCGACATGTCGTGGTGTAAGGCAGACAGGCCCTCGAGACCCTGCCGGGCAGCTTCAAATGCCAGTTTGCAAGCCTCTTTCGCCGAGCGCTCGCCACTTTCGTGCAAGATCGCGAGAATTCCGTCTCCCAAAAACTCAAGAACCTCGCCACCATGCCTTTTGATGGGAGGAATGACGCAGTCGAAGTAGCGATTGAGTGTCTCGATGACCTTCGACGGCGGAAGCGCATCGGACAAGCCAGTGAAGTTGCGCAAATCTACCATCATCAGCGCGGCTTTAATGGTGCGCACATCACCACGGCGAATTTGTCCATTCATGATCAGTTCGCCAGGCTCACGTCCGACATAGGTGGACAACACATTCATGGCAAACCTGCGGAGACTCTTCACTTCAACGACCGTTGAATAGGCTGGGAGTATTTCTTCGAGCAGCCGCAGGTCCGCGTCGCTAAAGCCGCCGGGACGATCCGTAGCCCACGAGACCGCATTGACCCTCCCATCGGAAAAAATCATGGGAGCAACGGCATAGTCTACGTAACCAGCCGCGCGATGCTCTTCCAAGACCGGAAAAGGCAATGGCTCCCCATCATTAAGGCGCCATCGGCAAAGCTTCCTCTCCTCGACGACATGCCGGACAGGACTGTTCAGATAGGCGGGCCACTTCTCGAAGCCAAAGTCGAGAAAGCGCTCTTCGGTTTGCATGCCGCGCCGCCAGATTCGGGACACGCCCGCGAATTCCGGATGCAGCGTGCGAATATGTAACCAGGATCGGCTGAGCGGCACGCCTGCTTCGATCACCCTGGCGCAGAACCCGTCGAGAAGTTCGCGATTGCCAGCGAGAAAGCGGCCGTCCTGCGTTAGCCATTTCGAAAGGCGAGCCGCTCGATCCGCCGAAGCGTGCGTTTGCGGAAACGGCCAAGCGTAAGGTCGCTCCCTGGGCTCATGACTTTCGTCCATCACTTCAAACCTGCTCGCAGGGCTGCGCTCATATTCGTCAAATGCGGACGGCGATGCCGGTGGCTTATTTGAATCTTGGCCAATCTGCGCCGCCGCCGCGTTGATCTAATTCGAGGCTTTTGCTCCACCTCGATACTTCTTGTCCTGAGCGCGGATGAATCCAGATGGTATCTCGCGTGCTATCGGAGTAAGCTATTAAAGCGCTTCTGGCAAAAATCGTAAGGCGGATTTGATGTTCAATCCGACGCTGATCGTAATCGAATCATTTATTCGAGAACTTCGAGCGATGTACGAGCGAACCTACACGATATTGGAGCCCAACTATCCTGGGATCCTGAGCTTTGCCGCGCAGCTTGCTCTCGAAACTATAGCGACTAGCGACGCTGTCTACCACGACGTTAATCACACCATCATGGTCACGCTCGTTGGGCAGGAAATTCTGCGTGGCCGGCATATCAGCGTCGGCAATGTGACACCGCACGAGTGGCTGCATTTCATCGTCTCTCTCCTAGTTCATGACATCGGCTTCGTGCGTGGGATTTGTCGGGGCGATGGGAATGGTTCCTATGTCATCAACCTGGCCGGCGATAAGGTGACCCTCCCGGAGGGAGCCACCGACGCATCATTGGCGCCGTATCATGTGGCTCGGTCCAAACTATTTGTACGCGAACGGGGCGCCAATGCGACGCTCGTCCGTCTGGACACTGCGCAGATCGAAGCCAACATAGAGCACACCCGCTTCCCGGTTCCCGAGGATGAGCTGCACGAGTTCACTGACGATTTTCCGGGCCTAGTGCGTGCAGCGGTTCTAATTGGACAGCTTGCGGACATCAATTATCTGCGCAAGCAGACAGCTTTATTTGACGAGTTTCGTGAGACAGGAATGAGCAATAAACTGGGATACAATAGCGTCGCGGATCTGCGCGCAAACTATCCCGATTTCTTCTGGAAGAAGGTAAGACCTTATATCGGTGACGCTCTACGCTATCTTCGAGTTACGCAAGAGGGTCAACAATGGATTGCGAACCTTTATGCAAACGTGTTCTCGATAGAGCATAGAAGCCAACTTCTCAGATGAAATTGTCAACCTGCGAACTCAAGTATCTGCCGTTTGGATTTCGACGAGATCCTTCGGCGTACTTTGAACTTTCAACGCTGTGCGCACATAAGTTCAGTCGGCAACACAATGCTTCACGAGCGAAGCGATTTCCGCTTCGGGGATGAAGGGGATGTGGTTCGGGAAGTCCCCAATGCCCGCTTTTGACCCACAGCAGATCTTGCTGCGCGGCCCGCATGTGAGCATTTCGGGATCGGTTGGCAGGAAAGCGGACGTGAGTTTCCGCAATTGCGGCAAATGACAGTGTGATTTCGAGAAAAGTGTAATCACTCTATTGGCTGGCTTGGTTCAGATGGCGTGCCGGAGTTCGACGTAGCGGTACCCCGCCTTGGATACCGTCTGAATGCATGCTCGTCTGGGACCCAGCTTCTTGCGCAGCGTCCGCACAACCGTATCGACAACGTTGCTGCCGACGTGGGCACGCCGCCAGATGCGCTCGATTAGATCCTCCCGTCGCACCACGGCTGGCGCACGATCGATCAGCTCGCCGAGAACCTGCGCTTCCAGAGGCGTAAGCTCGATTGCGCGTCCTTCCAACACGATTTCGCGCCGGTCGCGTGCGAAATCCAGGCTGTCAGGTGGGGCCATTCCGCGCGGGCCGGCATCGACGAGAGCCGACACCCACTCGATCATTCGCTCGCCGCACCGGTTCAGCGATATAAATTCCTTCCGCGTCGCGTTTCGCGAACGGCAACGTTTCCACCGCCTCTAGCAGCGAAAGCGGGATCGGCTCCTCTGCCTCCAAAATGGCCGACATCAGGCCACGGTTGACTCTTCGAACGATGGCGCATGCTTCGACTGCTCGGCGCAAGTCGCTGTCGCCAATGGCGTGCAGGATCGCGTTGGCGAGTTCGCCAGCGTCGCGCGCGGTGCCGAGCGAGCCGGTGCGTGCCGCGTGAATTGCCATCCGCAAGCGGCGATCACTTACGGCTTCATGGCCTCGAAGGCACTGTTTGCTGCCCTCGAGTTCGACTTGTTTACCCACATCGCCGGGGGCGCCGGGTCATTCCCAGAGTTGGCGAAGGCCACCGGCATCGCCGAGAACCGGCTTGTTACGTTGCTGACGGCCTTGAAATCGCTTGGCCTCATAGCTTAGCGCCAGGAACATTTCACAAATGCGCCGGCGACGGCGCGGTATCTGGTTGCGGGAGCACCGGGCGATTTCAGAGCTTATGTTAGGCTCGTCAATGGCGCCTTTGGCTATGAAAGCTTTAGGCATCTCGGCGCGGCGCTGCGCGGCGAGCGGATATTCCCGGACAAGTGCTTCTATGAGGGCCTAATTTATAGCGCTGGGATTGGCGGCGAGCAATTTAGCTCCGCGCAACATGCCGGATCTTTCGGTCCAGCGCGCTTAATGGCAAAGCGGGTCGACTGGAGCGATCGAAAGCACATGCTCGACGTCGGCGGCGGTAGCGGCGCTTACAGTCTCGCGTTCTGTGCCGCGCATACTCAGCTTACCGCTACAATTCTCGACTTTCCGCAGACGATTGAGACTGCCAGACGATATGCTCAAGACGCCGGCATGGCGGCTCGGATAACGCACTACGGTGGAAATGCCATCTCCACCGATTGGCCGACCGGACACGACGTAATTCTGATGTCGTATTTGTGGAGCGCCGTCGGCGACAATGACTTGCGCGTCTTGGCGCGACGCGCAATCGACGCGCTTCCGCCCGGCGGATTGGTGCTGGTTCATGATTTTACGGTCGACAACGCCCATGAAAGCCCGCCTTTTGCGGCTTGGTACTTGCTCGGCAGCATTTTCGACAATCCAAACGCTGTCTGTCTGACTCCGTGCTACGTTGAGAATGTTCTCCGCGAAATTGGCTTCAACGTGGATCGGACAGAAATCATGCTTCCGGGCATAACAACGTTAACCAGAGCCACCACGGTACATTAGGCGGGCGCAATTGCCGCCAGCCGGGGATCTGTTTCGGGCACGGCCCGCTCGACCAAGCAAGAGAACCCTGGCGCCGATAGCGGCGCGCCGCGTTCCGAGACGAATACGAATGGGGAAGTGGGGCTTTCCCGCTGATGCCAGCGGAGCTCGCGCGTCTCACGGCCACCCAGCGGGTGCGTTGCCGGAGTGCCGTTCTTGGCCCTGCCGATGTGCAGGGATGCGGTTTTGAAATCGACCTCCCCAACACAGGTCCACCACTTCGGCCGCTCGTAGCCCATGCCTGTAGGCTAGGAGCACCCCACGCGGGCGCCAGATAGCCACGCTCAACGCCGCGCCGCTCTGTCCCAGAACAGCAGACCACCAATCGCGAGGTACACGATAAGCAAGGCTGGAGCGATGAAGGGAGCAGCGTCACTCATCTTCAACCCGGTAGCCTAGGGGCGTAGGGCACGTCGAGGTGACAAGACGCCACCCGCGACAAGTAGGCAGTGGCCGAATTTGCCGATGCGCTAGTCGTACTTGAATATGCTCAGGGTGATTGCCTGGAGCGCAGCGGCTCGATTAGGCCGTTCGGTGTCAATCGGTGCCAGTCGTCAAACCGCAAGCCCGCTTTCATTGTCGCGGTTGTCTGCGGGCCGGCCTGCTTCGGCGTGATGAACCTGATGATGACCGCGGCGCCGCTCGCGATGGTCATGTGCCACCACTCAGTCAATGACGCCGCACTGGGCATTCAATGGCATATACTCGGCAGGTATGCCCCGAGCTTCATTGCCGGCCCGCTCATTATGCGGTTCGGATTGCGCACGATGATAGCGGTCGGACTGGCACTGATCGCAGTGGCCGCCGCGATCGGCTATGCCGGCATTGCCTTATGGAATTTCTGGTTCTCGCTAGTGCTGCTCGGCGTCGGATGGAATTTCGGCTTCATCGGCGCCACCAACCTCGTGGCGGAATGCCACGGGGCGCAGGAGCGCAATAAAATTCAGGCCTTCAATGACTTTCTAATCTTCGGCTTCATGGCGGTTGGCTCGCTATCCTCGGGGGCGCTCCTGTCAAGTTTCGGCTGGGCTGCCGTCAACGCCTTGGCTCTCCCAGTAGTCCTGGGCGCAGCGCTGCTGCTCGCCTGGGCGACTTTTGTGCGCCGCGCGCAGACAGTCTGAATGAGTGCGTCTTAACATCCGACGCCTGCTGGCACTATTTGGCACTGATGCGCTGGCGAGCTGCGTGGCACCAATTGATACAGCCTGCCAATTGACCGGCTGCTTGCTAATTCGCTATTCGATGCTGTGGTCACGGCGCTCGTAGATCAGAGCCCGTTACTCTCGTCCGCGTGGACAGCAATCCATCCTTCTCGCGAAACTATACCTGCACCAGCCTCCGGTCATAAGGTCGCGGTTCGAAAAACCGCCATTCCGGCAAATGAAGATATGACGGAATCCGATGCGTCGGCGCTTGCTTCCGCGAACTCCTGAAATTGAACCCCGGTTGGCCGCAATCGCTTTCAAAGCATCGCCGCGGTTTTCTCGAGGTAAATGCGAGGTCACGCCCTCGCTATTCCAACAGCGACACCACTAGCGCGCCATCGCTAGGGTCAATGATGCCTCCAAGGAGGCTTGCGCACCCTCGGCATCGAAGCAAATACCTTTCCAAGCCACAGGCATCGATTTTCGGTTTTGTGGAACGGAGAACCGTCGAACAGGCTTCGCATTTTGGACACGTCACTGCAATGCCAGTTTCACGAATGCGGATGGTTCGGAAGTCTTGACCGCGTACCACCGATCGATCTCCCCGCGCATTACCGAAAGACCTTGCTGTACGTGCCCTACCTATTTCGGCTTGGCAAGACTAGGCAATTAATCGACAAAGGGTGACGGGGTTGTGTCGAAATCCTGCTCGCCTTCGACTGTGAGTTGACGCATCAAGACCATTTCGACCATGCCCGGACCGGGGTAGGGCTCGCCGCGTCGGCCGAAACCTGGAAGAAACAGCCTTATCTGACAATTATTGAACGGGCGCCTTCGAGCGGCCGCAAGATCAAATAGCGGGCAAATATTGCCCGCATAGCGGGCAAAAGAGGGTGGACATGAACAACGACGAAGAAACCGACGAACCACTGATTGCGGACCACCGCAATTTCTACAAGGTCGAGAAGTGGATCAAGGACGGTGTCAAGGTCGACCACATGCTCTATGCCGGCAGCAGCTGGACAAGGCGCGGGAGGTCTTTGCCGCGGCCATCTACCATCGGCCGCGCATTCGGCTGACGATCAGGCAGCGTACGCAAATCATCGAGCAGTGGCCGAGGACGGCGCCCTAGGCGGCCAATGTAATGCGAGTTTTTCGGCTTCTGGCTTTGCAATCAGGCGATCGATGGCAGCCAGGGCGCCCTTGTCGGTCCTGGACCGGGCCAGTTCCCGATAATGGCCTGTTTGGTTGTCGATCTCCCGCAACGGTCACACAAAAGAAGCGCTCCCTGATTTCAGACGCTCTCGCCGAGGCGAAAGGGTAGCTGGTAGGGCGCGCGTGCCCCGCGTGGCGCCGCGCCGCGCCGGTTCCCGTCTCCGCCCCCGACGCCAGCGGATGCGTCGGCACCGCCTCGGCGCCGGGGCAACAACACCCATAAACCTGCTGCCCCCTGAGCTCACAGTGGAGCGGCATGCTGGGCCACAGGGCATGAAGCCGACGACCGTCGCAACATGCCGGCGGCCATGGTGCGGGCGGACCTGCAGTCGGGACGCCTGGTGCGGCTGGACCTGCCGGACTGGCGCGGCGGCACATTCACGATGCATCTCCTCCACGCGGCGGGTGCCCGCCGGGTCCTGCCGGGCGATGGCTGATGCAGCGGTTCATCGACGGCGCAGGGCGTGCTGACGGCTGACCGGGCGGGGCGGCGCGTCTCGAAACGCCGCCGGGAGATCTGAAAAATGCGTTTGCCGGCAAACGGCGGACGCGAAGAAAATTCTCCTGGTTGCCTGCCAAACTTTCCCGCCGCGCTACGGCAACAGCGGCATTAACCATCCCCCCAATCTAGGGGGGTGACGGCTCATTAATATAGTTCCATTTTAGTCAATTAAACTGCAGTTTTTGATGAACGTGAAAGGATTCCTTAACCTTCGTATAAGGGTGCGGCTATGTCATTGTTTCATGAAGACAATCACGATTACTTCGACATAGACCGCCTCGAGGAGGCAGCGAGGGATACGATATCGAGTTCGTCGTTGATCTGCCGCTGCCGCGACGGCGATCGCGCTGCGGCGATCGCCCTGAGCCGGGGCTTCTGGCCGTTCACGCGCGACTTCGAGAAGGCGATCGACCATCGTGCGAACTCCGCCAATCTTCCGCGGGCGCCGCTCTACGCAAAGTTTGGTCGCAACAAGTCGCGCGAGACGCTGGCCGGCTCCGCGCGAACCATTCGCACCCTGCGCGACAGCGAGATCGCCGGCGTCTTCGAGGAGGCGCGCGCCGGCCTCCTCGACATGCAGAAGGACGAGTTCCGGCACTCCAAGCACTGGGAGGCCGACGCCCGCAATCTCGGCCTGAGCTACGAGATGCTCCAGGCCGAGCAGACGCTTCCGCTCGTGCAGCGCCTGATCGACGCGACGACGACGGACGACCTCGTCGTCTTCTTCGCCGGCGCGCTCGCCTCGACC
Organism: uncultured Alphaproteobacteria bacterium; assembly: GCA_963806465.1. Classification (GTDB taxonomy): domain Bacteria; phylum Pseudomonadota; class Alphaproteobacteria; order Rhizobiales; family Xanthobacteraceae; genus BOG-931. The sequence goes on along the minus strand of CAWDZD010000012.1, from coordinate 54,897 downwards.
GAGTTCATCGCCGAGGCGCTCGGCGAGATGCTGGCCACGGCGCCGGGCTATACGCGCCTGTTCGACAGGCGCCGGGCGATCTGGATGGAGGTCCACACGGTTCCGCACGACGGCGAGCCGTCGCACGAGGACATCGTGATGGACTTCGCCCGCGCCTACGACGAGTCGGGCTCGCCGCAGCGCATCGAGGATCTCGTGATCCAGGGGCTGGCGCTGTTCGGCGCCGCCGCCGACGAGGTCGAAGCCTATTACGACAAGCAGATGTCCGTCGCCGCGGCATAGGCGGGCAGGGCGGCGCCGGTCGCGGCCGACTAGGCCGTCAGCTTGCGGAGCCGGGTCGGCAGCGCCGGCTGCCACTCGGCGGCGCCCTTGAAGCTCGCGTCGAAGGGCTTGGGCTTGGCGATGCCGTAGCCCTGCCCGTAGTCGACGCCGATCTCCCGCAGTGCCTCGGCGATCGCCTTTGTCTCGACGAACTCGGCGATGATCCGCTTGCCCATGACGTGGCCGACGTGGCTGATCATCTCGACCATGGCGCGGTCGGCGCTGTCGCGCAGCATTCCCTTGACGAAGCTGCCATCGATCTTGACGAAGTCGATCGGCAGCTCCTTCAGGTAGTTGAAGGACGACATCCCGGATCCGAAGTCGTCCAGCGCGAAGGTGCAGCCGAACGCCTGCAGTGCCTGCACGAAGCGGCGCGCGGCGTTGAGATCCAGGATCGCGCTCGTCTCCGTCACCTCGAAGCAGATGCTCTCCGGCGGAATGCGGAACTCGGCGAACGCCGCTTCCAGGAAGCTCAGGAAGGCCTCGTCGCCGATCGTCGGGCCGGACAGGTTGATCGCGCAACAGGCGATCGGCTCGGCGCGGGGCGTCGCCGCGCGCTCCTTCAGGCAGCGGAAGGTATTGCGGACGACCCAGCGGTCGATCTGCTTGATCAGCCCGAAACGCTCGGCCGCGGGCAGGAAGCTCGTCGGCGGCACGATCCGGTCGGACTCGTCGCGCAGGCGCAGCAGGATCTCGACATGGAGGCCCGACGCGTCGTGCTCCTTCAGCTCGACGATCTCCTGCGCGTAGAGAGAGAAGCGATCCTCGTCGAGCGCGTGCTGGATGCGCTGCACCCAGTTCATCTCGCGGACCCGGTTGCTCAGGTCGAGATCCTGCTCGCGGTGGATATGGACCCGGTTGCGGCCCTTCTCCTTGGCCATGAAGCAGGCGACATCGGCCGCCCGCATGATGTCGTCGCGCGAGACGTTGCCCGTCGCGTCGTGCATGAGGCCGATGCTCGCCGTGACGCCGAACCGGCGGCCGTTCCAGATGAAGCTGACGCGCTCGACCGCGGCGCGCACGCGCTCGGCGAAGAAGAGCGCCTCGCCGATGTCCTTGTTGCAGAGGAAGATGCCGAACTCGTCGCCGCCGAGGCGCGCGAGCACGGCGTCCTCGCCGAGCACCGCCTCGAGACCCGGGCAGATGAGACGCAGCAGCGCGTCGCCGGCCTCGTGGCCGCTCGTGTCGTTGACGATCTTGAACTGATCGAGATCGACGAACATGACCGTCCGGGAAGACGGCGCCCCGGTGCGCGGCGGCCGCATCGACCGTCCCAGGCGTTCCTCGAACGCCCGGCGATTGAGCAGCCCCGTCAGTTCGTCGTGCGAGGCCTGCCACGCGAGCTTGCTCTCGATCTGTCGCCGCTGCGCCAGGACGCGTCCGACGCGCCAGACGGTCAGGCAGGCCAGCACGCCGGCCAGCGCGAAATTGGACAGCATCAGCAGCGATTCGACGAGCCGCGCCCCGGCGTTGAGGGCATTGGAGAAGGCGATCGTCTTTGGGGTGATCTCGTTGTCGATCTCGACGAGGCGCTCGCGCAGCGCCGCTGCCTCGGCCGGCGTATGGACCGTGCTTGCGGTCTCGCCCATCCGGTCGATCTCGAGGATCGGAAGATCCGTCTCCTTCCAACGGGCGATCGCCTCCTCGAGATAGGAGAAGCCGCGGAAGTTGCAGAACATCCAGATCATGCTCGTGAGGTCTTCCGGCGGATTGCCGGCCTTCTCGAAGGCCCTGCGGGCGGCGACCCTGTCCAGTGGCCGTGCCTCGAGGAGCTGACGGCCCTTTCTGTACTCGAGCGGGACAGCGACGGTTCGTCGGAACGCGTCGAGGTGCTTCTGCTCGTCCGTGTCGAGATAGAGGTTGAGGAAGTAGATCGCCTCGTGCTGGCCCTTCGACCAGAGGCTCTCGCCGGTGACGAAGGCGCGTGTGGCGGAGAGGACGTAGACGCTGAAGCCGCCAACGGCCATCTGGATCAGGATGACGACGACGAAGGGCCACGCCGAAATCATCGGATGGTGCCTTATCGCTTTCCGCCATTTGAACCGACGTGACAGCATTCGGGATGGGGCCTTCCGCAACGACACCATGGTTGTCGGCGCCAGTGTGAAGATTCCGTTGCGTCGGCAATGCAAGAAAAGTGCTTACTGCGAGTTTCCCCGAAACCGCGTCCCGTTCATACTGCAAAGTTAATGGATGAGAAAAATATAATGCAGATCTGAAGTATTAACGGTGGCACATCGTTCCGCTTCCATCTGCTGGCGGTGCGGCGCGCTGCGCTTCGCGCGACTATTCTACGCTTTGCGGAGACTCAACTCGAACCTCGCCTGAGGTCCGAGAAGGGCCATGAAGCGACATTCTCCACGAATGCCAGTTTGTCACGCCAACTCGGCGAGCAGCGCCTTCGCCTCCTTTAAATCGCGCGTGTCGAAGCCCTCGGTGAACCAGCCGGGCTGACCGGGCGGGGCGGCGCGTCTCGAAACGCCGCCGGGAGATCTGAAAAATGCGTTTGCCGGCAAACGGCGGACGCGAAGAAAATTCTCCTGGTTGCCTGCCAAACTTTCCCGCCGCGCTACGGCAACAGCGGCATTAACCATCCCATCTAGTGCGCCTTTATTCACTTGTCAATTTTTGATGAACGTGAAAGGATTCGTTAACCTTCGTATAAGGCGTGCGGCTATGTCGTTGTTTCATGAAGACAATCACGATTACTTCGACATAGACCGCCTCGAGGAGGCAGCGAGGGATGGGATATCGAATTCGTCGTTGATCTGCCGCTGCCGCGGCGGCGATCGCGCTGCGGCGATCGCCCTGAGCCGGGGCTTCTGGCCGTTCACGCGCGACTTCGAGAAGGCGATCGACCATCGTGCGAACTCCGCCAATCTTCCGCGGGCGCCGCTCTACGCAAAGTTTGGTCGCAACAAGTCGCGCGAGACGCTGGCCGGCTCCGCGCGAACCATTCGCACCCTGCGCGACCGTGAGATCGCCGGCGTCTTCGAGGAGGCGCGCGCCGGCCTCCTCGACATGCAGAAGGACGAGTTCCGGCACTCCAAGCACTGGGAGGCCGACGCCCGCAATCTCGGCCTGAGCTACGAGATGCTCCAGGCCGAGCAGACGCTTCCGCTCGTGCAGCGCCTGATCGACGCGACGACGACGGACGACCTCGTCGTCTTCTTCGCCGGCGCGCTCGCCTCGACCGAGTTCGTCGCCCAAGCGCTCGGCGAGATGCTGGCCACGGCGCCGGGCTATACGCGCCTGTTCGACAGGCGCCGGGCGATCTGGATGGAGGTCCACACGGTTCCGCACGACGGCGAGCCGTCGCACGAGGACATCGTGATGGACTTCGCCCGCGCCTACGACGAGTTGGGCTCGCCGCAGCGCATCGAGGATCTCGTGATCCAGGGGCTGGCGCTGTTCGACGCCGCCGCCGACGAGGTCGAAGCCTATTACGACAGGCAGATGTCCGTCGCCGCGGCATAGGCGGGCAGGGAGGCGCCGGTCGCGGCCGACTAGGCCGTCAGCTTGCGGAGCCGGGTCGGCAGCGCCGGCTGCCACTCGGCGGTGCACTTGAAGCTCGCGTCGAAGGGCTTGGGCCTGGCGATGCCGTAGCCCTGCCCGTAGTCGACACCGATCTCCCGCAGTGCCTCGGCGATCGCCTTTGTCTCGACGAACTCGGCGATGATCCGCTTGCCCATGACGTGGCCGACGTGGCTGATCATCTCGACCATGGCGCGGTCGGCGCTGTCGCGCAGCATTCCCTTGACGAAGCTGCCATCGATCTTGACGAAGTCGATCGGCAGCTCCTTCAGGTAGTTGAAGGACGACATCCCGGATCCGAAGTCGTCCAGCGCGAAGGTGCAGCCGAACGCCTGCAGTGCCTGCACGAAGCGGCGCGCGGCGTTGAGATCCAGGATCGCGCTCGTCTCCGTCACCTCGAAGCAGATGCTCTCCGGCGGAATGCGGAACTCGGCGAACGCCGCTTCCAGGAAGCTCAGGAAGGCCTCGTCGCCGATCGTCGGGCCGGACAGGTTGATCGCGCAACAGGCGATCGGCTCGGCGCGGGGCGTCGCCGCGCGCTCCTTCAGGCAGAGGAAGGTATTGCGGACGACCCAGCGGTCGATCTGCTTGATCAGCCCGAAACGCTCGGCCGCGGGCAGGAAGCTCGTCGGCAGCACGATCTGGTCGGACTCGTCGCGCAGGCGCAGCAGGATCTCGACATGGAGGCCCGACGCGTCGTGCTCCTTCAGCTCGACTATCTCCTGCGCGTAGAGAGAGAAGCGATCCTCGTCGAGCGCGCGCTGGATGCGCTGCACCCAGTTCATCTCGCGGACCCGGTTGCTCAGGTCGAGATCTTGCTCGCGGTGGATATGGACCCGGTTGCGGCCCTTCTCCTTGGCCATGAAGCAGGCGACATCGGCCGCCCGCATGATGTCGTCGCGCGAGACGTTGCCCGTCGCGTCGTGCATGAGGCCGATGCTCGCCGTGACGCCGAACCGGCGGCCGTTCCAGATGAAGCTGACGCGCTCGACCGCGGCGCGCACGCGCTCGGCGAAGAAGAGCGCCTCGCCGATGTCCTTGTTGCAGAGGAAGATGCCGAACTCGTCGCCGCCGAGGCGCGCGAGCACGGCGTCCTCGCCGAGCACCGCCTCGAGACCCGGGCAGATGAGACGCAGCAGCGCGTCGCCGGCCTCGTGGCCGCTCGTGTCGTTGACGATCTTGAACTGATCGAGATCGACGAACATGACCGTCCGGGAAGACGGCGCCCCGGTGCGCGGCGGCCGTATCGACCGTCCGAGGCGTTCCTCGAACGCCCGGCGATTGAGCAGCCCCGTCAGTTCGTCGTGCGAGGCCTGCCACGCGAGCTTGCTCTCGATCTGTCGCCGCTGCGCCAGGACGCGTCCGACGCGCCAGACGGTCAGGCAGGCCAGCACGCCGGCCAGCGCGAAATTGGACAGCATCAGCAGCGATTCGACGAGCCGCGCCCCGGCGTTGAGGGCATTGGAGAAGGCGATCGTCTTTGGGGTGATCTCGTTGTCGATCTCGACCAGGCGCTCGCGCAGCGCCGCTGCCTCGGCCGGCGTATGGACCGTGCTTGCGGTCTCGCCCATCCGGGCGATCTCGAGGATCGGAAGATCCGTCTCCTTCCAACGGGCGATCGCCTCCTCGAGATAGGAGAAGCCGCGGAAGTTGCAGAACATCCAGATCAGGCTCGTGAGGTCTTCCGGCGGATTGCCGGCCTTCTCGAGGGCCCTGCGGGTGGCGACCCTGTCCTCTGGCCGTGCCTCGAGGAGCTGACGGCCCTTTCTGTACTCGAGCGGGACAGCGATGGTTCGCCGGAACGCGTCGAGGTGCTTCTGCTCGTCCGTGTCGAGATAGAGGTTGAGGAAGTAGATCGCCTCGTGCTGGCCCTTCGACCAGAGGCTCTCGCCGGTGACGAAGGCGCGTGTGGCGGAGAGGACGTAGACGCTGAAGCCGCCAACGGCCATCTGGATCAGGATGACGACGACGAAGGGCCACGCCGAAATCATCGGATGGCATCTTATCGCTTTCCGCCATTCGAACCGATGTGACAGCACTGGGGATGGGGCCTTCCGCAACGCCACCATGGTTGTCGGCGCCAGTGTGAAGATTTCTGTTGCGTCGGCAGTGCAAGAAAAGTGCTTACTGCGAGTTTCCCCGAAACCGCGTCCCGTTCATACTGCAAAGTTAATGAATGAGAAAAAATATAATGCAGATCTGAAGTATTAGCGGTGGCACATCGTTCCGCTTCCATCTGCTGGCGGTGCGGCGCGCTGCGCTTCGCGCGACGAAATGCTGGCCTCCTGCGGCTCCATGACGGGCGAGCCCCTAAGACGCCTGACAAAGTATCATCGTTCCGGTCAAAGCGCCTGTCTAGGGCAAGGTAAAGTGCCGCGACCTGCGATTTTTCTCGACTTCTGTTCAAAGGCCAAATGTCTGTCTGCTCTGGGTCAAAATGCGACCTACCGGATTGTCCGGGATGAGTTCGCTAATCCCCCAATTACAGACATGATCGCGCACGCCGCTAACGTCGCGATGGGCCAATCGCGTCATTTTGCAGTGCAGGAAGATGGCAAGCCTTTTCGCGTCGGCCCACCATGAAGGACGTCACAGACTTGCCGATTGAGGGGTGATATCGTTTTGAAATTGCACTGAGCATGAACCCCCAATTGGGGAGGGCGTGATGGACCGGAGACAGTTCTTGCTGGCCGTTCCCGGTGGCGCACTGCTGCCATCGTGGGCATCAGCCCAGGAGCCGGGTCGTGTCTATCGCATGGCAGTGATCTCACCTTCAGAGGCGACAGTGGAAATGATTTGGAACTTGCAGGTGCCCGAGCTTGCCCGGCGCGGTTTCGTTGTGGGCCGCAACCTGACAGTGACGACGTACGTGGGCCTGCCGGCGCGCATGCCGGAGCTGGCGCGCGAGGCGATCGCCACCAAGCCCGATGTCGTCGTCGCCGTCTCGAACGTGGCTATCCTGGCGGTCAAGGAAGCATCCTCGACCGTGCCGATTGTAATGTCCTTCTTCGGCGAGGACCCAGTCGCCAAGGGGCTGGCCAACAGTCTCGCCCGGCCCGGTGGCAGCGCGACCGGCGTCGCGATGATGGCAGCCCAGCTGGATGGTAAGCGTGCATCGTTGCTGCACGAGTTTGTGCCGGCGGCGCGCCGTATCGCGATCCTGAGCGGCCGCCCGCCTCGCAATGTGGGGGGCGCCGAGGAGGCTCAGCGCGTGGCCAGAGAGCTTGGGCTCGAGACCGATGTGTTCTATGCCGATGAGCCGGCAGACTATGTCGCAGCGTTCGCCGGCATGCGCACGGCCCGCTCCGAGGCGTTGATCATCCTCTCTGCGCCGGATTTCTTTCGTGACGCCGCCCTGCTGTCGCGACTTGCGTTAGAGGCTGGCCTGCCGACCGTGTGCGAATGGGCGAGCATGGCACGCGATGGCTGTCTCATCGGCTACGGCCCGAATTACGACGCACTCTGGCGTCGGCCTGCAGATTACGTCGCCCGAATTCTGCGCGGTGATAAGCCGGGGGAGCTGCCGATCGAGCAACCGGCCTTATTCGAGTTTGCTGTTAACCTGAAGACCGCCAAGGCGCTCGGCCTCACTATTCCGGAGTTAGCCCTGCAGCGCGCCGACGAGGTGTTCGAGTAACTGACCGAGCATTTAGCAGTCGGCATAGCTGCACTCTTCACGCACTGCGTTGCACCGAAGCCTCGCCTCTCTGCCGAGTGGCGTGAATTTACCTTCCACGCCGGCGTGGAAGGGGCAGACAATGCCCCGTCATCGCCGCCGCCGACCTACCGCGCGCCGCGCGCGACGGCTTCCTCAGGAGCATTGCGCAAAGATGGAAAAGTTTGAATGTAAGAACTGCGGAAACGTGAGACGCTCTTTAAGAAAGTGAGTTGACGTGCTTACGCTATTCGACGTTTGCTTAATTTTAGAGATCGATCCGGACGCGCTCGACGCTCTGATCAAGCATTGCCCCGAATTTCCGAAACCATCGCGCATCGGCTACAACAATGATCCTGAATTTGACGTCGATGCAATCATGGCGTTCGGGCGGACTCACGACGCCTACCGGCTCGCCGACGCCAATGAGCTGCGGTGAACTGATCGCTCGGTCGGCTAGGTGTTGCTGACGCCGGAGGCGGCGATCCATAATTGTGGGAATGCTGATAAGGTGATCCTGGGTGCAGGTGACGCGGGCGATGCTTTGAGGCTGATCGCTTTCGATTGTTTTTTCGGTGCCAGAGCGATCCAGATGATGACAACCGCTGCGAGCGTGCCTATTATCATGAATTCGACGTCATCCGCCTCCCCGGTGCCACTTGCATGGCCTCCCTTCCTTATTTGGCTTCCCCAGGTTCGATAAAGACTGCACTCGAGCGGATTCGGTCTGCGGCTACTCCTGACAGGGTCACTGTCGACTTCATTACAAACAAGCTACAGATTAAGGGCGGCACCGGTTTCGCCATCCTGCCGTATCTGATAAGAGGTTTCGAAATAGCGCGACTGCCGGTGCAGCAGTTGCCGAGGCAATAAAGTTTGGATATCGCGAACTTTTGCAGGTGAACGAATATTTCTATGAATTGGACGACAAAAAGCTTCTAGACCTCGTCATTCAAATCACAGGCGTGGAGTTCTAAAAGCAGCGTCGCGAGACAAACGCTCTCAACACTAAAGACTCTTAAAACGTTTGCTGACTTTAACGCTGTCAATAATGAACAGCTTACAGAGGAGGTTAGCAAGCCGCCGGCTCCTCTTGATGTACAACTTGCTCGGCCGTCCTTCCCGAAGGAAGGCGTCGGGTTGAATTTGTCCTACACCATTAATCTCAATCTGCCGGCCACGTCCGACCAAGCTGTATTCAACGCGATCTTTCGTAGTCTCAAGGAGCATCTACTTACCGATGACGAATAGCAGCGTTGTTGAAAAACTGAAAGCCTTTGGCATGACCAACCAGATGGTCGTAGAAGACCTTTCTCGGATTGGAAAGCTTTACTCCGTTGAGCTCGGCCACGTTCCTGCCGCGACTCAGGAAGATGTCTACTATCCACAGTTCGACGCAGCGGTGCGCGCCGAAGCCGCAGACATGAGCAAACATTACGAGACGTTCTATTGTCTAGAAAAATCGATTCGCACCTTCGTTTCAAAAACCATTTAGACTGCTGAAAAAACAGATGAGTGGTGGGGCTCCAAGCGCGTTCCTGCTAACGTCAAGTCAGAAGTTGCTGGGCGAATTCAGAAGGAAATTGATTTAGGAATAACTCGCAGATCCACTGACGAATTGGATTACACGACATTTGGAGAACTAAACGTCATAATCACGGCGAACTGGGACATATTCGGAGGGTCCCTCAGTAGCCGCAACGCAGTCAACAAGGTTATGGCAAGCCTAAATTCTTTGCGCGGTCCGGTGGCTCATTGTAGTCCGCTCGCGGAAGACGAGGCGCTACGTCTTCAACTCGCAGTGAGAGACTGGTTTCGGCTAATGGAATAAGCGCGCGTACTCGGCGTGAAACTTCCAGCTTCGACGATCGCATGAACAAGCATGAAGGGTCGGTCGAGGAGACTCTGGGCGCGTTACCGTCCGGAGCGCATCACGACGCTTTTTGTCGGTGAATCTCCGCCTCACAGTGGCAAGTTTTTCTATTACGGCAATACCGCGCTCGCCCATCACATGAGCTCCGCCATGCGGGCGGCTGGTCTGTTAGCTGACGGCGACCTTCTCGACGGCTTCAAGGCTTACGGCTGGTACCTCGACGACCTCGTGCTGGAGCCGGTTAACCGCATGACTTGGTCGCAGCGTAGCGCAGCCTGCCGTAACGCGGGCGCCAGCCTCGCCGATCGGATCGCCGAGTACCGGCCGGGCGCAATCGTCACGCTCCTGCTTCGCATTAAGGACATCGTCGAGGCCGCGGCAATCGCGGCCGGAAGCGACGCACCGCGGTTCGCCGTGCCATTTCCCGGCGTCGGTCAACAGGGGCGGTTTTTGCGGGAGATGGCCGATATTCTGCCGGGGCTTCCGCGAGTAATGCCACTCCGTTGAGCAAGGATGACAAGCGCCCGGTCACGGCCGAGCTCGCGCTGCGGTTCGGCAAGGCTCTCGGCCAGACGCCGGCCTACTGGTTGAATCTGCAGAACGCCTACGACCTCGAAAAGGCCCGTAAGGCGATCGAGCGGCACATAAAGCGGCTCGCAGCCGTGGGCGCCCGTTGATTATTTTGGGAGCGCTTGTATAGGACCCAGGGCGCCCGGCGCGCCCACCGGTGGCCGTTCCTTTTTCCCGGCCGGTAGTTAATCCGGTGGGTAGATCCGAAAACGGCCAGAAAGTCCTGTGGGTTCAACTGCCGAGGGCGGAGCGTCGGTCCGCCGGACCAGGCAAGGCCGATCATCGGCCGGCGCCGGGGCCCGAGCCGCTGTTTCCAACCCTCCACGTCCTGCGAGGACGCGCGCAAATAGGGAGCCGCTGCCGGGACGGTCTCGGGCCGGGAGCCGAAGGCAAGCGGAAGGCTGAGCAAGGGGCAATGCAGGTCGAAGGCGGGCAGCGGTTCGCCTCTGGCGACGATGTCGGTCGCGCCCGCCAAGCTGTCCATCAGCCGGTGGAGCGGTCTCTGCACCTCAAGAATCACGCGCGCGCCCCGCGCCGCGACCAACGGCACGTAGCGGGCGAACTGAATCGTATCGCCAAAACCCTGCTCTGCGTGGAGCAGGATGGTCTTGCCCGCGATATCGTCCGCTCCGAGCCAAAGCGGCTGCCGAAAATCCCGTCGTTGATCGCGTTGCTCGGCGCGCCACCGCCATTCGAATTTTTGCAAGCCGCGCTCATAGTCGCCGATCAGCGCCCGGCTCAAGCCTTCATTGAAGTGCGCCTCGGCATAATCCGGCCGCGCGGCCAGCGCCTCCGCATAGCTCGCCAATGCTTCGTCGAACCGCCGCATTTCGTGCAGCGTCACGCCGCGATTGCAGTGCGCTTCGGCATAATTGGGCCTCACCATGAGCGCCCGGTCGTAGCTCGCCAGCGCATCTTCGAAGCGATTCAGTCGATGGAGCGTGACGCCACGATTGGACAGCGCTTCCGCATGATTGGGCGCCAAAGTTAGCGCGCGGTCGTAGCTCGCCAGCGCGTCGTCGAAGCGCCCGAGCTGTTGCAACGCGCCGCCGCGATTGCATATCGCCGCGACATAGTCCGGCCGGATCGCGATCGCGCGTTCATAGCTGGCGATCGCTTCGTCGAATCGGTGGCGCGCCTGCAAAGCGGCGCCGCGATTGCAGTGCGCCTCGGCATAGTCCGGACGCGCGGCGAGCGCGCGGTCGTAGCTCGCCACCGCCTCGTCGAACCGGTTCAGGCTGCGCAGCGTGTTGCCGCGATTGGAGAGCGCCTCGGCATAATCCGGCCGCGCCGCCAGAGCGCGGTCGTAACTCGCCAGCGCTTCCTCAAATCGCTCCAGCTCGTGCAACGTGACGCCGCGATTGCTCAAGACTTCCGGATGGTCGCCGCGCAAATTTAAAGCCCGGTCGTAGCTCGCAATCGCTTCGGTCTTCTTGCCCAGGGCCGATTGAACGATCGCCAGAAGATGCAGCGCGGCGAAGTGGTTGCCATCGGACGCCAAAATCTGCTGGCAGAGTTGCTCGGCCTCGCCGAGCTTGCCGGCGCTGTAAGCCGAAAAAGCGAAGCTCAGCGCTTGCGGCACAGTGAGCGCGGCGTAATCCATTCGCAGAGTACCGGAGTCGTCAGCAGGCGAGCCGCAAGCTATCCCGCCGGCCACGAAGGTCAAAATTGAGCGGCTCCGGCAGCAACTTGGCTTTGCGCCTTGGCGTTGCGATAATCGCAAAGACACAACGCCGAGAACTTCGTTGCATAGCCCGAACACGACAGACGCCGCCTGGCCGGATGCGATCCATGCCCACTTCCGCCGGGTCGGTATCCGCCAGGTGGGCTATGTGCCCGACGCCGGCCACAGCCGGCTGATCACGCTCTGCCGCGACGATCCCGACATCGCCGACGTGGTGCTGACGACCGAAGAGGAGGGCGTGGGACTTGTCGCCGGCGCCGTGCTTGGCGGCCAGCGCGCCGCCTTGCTGATGCAATCGAGCGGCGTCGGCAATTGCATCAACATGTTCGCGCTGTTGCGCAATTGTGGCTTCGGCTGCGTCGTGCTCGTCACCATGCGCGGCGAGTTCGGCGAGTTCAATCCCTGGCAGGTGCCGATGGGCACGATCACCGAAGATGTGCTGCGGCTCGCCGGCTTTCTCACCTACCGGATCGACAGCGCCGACGCCGTCGATGAGATTGTCGGCGCCGGCTGCGACATGGCATTCGACGGCAATCTCCAAATCGCGATGCTGTTGTCGCAGCGGCTGATCGGCCGCAAGCTTTGGACGCGATGATGCAATGGCCCCAACAATGATCACGCGGCGGGATCTGGTGCGCCGGCTGCTGGTCGATCGCGGCGATCTCTTGGTCGTCAGCGGGCTCGGGTCGGCGACCTGGGATGTTGCCGCCGCCGGCGACCACCCGCTGAATTTCTACCTCTGGGGCGCGATGGGCGGCACCGCCATGATCGGGCTCGGGCTGGCGCTGGCGCGTCCCGACCGCCGCGTCGCCGTGATCACCGGCGACGGCGATATGCTGATGGGAATCGGCAGTCTCGCCACGATCGGCGTCAAGGCGCCGAAAAATCTCGCCATCGTGGTGCTCGACAATGCCCATTACGGCGAGACCGGCATGCAGCCGAGCCATACGCAGGCCGGCGTCGATCTGGTCGCCGTGGCGCGCGCCTGCCGGTTCCGCGACGCCCGCGCGATAGCGCGCATGGACGAGGCGGCCGAAATCCGCAGCCTCCTGCACAACGGCGAAGGCCCGATCTTCATCAGCGCTCCAATCAAGCCCGAAGACACTCCGCGCGTTTTGCCGCTGCGCGACGGCCACGCCATCAAACAGCGATTCATCGCGGCGTTGACTTCCTCCGCTCAAGCCTAATCTTTTTGGGTGTGGCCGGTATGGCACAGAAGCCTGCTGCTAGATCTGCTATTCTGCCAGCGCTCATCCGTTTGGAACTGCGGCGATCTGACGGCTCGAAGGGGGCGGTCCATGAAAGCGCTGGTTCTGGCGATCACGGTCCTTATTGCATTTGCGGCAGCCAGCGCGGCCTCGGCGGCGCCGATGCCTGTACCCTTTACATGGACCGGCTTTTACTTTGGCGGCCAGATCGGCGCCGGCATTACCCGGACTTCGAGTTCATTTTCCGGTTTTGATGCTGGAGATACAGCGCCCGCGGTTTCGCCCAATGGCGCTGGTCTCATTGTAGGCGGCCAAGTCGGCTACAACCGCCAGATCGGCTTTTGGCTGGCTGGCCTCGAGACCGACATCGCCGGCGCGTTCATCAAGGGAAATGCCAGTTCGATCAGCCCCAACACTTTCTTCACGGTGCCAACCGAGCAGGACATCAATTGGTTCGGCACGCTGCGCGGGCGGGTCGGCATTCTGCCCACGGAACGGTTGCTCCTGTTCGCGGCCGGTGGTCTGGCTTACGGCGGCGTGTCGGTGTCTAGCATCTCGCTTCCGGTCGGTGGCAATTGCATCACCTCGTCTTGCGGCACCGGGTCTGCCTCGGCGACGCGGACCGGCCCGACGGTCGGCGGCGGCTTTGAATATGCCTGGTCGAACTATGCGACGTTCAGGGCCGAATATCTGTGTGTAGACCTTGGTACGCTATCGGTGACCTACCCGATCACCTTGGCGGTCTCCAAGGCCACGACCACATCCACGTTCGCCGCGAACATTGTCCGCGTCGGGCTGAACATCAAGCTCGACGCGCCCGGGTTCGGTCCGAGATATTGATCGGTGCCGGCGCTGGCCCTCCGCCCGCGTCAACTTGGCTGTCAGGCGACGGCGGAAGCGCTTCGTGCCGCGGCACGCACACCGGATTCTTCGATGCGGAAGTTGCCGGCCTTCGCGCTCATCGCGGCGGCCTGAGTTTCCAGCATTTTCGCCGCAGCGGCGCTTTGCTCGACCAACGCCGAGTTCTGCTGGGTGATCTCATCCATCTGGCTCAGCGCGTTGTTGACCTGGGCGATGCCGCCGGATTGCTCGCTGCTGGCCGAAGCGATTTCGCGCACCACGTTGGCCACTTCTTGAATCGAAGCGATGATCTCGGTCAGCGCGCTGCCGGCTTGATTGACGAGGTCGACGCCTTCGCGCACTTCGGCGTTGCTGTTGGTGATCAGGTCTTTGATGTCCTTGGCCGCCTGCGACGAGCGCTGGGCGAGGCTGCGGACCTCCGACGCCACCACGACAAAGCCGCGGCCGGCTTCGCCGGCGCGCGCCGCCTCGATCGCGGCGTTGAGCGCCAGGAGGTTGGTCTGCCGGGCGATCTCGTCGATCACGCCAATGATGTCGGCAATTTTGCGCGACGACGCCTCGATCTTGGCCATGGCGTCGATGGTCCGTCCGACCACCTGGCCGCTGCGTTCGGCAATATCGCTGGCGCCGCGCGCCGACTGGTTGGCTTGCTCGGCATTTTCGGCGTTCTTTCTCGCCGTGGCTGAGATTTGCTCCATCGCGGCCGAAGTCTGTTCGAGGCTCGCGGCCTGCTCCTCGGTGCGCTGCGCCAGATCGGTGGTGCTGCCAGAAATCTCGCCGGCCGTGCCCGCGACTTCCCGCGTCGCGGCGACGATCGAGCCGATGGCGTCGCGCAGCCGGGCGACAGCGACGTTGAAGTCGTCGCGGATCTGCGCGCTGGATGCCGTAAAGCCATCGCTGAGGCTCGCCGTCAGGTCGCCGCCGGAAAGTTTGGCGAGACCGCGGGCGAGCGCGCTGACCATGTCGGTCTGCTGTTGGGTGTTGCGGGCGCGCTCGTCGTCCATGCGGCGTTGGGTGTCATGCTGCGAGGCGCGCAAGCGCCGTTGCGCGTCGCGCGCCTCCTGCCGTTGCTCAGCCGCTTCCTGCTCGGCGATCTCCCGTGCTTTGGCGGCCTGGCCAAGTTCGCGCATGGCCTCGCGCATCCGGCCGATCTCGTCCGACGACCGCGCCGCCGCGACCTGCGTGGTTTGTTGGCCGGCGGTGGCCAGACGCGGCTTGCCGACGAACAGAATGCCGATAACCTCGCCATCGGCTAGGATCGGCTCGTAAATCGCAAAGTGCGGCTTGTCGAAGATGGTGGCGCTGCCGCGATAGGTCTTGCCCGCTTTGAGCACCCGGTCATGGACCGGCCCCGCGGCAAGCCGCGTGCCCACGACCCGGGAGCCGTCGGCCTTGCGCACATTGGTGGTCACGCGCTGGTCGCTTAAGAAAACCGTCACCAGCGTGCCGTCGTCGGCGCCGATGCCGTCGACCAAAGCGAGGTCGTCGTTGACGGCTTTGTCACCGAACAACAGCGTATTGCCCTCGCGCCTCGGCTCGCCGCAGGCGTAAAGCGTCTGCCGCAACGCATCGAGATGGGCATCGAGCGCGGCCAGCGTCCGCCCATCAAGCTCGTGCTGGGTGGTGGCGCCTGCCATCTCCACCAGTTCGCGCCGGATCGCGCCGATCGGCCGGAAGATGCGCCTGACCAGGAAATACATGACCAGACCGGCGAGCAGGATCGCACCGGCGCCGGCGACGGCGTTCATCGTCATCAGGCTTTGCAGCACGCTGAAGAATTCGGCCTTCTTGACGCCGACATAGGCGATGCCGATGACTTCGCCGCCGCTTTGAATCGGCTCGTAGATCGTCAGATACGGCTCGCCCAGGATATTGGCTTCGCCGCGATAGGTCTGGCGCTGGCCGAACACGCTCTCGTACGCCGGTCCGGCCGCGAGCTTAGTGCCGACGGCGCGCGAACCGTCCGGCTTCTGCACGTTGGTGGCGACGCGCAGATCGCCGAGAAAGACCGTCGCCGTGCCGCCGGCGATGGCCTTGACCCGGTCCACCGGCTCGAAATTGCCGTTGATCAGCGTGGTGCCGAAATAAAGCTTGTCGCCCTGGCGCGACGGCGCCCCATAGCCGGCGAGGATGGAATCCAGGAGCTTGATGTTGATCGACAACTCGCTCTGGGCGCGCCGATACATCTCCGCTTCGGTGATCTTGACCGAGGTCCAGATCGAGACGGCGACGGCGGCAAACACGGTCAGTACGCCGACCAGCGTCACCCGGGGCACAATACCGAAGGAAGGCATGAATTTGGCACGCCGCTGCAGTAACGTTGGCATCGAAGGGATCGCGCCCGGCAATGGGTGGGCGGTGACGAGGTCAGTCATGTCGCGACGGCAGCCCCGCTCCGAAACGTCAGATTGATCCGCCGTACCCGTCGCCCGGCCGACGCGCGCGCGAACCGCACCTGCAACCTGCAGGCGGTACTATGATCGCCAAAGGTTCCGAACTCCTGAACGCCCCGGGGGGGGGTCGCCAGGCGACCGCCGCCGGCAACGCCAATGGCGGTTAACGGGCGTTAACAGGCCGCGGCAGCGCTCGTGCAACCGTGATAATGTCAGGGCAAACCGGGAGGCGATAAATGGTCGTAACCTTCCTGCGCCATGGCTCGAATATCTGGCTCGTGCTTGGGCTGGCGGCGCTGATTGCCGGATTTGTCGCCGGCGTCTGGCCGTTTTTCCTGCTTTGGGTCGTGATCGGCGCCCTGACATTCTATGTCAGCGAATATCTCTTCCACCGTTTCAGCTTCCACGCCGAGCCGTCGCGCTTTAGCTTCGTGCGCAAATTGCAGCACCGGCTGCACTATGACCATCACGCCGAGCCGGAGCGGCTCGATCTGCTGTTCCTGCCGATCTGGTTTTTGTTTCCCAATCTCGCCGTCACCGCGCTGATTTTCGCCTTACTGTTCGGCTGGGCGATCGTCGCGTCGGCGATGTTTGGCGTGCTGCTGGCGATCTTTCACTACGAATGGGTGCACTACGTCGCCCACATTCCGTATCAGCCGCGCACCCGCGTCGGCCGCTGGATCAAGCAATATCACCTGCGCCATCACTTCATCAGCGAGAAGTTCTGGTTCGGCGTCTCGAACCCGTCGATGGATTTCATCGGCCGCACCTACAAGGAAGCGCGCGAGGTGCAGCGCAGCGGCACCACGCGAAAGCTTTACGGCTAGCGCCCGGTCTCGCGCCGCACGCGATCCGCGGCCTCGCGACAAAGCATCACGTTGCGGATGGCGCCAAGTTCTTATCGCCCCCCATACGTGACTTGTCGCCGATCGGGCGGCGGCGGTTGGTTGGACGTTATGCGATGAGCGTCCCTGAAAAACGTCCACCAGTACCAGATCAGGGCGATTGGCACGCCGATGTCATAGAGCACGTCGATCCCGGGTATCGGCTCGAGCGGGATGGCGACCGCTCCCGCCGCCAATGTCGCCCCAAGCCGATAACACAACGCGGTCAGGACGCGCTTGAGCGGATTGGTGTCGGGCAGCTTCGAGACCACGACGACGAGAGCGACCAGCAAAGCGGCGATGACGCCGACGAAGATCAGCAGGTCTCGAATAATCTCAGCGATCGTCGATAACATCGCCGGCCTCCAATCGTTTGTTACGCTCAAGGTTGAGCAAGCTTCCGGATGCCGTTGCGCCCGTGGCTGTTATGTAAGCATTCCGCGACCGATGGAATAGCTGCGACAGGCGGCCATCAGGACCAGGCGGAAGCTATACGGCGCGCACCTGAGGCTGGGCGCAAGGCGCGAGACAGCGGTTCGACCCCGGAACCTTTTCTGGCGGCGGGCAATTGTCACCAAGCTTTGGTGCGCGCGGCACCTTGCGGCCGCGCATCGCAGCCATACTTGAAAATGACTGACGACGATTGCCTGCCGGTTTATGACCTTGCGGATCGACTTCAAAGGCGAGATTCTATTTTCCAAATCCGGGCAGT
The DNA here is from genome assembly GCA_963806465.1 of uncultured Alphaproteobacteria bacterium. Lineage (GTDB taxonomy): Bacteria > Pseudomonadota > Alphaproteobacteria > Rhizobiales > Xanthobacteraceae > BOG-931. The sequence goes on along the minus strand of CAWDZD010000012.1, from coordinate 37,202 downwards.
AACTCCATATGGGAGACTTGCCGTGACGACGCTTAAAATTAACGGCGAAGACAAGACGTTCGACGCGCCAGACGACATGCCGCTGCTGTGGGTGCTGCGCGACGTGCTCGGCATGACCGGCACCAAATTCGGCTGCGGCATCGCCCAATGCGGCGCCTGCACCGTGCATATCGACGGCAATCCAGTGCGCTCGTGCCTGCTGCCGGTCGGCGCCGTCGGCGGCAAGGCGGTCACCACGATCGAGGGCATCGGCTCAACGCCCGCCGGCGCCAAGGTGCAGAAAGCCTGGCTCGACCTGGAAGTCATCCAGTGCGGCTATTGCCAATCCGGCCAGATCATGTCGGCGGCGGCTTTGCTCGCCGGTACGCCCCATCCCGACGATTCCGATATCGACGCCGCGATGGCCGGCAACATCTGCCGCTGCGGCACCTACGTGCGCATCCGCGAGGCGATCAAACGCGCCGCCAACGAGCGCCAGACGTAGGAGGCCGCGATGTCTTTGATTGAGAAGTCTTTGATTGAGGGTCATTTGCTTGAAAATCTTAGCGGCACGCCGTCGCGCCGCGGTCTGCTGAAAGGCGGCTTGGCGGCGGGTTTCACGCTGGCCTTCAATCTGCCGCTGCGGGCGGCCGACGAAATGGATCCGTCGGCGAACAACAACGCCGATCAGTTTGCTCCAAATGCCTTCATCCGCATCGATCATACCGGCAAGACCACGCTGATCATGCCGCAAGTGGAGATGGGGCAGGGCGTCTACACGGCGCTCCCTCAGATACTGGCCGAGGAGCTCGACGCCGAGTATGCGAAGATCGCACTCGAGCACGCGCCGCCCAGCGACAAGGTCTACGGCAATCCGCTTTTTGGCATTCAGGCCACCGGCAATTCCAATTCGGTCCGCGCTTTCTGGAAACCGCTGCGCATCGCCGGCGCCTCGGCAAGGGCGATGCTGGTGCGCGCGGCTGCCGATCAGTGGCAGGTCGATCCGGCAAGCTGCACGGCTTCGAATGGGCAGGTGACTCACGCGGACAGCGGCCGCACGTTGGCTTACGGCGATCTAGCGGACGCGGCAGGTAAGCTGCCGGTGCCGCCGGATCCGCCGCTCAAGAATCCGAAAGACTTCGCGCTGATCGGTAAGCCGCTCAAGCGGCTCGACACGCCGGGCAAGACCAACGGCAGCGTCGTTTATGGCATCGACACCATGCTTCCCGGGATGAAGTTCGCCACGCTGGCTGCAAGCCCGGTGTTCGGCGGCAAGGTTAAACACGTTGACGACAGCGCCGCGAAAAGCGTCCCCGGCGTGCGGCAGGTCGTGGTGTTGGACGATCTGGTTGCGGTGGTCGGCGACCATATGTGGGCCGCCAAGAAAGGCCTCGACGCTCTCGTGATCACCTGGGACGAAGGTCCGCACGCGCAACTCAGCTCGGCCGACATCTGGGCGGATTTGCGCGCGGCGAGCACAAAGGACGGCGCGGTCGCAAAATCCGTCGGCGACATCGTCAAGGGATTATCGCAGGGCGAGAAGGTCGACGGTGAGTTCGAGCTGCCATTCTTGGCGCATGCGCCGATGGAGCCGATGAACTGCACGGTGCGGCTGACGCCGGGCGCCTGCGAAATTTGGATCGGCACGCAGGTCATGACGCGCGTGCAGGCGACCGCGGCGCAAGCTGCCGGCGTTCCCCTCGACAAGGTGACCGTGCACAATCATCTGCTCGGCGGCGGTTTCGGGCGCCGGCTCGAAGCCGACATGGTCGACAGCGCGGTGCGTGTCGCCAAGCATGTCGACGCGCCGATCAAGATGGTATGGACGCGCGAAGAGGACATCCAGCACGATATTTATCGTCCGGTCTACCGCGACGTCATTTCCGCGAGCATGTCCGGCGGGAAAATCGTAGCCTGGAAGTATCGCGTGACCGGTTCGTCGATCATGGCCCGCTGGTTTCCCGCGGGGTTTCAGAAGGGCGTCGATATCGATGCGGTCGACAGCGCCATCGACATTCCCTACGACATTCCCAACCTGCAGGTTGAATACGTACGGGCCGAGCCGCCCGCCGTGCCGACCGGCTTTTGGCGCGGCGTCGGACCGAACAACAACGTGTTCGCCATCGAGTGCTTTATCGACGAGTTGGCGCGCAAGGCCGGCGCCGATCCGATCGCGTTTCGCCGCAACATGCTGGACAAGACGCCGCGGCTGAAAGCGGCGCTCGCCCTCGTTGCTGAAAAATCCGGCTGGGGTAGCCCGCTGCCGCCGCGCGTCGGGCGCGGGGTATGCGCGCAGCCGTCGTTCGCGAGCTTCATCGCCACCGTGGTCGAAGCGGAAGTGGACGAGCGCGGCGAGGTTTCGCTGCGCAAGATCACCGCGGTCGTCGACACCGGCATTGCCGTCAATCCCGACATTGTCGTCGCGCAGCTGCAAGGCGGACTAATCTTCGGCCTGACCGCGGCGCTGTACGGCGAAATCACCATCGACAAAGGCCGGGTGCGGCAGTCCAATTTCAACGACTACCGGATGCTGCGCATCGACGAAGTGCCGCCGATCGAGGTGCACATCGTCAAGAACGGCGAAGAGCCCGGCGGCATCGGCGAAACCGGTGCCACGGCCGGCCCGCCGGCGTTGCGCAATGCCATTTATGCGGCGACCGGCGTGGCGCTGCGCCGGCTGCCGATCGATCGCGCCGCCTTGGCGGTCGGGCACAAGGCGTAAGCGCCATGCGCAAAACCGTCCTGATCCTCGTCGCCATCGTCATCGTGGCCGCGATTGCCGGCGCGGTTCTTGTGCGCGTCCTCAGTCCCGGACCACTGGCGTTCGCCGGCGGAACGCCGGTACCGCTCGCGGACTATCACGCCGCCGATCCGACCGGCGTTCCCGCCGAGCTGAAAGATGCCGACGCCGTCAAGCGCGGCGAGTATCTGACGCGCGCCGCCGACTGCATGGTCTGTCACACCAGCCCGGGCGGCGCGCCTTATGCCGGCGGTCTTGCCATTCCGCTGCCGTTCGGCACGCTCTATTCGACCAACATCACGCCGGACAAGGCGACCGGCATCGGCGACTATAGCGACGCCGATTTTCTCAACGCCGTGCAGCACGGTGTGCGCGGCGACGGCGCGCGGCTTTATCCGGCGATGCCGTATCCGTCCTACACCTACATGACCGACGCCGACGCGCTGGCGATCAAGGCCTATTTGTTCAGCCTTCCTCCGGTGCATGAAGCCAACCGCGCCGACACGCTAAGCTTCCCGTTCAATCAGCGCTGGGCGATGGTCCCGTGGTCGTTGTTCTTCAGCGAGAATGTCCGCTTTAAGCCCAACACCGCGCGCAGTCCGGAATGGAATCGCGGCGCCTACCTTGCCGAAGCGCTGGCGCATTGCGGCGACTGCCACACCCCGCGCAACCTAGCGTTCGCGCTCGACAACCGCAGCAAATTCGCCGGCGCCGTGGCGGCCGGGTGGCATGCTTTCAATATCACCTCAGATCGCGGCACCGGCATCGGTGCCTGGAACGACAGCGAGATCGCCGACTATCTGACGACCGGTCACGCATCCGGCCGTGGCACGGCGGCGGGCCCGATGGGCGAGGCCGTCGACCAGAGCTTCAGCCTGCTGACGCCGGCCGACGTCAAGGCGGTGGTCGCCTATCTGCGCAGCATTCCGCCGATCGTGTCGTCGGAGCCGGCGACCATCGCGCCGCCGGCGCCGGCTTCGCCCAAGCAAGGGGGCGAAACCGCGGACACGATGGGCAAGCGCATTTTTGCCGGCGCCTGCGCCGGCTGTCACGGCTGGACCGGCGTCAGCGCCATCTCGCCCTATGCGACCATCGCCGGCGCCCGCGCCGTCAACGATCCAGACGCGATCAACGTCGCGCAGATCGTGATCTCCGGCACCAAGCGGCACCGGCCGCCGGGCGTCATCTCCATGCCGGCGTTCGGCGACATCTACTCCGACACCGAAATCGCCGCCGTCGTCAATTACGTCACCAAGCGGTTTGGCAGCGCGCCATCTAAGATCTCCGCCAAGGACGTAGCGGAGCTGCGCGGGCAGACGTCGTATTGAGATGCAGAGGCGCGGCGGCGTGCCGCGCAAATCTGTTCAGTCAGTTCAGGCTCTGAGCGTCGGGCTCTTTGAGGAAATTCATGATTTCGTGGAAGAACTGCATGCGGTTCTTCTCCATGATGATGGTATGGGTGCCTTCGCCGATTTCGACGTAACGCTTGTAGGGCGCGTTGGTCAGCTTGGCGAAGTAGCCGCGCGCCTGATCGCTCGGCAGATCGGCGTCCCATTCGGCGTGAATGAGCAGCGTAGGGACGCGGATGTCGGCCGGGTCGTATTGCGGCTTACCGACAATCCAGTAGGTGCGAAAGTCCTGTAGCACGCCGTTCGGTGCCCGCAGCACCGGCGGCGTTTGTTTGGAGCCGACCGGATCGGTCGCCCAGGTGGCATCGGCCCATTGTTCGAACCATCCCGGCGGAATGAGATCGGCCTTCTTGTCCTCGGGAACGCCGTTGAGCCAACGCTGCTTGGCAGAGTCCTTCGACACCGTTCGATAGGCGCCGAGCGGGGCATCGCCGCCGCCGATCGCCGGTCGCGTCGTGAAGGTCCACGCCGGTGCATAGAGCACGAGCCGGTTGATCTTATCGTTATGCGTGGTGGTGTACATGCCCGAGATCGCCGTGCCCCACGACCAGCCGATCAGGTCGATCTTTGACACGCCCCGCTTGTGCAGGATGTGATCGACGGCGGCGCCGAGGTCCTTCACCGCGATCGGCGTGTCGACGATCGGCTTGTTGTCGGACGGCGGCTGGTCCATCTCCGGCGGCCGCGTCGAGCCGCCATAGCCGCGCACGTCGACCAGATAAACGTCGAAGCCCTGTTGCGCGACATAGTCCATCATCGAGAGACCGTTGAGCGGCAGATCGAACGCGGTCTCTGACGGGTAGGTGGCGCCGTGGACATAGAGAAGAATTCGCTCGGGCGCGAAGCTTGTCACGCCCGCCGGACGCTTGTTGCGGATATAGAGTTGAATGCCCGGATCGGCCGACGGGATCAAATAGCTCTCGGTTTCGAGCTTCAGGCCGTCCGAACGGGCTTGCGATACGCCAAACGCAAAAAGCAGCGCCGACGCTTGTGCGAGCCGCCGTATGTTCCGCTCTGGGCGCATCTTAACCTCCCCGATGAATGCTTGTGCCCAAAGGCTATAGGAGCTTCGCTCTCATCGAAAGCCGGGGCTCCCCCGATACCGCTTGACTCTTTTACCGTGTAAATTTACAACGTAAAAATCATAGCAAACGGGACTTGCAGCCAGCGTCTGCAACGGAGGCGATCATGGGCGTTCACGCTGCCGCATCGATCAACGATCCCGCCGATCAAGTGGAGACCGCATTTCATCAATGCTGGTATCCGCTTGGCCTCGTGAGTGAATTTCCTGCCGGCCAAGTGTTTGGCCGGGATTTTCTCGGCACCCGCGTCGTGCTCTACCGCGACGCCGCCGGCAAGATCGTGGTGCAGAGCGCCTGGTGTCCGCATCTTGGCGCCGACCTCTCGGTCGGTTCGCTGGTCGATGGCCAGCTGTGCTGCGCCTACCATCACTGGCGCTTCGACACCGCGGGCACCTGCGCCCACATTCCGGCCGGCGACAAGATTCCGCCCGGCGCGAAGATCGCGACCTTGCCCAGCGCGCAAGCCTGGGGACTGGTCTGGGTGTTCAACGGCACGGTACCGTGCTACGGCCCGCCGAACATACCCGGTATCAGCGAAGACGAGCTGGCGGTCGAGACCTATCGGCGTGGCGCGCGCAATACCGATCCGTGGGTCGCCGTATCCAACGGCGTCGACTTCCAGCATTTGCGAACGCTGCACGGCTTCCCCGGCGCGCTGAGGCCAGAGACGCTGACCATCGACGATCACAGCATCGAATATAATGTCGGTGGCAGCGGCTATACCCAGCATGGCCGAATCAGCGGCACCAATTGCTTCGCGCAGTATCTCAAGATCGGCGGCAACGAGATGTTCATGCTGTTTGCCGGCTGCTCGGTCGCCGCCGGCAAGTCGGTGAGCTATTACGTCATCGGGGTGCGCCGCGTCATGCCGGCGCCCGAGCAGCAAGCCAGACTCGCCGGGCTCAAGCAGTTTGTCGACAAGCTCTATGCCGAGGATGCGGCGGTGCTCGACACCATCCGCTTCCGCAAGGGCGTGCTGGTCGCTTCCGACCGTCATCTGGCGCGATTCCTCAAATATGTCGATAACTTCCCGCGCGCCGAGCCGTTCGCATCATAAGACCGCCATGCCGAAGAATCTTTCATCCGCCAAGGTCGAAGAATTTCGCGCGCGGCTGTGCGACGCCGCCGAGCGCCGCTTCGCCGAGCACGGTGTCGATGGTGTCACCATGCGGGCGCTCGCCGACGAGCTCGGCTGCAGCGCCATGACGCCGTATCGGTATTTTCGCGACAAGGACGAGATCCTCGCCGCGGTGCGCGCTGCTGCGTTCGACCGCTTCGCCGACGCCATGGAACGCGCCGCTCGCGGTCCCGGCGACGCCCTCGCCAAGGCGCGCGCCGTAGGCGAGGCCTATATCCGCTTCGCGCTCCGTGATCAGCGCGCCTATCGGCTGATGTTCGATCTGTCGCAGCCCGATCAGGATCGCTTTCCCGATCTGGTTCGCGCCAATACGCGCGCACGCCGCACCATGAGCAGCTTTGTCGAGCGGATGGTCGAGGACGGCGTACTGCACGGCGATCCGCAAGTGCTCGGGCAGCTGTTCTGGGCCGCGAGCCATGGCCTCGTCGTGCTGCATCTCGCCGGCAAGCTGTCGGCAAAGCCCGGCTTCCGCGAACTGCATCGCCAGATGATGCAGCTTTTGGTCCGCGGCGCGCGTACCATGCCGACCGCGCCGGAAGGGGTAACAGTCCGCGTCACGTCGTCCTGACAAATACGGGAGGATCGGATGAGCATTCTGCTTGGCTTGACGCCCTTCATCGTCTTCTTCGTGCTGATGCGGCTCGTTCATCCGCTTGCCGGGCTCGGCGCCGCTTTCGCCGTCTCGGTGCTGATGGGGTTCGTGCAATGGCGCCGCGGCGAGTCCATCAAGGTGCTCGAGGTCGGCAGCCTCGTGTTGTTTGGCGCGCTGACGCTTTATACGCTGATCGCCGCGCCGCAATGGACCGTGGCGACGGTGCGCCTCGCCGTCGACGGCGGCCTGTTTATTATCGCGGCGGTGTCGCTCCTGATCCGCCAGCCTTTCACCCTGCAATATGCGCGCGAGAATGTGCCGCAGGAATTGTGGACCTCGCCGATATTCTTCACCACCAACGTCCGCATCACTGCGGTCTGGACGGCGGCGTTCGCGGTGATGACCGCCGCGGACGCGGCCGCGCAATATGTCGAAGCCATTCCGCTCTGGGTCGACATTGCCGCGACCATCGCCGCCTTTGTTGGTGCGGTCTGGTTCACCCGCTGGTATCCGGCCGTGGTGCGCCGCCGCTTCGGTCTGGCCGGCAACGCCGGCAGCCCCCACCCTAACCCTCCCCCGCTTGCGGGGGAGGGAAGGGAGGGGGCTTAGTCGCGCCCACGCGCACATAGCGCACCGGCTCGTTCAAGCCGCGCAGCGTCGCGCTGTCTTCGGTGACATCGCGGCCGTTGAGCGCCTCGCGCGCTTCGGGGTCGGCCAGCACCGCCTCGGAAATGATCGCCTCGCCGCCGCGGCATTGATGCTCGAGCCGCGAGGCGGTGTTCACGGTTGAGCCGAAATAATCGAGCACGTCGCCCGCAGTGACGGCGATGCAGGCGCCCTGATGCAGCCCGAGCTTGAGCACGATCCCGGAATTGCTGCGGCCGCGATTGAAGCCTGCCACGTCGTCCTGCATCGACAGCACCGCGCGCACCGCGTCGGCCGGATCGTGGAACGCCGCCATCACCGCGTCGCCCACGGTCTTGACGATGAAGCCGTGATGGCGCGCCACCCGCTCCGACAGATAAGCGAAATGATCGCGCACCAGCCGGTACGCGGAAGCGTCGCCGAGTTGATCGTAGAGCTTGGTCGAGCCCTGCAGGTCAGTGAAGACGATGGCGACGCGGCCGATCTCGACTTCGTCGCCCGGGCGCAACAGCTGCTCGGGGCAAAGCCGCCGGAACGCCGGCATCGCGATCACGAGCTCTCCGGTCAGGGCATCCTTCGCCCAGTCGCGATCCTCGATGACGAAGAACAACGGCCGGTCGGTGTCGTTGGTGATGACGAATTCACCTTTGTGGCCCGGCGTGCGCAGCACGATCTCGGCGCTGTTCGCTTCCACCTCCGGGATGATGTCATCGTCGGCGACGCGGGCGTCCGCTTCGCCGCCGGCCTCGATGGTGCGGAAGCGATACGGGCCCGGCGCCAGCGTGACAGCGAAGCTTTTGCGCGCGTGCGGTGCGACCTCGGCCTGAAACCGCACGTGCGGCGTGGTGCCTTGGCCGAGCAGGCACAGCTCGCCCTTGGGCAGCGGCCGCAGCCACGGCTCCGGATGAAACGTCAGCTCGACATTGCGGGTGAAGTCGCGGCCATAGTCGATATTGCACGACGAGCAGTGCGCGCCTTGCGGCAAATCGTGCAGATGCTTGACGCTCGACTTGGCGCCGCGGCAGCGTGGGCACAGCAAATCCCAGCCCGTCACCAGAATGCCGATGCGCTGCGCGGCGAGGAACAGTTCGACGGTTTGTTGCGGATCGGCGTGCCAGGATCGCGCCAGTGCCAGCGGGCGCATGGCGCGCAGCGCCACCACCGGCGCATGCAGCAGAAAGTCGGAGAGCTTCGGCGCTAGTCCGTGGCTCGCCGGATCGCCATCGAGCTCGGCGATCAGCGTGGCGAGGCGGCGGCGCACCGCGGGCTTGGCCGCCTCTTCGGTGCTCGAGCCCGCAACGTGGTCCGGCAGACCGCCCTCGGCGATCAGCTTCTCGACCACGGCGAGGCGTTTGTTGCCCTCGCGGTCGAATTGGCCGGACTTCAACGCCAGCCAGCCGAGCACGCCCGCGCACTCGATGTTTGAGGAATACACCACCCGGCTTCCGGTGCCGTCCGGATGAAGGTCGACCGCGGCCTCGAAGCGGCGGATCGGACCGTTGCGGAATTCGCGCACCTGAAAGATGCGGCGATTTTCCTGCCACTCGCTGTAGCCGTCCTCCCAGCGCAGCCGGATCGGGCCGATGCCCACGCTGGCTAGGCGATGGATGCGGCCGTCGGCGTCGGCGCGCTCCTCGACCTGGTAGATCGGCGAGCCGGACAATTCGTTGATGCGGGCGGTGTCGGCGACGAACGGCCAGATCGCTTCCGGTGGCTTCGGGTAATGCCGTTCCTCGCGATACCGATAGAGGCTTTTCATCATGGTTTCGGGCGGGGCGTTTGGCGCTGCGGCGGCGGTCGCAGTATCTTATTATACGACCGGGCGGGGGGTACGGTTTCGTGACTTCTCCGTTGGGTTATTTGCCCATATCCTGCCCGGGCTGAAATTTACCGTGCAATGCCGGCCGCCGCGTCACGCGCAACGTGCCAGCGAAAGGGGAGGCCAGTAAATGATCCGTCGTTGGTTCGGGTTTGCCGCGTTCGCCGTTGCTGTGATTGCGCTGGGCGTCGGCGTCGCCATTGCCCAACAGGACCCGATTGCCGCGCGCCGGGCGCTGATGAAAGCCAACGGCGATCAGGCCAAGGCCGGAGCCGCGATGATGAAGGGCGACGCGCCGTTCGATCTCGACAAGGTGCGGAAGATGTTTGCGACCTTCGAGGATGCGGCGGAGAAGATGCCGGCCTTGTTCCCCGACAATTCGAAGACCGGCGGCGATACCGCGGCCGACCCCAAAATCTGGGAAAACATGGACGACTTCAAAGCGCGGTTCGCCAAGCTCGGCGCCGACGCCAAGGACGCGATCGCCAAGGTCACCGACCTCGACAGCTTCAAGGCGGCGTTTGGCAGTATCGGCAAGAACGACTGCGGCGGCTGCCACGAGAAATATCGCATCAAGAAAAGCTGACAGCAGTGGTCGGCAATTCCCGCTCGTCGCCGCGAAGGCGGGGACTTGTCATTGCGAGGCAACAGGGCGTTTACGCCCGTCTTCGACGGGCCATGGCGACGATGCAATCCAAACGCTGCAGCGGGCGCGCTGGATTGCTTCGCTTTGCTCGCAATGACGAAGCCTTGGATTTCCGCTTGCGCGGCAATGACCGGTCCAAGTCGATTTCGCAATGACGCGAAAGCTAGCTCTCAGTGCCGCGGCCATCGCCGTCGCCATCGCGCTCATTCTTTGGTGGCTGACCATTCCGGCGGTCGTGCCGGCGGCGGCGCTGCCTCCTCATACGCCTGCTCTCGACAACGGCCGCACGATGTTCAATGCCGGCGGCTGCGCGTCCTGTCACGCCACGCCGAACGAAGATGCCGACAAGATCGACCGGACAAAGCTCGGCGGCGGGCTGCCGCTCAAATCGCCGTTCGGCACCTTTTATGTCCCAAATATTTCTTCCGACCCGGCCGACGGCATTGGCGCTTGGAGCGAAGCGGACTTTGTCACCGCGATGTGGAAAGGCACTTCGACGCGGCGCGGCCGGCATCTTTTCCCGGCGTTCCCGTACACGTCCTATCAGCACATGCAGCTGGCCGACCTGCGCGATCTGTTCGCCTATCTGAAAACGCTGCCGCCGGTTGCGGGCCGCGCCCGCCGGCACGAGCTTGGGTTTCCGTTCAACATCCGCCGCCTGGTCGGGGTGTGGAAGCTTTTGTTCTTCCACGGCGGGCCGTTCAACGCCGATCCCGCGCAATCGGCGCAATGGAACAGAGGCGCCTATCTGGTGAACGGGCCGGGCCATTGCGCCGAATGCCACAGCCCACGCAACGCGCTTGGCGCCATCATCGACAGTCAGCGTTTCGCTGGCGGCCCGGCGCCGGATGGCAAAGGCTTCGTCCCCAACATCACGCCGGCCGGTTTGCAGCATTGGGGCGACGACGACAGCGCGTGGAAGGAAAAAGACATCGCCAGTTATCTCAGCGACGGCATGGATCCTGCCGGCGATTATGCCGGCGCGGCGATGGCCGAAGTCATCCGCAACACCGCGTTGCTCTCTGCCGACGACCGCGCCGCGATCGCAACCTACATCGCCGCGCTGCCGCCGCGGCAGGGCCCTAAGCCGCCGGCGAAGAAGCATTGAGGCACGCGACGGAAACCGGCGCATCAAGTTCCATCGCAATGTTCTCTGGAATCTTGACCTCGCGCATCAAAGTTCCATTGCGCTGTTCCATGGAACTTTGATCTCACCTCTAAGTTCCATCGCATTGTTCCCTTGGAACCGCGGTGGTTTGCGAAATCATCATTCGCCGATCACAAAGACGCCTTATTACACCGGGAGTCTCAAGGAGGTGCGCGTGGGACCCGTGCATCGGTAACTGGTGCGTAAAGCGTGCGGGGGTTGGTCATGACGGGGAGGGGGCAGTGGCCTTTGCGGCCACGCCAATTAATTTTTGTATCGCTCACGGCGTTACTGACCGCAGCCTTTCTTCCGTCATTTGTTTTCGCGACCGCTGCCGACCCGCCGACCGACGAACGTCATTGCGGTGATGTCGGCGTTCCCGGTTCCGGGCCAACATCTTCGCGTTTGTTAGGTCGAAGCGCGCAGATTTTTGGCATCCATCAAAAAAATTCGTCAGCGCATGTTGGTCGCTGCTGCTGCAGCGATCGAGCCATGGGTCAACGTGCCGTGCGCGGCATCCGTGACGTGGGCATCGTCCTTGACGGCAAAATTCCAACCCGCGGGCGCGGGACCAGGCCGGGAATTTTGCGACCGAGCTAGCGCTTTGTGACACCGGATCTTCGGAGTTTGGGAGGCGACCATGAGTTCTCCGATCCGCCCCGCCAAGGATGCAAATCCGGCGTTGGCGTACGCACCGCCCTGGGTCCGCGACCGGGATCCGAAGCCTTCAGAATCTTCGCCCCAGTCGGAACAGTCATCGTGGCGGGGCAATGGCGCCGGTCCTGATTTCCAGGATCGCGCAATTGTCGAAACCCGGCGTCGTCGTACGCTCGAACCTGACTGGCTTCCAGGACCACCGCAATCCTCCATCGGGGGCGGTAGTTGGTGGCGGATCACACTGCGGGCCGGTGGTCTGTTTGGCTTCGCGGCACTCGTTGCCTGGGCGTTTGTCTGGGTCCCCGGCGTTCGCCGCCTTGCGACTGAGTTCATGCAAACGACTTTGGGCAGCTCGATCTCAACCAATCCGAAAGAGTCGAATTCCTTAGCCGCAGCGATCGAGCAGCGCGCCGAACGGCTCCGCTCAGAAGCCGCCGCTTCCGAGAAGGCGGTGCAACAAACATCGGATCGGGCCGAACCGCATGAGCCCGAGCCGCACGAGCCGGCCGCCTCCGCGGCCGCCGTCGCGCAGCCGCCGCCGGCGGTGATGGCGGGTGATCCGTCGCCGCAACCGCCGGATCTTGTTCTGCGGCAGCTGCCGCGCGACGAATTGGCGTCGATGCTCCAGCGCGCCAACGCCTTCATCAAGGCCGGCGACCTGTCTTCTGCGCGGCTCTTGCTGCAGCGCGCGGCCGAAGCCGGCGACGCGCACGCCGCATTGACCCTCGCCAGCACGTTCGACCCGAACGTGCTCAAGGCGCTCGGCTTTCAGGATGCCGGGGCTGATGTCGCGTTGGCTCGGCTTTGGTACGAGCGGGCGGTGAAATTCGGTTCGGCTGAAGCGCCGCAGCGGCTCCAGCAACTCACGACATTGGATGTGGCCAAGTGAGCGCCACCGCGCAGAGGTAGGCGTATGAGAAAATTGATTGAGGTGTCAGGAATGCGCGTTCTCCCGCGGCTGCTGCTGGTGACGTCCTTCGTGGTCAGCGTGGCGTTAGGAACGGCGGTACTGCAGGCAGCTCCGCCCGAGGGCATGCCGGGTCCGAACGACACATGGAAGCTGCCCAATCGCGACGCCATGAACGCCAACACGGTGACCATCATCACCGCGCCGGCTGGCGGCGCGACCTCGATCTTCGGCTCCGACATGGCCCGCGTGCTCGATGACGGCGACATCCGTGTGCTTCCGGTCCTCGGCAAAGGTCCGGTCCGCAACGTTGTCGACATTCTCTATCTCAAGGCCATCGACATGGGGATGGTGGTCAGCGACGTGCCGGAATTTTATCGCCTGCAATATAAGATTCCGGATATCACCTCGCAGCTCCGCTACATCGCCAAGCTCTACAACAACGAAATCCATGTCGTGGCGTCGGCTTCGGTCAAATCGATTTCCGACTTGGCGGGAAAACGGATCGTGGCCTCGACCGACGTCGGCTATTACGCGGCCAGGGTGATCTTCTCGCGCCTCAACATGAACGCCACCTTTGACTACTGGACGGACGATGCCCGCGCGATTCAGAAGATCATCGATGGCGAAGCTGACGCCTATATTGGCAGCACCGGCAAGGTTTTTGGGCTGTTGCGCGCGGTCAAGAACGAGGACCACAGGCTGCACCTGGTGCCGATCCCGTACGATCGCCGGCTGCAGGACTTGTATTTGCCGACGACCCTGACGAGCGACGAATATCCCAATCTGCTGGCGCCCGGCGAGACGGTCGACACGCTTGCGGCCAGCGTGTTGCTCGTCAGCTTCAATTGGCCGGAGAAGTCCGAGCGCTATCGCAGGATGGCGACCTTCATCGACGCTTTTTTCTCGAAGTTCAATGAATTCCATAAACCGCCGCGTCACCCGAAATGGTCGGAGGCGAGCCTGAACGTCAAGATTCCGGGATGGCAGCGGTTCAAGGCGGCCGACGATTGGCTTGCCGAGCATGCCCACGCCGCCGCACCGGTGGCGGATTTCGAGCGCGTTCGACCGCTTCTTGAGTCTAAAACGGCGGTGCTGGGCGCAATCTCAGTAATGAGGACAAGGCGGCGCTATTTCGGCAGTTCTTGGAGTGGCAAAAGGCGAAGCAAAACCCGGGAAACAAGACCAACTAGCATGCGCGGGCATTTTTGCGAGGGATGCGCCTTCTTGGCAATAAAATGGCGCGCTATTCAACCACCTCATCGGCCAGCGCCAGCAGGTTCGGCGGCACGGTGGCCTCGATCGCGGGTGAATTCAGTCTGGCGCCGCAGGAGTTCCGGCCTCGAATTCGGCCCGAAGGTCACCAATATTTGATGGTCAATGTGACAAGTGAGTTCGGCTGCCTGGGGTAGTCTCACCAGGAACGCTGGCGCAATTTAACTGGAACGAAATACCGTCCATTCATTCGAAAAAGTCCGCCGCAACAGGTAGGAAATTAGTCTCGCCTCATCTCGACGCAACGCGCTCGTGGTCCTCTGAGAGTATCGCATGCGACAAAATCCGCTGACCGACGCGCTGCATTTCCTTGTGGACGGTGACAAGTTCTGGTTCACGGTGGTCTTCTGGCTGCTGATCGTGGGCAGCGCCGCGGTCGCTTTCCTGGCTTGGCGGGCCGATCCGGCGCAGCGCACCGTGCGACATGTCGGGATCGGTCTTCTTCGCTTTATCGTCGCCTGCATGTGGTGGCAGCAGTCGTTGTGGAAGATACCGCCCCACTGGGACTGGGGGCTGATCCACTGGATGGAGGAGATGGTCGCGCATGCTTCGACCGAGCTGCAAAGCGCGCTGGTGCGCGACCTGGTATTGCCCAACATCGCCTTCTTCGGACCGCTGGTGTACCTCATCGAGGTGGCGATCGCGGTCTCGCTCATCCTTGGCGTGTTCACCCGGGCCGGCGCTGCGCTCGGCGCCCTGATGGCGATCAATCTGTGGCTCGGACTTTACAATGCGCCGGGCGAATGGCCGTGGACCTACATGTTCTTGGTCGTCATTCAGCTGCTGTTCGTCATAAACCCGCCTGGGCGCAGCCTCGGCGTTGATGCTCTATTGTGGCGGCGCGAGGCTGCGTCCCGCAAGAGTACGCCGCTCCTCGCTTTTGTCGCTTGAACAATGATCTGACGCGAACTTCGACCGACTTCAGACAATAACAGGACGATTGTCTCTGAATTGCCGGGAGGCTCACGATGAATCATGAGACTGCCGTTTCCAACGCCAAGGACATTGCCGATCGCGTGTTGGCTCCTGCGGCACGCGAAAACGACAAAGCGGGCCGGTTTTCATCGGATGCGGTAATGGCGCTTGGTCCCGCCGGGCTTTTGGGCATCATGTTGCCTGCCGAAATGGGCGGCGCGGCGCTTGGACCGCGCACGTTCGCAGCGGTCATCAGTGCGCTCGCCGAAGCGGACGCGTCGGTGGCGATGGTTTATCTGATGCATGTCTGCGCCACGGCGACGATCGCCGCGGCCCGCAAGGATGCCACGGTCGCGCCGACTCTCAAAGAGATCGCCGCCGGCCGGCATTTGTCGACGCTTGCGTTCAGCGAGGCCGGATCGCGCAGTCATTTCTGGGCGCCGGTGTCGCGGGCGAAGCGAAACGCCGCCGGGGTCCACATCACAGCCCAAAAGTCGTTCGTGACCAGCGCCGGCCAGGCGCACAGCTACGTGGTCTCGGCGCTGGCGCCGGAGGGCGCGGGCCCGACCGACTCGACCCTCTATCTCATTTCGAACGGCGCGCGCGGGCTTACGGTTGCCGGACCTTGGGATGGTCTGGGCTTGCGGGCCAACGCCTCGGCGCCGATGACGCTCGACGACTGCGAAGTCGCGCCCGAGTCGCAGCTCACAGACGACGGTGCCGGCTTCCAGGCCATGCTGCAGGTCGTATTGCCGCTGTTCAATCTTGGTTCGGCGGCGGTTGCGCTCGGAATTTGCCGGGCGGCGGTGGCGGGGACGGCGAGCCACCTCAACAGCGCTCGTTTCGAACATCTCGGTCAGAGTCTCGGGGAAAGCTTGCCGACATTGCGCGCGCAACTTGCGACCATGCAGATCGACACCGACGGCCTCGCCGCGCGCATCGACGATCTCGTCGATCACCTGGAGCGTCCGCGCGACACGACGGTGCTGCGCGTTCTGGAAGCCAAGGCGGCGGCAGGCGACGTCGCCATCGCCGTCACCTCGGCCGCGATGCGGGTGTGCGGCGGCGCCGCGTTCGCCAAGCACATGGCGATCGAGCGGCTGTTCCGCGATGCGCACGCCGGCGCGGTGATGGCGCCGACCGGCGACGTGTTGCGGGAGTTCATCGGCAAGGCGGTCTTGGGGCTGCCGTTGTTCTAGAGCATGATCCCAAAGCATGATCCCAAAGCGTGGGAACCGGTTTACCCCGCGCATCAGCGAGAGGGGCAGCCATGAGTCGAACGATCTGGGTAGGGGCCGTCGCCTACGACCCGAAGGTGGTGACGATCTGGGAAGGCATGCGCCGCTACTTTCACGACGAGGCGCATCTGCCGGTCGAGGTGGTTCTGTTCCAGAGCTATGAGATGCAGGTTGCCGCGCTGTTGGCCGGGCCCGCTGACCTAACGCCGCGCATCGACATCGCCTGGAATACCAATCTCGCCTATCTGCAGGCCGATATCTGGAGCGATCGTCGCTGCCGGCCGATCGCGATGCGTGACACCGATCTCGGCTGGATGACCAAAATCGTCGCGGTCACCGGCGGCCCGGTCTCTGGGCTGTCCGATCTGAAAAATCGCACGCTGGCGCTGGGCAGTCGCGACAGCGGCCATGCGGCGATCTTGCCGGTTCACTTTTTGGAGCGCGAAGGCTTGGCCGAGGGACGCGATTACCGCTCGCTTCGCTTCGATACCGACGTCGGCAAGCACGGCGACACCGGCGCCAGCGAGGTGGAGGTCGTTCGCGCCGTCCTCGACGGCCGCGCCGACGCCGGTGCGATCGGCAGTCCATTTTGGAAGACGGTACAGGCCGAGCGGTTGGTGCCGGCGAGCGCACTGACGGAAATCTGGACGTCGCCGCCCTACAATCACTGCATGTTCACATCGCGTCCCGATCTTGATGCGGCATCGGAACGGCGATTCGCCGAAGCGCTTGCCGGGATGAGTTACGACAATCCGGCACACCGTGCAGTCCTCGACGCCGAGGGTCTCCACCACTGGGAAGTGCCGCACCTCGACGGCTACACATCCTTGCGCGAGGCCTGTGTGCGACAAGGCCTTTTTGCCACCCCTGCTGCGAAGTCAGCCGCAGAATAGGCCGCACTCCGCCGCGCCGCATTACGCGCAGTTGAAGATCGTCGCTAGGCGACCCGCATGGGCGCGCTCGCGCTCAAACGTGCGCCGCGCCGCGGCGAACGCATCGGCGAGCGGAAAAATGTCCGGGGTGACCAAGAGGTCCGCATCTTCGGCGCCGACCGGATGCCAATAAACGCCGTCGGCGGTGATCGTGATTTCGGGCAGAAGATCGGCGCGGGCGAGCGCGACGCCGTCCGTGGCAAAGCCGCGAAGGGCGATGCGGCGGATCACCCGGTCCGCTTCGCCGATCCGCCGACTGTCGAGGAACAGCCGGAACTCTTCCGCCTCGGCGTCCGTCGCCACGGTCGCGGCGAGCCGCACCCGAAATCCCTCCGCCCGCGCCCGCTCGATGCCCTTCCAGGCTTTCGCCCATGTGCCGGCGCCGCGATGCAGATCGTGGCGCTGCGGCGTCGGGCTGTCGAGGCTGATCTGCAATGTCAGGCGATCGCGCGGCAATGCCCGCAGCGTTTCGAGTCGCCGCCCGACCAGCAGCATCCCGTTGGTCAGCACGGTCGTCGGCGCGGCGGCCGCGCAGGCCGCCAGGATGTCGCCGATGTCCTCAAGCAGGAACGGTTCGCCGCCGGTGACGAAGATCTCGGCGACGCCGAGCGCCGCGGCCTCGCGCGCGATCCGCCGCACCCGCTCGAGGCCAAGCGCGCGTCGCGGCGCCTTCGGTGACGAGCGCACACAGCAATAATCGCAACGCAAATTGCAGTCGAAATTGGTGTAGAGCCAAAGCCGGGAGCCAAGTGGACGATCGGCCTCGGCGTCGGCGGGAGCTTCGCCGCATCGGATCACCCAGCGGTGGCGCCCGTCCTCGAGACTGGTGTCGACCAAGCTGTTGCGGGTGAAACGACACCAGGCTTCGAGCTCGGGACCGATGCCGCGCTCGGAGCCGACCACGGCCACCAGATCGCCCGGGCGGGTACGGCGCAGCGCGGCAATGAGCTCGACAAGCAGGCCGGACCCGAAGGTCTTCGCGCCGGCATCGACCTCGATGTCTGCTCTGATTGTCATAGCGCCACGCTATCGCGACCTTCTCACAAAATCCAGGAGCGGGGCCGCATCAGAAATTCAGCGACGAGCGAACCCCGATCACCAAAGCGTTGCGGCGCAGGCTGCCGTCGGGGTTGAGGACGCCGCCGCCGGGATTGAAGATGTATTGCAGGTCCGGCTGCAGCATCCACCATGGCGTGAGCTGCGCCTGATACATCATCTCGATCACCGTCTCGCTGCTGCGCTCCGGAAACGAGGGATTCCCGGAAAAAAACGCGGTATCGGCATCGAGCCCGCGCGCATTGTTGCCGATGCGCGCGAACATCGCGGCGATGCCGATCTTGTCGTCGGGGCGGCGCGGCACCAGGCCTTTGTAAACGAGGCCGCCGTCGGCATAGAAGTTGATCAGGTCGCGGTCGTTCGGCACGCCACCGGCGCGGACGAATCCGGAGAGGCCTTGGTCTTCGGTGCCGGGCACGCGATACAGCATCTGATCGATCACGCCGTAGAGGCCGCCGTCGCCGGCATGCTCCAGCGGGATGCCGGTGGATTGCGGGCTGGCGAGCGAGATGCCTTCATTGTCGAAGCGCTGATCGGCGAACCGGGCGCTGGTGTGGTACCACGCGCCGACACGGTAGGCGCCGGGAAGCCCGCTGGCGTTCTTGCCCGCGTTGAGCAAATAGCTCGCCTCGCCGATCAGAAAGACGCCGCCGCTGAAGCTGAAGACCGTACCGGTCGGCAGCGGCGCCGGCTGATTGGAGCCGTCGGCGCCGCTCGGATCGCCGCTGAACACCGCGGCTTGAAACTGCCAATCCTCGCGCGGCTGCACGCGCACGCGAATGCCGGGGGCGGGCAGCGGAAACGCCGGTCCCGACGCCGGCAGGTTGGCGGCGAGAAAAGTCGGCCAGCTGATGCCGTTGTTGATGAAGTTCGACGCCGTCTTGCTTTGCAGGAACTGGCTGTCCGCCAACAACAGGCCGACGCGGACCGACCACAGATCGTTCGGCGCGTTGTGCTCGTACCAGAGCGCGTAGAGCCGCGCCATCGGCCCGGCCTCGAGATTCGACACCGCCAGGATGTTGCCGAGATAATACGCGCTGAACGGCGGCCCATAGGTGATGAGTCCGTGGACATGGATGCGGTCGCCGTCCCAGCCGGCAAGCTTTTGCAAATCGAGGTCGACCTGCGGCTGGAAGGCGCCGAGCCCGGCCGCGCCGGACTTGATGCCGCCGCTGACATTGGCCAAAAAATCGGTGGTGTCGTTCAGCGTAAAGACGACGCCCTGGCGCTCAAGCGTGGACCGCAGCCCATCCCAATCCCCGGTCAGATACTGCTGACCACCCGGGGCGGGATTATCCGACCGTTGCGCCTGACCGAAGGCCTCCGTCGCAAGGCCGTTGCACGCGCCGGCAAAAGCGAGCGCGCCGAGGGCTGATCGCCAACGCCGTCGCCGGCCGCGCCGCAACGCCGCTTGAGATGCTGATCGCGGAGATCGCCGCGGGCGCATGACACATCCAGATAAAACCGACGTTCCGATGAAAACACGCGACTTCCGGGTTCGACCCGCAACGTCAACTTCTTGCGTCAGACGTAGCGCAAGGTCGTGAACATCCCGGCATCGAGATGATACAGCAAATGGCAATGCAGCGCCCAGAGCCCCGGGTTGTTGGCGTCGAACGCCACCACCACCCGGTCCCCCGGCGGCACCAGCACGGTGTCGCGCACCGCACCGGAAAATCGCTGATCGTTGATCTCCACAACCTGGAATTCATGGCCGTGCAGATGCATCGGATGCGGCATCGGCGTCTGATTGACGAATATCAGCTCGACGCGCTCGCCTTTCGCAATCGGCAGTGGCGGCGTTTCCTTGGTCCAGGCGACGTTATTGAGTGACCAGACGTAGCTCGCCATGTTGCCGGTGAGGTTGACGATGTGCCGGCGATCGGCCTTGCGCGCCTCGAGTGGAGCAGCGGCTTGCAGGCGGCGCTCGAGATCGAGGGTAAGCGCGGGCGAAGCCATGCCGGCGGTGCTGGGGATGCGCGCGATCGGTGCGTTGCCGGCACGAAGCACAATGCCGGTCTGTTTGTTGTCGCCTTCGAGCACCGCCAGGATCGGATGGGCGGCGGCTTCGCGAGGCATCGTGAGACGGATATCGAGCCGTTGCGCCACCGCAATCGGGAAGCGCTTGCCGGTCACCGGCGCGACCTCGAAGCCATCGACGGCGATCAATTCGCCGTCGAGCTCGCCGAGATCGACGTGAAAGTTGCTCATCGACGAGCTGTTGATCACGCGCAGCAGCACGCGCCCGCCGGCCTCGACATTGACCACCTTGGGATCGCCGAGCGTGCGATCGTTGGCAAGGAAGGCGTCGTATTTGACGTCGTTCAAGTCGGGCTTGCCGGCGGCCATTGTCATGCCCGTGCCCTTCGACCCGTCCATGCCGGTCGCACCGCCGGATTTGGCGCTGGCCATGGCCGGCATGCTGCCGCCCTTCTTGAGAGCAGCGAAGATTTCGTCCGGCGGCGTAAAGCTGAAGTCGGCCAGCATCACCACGACGTCCTGCTGGTCGGGCCGGCCGCGCTGATCCTTGATGATCAGCGGGGCCGCCATCAAAAGCTGTTCCTGCAATCCCTGATGCGAGTGCATCCAGAACGTGCCGCCGAAGCGCAGCGGAAAGTCGTAATCGGCGCTGCCGCCTGCCGCGATCGGCGGTCCGGAAATCCCGGGCACGCCGTCCTGCTGCCACGGCGGTGTCAGACCGTGCCAATGGATCAGGCTCGGCTCGTTGATTTTGTTTTCGACGCGGACACGAAATTGCGCGCCTTTCTGCGTTGTCAGGCCCCAACTGCCGTTGGGCTGCGAGATCCTGTACACCGAAGCGGGCTTGCCATTGACGTCGATGGTGCGGCGCTCGAGCCGCAGCACCGTTTGCGGCGCGCTGTTTGATTCTGCGTGCGCGCGCGGCACCACTTGCAGGCCGGCGAATGTGGTTGCGGCAGAGCTCGCAACGGCGGAAAAGAGAAGCGTGCGACGTGACAGCATCATGCCTCTCACCATTCTCGGCGCCGAAATGGCGTCGGCTGCAGTCTATAATTTCCGCTCATCGCCGTGAAGCGTGACGACCGAAGCGACATTAACGGAAAATTATACGCATTCTTCGGCTTGTCGGGTGTGTGACATATGCGTGAAGCGCGGGCTTTCGCACCGCTGGTAGGCTTTGGACGGAAGCGCGTGAATTTGACCAGCGACAGGCGCGTCCTCATAAAGGACTGCGTCCGCTCTTTCAAAAGCGGACATTTTGCGCCGCGGGTCTGCAAGTCCGCTTAGGGCTGTAATCCGACATCACGTATGCGGCCGGCCCAAAAATAAAAGCCGGTCAAGCGGTCATGCTTTCTGCCCCTGTGAGGATTGGACGAGCATGAATGGTGGCGGTCAGGTACGCAAGTCATGTCGCAGCTTGGCCAATTCCGAAAATCATATCCGTAGATATTGCGCGCGCGATCACGCTACCATGCCGCAATATTATCTGAGGTCGAAGAGTGCCTTTGACCCACGCCGGGGCTAAATCATGGAACTGCCAGGAGCGGGTTGCCTCTATGCGTTAGCAGCGTTGGCGATGGCATTTGCCGGCTTTACCTCAATAGTCGTCGTTCTTCGCCAAGGCACAGGCAAGCCGCTGTCGCCACTTCATGTCATGTTCACCAGCGTCTATATCGAATTGGGATTGATGGCGTCGGCATTTGCCATGTTGGCTCCCGTACTGGCGCTCTTCGGGATACGCGAAATTTTGATATGGCAGATATCTAGCGCAATCATGATCGCCGCTTTGGTGCTTTGGTTATTTTTCTTTCCAATTCGTCGAAAAGTCGCTGCCCCTAAGGATAGATTGCCCCTTCGATTTTATATTATGTATGGCTTGGGAGTTGCGGTCGTCGTCGCTCTTGGGCTGAACACCCTTGGATCAATGTTTAATCCAGGCCCGGGTCCGCTCGCCGTCGCTACGGTTTTTGTGCTGGCCACAGCGTCGGTTATTTTCATCGGAAACTATTCGTCATATTTGGGCGATTAGCCTCGGGCGCCCGGTTCGTACGTCCGTTGTGGGTGTGGCTGTGCAAATAAGCAGACATGAAGCGGGTCAGTTCGCGATATTTGCTTCACCCCGTTACCGCTGCGGCCGGCGTGGTTTTCGCAGGACGCAGCCGGACTGCAGAATGTCCGGAGTTCGTCTCCCGGTTGCGTCGCCGCCTTCAACGATTCCCGCTCAGCACTGAGAAAACCGAAAGGTTTGGCGGCGCTTGGGAAACGCCGTACGCGCTCATCGCTTATTCCGGGATGCGCAGCTTCGGCGTCCGATACAGTGACCTTCTCGACGAGCCAATCGGCAGGGATCATGATTTGCTTGATCGTACCGATCAGCCGCCACTACGAGCCGCCGAACGCCTTGAAGGTGATGATGGTGCGGGTGTCCTGCACGCCGGCGATGGTCTGCACCTTCTGGGCGATGAAATGGCCGATGTCGGTCGACTGCTCGACATAGAATTTCACCAGCAGATCGAAATCGCCGGCGGTCGAATAGATTTCCGAGGCGATCTCGGCGTCGGCCAGCCGGTTGGCGACCTCGTAGGACTTGCCGAGCTGACATTTAATTTGCACGAAGAAAGGGACCATGCGCACCTCCGCCGCGGGACCTTATTTATAGCATGTCAAGCGGCGCGTCATTCCGGTTCCCGGGGCGCTGCGGAAAGCGGAATTGAGCTGGGCCGTGCGCTCATAAATCGGAACGGCGCAACTCTCGGGGCGACGGCCGCTTAGCCCTTGGTAGCAGTGCAAACGCGGACATGCCGGATGTCCGAGTCGGGTCGAAGACGGAAGTTGCGCCTCGTCACGGCGATGTGCGCTATACCCAAAAAACCGGACATCGGGTCTCGCTCTTATGAGGGCACGCCCTAGCATAAAGGCCGGGCACGAAACCATGGCGAAGCCGCTCGATTTGCGTTTGAACGCCATCGTCGATCCGGAGCGCGCCGGCGGGCGCGACCTTGTCGATCTGGCGCGCCGCGTGGCTACGGGCGGAGCGACGCTGGTCCAGCTCCGTGACAAAAACAGCGATACACGGCGCATGGTCGAGATGGCGCGAGCAATCAAGGCCGCGCTCGCGCCGTTGGCGATCCCGTTTGTTGTCAATGACCGAGTTGACGTGGCGCTTGCCGCGCAGGCCGATGGCGTTCATATCGGGCCGGAAGATATGGCGCCCGAGGATGCGCGCGCGTTGCTCGGACCGGACGCCATCATTGGCGTGTCGATCAAGAGCATCGAGACGGCTGAGGCGGCGCCGGTCGGCATCGTCAACTATGCCGGCGTCGGCGGCGTCTATGCGACGCTGTCGAAGGAGCAGAAAAATCCGCCAATCGGCCCGGAAGGATTTTCGCGGATTGTGGAGGCGCTGCGCCGCCGCGCGCCCGACTTGCCGATTGTCGGCATCGCCGGCATCGACGCCGGCAATGCCGGCGCCGTGATCGCCGCCGGCGCCGACGGGGTCGCCGTCATCTCGGCTTTGTCGCTCGCGAGCGATCCCACCGCCGCCGCGCGTGCACTCCGCGACATCGTCGACGGTATGCTGGCGAAGCGAGGCACCTGATGACCGCGGTTGCCGTCACCATTGCCGGTTCGGATCCGAGCGGCGGCGCCGGTATCGAGGCCGACCTGAAGACCTTTTCCGCGCTCGGCGTCTATGGCGCGACCGCCATCACCGCGCTCACCGCGCAGAACACCAAAGGCGTGTTCGGCATTCACGACGTGCCGGCGGATTTCGTCGAGGCCGAGCTCAATGCCGTGTTCACCGACCTCGATCCAGGCGCGGTCAAGATCGGCATGCTCGCCAATACCGCGACCATCGACGTCGTTATCGCCGCGCTCGACCGCTACCAGCCGCGCAATGTCGTGCTCGATCCCGTCATCATCGCCACCTCCGGCAAAAAACTGCTGCGCGGCGATGCGCTCGGCCGGCTGCGCGAACTGATCGCACGCGCGCGCGTGGTGACGCCCAATCTGCCGGAAGCCGCGGTGCTTCTCGATACCTCGCCGGCCCGCGACGAGGACGAAATGCGCGCACAGGCGCAGCAGTTGCTCGCCTTGGGGGCCGGTGCGGTGTTCATCAAAGGCGGCCATGGCAGCGGCCCGGAAAGTGTCGATTTTCTCCTCGATGCCGGCGAAATGTTGCGCCTCGCCGCGCCGCGTATTGCCACCAAGAACACCCATGGCTCCGGCTGCACGCTGTCCTCGGCGATCGCCGCCGGGCTGGCCAAGGGGCTGCCGCTGCAGGCGGCAGCGAGGGAAGCCAAAACTTATGTCAGCGCCGCCATCGCCGCCGCGGACCGGCTCGGCGTCGGTTCAGGCCCCGGGCCCCTGCATCATTTTCATGCCCGATGGTAGGCTTCCGAGACACGCCGAAAATTGCTACCGCTTTAAATTCCCAAGGCTGAACGGCGGAGACCAAACCATGCTCTCCAAGCTCACCTTCGTGACCGCGCTGGCGCTGCTGCTCGCCGTCGGACACGCTTGCGCAGCGGAGTATGAAATCGTGAATCATGCCGACCTGGTTTTTGCCGAGCACGACGGGACCAAGCTCGTCGGCGACCTTTATTTGCCCAAAGGCCGCAGCAAAGTGCCGGTCCTGGTCGCCGTGCATGGCGGCGGCTGGCAAGTCGGCAGCAAACAATTCTACCGCTATTGGGGCCTGTTCCTCGCCCGCGCCGGTTACGCGGTGTTCGCGGTCGATTATCGGCTCGGCAAACCCGGCGTCTATCCGGCCGCGGTCTACGACGTCAAAGCCGCTGTCCAGTTCATCCGCGCCAAAGCCGGCGAATTCGATCTCGATCCGGATCGCATCGGGCTCGTCGGCGATTCCGCCGGCGCCCATCTCGCTTCGCTGGTGGCACTGGCCGGCGATCAATTCAATTCCGCCTATCGCGACGACGCCGCCGCCTCCGTTGCCGCCAATGTCAAATGCGTGATCGGCTTCTACGGCGTCTATGACATGCACGCGCAATGGACGCATGATCTGACCTCCCGTCCGAATGACAAGATCGTCGAGAAATTCCTCGGCACCTCGCCGATGCAGAACCGCCGCGTCTATTTCGACGCCTCGCCGATCAGCTACGCCACGGCCGACCACAATCAGCTGCGCTTTCTCCTGATCCACGGCACCGAAGACGACATCGTCGACTCGCCGACCCAGTCCGGCGCGTTCCTCACTGCGTTGACCCAATCCGGGTATTTCGTGCGCCGTATCATCATCCCTGGCGCCGGGCATTTCTGGTCGTCCGATCCGTTCGAGAGCGAGCCACACAGCTACGCCGCGCAGTCAATTCCACGGCTGATGCGGTTTCTCGAAACTTCGCTCTGAGTAAACGTAGCCCGGATTGAGCAAAGTGAAATCCGAGGGCTGAGCTTCAAGCTATTCCCCGGCTTTCGCTTTGCTCAAGCCGGGCTACACTTGCTGAGTTTTGCAAGCAGGCGGCGCAGCGGGTTTGCCCCCGTCGAAGCGCCGCCTCATCACAGGGAGGAAAGGTTCATGTCGAGGTCGATCCCGATCGCCGCTGCGACGGCGCTTTTTGTTGCGGCGTTGGTCCTCATGCCGACGCCAGGCCGCCAAGCGGCGGCGCAATCCGGGCCGCTTCTGGTCAATGTGGTGGAATACGATATCCAGCCCGGCCAGGTCGACGCTTATTTGGCAGCGCTCAAGGAGAATGGCGCGGCCACGGTGAAGGAGCCGGGCTGCCGCGAGTTCAACATTCTGGTCTCGCAAAAGGACCCGAACCACGTGCTGATTTTCGAGGTCTATGACGACGCCGCAGCGGCGCAGGCGCACCGCGAAACCGATCACTTCAAGAAATATGCCGCGACGATCAAAGATATGTTCGTCAAGCGCGACGTGCGACCGTTTTCGTCAGTGGCGATGAATATGAAGGGCAAGTGATCGGCGCACGGCCCGCAAAGCAAATCATGGCAGCGAAGAAAAAGGGCGTTGTCGGGATCGTCGGTCTCGGCATCATGGGCGGCGCGTTTGCGCAAAATCTGAATGCCGCCGGCTGGCAGGTGATCGGCTATGACGTCGTGGCCGCGCGGCGGCGTACGCTGGCCCGCGCCGGCATCGCCATCGCGCCCGATGCCGGCGATCTTGCCGCCAGGGCGCCGGTCATCATCACAAGCCTGCCGAAGGCCTCGGCGCTGGCGTCGACCGTCGATGCCATCGTCAAGGCCGGCGTGCCGCGCCGGATCGTGATAGAGGCTTCGACCTTCAAGCTCGAAGACAAGGAGGCGGCCGAGATGGCGCTGCGTAGGGCCGGGCACGTTTTGCTCGACTGCCCGGTAAGCGGCACCGGCATTCAGGCCAAGACGAAAGATCTGGTGATCTACGCCTCGGGCGGCGCCGCCGAGATCAGGAAGCTCCGCCCGCTATTCGCCGACTTCACCCGCGCGGTGCACGACCTCGGCGAATTCGGCAACGGCAGCCGCATGAAATATGTCGCCAATCTTCTGGTCGCGATTTACAATGTCGCCAGCGCCGAAGCCTTGGTGCTGGGCATGAAGGCCGGTCTGCCGCCGCAGCTGATCTATGATCAGATCAGGATCGGCGCCGGCAATTCGCGGGTGTTCGAATTGCGCGCGCCGATGATGGTCAAAGGCCGCTACGACCAGCCGACCATGAAAGTGTCGATCTGGCAGAAGGATATGGACGTGATCGGCGGCTTTGCGCAGGCGCTCGGCGCGCCGACGCCGTTGTTCTCCGCAACGCTGCCGATCTATGCCGCCGCCTTGTCGGGCGGCTACGGCGAACAGGACACCGCCGCCACCTGCGCGGTGCTTGAGGCCATGGCGGGCCTCAAGCGTAAGGCGCGGCGGCGCAAAAAGCCGTAGCAGGGGAGACCGTAGGATGGGTTGAGCGTCAGCGAAACCCATCATTCTCCCGCCAGGCTGCGTGATGGGTTTCGTTTCGCTCAACCCATCCTACGGGCTACGCTCGCTAAGCCGCCGGCAGCGTTGGAATCTTCTTGATCTCGCCCGCAAGCTCGCGTTCGGCGATCGCAAGGTCGTAAGCGCGCTGCAGATTGATCCATAGCTCCGGGCCGTTGCCGAGCAGCTTGCCGATACGCAGCGCCATTGCCGGGCTTACCGGTTGCTTCTCATCGAGAATGTCGTAGAGGGTTTGTCGCGAAATCCCGAGCAACCGTGCGATCTCGGACTTTGACCTGCCAAGAGCCGGCAGAACGTCTTGGCGCAACATCTCGCCTGGATGCATCGGCTTCAAACCGCGGAGCAGACGATTCTTGACCATCAATGATAATCCTCCAGGTCCACCTCAACGGCATCCTCGCCGTCCCACCCAAATGTTACGCGCCAGTTGCCGCTTGCATCGACGGCATGCCGTCCGCGATCCCGGCCCTTCAATGGGTGAAAGCGAAAACCCGGAATATTCATTGCCTCCGGTGACGTGGCGGCATCCAGCGCGAGCAAGATGCGCCGAATGCGATCGGGATTTCGAACGCTTAGTTTTGAAGGATCGCCCCGCTCGGCGAAGCGTTGTAAACCCTTGCTTCGGAACGACCGGATCACTGCAAGAATGTAAGGTATCGCCTTACATCTGTCCAGTATTGCCTGTAGCCGCAACAGCTACTATGCCTCGGGCCCGCTTGAGCGGAGCGAAAGCAATCAATAATGGCGCGCCGCCGCATTTCTGAACAGCCGACGTCGCGGCTTGCCATCTGGTCGCGGCGGGTGGCGCTGTTTTCGCTTGCCGCGACGCTGATCGCCGTCATCGTGGTGCGCTCGGGCGCGCTCGAAATCGTGCCGGCGCTGTCGACGCTGGCCGGTGCGCTGGTGCTTGCCATCCTCGCGATCCTGTTGGCCTTCGGCGCGGCGGCGTCGATCTGGAAGGACGGCGTCGGCGGCGTTGGCGAGGCGGTCACCGGGCTTCTGATCGGGCTCGCGCTGATTGCCTATCCGGCCTATCTCGGCGTCAAAGCCTACCGGCTGCCGGCGATCTACGACATCACCACCGATCCGATCGATCCGCCGAAGTTCGAGGCGATCGCGCGGTTGCGGCCGCGCGACGCCAACCCGGTGGCCTATGCCGGCCTCTATACCGCCGAGCAGCAGCGCGTCGCCTATTCCGACATCGAGCCCGATCTCACCACCGCGTCGCCGCAAGAGGCTTATAACGCGGTGCTCAAGGTTATCGCCAAGCGCAAGTGGCACGTGGTCGATGCGCGGCCGCCGCAAGGGACCGCGCCGCGCGACGGTCTGATCGAGGCGATCGCGCGCACGCCGATCCTCGGTTTCCGCGACGACGTCGCGGTGCGGGTGCGCGCCACCCAGGAAGGCTCGCGCATCGACGTTCGCTCGGCGTCACGTTATGGCCGGCACGATCTCGGCACCAACGCCGCGCGGGTGCGTTCGCTGATCGATGAGGTCGATGAAGTGCTCACGACGCCGGCAAAGCCCGAGAAACCGGATAAGCAACCGCAGCAGTCGGCACCGAAGCCCAGTCAGGCGGCGGGCAAGGGCAATTCGGTCAAGCGGTAAGTGCCGTCGACCGACGGCACGCCGTCGGTGTGGACGACGCCGCGGGCGACCAGATCTTCCAGATGCGCCAGGACCGACAAACCGGCCGCGCCGATCAGGCGCGGATCGATGCCGATATAGATCGCCCGCACCAGCGTTGGGATGTCGGCGTGGCCCTTGCCGAGGCGCCGTAGGATCGACCCCTCGCGCCCCTGCCGGTGACGGATATAGCTCTGCACGAAACGCGGCGCGTCGCGCACCGGCCCGCCATGGCCGGGCAGGTAGATCGGCTCACGCCGCCGCGCCAGCTTTTCCAGCGAGGCCATATAGTCGCTCATGGCGCCATCCGGCGGCGCCACGATCGAAGTCGACCACGCCATCACGTGATCGCCGGAAAAGATCAGGTCGGCTTCCTTCAGCGCAAAGGCCATGTGGTTGGCGGTGTGCCCGGGCGTGGTCACCGCTTCGATGGTCCAGCCGCTGCCGTCAACGACCGCGCCATCGGCCAGCGCGACATCCGGAACAAAATCAAGGTCGGCGGAAGCATCGAGCCTCGAGCCTTCGCCGATATGCAGCGGCCGCGACGGACGATGCGGACCTTCGGCGTAAACCGTGGCGCCGGTCTTGGCCTTGATCTTGGGCACCGCCGGCGAATGATCGCGATGGGTATGGGTGACGAAAATGTCGGTGACAGTCTCGCCGCGCATGGCGTCGAGGAGCGCGGCGATATGGGTATCGTCATCGGGGCCGGGATCGACGATCGCGACCTTGCCGCGGCCAATGATGTAGCTGACCGTGCCCTTGAAGGTGAACGGGCTCGGATTGTTGGCGACCACGGCGCGCACGCCCGGCGCCACCTCTGCGGGCTGGCCGGGCACGAGATCGAACTCCTTATTGTAATGGATGTCGTCGCTCATGCCCTGGTCCTTGCACGCGTGCAGTCCGCCGCGAGCGGCGCTTCCATGTGCAAAGGATGAGGGCAAAGCGCAAGTGGGCGAGCCATGCGCGGGAAATCGGCGCCGCCGGCAAATGCGGCGGCGCCGACCCCAAAAAGGATGGAGCCCCGGTGCCGGGATCGCCGGGGCTCCAAGCAATCTCATTCAACACGAGTTGTGAGATCGAGATCGCAGATACGGTAATGCAAGCGGCGGGCCAACTCGGTTCCGGCGTGGATCGGGGAGCCAAAATCCCGATTTCGCGCGAAATCGGGCGGGGGAGTGGACTTCGGCTTGCCTGATCCGTGGTTAATGTCTGCGCGGCGGGCGACCGGTGGCTAATTTGCAGGCAGACAGGGGCACAACCCCCACAAGCGCGCCCTCAAAACGGCGTCCGGCTGCGCATTGCCGCCGCCAGCGTTCCCTCATCGAGATAGTCGAGCTCGCCGCCGACCGGCACGCCATGCGCGAGCCGGGTTACTTTGACATTGGCGCCGTGCAGCAGGTCGGTGATGTAGTGCGCGGTGCTTTGGCCGTCGACGGTGGCGTTGAGCGCCAGGATCACCTCCTGCACGGACGGCTCGTGGGCGCGCTTGACCAACGCGTCGATGGTCAGGTCGTCCGGGCCGACGCCGTCGAGCGGGGAGAGCGTGCCGCCGAGCACGTGGTAGCGCGCGTTGATGGCGTGCGCCCGCTCCAGCGCCCACAGATCGGCGACGTCGGCGACGACGACGATGACGGAAGCGTCGCGCCGTGCGTCGGTGCAGACCGTGCACGGATTCTGCGTGTCGATATTGCCGCAGATTTTGCACACCTCGATCTTCTCGATCGCGGTCTGCAGGGCGGCGGCGAGCGGCGCCATCAGGAGTTCACGCTTCTTGATCAGGAATAATGCCGCGCGCCGCGCCGAGCGCGGCCCAAGCCCGGGCAGGCGAGCAAGCAGCTGGATCAGGCGTTCGATTTCGGGACCGGCGGCGATCGCAGGCATGGTGTTTCTTTAGTCGTCATTGCCGGGCTTGTCCCGGCAATCCCGATATTTGTGCTCAGGCCCTGCCACGTGAATCGGGATGCCCGGGCCAAGCCCGGGCATGACGCCGAACGCGCGGCTTTGCATCGCCGTCAAAACAGCTTCAGCCCCGGCGGCAGCGGCAGGCCGCCGGTGAGCGCCTGCATGCGGTCCTGCAACATGGTCTGCAGCTTGCGCTGGCCGTCGGCGGCCGCGGCGACGATGAGGTCCTGAAGAATGTCTTTCTGATCGGGCCGCAGCAGCAACTCGTCGACATTCGCGGCGCGCACTTCGCCCTTGCCGGACATTTTCAGCGTCACAAGCCCACCGCCGGCGGTGCCTTCGACCTCGATGCGGTCGAGCTCGGCCTGCATCGCTTCCATCTTCGATTTGAATTCGGCGGCCTGTTTCATCAGGCCAAGAAAATCAGCCATCGCGTTACCTATCCGTCAGTGACTTTTCCCGGGCGCAGCGCAGCGCGAAGCGGTGCGCTGCAGAACCGGGATCGTTACAAACTCGGAGCCTGTTACGATCCCGGATCAGCGGTGCATCACTGCGTGCTGCACCGCGCCCGGGAAACGCTTGCTGTTTGTACTCATCGCTCCTCATCCGCCGGATCGCCGCCGCCCTCGGCAAACGGCAACTCCTCGGCCGCGCCCGTGCCGCCCGGCGTTCGCACATCGACGATCTCGGCGCCGGGAAAGCGGGTCAGCACCGCCTGCACTAACGGGTCGCCGCGCACGCCGTCTTTCAGCTCGGCTTTGCGCAGCTGCGCTTGCGTATAAAGGCTCGGCTGGCCTTGCTCGGCGGACACGATCACCATCCAGCGCCGCCCGGTCCAGTCGGCAAGTTTTTTCGACAGCTCGCCGGTGAGCGACTTCTGCGCGCTCGGTTCGAGACTGAATTCGAGCCGGCCGTCCTCGAACCGCACCAGGCGCACGTCGCGCTCGAGCGCGCTCTTCAGCCCGAGGTCGCGCTTTTCGGCGGCGAGCGCGACCAGCTCCTCAAAGCTTTGCAGCGCCAGCGCCGTGACATTCGCCTCGTCGCCACGCGCCACCGGCTCGGTCGCCGGCAAATCGGCAGGCGCGGTGGCGAGCGCCGCGCGCGTCGATCCACGCGGTATGTCTGCGCGCGGCAACGGCGCTTCGGCACGCGTCGACATCTCAGTCCGTGGCGACGCCTGCGCGCCCGGCGCCGCCGCGGAGGCGCCGTTGCCGCGGGCGCCATCGCCGAGCGAGCGGATCACCTCGTCGGGCGTCGGCAGGTCGGCGGCGTAGGCGATGCGCACCAGCACCATTTCGGCTGCGGCGAGCGGCCGTCCGGCGGCGGCAACCTCCTCGATGCCCTTGAGCAGCATCTGCCAGGTGCGGGCGAGCACGCGCATCGAGAGTTTCGCGGCAAACACCCGCCCGCGTGTGCGCTCCGCTCCCGTCAACGACACGTCGTCCGCCAGTGCCGGCACGATTTTCACGCGGGTGACGAAGTGGGTGAATTCCGCGAGGTCGCCGAGCACCATCGCCGGATCGGCGCCGGCATCATATTGCTCGCGCAGTTCCGCCAGGGCGCGCGCCAGATCGGCCCGCATCAGCGCTTCGAATAGATCGATGATCTTGGTACGGTCGGCGAGCCCAAGCATTCCGCGCACGTCCTCGGCCCGCACCGGCCCGGCGGCGTGGGCGATCGCCTGGTCGAGCAGCGACAGCGCGTCGCGCACCGAGCCTTCGGCGGCGCGCGCGATCAGGCCCAAAGCTTCCGGCTCCGCCGTGATCGTTTCCTTCTCGGCGATGCCTTGCAGATGCTTGACCAGCAGCGCGGCATCGACCCGGCGCAGATCGAAGCGCTGGCAGCGCGACAGCACCGTGATCGGCACTTTGCGGATTTCGGTGGTGGCGAACACGAACTTGGCGTGCGCCGGCGGCTCTTCCAGCGTCTTGAGCAGCGCATTGAACGCGGCGCCCGACAGCATGTGCACTTCGTCGAGGATATAAACCTTGTAGCGCGCCGACACCGGCGCGTAGCGGATCGCCTCGTTGATGGCGCGTACGTCCTCGACGCCGTTGTGCGAAGCGGCGTCCATCTCGATGACGTCGAGATGGCGGCTCTCCATGATCGCCTGGCAATGCACGCCGAGCGTCGGCATGGCGATGGTCGGCCCGCTGATCGAGCCGTCCGGCAATTCGTAATTGAGCGCGCGCGCCAGGATGCGCGCCGTCGTGGTCTTGCCGACGCCGCGCACGCCGGTCAGCACCCAGGCCTGCGGGATGCGGCCGGTCTCGAACGCGTTCGAGACGGTGCGCACCATGACGTCCTGGCCGATCAGGTCGGCAAAGGTCGACGGCCGGTATTTGCGCGCGAGCACGCGATAGGAGCCGGCAGCGTTCGGGGTCGTGGCGTCGTCCATGGGAAGAATGTAGCCTGGGTTGAGCGAAGCGAAACCCGGGAACTACGTTCAAACTGCCGATGTTCCCGGAATTCGCATCGCTCAATCCGGGTTAAAAACCTCGATGTGTAAGGGTGGGAGGCTGACGAGCGACCCGAACCGCGCTCGTTAGGGCTGCTTCCTTCCGGACCTGACCCGGTTGGCGAGTGGCTCGTCCACCGCCAACCTCCCGGCCCCTATATCGGCCGGGGAGGGGGAGAAAGCAAGCCGCCCGGTCACAGCTTGCAGACGCGTTAAGACGGTTCAACTTGCAGTAACTGGGGCAGCCAGCTTTCGAACCATTGCAGCGCTGCTTGATCCGCGAACAGGTCCGACTTGGCGTCGTGAAACAGACAATCTCCGATCCGCTTGGCACCGAGCGAAGAGAATATTTCGTCAAACTTGCGCGGGCCGCCGCAGAAGGTGGTGAAGTAGGTCATATCGCCCAAGCCCACCACCCCGTAGCGGATGTGCGAAAGATCCGGACGCTGTTCAGTGAGCTCGGCGAAGAATGCTTGTCCGTTGTCAGGTATGTCCCCGGTTCCATAAGTCGATGAACACACAATAAACGTTCGATATTGTTCAAAAAGCGAGATCTGCGCGTTTTCCATGTTGATCACGCGCGCGGCCAAGCCACGGCCTTTAATTTCCTGCGCCATTTCATCAGCGACCATTTCGGCCGTGCCGCTCATGCTTGCCACAAGCAATACAATTGGTTGGTCGGTAAGAACTCATCCTTCGCCTCTCGCCAATCCCAGAGCTCAGTTGTTTTGCTGGATTTGAAGGCGAGAGGATTCCTTCAAGAAGCCGTTCTCCCGATAATAGCGCTCGGCTCCGGCCGCCAACGGGATCGACGTCGCCGCGATCTTGTGCGGTTGCAACGGGTAGGTGACCGGACTGTCCGCCGGCGGAATGTGGCGATACTGACTTTCCAGGATGTCGGCTGTTTCGCACAGCACCGACGCGACAACGTACCCAAGGTCGTCTGGAAGATCGTCGCGGCAAAAAAGCAGAAAATCCGAGAAATCAAGCGCCTGCAGCGGCCCGGGCAGTCTTGGGAACCGGTCGGCGGAGATGTTGACGCGTTTCCACTTGAACCGATCTTCGACCAGCGAGAGAGCTGAATCTTCGAAGGGCAGGAAATTCATCTGCTTCGCGGCGCACAAGTCCCGCCAGTACGGCGTCATTATTGCTTCAAACAGAACCGCGTCGGCTTTTCCCTTAGTCGCCAGCGGAATCGTATCCCAAGGCGCTTCGCCTAATAACAGCTTGCCGCCCCAGAGACTCGATTGTCGGTGCTGAAACCCCGGAGGCCTCGAGCATGCGATGCGCTGCAAATCCCGTCATGTTGACGCCATCATCCCACGCCGTGGAGAGGGTGAATGCCGGGCGCTTCGCGCGCAGATCGGCAAAGGTCTCAACGCCGAAGCGCGCGTCGATCGCGAACACGAGCGCGTCATCCTGCGGCAGCGTGCCCAGCGCACGGAGTCGGCCGACATCCGCCCGCCCGTTGATTCCGCGACCCTCAAAAATTGTGTGGCCAAAACCGGCAGGGACGAACAGCGCGATTTGAACGTCGCCGTCGAGGACTGCGTCTATAGCATCAGTTCCGCCCCGGCCGGCCCAGGTGGCAAACTTGGAGCCTGGGGGAGAACGCCGCCACAGCTCGGCGCTGATCCATCCGCAAATGCGATGCAGGTTGGCGATCCCCCAGTCCCCCATCATGTGCAGTGTAATGGGGCGATCCAGCCGAGCTTCCATAACTGATCCTTTGACAATCCCTCGCCGCCGGGTATATTTCAATAATAGGTAGATATCTACCAAAAAAGCAGATCTACCGAAAAAGCACATGAGCAAACTGCGAGCCTTGCCTCTCCCTGCCGCCGCTGTTGCTGACAGCGAGCTCGTACCGCTGGAACGCAGCGTCGGCTATCACGTCCGGCAATTGGCCGAGAGTTGGGAAGACGTGATGGATCAGAGCGCCGAAGCGCACGGGGTGACTGTGAGCCAGTGGCGCTACCTGCGCGAACTTTGGGAAGAAGACGCACTCACCGTGGGCGACCTCACGCGCCGGGTCGGTCGTCAGGGGCCAACGACGGTTGTGGCGGTTCAGCTGTTGGAAAAAGCCGGATTGGTGACGGTGGCAAAGTCGGCCGAAGACCGGCGCAGGAGCTTGGTCTGCTTGACGCCTCGCGGCAAAAGGCTGGCAGAGACGATGTCGCCCCTCATCACGGATGTAAATGACCGGGCGATGGCCGATCTGTCCGACGCGGAAATTCGCACGTTCAAGCGTCTGATCGTGCGAATCCAGCGAACGCTCGATCTGGAATGTCGAAACCGCAACGAGTGGTCGGAGCGACGCACGCGGCAATTGGCCAAAGAAGTAGGTCTTTAAAAAATCCAGCAGAACAAAGGGTGGAAGCAGCATGCCGCAATTCATCACCATTCACCGCGCGCCGGGTCTAAAGGGCGACGAACTCACGCAAAACGCGCCTCATGTGCTCGGGGCCAAGATCGCGGTGTTCAAGCAAATCTATGCAAACATTGCCTCGGGACTTATCGTTTCGGTGTTCGAGGCCGACTCCAAGGAAAAGCTCGAGGAACAGATGGAAGTGCTCGGCTTCCCAATCGACGAAACGCATGAAGTGCATTTTGCGGCATCGCGCGGCGAGTTGGAGCAGATGCTCAAACAACACAGCAAATGACCCAGGGAGGCGCTGCCATGTCCGATGACAAACTCGTTATCCCGCCGCCGCGCGGCGACCGGCCGCCGATGCACAGCAATGCGTTCGATGTCATGCAAGGCAGTAACACTCAGCTGAAGCCGCTATTCCCATATTTACACCCGGGCGCGATGGTGCCGTGTTCCGCCCTGCTGATTGGCGGTCCGGACGCCGATTACGGACACTTCTTCCACCACAATACCCAGCACGAGATCGCACTAGCATTAGCCTGCAACGGCGCGATGCTGCCAACTGGTCAGGTCTTCATTGGGGCGGTGATACACGGCGTCAATTCGTTTTTGAAGAAAGAGAAAGATCCCAGCTCATTCTGCGCATTTGTGATTACACAAATGCAGGCCGAATCCGGCGTGCAGACGGAAGGCTGCAGCTTGCGTTGCGCCAAGTGCCACGAACAAATCTTCTTCAAGGAATTTGATGCTACTCCGCAGCCCGATGCCACCGAGGCCGATCATCCCTTGCCGTCGGTCGCGGCGTTACCGGCGCTGTTCGCCGAATATAACAACGACAAGGCCTGTCACGTCTGCTCCAAATGCGGCCACGTAAACCGTGAATTTCCGGTAGCCGCATGGGGCTGGGACAAATACGCGGATCAGAGCGCGGCGGCGATCGCCGCCCGGCGGACTCTCACGGATGCAGCGAGCGCGGCGGCATAAAAGCAGGCGCGACCAATGCGAAAAAAAACCTTCCAACTGTGGCGCGAGGCGGCAAAGCTCGGTGCCTACGCCGAGATGCCGATGTTGCCGGACGACAAGCAGGTGCAGGTGCATCTGAGCAAGAATGATCGGCCGCAGCCGTTCCACCTCATCTGTGGCAAGGATACATTGCTTGCGCTGATCTCCGGCGCGGCGAAGGTCGAGTTCAAGGGCACGGGAATTGATCACTTTGCGCTCAAGCCCGGAAGCTTCGTCTACGTGCCCGCTGGTTGTCCGCACCGCATCGTTCCGGCGCAGATCAGCATCATGATGCGCTACAAGCAGATGCGGGCCGGGCTCGAGGGCGTAGCGTGGTATTGCGACAGTTGCGATGCCGAGATCTATCGAAAGGTGTGGGATACCGCCGCGACATTGTCGCAGGCGAAATACCGGGAGGTTTCCTCCCATTTTGCCGCCGACGCATCGCAGCGGAAATGCCGCCACTGCGGATCGACCCATCCGGCGCCTGATTTGGAAGGCTTTCGTTGGTCCGAAGTGGCTCGAGAGATCGCAGCTGAGTCGTCCGCTGCTTGAGAAGGGGAAGCTCGGTCCGAGTGGTGATGTCTGCTGCGACAAGGCCGCGCGGAGCCATCGTCCGCCGCAGATTCCAAATCTGCCGGTTTGGCATGAGCTCACAAAGCCAATGACATCCTTCATGTACCGCTGTCCGAACACGGGAGCCATGGTTCAGGGCTTCGTTGTCGTCGAGGAGATTCCGGAGCGCTT
>CAWDZD010000011.1:0-18183 GCA_963806465.1 uncultured Alphaproteobacteria bacterium | reverse complement strand
TTCGCTCATGTATCCGGCGTTCAACGCTTTCTGTGCCCACGCCTTGGTGTCAATCCACATCTTGTCGTGGGTCGCCTTGTCGGGGAATTGGAAGATCAGATAGCGGTTGGCGATCGGCATACCGGCGTAGGATTGCGTTTTGTTGTAGCCGCCGGCGATCACCTTAACGCCATTCTTCTTGAGCATGTCGCGGATTTCGTTTACGCCGCTGGCTTCGTAGGCGGGTTGATCGGTGACTTGGATTTCTGCGACTTCGTAGTATGGCGCATTGCTTTGCGCGTGCAGTACGCCGGGACCGATACCAAGTCCCGACAAGCCAGCGCCGAGCACCAGACCGCCGATCGCGGCCGCTGCGATTTTGATGTTTGTTTCCATTTCCATTTCCTCCCACAGTGTGCGCGCGCGAAGCGCCCCGGGGCGCGCGCCGCCCGGTACGAAATGTGAAGTGCAGCCAACGATCGCGCACGTGCAAAATGCCGGCGGCATTTCTGGTAAGTTTTGCCGTTATCAGTGCGAAGTCTGAGCAAAATAGCTCACGCTGATCCGTTCGTGCGGTGAGCCTTCACGGTCGCCCGGCAGGGTGACCGCGAGCCGCGTACCACATGGCCATTAGTGCGGCTGTAACAGGGATATAACCAAACGGCCGCTCAGTCTCTTAGTTCGGCCATCGCCGCCAACATCGCCAAGCTGCCGGAGTTGGTGCGGCAGCCACCGCCTCTTTGAGCACTTCCGCTCCTCATCCAACTCCGGCCCCCCCACGAACCGACGCAATGGGAGCGAACAACGGCGCCCCGCACCAGCGCGCGAGAACCCGAGTTCGCTTGGATGGTGCCAGTACAAAGCCAGTTGCGCGCGAGGTTAGAAAGTGACGTACTGGCCCATCCAACATTTTAGCAAGCTTTCAGGGGTCGGCGGCTTGGGTTGAAATTACGCTCGATGTGGCCGGCATGTCGGTCACGTACAGCAAGAACCACCGCGGAATTGATCACGGATCGATTTTTCAGGAACAAGATCGAAAGGCGATCAAGAGCGAACAGCTCGACTACGATTGGTACGCGAAAAAGGGCGAGGACCCCACACCATCCGAGATGGCGTTCACGCGACCGCTCAAGCACGTCGTTCCGCGCCTCGAACTCCTAGGCTTTAATCTCGAGCGTGTCCGACGTGAATATGACGCCGTCGCGCAAAGCTGGCTGGAGGAAAGCCGTTCTCTTCAGGATGACGGTGACGACCCCATTCCTGACTTGATGAGCTTTGCGGAGTTCGCAGCATTTGCCATTGTGTACCCGCTCGACAGTCTTGACGACACCTTTGTCTCGCGCTCGGATGAAGCAAGAGAGGAGAAGATTCAAGGTCGCTTCGCGGGGCTGCAGTTCAACCGGATCCCCAACTGCCAATACGATGATCTCCCAGCCTACTCGGAGCGGAGCTTCTTCGGCAATTTGGTGAATATCCTCCATCCCTATTCGGTCTTGCGGCTCCTGGCAGAGGCGAAGGGGAACGAGGACGCTCCCGTCGTCTGGCAATATGGACCGTTGGTGCAGAACGGTTGGGCAATGGAGCGGGAGTTCGTGCCTTGCGCCCGGCGAACCGAGACGTTCCTGATCGCGACCGAGGGCACCTCGGACATCCATATCGTAAAGCACGCGCTCGCGCTGTTGCGGCCAGGGATCGCGGACTTCTTCCGCTTCATCGACGTGAGCGAGAGCCATCCATTCTCGGGCACGGGCAACCTGGTGAAGTTCGCGGAAGGGCTCGCGAAGATCGATGTCCAGAACCAGGTCGTCTTCATGTTTGACAATGACGCCGAGGGGCTCGACGCTTATCAGCGTCTTTCCATGCTTACCCTGTCTGCCAACATGCGCAGGATCATGCTGCCCGAGCTCGAGGCCTTCCGCGCGTTTCCAGCGCAAGGTCCCGAGGGTCTGCGCAACTCGGACATCAACAGGCGCGCAGCGGCGATCGAGTGCTATCTCGATCTCGAGGTCGGCGGTCATCCGCCAGCGAAGGTGCTCTGGACTAGCTATAAGAAGGGCCTCGGCGTCTATCAGGGAGCGCTGGAATATAAGGAGTCCTATATCAAGGAGTTTTTGAAGCAGACGTCTGAGACGTTGGCCAATGGTTCATATGACGTTCGCAAGATCGAGGCTGTTCTCGACGTGCTCATTGCGGAATGTACGGCTATCGCGGTCGACCAATGGGATCCGGCCGACGTCGAATTGAGAGATGCCCTCTGACGGCTGAGAAGAGCGCTCTTAATTTTATTCGCGTGCACCACATGGCCGGCAAATCTAAAAACTTTTAGATTTGGACTTACCGATGAAAGCTTTCTACTTGCTCGCTGCCCCCAAGTACGCCAAGTGAGGCTCAGGAAAGCGGTTATCACGGGATCGCCCTTTTGGGGTTGGAGCAGGCCCGTGCAGCTCAATCGTGATCGTCGGGACCGACAACCGTCAGCCCCAAAAATCTGACTTGCAGCCGCTGGCCGATCGCTTGCACCGTGGCGGGGCTGCGCACGCCGGCGGCGACAATCTCGGCCATCAGCTCGCGGATGAACTCACCGCGGCGCGAGAACGGCAACGGCTGCGTCAGGCCGAGCGGCGACATGAGCGTCCCTGATTCTGATTTCCCCTCGGGCAAAGGGCGGTGAGCGTCCGATTTTCCGTCGCTGGCCAGCAAGAACTGGTTTACCGACTTCGCGATAGGGTTGGGGCTGAGAGGCCGAAGATGGGGTTATCAAACAAACGGGAGTCTGCCATGCAACCGCCAACCTTCGGCAAACGGGCCCCAGTTTATGAGGAGCACGGTAAACCGCCCCCGGTCTATGAGGAGCGCTCCCAACCGCGTCGATCTCGCGCAGAAATGACCAACGGCAAGTTTATCGCACTCACGGTCGGCGCGCTGCTTGCTGGTGCGGTCCTCGCCTCCATCGTTTTCAAGTCGCCCGATCGCGTATCGCCGCAGGCGCAAACGCAAAAAACGACCGCGCGGTCGATACGGCGGCGGCGGCGACCGAAGCGTGCAATTCTATGACCGCCGCGACCGCGCTGGCCAACACTGCAAAAATCATGGGGATGGGCGGATTCAAGTTCGACACGAATGCGTCGACGAAAAACACCGTGCGCGTCATCATCCGCGATGATGTGTGGCGTGGCGCTTCATTCACGGGAAAACAAGCCGTCGGGTTCAATATCATTTGCGGCCTCGTCGAAAAGTTCTCTACTACGACGGTCGAGTTCGTGTCTGATCAGACGAACCAAAGACTTGGGGTTTATTCGAAGGGAGTGCTGCACGAGGTTCGATAACAGACTGCAACGCGACCGAATGGACTCGCGCCGCAGGAGAGCCGCTCGCAAGGCTCCCTTGCCGAACCGAATCATCGGTAGAACAGCACATCAACGAGCACACAGAGCATGAGGCATGCTGCGGCCGCAATCACGAAGACAGGCACGGCGATGATAAATGATCTGCTAGCTGGTGATGATTTCACGAACCAAGTTCCCGCTCCCATCTGGGTCCGGGTGCCAGTCCGTCCGCCGAACGATAGGGGCCGGGATCGGGACCGCCGGCTTTCTTGGCGCCTTCTTCTTCTTCGGCGCTGACACAGCGGCGCGCTTCCCGGGCTTCGTTGCAGCCGCAGCGCGGCGCTTCAGTCTCATCCTGACGGCCTTCGTGTACTCTTCCGGCAGGCGCGCCCGGCCCTTAAGCTCGACTATGATCTTGTAAGCGCGGGTGGCGTCCGCATCGTCGGTGTCAATCGTGACAAAGAGCTTTTTAAGCTCCTCAAGCTGATCAGCGAACTGCACCGCGCCACGAACGGCCTTCGCCTTGGCGGCGACAGGCTCCGGCGCGGCGACGGGGATCGCGACACGCTTGGCGGCAATGCCGCGCTTGGCCTTGCGGACGATGGCGGGGCGCGACTTGTGCCTGCGGCGTCGGCATTTCTTGGGCGGCACTACCGCGGCATTACCGCCCGCATTACCGCTTGTACCGCCCCCAGCGCGAACGGTGAGATCAGCGATCAAGACCTCGGTCGCCGCTATCTGGCGCTGCCAGCCCGCCACGTCGGCCTTCAATGCCGCCAGCGCGGTCTTGTAAGGATTTCCCAGTCGACCGCGTTGCATCTGCCGTTCACGCCGCTGATGGCGGCGGCGGTGCGCTCGCTGGCGACGCGAGCAGGTCGGGCAGCACCACATGCGGATCATC
This sequence comes from uncultured Alphaproteobacteria bacterium, assembly GCA_963806465.1. Taxonomy (GTDB): domain Bacteria; phylum Pseudomonadota; class Alphaproteobacteria; order Rhizobiales; family Xanthobacteraceae; genus BOG-931. The sequence goes on along the minus strand of CAWDZD010000011.1, from coordinate 13,977 downwards.
CCGCAACGCTTTGCGCCGCGCGGCCCATGTGCCTTTTAACGGGTCGGCGCCGGCGTAATTGGAGTGGCGAAACGCGAGCTGGCCGGCGAGCTCAACCTCGGCTTTGACCGGATCGCAGCCCGCCCAACCAATAGTCCGTTGGCAATAAGCCTCGCCCAGATCAACCGCCAACCGGCGCCACCGATCGGTTGAGCCGATCAGCTCCTCCAGACGAGCGTTCACCTGCGCCATCGCCGGCGCCTCGATCGTCGAGATCGCGGCTTCGATGCGACCTTCGCAGTCGCGCACGTCCTGCTGAAGGACAGGAAGCGTTCGCCGGAGCTGATCCCGAGCCGCTTTCAGGTTCTCGACCGTGTCGACCGCGTCGGTGTGGGCGGCGCGCGCCAAGGACACGGTGTTCGGCGGCGGCAACACATCGTCGGCATCCGCCACGGCGATGGCGGCGACAACAGCCGCCGCGTCGACGCGCGCCGTGGTAACGCCTTTCTCCGCCTTGGCCATCGCGGCCTCGGCCTCGTGCATCGCGGCCCAGCACTTGCGCACCGCCGCTTCGTTGTTCGCAACCGCCTTCTTGGCCGCAGCCAAGTCCGCGATCGCCGCGGCGAGCTCGGTGCGCGGATCATCCGCTGCAGGCAGTTTGCGGGCAGTGGCGGTCATGTGAGCCCCCTAGGCCAATTTGATGCGGTCAAGGCCGAACCAGGCGTTCGCCCGGTCGTAATCCTCGGCGTTTTGTTGTTCGTCCAGCGCCAGCGGTGGCTCCGGCTCACGGTCGCCATAGCGGTGGCTCATGTCGCGGGGCGAGCTCAAGCCCGGGAATCGCTCGTTGAAGTCGCGGTCGAGCGCGAGCTTGCGCTGGCGATCCTTGGCCATCCGCCGCTTACGATCTTTCGACTGCGGCATCTCGCGATAAATGTTGGTCCCGCCGGTGCCAACGCCCTCAAGCTGTTCCATCGTCCAGTCGATGTCCTCGGCGAGCGCGCCGCCGCCAGCACCGCCGGTCTCGATCCCGCTCTTTGGAAGGAAGTCCGGATGTTCAAACATCGTTCTGACATCGTTTACCGACCATCCTTTCTCGCCAATGCAATGGTCGGCGAGCCCCTTCATTTGCCAGCGGCGAAATAGGCGCTTCTCCTCGTCAGGCATCTCTTCGCGGTCGTCGGCAGGCTCTTCGTCAACCACTTCGCCATCATGCTCAACACCGGCTTCGTGCATGGCCGCTTCGATCATCCGCTGCGCGCGCTGAAAGACTTCGCCGTCGAGATGTTCGGCCAGCAGTTTTTCCAAGGCGGCAAGGCTGGCGCCGTCGCTGTCCGGCGATAAGACGGAATCGCGCGCCTTGCGTTTTCCGTCGAAAGCCAAACGCGAGGCATCGAGCAGCGATGGGTCGAGACCCAACGCTTTGAGTGCGTCCTTCGGTGTACGGTATTTCTTCCGAAGCGCATCGCCGAGCTTGCCATCCTGCGCCATGCCGCGCGTCGGCACGCGGACCAGAAATAAATTCTCGCGATTGCCGCCGCTCGGCTACGGCGCCGGTTCGATCGTGACATTGCTCATGGTGATTTCCTTTCCGTTAGACTTTCAGATGCCGAAGGTGATGCGTGCCATAACCTTGCTGCTCGACCGGCGGCGCATTGCCAAACGCGAACAGTGTCTGCGGCGTCCTCGCAGATCCCATCTCACGCCGGCGCGGCATCTGCATGATGCGGCCAAGCAATTCTTGGCTGATAACTACCGGCGCGGTCGCTTGGCCTTGCACGCAAGCATGCGCGGCCATCGCCAACGCAACGACCACGTCGATCTTGTGGCTCTGCTTTTCCTTCGCGATCCGCCAGCCGCGCGCCGTCTCCAAAGCGACCGCACGCGACACAGCGAGCCGCATCGGCGCATCGGCGTACGCCACGAAATTCCTGCCGGTTATCAGCTCGAACAAGCCTTGCGACGCCGCCGTCAAGTTCGGCACGGTCTGCGGATACTCGAGCATCGGCACGCCGGCGCGTGTCAACCGCTGCGCACTGGATTGCATCTGATAGGGGTCGAACCAAACCGTCTGCACGCGGAAATTCCGGTGCAGCTCAAACAGCGACGCCTCGATCGACGCTTCGAAGTCGAGCGGGTCGGCCGGCGATGGCTGGAACACGCGGTGCCAAACCAAAACGACCTTCTGCGTCATCCGGTCCCACGCACAGGCGACGATGGCCGTCGAGTCATGCTTTACCGATGCGTCGACTGCCGCATAGATCGGCAGCGCACGGTCGCTGACAACGCGGCTGCGCGCCGGATCGACGCACGCGTCCCACGCCGCCAGATCGATGAACGAGCTCTCGGTGCCAGGCAGGTTGAGGTGCAAGCGGCGGAAGATGTTGGCCGGCAGCCTGCGCCGCTGTTGATCGAGGTACGCACGGCCCTCCGGCCACGAGCCCATGCTGGGGTTGGCACGTGCCTCCGGATCGTCGAGGTCGGCGAAGTCTGGGTCGGTGCAACGATCGGCAGAATACCAGCTAAACAGCATTCTTGGATCGCTGCCGGCGAAGCCGATCTGCTTAAGGTCGTGGAGCGGTGTGCCCTTCTCGTCGCTGATCGAGTTGTAGGAGGTGATCCAGGTCAAAGCATCGCGCCGGGTCGGGTCCGGCTGCAACGCTTCGGGCACCGACCAATCATCATGCGTGTGGATCTCGTCGAACCCGCAAAAACTATATTGCTTGCCGTGTAACCCGCTTGCATCCCGCGCCGGCAGTATCTTGATCGAGCCGGTGCCGTCTTTGAGCCTCAGCTCCTTCGCCAGCACCTCGAACTCGGCGCTCAGTTCGGGATTGCACTCGACCAGCTTGCGAGCAAGCGAGAGGTCGTCGCCGGCCTGCCCTTCATCAGACGCCAGGATTAGCGCGTCATTGCCCTGAATCGAGCGCCGGACCACGACGCAATAGATCGCCGCCAGCACAAGGTCGCAAGATTTGAAGTTCTTTTTGCCGCGGCCGGCCAGCACCAGATTGTAGACCGGCGCGCCGTCCTTGCCGTACGTGTCGAGGGCAGCCGCAAACAGCCGGCGCCGATACGGCTCGATCGTGTCGAGCAGCGGACGACCGTCGAGCCATCTCAGCTTGGAAAAGAACTGCAAAGACGTCGGCAGACCCGATGCGAACTTGCGCTTCATGCCGCCTCCCCCTCAGGCGGCGTCTCAGCCCCGCCGGTGCGCTCTTCGTCGTTGGTGGCTGGGGTGTTAGCCCGCGCGTCATCGGCCGCATCAGCGGGCGCAGAAACGGCTTCCGCTTCATCGCTGGTCGCGTTCTCGTCAGCAAACTCGGCGGCAAGGCGATCGCGCAACGGGATGTAGCCGACGTCCTTCGCCCGCGTGGTCCGGCGCAGTGACATGAGAAGCCGGCGCGCTTCACCGGACATGCGGAGACCGACGTCGCCCTGCTTGATGCTTGAAACGCGCTCGGAGCGCGCGAGCAAAAGGGCGGCCTGTTTGAGCAGTATCGTGTCGGTCGCGCTCAACTCGCCGAAGTCACCCGACAGCGCGTCGAATAATTCAGCGGCACGGGCGCCGATGTTCGGACGACCGCCCGGATTTCCGCTCGTGCCTTTCGCGAAACGATGGCGCGGCTTCGGCGTCTTTTGTTCGGCCGCTGTTACCAGCTCTGATGTTTCCACGGCTTTCAACACCGCATATTGCACATGCGTTGGACACGATAGCACGCGACAGGCAACTCAGCCAATGAACACGGGTGTTTATGCAGGTTCACCGACGGGTGTTTATGGCGTTGCTCATGCGGTAGGTCGCCGCCGAACGCCCCCGCGCGAATTGGCAAACAGCGTGGCCGCCATATTTTTCAGGTGGGAGAGCTGAGGCGCGGCGGGGGGCAGCTCGGCGGGACAGGACACACCCGCAGAGGCGGGACAGGGACAAAGCCTTTATAGGCTTTTGTCCCGTCCTGTCCCGCTCTGCTCTGCCCTAAACGTGACAATGCGGGACAATTTGCGTTTTGTCCCGCTGTGTCCTTTGTCCCGCTTGCTCCATCGGGACACATCCGATTTTGCTGGCTGTTTGGCCGATTTCGTTCCAGCGCGCGTCGACATCATCGTGTTCGTCGCTGCTGCCGCGGCTGGCAAAGGCGATGGCGTTCAGCTCCTCGCGCTTGGTGATGCTCTTCGTCGTGTCGGACATGGTTTAGGTCTCCAGCTTGGTGAGCCAGACGAATTGGACGCCTTCGACCTCGCGGGTGGCGGTCATGCCGCGGGCCATGGAATCGTTGACGGAGCGGTTGAAAGCTTTCTGGCGCGCTGGTTGTTTCTGCTCGTCGGTGCCTTCGGCGAGGTGCTGACGGTAGAACTCGTCGCGCACCAGCTCCATGTCGCAGGCGCGCACGGCGGGCCGTCCAGGAACGGCGCCGTTTCGTCCGTGGTCGGCGAGCGTGGTCATCAGCACACGGCGCAGGATTTGCATCCCCTTGGTCCACCGCGACGTCGCTTCTTCCAGCGTTGCTGCGTCGCCTGCCAATCGATGATCTGGGCGGTGATCGCGTCGCCGTCTTCGTCGGTTCGAGTCTCCTTCTTGGACGGTGAATGGCATTTCGAAGCCCGAGATGCCGTCGCGCTGCTTGCGCATGGCCAGCCGGGTGTTTTTGACGCTGCCGCTGAGTTCGCGATCGCCAGCAGGGCGAGAATTGCGTCGGCGGAGCCTTCCTTGACCGAGGAACCTCGCGTGCCGGTCTCGATGACCTTGCCGAAGTGATCGATGCCGACGACCAGCGTGTTGGTGTGCTTCGACAGATCGACCATCGTCTTCATGACCTTCTGCGATGCGCTCGCGTCGTTGTCGCCGCCTTCCTTGTGCTGCGCGGCGGTAACCACTACGGTGTCGATCATGATCGTGACGATGGGCAATTCGAACTCGCTGTCGAAATGCACCTTGGCCTGATCGGCTAGCGCGCACAGCGCCTCGACGGCGTCGTTGTCCGTGAGCGGCGGGCAATCGTCGCGCCACGCGAACGGCAGCGGTCCGGTTATGTCGATGATGTGCCGCGATGGCTTCCAGACGCGCTCGATATCGCGCCCCGCCCTCCAGCGCGATGTAGAGCACTGCCCCGCGCCGCTTGACGCGATAGCGGCCGGCGAACGGCAAGCCGGCCATGACCGACATGCACAAATCCAGCCGTCGTCGTCTTGAACGTCCCCCATTGCCCGGCGATCAGTGCCGCGCCGGTCTCTGGCAGAATGTTCTTGATCAGCCAGCGCGGCGGGGGCGCAGGCTCTCTGGTGTGGTATTTCCAAGGAGCTAAGCGGCGCGATAACTTCACCTCTTTCAAAATGCGGTGCGTCGCGGCTTTTGGGTCTTCGCGCCTGTTCACGGCTTGATCCCCGATCTGATTGTTTGCTCGACCTCGCGCAGCGGCAGTCCGATCTCCATTCGGGCGCGGACCAGCGCGGCGACGGCTTCGCCTTGATCGAGGTGGCCTAGCTCCCCGTGCAGCCGCATCTCGCGAACGCGCGTTGCCGCCCAGAACAAGATCGCGTTGCGATTGCCTTCTTGAGTGCCGAGGATCTTGGCGATGATGCCGGTGAGCTTCGCCGGTGCGTGGCGGCGTGCTTCACGACGCGCCTCCCGCTTCAATGGCGGGAGGACTGTCGGCTCGGGCTTTGGCTTGAGGGCTTGCAGGATGAAATCAGGGATGTCGGCGAGTGCGTTGCCGTGCATCACGTTGAAGCCGCCGGCCGGCCACCAGATCAGATATCCGCCAGCGCCGCGAGTATCGATATGCGGTGCGATCCGGCCGGCGGTGCACCGGACATCCGCATGAGCTTTGAAAAGCAAATGCTTTCCGCCGGACGGTGTTTGATGCGTTCGCGTCGGCGGCAGCCGGTCACGGTGTTGCTCATGCCATTGCCGCGCTTCGTCGTGCTGCAGATCGAGATCGAGGACGCAAAATTTGTCGTCGCACGCCACGCCAATTTGCGGGCCGGGATAGGATCGCCACAGGCGGCGTACTTCCTCGTGGTCGCTGCTCGCGCTCTTGAAGCCGCCAGGGCAGCACGGTCTTTTTGCGCGTGCACGGGAAAACGCCCAGGCCGTGGGCGGCGAGGCGCAGTGCATGGGCGAGAGGGCTTGGCATTTCACGATCCCTGAAAGAAAAAGGGCCGCCATCGCGGCCCTCTTTATTTCTTTGCTCAAAACGGAATTTCGTCGTCGAGCACGTCACTCATGTCGGCAGCCGGATCTTCGACCTCCGCGCCGAACTCGTTCGCGGGAAGTTTAGTTTGTGTCGTCGTTTGCTCCGACGCCTCGATGAGCCCGACCTCCACGAGCAGCGCATCGTATTGTGCCTTCTTGATGTAGCCGGCCGGGGCAAAATCCGGAACTTTGATCCGACCGTACGAGCGATTGGGGTGTAGGTAGCTGTCGACGCCAAGCTTGATCAGGGGGCGCTCGCTGGGTTGCGCTCGGAGGTGATTGGCGTGGCGCCTCGACAGCTGGGCGACCGCGGTCTTGCCGCCCGACGAGCTGGTCGTGAACGTCAACAAGCGTGCGCCGTCGAGCACGATCAGCGGCAGATAATTCGTGAATTGCCACGGATCGCGCTTCTCGCCGTTAGCATCGACCTCCCAGAAGTCCTCGTCGTTGGCGCCCAGCTCGGCGCGCTTCGGCAGCTTCTGGCCGGAGCCGACGCGCCCTAACTTGCTCGGTCGGTTTTCCGCCGGACCAGTGAACGTGTCCGGCCAGCAGGCCGTCGAGGATCGGCACGACGACGGTGTCGACTGGGATGATCTCCTCTTCGCCGACGAGCCAATCGCCTTTGGAAATCGTACTAGCTCGCCGACGATGAACCGAGGCGCCACCGTGTCGGCGTAATATTCAAAGGCGTCTGCGTCGTTGGCGGGCGTTGGTTCTGCCTTCGCTACTTCGTTTTTTTCGATCTTCGCTAGCTGAGTGCTCATTTTCGTTTTCCGTTAGCGCCGAATGATGGCCGCCGTCCTGTCTGGCGCTGAAGACGGGGCGACGGATTGGTGCGAAGGACGATCGGTGAGGTAGGCTCACCGAACGTGGCGATGATCTTGTTGATGAACTTGCGGGCTTCGTCGGGAAGGCGGCCGCGATCGGTGCAACAACGGCTGCAGTGAAGTCGATCGTCGCGGACAACGGCTAGACTATGTCGGCACTTCCGGCACGTCTCCGGCAGGATGACCTGCAGGCCGCGCAGCCTGGTATCGGAGCCTGTGCCCGGCGGGTGCTCGAGCTCTTGAATTCTGGGTAGTGAGGCTTTATTCGGAAGTTGATCGGCTTGCTCAGCATGATCGAACCTTCGGGCCTCGCCAGCGTCAGCGCGCTGAGCGGGGCCCATACCGTTTGAGGCGCGCATTCATGCGGCCTTCTCGCCGGCGTCGGTCTCGCACGCGCGTTTCCAGTCGGCCTCGGCCTCGGCACTGATACGTTTATGGGTCCCAACTTGCATCAGGCGCGGACCCTGCCCGGCGGCGAGCAGCTTGTAGAACATGCCGCGCGAGATGGAATTTCGCTTGCAAAACTTGGCGATCGTGAAAGCACTTTGGCCGGTGATGCTCGTGGCCAAGGCCATCCCCGTCATCGCGTCTATGTGATGAGGCCACGAGACGGATGGCTCGATCGTAGCTAAGGACGGCGCGATCGCCAGAAGGCCAATTACCATGAGCAGCAGAACCGCGTTCACTGCGATTCTCTTAATCGGTTCATAACGACGTCTCCGCATTCATCGCCGCCAATCGGCGAACATGCAGAGACACCTACCGACCTCACCCCGGGCCGGTAACTGACAACTGACTCTTTTTCTGTCAGGTCGCTTAGGTCGCTGAAATTGCGGAGCGTTTTTCCAGCATCGATTTTAGCTGCCGCTCCGTCTTAGCTCGGTATCGCGCCAAGCATTGTGCGATGGCGTCGGGTCCCTCGTGCTCCACCTTCGCCCGGCTTAAGGCTTCATCGATGAACACGACGGCGGGCGCTGTGACGTGCGTGAAGCTCAGGGGACTTCTTGCCTGAACCGCCGCGCTGTCCAAGATCCAATGCAAATAAAACGCGTCATCGTGCCACCACTTATGTCGGCGCGATGGCGCTTTGCCTCCCCACGCGACCCATCGCTCGTTGAAGTATTCGTCGGCCGCCGCAAGAATTCGCGCAAAGACTTCCGCCGATTCCGCGGCCCTATCGCCGTCGAACTCGCGATGATGCTTGATCAGCTTCGGCAAGTCCTCCCTCAGGGTGTCGAGGCTTTTCTCGACGCGCTTCGAAGCTCCTTCGAGGTAGGTAAAGTGGAAGGAAGGCGCGCGCGGCAGGAACCGTAATCCTCATCAAGTTCACGGCGAACCGCAGTTCGCTGAGGTCGTCTTCGGTGAGCAAGATCGGCAGCTTGTTCGCCAGATCGACGACGTCGATCGCGCCTTCGCGCATGTTGGCGTCCAAAGCCGGGCCCGAAGGCTTTGCTCTTATTGTTAGCCCGCGACCCGGAGGACTTAGACTTAGAAAGCCCCGGAAATACCGAAAGGGTTGAACGGCCGGGCGCTCGGTCACGTCGGCGTTCCGATCTGCCTGACGTTGCTTCGAGCGAAGCCGAACTTTGGCGCGTGCCGGCGGATTTGGTCGGCGACGTACGAAGGCGCGAGATGTCCGTAATGCTTCTCGACCATGCGCGTGTCGGCGTGGCCCAAGTTCTTGCCGACGACGTGAAGCGGTGCGCCGTTCATAACGGCCAGCGACGCGAAGCTGTGCCTCAGGGCGTGGAAGTTAACCGGCGGCGCGATCCCCGCGCGGCGGCAGGCCTCGTTCATGGGAACCGTCTGATTTGACGGCCCCCACGTTTCGCCGTTCGGCCGGCGTAGCAGCTGCTCCGAGCCAGAACGTCCCGCGCATAGTTCGGAGAAGAAGCTGACGCCTTGATCCGTCAGCACCACATGGCGCGACTTGCCGGTCTTCGATTCGAGGATCGCCACTGTGCCGCTCTCGGGGTTGAAGTCGTGCACCTTGAGACGGCCGAGCTCGCCGTAGCGGCAGCCGGTCTCCAGCGCAGCCCGCACAAGGTCGCGGAAGTCGGCTTCGCAGGCGTTTATGAGCCTCTTGCATTCCGCGAGGGTGAGGTAGCGGATACGCGCGGCCGAAACGTTCTCGAACAGCTTCACGCGGCGCCACGCTTGATCGGACGAAACCTTTCCTTCGCGCCAAGCGTGCGTCAACGCGGCCCGCAGGATCGCAAGGATTCTATTCGCGGTGGAGCGCCGCCGCCGTATGGCTTCACGATCGTCCGGCACGTGCGGGCGGAAGCGTTGCGCTTTCCCCTTCCCGGTGCGTGCCCGTGGCGGCGCGCTGACGAGCTTCCTGACCCAGGAGCGGATGGTTTCAGTCGTGAGCTCGTCGACCACGATTCCGCCGAGGCTCGGCAGGATCATCGCGTTCGCGCGATACTGCGTGTCGACGATCTTCCGGCCCTTGTGCTCGAGTCCCTCGATGTACTGTCGGATCGCGTCGGCGACGGTGAACGGGCCCTTGCCAGCAACGGAGCGCACCCGGGCATCTCGCCGCTTGCGCGCCTCCGCTTGAGCCTCCCGGAAACTGAGGACGTCCAAACCGTTTGCTTGGGAGAAGTCGTCAGCGGTGGCGATGGTCTCCACCGCGTAGGACTGCTCGCCGACGTAATAGCGGACGACCCATCGGCCGGGTGCCCCCTTCAGCCTCCGGTAGCCAAGGTGCAGCCCCGGATCGAGCAGCCGGAAGTGCGGCTTGCCGCGGGCTTCCAACCGCTCCCGCGCGGCCGGTTTGTCGAGCTTCGCGTCGCGGACCGATCGAGCCATCGCCCCCTCCGTTGGACGTGCATTGGACATGCACTTTGAGAACCCGTGTCCAACTCATGTCCAATATACGGGCGTGCACGGCGGTAAACAAGAAAATATAGATATGCACACATTTCCAGGCGTTATTGGGGGATGTCAAACATCGATGAACGACAATGCACCCTTCGATCCGCGAAATTTACATCGATGTTTCAGTGCGCTAGCTCAGGCCCCCGCGGTCATGTCCAACTCATGTCCAATACATCGGCTTGGACGCGTGTGAACGTGTATATAATGACATTTCGCTTGCCAAGGGCCGGGTAGAAAAGAGACGAGGCCCGATTAAACCGCTCCGCCAAAGACATCCTGCAAATGGCTTGGGACCATCCACCAATCAGGATTTGCTCGAAATGCCGCGCTCCGCTGCCAATCAGCCAAGCTGACCTGATCCATGCCCGTTGCGGGCGGACATTTGACGGACGGCGGTGCGACGGCACGTATGTGGGCAGCACGATAAAGCCGTCTGATTGGGTAACCTGCTCTTACTGCGGCGATCCGGATACACGGGGAATGCTCGATGCCAGCATTGCCAAGGCTCCGGCTGGTTCCTCAATCGCGAGGGGCCAGTCTATTGACCCGTCGCTTCCCGCCGCCGTGGACCGCCGAGGATAACGACGCCGGTTTCATCGTAAAGGACCGGAACCGTTGTGCGGGGGAAATAGCTACGTTCTACCTTTGAGAGCGTCTCGGTGTTCCTCAAAGCGCCGTAGGTTCGCTTCGAACAGGCGAAGTGTTCTTTCGGCCTCCCATGTATCCACCCCGGCAGCCCTCAAACGGACTATGAGGCCTTTCTGTTGTTGTACGATGCGCCGCCCTTCGGCGACGAGTTCCTCGGCGCGGCGAAGATCGTTTTCGGAATCCATTTATCGAAATAACGCGCAGCAGCAAAAAAGATGCAGGCCCGACAGCGTCCCCGGCTGGGTTGGATTCGCGCCGGGGCATTGTGAGCCAGCGAAGCCGGCGCTACTGATCGTTCGATTCGTGAAGGGGTTCGCCGTCGTCGACCGGGCTCAGGTTTGGTGCATGGGCCCGGGGCATCGGTGGATGTTCCTGGCTAATCGTCTCCGCTTTGCGCCATTTGCCCAAGCTTTCGGCGATGATCTTGACCGAGGCTGATGCGGTCTGCGCGAGATGGGCGTAGCGGGCGGTCATCTGGCGCAGCCGCTCGCCTTCGTAATGCAAATAGTCGCGCGCCGTCTGCAGCTCCTCCATGAGCTTGCCGATATCCGCGATAGACGTCGCTCCGGCAATCAAGGCGTCTTCGGTGGGCTCCGCTATAAGCTCCGCCGCGACTGCCAACTTGTTGCGGCGCACGAGCGCGCGAATGCCTCCCTCGAGCATTTCCGTTGCTGTGTCGGGGGCTGGCGACTTTGCATCCGCAACGCCCATCGTTTTCTCCCGTGCGCAGTTCGCGAGACGACGCTATCTTGGAGTACGGCAGTAAACGTGGTCTTAACCGTCTTTTCGCTGACCATCGCTTCGTGCGTCACGCCAGCCGCACCGACCACTGGCTCAAGGTCAAGAACCCGGCGGCGCCGGCAGTGAAGCGAGAAGCGGAAGAAGATTGGGCGCGCCGATGAGCGACGATGATAAAATCTACGTCGATGCCGAGCAGCCCGCGACGCTGAACAATGGCGCTGGCAAGCTAACCGATTACCGCACCTTGCAAGAGGCGGCGATGGCATGGCATCTGCTGCCGCCCGAGCAAACGGGGCGGGCGACGATCAAGGTGATTGGTGGACCAGTCCATACCGCAGCCGAGATTTTGCGTCTCCACTTCGGGCCAAGGCCCGGCGTGAGCAAAATGGCGTGGTTCGTTCACTACTGGGATGAGATCAATAACCGTAACATCCGCTCCAGCGAGATCAGCGCGCGAGAGGATGCAATGCGGAAAGCATGTAGCCTGATGCGCGAGGGATACGTCGTCTCACACGTCGCTGGCCCGAATGGTGACCGCGTCGATATAGTAGATATCCGCGCGTGGTGCTCTGCGCACGTAAGCGACTAGCCCCATGCCATCCGACCGCCGCTTCCCGCCGCCGTGGACGTCGAAGAAAAAAGCCCACGGTGCGGACCGTGGGCTTTACAAATTGCGCAGGCAGGAACGATGACTATTTCAGCTGGCTGGAAACGCTGGTGAACACGCCGTTGAGGTTGGTGCCGATCGTGTTGACCGCGACGATGATGACAACCGAGATGCCGGCTGCGATCAGGCCGTATTCGATGGCAGTCGCACCGCTATCATCTTTCAGGAAACGCAGAACAAGCTTCCTCATCGAACGCTCCTTTTAGAGTTGTCCGCGCGAGGATGGTGTTTTGCGCGCCTTTCGGTAAAGTGAACCGGATCGATGAAAGTCGGGGACACCTCGCTGGAATATCGGAGTGCTTAACGCCTCCTTGCCCCATTATCATAAGCGGTTCGATCTGAGATGCCCGCGCCCGCCGCTTCCCGCCGCCGTGGGACATTGAGGAGGCAAACGCCTCCTGCTTCATCGTCAAGGACAACAACGGCCAGGCGCTCGCCTACGTATATTTCGAGAGTGACGCCGGCCGACGCACGGCCGCCAATTTGCTCACGCGCGACGAGGCCCGGCGCATCGCTCTCCCCTACTGAAAATCGCGCTCGGCCGCTCGATCTCCCGCTTGCGCGTCTGGCGTCAGATCATTGATAGACCAGTATGCCGAGGACGGTTGCGAACAACGCAGTACCGAGCACGATGTAGATCGCTTCAAATGCGCAGCCGTACCACATCAGACTGCACCAAACTAACCACGACTGTGTTTAAGTCGCGGCTTACGGCATTCGCTCGTAGCGCACTAAGGCCAGCGGTGTCGGCTCTGGTCGTTCCGCGTAATATCCATTGCTTCCGTCACCGGCGCCGAAGAAGAATTGAGAATTAGCCTCGATGGTGGGCGAGGCCACAATAGATGCCATTTCAGTTGCGGGCTCTTGGTGTGCAACGGGTTGGCTTACGTCAGCACGGGTAAGTGCCGTTGCAGTCGTGGCGGAGTAAAACGGTTTGGCAAACAGCAATGCTATCATGACAGCAGCTGTAGCCCCGCCGATTACCACTACCCGAAGAACGCATAATTCGTGCCAGCTCGTCGTTCTCATGGCTCGCTCCCATCTGGAGGACAGGCCTGCACACTATTCTCGCTTCGGCGTCCATATTGTGACCGACAGCACAGGTTCGAGCTTTTGCACGAAACGGCCACACGCCCGCACGGTCGATCGGCACCGCCCTATCGCATAGTCGATTGCCGCGCTGATCCTGCCGCCTCTTGCGCCGCCCCGAGCATCTGGCGGATTCGCCAGTCGGTAAGAATTTCAGCGTCCGCTTCGTCGTGCGAGACTCGTTGGGGACCGTTACTGGCGGTCGCCAATTTCAGGCAAATGCGAGGAAAATTCTCGCGCGTTCTTTAGGTGACCAAAAATTACTGTTCGGCTATGTATTTTCACTGAGAGGTGTTGAGGCGGCCAAAACTTGGAGCCGTCCACTATTGCACCCGCGAACACATGAGGAGAGACGCCGGTCGCCGCGCCACCGCCTCTACCGTATAGCGAAGATCAAGATCGGAGCTGGAATTCCACCGCGCGACTGCCTCGTAATCGATATCTCCGACGGCGGTGTGCGGCTCTTCCTCGACGGTTTCGACGCTCCGAATGAATTTCTGCTGCTTTTGTCCTGTGATGGTGTGGTGCGGGAAAGCAGATACAAGGTGGTCTGGCGGCACGGCCATGAGGTCGGCGCCGAGTTCCTCGATGCCGTCCGATCTGGCTTTGCTTTGCAGAATTAGTGCTGAAGCCCGCGAATCGCCGCCAATATCGCCAAGCTCCCGGAGCTGCTGCGGAAGCCGCAGTGAGCGCTCACTTTCACCGGGTCTGCGACCATGACGCCCCGCCACTAACTTTGAAGCGCCGAGCCTGCGCCCACGCTTGATTGGCGCCAAGCGGTACTTGCACTGTTCTTATAGTTGTAAGTTTGGAGAATACCCCGAATAGAAAAGCCAGGAGCCAAAGCTCCTGGCAGTTACTGCGTTGCCCAGGACGACCAGTCTCGGGGCAACGAAGCTCCCAAAGCCTTAACTTACATCGGCTGCGCGGCATCAGCACCGATGACGCGAAAT